>JAFABB010000028.1 GCA_023426245.1 Bacillota bacterium
TGGAGACAGCATTGAAATGTCAATTGAGTTAATTACCTCGGTTGCAATGGAAGAAGGACTGCGGTTTGCAATTCGTGAAGGCGGCCGTACCGTTGGTTCCGGCGTTATCACCAAGATTATTGAGTAATATTGAATTTGGGATATAAAAATCCGGTCTACAGAAAAAATTAGAAGTCGGAATTGTTCGACAGGTTGCGATAAATGCGTTATCGATTCTGACTTCTCAATTCTTTCATTGACCAAGAGGAGGGAAAGTTTATGGCCACTCAAAAAATCAGGATTCGCCTTAAGGCATTTGATCATAAATTACTCGATCAGTCAGCGGAAAAGATTGTCGAGACGGCGAAAAGGACTGGTGCTTACGTTTCCGGGCCTATTCCACTTCCAACAGAAAAAAATATCTATACTGTCTTACGATCGGTCCATGTTGATAAAGATTCACGGGAACAATTTGAAATGAGGACTCATAAAAGACTCATTGATATCTTGGACCCAAGCTCCAAAACCGTGGACGCATTAATGCGCTTAGACCTTCCGGCTGGTGTAGATATTGAAATCAAATTATAAAATCGATTATTTTCATTATCAATTGTCAATGTGAAATTGTCAATTGTGTTAAGGAGGTGCAAGAAATGGCCAAAGGAATTTTAGGGAAAAAAATAGGAATGACTCAGGTTTTCGTTTCAAATGGTCAGGCTGTGCCGGTAACTGTTCTAGAAGCCGGACCCTGTGTGGTTACTCAAAAGAAAACTGTAGCAACCGATGGATACGATGCCATTCAACTTGGTTTTTCGGAACAAAAAGAACGGTTAAGCAATAAACCGATGAAAGGTCATTTCAGCAAAGCCGGGGTGAAACCATTTAAGTTCCTTAAAGAATTACATGTGGATACCGATGAAAATTTTGAACTCGGTCAAGTGTTAAAAGCTGATGTATTCGCAGAAGGCGAGTATGTTGATGTAACTGGAACTTCAAAAGGCAAAGGGTTTGCTGGTGTTATCAAACGTTGGAACTTCAATCGCGCGCCAATGGCTCATGGTTCGATGTATCACCGACGAACCGGTTCTCTCGGCGCCACTGATCCGGCCCGTGTTTTTAAAGGACGTCGTTTACCAGGCCGTCTCGGTGGAGTTCAAACAACAGTTCAAGGTTTAAAAGTTGTTCGGGTTGATGCCGAACGAAATTTGATACTAATTAAGGGTGCTATCCCTGGCCCTAACGGTGCATTTGTGGTTGTGAAAAAGACCGTCAAAGCGGCTAAACAATAAGGGATGGACTTTCAAAAGAGGAGGGAATCCGATGCCGACCGTACCTGTTTATAATACGAAAGGCTCACAGGTAGGCGAAATCGCCCTAAACGATAACATTTTTGCCGTCAAAGTAAATAAAGCGTTATTGCACGAGGCAGTTGTCATGCAACTTGCATCGAGGAGACAGGGTACTTCGTCAGTTAAAAATCGTTCCGCTGTCAGAGGCGGCGGACGTAAGCCTTGGAAACAAAAAGGAACGGGTCAAGCCCGGGCTGGTAGCAGACGTTCTCCGTTATGGACCGGTGGGGGAATCATCTTTGGGCCTTCGCCGCGCGCTTATGGTTATAATCTTCCTAAAAAAGCGCGACGTCAGGCATTAAAATCGGCTTTATCCGCTAAAGTTGAGGCAGGCGAGATTATCGTTCTTGATAGTTTTAATTTTAGTGAACCTAAAACAAAAGTTATGACTGGAATTTTAGGTGATCTAAAAGTGAATAAAGCCTTGATAGTGACTGCTGATTTGGATGGTAACTTGTATAAATCAGCCCGCAATATTCCGGGCGTCACAACAATGGTTACTGAAGGTTTAAATGTTTACGATATTTTAGCTCATGATCATTTGGTCATCACCAAAGATGCAGTGGGCAAGGTGGAGGGGGCGCTGGCTTAATGGAAGCGAGAGAATTGATTAAACGACCGGTGATTACCGAAAAAACCACCAAAATGATGGAAGAAAATAAATATTGTTTTATGGTTGATCAAAAGGCCAATAAAACTGAAATCAAACAAGCCGTTGAATCTATTTTCAATGTTAAAGTGAAATCGGTAAATACTACCAATATCATGGGAAAGATCAAGCGGATGGGTCGTCATGAAGGACGTCGTCCCAGCTGGAAAAGGGCTACTGTAACTTTGAAAAAGGGTAGCCGGATTGAATTCTTTGAAGGCATTTGATTATTTTAACTAATAACAAATAAGTAGGGAGGTCAGGAAAATGCCGGTAAAAAAATACCAGCCAACCTCACCTGGCAGAAGATTTATGTCGGTATCGGACTTTGCAGAAATCACCAAAACAAGTCCTGAGAAATCATTGCTTGAGCCGTTGACGAAAAGTGGCGGCCGGAATTCGTTCGGAAGATTAACAGTTCGTCATCGTGGTGGCGGACATAAGCGGATGTACCGTGTCATTGACTTTAAACGTGAAAAGGTTGATGTTCCTGCTAAAGTTGCTGCAATTGAATATGATCCGAACCGTTCGGCTCGTATAGCATTATTGCATTATGCGGACGGCGAAAAGAGATATATTCTTGCTCCAATTGGTTTAAATGTTGGTGATACCGTTGTGTCGGGTGCTAATTCCGATATTAAACCGGGAAATTCTTTACCATTAACCAATATTCCTGTTGGTACCATTATCCATAATATTGAAGTTAAGAAAGACTGCGGTGCAAAACTTGTTCGTACAGCCGGTGCGGGTGCTCAGTTAATGGCTAAAGAGGGCGAATTCGCCAATGTTCGTTTACCCTCCGGTGAGATGAGACTGATTCACGTGAATTGTATGGCTACCATCGGTCAAGTCGGTAATGTTGAACATGAAAATGTTTCAATTGGAAAAGCCGGCCGTTCAAGATGGTTAGGAAAAAGGCCTGCAAACCGCGGTGTTGTTATGAATCCAATCGACCATCCTCATGGCGGTGGTGAAGGCCGTTCGCCGATTGGAAGAGCACCAGTTACTCCTTGGGGTAAACCTGCTCTAGGCCATCGAACCCGTAAACATAAAGCCTCCGATCGCTTAATTGTTAAACGGCGGGCTTAAAGTGTGCCGCACAATACGTGCGGAAGAGTTAAGGAGGGAACTATAGTGTCTCGTTCTATTAAAAAAGGACCATACGTTGAATTAAGTTTAATAAAAAAGATTCAAGACATGAATTCTAAAGGTGATAAAAAAGTCATTAAGACCTGGTCACGCAGCTCAACGATATTTCCGGAGATGGTTGGCCATACTTTAGCGATTCATGATGGTCGGAAACATGTTCCGATTTATATTACCGAAGATATGGTAGGCCATAAATTAGGGGAATTTGCTCCTACCCGTTCTTTCCGCGGGCATGGTTCTCATACCGAAAAAACCACTGCAGCAAAATGATTTTGCGATGAATTTAGATCCTTGGACTTCGGATAGAAGTCTAGAAATTGGTAGGAATAAGGTCAGGTATTAAGCTTTCAGCATAATCGATAGACCTTAAGCCTCACTAGGGGAGGAATAAGTTTGGAAAGTAAAGCTATTGCACGTTTTGTTCGCATAGCTCCCCGTAAAGCCCGGCAGGTTATCGACCTGATTCGTGGTAAAGGGGTCAATGATGCACAGACCATCTTAAAATTTACACCGAGATTTTCAGCTGAAGTCGTTGGTAAAGTTTTAAAATCCGCGATTGCTAATGCTGAGAACAATCAAAAATTAAATCGTGATCGACTGATTGTACGCGAAGCATACGTCGATCAAGGTCCGACAATGAAAAGACAGATGCCCCGGGCCCAAGGCCGTGCATCCTTAATTCACAAAAGGACCAGTCATATTACAATTGTAGTTGCGGAGAAGGAGGGCTAATTATGGGCCAGAAAATCCATCCGATAGGGTTAAGAGTCGGCATTATCAAAGATTGGGAAGGCCGCTGGTTTGCTCAGAAAAAAGAGTATTCCGGATTAATCTTAGAGGATCTTAAAATTCGAAAGTTTATTAAAAAGCGCCTTTATACCTCCGGAATAGCTAAAATTGAAATTGAAAGGGCAGCTAACCGTATAAAGGTTACCATCCATACTGCCCGACCGGGTATGGTTATTGGACGCCAAGGCACTGAAGTTGAAGTGATCCGGAAGGAAATTGAAACTTTCTCCGGTAAACAAGTTCAACTGAACATTGCCGAAGTTAAAACCCCGGAACTTAATGCTCAATTGGTGGCGGAGAATATTGCTTTCCAATTGGAGCGCCGTACTTCTTTCCGTCGGGCCATGAAGCAATCCATCGGAAGAACGATGAAATTCGGAGCCCAAGGTGTTAAGGTGAAGTGCAGCGGTCGTTTAATGGGAGCAGAAATCGCCCGTACCGAAGGCTATAGCGAGGGTAAAGTTCCTTTGCATACCTTGAGGGCTGATATTGATTACGGCTTTGCGGAAGCCAATACAACCTATGGTAAAATTGGTGTCAAAGTATGGATTTACAAGGGTGAAATCCTCCCGCCAGCTAAAAAGCGGAACAACGTAAAAGTTGCTGCCGAAGGAGGCGTTTAAGGATGTTAGTACCAAAACGCGTTAAACATCGTAAAGTGTCCCGCGGTCGGATGAGGGGTAAAGCCATTAAAGGTTCCCAATTGATTTTGGGTGATTATGGTTTACAGGCTCTCGAACCCGGCTGGATAACGAATGTCCAGATTGAAGCGGCCCGTATTGCTTTAACACGTTATACCAAGCGTGGCGGAAAAGTTTGGATTAAAATTTTCCCTGATAAACCTGTTACAGCAAAGCCGGCTGAAACTCGTATGGGTAGTGGTAAGGGTTCTCCGGAACATTGGGTGGCAGTAGTAAAGCCGGGTAGAATTCTTTTTGAAGTAACGGGTGTCGAGGAAGAAATGGCCCGTGAAGCAATTCGTTTGGCAGCTCATAAACTTCCTATCAAATGTAAACTGATAAAACGAGAGGAAGCGGGTGGTGAAGTCAATGAAAGTTAAAGAAATCAGAGATATGACTCCTGATGAATTAAAAACCAATTTGAATAGTTTGAAAGAGGAATTATTTAATCTTCGTTTTCAGCTTGCCACCGGACAATTAGATAATTCAATGCGGGTAAAAGATGTGCGGAAAAGTATTGCCCGTGTTTTGACGGTCATGCGCGAACGTGAACTTGGAATCCATAAAGCATGAGTTTGACGTTTGAGTTTAAAGAAAAACGCCAAATGCAAGGAAAAACGTCACCTTTCTGATGATGATTTAAAAGGACGTTTCACTGATTGGAAATGTGGCAGAGGAGGAAATAAGATGGCTGATCGCTTGCTTCGAAAAACAAGAGTAGGTCAAGTAGTTAGTGATAAGATGGATAAGACCGTAGTCGTGGCGGTTGAACGGTTGGTAAAGCACCCGTTATACGGCCGGATTGTCAAACAAACCAGCAAACTAAAAGCTCATGATGAACAAAATGAATGCCGGGTTGGTGACACAGTCAAAGTCATGGAATCACGTCCATTAAGCAAAGACAAAAGATGGCGTGTTGTTACGATTATTGAAAAGGCAAAATAATAACAGGTATTTTATTCCGATTGGAAGGAGGAACCAACCGTGATTCAACCACAAACTTTTTTAACTGTTGCTGATAATTCAGGGGCTAAACAATTAATGTGTATCCGAGTTTTAGGCGGTTCGAAAAAAAGATATGCCCGGGTTGGAGATATAATTGTCGCAAGTGTCAAGGATGCTTTACCACCTTCAGCTTCCCGTAAAGGAGCAACCGGTGGCGGCAGCGTGAAGAAAGGCGACGTTGTAAAAGCAGTTGTTGTTCGTACGACGAAAGAAACAAAACGGCCTGATGGCTCATACATTCGTTTTGATGATAATGCTGCAGTCATCTTAAGTGACCAAAATAATCCCAAGGGAACTCGTATCTTTGGGCCCGTAGCCAGGGAACTCCGTGATAAGAACTTTATGAAGATTGTTTCTTTGGCCCCGGAAGTTTTGTAACAAGAGTACAAAAGGCTACGAGAGGAGGATTTAAAGATGGCCGGAAATGTTAGGTTAAAAAAAGGCGACGAGATTGTTGTGATTTCTGGTAAGGATCAAGGGCGTCGTGGTAAAATACAAAAAGTGCTTCCAGAAGCAAGCACTGTTATTGTAGAAGGACTTAATCTTGCAAAAAAACATGCCAAACCTACCAAGTCAAATCCACAAGGCGGCGTGATCGATAAAGCATTACCGATTAAGACCTCCAAAGTAATGATAGTCTGTTCCGGTTGCAATCAGCCTACCCGTTTTAAAAATGAACGTGGAGCTGATGGAAACGGAGTAAGGATTTGTCGGCATTGTGGAAAGACTTTAGATTGATAGCGGAGGGAGGTGCGACAGTTGTCGCGGTTTAAGGAAAAATATTTACGGGATGCAGTTCCCGCATTAAAAAACAAATTTGGTTACAAGAATGTCATGCAAATTCCTGAAATCAAGAAAGTCGTCATTAATATGGGCGTCGGCGATGCAACAAGTGATGCTAAAGCAATTGATGCTGCCCTGGGAGATATGACGACCATCGTAGGACAAAAACCGGTTGTCACTAAAGCAAAGAAATCGATTGCTGCTTTTAAAGTACGTGCCGGTGCGCCGATTGGTTGTATGGTTACGTTGCGCGGTTCGAGAATGGATGATTTTTTGGATAAACTTTTTAATATCTCTTTACCAAGAATTCGTGATTTTAAAGGGGTTTCACCGAAATCTTTTGATGGACGTGGTAATTATACCCTTGGCGTTCATGACCAGCTGATTTTCCCTGAGATTAATTACGATAAGGTAGATAAAGTCCGGGGAATGGACATTGTAATTGTAACTTCAGCGAAGAACGATGAAGAAGCTTTTGAATTATTGAAGTTAATGGGAATGCCCTTTAGAGCTTAGCCAAAAGGAGGAATAAACAAATGGCCAAGACGTCGATGATTATTAAGGCAAGTCGTACTCCGAAATATGCGGTTCGTCAACATAACCGCTGTAAGATTTGCGGTCGGCCTCATGCGTATATGCGCAAATTTGGGATGTGCCGTATTTGTTTTCGAAAGTTAGCCCATAATGGCGAACTCCCAGGTGTTACCAAAGCAAGTTGGTAAATGCACATGGTGAACATGTTTGTCATGTTTCTCATGTTAATCATGTAGTTTTTCCGCCAAACGGAAGGAGGTTGATTTTTAGATGGTTATGACAGATCCTATTGCAGATATGCTTACCCGAATTAGAAATGCGACGATAGCTCGGGATAAAGTTGTAGAAATTCCATCATCAAAAGTGAAAATTGAATTGGCCAAAATTCTCAAAGAAGAGGGTTATGTCCAAGATTATGAATCTGTTGATAATGGCCCTCAAGGCACTTTGCGTGTTTATTTGAAATATAACGGCAAAGAAAATGTGATCTCCGGATTAAAACGGATTAGTAAACCGGGTCTCCGTGTTTACGCACACAAAGAAGAAATTCCTAAAGTTTTAGGTGGTCTCGGTATCGCGGTTTTATCCACTTCCAAAGGAATTATGACGGACCGCAAAGCTCGCACAGAGGGTATTGGCGGCGAAGTTATCTGCTATGTGTGGTAAGATTAAGCTATAAGTAATTAGTTACTAGTCATTAGTTATTAAGTTTATTAGTTGATTTGTTGCGTGTAAATTTTATTCACCACTAATAACCGATAACTAAATAACTATGAACTATAATGATCGGGGGTGTAAAATTTGTCTCGAATTGGACGTAAACCCATAGAAATACCTCAAGGAGTACAAATTGAAATTATTGGCAATACTGTAAAGGTTAGTGGACCTAAGGGCAAATTAACCCAAGATGTACATCCTGATATGAAATTATCTGTTGACGGTAACTTGGTTAAAGTTGATCGGCCTTCAGATGAGAAGGAGCATCGAGCATTACACGGTTTAACCAGGTCTTTAGTTAACAATATGGTCCAGGGAGTAACTGCTGGCTTTTCTAAATCCTTAGATATTAATGGTGTTGGTTATAGGGCAGCGAAACAAGGGAAAAATTTGGTATTAACGATTGGTTATTCTCATCCTGTGGAGCTCGTTCCTCTTGAGGGAATCGAATTTGAAGTTCCTGTTCCGACTAAAATTATTGTTAAAGGTGTAGATAAACAAGTTGTTGGACAGATGGCGGCGCAAGTCCGAGCTGTTCGTGAGCCTGAACCTTATAAAGGTAAGGGTATTAAGTACGAGAATGAATTCGTTCGTCGTAAAGCCGGTAAAGCAGGTAAAGCCGGGAAGAAGTAATACTAAGTTACTTTCAATCTTAAAAAGCAACTTAGTATTTAAATCCCCTGCGAAAGGAGTGGCCTGATATGTTTAGTAAAACCAAACGTCGTGAAGCGCGTATGCGAAGGCATATCCGTTTGCGCAAAAAAATATCCGGAACTGCGGAACGTCCGCGCTTAAGTGTATTTCGTAGTTTACATCATATTTACGCTCAAGTGATTGATGATGTTAAGGGAACTACTTTGTTGACTGTTTCTACCTTAGATCCTGAATTACGGAAAAGTTTAGATGGCAAAAGCGGAAATATCGAAGCCGCCAAAATAGTAGGGACAACAATTGCTAAAAAAGCAATTGAAAAAGGTATTAAACAGGTTGTTTTTGATAGAGGCGGTCAGATTTATCATGGCCGGGTAGCAGCATTAGCAACTGCCGCTAGAGAGGGCGGCCTAGAATTTTAGGCTGAGAGGAGGATTGGAATGAAACGAATTATTGACGCCAGTAATCTTGAGCTAACTGAAAAAGTTGTCCGTATTAATCGGGTAGCTAAAGTTGTCAAAGGTGGACGGCGATTTAGCTTTAGTGCATTAGTAGTAGTCGGCGACGGAAAAGGCCATGTTGGAACGGGCCTTGGTAAAGCCGCGGAAGTCCCTGAAGCAATTCGCAAAGGGGTAGAAGATGCCAAAAAGAATTTGATTGAGGTTCCTTTAAAAGGGACTACAATCCCTCATGAAATTGAAGGGCAATTCGGAGCAGGAAAAGTTATGTTAAAGCCTGCTGCACCTGGAACTGGAGTTATTGCCGGCGGTCCTGTCAGAGCAGTTTTGGAAAGCGCTGGTATTCGCGATATATTAACCAAATCTCTTGGATCATCCAACGCGCTCAATGTGGTTAATGCTACCATGACAGGCTTAAGGGAACTTAAACAACCGCAAATCGTAGCGGAACGCCGTGGTAAAAGCGTTGAAGAGATCCTTGGCTAGGAGGGAAAGATATGCCTAGAAAGAAAACTGAAAAGAATAAAATGATCATTGTTACTTGGAAGCATAGTACGATTGGCAGAAAGCCGGTACAACGAGCGACAATTGCAGCTCTTGGTTTTAAACATTTAAACCAAAGTCTGTCAAAGGCCGATGTTCCAGCTATCCGTGGAATGATAAAAACAGTAGAACATTTAGTCGAAGTCAAAGAAGAAGCCTAGGGGGTGTCCTCTGATGAAGTTATATGAACTGGCGCCGGCACCCGGTGCGAAAACCGCTCCTAAGCGAGTTGGACGCGGTATTGGTTCTGGATTAGGTAAAACCTCTGCGAAAGGGCATAAAGGCCAAAAGGCCCGCTCAGGTGGAGGAAAAGGCCCGGCTTTCGAAGGCGGTCAAACACCTTTACAACGCAGACTGCCGAAACGCGGATTTAATAATAAATTCCGCCATGAATGGGTCGAAGTTGCTTTAGAAAAATTAAATCTTTTTGATAATGGAACGGAAGTCACTCCAACTCTTTTATTGGAAAAGGGTTTAATTAAAAAAGTTGGTAATGGAGTGAAAGTTTTAGGAAACGGCGAATTGGAAAAGAAGTTAACCGTTAAGAGTAACAGTTTTAGTAAATCGGCGATTGAAAAAATCGAAAAAGTCGGTGGCAAAGTAGAGGTGATTTAATTGCTAGAAGCTCTAAAGACTGCCTTTAAACTTCCGGATTTACGTAAAAAACTTATTTGGACTTTGGTGTTGTTAGGCATTTTTAGGTTGGGGGCTCATATTCCTGCGCCGGGCCCATGGGACCAAAAGGCTTTGGAAAACCTTTTTGGCGGCGGGGGGGATCTATTTGGCTTACTGGATATGTTAGCCGGTGGTGCGCTCCGTAAAATGTCGGTGTTTGCGATGAGTGTAAATCCTTACATCACATCGTCAATTATTGTCCAACTTCTAACAATGGTGATTCCACAGTTAGAGCAGTTGGCTAAAGAAGGTAATGAAGGTCGCAAGGTGATCAACCAATATGTTCGATATGGTACCGTGATCCTTGCAATTATTCAAGGTGGTGCCATGGCTTTTGGATTTAGGGGCGCTATGATCAATCCAACGGCTTGGGATTTTATTCTGATTATTTCAACTTTAACCGCTGGTTCGGTATTTTTAATGTGGTTGGGTGAAGTTATTTCAGAGCGTGGTATCGGTAATGGTATATCAATGTTAATCTTTGCCGGTATTGTGGCCCGTATTATTCCAGGTACTTTTACCATGTTTTCTACAGTAAGCAGCAAAGGGATAGGAACTTCATTTTTTAGCATCATTTTATTTGCGATTTTAGCTGTTTTTATTGTCGCTGCAGTTGTATTTGTTACACAGGGTGAACGGAAGATTCCTGTGCAATATGCAAAAAGAATGGTTGGCCGTAAAATGTACGGCGGTGGTTCAACTTATCTTCCCATGAAAGTGAACCAATCAGGAGTTATCCCAATCATCTTTGCGTCGTCAATATTAGCTTTTCCGCCGACTTTGGGTCAGTTCATTGCTGATAAAACCAACTGGTTTGCCAAATTTTTGCTTGCGTTTTACCCGGGTCGGACTTTATATTTAGTGTTGTACGCACTTTTCATTTTTATCTTTACCTATTTTTATACAGCAGTGACTTTCAATCCGCTGGAAGTTTCCAATAATATGAAAAAATATGGCGGATTTATTCCGGGGATTCGACCTGGAAAACCGACTGCCGAATATTTGGATCGTGTATTAACTCGGATAACATTGGCTGGTGCTTTGTTTCTGACAATTATTGCCTTATTGCCTTATTTGATCAACTTTTTACCAGGTTTTAAGAGTTTACAATTATACTTTGGTGGTACTGCGTTATTGATCGCGGTAGGCGTAGCAATCGATACTATGAAACAAATCGAAGCTCAACTATTAATGCGGCAATACGAAGGATTCTTAAAATAATAATCAATCCCGGCTATCAGAGAAGGTGCGAGAGCGCAAAACCTGCGCCGGGGTTGGTTGAGTTTTATGATGTGCTAAGTCCGTAATGTGGGCTGCCAATACATTCTAGGTGGGAGGAAAAATCAATGAATTTAATTTTGTTAGGACCTCCTGGTGCCGGTAAAGGAACCCAGGCAGAGTTATTACTTAAAAGGTTCAGTATTCCTCATATTTCTACCGGTGATATTTTTCGGGCCGCTATTAAGGAAGGCACACCACTAGGCACCGAAGCCAAAAGATATATGGATAGCGGACAATTGGTTCCGGATGAAGTCGTTATTGGAATTGTCAAAGAGCGCCTCCTGAAAGATGATTGTAAAAACGGATTCCTTCTTGATGGATTTCCAAGGACGGTCCCTCAAGCCGATTCGTTGGACGGTTTTCTCAATGAAAACGGCAAAAAAGTTGATGCGGTAATTAATATCGAAGTTGATTCTTCCATTCTTTTAAAGCGATTAACCGGTCGTAGGGTTTGCCGCAATTGCGCCGCAGTTTATCATATTGAAACCAAGAAATCGAAAGTTGACGGGATTTGTGATCATTGTGGCGGTGAAGTTTATCAAAGAGCGGATGATACTCCTGAAACTGTGAGCAAACGCTTGGAAGTTTATAATAGTCAAACTGAACCATTGATCGCATATTACCGCAACAAAGGCGTTTTGCATAGTTTTAACGGGCAAGAAGGAATTCAGGCCCTTTATGAAAAAATATGTAATGAGTTGGGGGTTAAGCCCTAATGATCATTCTCAAATCTCCTTCGGAGATTGCCGTAATGAAGATTGCAGGAAGTATCCTGGCGGCAGTTCTTGAGGAATTGAGAGCAGCAATTCGCCCAGGTATAAGTTTAGTTGAACTTGATAGAAGGGCTGAACAAAAAACCAGGCAATTTAATGCAATCCCTGCTTTCAAGGGTTATAACGGTTTTCCTGCATCCTTATGTGCTTCGGTAAACGAAGAAGTAGTACATGGTATTCCCGGTAGCCGTATTCTTAAAAATGGTGATATTATCGGTCTTGATTATGGAGTTATATATCAAAACTTTTATGCGGATTCAGCGATTACTGTGCCGGTAGGGACAATATCTGACGAAGCCAAAAAGTTAATCCAGGTCACGGAAGAGGCTTTATATAAAGGAATTCACCAAGCCAAATCGGGGAACCGTTTATATGATATTTCAGGGGCAATACAGCAGTATGTTGAAAGTAATGGATTTTCAGTGGTAAGAGATTTTGTGGGACATGGGATTGGTCGTAAAATGCATGAAGCCCCTCAGATACCCAATTTTGTGGGCAATGATTTTAATCCCGTGTTAAAGCTGGGAATGGTTCTCGCAATTGAACCTATGGTCAATATCGGTACGTATGAAGTTGATGTTGATACAAAAGATAATTGGACGGTTCGAACAGCGGATCATAAATACTCAGCTCATTTTGAACATACTGTGGCAGTAACTGACAATGGGCCGGAAATATTAACTTTGTTGCGACCCGAGTTATTGCCTAAAATTTAAAATGATTACTACAGTTGATGGTTTACGCTTTGGGCAATTGATAATTTCAACTTCAGGACGGGATACGAATCAAATTTATTTGATTATTGGAATGATTGATGATCATTATATTGAGATCGCTGATGGAAGTAAACATCCGGTTGCCAGGGCTAAAAAAAAGAATTTAAAACATGTAAAAGTTAAGATGCTCATTGCCAAAGAAATTGAAGAAAATTTGTTAAAAGGTGAGTCAATAGGAGATATTCAAGTGAAAGAAGCAATTAAAAGATTGAAAAACGAACTTGAGGAAGGGGAGCGGTTCGATGGGTAAACAAGACGTAATAGAAGTCGAAGGAACCGTAGTTGAACCATTACCTAACGCGATGTTTCGAGTCGAGTTGGAAAATGGCCATAAGGTTTTAGCTCATATTTCCGGGAAAATGCGTATGAATTTTATTAAAATTTTGCCGGGCGATAAAGTTACTGTTGAGCTATCGGCATATGATCTAACCCGAGGACGGATTATTTATCGTTTTAAGTAAATTTCCCTACCTTTTAAAGTTTAGACATAAATTAAAATTAAGTTTTAAAGGAGGATTTTCCATGAAGATTAGACCTTCTGTAAAGCCAGTTTGTGAACACTGCAAGATTATTAAGCGTAAGGGTCGAGTTATGGTAATCTGTGATAATCCCAAGCACAAGCAAAAACAAGGTTAAAAATTCAAAGTTAACAAACATTAGTTGTTTGTTAGGGTTATTGTTTACGGCTGGGATTTTACAGTCGGCTGCTGGCGGCTCTGAACGATAACAATTGTCACAAAGACTAATGAACCCATCCAAATAGGAGGTAATATAATGGCACGTATTGCAGGCGTGGATTTGCCACGTGATAAACGAGTAGAGATAGCTCTCACATATCTTTATGGATTAGGACTGACCACTTCAAAAGAAGTATTGGCAAAAGCCGGCGTCAATCCTGATACCCGCGTCCGGGATCTAACCGAAGAAGAAGTAACTAGACTTCGGGAAGTAATCGACCGTGACTATAAAGTCGAAGGCGATCTTAGACGTGAAGAGTCACTTAACATTAAACGTTTAATTGAAATTGGAAGTTATCGTGGGCTTCGCCATCGACGGGGTTTACCCGTTCGGGGACAACGGACTAAGACCAATGCCCGGACTAGAAAGGGACCTAAAAAGACAGTCGGTGCAAAAAGAAAGGCTTAATACCAAGTTACTTCAACAAGATATTTATAAATTGAAATGCAACTTGAGTATAACGAATAGGAGGTAATTTAAATGGCAAAACCTGTTGTTGCCAAAAAAGGTGTACGGGCACGTAAAAAAGAACGTAAACATGTCGATACTGGGGTGGCGCACATTCATTCCACCTTTAATAATACGATTGTTACCATCTCTGATCCGACTGGAAATGTATTATCATGGGCAAGTGCTGGGCATATGGGATTCAAGGGTTCCCGTAAAAGTACTCCTTTTGCTGCCGGTATGGCTGCCGAAGAAGCTGCTAAAATTGCCATCGATCATGGGATGAAGAGTGTGGAAGTCTTTGTAAAGGGACCAGGAGCCGGTCGTGAAGCGGCTATCCGTTCATTACAAGCTGCGGGTTTGTTTGTAAACCTGATTAAAGATGTCACACCAATTCCTCATAATGGTTGTCGTCCGCCAAAACGTCGTAGAGTATAATGGAGGTGTAATAAGTTTAATGGCTAGATATACAGAAGCAGTATGCAGATTATGTCGTCGCGAAGGCGAGAAGCTTTATTTAAAAGGCGATCGTTGTTATAGTAATAAGTGTAGTGTGGGGAAACGGGCTTTTGCTCCTGGTCAACATGGTCAGGATCGCAAGAAAGTTTCCGAGTATGGCATTCAGCTTCGGGAAAAGCAAAAACTTCGCCGTATCTATGGAATTTTGGAGCGTCAGTTTTCAGGTTATTTCACTTTAGCTGAAAGAAAAAAAGGAATTACCGGTCAAAACTTGCTTCAAATTCTGGAGACCCGATTAGACAATGTTGTTTATCGTTTGGGATATGCTGCATCCCGTAAAGAAGCACGTCAATTAGTTCTTCATGGACATTTTCTTGTTAATGACAAGAAAGTTAATATACCGTCCATATTATTAAAAGCAGGCGATGTGATTACTATTCGGGAAGGTAGTTTAAATTCCACGAAAGTGAAGGAAAACATCGAAGACGCTGCAGGACGGACCATACCTGAGTGGCTGGAAAGCAATCCGGCAGGTCATAGCGGTAAAGTAAAATCCTTACCGACCAGGGAACAAATTGATATTCCAGTTCAAGAACATTTAATCGTTGAATTGTATTCACGTTAATCAATTTGAATATATTCAAAAAAAAAAAATATTAAGAGTGATATTCGCTGAATGCGAGAAGGAGGGTTAATTATTGATCGAGATCGAAAAGCCCAAAATTACCATAGAAGAAAGTAATGACAGAGAACGTTATGGTGTCTTCGTCATTGAACCTTTGGAAAGAGGCTATGGGACAACACTGGGCAACTCGCTCCGTCGGATCCTCCTCTCATCCCTGCCGGGTTATGCGGTAACGTCCGTTAAAATTGATGGAGTCCTTCATGAATTTTCAACAATTCCGGGGGTTGTTGAGGATACCACTGATATCGTTTTGAATTTAAAACAATTATTGGTAAAGATCCATGGTGATTGTCCCAAAAAGGTCCGTCTGCAAATTAAGAATGAAAAAAGAGTTACAGCGGCGGATATTCAAGTACCAAGTGATGTCGAAATTCTAAACCCTGATTTATATCTAGCTACAGTTTCAAGTGGCGGTTCATTGAACATGGAACTGACTCTTGACCGCGGCCGGGGATATAGTCCAGCTGAAAGAAATAAAGGCGCAGAAAATATTATTGGGGTTATCGGAGTCGATGCCCGATTTTCGCCGGTACTCAAGGTAAATTATGTTGTTGAACATACCAGGGTTGGACAGATTACCGATTACGATCGGTTAGTGTTGGAAGTTTGGACTGACGGTAGTATTAGTCCGGTAGAGGCTGTTTCGCTATCTGCCAAGATTATGACCGAGCATTTAATGCTGTTTGTTAATTTGAGTCAAACCGCAGGTAAAGCTGAAATCATGGTTGAAAAAGAAGAGGAATCCAAAAATAAAATCCTCGAAATGACTATTGAAGAATTGGATCTGTCGGTTCGTTCTTATAATTGTTTGAAGAGAGCTGGTATCAATACGGTCGAAGAATTGACTCGGAAGACTGAAGAAGATATGATGAAAGTCAGAAATTTGGGCCGTAAATCTTTGGAAGAAGTTCAACAAAAAATGGAAAGTTTAGGATTGATGCTACGAAAGTCTGAAGATTGATGAGGAGGTGTCGTTATGCTGGAACGAAAATTAGGACGTGAGTCTGCACATAGGAAAGCTCTTTTCCGTGCTTTAGTTACAGCCCTTTTTATGCATGGCCGAATAGAGACAACCGAAATTAAGGCGAAAGAAGCACGTTCGGTTGCTGAAAAGATGATTACTTTAGCAAAAAAAGGCGATTTAAATTCCAGACGTGTTGCAGCTGGGGTAATCACGGAACCGGAAGTATTACAAAAGTTATTCGAGGAGATTGCCGGTCGTTATAAAGAACGGAATGGCGGGTATACCCGGATTTTAAAAATTGGTCCGCGCCGTGGGGATGCCGCACCAATGGTAATTTTGGAATTAGTTTAATGGTTGTTGAATAAGAATTTTAAGGGTCGGCTTTGGAGATAAACCAGGGCGGGCCTTAATTTTTTATAAGGACTTTGGGTATTTCATGGATAGTTTATTGAAAAAGTTTAAGATGATTATCGCCTATGAAGGAACGGCATATGCTGGTTTTCAACTGCAGAAAAACGGGCCGACAATTCAGGCTGAGCTTGAGAAAGCAATCGCGCGTATTACTGGAGAAAAAATTCATATTTATGGAGCAGGGCGGACAGATGCAGGAGTTCATGCCAAAGGGCAAGTTATTCATTTTCAAGCCTATTCGAAGCTTGCGGATGAAAAGTTTCAAAAGGCAATGAATTCTCTTATACCGGCAGATATCGTAGTAAGGGATAT
Source organism: Bacillota bacterium (assembly GCA_023426245.1). Classification (GTDB taxonomy): domain Bacteria; phylum Bacillota; class UBA4882; order UBA8346; family UBA8346; genus UBA8346. The sequence continues at coordinate 16,808 of JAFABB010000028.1, forward strand.
TTATGAGGTTCCCATTGATTTTCATGCCCGGTATTCGGCTAAAAGTAAGACATATTGCTATCGTATTTATAATTCCGAAGAAAGACCGCTTTTTGAGAGAAATATTGTTTATCATTATCGATGGGCTTTAAATATTCCGAGAATGCAGGAAACGCTTGGTTTTTTAATCGGAGAGAAAGATTTCAAATCCTTCCAGGCAAGTGGTTCAACAGTTTTGGATACGAATCGGGTGGTTAATTTCTGCTATATGGAATCAAATGGTCCTTTGATTACTTTTACAATCAACGCCAATGGTTTTCTTTATCATATGGTAAGAAATATTGTTGGAACTCTTATTATGATAGGTAGAGATAAATTAGAACCCTCGTCAATGGAAAGAATCATTTTAGCCAGAGATCGGGGGAAAGCGGGTCCAACTGCGCCGGCAATTGGACTTTGTTTAGAAGAAGTATTTTATTGAATAGTCATTTAATAATCTACATTTTTGCTTTGAGCAAAAAGTAAGTATAAAAAATACTTTTCCGTAACTCCGTGCTTTTGTATGCAAATCGTTTGGGTACAAAAGCACGGGGGCCATCGATATTAAAAGTAATTTACATAAATTAGTTTAATGCGATTTTTATATTCGATAACTATTTATGCCAAGATTGCTTCCGGGATTCTATCAAAGCTTTGGGAGTTTTGGTATATTTTATAATCTATATTGGGGAATATATCGTCCCGTTCTTCAAGACGATGCAAATAGTCACTATCAATCCGGTTATATTTTATTTGGTCGTAGAGGGTATTAAAGCGGTTGATATGGTTCTTCGTTCTTTTAATGGCATACTCGACCATCGTACCCGTCTTCATAATAAAGGCCCAATCACTACTTTGCAATAGGAGTAATTCTCTAACTGCTTGATTAAGCGCTCTTTTTAAATCACCATCGGCACTTGGATAACTTTGAGCCAGTTCAACCATTCTATCAGCAATTTTATGTATGTGCCTATAGATCCAATCATTGCTGCCTTCAAGCCAAACCTCGTTGAATCCCTTGTAGCCCCAGCTTGACATGGAAGGAGTGGCAACCTGGTTTTTTGGATAAATTTCCAAATAATCACTGGGAGTTACTAATCGTACGGTTTTTTGATCATAAGCTATTTTCCGGATTAAGAAATCAAGCCACATGGGTCCTTCAAACCACCAATGTCCAAACAATTCGGCATCATAAGGCGAGACAATAATCGGTTTGCGATCAATGATTTGATTTAAATATTCAATCTGTTTTTCACGGTTGAACATAAAATTGCCGGCATGGACTGCGGCTTTTTCACGGGCTCTCCCAATATTGTAGGGTTGTTTATCAAGAGTAGGCCCGGTAATCCGGTGATATTTGATTCCTAAGGGTACACGGACACCGCTGCTGGGAAGATACGGTTTTATATATTCATACTCTAAATCAAAGGCGATGTCACGATAAAATTCCCGATAATCATAGTCACCCGGATAACCTTCATTGGCGCTCCAAACTTGTTTTGACGATTCTAGATCTCTACCAAATACAGCTACACCACTAGGACAATAAATGGGTGCAAAGTTTCCATATTTGGGTCTGGGTGATGCATGCAAAACACCGTGTGCATCTGTAAAGAAAAAACGTAATCCTTGCTCCTGGACAAATTGATCAACCCCAGGCTGGTATCCGCACTCGGGTAACCAAATCCCCCGGGGTTTCTTTCCGAAAGCCTGAAGGTGATAATCAACGGCTAATTTTATTTGGGCTTTGATGGCAGTTTCATTAAGCATTAGCGGTAAAAAGCCATGGGTAGCTCCACAAGTAATCAATTCGAGATTACCGGTTTCCTCGAGTTCTTTGAAGGAATTGGTTAAATCGCAGCGATTTTTTTCAACAAAGAACCAACGGCAATAACGAAAATGCTCTAGATACATTAAGGCTACCTCATGAAATTGGGGTAGCCACTTCGTCCTTTCAACATCCTTTTCAGCCAATTCGATTAAGTGTTCGATTTTTTGAATATAGCGTCGTTGCAGTAAATCGTTTTTAAACATGGATACTAGAGGGGGTGATAAACTGATTGTGATTCTGAAATTTATGCCATCATTGGTTAAATTATGGAATATCCGCAGTAAAGGAATATAAGTTTCAGTTATAGCTTCATACAACCAATCCTCTTCTAAAAAATCCGGAAATTCCGGGTGATGGACATAGGGTAAATGTGCATGCAATACGAGGGCTAAATAACCTTTTTCCATAATATATATTATCAACTCCTCAATAGGTTTGTTTGGTTACAACAGGTGTGATAGTGATGGTATCAATCCCGTCAACTGAATTTGCTACAACTGGAATATATTGAACACCATCCGGAAGTGCATAACGCAAAGTAAAAGTGCCATCAGGCCTGAGCATTATGGGTTCGCCCTGAACCCTGACGGTTGCATTCGGTTCTGTAGCGCCATAAACGATCAATTCGGTATTTAAGACCAGCCAAAACTTCCGTTCTTCGGGCATTAAACGGGTTGGACTTGACAAGCTGCTGACAGCCCCGGACCCCATTTCCCGTTCTAACCGTTTCATTAAAGATTCGATCAATTGGGCTGAGCTGTTTCCTTCCCCTGCGCCGGCCAATCGGTAGAGTTTACGGAAATCTTCCTCAATACTCATCCACTCTTCATCAACGATTTCCGATATATTATCACGGGGGGTGGTTACAACATTCGATCGAGCAATGGTATAAAAGGTACCGTTTAATGGAATAAAACCCAAGTCCACACAAAAACTTCGGTTAGGACCACCGACGTGGATGTACCAGTTATTGATATCATGGCCAATATGAATGTCGAAAAAATAGTTGCTGCTGGAGCCATCAAAATTTTGAATTTCGGTGATATCATAAACTCTCAGAATGAGAGGAATTTGGTTCCACTGTTGAAAGTTTCTTGAAACATCGTCGATTATAGACTGATTAACACTCCAATAAGTGTGGAGCCAATAGGGATCACGAACCATCAAGACGATTTTTGTATCGTTGTAGGTTGATGGGATTTCGGTCTCATTTTGCTCCATGACAGCAACCCCGTTTAAATGTTCCGGCAAAGGCGGTTCGACATACAAATGCTCGTTACCGGCAATCGAGTTGTGGATATGCTGAGATATCTCCTTTTCCTTTTCGGGATTGGCAGAGAATGGAGGGTCGAGAAGTAGAATATGTTCGATTAAATCTTCTCGAGTTAATTTTGATATGCCTCTAATTCCCAGCGACTTGGCGATTTCGGATAGTTTTTGTTTGTTTTTTCCCGCCAATTCCTCTCGGGTCATTGCTATCCCCCTTTCTTTTTTTTAGGCAATTACTTTAATAATATTACCGCAATAAAATCAATATATACGAAAGGAACAAAGCAAATTTTGTCCCGATGCTACGAAAATGCACAAAAGAAAGACAATAGTCTAGCATTCCTGGATGAAGGAAAAACTCGCCACTTCTGGAATAGAAAAATGGATTTAACAAACTTCATTTCCGTTTATAGCAGGAAAAATGAGTTGTACCTAGAAAATAATAACAAAATAGGAGGTAGATGAAGCCATGAAAATAATATCTAACCGACGATGGATATTCTTACTTGTTCTAGCTATTATTATTCAGATTTCTGCAATTCTACCGGACTATAAGTTGGTATTTGAAGATGAGCATTTTTTAACGGATGGTATTTTACAAGTCTTAAGAACTGATTTGGATCGAGACAATCATGATGACTTTGTTTTGGTAGGTAAAAATGATATTGCTCGCGAATTTTTTCTTTATTGGCTTAAAATGAATCCGGACCCAAAACCGGTTGTACAGTGGCAAAGCGATAATTTATATGAAGACCATAGTACGATTTGGGCCGTATCCGGAAAATTCGGAAGTCAGGAAGAACAACTTTTAGCCATCAGTAATAGCCAATATTATCTTTACCAAATTGAAAATAATCATGTAAATTTGGTTCGACGTGCGGATTTCACTTTAAAACCTTTGGCTGTTACCAGCGGAGATCTCGATGGTGATGGTAAAGATGAGTTAATCATTGCCAAAATAGGTAAAATCACTTCAACAATATATAACTGTACGGTTCAAGTTTGGAAATTTCAAGGTGAAGAATTCGTAGAACTAACGGAGTCCGATTTAATTGGAAATATCCGTGGTATGGCAGTGGGGACTTTAGACAAAACCGGTCCGATGGAACTTTTTATTGAAGAAGGGCCGAAATTCGCTCCCGGGAATATCCATGTTCTTAGGTATTCTGATCAAAAATTGGTTGAAGTTTATAATTTGAAAAAAGCAACGAAGGGACCGGCATATGGAATGCAGGTTGAAAATTTTTTCGGTGAAATGCGATTGGTGATTGCTACAGCCCCGGGATTTATTAATTTCTATGGATGGGAAAATAATGCGTTGCTACCTCTTACAGGCGAAATTAACCTTAGGAAAGACCTGATGTCCTTGGCGGTTGCCGATGTAAATCAAGATAACAATCCGGTGTTGGTTGTAGCGGCATATCCTCAAGACATTATGATTTTATCGAAATCGGCACCATTACCAATGTCTCCGGCGGGAAGTAAATGACGCTTATTGAAAAGAACGCTAAAAGTTGATTTACCATTTGGGTTTGGATTGACCTTACCGCTTGGCAATTTTAAATCATGGATAAGATTCGGTGTGAAATGATGAAAAAGTTTATAATTTTTATTGGTTTTTTTATGCTGATAATTCCAACAGCGGTTTTTGGGGAGACTTATTCAACAAATCCTTTAAACCGATTTGAGGAAAAAGAAGTTGCTCCGGAGGATTCGGTATCCGCTGCCAATAATAAAAGACAAAACGGTACTATTTCACTAAAGGTAATGACATTCAATATCCATAGTGCCATTAATTGGTATGGCAAACTTGACATGGAAGCGTTAGCTCATTTTATTGAGGATGTTAAACCCGATATCGTCGGTCTTCAAGAAGTGGATGTAGGGTGGTCAAGCCTTACGAATTTCGAGGATATCCCGGTTAAACTCAGCGAACGCCTTCATATGGATTATGCCTTTTCTGCTTCAAGGGAGCGAAACAACGGGTTTTTCGGGAATTTGATTCTTAGCAAATATCCGATAGTTCAACAATGGACCGAGGTTATGCCGGGAAGTCTGGAACCCAGGAGTTTTGCTTTGGTACAATTTGAAATTGAAGGGCAGCGAATTAATTTTTTAACAACTCACCTGGGCTTGTCTGTTTCAGATCGGCTTGGGCAAGTATCAACAATTCTCGATTTTATCGATCAAATCGGCGGCCCTTTGATTATTACCGGCGACTTTAATGGCAATGATAATGACCCAGCTGTGGCTGAACTCAAAAAGTACCTCTCTGATCTTCAAAGTATGAGTGATTTTAAAGATACCGGAACTTTCCGTTCTAAAGACGGTAACGTTTATCCTGGTTCCAAAATGGACTATATTCTAACGTCCCCCGAATTTGGCCTGTCGACTTTGGAAGTTGTAGTCGATAATTTTGTCTCCGATCATGTTCCTTTGGTTGCTGAGCTAACTTTGAACCTTAATTGAGACGACCTTAAATTAAAGTTTTGGTAATTCTTGTTTCAGATTCAACAGCGGGAAAAACAAGTCGCCTACTTTTTGAATCCTTTTGGTCATCGTTTAATCGTGAATGTGGACGGATGACAATCCGGAAGTTCTTCCTAATAGACTGGCTGAAACAGGAGCGCCTGGAAGTGGTCTACACTATAGACTGAAGCAATGGTTTTACCCCGTTGATTTTGTAAATGGTCAAAGTAAACTTTACCACCCCGGTTGGTTACTTACGTGTATTAGTTAGGATGATGTTGAAATGAGGTTTATGAATAAAGTCACCTTTGGTATACCCCTCGTCTTTTAAATCGGATCAATCTCCATAAAGAATTGAAAACTTCCCTGCAAATTCATCTAACAATTATTATGAGGAAGAATCGAAGAGTTATTTTGCATAATTTAGCCAAAATCGCTTAATATAATTCCTGGAAGTGAATATAGAATCTTGCCAATAGAGGTTAGGTTTAATAAAATCATTATAGGTTAGCACTCACCATCAACGAGTGCTAACAGATGAAAATTTGAAAAGGAGGGGAAATTATGAGTTTTAAACCATTAGCTGATAGGGTACTGATTAAAGTACTTGAAGGAGAAGAAAAAACCAAAAGCGGAATTGTCATTCCCGATACTGCAAAAGAAAAACCCGAGAAAGGGAAAGTTTTAGCCGTAGGTTCCGGTAAAATGGAGAACGGTACCCGGATTGCCCTTGAGGTAAAGCCTGGAGATATCGTTTATTTTGCCAAATATGCCGGGACTACCATTAAAGTCGATGGCGAAGAATGCACGGTTCTTAAGGAAAGCGATATTTTAGGAATCGAATAAAAAAAAAGGAAGGTGAAACAAATGGCTGCCAAACAGATTTTATTTGGAGAAGATGCACGCCATGCTTTAGAGCGCGGGGTAAATACTTTAGCGGATGCCGTTAAAGTCACTCTCGGACCTAAAGGGCGTAACGTAGTATTAGAAAAAAAATACGGTTCCCCCACTATTACCAATGATGGCGTTACCATTGCCAAAGAAATAGAATTATCCGATCCCTTTGAAAATATGGGTGCCCAACTTGCTAAGGAAGTAGCGACCAAAACCAATGATATCGCTGGTGATGGAACCACTACAGCCACCCTTTTAGCCCAAGCGATGGTGCGGGAAGGTTTGAAAAACGTTGCCGCAGGCGCCAATCCGATGGTATTGAAGAAGGGGATTGAAAAAGCGGTCAATGTTGTGGTTGAAGAATTGAAAAAGGTCAGTAAATCCGTTGAAAGCAAGGAAGACATTACTCATGTTGCCGCTATTTCAGCTGCCGATGATGAAATCGGTAAACTAATCGCTGAAGCCATGGAGAAAGTTGGAAAAGACGGTGTGATTACCGTTGAAGAATCGCAAACCATGGGCACCAACCTTGAAGTAGTAGAAGGGATGCAATTTGACCGGGGATATGTATCCCCTTATATGATTACCGACTCTGAACGGATGGAAGCCGTTTTAGATGATCCCTATATCTTGATCACCGATAAAAAGATTTCTATGATTAAGGATTTATTGCCGATTTTGGAAAAAATTATCCAAAGAGGCAAACCATTAGTAATTATTGCTGAGGATGTCGAGGGCGAGGCTCTTGCCACATTAGTAGTCAATAAATTGCGTGGTGTTTTAAATGTTGTTGCGATTAAGGCTCCCGGCTTTGGCGATCGCCGTAAAGCAATGCTTGGAGATATCGCAGTGGTAACCGGTGGTCAGGTTATTTCTGAAGAGGTAGGCATGACCTTGGAAAATGCTACTCCGGAAATGCTCGGCTCAGCCCGCCAGGTGAAAATTACCAAAGAAGAAACCACGATTGTCGATGGTAAGGGCGATGCTAAAGAAATTAAGAAACAAATCAATCAAATTAAAGTACAAATCGAGGATACTACCTCAGATTATGACCGGGAAAAACTCCAGGAAAGGCTGGCCAAACTTTCAGGCGGTGTAGCTGTAATCCAAGTTGGTGCAGCTACTGAAACCGAGATGAAAGAAAAGAAACATCGCATTGAAGATGCTCTTTCGGCAACCCGGGCTGCGGTTGAGGAAGGTGTTGTTTCCGGTGGTGGTGTCGCCTTATTACAGATTGCTCCTAAACTGGATCAACTGAAAGAAACCGGAGATGTGGCAACCGGTATCGCTTTAGTCAAGAAGGCTTTAACAGAGCCGTTACGTCAAATTTCCAATAATGCCGGCGTTGAGGGCTCGGTCATTGTTGAGAAAGTAAGCGCACTGGAAGCCGGTAAAGGCTTTAATGCAGCTACCGGTGAATATGTGAACATGATCACGGCCGGTATTGTAGACCCTGCCAAAGTTACCCGCAGCGCTCTACAAAATGCAGCCAGTATTGCGGCAATGTTATTAACCACCGAATGCCTGGTAGTGGAAATTCCCGAAAAGGAAAAAGCTCCAATGATGCCCCCCGGTGGAATGCCCGGCGGAATGGGAATGGATTGAGTTTGCACGGATTGAAAACCCGGCCGATTTGGCCGGGTTTTCAAAATTCAATGGGATTAAAATGGGCAATATTCCAAAATTAACTTGACATTCAAAAATAATGGATATAAAATTTAAGTAAGTACTTACATAAGGACTTGGGTGATCGTTAATGGTTGAATCAAATACTTCTGATCAGATTTTGGCAGCCGCAATGGAACTTTTCTCAGAAAAAGGTTATGCTGCGGTTACGACAAAGGAGATTGCCTCTAAAGCCCAGGTAAGCGAGGTTACGCTGTTTCGTTATTTTGAAACCAAAAAAGCGCTTTATAAAAAAGTCTTTGAAAAATATGTAATTAATCCCGGCTTGGAAGAAGCATTTAACCGTGAGCCAAGTTGGGACTTAAGAACTGATTTAACAAATATTGCAGTGTCATTACAGAATATGATTAAAGCAAATTTAAGGTTGATAAGAATTAATATGAAAGATAATAAGGATTTATTTGATTTAGACGATCAGGAGAATTTCAGAAAAAAGCCCGCTATGGCTATAGAAAGACTTACGTCCTATTTTACCGATATGAAGGAAAAAGGAAAGATTATTGGAGAACCGAAAATTTTAGCGGTAGATTTTTTTCTTATCAATACGAGCTTAATTTTAACCTTAATTTTTGGACAGGAAGATTCAAATGTCGAGACCGGGGAGTATATGGAAAGTATGATCGATATATTTATTAGAGGAACTTCGGCATAAATTTTTTTAGCGTTCCTGTAAGTAAGTACTAACTTAAAATTTAATATAATTTTAATAAGTAGAAAGTAACCATCGAGTCATAGATAAACTTTTTTACAATATTGATGTAAGTAAGTACTGACTAATATAGGCGAATATGCTTACAAAAAGGATGAATGGTTTTAATCTTCTGTTAAGTAAGTGCTTGCTAAAGAATGGAGTTGATCATAATTTAATGAAGAACTAGCCTAAATCGAATTGTTTTTATCTTTGTTTGATAAGGAAAGGTGGATATATATATGAAAAAGACATCGATTATGGTGGTAATGGTTTTAATTGTATCTCTTGTTGGATTTGTACTGTTTAATAATAAAGCGGCAATGGAAAAAAAGGCAAAAGTTGAGGTGTTAACAAGTTTTCCTGTTTCTGTAATATCAGTAATCAAACAACCGTTAACGGAAGAGCTATCTCAAATAGGTACGATTGTTTCCAAAAATGATGTGACGGTTGTTTCGGAGATTTCCGGAAAAGTCACCGCAGTCATGGTAGCCCAAGGCACCTCCGTACAAAAAGGCTCCCCGCTCTTAAAAATTGAAGACGCCATCCCGGAAGCTAACTTTGTAGCTGCCCAAGCCAATTATGAGAAGGCACAGAAAGACTACGATTCATATAAGACACTATACGCCAAAGGACTTATTTCCGAATCTGATTTAGATTCCGCCCGTTTGGCGTTCAAATCCGCCGATGCCCAATATATCGCCTCCCAGCGTCAATATCACAATTCAGTGATTACTTCCCCGATAACGGGCGTCGTTACAAGCAGGCCTGTAAATGTAGGAACCATGATGAATCCGGGCACTGTCGTAGCCAACGTCATCGACAATTCATCCTTTAAGGTGGAGTTGAATATCGGGGAAAAAGATGTATTTCGGTTAAAAGCAGGTGATAGGGTGATTGTCACTACGGATGCTTATCCTGGTGCAAAAATAACGGGTCATGTGAAGAGTATCAGTGATAAAGCCGACGGTGCTCATAACTATCCGATCGAAATCACTATTCCGGATAGCAAACAGTATCCGCTGAAGTCGGGGATGTTTGGAACCGTCCGTTTCAACCTAGGAAGTCAAAGCGTTTTGACGATTCCGCGGAATGCAATTATAGGCAGCATTAAAGCTCCTCAAGTATTTGTAATTCGGGACGGGGTAGCTCTATCGCAGAATATTGTGACCGGAACACAGAATGAAAACGAGGTAGCTGTAATCCAAGGTCTCAATGAGGGTGACCAGGTGGTTGTGAGCGGCCAAAATAATTTACGGGATAAGATGAAAGTTACTGTTATGAAAGAAAGGAATCAGTTTGAAAATAAACTTATGGTAAGGTGAGAAACAATGACAATTACTGAACTTGCAATCAAAAGGCCAGTCCTGGTTATCGTTTTATTTATCGCATTAACTTTGTTAGGCGGACTTGGTTACAGTCAACTCAAATATGAGTCTTTTCCCAAAATGAATATTCCGGTGGTTACGGTCCAAACCATTTACCCCGGAGCTTCTGCCAGTGAGATAGAAACATCGATAACCAAGAAAATTGAAGATGCAGTTTCGGGTCTCGATAAAATCGATACGGTCGTTTCTACCTCGGCTGAGGGAGTCTCGATGGTTGTTATTAATTTTTTACAAGACGCCAACATTGATACGGCTTTACAGGATACCCAACGTAAAGTGAACCAAATCGTATCCGATTTACCAACGGGGGCCAAGACTCCAGCGCTTTCCAAAGTATCCCTTGATGATATGCCGATTTTAATTGTCGGAGTCAGTGGTAACTTACCGGATACGCAGTTTTTTCAGTATGTGAAGAATTCCATCGTGCCGCGGCTGTCCAAACAGGTTGGAGTGGGGCAGGTAACGGTCATCGGAGGACTGGAACGCGAAATAAAAGTTAACCTTGATACCCAAAAGCTTAAGGCCTATGGTTTATCGAGTTTACAAGTCTTGCAAGCGATTCAAAGTTCAAATCTGGAGTTTCCGACCGGATCCGTTAAGGACCAGGATAAACAGTTTGTGGTAAGATTGGCGGGTAAGTTTTCCTCCATCGGGGAGATTCGGCAACTGATAATCGCCAAATCCCCCGGCGGCGGGAATATCATGCTTTCCGATGTTGCTGAAATTTTAGATAGTGAAAAAGACCCAGTCATAACCGGTTATGTAAACGGAAAGAACACCTTGGCATTGATGATCCAAAAACAATCGGACGCCAATGCGGTTGATGTCAGCAAACGGGTATCCAGTCAGCTACAAGAGCTGGAATCCGAAAATAAAGAAATCAGTTTAAAAATGCCTGTGGTCATGGATAATTCAATTTTTACTCTGGCGGCGGCCAATGCGGTAAAAGAAGATTTGGCCATCGCCATCCTTTTAGTATCAGGGGTTATGTTGGTGTTTTTGCATAGTATCCGGAATTCGATCATTGTCATGGTGGCGATTCCAACCTCGCTGGTTTGCGCCTTCATCGGGATGTGGATGTTCGGATATTCTTTAAATGTTATTACTTTGTTGGCTCTTTCGCTGGTTATAGGGATTTTGGTTGATGATGCCATTGTGGTCTTGGAGAATATTTATCGTCATTTGGAGATGGGAAAGGATAAACGTTTGGCGGCCTTGGAGGGCCGGAATGAGATCGGTTTTACCGCCTTATCTATTACTATGGTGGACGTGGTGATTTATGTGCCATTGGCATTGGTAAGCGGAATTATTGGCGGAATGTTGCGGGAATTTTCAGTGGTAATTGTGACCACAACACTGATGAGTTTGTTCGTTTCCTTTACAGTAACCCCCTTGCTGGCTTCCCGTTTCGCAAAACTGGAGCAAATGACAAAGGGAACTATGCTAGGAAAGTTTGGAAGTTGGTTTGAAGCGAAATTTAAAAATTTAACCCACCAGTATTCAATGATATTAAAGTGGAGCCTTGACCATTCGGGAAGAATTCTGCTTCTGGCTGGAGTGTTGTTTGTTTGGGCAGTATCCTTAATTCCTTTGGGATTTATCGGATCGGAATTTATACCCACCACCGACCAGGATCAAATTCAAATCGCACTGGAGTATATTCCGGGGACTAAATTGGAAGATACCGATTATAGGGGCAGGGAAATCGGTAATTGGCTCGCTAGGATTCCTGAGTTGGATACGGTTTTTATCGGCGCCGGTATTAGTGAAACGCAACGGGCGGAGACGAATAAGGCGATTATCTATATCAAACTGGTTCCCAAAAGGGAACGGAACCGGAGTACCGATGATATCCGGTTGATGATCAAGAAACAATTGGAAAAAATACCGGGAGTAACGGCCCACGTGACCTTGCCGGGTATAGTCAGTATGGGAATATCGGCGCCGGTCCAATTCAGTATCAGCGGATCAAGCTGGGATGCGGTGGCGGAAACTGCAATGCGCGTTAAAGAAATCGCTTCAACAATTCCCGGAGCTTATGACGTACGGCTTTCCTCCGAATTAGGCCAGCCGGAAATGAAGGTTCAAATTGAACGGGCCAAGTTGGCCGATTTTGGACTAAGCATGGCTGATGTTGGTACGATTTTACAAATCGGACTGGCCGGAAATACCGATTCCAAATATAAAGATCCGGCTGACGGCAATGAATATGATATCAATATCATGCTGGATAAATTCGATAGGTCTAAGACTTCGGATTTGGGCGGGTTAACCGTAACCAACCGTCTCGGGCAGTTGGTTGAATTAAATCAGTTTGCCGATATAACACAGGATACAGGCCCTACCCAGTTAGAACGGAGAGACCGTAATTATGCCATCAATCTTTATGCGGAAGCCACCGGCCGTACCAGTGGTGATATCGGAGCGGATATCAGCAGGGCTGTTGCTAAGGAGAAGTTGCCGTCCGGGGTCACGGTAACCCCTATCGGGACTTTAAAAACCCAAGCCGATTCTTTTGCCAGTTTGGGAATGGCGTTGCTCATCGGAGTGGTTTTTGTTTACTTGATTATGGCAGCTCTATATAATTCCTTTATTTATCCTTTGACCGTTTTATTTGCAGTACCGCTAGCGCTAATCGGAGCCTTGCTGGCTTTGGCCCTGACTAGAAATTCCCTTAATATCATGACGATTTTGGGTATTATTATGTTGATCGGACTGGTTAGCAAAAATGCGATTTTACTGGTGGACTTTACGAACCGGGCCCGTGAAGAAGGCTATGGGATAAAAGAGGCCTTGATAGAGGCTGGTCGGGAAAGATTGAGACCGATTTTAATGACCACTTTGACGATGATTTTGGGAATGTTGCCAATTGCTACGGCTTCCTCTTCCGGAGCGGAGTTTAAAAACGGTTTGGGATGGGCGTTGATCGGGGGCTTGACTTCCTCGATGTTAATGACGCTAGTCGTAGTTCCGGTTGTTTATACCAAGATTGAAAAATTGAGAGAATTCTTCGGCTCCAAAAATAAGCCGCATACTTCATTGCCAAAGGAATAAAAATCGCGGCAAGGCCACTATTTTTTGTATCATCAAGACCTATTTAGCAATTGAGGAGGTTTAACAATGAACCGTATTTTTAAAATAATTGGTTTTTTTATTCTCGTTGCCGGTTTGGCTTCATCAGGATTTGCTTTGGATAAAAGTAACGATGAAACTCCATCCGCATTATCATTGGATGATTGTTTGGGGATAGCTTTCCTAAATAGTTCCCAAATGAAAGCAGCGGCTCAAAATGTTAAGATAGCTGAAGAACAGCTCAGACAGGCGCAAAGTGGACTGTGGCCCGCTTTGGGTTATGAGATCGCCGGGGCGGATTCGGATCAGAACCAGGTTGGGTGGTTGTCTGCCCTTAAGGGAACAGATACCCGGAAGTTATCTTCCGCCAGTATCAGTCTTACCCAGCCGTTTTATACCGGCGGACAGTTGTCGAATGGTATTAAGTTCGCCAAGTTAAACCTGGAAAACGCCAGGGAAGAGGAACGAAAGGTGCACCAAACATTGGTTTACAATGTGAAGGCTGCCTATTACCAGGTTTGGCTAGCTCAGCAAATGGTAATCGTGGCGGAAGACTCCTATGAAAATATGGGCCGTCATGTGGAGCGGGTCCGAAGTTTCTATGATGTCGGCAAAGCTTCAAAATTTGATCTGCTACGGGCTGAGGTTCAACATGAGAATTTAAAGCCTGCGGTGATCAAGGCTCAAAATGGAGCTGTTTTGGCAAAAATGAATCTAACGAACTTGATTGGAATCGAGAAGAATCGTAAATACAGCGCAAATATCGACTTATCGGCCTTGCAGCTCCCGGAACAAGTGGGCTTGGATTCTGGAGTTCTTGTAGAGCAGGCCTATCAAAACCGGCCTGAGTTGAAGAAATTTGAAAAGTTGCGGGAAATGGCGAAAGCGCAAACTGCCATGGCTTATGCCGGATACAAACCCACTGTGGCCTTGGTTGGAACCTATCAAGGATCATCAATGGGAGAATATGATTCGGGCAATTGGAGTGGCAACAAACAGTGGACTGTGGTACTTGATATCAAAGGTAATTTTTTTGATGGGTTTGCGACCCCTGCTAAAGTGGGAGAGGCCAAAGCGAATCAGAAATTAGTTCAGATTCATGAGAAAAGCCTGAGGGATGGAATTGATTTAGATGTGGAGCAGTCCATTCAAGGGTTAAAAGAAAGCCTAGAAACCAGCCATGCTAATGAAGCAAGCATTCAATTGGCCAAGGAATCTTTGGAGATGACGGAAGCCAAATTTGAAGCCCGGATGACCACGACTATCGATATCCGCGATTCCCAACTGGCTTTGGATCAGGCCCTCAATGGATATTATCAAGGGGTTGCCTCCTACCTTACCGCGGTAGCCAAATTGGATTTGGCGGTGGGAAAGGAATAAAGAGCTACGGATTGAACCCCCGGGTAATCTCTATAAAGAGAGGCTAAAAGGATTACAATATAAAACCCTGAAATTCCAGGCTGTAACTTGGGTACTAAGTTTTTAAATAAGCTATTTTTTGTCCCCAAAAGGGGGAGATCAAAGTGAGTTTTCGGATAATGGCAAAAAACGATTGGATGACAGGAAAGAGAATTGAAAAAGTGATTCGGACAATTGGGAGAAGAACAATCCGATTGGATGCTTGGGAAAACAGATCGAAATATGAATATTTGTTCATTCGGGAGGATATTTTGAGGCTTTGGGGAAAATTAGGAGTCAGGTGAATCCATTGGACAAAAGTGCTTTAATTCAGATGATGAATGAACTCGGCCTGCTCCTTGAATTAAAAGGTGAAAACCCCTTTAAAAGCAGGGCTTATTACAATGCGGCTCGGATTTTGGAAAATTTGAATGAGGATTTGGAGGTCTTGATTCATGAGCAAAGACTGTGCCAAATTCCCGGCTTTGGGGATGCTCTGGTTACAAAGATCAATGAATGGGCTAAAACAGGAACCATGGAGTATTATGAAAATCTTAAAGCCTCTATCCCCGAAGGCTTTCTTAACTTGCTGCGCATACCGGGACTGGGTCCCAAAAAGATTAATCAGATTTATCAAGAGCTCGGCATCACAAGCATTGTTCAGCTTAAAGAGGCCTGCCAGCACAATCAGTTAGCCAATTTGCCGGGTTTTGGTGTCAAGACCCAGGAAAAGATTTGCGTTGGGATTCAGTTTATCGAAGAACACAGCAACGACATTTTATCGATTAACGCTTTAGCGTTGGCTTTTGATATCAGGAATCATTTAGCCGGGCACAGGTCCGTTCAAAAGATTGAACTGGCTGGAAGTATCCGGCGTTTTAAGGAAATGGTCCATGATTTGGATTTTGTTGCAGCAAGCGTTGAACCGGCTGAGGTAGCAAACTATTTTACGGCATTGCCGGTTATCGATAAGGTCACCTCCAACGGCAGTACAAAAATATCGGCCATCTTAAAATCAGGGATTGCTGCTGATCTCCGCATTGTAAAACCTGAAGAATTCCCCCATGCGCTCCAGCACTTCACAGGAAGTAAGGAACACAATACCAAATTACGCCATATCGCCAAAGAATTGGGATATAAAGTAAATGAATATGGCCTTTTTAAGAATGGGGGAACGCAGGCTACGTATTGTTTGGATGAGAACGGTATTTATCAAACATTAGGGCTGAAATATATACCTCCTGAGCTTAGAGAAGATCTCGGCGAGCTGGAAGCGGCGAGTGCAGGAACCCTGCCGGTATTAGTAACACCCGAAGATATACGCGGCGTTTTTCATGCTCATACGACCTATAGCGACGGCCGGAGTACACTGCGGGAAATGGTTACGGAAGCCGTTAAAGAGGGATTTGAATATATCGGGATTACAGATCACAGTCAAAGCGCCATTTATGCCCACGGCCTCTCTTGGGAAACTTTGAAGAAGCAATGGGCGGAAATTGATAGCTTGGAGCAAGAGTTCCCCCAATGTAAAATATTCAAAGGCATCGAAGCAGATATATTGTCTTCGGGAGAATTGGACTATGGCCCGGAAATTTTAACCCAATTTGACTTTGTCATCGGCTCGATTCATTCAAATTTCCGGATGAGTAAAACGGAAATGACGAACCGGCTCATGAAAGCAATGGATAATCCCTATTTGACTATGCTTGGGCATCCCACCGGACGGATTCTTGGAGAACGGCCAGGTTATGAAGTGGATTTGGAAGCTTTGATCCAGAAGGCAGCTCGAGAGAGTATCGTTTTAGAATTTAATGCCAATCCCTATCGGTTAGATTTGGACTGGCGCTGGTGCAGGAAGGCCAGAGAGCTTGGCATATTGATAGCGGTCAATCCTGATGCACACAACAGTCAGGAATTGAGATTGGCATATAGTGGAATCATGGTGGCGCGCAAGGGTTGGTTAACCGCAGCGGATGTTTTAAACACCAAAAGCAGAAGGGAAATCGAAACCTTTATCTTAAAGCGGAAAACCAAATGAATGGTTCGCTTTGCTAAAGACGAAAAGGAACTGTAATAATGTTAGATGATTTGACGATTTTGCAATCAAAGGAGTAAAGTTATGCCTATCATTGAACCTGCGATTCGGCCGCCGGCAGAGGCTAAAAGTTTTTTGTTACAAGTGACCAGCGGTTGTTCGTCCAATTTATGCACTTTTTGTGGGGCCTATAAAGGAAAACCTTTTCGAATAAAAAGTGAGCGGGAAATACACCAGGATATTGAAATGGGGGCGGCTTTGGAACCATTAAAACGGCGGGCCTTTTTAATGGATGGGGATGCTTTGGTAATCCCCAACGAAAGGTTGGTGCCGGTATTGCAAAAAATCAATACGGTGTTTCCGAAAATGACGCGAATCGCCAGTTATGCCAATGGCGATAATATTATAAAACGTACCGGAACAGAATTAGCTGAATTAGCTGAGAACCGCCTGCGATTAATTTATATCGGTTTAGAAAGCGGGAGTCAATCCATTTTAAATGATTGTAAAAAACGATCCAGCGTCAATGAAATGATTGAAGCGGTTCATAAAGGGGCGGAGTCCGGTATAAAATCTTCAGTTATGGTCCTCCTTGGACTGGGAGGATGTAGAAAATCAAAGGCTCATGTGGAAGAGACAATCCATGCCATAAATTTAATGCAGCCCCATTATCTTTCATTTCTCTCTTTGATGCTCATCCCCGGTACGGAAGCTTACCACGAAGCGCAGAAGGGTAATTTTGAAGAATTAAGCCCGCAAGAATTATTACAGGAAACATATGATATGATTGCCGGGTTAGACTTAAAAGCAACTGTTTTTCGGGCGGATCATGCATCCAACTTTTTGTCTTTGGAAGGAAGGTTGCCTGCCGATAAAGGACGGTTATTATCAACAATTGAAATGGCGATGAAAGGAAAGACGATTTTGAGGCCAGAATACTTAAGAGGCTTATGAATAGTAGCTATAAAATATAAAGAATGGTATGGACCATAACCAAGATGCCAATAATGTATTGAAGGGGATGGCATTTTGGGGAAAAAGCCGTTTTTCGTGAGCGTGATAATCTTATGGACAGCCTTAAACTCTTTTTTTATTGCGTTTGGGGAGACACCTTCGCATTCACCGGAAATTCCCGAGATTACCGGGGAAATTGAATCGATTACTTCCGATACCGTTCGAGTCATCCATGATGGAATGGTAAGTGAATATCCATTATCATCCGGGACCAAAATTATTTGCAATGGAGTGACGGCTACCTGGAAAAGTTTGATTCCCATTATTTCAGAGGCTTTTTTCGAAGCAACCTTATCTTTGGATGATAGGGGCCGTGTCTTAACGATTGACGGATCTTATCAAGGAGAAGAGTGTGTTATCCGGGGATGGTTTTATCATGCAGGGCAATTAAATTTACAAATTCAGCCCATTGAGAAAAAACAACTATCTTGTATAGCTGTCAGAAAAGGTGCAAGGCTTCCCCGAGAAGGGTGGCTCCATGATGGGCAATTGGCTTTTGTTGTTTATGACAGGAGTGGTGAAATCCGGGGAGTTTATCTACCGGATTGAAGCAGTGCTCAAGCGCTGTAAAAGATCCCGACAATTTTGAAGCTTACGAAAGTTTGATCGATGATAAAGCCGTCTCTAAGAGAGTGAAAATTCAGTCCGGGATGACCAATAGATAACAGGCTTGTAAACATGTTTTAACCAGAGATTAAAATAGCAGGAAATAAGGCTTTCATGTTGAACTTTCCTTAAGCTTATATTTTTGGTTGGTCAAGAAAGGGTGGCAAAATTGCCAATTCGAGTTCTGGTGGTAGATGATTCAGCTTTGATACGTCAGGTGTTATCCGATATCTTGAATAAAGAAGCGGATATAACGGTTGTGGGTACTGCCAATGATGGGGAAGATGCACTTTCGAAAATTAAAATTTTGAAACCCGATGTGATTACACTCGACATCGAAATGCCAAAGATGAATGGTTTGGATTGCTTGGCCAAAATCATGGAGCAATTGCCTACCCCGGTCATCATGGTAAGTTATTTGACAACTGAAGGGGCAGAATATACTCTTAGAGCCCTTGAAATGGGCGCTATTGACTTTGTTACAAAGCCGAATGCTCCGGAGCCCGATGCTGCATCTCTGGATAATGTGGCGATTGATCTTATTTTAAAGATCAGAACAGCTTCGGAAGTTCATTTAGCCAAAATAGTATCTCAATCACCCCTGATAGAATCTCTTGCAGAACAATCGATTGAAGTTAATAAGGGGCTAAAGTATGATCTTTTGGCGATTGGAGCTTCAACCGGGGGACCTAAAGCTCTTTATTATTTGTTAACCCAATTTTCTGAAGATTTTCCCCTGGGTGTTATTATTGCGCAACACATGCCCAAGGGTTTTACGGGATTCTTTGCCAAAAGGCTGGATACATATTGTAAATTAGAGGTTGTTGAAGCAAAGACCGGGGATGAGATGAAACCTGGGCGGGTTTTAATTGCCCCTGCCGGCTACCAGACTAAATTGCGTAGGGAAGGCGAACGATTGGTCGTGGAAGTTTCAGAAGAACCAAAGCTAATCTTGAAGCCCTCAGTGAACTATCTTTTTGAGTCGATAGCTGAAGTTTGCGGTAGTAAGGCTTTGGCTGTGCTTTTGACTGGTATGGGAGTCGATGGAGGCACGGGTATGCAACATTTACACCAATTGGGATCCCGGACGATTGCTCAAGACGAAGCCAGCTGTGTTGTCTATGGAATGCCCAGAGCTGCCGTGGAATTGGGTGGCGCCGATTATATCGAAAGTTTGACAGAGATTTATGGCCGGATTGTCAATCTTCTTAATGAATAGTTTCCATTGGCGGAACATGGGGATTTTTTCCTTGGTATAAGTGCCAAAAAAAGGAGGAGTTTATTTAAACTACGCCGAAATTTTATATGAATCGGAATGGAGGCGGTCAGTATGATAGTATCTACCCAACGAAGTCTGGCTTTACGATGTCCGCTCTGTGGAAGATTAGAAAATCATACGATTTCCTTCTTTAATATCACGAAAAATAAACCTTTGAAAGTTATTTGTAAATGTGGGTTTAATAAATTAACTATCAATACCAAGAACTTCAAAGATTATTATTTGCAAATTTCTTGTTTGATTTGTGAAGAGATACATATTTTCAAGTTTACCCGCCAGGGAATATGGGAACAACCAATAGTCGTAATTCGGTGTATTGAGACAGGACAGGAACTAGGATATATAGGTGATGAGACTTCACTTGGTAAGATCATAAAACAAAAGCAGGATGATATTGGAAGCATCATGAACAATCTCGGGTTTGACGATTATTTCAGCAATCCTCAGGTCATGTTCGAAGTGCTGAAACATCTTCATCATATTGCTGAACAGAATCAAATGTTTTGTCAATGCGGAAATCATCAAATTGAAATTGATGTATTTCCGGAAAAGCTGGAGTTACATTGCCCAATTTGTCATAGTCTCCATATCATTTATGCAGAAACAATTGAAGATTTAAGAATTGTAAAAGAAGTAAATTCAATCGCATTAGCGGAAAAGGGTTTTACCAGTTTTGACGCTAGTAAGGTCCATCCTAATTTAAAACCCTAAAGCAAATCCACTTTACTTTCTGTGCCGACGCATGCGCCATCCGTAGTATCCTTTGCGAATCCATGTGTTAGAAAAAATAAAAACGAATAAAATATATTCGTAGGATTTCTTTTTTTGTCCATATGAGAGAATTAATTTTGACATAATACCTTAATTCCCCAACAGTCAACTGAATACTACCATTCGATCCACTGTTATAACAATACGAATATCCTGATCATTATAGATACCAAGGAGGCAAAAATCGATGCAATTGGCGGAACTTGAATCAAAGACTTTGCAGGAACTTCAAGAAATGGCCCGAGAAATGTCCATCGAAAATTATTCAAAATTTAGGAAAAGGGAATTAATTTTTGAGTTACTCAAAGTACTGGCAGTTAAAGAAGGATTGATATTTTCCCAAGGTGTTTTAGAAATTCTTCCCGATGGGTTTGGCTTTTTGAGAGTAGAAGGTTACAGCCCGGGCCCCGAAGATATATACGTTTCAGCCTCGCAAATCCGACGTTTTAACCTACGTACAGGCGATTTGGTTTCAGGACAGGTACGTCCCCCTAAAGACAATGAGCGCTATTTCGCACTACTGAAAGTTCAGGCTGTCAATTTTGTCGATCCGGACTCCCTTCGCACCCGGAATCATTTTGAAGAATTTACGCCGGTTTATCCTTTTGAAAGAGTCCGATTGGAAACTCAGCCCAAAGAAACTGCTATGAGGCTTGTTGATGTAATGGCCCCTATTGGTAAAGGCCAGCGCGGCATGGTCGTAGCTCCTCCGAAAGCCGGGAAAACCACTTTACTGAAAAAAATCGCCAACAGTATTACCGAAAACCATCCCGAAATTATTCTCCTCGTTTTATTAATCGATGAGCGTCCAGAAGAAGTAACGGATATGTCGCGTTCGGTCAAAGGAGAAGTCGTAAGCTCAACTTTTGACCTTCCTGCTGAGAACCATGTTCGTGTTGCTGAGCTTGTTTTGGAAAGGGCCAAGCGTATGGTTGAAGTTGGCCGGGATGTTGTAATTTTATTGGATTCGATTACCCGTCTGGCTAGGGCTTACAATTTGGTGGAGCCTCCTAGTGGCCGGACGCTTTCCGGCGGTGTTGATCCGAATGCGCTTCATAAGCCTAAACGCTTTTTTGGAGCTGCTAGAAAGATGGAAGAGGGTGGCAGCCTGACCATAATGGCCACTGCGTTGGTAGAAACCGGTTCTAGAATGGATGAAGTGATCTTTGAAGAATTTAAGGGAACCGGAAATATGGAGCTGCATTTAGATCGTAAGTTGGCAGACCGGCGAATCTTCCCGGCCATCGATATTATTAAATCCGGAACACGTAAGGAAGAATTGCTGCTCAAACCGGAGGAATTGGAATGCACCTGGGTCTTACGGAAAGTGCTGGGTTCCTTGGGACCGGCCGAAACAATGGAGTTGCTGCTTGACCGTTTAAGTAACTCAAAGTCTAATACGGAATTCCGGGAAATGATCATTAATTCAACATTTGCCGAAAATGTTTTAAAAAAGCGAAATAGCGAGTACTAGTCGAGCATATCGTAAATAAATGGCAATCAGAAATGGGAAGATACGCTCTACTTACTTAAGTAAAACGTTCACAATTATTAGGTAGTTGGAGTGAACGCTTTATTAGTTTTCATAAAGCGATTGGGTAATGGACCTCCCGAACTTAGGAATCATATCCTTCAAGTATGGAAATAATACTTGAAGGATTTTTTTTCGAAAGGAGCAGCCATTATTGAAGCCGCTAGGCAAGAAATTATCCATAATTTCTTTACTGGGTCTTATTTTTCTTGGAGTATTGATTTTTTCCGGTTTTTCCTTAGTTTATGCTGAACCGAATGATGGATTTCATCATCACTATCGGGTAGGGACTCAAAATTTTTTTGTTATTGAAGAGGACTTTGCAAGAAAAGCTTTACTGGATTTGAAATTACCAAAATATGTGATTAAAAAAGGTGACGTCCTTTCCGGGATTAGTCGCTATAGCTTCACATCCATTAATTCAATTCAACAGATTAACAAAATCTTAAATCCTCACAAATTGATCGCAGGTCAAATTCTTTACTTACCACCCCCTGACAAAAGTCAACGAATTCTTCGCAGATATTGGTTGAGAAAGGGGGATTCTATTGAAACGCTCCTACAAGACTATCATTTGACAAATTGGCAGTTTTGGAGACTCAATCCTGGGTTAGAGTCATTGAAAGCAGGTGAAATGATCTATTTACCGAAAATACCCCCAAAAGAAAAAAGGGGTCAAAAATTGCAAATTTGTCTCATGAGGCCATTGAGAGGCTTTGTGACTTCTAGGTTTGGAAACCGGTGGGGCCGGATGCATTATGGAGTCGATTTCGCAGCACCTTTTGGAACACCGGTCAAAGCGGCAGAAAATGGGAAAATTGTATATGCCGGTTGGATGGGTAGTTATGGATTATTGGTTATAATTAATCATGGGACATTTAAAACCTATTATGGACATTTATCGAAGATATTTGTCCGGAAACATAGCCCGGTATTGCAAGGAGAAGTAATTGGCAAAGTTGGCGCAACAGGTCGCGCCTATGGCTGTCATTTACATTTTGAGGTTGAAAGAAACGGGGTTAAAGTGAACCCTTATCAATATATTGAGAAATCGTACTAATTTTAAAGGAAAATTGTAATTCGGAGAGATTTGAATATAAAAATGGTAGAAAACGGCTGATTTTAGGGGAGGATGATTTAAAGCCTTCCCTTGTTTTTTGAAAAAATTTTCGTTACAATAAGGTCAAAGAAGGTCAGAGGTATTTAAAATGGGAAGCCTAGCCGATTTTATTGAACAGTATCTAAGGGGAATCCTAATTCAAAACAAAGTGATTGAGTTGCAACGGAGGGAATTAGCAAAAATGTTCCGTTGTGCTCCTTCACAGATTAATTATGTTTTAGAGACCCGCTTTAATCTCGAACACGGTTATATTGTAGAGAGTAAAAGAGGTGGCGGCGGTTATATCCGAATCATTCCGGTGACATGGCGGAGTGCAAGTTATCCGGATTTGATCAATGAAATTATCCCTGACGAGTTGAGTGAGAGCGATTCGGAGCAATTAATGGAAAGATTGGTTGAAAATGATATGATTGAGGCAGATTCGGCTCATTTGATTTTACGATTGATGATTGATGAGTTTTCTGAAGTTGAAGCTTCCCAAGTTGATTTTTTAAGAGCCAAATTTTTAAAGGCGATTTTAAAGGTATTGGGTAGTAGACCAGAAGCATAAAATATTTCGTCATTCTTTCAAAATAAAAACGAAAAGACCCAAGAATGAGGTGATTGTATGTTGTGCCAAAATTGCGGGGAAAGACCGGCTACGGTTCATTTAACTAAAATCATGAACCACGAAAAAACCGAACTTCACTTATGCGAGGTTTGTGCCAAAAATGTAGGAAATGAATTAGGAATTATCTTCGAGCCCAGCTTTAATTTTCAAAACTTTATTGCCGGGTTGCTTGAAGGTGATTTGAATCTTTATCAACAACCCAACACCAACCAGGAAATATTTTGTAAGAACTGTGGTTTGACTTTCTCTGATTTTATGAGCACCGGATTATTGGGGTGCGGCGAATGTTATCGTTATTTTCAGACGGGGCTGGAGCCATTGCTGAAGAAGTTACATGGCAGCGTTCAACATACTGGAAAGGTTCCCAAACGTAGCGGGGGTAAAGTAAGAGTGCGGAAAGAAATTAGTGATCTTCGCACCGAACTGCAACAATCGATTGGCCGAGAGGACTATGAAAAAGCAGCCTTTTTAAGAGACGAAATCCGCCGTTTGGAAGCTGAGTTATAGGGGGTTAACTGATGAATATTCAAGATAATGGAGGGGATTTTTTCCCATCCTGGACAAAGTCTGAAGGAGAAGCCGGCGATGTGGCCATCAGCAGTCGGATAAGATTGGCCCGTAATATAAAGGGGATTCCGTTCCCCAGTTATGCCAATGAAACGCAACTAAGTTCCATTAATGATGAAATCAGCAGAGTAATTAAGGAAAAACCTTCGATTGAACCATTGGCTGTCATTAAAGTAGAGACGCTAAGTTCGAATGACCGGGCAATATTGGTTGAAAAACATTTATGCAGTCCGCAATTTATTGAAAAACCTCATTTAAGGATGTTGCTCGTCAACCAAAATCAATCCATCAGTGTGATGGTCAATGAAGAAGATCATTTGCGGATTCAAGCCATTACACCGGGGTTTTCTTTGGATGGGGCTTTCAATATAGCCAATCAGATGGATGATTATTTGGAGGAGAATTTGGATTTATGCTTTGACGAAAACTATGGATATCTTACTGCATGTCCGACGAATGCCGGAACTGGTTTGAGGGCATCCCTGATGCTTCATTTGCCAGCTTTGGCAATTGTTGATCAAGTCAAAAAAGTTTTATCAGCATTAACTCATATTGGGATTAGCATTCGGGGTTTGTATGGGGAAGGTACCGAATCCATCGGAGATATTTATCAAGTTTCCAATTCGGTTACCTTGGGCCGGAGCGAATCGGATTTAAATAGCAATTTAAAAAGTGTATGCCGTCAAGTAATTGAACGGGAAAGAGCGATCCGGGAAACACTTTTAAAAGATTCCAAAGTTCAGTTGGAAGACAGGGTCTGCCGCTCTTATGGAATTTTGACTCAAGCGAGGATGATCTCCTCTCAGGAAGCCTTAAAATTGCTGTCTGATGTCAAACTCGGTGTCGAACTGGGCATAATACCAAAAGTCGACAAAATAATCGTAAGAGAATTATTATTTACAATCCGCGCTTCCATACTGCAGAAAATTGTCGGCAAAGAACTATCTTCGGCAGAAAGGGATTTTCATCGAGCGAGGATTGTACGGGAAAAACTGAAAGCAAGCGAAGGCGAAGGGGTGTGAGCAAAAATGTTTGAACGATTTACGGAAAGAGCGAGGAAAGTGGTATATCTGGCGCAGCAAGAGGCAGCCCGGTTAGGCCATAATGTGGTTGGTACTGAGCATTTATTACTGGGATTATTATCTGAAGGTGAAGGGGTAGCTGCAAAAGCCTTGGAATCTCTGGATATTCGATTGGATAAGATTCGCGATGAAGTAGAGAAGATCATCGGAAGTGGAGAGACGAACCCTTTTGGAGAAATTCCCTTTACACCCAGAGCGAAAAGAGTATTGGAATTGGCGGTGGATGAAGGACGGCAGCTAGGACATAATTATGTCGGCACTGAGCATATTTTGCTGGGTTTGATTCGGGAAGGAGAGGGAGTAGCAGCTCAGGTATTAAAAAATCTGGGTGCCGACTTGGATCGGGTTCGTAAAGAAGTCATCGGTTTACTGGGAGGTAATACGGGTGGCTATTCGGAACAACCTGGGGTCCCTCGGGGTTCCAATAAAACACCAACTTTAAATCAATTTGGCAGGGATTTAACGGATCTGGCTAAAATCGGTAAACTTGATCCGGTCATTGGACGTGAAAATGAAATTGAACGGGTAATTCAAGTTTTATCAAGACGCACCAAGAACAATCCGGTCTTAATCGGGGAACCCGGAGTTGGAAAGACCGCAATTGCTGAAGGATTGGCTCAAAAGATCGTTAGCGGCACTGTGCCGGAAGTACTCCAAAATAAAAGGGTGATTACCCTCGATATGGGTTCCATGGTCGCTGGTTCCAAATACCGCGGCGAGTTTGAAGAGAGAATGAAAAAGGTTATGGAGGAAATCCGTAATGCCGGCGATGTTGTCCTATTTATCGATGAGATGCATACGCTGATTGGAGCAGGAGCGGCCGAAGGCGCAATCGATGCAGCCAATATTCTGAAGCCGGCGCTAGCCCGTGGCGAGTTACAATGCATTGGTGCTACAACTCTTGATGAGTACCGGAAACACGTTGAAAAGGATGCGGCTTTGGAACGGAGGTTCCAGCCAATTAAAATCGGTGAGCCGTCAAAAGAGGAAGCCGTGCAAATTCTTAATGGATTGCGTGATCGTTATGAAGCGCACCACCGGGTTAAAATTTCTGATGTTGCAATTACGGCGGCGGTAAATTTATCGGATCGTTATATAACCGATCGGTTTCTCCCGGATAAAGCCATTGATCTAATCGATGAGGCTGCTTCCAAAGTCCGCCTCAAAACAACGATTACGCCTCCGGATTTAAAGAAACTGGAAGACCAAGTAGGAGTCCTTCAACAAGAAAAAGAGGCGGCCATCAAAAATGAGGAGTTTGAAAAAGCCGCCGATTTGCGGGATAAAGAACAAAAACTTCGTCAACAGTTGGATAATTTACGCAATGAGTGGAAGAACAAACGCGGGATGAATGAGCCGGTTGTATCCGAGGAGGATATTGCGGCAGTCGTGGCTAGTTGGACCGGAATCCCAGTATCGAAATTGGAGCAAGCTGAAACTGAACGTTTGCTGAAAATGGAAGAGATTTTGCATGAGCGGGTCATTGGACAAAATGAAGCCATTGAAGTAATCTCGAAAGCGATTCGCCGGGCCAGGGCCGGATTGAAAGATCCGAAACGCCCGATCGGTTCTTTTATCTTCTTAGGGCCGACTGGAGTCGGTAAAACCGAACTGGCAAGAGCAGTAGCGGAAGCAATGTTTGGAGATGAAAATTCGGTCATTCGGATCGATATGTCGGAGTATATGGAGCGGCATACAGTCTCTAGACTGGTCGGTTCTCCCCCGGGATATATCGGTTTTGAAGAGGGAGGCCAACTAACAGAGCGGGTTCGTCGTAAACCCTATTCAGTCATTTTGTTGGATGAAATCGAAAAAGCGCATCCGGAAGTATTCAATATTTTGCTTCAAGTATTAGAGGACGGACGGTTAACGGATTCCCACGGTCGGACGGTGGATTTTCGCAATACGGTCGTAGTCATGACATCCAATGTCGGAGCGAATCTGATTGATCATCAAGGAACAATCGGTTTTCAAGTATCCCAGGATGAGGAAGAAGATAATTACCGGAAGATGAAAGATAAAGTGCTTGATGAATTGAAAAAGACCTTCCGGCCCGAGTTTTTAAATCGTGTAGACGAAGTAATCGTTTTTCATGCGTTGACGAGGGATCAAATCAAACAAATTGTGGATCTAATGATTATGCCGGTGACAAAACAATTAAATGAAAAGGGGCTTAGCTTAGAAGTTACGAATGACGCGAAGGATATTTTGGTACAGGAAGGTTATGATCCGGTATTTGGAGCCCGCCCTTTGCGTCGGGCTGTTCAAAGGCTGATTGAAAATCCCTTGTCGGAAGAAATATTGAAAGGAAATTTGGAGCCGGGAAAAACAATTCGGACCAAAGTTGAACAAGAGCATATTTCTTTCCAAACAGTGTAAATTTTTACGGTTATACCCTCAATAAATTTGTATAAATAGAAAAATTATTACGGATCATTTTCGTTATCGTTAACTTATGATTATTGATATAAATAAATCCTTTTTCAAGGATTTATTTTTTTTAGGTCTTTCGTTTCGATTAGCAGGAAAACATTACAAGTATGCCGAAATTAACAAAATATTTAATATTAGGATTCATTATTCTTTTAGGCCAGGAGGTGCCAAATGAAAGTTGAATTTATTAATCCGTTTGTGTCGGCCGCTTTTATGGTACTAGAAAAGGTTGGTAAGACTAAGGTCAGTAAAGGAAAGTTAAGTTTGACAGCTTCTCCCATTGAGGGCAAAGATGTCAATACAGTGATTGGAGTCACCGGTGATATTTTGGGGCAGGTTATCTATTGTATGACGACGGAGACTGCTCAGAAACTTGCTTCCACAATGCTGATGGGAATGCCGGTTGATGATTTTGATGAAATAGGTAAAAGCGCGATCAGTGAGTTAGGTAATATTATTACCGGAAATGCTGCGACTGAACTGGGTAACAATGGTTTCTGTTGTAACATTACTCCCCCGTCTTTATTTATGGGTAGAGAAGTCAAGGTATCCATAAAAGATTTGCAAATTTTAGTAATTCCTGTACAGACGGACCTGGGTGAAATTACAATTTATGTTGCCTTGCGAGAAGCAGATCAGTAATTGGGGAGCTGTTTACCATGAAACCTGTTAAAGTTTCCACTTTAGTACCGGGCATTGTTATTGCAAAAGATGTTTTCCAAGACAACGGGATTCTGGTACTAAATCAAGGGGCTATTTTAACCGCAGAACTCATTACCAAGCTAAAATATTGGGGTTTCACCGAAGTCATGGTAGAAGATCCTCAGCCCAGTCTCAAAGAGCAACAGGAGAAGTTAATTGCTCCCAAGATCGCTGCAGCTCATGATCGGATGGTAGGGATTACCCAAAATCTTATGTGTGCAGATAATGTGAAAGAAGCGGACCCGTTTGTATTGCGTGGAATGGTAGGGGATATTGAAAGCCAGATTGATTTAAACAGCAACTTATTGCTCAATTTAAGTCATTTGAAGACTTATGATTTTTATTTATTTTCTCATGTTGTCAACGTTTGCGTCCTATCGGTCATAATCGGTAAAGAGTTGAAGATGTCTTCGGATGAGTTAAAGGAATTGGGAATGACTGCATTACTTCATGATTTTGGGATGATCAAAATCGACCCGGCTATTTACAACCAGGAAAGTAAATTGACGCCTGAGCAATGGCAGGAGGTTCGAAAACACCCGGATTATGGGGTCGAATTGCTTTCAGGGAACGATTTTTCCTCCGAAGTTTTGCAAGGGATACAGCAACACCATGAACGAATCAATGGAAGCGGATACCCTAACGGTCTTAAAGGAGCAGAAATAAGCCAATACGGTAAAATTATTGCTGTGGCTGACGTTTATGATGCTTGCATCTCTCCCCGGAAACACCGCAAACGCTTTACTCCTTATGAAGCACTCAAAATATTACTCGGCGATTCTCATTTGTTTGAGATTAAAATATTAAAAGCCTTTATTGCCAGCATGGCAATCTATCCAATCGGCAGTTTTATCCGCCTTAATACTGGAGAAATCGCCAAGGTTATTGGAATTAATCATGGAGCGCCTTTCCGGCCTGAAATTCGGATTTATATTGATTCTTCAGGACAAAAGTTGGATGAGTCGGTTCGAATTAATTTAATTGAGGAAGAATATACTCAGACCTTTATACAGGAGACTTTAGAAGGTAACGAGGCAGAGAAAATATACCAGGTAGTGGAACAACCATAAACAGTACAAAGCCTAATGGTTTTTTTATTCTTTCGCTTAAATAGAGCTGCTTGAAGGCTCTTTTTTTTATGCAAAAAATTACGTCCCGGATGTTTGAGGATCAGGTATTGATAGGCTCTTAGGCTGGGATGACAGCTTTTTGATTCAATTCATTAAGGCCCCTAACGAAAAATCGGTTTATCCTAAGTTAATTGTAAGGAGATCCATTAATCGCCTCTATTATGATCTTATGCTTTATGATAAAATTTTTATGTCAACTAGCACTTCGAGAAAGATAACTTTCTGTCCTTGTAGGCTTGTATTCCGAACACATTTTGCTGTTTCAGTGCGGGAGAGGATAAAGGCCGGATTCATGGTTTCGCTTTAACCCTGGTTTAAAATAATTTACTAAGAAAAAATCATAATAGAGCAGGATCTCCGATTATTTAAAAGATAGGGGGAATATGGTTTTGAAACAAATTAAAAATTTGCAAATTGGTCTGATCGTGCTGGCTTTTTTAATTACGATCGGGTTGCTTTTTGGTGGGCAAGTCTTAACAGCCAAATTGAAAGTGGAAAATCCATTGCAAAGAGATATGCATCAAATGAAAGCAATCCGTGATTATAAGGTCAAAGAGGAGAAAGATGGGCTTACTGTGACGGTAAAGTTACAGAAAGTTGATGATTTGCAAAAAGTACTGGATTATGTAAAACAAAAGGTCGGCAGTTATTACAACCAGCCGATAAAAAACTTTAAAATTGTTGATCGACGAAACCATGAGTTAGAGAGCCTCCGTTACCAGCTATCGTTCTATCTTGAAGAGGCTGTTGTATCGGGCCATTACATTCAGTTAAAAACGGCTTTGGAATCTTGCCCCGGGGTGAAAGCGAAAGCGTATTTCAGCCAGAGCAATATGTATTTACAGCTTGAGAAAGGGCAGAATTATTTGTATGAAGTGCTGCCCAATCATTGGGAACCTGATAAAGGTGATATAAAGGGGGGTGATCCAACATGAGGAAGTATTTAGAATGTCTTATTGGGGTTGGTATTGGTATCTTGGTATTTTTATTCTGGCGGGGGATTGATTTAACGCCATTATTATTGATTGGAGCTGCTTTAGCCGCTCTATACTTCTTTACTCAGGGAAAGATGGCCGGTAAAAGCCCGGAGATGGTTGGCGGTAATGTAAGTCATAAATCATTTCCTGTTAGTTTTGATGATATTGGCGGTCAGCAAGTTGCTAAAAGAGAACTGCTTGAGGCCTTGGATTTTGTCCGTGGGGATCAGGAAGAACTCAATAAATTAGGGATTCGTCCTTTAAAAGGCATTTTACTCACAGGCCCTCCCGGAACGGGAAAAACTTTGATGGCAAAGGCGGCGGCCAGTTACACCGACTCGGCGTTTGTTGCCTTGGATGGCTCCAGTTTTGTTGAAATGTATGCCGGCGTGGGAGCTCAACGGGTCAGACAACTTTTTAATAAAGCAAGACAGCAAGCGCAAAAAACCGGCAAAAAAAGCGCAATTATTTTTATTGACGAGATTGAGGTCATTGCTGGTAAAAGAGGGAATCACAGTTCCCATTTGGAATACGATCAAACTTTAAACCAGTTGTTGGTGGAAATGGATGGGCTAAAACCCAACGAGTCAGTAAGAATTGTTTTAATTGCAGCCACTAACCGGGCTGACTTATTAGATACGGCTATTTTGCGTCCGGGAAGGTTTGATCGACAGGTGAAGGTAGATTTACCCGACAAAGAGGGACGTATTCACATTTTAAATATTCATGCCAAGGGAAAGCCTTTAGCTTCTGAAGTCAACCTGGAAGAAGTTGCCAAAGATACTTTTGGATTTTCTGGAGCCCATTTGGAATCGTTAATGAATGAAGCGGCTATTTTGGCTTACCGTCGAAATCACCACCAGATTGTTATGGAGGATATTCGAGAAGCAATCGACAAGGTAATGATGGGTGAAAAACTTGACCGTCAACCGGACGCTGGAGAATTAAAACGGGTAGCCATTCATGAGGTGGGCCATGCTTTAATTAGTGAGCTTCTTCGTCCTGAATCCGTGGCAACTCTAACGGTGATTCCACGTGGTAAAGCATTGGGATTTATGCGGCAAGCCCAACTTCATGAACAATATTTATATACGAAAGAATATTTGCAAGATCAGATCTGTATTTGTTTAGGTGGGGCCTTATCTGAGGAATTGATGTATGGAAATTGGAGCACCGGAGCTTCCAATGACTTTGAACAGGCGACTCACATTGCAAGGCAGATTATTCTTACCGGATTATCACGACTTGGTATTGTTCAGGAAGATTGCTTGGGGAAAGAACGAATTTTTGAAGTGATGACCGAAATTCTCAATGAACAGAAGGAACGGGTCCGTGAGCTCCTTAAAAAACGCGGACAGATCATTGATAAGATCGTTATCGATTTGTTGCAGAAGGAAAAAGTATCGGGTAATTGGTTAAGAGAGCAGCTGAAAGCGGCATAAAAAATGAATTTCGTTTGAACCGGGCTGTCCTGAAATTTCTAGGGGCAGCCTTTCTGGTGGCGGTTTATCAGTGGAATGGCACCTCCCTTATGGGTAAGTATTTTTTGGGAAATCTATTTTTGATTAAATATTTTGAAGGCCTCAACCGAAGGTTTGGATATTTTTATTTAAAATTTAGCAAGTTATAAAAGGGAAATAATGGATGACCAAGAAATAATGGAATAAGAAGAGTTAAAAATAGGAGGCCCTCAAAGATATGGAAGTGGAAGATTTGCTGGAAGAAGCCGATCAATTATTTGAACAGGCCGAAGCAATGATTGTCAAAGAACCCGGTGAGGGATTAAAGAAATTTAAGGTTGGAGTAAGTAATCTTTTGAAAGCATTTTTAATTATTCATGAAAAGGCTCCTGCCGGCGAATTAAAACAGCTCTTTATGCAATGTTGTGAGATTGAACCTGAATTCGAAACAATTCGCGATGAATTGGACTATTTTTATATTCCTCAACTTGCTGAGAGCGACTCTGAGTTAATTTGTGATGCTGCCAATGAGGTATGGGACTTGGTTATTAGTTTATTGCCGGAGTAATGAACTCCATCCCTACATTCATTGTATGATAGTATGGGGGAAAGAAAATATTGGCATATTTCATTTTTTATTGTATATAATGAAATATCGATGAGTTGGTTGGTCTAAGAAATCGAGGCTCAAGAATCTTTGGGCCTCGATTTCTTTTATCTTTTTTTCTGATGGCCTATTGTAAATATACCTTTTGTGAAAATTCTCTCAATCCATGGTTTCGACAAAATGTGATAACAGCGGTATCAATATCAAAACTTGAATCTGGATCCTCGTTTTTGTCAGAAATCCCTCCGTTTTCGCCGTCGTTTCGTCCTCGAAAGAAATGGGATTTTAAGCCTTCTGATAGAGTTAATAAGAATGTTGATAATATTCATACAATTATAATTAAAATTATTTCATTGAATGAAAGGATATTTAAAACAAGTATCCAAATAATTGTATAAAATAAAAAATATTTGGAGAACGCCATGAAAGTTATCATTTCGGCGATAACCGGGATTAGCTTAGTATTTTTTTTAATCCTGACATCGTCAGCGACATGGGCAGTATCAGAACTGGGCTTAAATCGGGTCAGCATCTCTCAAGAGAATTCGGAAGGAGATTCAACTGAGACCATAGTTCGTTTCAATGGCAGTGCAGGTTGGGATTGGTTAAAGATAGGATTAACGAGTAAACTCCTTTTAGATCCGATTGAGGATATCTATTCATCATTGGATCTAAAGTTGATTTTTCCGGAGCTATCTAAAACTTTTGTAGTGAGAACGGGGTTTGATTGGAATGATAGGTATAAAATCCATAATGAAAAAGTAAATTATAAGTTTTTTCCCTTAAAGACGGTTCAGATGGAAATAGGCTACCAAAATGAAGAACGGGAACCGGAATTGGCTACGGGATGTCCTTATCGATTCAATAACCAATCCCTCGCATTGAATTGGCAACAAAAACCCTGGAAATATAGTTTAAATTTAACACGGAATGACAAAGACTACTATGAGGATGCTCAATATACATCATTGAAGTATCAATTGACAGAGACATTCACCTGGTATCTGCTTAGGAATATGGAACTGAAAGTTGGGTATGAAGAAAATACGGGTGATTATATCACTTCCGGTTATAAGGATTTTTGGAAGAAAGAGTGGAGCTTTGATGGTAAATATAAAAGCAAATCGAAGTGGCATTGGGAATTGGATTATCGGAAATTGTTTTGGGAGCGGGGCTATGAACCTTATCGTTCCAGTCATAAATTACAAATTAAAATGGGAAGGAGCCTTAATCAAACTGCAAAAGTCACCTTCAGTACTACCTACAGGGATTTAAACTATTATTCCGCTTCTCAGGATTATAGTGAACCGGGGGTTTATTACAAAGTCGAGAATGATCTAAAGAGCAGAGTCGAAAGTAAAACCGGTGTGGAGTTACAGCTGAATACCTCAAAGTTTACTTGGAAGATTGGGCCCTTTTGGGGACATACGGACTATGATTCCGCTTTGGTAAAAGATATCAACCGGATGGGCGTTTACGCAACTATTGTTTGGCGGTATCGTAATTTTGAGGTTACACTCAAGATGGCGCCCGGAGGGGATCTTTTAACCCAGGATGCATATTATTTTGTGGAGATGGCCTATAAACCGAGGATAAAAGAGGCGGTTAAAGTTGAGAGAGCACGAAGAGTGGAAAAATAATTAAAAACAAAATCTAAGCTAAATATCAATTCAATGCAACTTCATCCTATGAATTGTGGTAAGATCAAATAGAAACTTTCGGAAAAGATATCAATTGAATGGAGTAGGAGTGAGGTAATGATTAATTTAGGAGTTTTGATGCCACATCCTCCGATTATCGTACCGGGTATCGGAAACCCCTCCGATCTTGAACAGGTATCCGATACAATTCGATCAATGAACGAAATCAATGACTTACTGGCGCAAGATCCTCCCGAGACACTGGTGGTCTTTACTCCACATGGGACTGTTTTTTCGGATGCCATCGTGGTTTATGGGGATGAAGAATTAAAGGGTGATTTAAGCCGGTTCGGACTTTCTAGAACTTGGGAATGGCGCAATGATTTGGAACTCGTCCGGAAAATAGTCGATATCAGTCAGACAGCCAACTTACCTGTTTTGGAATTGGATCAAAATATGGCTAGGCGATACCGGCCTCAAGGCGCTCTTGATCATGGTGTCCTGGTGCCCTTATCCTACTTTTCAGAGCAATGGGCGGACAAGGTGAGACTGGTAATCATCCCCTTGAGTTATCTTCCACTGGAAGAATTATATCTTTTTGGTTCGAAGATCGCCAAAGCAGTGGCCGAGCTAGGAAGGAAGGTAACAATCATTGCTAGCGGTGATCTCTCCCATTGTCTAAAGCCGGGAGCGCCGGCAGGTTATGACCCTAGAGGAGCCGAGTTTGACCAAAAGTTGATAGATATACTTAAAAATAATGAATTCATGGAGTTGTTCCGTATCGATCCGGTCCTACTTGAAAAAGCTGCTGAGTGTGGATTCCGAAGCGTAATGATGTTAATGGGTACTCTGGACCAGCTTGATGTTGAGGTGAAAATTCATAGTTATCAAGGAACTTTTGGGGTCGGTTATGGGGTTGCCTCCTTTAGACCGACGGGCCACAGCCGTCGAAGCATGATTGAAGAAATTTTTAATAACCGTGATCAATCAATTGCCGACAGGCGCAAAAAAGAAACGCCGATTGTCAAGTATGCCCGGCAACTGGTAGAAAGTCATATTCAAGGGAACCCGTTTCATGAACCGGAGGGTTTGGAAGCATTTAGAAATCAAAGAGCCGGCGTGTTTGTTTCTATCAAAAAACATGGACAGTTGCGGGGATGTATCGGTACAACCGAATCCACCCAAAAAAACATTGTAACGGAGGTTGAACAGAATGCGATTTCAGCATCGACGAAAGATCCGCGTTTTGAGCCGGTGACCGGGGAAGAATTAAAGGATTTGGTATACAGCGTAGATATTTTAAAACCCGCCGAACCCATCGAAAACTTGGAGGAATTGGATCCTAAACGTTATGGAGTAATTGTCAAGCAAGGGTATCGCCGTGGGCTTTTATTACCCAACCTGGAAGGGGTGGAAACGGCTGAAGAGCAAGTGGCCATCGCTAAGAGGAAAGCCGGCATCCCGGAGGATGGGAAAGTGGACCTGGAGCGATTTGAAGTGGTGCGGTACTACTGAACCGGTCAGGATTGACCGAATTTGAAGAATGTGAAGGAATTTAGGCCTTTGGATTTGCTGGAAATTTGAGGGACCCGATAGCGAGTTGAATTAAAAAATGCATACGGCAAGTTATTATCAAGTAGGACCGGACTTAAAGATTCATTGTCTTTTATGTCCGCAGGGCTGTAATCTTTCTCCAGGGAGTACCGGATTTTGTAAAGTCAGACGGCACGAAGCGGGTGAACTAATAACCGTCAATTATGGTAAAGTGTCAAGTATCTCGCTGGATCCGATTGAGAAAAAGCCTTTATATCATTTTTGTCCGGGGAAACCCATCCTTTCCGTCGGAACAGTGGGCTGCAGCCTAGCTTGCCAGTTTTGTCAAAACTGGCAAATTTCCAGGGAAGAAGCTCCCTGCAGGATTGTTAAGCCGCGGGAATTAGCTGATTTGGCTTTAGAAACTCATCAAACCGAAGCCAATATAGGGTTGGCATACACTTATTCCGAACCGGGGGTATGGTTTGAATTTTTAATGGAAACCATGCCGGTTGTTCGCGAATATGGGCTCAAAAACGTATTGGTTACCAATGCTTTTTTAAATCCCCAGCCATGGTCCGATTTATTAAAATGGACTGATGCCGCCAATATTGATCTAAAGGGGTTTGACGAAGGGTATTACCGGAAACTTTGCCATGGGAAATTGCAGCCCGTGTTGGACAATATTAAGGCCGCCGTTGGAAGGATTCATCTAGAGCTTACCACTTTAATCATTCCCGGAGAGAATGATGATACGAAACAAATCGGCGCTATGGCGGAATGGATTGCCGGCCTCGATTCCGAGATCCCCCTGCACCTTTTGCGGTATTTTCCCAACTATAAGCTTTCGATACCCGCCACTCCGGAAAAGACAATGCAAGAGGCGGCAGAGAGGGCCCGTCAATATTTGAAATTTGTATACCTGGGAAATGTCAACGGCCCCAGTAATACAGTTTGCCCGGATTGCGGGACTCTTTTAATCGCCAGGGAAGGATACCGGACCCGGATTCTTGCAAAGGATGGCTGTCCAAAATGCGGATTGAACTTGGAAGGAATCATTGAAGGCTCCTAGGGGCTGTTGCAAAATAATTAAAAACCATGAGATATACAATATATTGAATCCAATTTATGATTACTTGCCAATATATTGTATATCTCTATCCACTAAAAATCTTTTGCAACAGCCCGGTTTTCATCACTGGTTACATAGGGCAGAGGTTTTTATCAACAATGTCTTTCGTCTTTTCTCGGCGTCTGCGTCACTTATAGTGCTGATGCCTTGGCGGGAGAATTGATCTTTTAGACTTCGAAGGGTTTTTCCAGGAGGTTTTAACGAAAAAATTAACATAACCGTGGAGGAAACGCTTCAATTGGGTGGTATAATTAAGAAAAGTTTGTAAAGCAAACCAGGAGGATGTTTCCATGAAGGTGACGTTGGCCCAATTGAATCCGGTAGTTGGCGATATTGGCGGTAATATAGAGAAAGTTAAGGAAGCTTTGGAAAAAAGTGCGATCGATCAACCCGACTTGATAGTTTTTCCGGAACTTTTTATAGTCGGTTACCCGCCGAAGGATTTATTGGAAAAAGGTTGGTTTATCCAAAAAGTGGATCAGGCTATCAACAAGTTGACCCAAATATCGCTGGAATATCCGGAAACTGGTTTGATTGTTGGGGCTCCGTTACCGACGGGGCAAGATAGAGGTAAAGGTCTAGCCAATACTGCTGTCCTGATTTACCGGGGGGAAGTCCTTCTGGTGCAACAAAAATCATTATTACCCACTTATGATGTGTTTGATGAAGCCCGCCATTTTGATCCGGCCTCCGAAACAGAGGTTATATCTTTCAAGGGCGAAAGGCTTGGAATCTCCATTTGTGAAGATGCCTGGAATGACCCGGATTTCTGGCCCGACCGGTTGCTTTATGATGAGGATCCTATCCAGAAACTGGCGGAACAAGGCGCCACTTTGTTGATTAATATCTCCGCTTCCCCGTTTCATCTGGGTAAAGACGAACTTCGTTACAACCTGATTCGCAATCACGCCCAAAAACACCATATCCCCTTTGTCTTTGTAAACCAAATCGGAGGGAACGACGATCTGATCTTTGACGGGGGTAGTATGTGCTTTGATAAGGAAGGCAATCCGATACGAGTGGCGCCCTTGTTTCAAGAATATCTTTGGACAGTAGATATGAACAAGCCCGGAGAAGCAGAGCCTTATATACCTTGTGAAAAAATTGACTCCGTATACCAGGCGTTGGTGTTGGGTTTGGGGGATTATTTAAAAAAATGCGGATTTAAAGGCGCCGTGGTTGGTTTATCGGGTGGTATTGATTCGGCTCTTACTGCTACCTTGGCAGTATCCGCCCTCGGTAAAGAGAATGTATTGGGAATAACGATGCCTTCTCAATTCTCATCAGGCGGCAGCGTGGAGGACTCGCGAAAATTGGCTGAAAATCTGGGGATACGGTTTGAAATCATTCCGATAGCACCAATTCATGAGGTTTATTTGCAGTCGCTGAAGCGGCATTTTGAAGGCAAAGAGAGTGACGCCACGGAGGAAAATATTCAGGCCCGGATACGCGGCAATATCTTAATGGCTTTCTCCAATAAATTCGGATATTTATTATTATCCACCGGCAATAAGAGTGAGCTGGCAGTTGGATATTGCACCCTTTACGGCGATATGAGCGGAGGATTGAGTGTAATTTCCGATGTACCCAAAACCATGGTTTATGAGCTGGCGGAGTATGTGAACCGGCAAAA
This sequence comes from Bacillota bacterium, assembly GCA_023426245.1. Lineage (GTDB taxonomy): Bacteria > Bacillota > UBA4882 > UBA8346 > UBA8346 > UBA8346. The sequence goes on from JAFABB010000028.1 coordinate 55,383, forward strand.
AGAAATCATCCCCCAAAATACCGTTGAAAAAGCGCCATCGGCTGAACTCCGGCCGGATCAGACCGATCAGGACACCTTGCCTCCTTACCCGGTTTTGGACAAGATATTGCATGATTATATTGAAGAAGGATATTCTGTGGATGAAATTGTCGAACAAGGCATGGACCGGGAAACGGTCCTCTGGGTAGTGAGGACGGTCGATAGGAATGAATATAAGCGTAAACAGGCAGCTCCAGGATTAAAAGTCACTTCCAAAGCATTTGGCGTTGGTCGTCGCATGCCGGTGGCCAAGAAGCTGGCGTACTAAATTTTTAGGGGAATTTGGAGGTTTATTCGAATTCTTAAAAGAGCTTCTGACTCAAAAGTCAGAAGCTCTTTTAAATGTTTGGATCAGAACCGTGAGGTTCATTTTGCTTTTTGTCTTCCTTAGTACCTAGGTAGGTATTTTGTATCCATACCGAGAATTTACAATGAAAAATGAGAGGGGTTCAAGCAGGTTCATATATTATCTTTTGGCTTCTTAAATATACATGAAGTCAAGTCACTTTTTGGTCGGATCACCTAGGTTTGGGGAAAAGTCAACGGGTTTGTAAATGTTCATTTATCATGTTATAATTTTTAAGGACAAGGAGAGATGCCATGTTTTCAGTTCAAAGGCTGGAGGAAATTACCCGGATACTTGAAAAAGAGGGGGCCGTCGATGTAAATTCCCTTTGTGAGAGGTTTAATGTCACAGGGAAAACGATTCGCCAGGATCTGACAAAATTAGAAGAGTTGGGTCTGGTGGAAAGGTTTCATGGCGGCGCATCATTAAAACAGAACGGTAACAATATCTTTCCGATTATGCAACGCAAGCGGCAAAATGTAGCCGAAAAAAAAAGAATCGCTGCGGTAGCCCAAAAGTACATTGAGGAACGGGATATCATCATTATCGATGGCGGGAGTACCAATCTTGAAATCGCCAGAGGGTTGGGAGATAAAGAATTGACCGTCATTACCAATGATTTGACGATTGCCGGGGAGCTCATTTCCAAGGAAAACATCACGCTTTACGTAGCCGGGGGCAAGCTCAGGCGTGAAGGAGTTCTCACTTTACTGGGGAATGATACTGAAAAAATGATTCAAAGGTATAACGCAAATAAACTTTTCTTAGGTACCAGTGCTTTAGATTTTAAACAAGGTTTGACCGTGTTCTCCGCAGAAGAAGTAGAGGTGAAACGGGCCATGATTCACTCTGCAAGACAGGTTATCTGTTTGGCGGATTATAGCAAGTTTCATCAATTGGCTTTTGTTTCATTTGCTTCCTTGGAAGACATTGACATCTTAATCACGGATAACCGGATCACCGAAGAAGACCGAACCTTTTTAAGCCGGAAAAATAAAAATATAAAGTTAGAGGTTGTTTAATCCAATAACCCATTTGGATTGATTCATTTTTTAAAACGAAAGGGGATTATCGAATGATTATTGAAAATTCAAAAGTAATGCCAACCTCAGTAGGGCAGGGGGTTGAAAGAAAGATATTGGCATCGGAGGGAAGCTTGATGACGGTGGAAGTAAAATTTAAAAAGGGCGCCGTTGGAGCTGTTCACACTCACCCTCATGAACAGGTGAGCTATATTGTTCAAGGTAGTTTTGAATTTGAACTCGATGGAAAAAAAACTGTGATCAAAGCCGGGGATAGCTATTATGTAAATCCTGGAGTACCGCATGGTGTGATAGCTTTGGAAGATTCGATTATCATCGATATATTTACCCCCCAGCGTGAAGACTTTTTGAAATCATAAAATCTCTTTATCATCAGCTTGTCTTGCCGGTTGACTTGTCTGTGGTATTTTGATGACCGGCTTAAAAACTGTTATGCCGGGGCTTTTAGAATTCAAGGCCGGATCAAAAGGTGAATGCATGCGGCTTATTACGAAAATCAATAGTTATTTTGCAGGCATCTTAATGCTATTAATGGCTACGATTTTTGTTTTTACTCATTTTTTTATTCAAAAAGAATTTCAAACGCAGGTAGAAAATTCGCTTCAGGTTACTTTTGCGAGTTTTAAACTAACGGTTGAAAACATTACCATAATCAATGAACAGGAAGCCAAGGCTTTTTTGCAAACCAGGGGCGATGTCATCGGAATTGCAGCCCGAGATCATCTCGCCTCTGTCTTATATTACTATCTCCATCAAGCCTCTGTCGAATATAATTTGGATCGGGTGGAATTGGTTGATCCCAATGGGTTTTTGTTGGCAGATAACGTCCATGCCGATGATTCAAAAAAGGTAAAATTCCACTTCATTAAAGCAAAAACACGCCAGCATCCGTTTTATTTCGGCAAGCGGGGCGAGCAGGTTTTCCTGATAACTACGACTCCAATATTTTTTGACAATCAGTTGGTCGGTTATTTGAATTTTGGGACCAAAGTTGACGAGCAACTGGTGAATTACTTTTCCTCAGTCCTTCATAGTAAGGTACTGTTTTATATGAATAACAGGCTTGTAGCGGGAAATTCCGGGCCGGCGACGATACCGGACCGATTGTACACGAACATTCGGAAAAAATCATTGAAAAGCTTGTTTGTACCTGGGAAAAAAGTATACAATCATGATTACGACTATGTGTTTTTTATTATGCCCAGTGACCCGGGGTTTACCGGGATCATCGGAATTGCCCATAGCCGTTACGAAGTGCAGGCGGCATTGGTCCGCCTGAATATTTTTTTAGGGCTAGTGGTTGCCTTAAGTCTGATATTTGGTTCCGTTTGCGCCAACCAGTTGGCCCGTAATATCAAAAAATCGATATTTGGCATGGAGCCGAAAGAAATCGCCTCTTTACTTGATCAGCGGACAACCATTATTCAGTCGACATTTGAAGGCATCATCGCTCTCGATCAGGAAGGCGTCATCACTTTAGTCAATCAGGAAGCAAAGAAAATCCTGGCTACGGATGTTGCAATCATCGGCCAACTGGCGGAAAATTTGTTCAACGATACAGGAATTAAAGAAGCCCTTGTCACGGGTCAGGCCGTTTATAACCGTCGTCAAGTTATCGGGGAAACAATTATCGTTTACAACTGTGTTCCCATCAAAACCCATAACAATATTTTAGGAGCTGTAATCACCCTGCGTGATTTGACTGAATTTCAAAAAGTTGCTGAAGAACTGGTTGAAGTTAAAAATTATACCCAGGCCTTACGTTCTCAATCCCATGAATTCATGAATAAAATGCAATCCGTTTCCGGTTTGATTCAACTGGGAAAATATGAGACAGCCCTTGCTTTGTTACACAAGACGACCGAATCTCAACAAGACATGATTTCCATCCTCAATCATGCTTTTTCGACCTCAGCCGTATCCGGTATCTTGCTTGGAAAATTTAACCGAGCCAAGGAATTGAATATTTCATTTGAAATTGAGCCTACCAGTCATATTCCTAAAGGGGTTCTGATTCCAGATAATGAGCTGGTCTGTATCGTTGGCAATTTAATTGAAAATGCTTTCGAAGCTTTACGGGAAAGCGATCAAGCTTCGAAGAAAGTATGGATAAAAATCTATCCCAGGCGTGGTTTTTTGAGAATTGCAGTCATCGATAACGGCCCGGGAATTCCAAAGGAAATTCGGAACTTAATTTTTCAGCGCGGTTTTACAACCAAAAAAGGCCACAATAAAGGAATTGGCTTAAGTTTGGTCAAGCAATCCGCAGAAGATTTGCGCGGTACGATTAAGATTCATTCCTGTGGACCAACAATTTTTATGGTTGAAATTCCGCTTAAAGAATGGGGGAAAAGATTGTGAACAGGATCGATTTCTTAATCGTTGAAGATGACCCGATGGTAGTGGAAATTACCAGGGAATTTATGAAGGAAGATCCTGACTTTCAATTGGTTGGTATCGCGGGCAAGGGGCAAGAAGCCGTCGAATTGACAGGGAAACTATCGCCGCAATTGATTTTGTTGGATAATTTTTTGCCGGATTTTAATGGTCCTGCGGTGATTGAAAAGATTCGGGTTTTTGACAAAAAAGTCGATTTCATCATGATAACCGCTGCAAAAGAGGTCCCGATTGTTCAGGAATGCATGCGCATGGGGGTTAGAGATTATTTAATCAAACCTTTTTTAAAACAGCGCCTATTACAGTCCCTGCAAAATTATAAATTGTTTCTGGAAGCCTTGAATAAAGAGCAAGTCACTCAGTTGGATTTGGACAAAATTAATTTTAGCAATAAAAATCAAGATAGTTGGAATCCAAAAGGTTTAAGCGATTTAACCCAGGAAAAAATCTTCATTATTTTGAAAAGCCGTATCCATGGAGTTACGGCAGAAGAGATCGCTTTAGAGGTGGGTATTTCAGTCGTTTCAGTCAGGCGTTATCTCAAAGTCCTTCAGCAAAACAATACGGTGAGTTGCGATCTAATTTACGGGAAAAAAGGACGGCCCACATATATATATTGTTTGGTTTAAAATGCCGGCTACATTTACATGAATCCGGCAAGTAACTTTCACAAAGCGTTTTAATGAACAACTTGCCGGATCGAGGTTTAATTTACCTGATGGATTTGTTCAATGACAGGCAGATGCCGTTTGGCAAACGTCTGATAAAAATTCTTAAAGCGCTGCTGAAAAGCTTCGATATTCACCTCGTTAAACTTACATCCTTCTTCTAACAATTTCAAATAGCTTTCCTTTTCATATTGGGCCCAGAGCTTCCGCTGGTATAACACAGCTTCTTTCGCTGCCCTTCGGATGATCTCCTGATCGGAAGGGGCTAATTTATGAAAGGTCTTTTGGGAAATGATGACTACCTCCGGGATGGAGGAATGGCGATCAAAAGAGAAGTAGCGGGCGGCTTTGTAATGACCCATCGATAGGAAACTTGGTAAATTATTTTCAGCCCCATCCACTGCTTTCGCAGCCAGCGCCGGATAAACTTCGTTATAATCAATGGGAACCGCGGCTGCTCCTAAAAAATCAATCATTTTTATCATCATCGGACTGGGTTGGACCCTGATTTTTAATCCCTTTAAATCAGCAGGTGAATAAATCGGCCTTTTGGAATTATAAAAACTCCGGTAACCGGCCTCAAAAAAGCAAAGTCCGATTAAACCGGAACTTGCCAGCCCCGCCAGTAAGTTATTGCCGATCGGCCCCTCCAATACTTTCCACTTTTGATCATCATTCCTGAAAATATACGGCAAAAGAAGAACTTCCAGGTTTGGATCGATATTGACGATTTGACTGAGACTGACCCGCCCCATATCCAGGGCACCCATCCGCACCATATCGGTGACGGAACTTTCAGGGCCTAAAGTTCCGTTCGGATAGACCTTTATTTCGATTCGTCCCTTTGTATTCTCGTTTATCAGGCGTGACATAAATAACAAGCCTTCGACAGTCGGATAACCGGAAGCTTGCACATCGGCGCAGCGCAAAATGATTTTATGATTGGCCCCAACGGATAGCCCCGAAAAAGCAACCGGTAAAGAAAAGATTAATAAAAAAAGAAAAGTTTTACGCAAAATGAAGTGATCCAAAGTTTCTCCCTTGCCAGTATTGGCTGGAAAACCGACATCCATTCCTCATTAAAGATAGATGAGATATACAAGTTTACTCTATTGTAACATATCTATGGGCAATCACAAATTTTTTTTATCGGTGATATCATCCCAACTGGCTTGTTATTATGAAACTTATCTGGGGTTATTTAATGTTTTTAATGTCTCTTATTTATTTATATAGGTGTTTAACCAACGGTTCAATAAATATTTAATCATTCGTAACGAATGAGATATGAGGTGTTTTTATCGGACTGGAAAGGAATGGAGGGGGATTGTTTCAAACAAGCCGTTCGTTAAGGACTTATTTAAAAATAACAGAGAGGGGATTTTCCATGAAAAAAATTTTTTCCAGAGTTATTTTCCTTACCTTCGTTGTAGCTTTAGTGTTTGGAGTCACAATGTCCAATATTTCCGCAGCTCCAAAATATAATTGGAAGCTTGCTTCCGTTCTTCCGGCAGCCCATCCGGTGACCAAAGCCTTAATTCTCTTCGCCGAGCGGGTCAATGTATTGACCAAAGGCGAAGTCAAAATCAACGTCTTTACCGACGGCCAGCTTGGTCAAGAGGCCGATTATTTACAGGGCTGCAGTATTGGCTCGATTGAAATTACCAAAGTTTCAGCTTCACCGTTTTCCCAATATGTTCCCCAGATGGATGCGGTGGGTATGCCTTTTATTTGGCGCAATGCCGATCATCAGCATAAAGCCCTCGATGGCAAAGTTGGTAAGATGCTGGATGTTTATTGTGAAGCCAAGGGCTTTAAAATGTTGTCATACATGGATGCCGGTTTCCGTAATTTCACCATGCGCGATAAAGCCATCAAAACTCCGGCAGATTTAAAAGGGATGAAAGTTAGGACCCAACAAAGCCAATTGATGCTTGATGTGGTTGCGGCTTTTGGCGCTATTGCGGTTCCCATGGGAATGAACGATGTTTATACCGCCCTCCAAACCAAGGTCATTGATGGCTGGGAAAACAATGAACCAACCGTTCTTTCCGGCAACATGTTTGAAGTCTGTAAGTATTTTTCTTACACCCGGCACTCATCGGTTCCGGATTTGTTAATCATGAACTTAAAGGCTTTCAATTCGGTTTCCAAGGCGGATCAAAAGGCAATTATGCAGGCTGCGAAAGAGGCAACCGCTTCTCAACGCTTAATTTGGGCTGATTATATGGGCACGGTGGTTGAGCAATTGAAAGCCAAAGGTGAAGTCTTTAATGAAGTGGACAACATCAAGGCCTTCCAAACCATCGTTAAACCCGCGGTTGATAAGTATGTTTCCAAATCCAAGGTCAGTGTGGATTTAAGTAAACTCATCAAAGCAATTGACGCTACCAAATAAATTCCAGGTGTTTCCGAGGCTGTCTAAAAAGGAAAATTTACTTTTAGGACAGCCTTTTTATTGTTAGGACAGGAGGTAAGGAAAGTGCACAAAAAAGTGAAAGTTTTCTTTGATTGGGTTGACATAACTGCCAGTCAGTTGGGTGCGGTTATTATGGCCGTCATGACGGTTCTGGTCACGTACCAGGTGGTGGCCAGGTATTGGTTTCATTACGCCCCGTCATGGACTGAGGAAACCACGTGGACTTTGTTGATGTGGGTCAGTTTGCTTGCCGGAGCCAGTGGAGTATGGAGCGAATCTCATATGGAGATGGGAATGCTTGTCGAGCGGTTCCCCAAAACGGTACAACTTTGGTTCCGCGTTTTTTCCGACTTGCTGATCGTTGGCTTCGGTTATTATTTGTTAACGGAAGGTATCAGTCTGGCGATTCAGACGATGAACGGTATTATGGCATCACTACCCGTTCCGATAGGCATCACTTATTTGATAATGCCAATCAGCGGTGGTTTAATGTTTTGCTTTTCCCTGCTCAAAGCTTTTGGACGGATTATGAATTTTTATGTCTGGAAAGAAGAAGTTTCAAATGAGGGGGTAAGCATTCATGATTGAAGGCATTATCTTAATCGGCTTGTTTTTGCTGCTGGTAGCCATCCGGGTGCCGATTTCTTTTAGTCTGGGCATCTCATCTTTTACGACAGCAATTTATATGGGGATGAGCCCCATTATGCTGGTGCAACGGATGGGCTCCGGGCTGCAGTCCTTCGCTCTGGTTACGATCCCCCTCTTTATTTTAGCGGGATTGATTATGAATGCGGGTGGTATCGCCAGACGGATCGTTAACTTCGCCTATATCCTGGTGGGACCGCTTCCAGGGGGCCTGGCGATGGTCAATGTGGTCCAGGCGATGTTTTTTGGCGGAATTACCGGTTCATCCGTGGCCGACGTTTCCTCCATCGGCCCGATGATCATCCCGATGATGGAGGAGAAAGGGTATGACCGGGACTTCGCTTGCGCTTTGACAGCTTGCGGCTCGGTTCAGGGAGTCATTATCCCGCCCAGCCATAACATCATTCTTTACGCAATGGTTGTGGGCGGCGGAGTGTCGATCGCTAAATTATTCCTGGCCGGTTATTTCCCGGCGATTGCTTTATGTCTTGCCTTGATGGTTGCCAGTTTGATTTTGGCCATTAAACGGGGGTATCCGCGGGAAAAGATCCCACCCCTTAAAAAATGTTTCCCGATTATTTGGGAAGGTGTTGTCTGTATGGCGACAACGGTCATCGTGGTCGGCGGAATTATTTTCGGGGTCTTTACGGCTACCGAAGCCGCAGCAGTGGCGGTTGTTTATGCGTTAGTCATATCGTTGGTGCTTTTCCGGGAATTAAAGCCGCGCGATATTTGGCCGACTTTTTTGAAATCCGTTCGGACCACGGGTATTATTATGACTCTGGTGGCGACATCCACCGCTTTCGGATATATGATGACTGTATTAATGATCCCTCATAAAGTAACGATTTTCTTCGCATCGATCACTCATAATCCGGTTATTTTATTTATATTGGTTAATGCGTTATTGCTTTTCTTAGGATGTATCATGGATATGGCGCCGTTGATTTTAATCACCACGCCGGTATTACTGCCTGCTTGCATGGCTGCAGGTATGAGTCCGATTACTTTCGGGATTATGTTAATGGTCAATTTGGGAATCGGGCTTACGACTCCTCCGGTCGGGTCGGCGCTTTTCGTAGCCTGTGCCGTTGGCAAGTCCAGGGTGGAAAAAGTGGCCTATCAGATGTTTTTCTTATGGCCGGCCATGCTGGTTGTTTTGGCATTAACCACCTATTGGCCATGGTTTACAATGTATTTACCGAGTTTGTTCAAATAATTTTGGGCCGAACCAATCGCTTGATGGCTCAGAATTAAAGAAACGGGGCGGTCGCTTTTTAGGACAGCCCCGTTTGGTTTTTGTATTTTAAGTTTATACTGGGTATCGCGGGTTTGCCTTTATCGTTTGAGGATAAATAAAACAATAAGCGCAATGACTGTGAACAGCAATAAAACCATTCGAACCGGCTCCATTGGTTTTCGGCCAACCGGGGATCTTTTGACAATCAATGCCGGGAAGAATTCTTCGATTCCTTTAACAATCGCCAGTTCTCCTTGATCCGTATAAATGATGTCATAGTCTTCCATGGTTTTACCCCATTGATCCTTAAAACGTTCCGGGACAGTGAGATAAATTTGGGGTTCAAATTTTCTCCGCCAGGCTTCCGCTAAATTCTGGGCAACCTCTTTGGCCACCGCACGGTGCTGGAATTGAGCAGGGCATTGCCTGGGAAAATTCTCGATCAGGTTCTTCACTTCATTGCGAAGTTCATCTTTGGTAAGAGCATCGTATCCTTTGGCTATCGTCCTGACCTCAAAGGTGCCGCCAGCCAAAACTACTCCCAGATAAGTAGCATCTTTTTGCACCAGAACGTAGATTTTTTTATGGTAAAGCGGTCCTTCATCTTTGCGGTAAACGCCGCTTCCCAGAGCAGCCAGAATCAAATCGTCCAGCAAATAAACGCTCTTAGCCCCGGCAACCATTAGTTGATTGTAAATGGCTTTATTATCTTCCGGGGGAGTGTTGGGAGGGACGCTGAAAATCACCACCGGCTGGTATGTCCAAAATCGGACCCCTGCCGTTTTAAAGGCTTTTTTCACCAGCTTTTTAATGGCGGACGGCTTTTTCCAGATAGATTCGGGAAGGAGAGCGCCGGTCGTCTCGGTGACATCTTCGGTGAAGAAGATTCCTTTGGCGGGTTCCAGCGCGCTTAGTTTTTGATCGGCAATGGTAATACCAATGTATTTTGGATGTAAATATTCCAGAAATTTCGAGAAGGTCAGATTGGACATGGGTTACACCAGTGAAGTCCTTTCCATAACATGATTTAAGCAAATACCTATGACTATTATTCGCCGTATTTTAATTTCTCCCTGTAAATTAGCCTAAAGTCCTCATTTTCTTTCGGACGTTGACGGGAGGATGTTATTGTATTATAATAAACACTAAATTATGATCGTATTGAAAAACTGTGATGGGGAAGAGTACCACTGTAAAGCTGGCAGTAGAGAGCCGGGTCAGGTGAAAGCCGGTGCAGGGCAAAGATGGGAAAATCACCCCGGAGTTGCGTTTTAGAAAGTTTATCCCTTAAAAATCCCAAGGATGGATGGCAAGGGGACCGTAAGAAACGCCGGCGTTCACCGTTATCGATGTTGAGGCGAAAAAGCAATCGTTAAAAAACGTGCCCTTGAGCGAGGACGGACTGCTTTTTAAAGCTGGGTGGTATCGCGGGTAAACTTACTCGTCCCATTTTTTGGGACGGGTTTTTTTATGATATGAAAAGGTCGGATGGATGTTTTATGGATATGAAAAGGTCGGATGGATGTTATGGAGATTTAGAGGTTGGATGATGATCTTAGCGCGGGAAAATACTGAAAACGGTGAAGTGATTTTAAGAGAGGGAGCGGCCGGTTACGAGATTATCGTGGATGGCCAGTTTTTGATGTCTTCGGCCAGCGGCAATTCATCGGTGGCATTGGTGGAAATCGGTCTAAGCAGGCTCACCCTCCGGGATTGTTTACAACTCCTGATTGGGGGGATGGGTTTGGGCTTCTCTCTTCAAACGGCCTTAAGCAACAGGGCTGTGACGGAAGTGACCGTGGTTGAATTGGAAGCGGAAATCATTCAATGGCATCGCCGGGGTTTAATCGGAAATACCTCGCAATTGGTAACGGATCCGCGCATCAAAATCGTGAACCGGGATCTTTTGGGGTTTATCGATGATTGCCGGCAAAAATATGATTTAATCGCCCTGGATATTGATAACGGACCGGATTGGTTGTGCCATGAAGGGAATGCGCGGCTTTATGGTGAAAATTATTTGCAACGGCTAAGGGAAATGCTAAAACTTCAAGGTATACTCACGATGTGGTCTGCGGCGCCCTCCCTTCAATTAAAGCGCCATCTGCATCAGGTATTTGGGAATGTGGAAGAGGTTGAAGCAATGGACCATAACGGTGAAGGAAAGCTTATCACAGCTTATATAGATGTTTGTGAGAACAATATTTAGGAAGGGGAAAGATGGATGCATCAGTTTAAAGAGGTCGATACCAAGATACCGATCAAACAAAAGGAAGAAACGGTTTTAAATCATTGGCTTAATGAAAAGATCCCGGATCGCAGCGTCACGGCTCGTGAAGGGTCACCCCGTTATATTTTTTATGATGGACCGCCCACCGCCAATGGCAAGCCGGGCATTCACCATGTATTGGCCCGTACTTTAAAGGATACCGTCTGCCGGTATAAGACCATGCAAGGGTATCAAGTTCACCGTAAGGCCGGATGGGATACGCACGGATTGCCGGTTGAGATCGAAGTGGAAAAACAATTAGGCATCTCTTCCAAGCCCGAAATCGAGGCTTATGGAATTGAACCCTTTAATAAAAAATGCCGGGAATCGGTTTTCACCTATGTACAAGAATGGCGGCGGCTGACAGAACGGATTGGCTACTGGATTGATATGGACCATCCCTATATCACCCTGGACAATAACTATATCGAGACCGCCTGGTGGATTTTGAAACAATATTTCGATCAAGGCCTGATCTATGAAGGCCACAAAATTATGCCCTATTGCGCCCGCTGCGGGACTCCCCTTGCTTCCCATGAAGTTTCGCTGGGATATAAGGATGAGACCATTGACTCCATTTATGTACGGATGAAGGTCAGCCGCGGGGACGCCCGGGTCAAAGAGGGCGAATATTTTTTGGTCTGGACCACCACCCCCTGGACCCTTCCTTCCAACGTGGCGTTGGCGGTGAATCCTGAGTTTACTTATGTGAAAGCCCGCAAGGCCGGAGACGAAGCCATCTATATTCTGGTTAAAGACCGGGTCGATGCGGCTCTGGGAAAAGACAGCGAGATTTTGGAAGAGTTCAAAGGTTCCGATTTAGTTGGAATCCACTATGAGCAGTTATTGCCTTTTTTGAAGGCCGGAGAGAATGCCTTCCAGGTTTATCCCGCCGATTTCGTATCCACTGAAGACGGCTCCGGTATTGTTCATATCGCGCCCGCTTTTGGCGAAGACGACTATCAGCTGGGCAAAAAGTTCAATCTTCCTATTTTACAGCCCGTCGATAAACAGGGTAAATTTACTCCGGAAGTCACGCTCTGGGCGGGCCGTTTTGTGCGGGAGACGGATCTTGATATCACACGCTATTTAAAATCCGAAGGGAAGCTCTTTTCCAAAGAGCGCTTAACCCACTCTTATCCATATTGCTGGCGTTGCGACACTCCCTTGCTTTATTATGCGCGGCAATCATGGTATATCGCCACCACCAAATACAAAGAGCGTATGATTGAATGCAATAAACAAATTCATTGGTATCCGGAACACGTGGGAAAGGGACGTTTTGGAAACTGGTTGGAGAATATGATTGACTGGTCCCTTTCCCGGGATCGTTATTGGGGGACGCCGCTTAATATTTGGAAATGCGAGTCCTGTTCCAAGCTGGCCTCGGTCGGATCCAGACAGGAGCTGGCGGAGCGGGCTATTGAAAAGGTTGATCCGGATACGATTGAACTGCACCGGCCCTATATCGACGGGATCCATTTAAAGTGCGAATGCGGCGGCAGGATGACCCGGACCAAAGAGGTGATTGACTGCTGGTTTGATTCCGGAGCCATGCCTTATGCTCAGCAGCATTATCCTTTTGAAAACAAGGATCATTTCGATAAACTTTTCCCGGCCGATTTTATCTGTGAAGGAATTGATCAAACCCGGGGCTGGTTTTATTCGTTATTGGCGATCTCATCTTTTATTTCCGGCCAACCGGCTTACAAGAACGTAATGGTCAATGACTTGGTGCTGGATAAAAACGGCCAAAAAATGTCCAAGTCAAGGGGAAATGCGGTGGAACCCTGGGGATTGATGGAGAAATACGGGGCCGATGCCACCCGCTGGTATTTGCTGGCGGTGTCTCCTCCATGGACGCCGACCCGGTTCGATGAAGATGGGGTGAAGGATGTTTATGCCAAATTCTTCGGCACGCTGCAAAACGTGTTTTCCTTCTTTACCCTGTATGCCAATATCGATGGCGCCGATCCGGCTGTTTACGACATAGCGGTGAAGGACCGGCCGGAAATCGACCGCTGGGTGATTTCCCGGTTGAATTCGCTGATCAAAGGCGTCCGCGGCGATATGGAAGTTTTTGATTTAACCCGGGTGGTCCGGGCTATTCAGGCTTTTGTGGTGGATGATGTTTCCAATTGGTATGTACGCCGTACCCGGGACCGTTTTTGGGCTTCGGAAATGAATCAGGACAAAAAAGCCGTTTACCGGACTCTGTGGGAAGTATTGCTGGCTGTTGCCAAGTTGATAGCTCCTTTCGCGCCCTTCATGGCCGAAGAGATTTACCAGAACCTGGAGGCTGACGGTAAGAAGCTCTTTACGGTCCATGTGGAAATGTATCCGGAGGGGGACGAAACCTTCATCAATTCCGACTTGGAGGAACATATGGGATTGGTGATCGACCTGGTCTCATTAGGCCGGGCGGCCCGGAATAAGGTTCAAATCAAGGTCAGACAACCGCTGTCTCAGATCATGGTGGATCTGAAAAAGCAAAAGATCCTGGCGCCCATGGAGGGACTGGTCCGGGAAGAATTGAACGTTAAAACCATTCAATATGTGGAGAACCCCGACCAGTACGTATCCTATACCATCAAACCGAATTTCCCGGTTTTAGGACCGAAATACGGTAAATTCTTAAAGGGTATCGAAGGGGAACTCTCCAAAGGGAATGCCGGAGAGTTTGTGAAGACCCTGCGGAACAACGGTGAGTTGAATTTTACCATCAATGGTAATCCGGTTACTTTGAAGGAAGAAGATGTGGAGATCCGCACCAGTGAAGAGCAGGGTTATGTGGTGGAAATGAGTAAGGAGAATTATGTGATCCTGAATACCGCTTTAACGAAGGAACTGGTTCAGGAAGGCCTGGCCCGGGAGGTGGTTTCCAAGGTTCAGAACATGCGCAAGAACGCCGGTTTTGAGCTGACGGATCGCATTGAACTGAAATTCGTCAGTGACGATGAAGTAGCCTTGGCGGTGGAAGCCTTTGGGAAGTATGTGGCCGACGAGACACTGGCGGTTTCGGTGGTCAGGGAAGAATCTGCCGAGAGCGGTTTTGAAAAGTGGGATATTAACGGGCATGAGGCTGCCATTCAGGTGGTCAAGGCGTAATCCCAAGTTCGAAGAGATTGATTTGACCTAACCCCGGACCCGCCGGGTTGTGTGAAAGGATGAAATTGAGCCTAAATCCGACCCTAGCCCTTAAAGGGAACTAGCATACTTTTGGGATTTTGAACGTTTAGGCTTCGAAGCAATTCATAATAGGCCTGAGATTTCAGCGAATACCTTTTAAGGGAAAGGGTAGAGGCATTTGGGCAAGAGTATTTTCTGAGTAGGAAATGTGGGACGACGGTATGTCGATATTAAAGATGGTAGGTGATTTGGAATGAAGGTTTATGAAGCGGCAACCCAGAGAAGGACGATTCGCAAGTTCAAACGAGATCCGATGGAAAGGGCTTTGCTGGAAAAGTATGTGGATGCGGCCAGGCTGGCGCCTACCGCCTCCAATATGCAACCCTTAAAGTTCATGATTGTCGATTACCCCCATAAGGTGGCGGCGGTTTTTGAACATGTGAAGTGGGCCGCATACATTGCTCCGGCAGGGGACCCCAAGGAGGGCGAAAGGCCGGTGGCCTTCATTATCATCCTGGCGGATACTGAAATTAAAAAGGCCGGCTATGAACTGGATGCGGGAGCCGCCGCCCAAAGCATATTTTTGACTGCCTGGGAGGACGGAGTGGGGACCTGCTGGATGGGAGCCATTGACCGGGATAAGATCAGGGAAGTGTTAAGTATTCCGGAACAGTATGTTATTAATACCGTGGTTGCCCTGGGGTATATGGCGGAACATCCGGTGGCTGAAGATATCAGCACCCAGGGGGTGCTGAAGGACTCGGTGAAGTATTATCAAGACGGCCAGGGAGTGCTGCATGTGCCGAAACGGACCCTGAAGGAAGTTTTGGTGGATTTCATGTAACGTAACCAAGAACCCTCTTGGCCAAGGAATAGCTTTATGATATAGTAAAAATAACAGAACAGGCGATGGAGTTCGCCGAAATTGCCCTCAGGGATGATGACTCCTATGTTTTGGCTATATGCCGAGACATAGGAGTTTTGTTTTTTCGGTCCTTTGAATTTTACTTTTGACAAATACTTTGAAAAGATAGGAGCATCAACCATGTTCATAAATATGATATGGGTAATGGTCGGCGGTGGATTGGGTTCGGTTTGCAGATACCTGCTTTCATTACTGGGGGCAAAGATATTTGGCAATAGTTTTCCCATAGGAACCCTAAGCGTTAATTTATTGGGGTGTTTTCTGATTGGGCTGGGCTTTTCGCTGGCGGAAAGAAATGTTCTTTCCCCGACGGTGCAATTACTGTTTATGACGGGGTTTCTTGGCGGATTAACGACTTTCTCAACGTATGCGCTGGAAAGTGCCCATTATGTCGGTAATGGTCAGTTATATAGCGCATTACTCAATATTGCCGCCAATGACGTACCCGGTTTAGTCCTTGTTTTTCTCGGACTTTGGCTCTGTAAGGGTGATTGAAGAAATGGTAGTGGTTGACAGGGAGCAGTACCCCAAAGGAACGATTACTTCCGGTGATCTGATGCAAAAAGCGGGATTACCCATCCATTTGGGGTTGCTTCAGAAATTGGATCAGAATAAAGTGAACGCCTTTATTGAGAGCATTGTTCATGGATGCCTATAATGAATGACCAGTATGATGGTCCACGGATTTCGCCGGCAGAGTGATTTTTGGAGTGACCAGAAAGGAATCTATTTTTTTCGCGGTGGCTATTAGCATTCAAACTGTGAACTTTTGATTTTTTTATCATGGTACCCTAATCGCTGCCTTTTTTGAAAAAACAACCGGGGTTGACCGGAATCGAACGCCGGAATGTCGATGGATGGAAAAAACGGGCAGGGCGATGAGTGCGCAGGGCAGGGGGTCGCGCATATATACCGAACCGTTGCGTATATCTACCCGAGGGTTGCGCGTATATACCGAACCTTTTTTTCGCAAGTGCAGCATGGGTCGCGCCATTTGTGACGCGCTGCTGCCGGAGTGGGGCGGTTAAAGGGAAAGTAGTTTATTTTTCTTTTTTTAATGGAGGACCGGTATTGGGGTCTACGGGTTCACCGGCGGGCTTCCTTATTCATGACGCCTGAAAATGAATGACCGGTATTATGGTCCATCGATTTCACCGGCTGAGTGACATCTTTTGGAGCGGCCAGAAAGGAACCTACGCTCGCAAGCGAGCGGCAAGGCCGCCAGCACCTACAGATTCCCCGGAGTCTAAAAGAGTCCGCAACCTTCCTTCTTTTAGTAACTTATTCGAAAAATTCCGGTTTCGTTCCTCTCCATGAAAGAAACATGGATATATTTTATACAACCCCCATTTGCCCCACTGTCCCACAACCCCGGATGCCGTCTTGGTTTCAAGAGTTGGCCTATGAGGAGGAAGATTTCTTTCTCACAGCCGGAGTTGTTTTTCGATTTCGGGACGGTCGAAGACCAATTTTTTATAACGCCTTGCCCAAGGGTGTCCCTACGGCTTAAAGCCCAGCAGTGAGTGGGTTTATGGGTGATGTGGGGCAGAGGGGGTGTTATACGGAAATATATCTATTTCTTTTGGAGTTTGGGTTAGGAAATAAAAATTATTTATATTTATGAATATCATTATAATAGTTTTTTCCATATTTTTCAATATTATCAGAGAGAATGTTTTGGGAAAAAGGCTTGAGGAGATTGGGATTGGAGAGGGCGAAAAAGTATGGATTTTTTTGGGAAATTTGGGAAGGGGATTTGGACGGGGTGTTTTGTTATTGCTTTATTCATGACGACTAAAATGAATGACCAGTATTGTGGTCCACGAATTTCACCGGCTAAGTGACTTTTCGAGGCGCCCAAAAATGTCACCTAAGCTCATAGAATGAGCTGCAAAGGCGTCGGCACCTAC
The DNA here is from genome assembly GCA_023426245.1 of Bacillota bacterium. Classification (GTDB taxonomy): domain Bacteria; phylum Bacillota; class UBA4882; order UBA8346; family UBA8346; genus UBA8346. Next base: position 72,413 of record JAFABB010000028.1, read on the forward strand.
GGATTCCGAACTAAAACCAATCAGGGCAATGTTCAAACCGATTGCCCTGATGTTTTGTAGATGGCTGCTTTTTTGCAAGCAGGTTCGTTGACTGGTTTTCAGAATGAATTATTTGGCTGGAGGCTTGGGAGAACTCGAGTCTGGTATCGCTGATCCGGCTTCTTCTTTAGCGGCACCGGTTTCTTCTGCTGCCGCATAAGACTCACCTTTAATCTGTTCCCCTAAGTAATTCGGTAGTTGTAAACCGGCAGTCCGGAATAGTTCATCGAGAGGTGGGATTGATTTGAGCATACCTGCCAGAAAATTGGCGGTCGTCGGTGAACCGTTATTACCCATCGAATCCCAAACCGTAATTTTGTCAATTTTCAAATTCTTAATAGCTTCTACTTGGGTTTTAACTATCTCCGGGAGTTTGTCCGCAATCATCAACATAGCGGCTTTATTGGCATCGCCACCGGCTGCCTCAACAATTTTTCGGAAACCATCTGCTTGTTTACTGAGGATTTCATTAATGCCTTTGGCCCGGGCTTCCATTTCAAGCAGGATTCCATCAGCTTCACCTTTGGCTAAACGGCGGGTTTTCTCGGCCTCGGCTTCAGCGGCGATTTGTACCTGTTGTTTATCGATTTCAGCGGGGATTACGATATCTGCTGTTCTAGTAGCACGTTCCCGTTCCGAACGGGCAAGTTCCGCTTCTTGCTCGGCTTGATAGGCTTCCTCAAGAGATTTGGCAGTTTGGACCTTCTCCGCCGCAGTAGCTTTGCGGTTGGCTTCAGCCTCTTTTTCGCGCCGATCGGCCTCGGAATTGGCAATCGTTATTTTAGCAAGATTTTCACCTTCAACTGCTTTCGAGTTCGCTAGGGAGACCTGAATCCGCTGATCCCGCTGAGCGTTAGCTTGACCGATGGATCCATCCCGGTCCTTCTCCGCAACACTTTTTTTAGCGTCATTGATGGCCTTCGCAGCGGCTTCTTTTCCCAATGCTTCGATGTAACCGGATTCGTCTTTGATATCGGTAACATTCACATTAATAAGTTTTAAACCGATTTTTTTCAATTCGGCTTCAACGTTGTTGGAGACATTGGCTAAGAATTTATCCCGGTCGGAATTGATCTCTTCAATATCCATGGTGGCGATAACCAGACGGAGTTGACCGAAGATGATGTCTTTCGCCAAATCCTGAATAATTTCCAGTTTAAGCCCGAGTAATCTCTCGGCGGCATTGGTCATCACGCCTTGTTCGGTGGAAATACCTACCGTAAAGCGGGAGGGGACATCGACCCGAATATTTTGTTTGCTTAATGCCTTGGTTAAGTTGACCTCGATCGAGAAAGGAGTTAGATCCAAGAACTGATAATCCTGAATGACCGGCCAGACAAAAGCGGCGCCGCCATGAATGCAAGTCGCCGAACGGACGCTGCCATCCTTGGTCTTGCCGGTCCTGCCGTAGACAACGAGAACTTTGTCAGAGGGACATCGTTTGAAACGCTTCAGCATGGATGCAAAGGTTATAAAGATTACCACTACAATAACAATAACTAATATCAAAAAGTATTGATCGCCGAACAATTGCTCAACCTCCTTATATAGTAAAGACCATTCAAAGGATTACTTTTTCTTAACCACTAAAATCTGGTCGTTAACAACTTCGGTCACTGTAACCGGCGTGCCGGTGGGTAAGGCGTCTTCATGGGTCATGGCTTCCATTTCACGAACCGAGCCTTGAATCGTAAGTTGCACTTGTCCCATACCGGACATTTTCCCGGGAATCGGGAGATATACACGGCCAGGGGCGTTAACGGCGTTGGTCAGACGGATATTGCCGCTTTGGGTAAGCTTGGTCATGCAGAAAAGGATTCCCGTTACTGCAAACATTAAGAACGATCCGACCATAAAAGCAATAAGAACAGTAATAATGGGGTTAAAACCGGCGTGAACGGCGAAAATTCCGGCCCAACCGAACCCGGTGAAGAAGATGATGAAGTTGCGCAAAGTAAAGAGGCGGAATCCGTCCATGGAGTCGGCATCGTGATTGATATCAAAACCATCGTGAACATCGAAGCCACTATCATGCCAGTCAATACCGATCATGGTTAAAATAAGTTGCAACGAAAAAACAATGGAGAATGGTATGGCAAAATACCAGAATATTCTCTCAAATACCGGAATACTGTTCCACCATTGCCCCATTTTTAGTTCCACCTTTCGTATTATCTGGTAATAATTTTAATTTCACCATTTTTTATGTATCTCCTTCTTTATGTGATATTTGAGGATAAAAAGAAGGATATCGTTAATTAAAGCATACCAAGTATAGGGTAAAGGTAGGGCATAGGCCATGAAACGGGTTTGAATTTTCAAACTCCAGGAATCCGGGGAAATCATGGGCGTCGAACTGTTGGATCATGGGATAACGGGAGAGAGGAGTTATATAAGTTTGAAGGAAAAAGGAATGTTATGAAATGAAAAGGGTAAAAACAGATGGAAAGAAAATTTTCAGGACAACCTCTCTGCGTCTGCAGCACCAAAAGGTACTGACGTCTCTGCGGGATTTAGGAAGTTTATTGGCCCCATGAACAGTCAGAGATTTCAGACTTCAAACTTTATCCTTAAAACTTCCGCTAAAGCCCCTCAAATACAAAATCTATTTTTCCAAAAGGAATTCATCGTATTTAGCTGGAATATAACTCATTAGCTGTCTTAATGGTATCTAAAATATTGCATGTTTATAAGCTCTTTTCACCCAGTGACAACAGGGTCATTCCCCAGAGGAGTGTGATGGTTGATGTCCCAAACAATTTTTCAGCTGATTACTCCTCTGTTGGTTATGATTGCCCATATCGCGGTATTGGTACAATTTCATTGGCATCCTGAAATCAGAACCTTTTTGCCGGTGAGATGGGAGTATCAATTTTATGCATTACTTTTCCTTTCCTTTATCCTGTCGTTCATGCTGCCCTTTTACCGTCGCCGGACGGTAGCCGTTTGGTCCATTCTGATTTTCTTGAGTATCATTATGATAGTCCTGGGTTTGCCCCTCGGAGGATATCTTGCCGTAAAGCTTACTTTATTGATAATTTTGATCATTGAGATCTTCGAATATACTTCACTCTGGAGCGGCATTATCTTTTCTTGCGGGTTATTGGGTTTGGTGATCCACTTGCAATATTCGCCGGTTAATGCTTGGGGCTTGGTATTGGCGGTTGCTTCCAAAGAAGATTTGTTCTCATTTGCAGTCTACGCCGGATTTACCATTCTATTCAACGGGATGATTCGCTATCTCCGGGATAATCAGTCCTTGGCAACGGAAATTAAAAAGAATTATCAGGAAGCAAACTTTCACCTGGCCCAAGTCAATATGCAACTTCAGGAATATGCGGTAACTGCGGGACAGCAGGCGGTTTTTGAGGAGCGGAAAAGAGCGGCCCGAGAAATTCACGATACCTTGGCCTATACCCTGACCAATTTGGTGATGATGTTGAAAGCAGCCAGGTATTTGGTGAAACCCGGAGAAAATGAGTTGCTCACGCAAATCGAATTAACCCACAAACAGGCAAACGAAGGTCTGAACGAAGTACACCGGACTTTACAAGCTTTACGGCCGGTCCAATTGAGCCGGGATACCGGACTGGCGGCAATTTATCATTTGGTGACCACCTTTGCCAAAGCCACCCAAATCGAAGTGAACTTAAATTTGGGCAACGCCCCCTTGGAATTTGGTGAAGAAGTCGATTTGGTCGTCTACCGGTTCGTTCAAGAAGGCATTACCAATGCCCTGCGTCATGGACGGGCGACCCAAATCTCGGTCTCCTTTTCCTTCATGGGAAATCAGGTTCACATCCTGATCCAAGACAATGGCATTGGCGCGGATGATGCCCATGAGGGATTCGGTTTGACCGGAATGAGGGAACGAATCGAGAAGTTGGGAGGCAGATTGGAAACTTCCAGCAGTTTAGGCGGAGGTTTTAAGCTTGCAGGTTTGATCCCAATCCAAACAGGAGTCGCATATGGAAAAGATTAAGGTGTTACTGGTAGATGATCAAACTCTTTTTGTGGAGAGCCTGAAGACCGTTTTGGAGAAAGAAGCGGAAGACATCATCATCGTCGGCAAGGCATTCAACGGCCGGGATGCACTGGATATGGCCGCCTCCCGGGAACCCGATGTCATCCTGATGGATGTCCGGATGCCCGAGATGAACGGGGTTGAAAGCACCCGGGCGATTTTGGAGAAATTTCCGGATATCAAGGTCCTGATGCTGACGACCTTTGATGATGATGAATACGTTATGGAAGCTTTGCGTTTTGGAGCGGTGGGTTATTTGTTGAAGAATGTTTCTTCTGCGGAACTGGTAGCGGCGATCCATGCCGTAAATGAAGGGGTCGTTTCGATTGCTCCCAAAGTAGCTTCCAAACTGGTCAATAAATTGTTTCAACCGGCTGATGAAAGAATGCTCGCAAAAGAGCCGGTCCCGCCTGCCTGGATCAATGAATTAAGCCACCGGGAAAAGGAAATCTTGAGTTTGATCGCTAAAGGGTATGATAACAAGGAAATTGCCAAGAAACTTTATATCGGGGAACAAACCGTAAAAAACTATGTCAGTATTATTTATTACAAACTGGGGGTCCGGGACCGGGTTCTTGTGGCGAAAATGGCCACTGAAGCCGGGTTAACATAGGGCATTCCACGGTATTAAATGTAAGTATCATCGTTGAGTTTTCCATCCGTTGCCTCTCCGGGGTAGCGGTTTTTTTATTACTAGTACTAGTACCGTGGTAATGACACAAGTGAAATATTAAATGATATGATCAAGATGATTTTCGATCGAAATCATCATCATGGGGAGTTTGATAGCAAAACAACGGGAGGGAGCATTTTTCAATGAAACCACAAATCAAAATCGGGCGTTTTATGATTGTTCTCAGTTTGCTTTTGGTATTGATCATTCCACTCAGCGGAGTTTTGGCCAAAGCGAAGACTACTTTAAACGTATGGACTTTGACTGAGGGAGACGTTAATGAGTATGAACAGAAAGTAATCAACGCCTTTGAAAAAGCTTATCCGGACATTCAGATTAAGCTTCATACCGCGGAAAACGAATCATACAAAACGGCCATTCAAGTTGCCATCGGTTCCAATAATCCGCCGGATATCTTTTTTGTATGGGCGGGGGAATATACCGGAAAGTTTGTCCGGGCCAAACAAGTTGCCGATTTGACCAAGTCGTTCAATTCGGCTTGGGGCAAAGCATTTATGAAGGCCGCTTTAACTCCTTATACCTTCGGCAATAAGATCTATGCCGTACCCTATTCGGTAGAAGCCAAATATTTTTTCTATAATAAAGTCGCCTTTGCAAATCAGGATCTTGAAGCGCCGCGTACATGGGAAGAGTTGATCAGCGATGGTCAAAAGCTGAAAACCGCGGGACTGGTTCCGATCGCTTTTGGAGTATCTGAACCCTGGACGGGTTGCCACTATATTTCGATCTTAAATCAGAAACTGGTCGGCGAAAAAACAATGATGGAAGACTATGAATTAAGAAATCCCAAAGGGAAGTTATTTACCAATCCCGGTTATGTTCTGGCACTGAAAAAGTTAAAAGAACTACAGGATAAAGATTTGTTTAATCCGTCGGTGACCTCGGTTTCCAATGATATGGCCCGTGCTTTGTTCTTTTCCAGTAAATCGGCAATGATGTTTGGCGGAACATGGAATATGGCTGTGTGGGAAGGTATTAACAGTGCGGCTCCAAAAGATTTTAAGGCCAAATACGGCATGTTCCGCATGCCGGTTATCAAAGAAGGCAAGGGCAATCAAAATTATGTTTTGGGTGCGCCGATAGGATTCGCCATCTCCCCGAAGAGCAAAAACTTAAAGCAAGCTCAAACATTCCTGCAATATTTTACCTCGCAAAAATCCCAAAAACAAATGGTGGGTGAACTCAAACGCCTCCCGGCTGTCGCGGGATGTGTTACTTCCGACAATGCCAGCGATAAATTGCGCTGGGTTTCAGAAGACATTGAAAAAGCCGACGGAATGGTCGGTTGGCTCGATACGGTCTTGGAGATTTCCATCTCCAATGTTTATCTTAATGGAATTCAGGCCATGTTGAACGGAACCTCAACTCCGGAACAGGTTATGGAATCTGTTCAAAAACAGGCCCAGAAAGTACAAGAACAAATAGGATCGATCATTTATAAGTAACCGTAATTTTCAGGCCGGGACTTAAAATTCCGGCCTGAAAATTAAATTCGATCTGGGGGTAAGAAAACAAGTGATAAGAATGGATGAGCGACCTAAAAGAAATTTGGCTTCGCAACTTGTCCCATATGGCTTTGTAGCGCCCGCGGTATTACTGGTTGCAGGTTTTATAGCCTATCCAATCATTCAGAACTTTATGAACAGTTTCTACCGGTTCAGCGCCATCGACACCGTACACCAATTTGTCGGATTGGATAATTTTGTGGAGGCGTTCAGCGACAAAATTTTTTGGCTCTCCCTGGTTAATAATGTGATTTTTGCAGCTGGCTCCGTAGTGGTGCAGGTTGGAATGGGATTAATCTTAGCCGCGCTGATTGAACGGGGTATCGGATTTGGGAAAAAATTTTTTCAAACCGTGTTCTTTTTACCGATGATCATGTCGGTCGTTGCGGTGGGGCTGTTATGGGGATTTATTTATGATCCTCTGGTGGGTCTGCTCAACGCCTTGTTAAAAATTTTTGGTCTGCCGCCTCACGGATGGCTTGGGGACCCCAATACGGCAATTTATGCGATATTAATAGCCGCTTGTTGGCAGTATATCGGATTTTGCATGATCATTCTTTTGGCCGGGATGAAGAGCATTCCGCATGAACTTTATGAAGCCTCTCAAATTGATGGAGCAGGCAGATGGCAGAACTTTTTTTACATTACCATTCCCGCCATCCGCAATGTTATTACAACCACTATCCTGGTAACCATTATCGGTTCTTTCAAAGTCTTTGATTATATATTTGTAATGACCAAGGGCGGGCCTAATTATGCCAGCGAAGTTTTAGCTCATTATATCTATTTGCAAGCTTTTACTTTGAATAAAATGGGGTATGCCAGTACCATTGCATCGATTCTTTTTGGGATCACTTTGGTTTTCACAATGTTTCAGATCAGATCCATCAAGACTCACGAGTTACGGGAGAAAAGAGGTAAGTAAGGTGGGGGTTATGAACAAAATTCTTCGAGTGATATTCTATTCTTTATTATCAATTTATACCGCTATTATGCTCTATCCTTTTTTGTGGATGATCGTCAGCGCCATGAAAACCAGCTATGAATTTTTCATTCAACCCTGGGCTTTGCCACAGACCATTCAATGGGGTAATTTTTTGAAAGCCTGGGATGCCGGAATCAAACAATTCTTCGTGAACAGTATGTTGGTTACGGCAATATCCGTTGCCGGCATCGTTTTCTTAAGTTCCTTGGCGGCATATGCATTTGCCAGGCTGCATTTTCGAGGGAAGATTGTCTTGTTCCTGTTCGTGGTCTCCGGTTTTCTGATTCCGGCCCAAGTGACCTTAATTCCCTTATACAGCACACTTAGAGAAATCGGTATCATTGATTCCTATTTAGCAATGATTGGACCTTACATCGCTTTCGGTATCCCTTTTTCGGTTCTATTGCTGACCGAATATTTCCGGTCAATTCCAATTGAGCTGGAAGATGCGGCGCGGATAGACGGCTGCAATGAGGTGCAAATCTATAAAAAGATCATTATGCCTTTGGCCAAAGTAGGTTTGTCGACCATAGTGATTTTTCAGGGAGTGTGGATCTGGAATGAGTTTCTTTTTGCGCTGGTCTTTATTCAGAGCAAAAGTTTAATGACTTTGCCTTTAGGTTTAATGCTGTTTCAGGGTGTCTATATTCGTGATTGGACCACCACATTGGCGGGGATCTCCATTGCCACCCTGCCTTTAGTCATGGTTTATATCCTCTTCCAGAAGAATTTTGTCCGGGGTATTACTGCCGGTGCGGTTAAAATGTAACAGCATCGCAAGGAAACTCTCTATCGATTCGTTTCGTGGTTTTGAAATCTAGCAAAGCGTATCGTAAATAAAGGCAATCAGAAATGAGGAAGATACCCTCTACTTAAGTAAAACGTTCATAATCATTGAGTGGTTATTTAGAGAACGTTTTACTAGGGAAGTTGCGTGTTGTAAGAAAAAATTGACTTTGAATTTTGCAGGAAAAAGGAGCCCAAAAGCATGGAATCGCAACCCTTTCGCCAAATACATTTAGATTTTCATACTTCACCTTTGATAAGGGGGGTCGCCGCTGATTTTGATCCCGCGGAGTTTGCGACCACTCTTGGGAAGGCTCAGGTGAATTCGATCAACATATTTGCCAAATGTCATCATGGATTCAGCTATTATCCCACCAAAGTGGGCGTGCCCCACCCTCACCTGGAAAGAACCGATCTGATGGGTGAAATGATTGCAGCGTTGCATTCGCAAGGAATCCGTTGCCCGATATATTATACCATTGTCTGGGATGAACAAGCGGCGCGGCATGCCGATTGGCTTCAGGTGGATACTGGGGGCAAGTTGATTGGCCGCGAACCCTTCGGAGCGGATTATACCAGTTGGCATTTTTTATGCATGAACAGTCCGTATATGGATTATGTCGAAGCTCAAGTAAGCGAAATTATCGATCGTTATGATGTCGATGGTTTTTGGTTTGATATTTTTTTTCAAAACCCGCAGGGGTGTGTTTGCAATCATTGTTTAACCAGTATGGAGAAATTAGGACTTAATCCGGCCCTTGAAAAAGACCGGCTGGAACATAACCGGCTGGTGGAGAAGAAAGCCATGGAAAGACTGGAAAAGTTGGTCCATTCCAAGGTTCAAAAGGCTACTATTTTGTTTAACGGCCGGATGCGCTTGGATAATGACCCCGGGATCAACCTCCGTTCCGAACTGGAATACTTCACTCATTTGGAAATTGAGTCTTTACCTTCAGGCGAATGGGGTTATCTTCATTTTCCAATGTATGCCCGCTATTGCCAGCCGCTTGGCAAGGAAATTGTGGGAATGAACGGCAGGTTTCATACCTCCTGGGGTGACTTTGGCGGTTTAAAAAACCAGGCTGCCTTGGAATTTGAATGTTACCGGATGCTGGCCACAGGCGCGAAATGTTCGGTCGGTGACCAGTTGCATCCAAACGGGCGTCTGGACCCGGTGACGTACGATTTTATCGGAAAAGTGTTTGCGGATATTGCCCGGAAAGAGGAATGGTGTAAAGAAACGAGGCTAAGCGCGGATATCGGTTTGTTGATCAATACCCGTTCCGAGGGCGGACTGCTTGGTAGACATCCGGGTAGTGTTTCGGATGAGGGAGCCGCCCAAATGCTTCTGGAGTTGCAACAACAGTTCCATCTGTTGGATAGCACTTCGGAGTTTAAAGATTATCAAGTTTTAATTGCCCCGGACGAAATTCCATTCGACTCCGGACTGGCTCAAAAGGTTGAAGAGTATTTAAAACTGGGGGGCTCCTTGATCCTTACCGGGGAATCCGGGTTAACGCCCGGGAAAGAACGGTTTGCCTTTTCCGATTTTCCGGCGGATTATTGCGGAACGGCTCCTTATCCAATTGATTATCTCCGGTTGGATGACAGCATCGCAGCGGGATTACATCCGGAATATCCCTATGTTTTATATTCCCAGGGAACAGCCATAACCGCCAAAGCAGGAGCGGAGATACTGGCTACCGCAGTTCATCCCTATTTTAACCGGTCTTGGAATTCTTTCTGTTCCCATCGCCAAACTCCGCCTGTTTTGAAGGAAACCAATGATCCGTTAATTACAAAGCAAGGCAGGGTAATCTATGTTGCCAATCCCCTCTTTAAAGCATACCGGGAAACCGGATATAAGACCTATAAGAGTGTAATTAAAAATTGTTTAGACTTGCTTTTGACCAAGCCTATTTTGGTTACAAATCTGCCGTCTACCGCCGAGGCGACTGTATTAACCCAAGGCAATCGCCAAATAGTGCATATTTTGCATTACATACCCCAGCGCCGGGCTGAAATCGACATTATTGAAGATATTATTCCATTATATGATGTGGAAGTTAAAGTCCGTTGGCTGAATGCCACACAGGCCCCGCCGGTTAAGGTTTATTTGGCGCCGGCAAAAGAAGAACTTCCCTTTGTTTATCAGGAAGGGTACGCCAGTTTTCGCGTCCCGAAAGTTATGGGCCATGCCATGGCCGTCATCGAATCATGAAATTTGCTACAAAAATTTAATAAAGCAGGTGAAAGCATGAACTCCAAAATGAAGGCGGCTGTGCTATCCAAAGCCCGGGAAATTGTGTTTGAAGAGCGGGTGATACCCGTTCCTCAAGAGAATGAGGTTTTGATTAAGGTCAAACACGTAGGGATCTGTGGTTCGGATATTCATTATTACGAATATGGCAGAATCGGGGATTTTATCGTAAAAAGTCCGTTGGTTCTCGGGCATGAAAGCAGTGGCGAAGTTGTCGAAGTTGGAAAAAATGTAACCGCTTTTCAGGCAGGCGACACCGTGACGATGGAGCCGGGTCATACTTGCGGGAAATGTGAGTTTTGCAAAAAAGGCTTATACAATCTCTGCAAGGATGTTGTATTTATGGCGACTCCTCCCTATGACGGGGCCTTTGTCGAATATCTTGCCTATCCTGCGGATATGGTATTTAAGCTTCCTGCCGGTATGAGTACGATCGAGGGCGCCTTGATCGAACCTTTGGCTGTGGGATTTCACGCCGCTAGTCAAGGGGGAGCCAAGATCGGGGATTCGGCAATGGTGCTCGGCTCCGGGTGTATCGGTTTGGTTACTTTAATGACCCTTAAAGCCATGGGTGTCACCACGGTATACGTGGCGGATGTCATTCCCAAAAGATTAAAAATGGCGCAACAGCTGGGCGCGTCCCAGGTGTTGAAGGCGGATGAACAGAATGTAGCCGAATCTGTGATGGAGCTCACCCAGGGGCAAGGAGTGGATATGGTTTTTGAAACAGCGGGCAATAAAATCACCACCCAACAAACTTCCGATTTGGTCAAACGAGGCGGTAGAATTGTTTTAGTAGGTATGGCCCCGGAAGCAACCATCCAATATGATTTTGGAAAATTGATTTCGAAAGAAGCCTCCATCCAAACTGTTTTTCGGTACCGTAATTTTTATCCGGCGGCGATTAAGGCGGTGGAAAGCGGGATGATTCCTCTAAAAGAAATCGTAACGCATACCTTTCAATTTGCTGAAATACCTCAAGCGATGGATATATCGGTTAAAAACAAACAAGATATCGTCAAAAGCGTCATTGAATTTTAAGTTCGTCATTTTCCATGTTTGATCAAGGGCTGTCCCAAAAGGTATTTTAAAATCTTGAGATAAACAATATATCGTTATGGCAGGAATTTGCGCTCGTTGTATATTGTAGATCTGCTTGTATGGTGCCTTGAGACAGCCTTTTTTTGAGATACAAGAAAGAGAGAGGATGTCGTTAAGTGTAAAATGAATCTTAAGGACATATTGATTTAGCTCCTTTAGTAGAAGTGGCATTCCTATCCTTTTTTCGAATGATAACATTTTTAAACTTTGACCATGAGTTATTTCGGGGAAGAATGGAAGGAAATGGTCTGGAAAAGGTGAATACTAGATCCAAGAAAACTTTGGATCAAGGTGATTGTTATGTCGCGCATCATCGGGATTGATGTTGGCGGTACCAACACCAACGCCGCATTATTGGAAGCGGGGCGCCTTGTTGACATCGCCCAATGCCCCACGAATCATCAAAACTTACTCGATAGTACACGAACCGTTTTAGAAGAAATACTTCATGCGAATTCCCAATATAAACCGAAAGATTTAAGCCTTCATCTTAGTACAACGTTAACTACCAATGCCATCGCGGAAGGACGGGGTGAACCTGCGGCGGCTATTGTCTCTCCGGGACCCGGCGTGAGTCTGGCCGATATGGGGTTTCCATTTCCCATTTATCCGGTGAATGGTTCCATGGATCACCGGGGCCGTGAAACAGCCCCGCTGAAATTGGAACAAGTACGGCAAGCGATGGGGGAAATCGCTCAAAAAGGAGTCCGGGCCTTGGCTATCGTCGGTAAATTTGCGGTTCGTAACCCCGAACACGAATTGGCGATGGAAAGATTGGCCCGGGAGGGATTTCCAAATTTTGCCCAGGTGACCTTGGGACACCGGCTGTCGGGAAGACTTAACTTTCCCCGCCGGGTAACTACGGCGTTGCTGAATGTCGGCATCGCCCATATTCAATCGGATTTTGCCGGTATGGTCAGGAAACTTGCCCATGATTACGGTATTGACGCTCAAGTATATCTTTTAAAAGCCGATGGCGGGACGATGAGGTTGGAAGAATCGCAGGTCCGTCCGATTGAGACTGTACTTTCCGGACCGGCCGCCAGTATTATGGGTGCGCTGGCTTTGGGAGATTTCGGTCATCAAACAAGCGTGACTTTAGATATCGGAGGAACAACAACGGAGATTTCCGTTCTGGTGGAAGGAGAACCCCTGGGGGAGCGGGATGGAGCCATCATCGCCGGATACCGGACTTTAGTGCCTGCTTTGCTCACCCGTTCCCTCGGTTTAGGCGGGGACAGCCGGGTTTATTGGTTGGAACGGAAATTGCAAATCGGTCCGGAAAGGGAAGGTCCGCCGTTTTGCTTGGGCGGGCCGGCTTTAACTCCAACCGATGCAGTGGTGGCTCTGGGTGAAACCTCCTTTGGCGACAGGGAGAAAGCTCTTGCGGGACTGGAGCGTTTGGGAAAAGAAGCGGGACTCAATCCCCTGGCCTTAGCCGAAAAGATTATCGATGCATTTTGTGAAAAAGCGCTGAATGGAATCGGGGAAGTATTGGATTATCTAAACCGGATACCGGTCTATACCGTGTCGGAAGTGCTGGCGCCACGGGACTTGAAGCCCGCTAAAATTATTGGAATGGGAGGCCCCGCCGGTTATTTCATTCCTAAAATTGCAGCCGGAATGAGCCTTGACTATCAGGTATTACCCTATGCCGAAGCGGCCAACGCCATCGGTGCGGCGGCCAGCCGTCCGACTGCGGCTATTCATTTGCGGGCGGATACGGCCTTGGGAAGAATCGTTATCCCGGAACTGGATGAAATGAGGGAAATTGGGCGGAGCATGCTTTTCGACGGGAAGCAGGCCCGGGCTTTGGCTCTGGAAAAAGCGGCCCTTTACGCCGAAAAGACCGGAGCCTGGGCCGGATGTGCGGATATCGAAATTACCGATGAAGAAGTGTTTAATGTAGTTCGCGGATTTCATACGGCGGGGCGGATCTATTCCCTTACAGCGCAGGTTAGACCGGGAGTTACGCCAGTTGAAGATGGAGTCGGAAGAAAGAAGGAGTCATCCAAATGAGAAGCGCCGCTAAACGATTGGGACTGGTTTTTTTTCCCGCTTTCGACTGGGCCATCAGTGCCGATCATCCGGAAAGGGAAGAACGGTTGCTTTATACCCGGGATCAGATCCTGGAAGAAGGTTTACTGGACATCCCCGGGCTGGTGGAATATAATCCGGGAGTTGCCGGCGAACTGGACGTCCAGCGGGCTCACATCTGCATTCCCGATGTGAAAACGATTGTTACCAAGTCCCATCTGGTGGCTGCCGGGGGCACTATTACGGCAGCTGAAAAAGTAATGAAACATGAAGTGGATCGCGCTTTTGCATTGTTGCGGCCGCCCGGGCATCATTCCCACCGGTTAGTTCATGGTTCCCGTGGTTTTTGCGCCATTAATAACGAAGCCATTATGATTGAACATTTACGGCATGTTTACGGCAGTCATTTGAAAATCGCCATTGTCGATACGGATGCCCATCATGCCGACGGCAGCCAGGATATTTATTACAATGATCCGGATGTGTTACATATCTGCATGCATCAGGATGGGCGTACTCTCTATCCCGGAACCGGAGATGTGAGCGAACTGGGGGGCCCGGGGGCCTATGGATTGACGCTCAATGTCCCCCTGCCGCCGGAAAGCGGCGATAGTGAAATTTTGTATGGTTTGGAAAATTTGGTTTTGCCGGTGCTGGCCGATTTTAAACCGGACATCGTGATCAATGCCGCCGGACAGGATAATCATTATACGGACCCCTTAACCAATATGAATGTAACCGCCCAGGGCTATGCCAGGCTGACGGAACTGCTTCAGCCCGATATCGTGGTTTTGGAAGGCGGTTATTCCATTGAAGGAGCCTTGCCTTATGTCAATGTCGGATTAATCCTGGCCTTGGCAGGTCTCGACTATTCGGCGGTCCGGGAACCCGATGCCCAGCCGGGGGAGTCCTCAAGGGCAGTGAAGGAAGCGGTCCGAAGGACGGTGGGCTTTTTGCAGGAGCTGTGGCAGAAACGCGGCGAGCTGGATTTGGACAGGATCTTTGGCTCAGGACCGGTTTTCAAACGCCAGCGGCGCATCTACTACGATACCGATGAGATCACGGAAGAGCAGAAGGAAGAAATCCGGCGTTGCCCTGATTGCAGCGGTTACCGGGTCATTATTTCCACTGCCGACAAATATCACCGTAAGGGCAACCGGATTGGAGCGGTGTTAATCCCGTGGCATGCCTGCGGCCAATGCCGCAAGGAAGCCGAAGAGGCCGTCGAAGGGTTAAAATCCCAAAAGGAACTGGAATATGTGTATTTACAGGATCTAGAGGAAGATCGTTATTTTATTGGGAGGAATGAATGATGGAATATCAGGCGGTTGATCTTCGTCATAAATTATCATTGTTTAGTGACCATTGGGCGCCCAAAATCATCGGAAAGCTCAATAATTATTACCTTAAGGTTGTAAAAGTGGCAGGCCATTTTACCTGGCACCGGCATGACGAAACCGATGAAGTGTTTATCGTAATCAAAGGCAATTTAAGAATTGATTTCCGGGACGGTTCTGTAAATCTGCGTGAAGGGCAATTGTTCATCGTGGAAAAAGGGAAAGAACACAAACCTTATGCGGAAAACGAATGTGAAATTTTGTTGTTTGAACCGGATACCACATTAAATACGGGAAACATAAGGGACGAATTCACCAAAGAGAAGTTGGAATGGATCTAGCCCAAATCAAAGGGCATCGATGCTCATGAAGGCAAATGGTATTAACTGAGATAGGCAATATAAAAGAAAATCAAAAATGGATGATCAGGGCCATCTTTAGCCGGGAAAAAGAAGTGAAAAGCGTTGCCAATGTCACCCGGAGGGATGTCAGCGAATTTTTGGAACTGGCGTCCAAAATGGATATCCGCCCCGAATGTCAGGAGTTTATCCTGGAAAAGGCCAGTGAAACTCCGATGGAGTTGCGTAACCGCCAAATCGGTGGAGCCAAGACATGGCGGATTTAGTAATTAATCAAAGTCCCTCATAGATCTCCTTCAGTAACAACGCATCCTTTTCCAGAATCGGACTTTCACAAATAATGCAGCCCTTCACATCAAAATCTTTCAGCGCTTTCAGACAGGCGGAATATTGGAAATCACTCTCCTTAAACTCCAGGTGGTTTCTTTCCCCTTTGGGAGTATACTGAATGCCGGAGAGATGAATGTGCATATCGTTTAAAGCTTCTTTACCCAAACCTTCATCGATTTTAGAAAGAAGTTCGGCAAAGTCTTCATATTTCTTGAGGGCTCCATTGCTTCTGGCGTGAATATGGGCGAAATCCACACAAAGACGGCAATTGGGCACTTCCTTGCATAAAGAGATTAGCTCGTCCAGACTCCCGAATTGAGTGGGTTTCCCAGTAGTCTCCAGCCTATAGTTCACCCCCAAGTCGGGCAGTTTCTGCAAGTTTTCTTTAATCGTGGCATAAGTATCCGCCGGGGAATCGCTAAGGTAAAAGCCGGCGTGAAATATCAAGCTTCTGCCGCCAACCGATTCCAAAGCCTTGGCTCCTTTGATGATCCTTTCCATGGACTGTTCCTGCTTTTCGGTCTCATCGGCATTCAGATTGACGAAGTAAGAACCATGGGCGGAGAGATAGAAATCATTGGCTTTTTTTTCTTCGAATATTTCATCTTTGTTTTTGGCAGTGACGTTGACGTTGCGGACAAAGGGAAGCTCCATGGCATCCAGGCCGATAGATTTTAAATAGGTGATACCGCTTTTATAGTTAAATTTGGTTGCCCCGTCTCCTACGGGAAGGCCGGATATACCAAACAATAAACGATCCATCGTTTGCTCCTTCAATTTCTTTTCTCCGATCTTATCATGATTGATTTCAAAGATCAAATGCTCTTTAAAAGAAAAGCGTAAGACATTAACTTGTATAGTCATTTATTTGATATCTCGGAATAATGGATGATTCCGGAGTAAATCTTATTTCAGCCGGATAAAGGCCTTAAAATTCATAGAATTGATACGAATATCGTCATTGGCCAAATCTCTTTGCCCATAAATGAAGTCGAAGTTATAAAGAACTTGGACCCGTTTATTTTCGTCCGAAAATGTAATCTGCTTTTCTTGCGGCGGACTGCCGTTTTTAAAGAACTGACCTGCAATACCGGATACTTTTTTTCGATAAAGTTCCTGATTTTGAACAGTGACGGTTAATTCCTGGGTCTCTAAACTATAGGTGATCAGGATTTTCCCCCCCAGATCCGTCTTAATAATATTGGTCTGGGGAATATCAATGTAATAATCAAAACCGCGAATATTGGTTAATTGGCCATTTTTAGGGTTTTGATATTGATAACTGAAGAAAGATTTCCCATCGCGGTCGGGGGCGGTATCCGGATCCCATTGAAATCCAAAAACCGTTGCCATTTCACCCAGCTTGAAATTTTCCGGCAGGTATTTTAAATCATGTAGGCTATGGGAATATTTGAAGTAGGACAGGAGGGAAATGATTTGGGCCTTCTCTTCCGGAGTGATGGGACGGTTCGGTTTCGCCAGTTTTTCACCATCGATCATGTTATATTTCATTAAGATAGCTGTGAACCGTCTGTTTTGATCCCATTTCGATATGGAATAAGCGCTCCAAGGGCCAATGACTGAGAAAACCGCTAAAAAGGCAAGGGAAACCGGTAAGAAAATGTTGCGGACTTTTTTCGCCAACAAATAATAAAGCATCCAGCCGGTGATCCACAAGCCGGCGATGACAACAAAATAGCGGCTTTCAGTGATGCCGTAAGCACGGATGCGAATGCCCATCGCCAAAAACATCATGGCCAGCAAGGGCAGGAGAAACCCGGGGAAAGTTGCCAGCAGTTTTTGGAGCCACTTTATCTTGGAATGCAGGAGATAAATGCAGAAAAATACCCCGCTGCAAATAAGACCATACCAAAGCACCAGATTGGAAACAATTCCTGCCGGCCAGCTCCGGGCGATGATAATCTTTACAAAATAAACGTACAAAATTACGGAATAGAGGATCATCATCGGAACAACGATATAAAGGAACAGTACTTTCAGGACTTTGGGGTAACTATCAATGTCGAATTCACTTTCCAAAAGCGGAATTTCAGCCAGGAAATAGCTTGGGGCGAAAATACCGGCAACAACAAGCCATACATCAAAATAAATGACTCCTTTTAGGGAGATAGCAAATAACATGTTTACCGTGAAAACGATTGAGCAGATGCCAAGGTAAAGAACAGCAGCATAAAAGTAAGTGATCAAAAAACGGATCAAGATTTCCACACAATAAAGCTCAAAGTGATCTCTACGGAAAAAATAGGGGATAAAAAGGAAAATGAGATAAAATGCAAGGGTCAAAGCAAGATATCGGGACAGGGGAACCATCGAGAAATTCGGAAGTTCATAGCAAAAATATAAAAGGAGCCCGGTGACGGTTCCAAGATAGAGGATAATTTTAACTCCCAGATGCAGTTTAGTCAATCTTTCCATCAGAAGCCGGATTCCTAAAGAAAGTGGAATACCCAAAGCCAGCACCGCTGCCAGCCTATTTAAATTACTCCGGATCGTTGTTGTATTGTCCAAGGACCCCAGATGATTGAGGAATATTAGTACCATTACCGTCAGGGTGGCAAGGAGAATGGCTTCCGGAAAACGATGGAGACCTCTTAACAATTTATCCAGAGACGACTCTATTGTCGAGGCAATTTTTTTAAACATGATACGCGCGGCCTCCCCTATATCAAATTATAACCAAGTACGGATGGATATTTGACAGTTGATTCCTATTCGCCAATGGAAGCATAAATTCCTTTTTTATCCAATTGAAACAAACCTTATCCCTTTAATAAAAGTTGGGGTATTACAAATGAAGATAGGCTAAAGGCCTACACCCTCCATCCTATTCCTTAATAAGATGAATGAAAAAGCGAAAACGGAATTGAGGTGAGAGGTTGTGAAGAGAAAATCCTATCCTCGTTTGATAACGATAGCTTTGTTAGCCCTGATAATGATCATTGGGCTGCCAATGGTCGTAATAGCGGCACCGGGGGTGCCGGGTTTGATGTGGCAGACAGAACGCGTCTATTATGATTATGCAGGCCAACTGGTCATAGAGGGCTATTTCTTCAATAATGGCACCGCTATGATAAACGGAATCAACTGGATGTATTTTCAGGTTTACTTTAAGGGTCAATATACAAACTGGTGGTTGCAGGCGGAGGCAACTTTCAAAGACATCGACGTTTATTTATTTCCGGGCAAAGGAACCCGGTGGCAGTTTGCCATCATGAATGTGGATTATCAACCCTTTGACTATTGGAATATCCGTTATGACTTGAATTATAATTATCAGGATTAGTCCGAAATTATGCTGCAGGCCAATGATCAAGACTAAAGGTTAGTAAATCATTGATAGTGAGTTCTCTCATCAAAAGGTTTAAAAGAGGCTGTCTAAAAAGCAATTCAAAATCAATAAGAAATACAATATATAGCTTCATCGAATGGTTTGACTTCAATATATTGTATTTCTTTATCGTTACAATTTACTTTTGAGACAGCCCCCTTTACCGGTTTGATTTCATGGAATCAACATTTCATTAAAGTCACGAACATAACCGTCCGCTATGGCCAGGATGGCCGCTTTTTGATGGGCGGAATAACTGTCATAGACTCCATAGGCTTTCATGCCGGCCGCTTTAATGGCAGTAATAGCTTCCAATATATCGTCAAACGCAATGCAATCACCGGGAGCCACTCCTAATTTTTTGGCAGCCAGCCTGTAAATATCCGGGTGCTCCTTACCGCGGCTCACCTCGGCAGTGGAGGTGAGGGCGTCGAATAATTCATAGATTCCATTGTTTTTTAGAACCGGTTCATAAAGCAACTTTGGCAAGCTGGTGGCCGTTCCGATTTTAATATGTTGTTGTTTCAGAAATTCAAGATACTCACGGGCATGGGGCTTTAATGATATGTTATGGCCGTATTCATAGAGGACCATGTTATTCCACTCCCCAATGATATCGGGTATTTTTTCGTTTAAATGAAATAAATCAACGGTGTACTGCGCCGCTTCTGTAAAACTCATTGGAGTGATGGTTTTTACATATTGTTCCGGCACCGTCAAATTACGCTTGGCCAGAAAGTCGTAATCAACTTTCTCCCATACCCCCATGGAATCCAGGAGAGTACCGTCTAAATCAAAGATAGCCGCCTTGAAACGAACCATAATCAGTTCCCCTTTGTTTGTAAAAATAGCTTTTTCAAGTTTCCGGCTGCCGAAACGATATCCTTTTTGGCAATCAGGGCTGATACTACAGCAATTCCATCAATTCCCGTGTGATTAAACAAGGGAATGCTTGTTTCATTGATGCCGCCGATCACCACACAGGGTAGGTCAACAGTTGCTTTGATCCGTTTTAATTCTTCCATGGTTACCAGTTTAGCTTCGGTTTTGGTTCCGGTGGCGAACATTGCGCCGACGCCGAGATAATCTGCGCCCTCCAACCGGGCCTTCATCGCTTCCTCCAGGTTGGAAACCGAGACGCCCAGGATTTTTCCGGGGCCGATAATTTTCCGGACAATGGAGGCGGGTAAATCTTCCTGACCGATATGAACACCTGCGGCTTCAACGGCTAAGGCGATATCAACCCGGTCATTAATAATCAGGGGAACGCCATGATCATCGGTGATCTGTTTGATTGCCACGGCGGTATTGTAAAAATCCAGAGATGAGTTTTTTTTCTCCCGTAACTGGACTAAGGTGCATCCTCCAGCAATCGCTTCTTCTACAGCCTGTTCCAGAGTGGGGGTGCTCATCAAATCCTGATCCGTGACCAGGTAAAGACTATAATCGATTCGAGGCTTTGGTATTATTGGGTCCATAGTTTGATCCCTCCCTTGGTTCCAAGTAAAGTTATTCTATGAGCGGTTGTTCGGTTTCTGCTCGATTATTCAAGGGTTTTGGCCTTTTTCACTATCATTTGAGGGTTTAGGGTGCTGATACTGTCGATGATAGCCCCGTGATAGCTTCCGGTACCTTTGGATCCGGCCGTTTCATAGGCAATCTCTCCGGCAATCCCCATGCAGGTGATGCCGGCCGATGCCGCCAGAAAATAATCGGAGGTCACCCCGGCAAAAGCGCCTACTAATGAGGTGCTCATGCAACCTGTCCCTGTTACATACGATAACATTGGATGGCCATTTTGAATTTGTACAGTGCGTTTGCCGTCGGAAATTAGATCAGTGGCTCCGGTAATGGCGACCACAGCATTTAGTTTCTTGGCCAGGCTTTTCGCGATTTCCATACCGCTTTGGTCACTTTTGGCGATATCGCTCTCGGCAGCGTCAACTCCTTTCGTCGAAGCTTCTAAACCACTAATAAAGCGAATTTCCGACATATTCCCCCGCAGGATACTGATTTTGACTTGTTCCAACAACCGGGTCACTGTTTGATTGCGCAGCTCCGATGCTCCGGCCCCCACCGGATCCAGTATTACCGGAATATTTCTTTGATTGGCCTTTTTTCCCGCCGCCAACATCGAAGAAATCGTTCTTTGATTGAGGGTTCCGATATTGAGGACTAAAGCGGAGGAAATAGCGGTAATGGCCTCGACTTCGCCGATGTCGTCGGCCATAATTGGCGATGCGCCGATAGCCAGTACAATATTGGCACAGTCGTTGACGGTTACATAATTGGTAATATGATGGATAATGGGCTTTTTTTGCCGGAGTTCCTCCAAGGTTTGCCCGATTTGGATGGGGATGGCGAGGTATTCTCTCATATCGATTCCTTTCCTTCTTTGGACAGATTGGATTTCAATTCAACATCTTGTCCGTTTAAAATGCGGTTCATGGTTCTGGCTGCGCACATTTTGCCGCACATCGAGCAACTCTGTTTATCTTCTGGCGGAATACTTTCGAAATAGGTTTTGGCTTTTTCACCGTCGAGTGCCAGTTTAAACATTTCATCCCAGTCTAGAACGCGACGGGCCTCACTCATACGATTATCAATGTTGCGGGCATTTTTTACTCCTTTGGCAATGTCCGCCGCGTGAGCGGCTATTTTGGAAGCGATGATGCCGTCCTTTACATCTTGTAAATCAGGTAGTCGCAAATGTTCGGCGGGAGTCACATAGCAGAGAAAATCGGCACCGTTTGCTGCGGCGATGGCTCCGCCGATAGCGGAAGTGATGTGATCATACCCGGGTGCGATATCGGTAACCAAAGGTCCTAATACATAGAATGGCGCACCATGGCACAGGCGTTTTTCCAGCGTCATATTGGCGGCGATTTCGTCCATTGCCATATGGCCCGGTCCTTCCACCATCACTTGTACATCCTGTTGCCAGGCCCGTCGTGTTAAGTTTCCAAGCTCTATCAGCTCGGTGATTTGCGAAGCGTCTGTCGAGTCCTGAATGCTGCCGGGGCGAAGCGCATCGCCTAGGCTGATGGTGACGTCATATTGACGCAGGATATTTAAAAGATCATCATAGTATTCAAAGAAAGGGTTTTCATTGCCGGTCATTTTCATCCAAGCGAACAGCAGAGATCCGCCCCGTGAAACGATATTCATTTGCCGTTTTTCACGCATAAAAATTTCAACGGCCCGGCGGTTGAGACCCGCATGAATGGTCATGAAATCAACGCCCTCACGGGCATGGAGACGCACAACTTCCAAAAAGTCTTGTGACGTGATGTTTTTTAAATCTTTATCCAGGTAGCCGACTGCATCGTAGATCGGGACCGTGCCAATCATGGCAGGAGAGTATTCAATCAGTTTTTTTCTAAATTCATGGGTCTTGCCGTAATTACTTAGGTCCATGATGGCTTCCGCGCCATATTTGATAGCTAGCTTGACTTTTTCCATCTCCGCGTGATAATCGGCGCAGTCACCGGAAATACCGAGGTTGACATTGATTTTTGTCCGGAGTCCATGGCCGACGCCGCTTGGATGCAAAGATTGGTGGTGAATGTTTGCGGGAATGGCGACTTGTCCGGTGGCTACCAGGGAGAGTAATTCTTGCTCTGGGAATCCCTCATCTTTGGCGACCCGCGCCAGCTCTTTTGAAACGATGCCTTTTTTGGCGGCTTCCATTTGGGTTTTATAATTCATCGGAACGAACTCCTTTCAATCCGTGTTGATAAAGCTCATAAAAATGGTGGGTTGGGCCGCAACCTTTGCCAATGGATAAGGCATGTTCGATAGCGGTCGTAACATAGTGTTTTGCTTGTTTCACCGCTTCCGGCAAGTTCATTCCCAAGGCTAGATTGGCGGCAATTGCCGAGGAATAGGTACAGCCGGTGCCGTGAGTGTTTTTGGTGGATATGCGTTTGGCATTGTAATGATAAAATTGTCTGCCGTCATATAAAACATCCAAGGCATCTCCCGCGGCATGCCCTCCTTTGATTAAAACATTCCTGCTACCCATTTGGTAAATTGCTACCGCGGCTTTCTCCATATCCGCAGTGGAGGATATGGATTGGCCGGTGATTTTTTCAGCCTCCGGAAGATTGGGTGTTAGAACATCGGCCAACGGGATAATAACTTTGATCAATGTGTTAATGGCATCCGGGTTCATGAGGGGACAGCCGTTTTTAGCCATCATCACCGGGTCAATGACGATGTTGCCGGGCTTGTATTGCCGGAGTTTTGCGGCGACCGCTTCCATGCTTGCGGGCCCCGAAAGCATACCGATTTTTACGGCATCGCTACCGATATCTTCATAAACGGCGTCGATTTGTTGCTGGATCATTTCCGGGGTAACATCTTGAATTGCCAAGACCCGGCTGGTGTTTTCAGCGACAACGGATACAATGACGCTCATGCCGAATACGCCGTGAGCCGAAAATGTTTTTAAATCGGCCTGGATACCGGCCCCACCACTGCAGTCCGAGCCGGCGATCGAAAGAACTTTTTTCATGATTTTCTCCTTTGTTGTAGAATAAAAAAGAGCGCTCCCGGTAGAAAGCGCTCCTAAATTTTGCTTCCCTACGACAGTGTTAACCGACAGGTTCAAAGGGTCAGGTTTTAACCTTCTCAACTCGACCGCGTTCGCGCACTTTGCGAACGTGAGTTCCCCCGCATGTGAATGATATTAAATTGTGTTTCCTACGATGATCAATAAAAAAGCACTTACCCCGAAATAGGCAAGTACTTGATCAAATACAATAAAGTAAATGATTTGCTTCCCTACGACAGTGTTAACCGACAGGTTCAAGGGGTCAGGTTTTAACCTTCTCAACTCAAACGCGTTTGCGTACTTTGCGAACGCGAGTTCCCCCGCAAATTTAAATTAATCATATTATACTCCAAAAGAAGGGAATGTCAAGAAGCATCGTCCGCCGGAAAAACCAAACCAATTTTCTTACGGACTTCATCCATGATTTCCATGACCGTCAGGGAAAGTTGGTGGGAATTTATTTGGGATTCGATTTGGTGATTTTCAATCAAATGGATGAACTCTTGTACTTCATAAAACATCAATTCTTCCGTCTGCTTCCTCGATATGTCCTCCCGCAGGCCGTTCCGGTAACGGATTTCAATTTCTTGCGGCGTCGAAATCTTATCAATGATGATGTTACCTCCTTCTCCTTGGATTTCACTCGGAAGCTCTGAGTCGGCAATCTTTGAATGGATAATGACCGCTTCCTTATCGGGATAATGTAAAACCAGGCTTCCTTCACCGTCAATCCCGGAGTCGAGGAAGACGGCGCTTGCCTCTAAACTATCCGGTTTACCAAACAGGGCTACTACGGGATAAATGCAATATACACCGATGTCCATCAATGAGCCGTTCGAAAGCTTCGGGTCAAAGGCATTAGGAGTTTTTCCGGCCTTGTAGTCGTCATAGCGGGAGGAATATTGGCATTTGTTGCTAAAAAAACGGCGTATTCTTCCGATCTTGGATAAATTCTCACGAAGGGCGTGAAAGTTGGGTAAAACAGTAGTTTTTAGAGCTTCCATCAGGGCTACCTGATTGGCTTTGGAAAGTTCGATCATTCTCAGAAGTTCCTTAACGTTGGAAGCGATCGGTTTTTCACAGAGCACATGTTTTTGGTGATTCATGAATGAAATGGCTTGCCGGGCATGGCAACAATTGGGACTAGCGATATATACCGCATCGATGGTTTCGCTTTTGGCCATTTCCTCTAAATCAGTAAAGATATGTTTCACGGCGTATCTTTCGGCAAATTCCAATGCCCGCGCCTGGGTCCTCGAATAAACGGCCGCTAATTGAAATCTTTCATCTAAACTTGCGGCTTTAATAAAAGCTTCCGTAATCCATCCTGTACCTACCACACCAAATCTGATCATGTTAACCCCCGTTATTATAATTTTGATTTCTTCAAAGGTGCATGCAACTATTCATTTTAGTATTTTGAGGAAGAAAATTCAATGATTTGTTTTGTGCCCCCACTAAAAAAGACAGTATAATCAACAGGAGGAATGAAGTAAGCGTGGTGAAGTAACACTGATTCCATTACGAAAATTTAAAAGGGAATTTCGCGGGGGGCTTCCGGTTTAAAAAGATATCTTTTTCCCCAAAATAGGATGAGCCTTCGGTCAAAATTTTCGGAAAGGATACGTTTGTAAATATGAAAAGAAGTAATATTTTCCTGATGGGAGTAGTCTTTTTAGCCTTTTTGGTGGCGGGTACAAGCTTGGGAGAACGCATTTTCAGCCATCTCTCTTTGTATCAGCGCCCCAATGTCCGGAATACATTGACTTACTATTGCCGCGAAGGAATTGTCAAAGTCACTTATCTGGATAGAAAAGTCCAAATCTCACTGCCGGATGGACGTAAGTTTATGTTGCCGCAGGTGGTTGCGGCTTCCGGGGCAAGATATAGCAATGGGAAAATTGAATTTTGGAGTAAAGGCGCCAATGCTTTTGTTTCAGAAAATGGTAAAATCATTTGTAGCGACGGGGTTGCAGGGACTGTTCGTCCGATTGACCGGAAAACAGTACTTTTCACGGATGACGGGAAAAACTTTTCCTTTCAGTATCCAAACCAATTTCGAGTATCTGGAAAAGGGATGGGCTTTTCGACTGATTGGCGGGTTGGAGCAACGGACTTGGGAATGGTTTTAGCCATGGTAACTATCCCCAAATCATATCTGCCGCAGACTAATTTCAGCGGAGCCACCTTTACCATCGGTCAAAGCAGTAATCCTGAGGCAGTAAAGAAATGCTTTGAAAAACCTCAAGGATATGGCGCCCGGATGGAGCAGGTTACGATTCATGGGGTTCCTTTTACCAGGTTCACCTTTTCAGATGCCGGAGCGGGGAATATTTACGAAACAGTCAGTTATCGTACCAAACGCGGCGAAGAGTGTTATGGGGTCGAATATACGATCCACTCGACCAATATCGGGATGTATTCCCCTGATCAGGGTATTAAAGAATTCGATAAGGCCAAAATCCTTAATATCCTTGAAAAGATGGCCGGAAGTTTTCGCTTCTTAGAAAAGGGGCAATGACTGACAATATTGGCTTTTCATTGCACACTCCACAAATGATTATGCAGCATGTCTGGAACATCGTAATTGAGAAATCATTATGAAAGTACAAAACCATTGACTTATAGTAAGCTCGAAGGTATAAAGTAAAAAATGTAAATGAGTCGATAACAACTTTATTTAAATGGGGTGATGTTGTTGAAAAAAATAAATATTGGGAATGGCGCCGTCGATGCTCCGGAGATTGCGCTAGGTTGCATGCGGATTGCGGATATTTCACAGAAGGAAGCTGCAACGCTTATTCATACGGCTTTGGAAGAGGGGGTCGATTTTTTCGATCATGCCGATATCTATGCCGGCGGAAAAGCTGAGGAAACCTTTGCCCAAGCTGTCGGAATGAATTCGATCCTTCGCGAAAAATTAATCATTCAAACCAAGTGCGGAATCCGGAAGGGCTACTTCGATTTTTCCAAAGAACATATTCTGGAAGCCGTCGAAGGAAGTCTCAAACGGTTGCAAACCGAGTATATTGATATTTTGTTGCTGCATCGCCCGGATACCTTGGTGGAGCCGGAAGAGGTTGCCGAAGCCTTTACTATCCTGGAGAATAGTGGTAAGGTGCGCTATTTTGGGGTAAGTAATCAAAATCCCATGCAGATTGAGTTGCTTCGAAAATATGTGAAACAAAAATTAATCATTAATCAATTACAATTCAGTATCACCAACACGGGAATGATTGATGCGGGACTCAATGTGAATATGGAGATCGACCGTTCCGTCGACAGGGATGGCAGTATCTTGGACTACTGCCGCCTGAAGGATATTACGATTCAGGCTTGGTCGCCATTCCAATTCGGCTTCTTCGAGGGTGTTTTTTTGGATAACCCCAAATTTCCGGAATTGAACCAGAAAATTAACGAGCTGGCAAAAGCGAAAGGGGTAGCCAATACCGCAATCGCTATTGCCTGGATTTTAAGGCATCCTGCTAAAATCCAGCCGATTGTGGGTACAACCAATGTCAAACGCCTCAAGGATATATGCAAGGCGTCGACAATCAGCCTAAGCAGGGAAGAATGGTATCAGATTTACCTGGCTGCCGGCAATAAACTTCCGTAAAAAGGGAATGAACCAATTTTTCTTCCATAAAGGCGTTGCGGAGGCAGCGGCTTTATGGAAGCTCGTAAATTTTATAAGTTGGCGGCGGCTGTGATGATTTTTTCCTTGGCAGCCACGGCTGCCACCGTTACCACAGGCCCTTTACAGTTCTCGTAATGAGCGATTTTATAATCGATTTTTTCCAGATTCTTTTTGAGTTCGTTGATTTGTTTCAATACATCCTGGCGGTGTTCAACCAACATTTTCTTGCGGGACGCCAAGCTTTCGTCACCATCCAGACACCAACCGATATATTGTTTGATCTGTTTAATAGGCATCCCGGTGTTTTTTAAACAGCAAATCAATGATAACCATTCCAGATCACTCTCCGTAAAAGAACGGTTACCGGTATGATCCCGTTCAACAAAGGGCAATAAACCTTCTTTCTCATAATACCGGAGCGTATACACTGTTAGATTCATCTTTTCGGCCGCTTGTTTGATCGTTAATCCCATGATCGTAAATCCCTCATTTCTTTCATTTTTAAATTGGCAAAGTATCGAGTTTTGTTATTTCCGGTAGATGTGACTCCTCAAATCAAGCTTGATGAATTCGGTGGGTTCTCTATACGTAGTCACTTTACTTATACCTTAGAGTATACTCCAGGTCAATGGGAAAACAAACAACAAAATTGATTTATGGTTCTTTTTTAATTGATTATGCTAAACGGAATGGTTCTTCGAATTTATTAGGCCTCAAGTTAACTCAAAGGTATAGATGAAACGAATGTTCAAACGATTCCGTGAGGAAACCCGGAATGAAAATAAAGGAGGAAACCAATATGAATTTTAATTATTATATGCCGACGAAAATTTTATTTGGCAAAGGACAGCTGAAGTCTTTGCACCTCCAGCCGTTGCCGGGTAAAAAGGCTTTGATTGTTACCAGCGCAGGAACTTCTGTAAAAAGATACGGTTATTTGGACAGTTTGGAAGAACAGCTTAGAAAATCTGATGTAGAATATGTTTTATTTGATAAAGTTATGGCCAATCCGATTAAAAATCATGTCATGGATGGTGCAAAGCTCGTCAAGGAGACAGGATGCGACTTTGTCATTGGTCTGGGCGGAGGTAGCAGCATCGATTCAGCGAAAAGCATTGCCGTAATGGCAACTAACCCGGGAGACTATTGGGATTATATCAACGGTGGTACCGGTAAAGGTCAAACCGTTAAAAATCGTCCTCTACCCATTGTTGCCATTACCACCACAGCGGGAACAGGCACGGAGGCGGACCCTTGGACCGTTATTACCAATGAAGTAACCCATGAAAAAATCGGTTTCGGATATGAAGGGACATTTCCGGTACTTTCCATTGTCGATCCGGAATTAATGATGACAGTGCCCCCGCATTTAACAGCCTACCAAGGATTTGACGCTTTATTTCACAGTACGGAAGGATATATCAATAAATATGCCAATTCCATGAGCGACTTATATGCTCTGAAAAGTATCGAATTAATTGGAAAAAATTTGGCAACCGCCGTAGAGGATGGTTCCAATGAAGAAGCCAGAGCCAGCGTAGCCCTGGCCAATACCTTTTCAGGTATCGTCGAGTCAACTTCGGGTTGTACTTCGGAGCATTCAATGGAACACGCGCTTAGCGCCTTTCATCCGGAGCTTCCTCACGGGGCGGGGTTAATCATGATAAGCAAGGCTTATTATACGCACTTTGCAGGTAGAGGCGCCTGCGACGGGCGAATGGTTGACATGGCAAAAACGCTCGGTTTTTCGGAAGCCAAAGAACCAATGGATTTTGTGGATGCATTGGTGAAATTGCAGCAGGGATGCGGAGTCGCCTCCCTTACGATGTCGGATTACGGCATCAAGGTCGAAGAAATAGATAAATATGTCAGGAATGCCAGAGAGACCATGGGCGGACTGTTTGAAGTCGATCCGGCGCCCCTTTCCGATCAGGATGTGAAAAATATTTTAACCCGATCTTTTTAATCAATGGATTTACGAACGGTCGCAAGACCGTTTTTTTATTTTAGATTCAGGCTGAACAAAGATTGACTGTGAAAAATGGTATGAGATAATTGAAGAAAAATATATTGGTTTTTCGGAGGAATCCAGTGCGAATTTTACACACATCCGATTGGCATCTCGGCCGTACTTTGGAAGGACGAACGAGGCTCCCGGAGCAGGAACAGTTTATCGATGAATTGGTCGATATCGTGCGGCATGCGGAGGTCCAATTAATATTAATAGCCGGTGATGTCTATGATACATATAATCCCCCGGCAGATGCTGAAAAGCTTTTTTTCGATGCCGTGGAACGGCTCTCGGATGGTGGAAAAAGGGCGATTGTAGCGATAGCCGGAAATCATGACAGCCCGGAAAGGTTACTCGCCGCCAGTCCTTTGGCGGTTAAACATGGCATTTCCCTTCTGGGGTATCCCGGGGAACAACTGGTCGTTCATTCGGCATCCGGGGGGGTTCAGAGGATCTCTTCCGGATCTGGATGGTTGGAGCTCGGAATGCCCGGCTGTGAGGAAAAAGCAGTCATTTATGCCTTGCCTTATCCATCAGAAGCCAGGCTGAACGAAGTGCTGGTAGAAACATTGGAAGAACGTTCACAGCAAATAGCCTATTCAGAGCGGGTAAGCCGGCTTTTCAGAGAAGCGGATCAAATCTTCCGGCCCGATACGGTAAACCTGGCTGTGGCCCATTTGTTCGCTTTTGGCGGTGTGGAAAGCGATTCGGAGAGGCAACTTGGTGGAGCCTTGGCCGTTTCACCGCAATCTTTGCCAAAATCCGCACAGTATATTGGGTTAGGACATTTACATCGCCCGCAACAGTTACACACTGCGCCGGTAGCTACCCGCTACTCCGGTTCACCGCTTTCGTTCAGTTTTTCGGAAGCCGATCAACAAAAGGAAGTGGTTTTGGTTGATGTGATTCCGGGCGGTATGGCCCAGGTACAATCGGTGAATTTGAATTGCGGCAAAGTATTGAAACGCTGGCGGGCCGGCAGCTTTGAAGAAGCACTTTCCTGGTGCGGAGAACCCAAAAATCAATTGGGCTGGGTTGATCTTGAAATCATGGTGGACAAGCCGATTGAGATGAACCAATTGGCGGAATTGCGGAAAGCTCATCCGGGACTCATTTTTATCCAGCCTGTTTTTCCTGAAACGGACGGAGAAAAGGCCGAAGCCCAAAATAAACATAAACTGGCGGATATGCCTTTGGTCGATCGGTTCAAGCTTTTTTATGAGCGGGAATATGGTATCGCGCCGCCGGAAGATTTGGTCGGATTCTTTTTAGAAATGGTCAATCAACCGGAATCCGATAGTTCGAAAGTTTCTAGCTCCGGAAATCCTCCTAAACGGAACGGAGGTGAGGTGGCATGAAGCCGATTAAACTTCAATTCTTCGGTCTTAACAGTTACCGGACCCTTCAGATTATTGACTTTGATCAGCTTGGGGCAGATGGTTTATTTGGAATATTTGGTCCTACCGGTAGCGGCAAGTCATCGATATTGGATGCCATTACTCTGGCTTTATATGGAGTGGTTGAGCGGGCCAGCAACAATACCCGGGGGATCATCCATCAGCTTGATAATGCTTTGGAGGTTTCTTTTGAGTTTGAATTGGGAGATGGGCGTTATCTGGTTGAACGCCGCTATGAAAGAAACCCTAAAGATCCGGAGTCTGTTGTAGCCAAACAAGCCCGTTTCCGAAGGTTGGACGTGAGTGGAACAGAAGTCATAGCCTCGAAACCTCAGGAAGTTAACGGAAAAGTTGAAGAGATTCTGGGCATTGGCAGAGCGGAATTTTCCCGCGCAGTAGTGCTCCCGCAGGGTAAATTTGATCAATTTTTGCATTTAACCGGTGCCGACCGGGCTGCTATGCTGGAACACCTCTTCAATTTGGAACAGTTCGGCGAAGAGTTGGTTCTAAAGGTCAAAAATGAAGCGGCCAATTGGAGTATGCAGCTGGAGAAATATGAAGGTATGGAGCAAGTTTTGGGGGACTGTTCCGAAGAAGCGGTCGAACAGGCTGTTTTAGTTTTTAAGAATAAGAATTACCGGTATACAGGACTTCAGAAGGATTTTGAAGCGGCCGATCAAACCTATAAAGAAACTGAGATAGTCCGTGGATTGGATTTGAAACGGAAAATAGCAGTTGAAAGACTCAATCAACTGGAGCAAGCGAGCGAAAGAATCAATGGAAAGCAAACCCGTTTAAGTGATGCAGAACGGGCCGAATCATTGCGGGAACTTATCTTGCGTCAAAAAGACTTGGATAAAAAGATCAAGGAAGAAACCGATATCTATCAGCGCAAAAGCCATTCATATTCCGCTGCCGTTATCCAACACCGGGATGCCCATGAAGAAATGGAAGTCGCTGAAAAGCAATATAACCAACAATTGCCGGAGTTACAAGCCAGAAAGGTTAATTATCAAGGAGCCCAGGAAAAACAGAAAAAAATGAAAGAAATCCAAAGAAGTCTGGAGGAAAGAAACCGGGAACTGGCTGCAGTGGGGGAATTGATTGCTGTAACGTCTAAAGAAATTGCTGTCGGTAAAAATGATTTGGATGGTACCCGCAGCGCTTTGGAAGCTTTGCGGCAGGAACGGGCCAAATATCTTGTCACTCCGGATGAGAAGGAATTGATCGAAAAGGCCCTCGATTCTCTGGTCTGTCTTGAAGAAAGCGAGAAACGCCATCATGAGAGTAAGGATAATTACATCAGGCGGAAAACACAAAATGACAGCCAATGGGAAGCTATCGTTGATAAAGTACACCAAATGCTGCCGGAACAAGTAGTCCAGGCTGGAACCAATGTTGAAAATTATTCGAAACCGCTTTTGGATAAGGCTGAAAAAGATTTAAACGATGCCCGGAAGATGCAGCAACAGGCTTTGATTATGAATTCAGCGGCAGAATTGGTTAAAGAATTGCATGACGGGGAGCCTTGTCCGGTTTGCGGGTCTCGGGAACACCCTATTCTAGCCCAATCTACTGCAAGAATGGACGAAATGGAGATTAGGATCGATCAAGTGGAGAGCAGGCTCAAAGAGGTCAGGAACTGGGAGAGCCAACT
Organism: Bacillota bacterium; assembly: GCA_023426245.1. GTDB lineage: Bacteria > Bacillota > UBA4882 > UBA8346 > UBA8346 > UBA8346. The sequence continues at coordinate 104,476 of JAFABB010000028.1, forward strand.
TCTTAAGGAGTGGCATGATTGGGTTCTTCAAGATTCGCTGGTTAAGGAATCCAAAGAATCAATGGAGAAAACCCAGAAAGAATGGGAAAATCTTTTAGCGGAATTTGATAATATCCGTGGCCCATTTGACCGCCACCAACTTCGAAAACGCAAACAGGAACTGGGAGATTTCGAAAAACAATTGCACGCCGTGGACCAAAAATGGGAAACCATGCAGAAAACTCAGGAAGAAATCCATCGGGAATTGCAAAAGCTGAATGATTCGTTTCAGAGTAATAAAATACTGGAAGCCTCCGCTGCGGTAGCCTTGAAAAATTACCAGTCCCAAATGGCGGAACTTCGGGATGAGGTTCATCAAATTACCGGCGGGAAAGATCTGGATGATTTAATCCGGTATATGGTGGAGACTTATCAGAAATTACAAAAGGCGGCGGAGGATACTAAACGCCGTGAAGCGGAAACCCGGTCATTCACGGAACAAATGGCCCGGGAAGTTGCTGCACTCGAAGGGACATTAACAGCAAATCGCAAACAACGGGACGAAGTGAATGAGCGTTTAGCCAAGGGACTGGAAACTGCGGGGTTCGCCGATGCAGTCCAGGCGGAGTCGGCCCTGTTGACTTCTGAGGAACGTTTAGCGATTGGCCGGGAAATTGAGGAATACCGGAACGCTTTAGTGATTGGCCGGGATGAACTGGAGAAGCTGGATCAAGAAATTGGCGACAGGGTCTTTGACGAAGCTCATTATGAACAGGTAAAGACAGAGCGCCAAGCTTTATTGGAAGAATTGGAACGATCCAAGGAAGAGGTTACTTTAACCAAGAGTAAAGTGGAGGAACTCCAAAAGAAACAGGAACAATGGAGGACCCTTCAACAGCAGAAAAAGGCGGCGCAAAAGCGGAAAAACCTTTGTGAGGAACTGGGGAACCTGCTACGGGGGCGTAAGTTCATATCGTTTCTCGCTCAGGAGCACTTGCGGGATATGACCTTGGAGGCTTCCTTTCAACTGGGCCGGTTAACCGGACAAAGATATGCTTTGGAGCTTGCCAAGGAAAAAGATTGCGAGTTTGTAATCCGGGATGATTTTAACGGCGGGAACCGCCGGGCCATCAGTTCTCTGTCGGGGGGCGAAATCTTTATGACTTCTCTGGCATTGGCCTTGGCGCTCTCTTCTAAGATTCAATTACGGGGCCGTTATCCTTTGGGGTTTTTCTTTTTGGATGAAGGTTTTGGAACCCTGGATGAGGAAAAATTGGATAAAGTGATGAACGCCCTGGAAAAGTTGCACGATAAAAACCGGATCGTCGGTGTGATTAGCCATGTGCGGGAATTAAAAGAAAGACTTCCCCGGTATTTGGAAGTTGTGCCTTCCGGAGAGGACGGCAGCGGGAGCCGAATTCGGGGAGAAATGGGCTACTCTGGTAAGTAAACTATTTTCGAAAGGGTGGATATGGATTTTAGGATTTACACTCCGGGAGAGAAAACCTCCACCAAAAGAGTTAATAAATTGCCCCGGAGTTTTTTTCAATAAAGGCTTTTACCCGATCAGGCCTGTTGGTAATGATACCGTCCACTTGGGCCTTCCAAGCTTTTTCAATCTCGGGGAGTTCATCGACTGTCCATGTATTGACGGTTAGCCCCTTCAACTTGGCCTGGGCCACTGTCTCCGGCGTCAAGCTATCGCACGGGGGATGTAAGGCGGCTGCTCCAAATAAGAGAGCATAATCCCATGGTTTGTATAACCCGGCTTCATATAAAATACCGGTTCTCATTTCCGGAGCGATAGTGGAAATATTAATCAGGCTATAGTGGTAAAATGATGAAATAATGCATTGTTTCATGAGCCCGTGATTTTTCACCATCCGGATCACCTTTTTTTCAATCCCGGGATAGCGGAAAATATCGGTTTTTAATTCGATATTGAGTAATAAATGGATTCCTGCAACAAATTTCAGCACCTCTTGTAACTTGGGTATTCTTTCCTTGGAAAATCTCAAATCAAACCAACTGCCGGCATCAAGTTCCCGCAATTCGGGCCAGGTTAAATCTTTAATAAATCCGTGACCGTCGGTGGTTCGGTCGACCCTTTCATCATGGCAAACCACCACTTCACCATCTCTGCTGAGATGAACATCAAGTTCAAGACCGTCGACTCCAAATTCTAAAGCTGTTTTAAAGGCCGACATGGTATTTTCCGGAGCTCGGCTGGAAAAGCCACGATGGGCGATAATCTTGGTCATTCTTTTTATCCATTCCTTTTATAAAAGTCATTTCCGGGATGAGTGGCGCGCCACTCATCCCTCCATGATCTGACAGGCTTCCCCCGGGAAATAGACCTGAATATTCTGGCCGGTCTGAGGAATTATAACATCCGGATTATTGAAAATATCAATTTGAATTTCTTGTTGTTCGATTTTGACTGACAAACGGACAATGGCTCCTAAAAAATTTACATTGGAAAGAATCCCGGATAAGCGGTTTACGTTTTCCCGTTCCCGTTTCAACGATATTCTTTCCGGACGCAATGCGACAGACACTTTTTCACCTTTTTTACGGGTTAAAACCCCTGCATGGACAATCTGCTGTCCTTCGATGATCAATTTCCCGCTTGCAGGTTCCGCCACTTCGGCTTGGAGTCTATTTAAAATCCCGATAAAAGAGGCCACGAATGTTGATGACGGATGATGATAAACTTCGGAGGGAGTTCCGATTTGTTCAATTTGGCCTTCTTTCATCACCACGATCCGGTCCGATAATGAAAGAGCCTCTTCCTGATCATGGGTGACATAAATGGTGGTAATTCCGAGTTCTTTTTGAAGAGTCCGGATTTCTTGCCGTAGTTTTAAACGGATTTTGGCGTCAAGGGCTGATAAGGGTTCATCCAGTAATAAAATCTGGGGTTCGATCGCTAATGCGCGGGCCAGTGCCACACGTTGCTGCTGGCCGCCGGATAGTTGATGGGGAAAACGGTTTTGAAGTCCATCCAGATTGACCATTTTCAAGAGCTTTTCAGCCCGCTCCAAACGGATTTTGGGTTGAACTCCGGCTGTTTTTAATCCATAGGTAATATTTTGAATCGCATTCATGTTGGGAAAGAGGGCGTAGTGTTGGAAAACCATTCCCACATGTCTCCGGCTGGGTGAAACATCGGTGATATCCAGGTTATTGATGAGGAGCCGTCCGGAAGTTGGGGTTTCAAAACCGGCAATCATTCGGAGTGTGGTTGTTTTCCCACAACCGCTGCCTCCTAAAAAGGAAATAAACTCGCCTTTTTGGACTTGCAGATTAAAGTCCCGGACGGCTATATTTTTACCGAATTGTTTTTGAATATCTTTTAATTCCAAAAAAGCCATTTTTTCCTCCCGGATTTTTCAATGAAAAGTTTTCTTATCCGTTAAACCAAAGGTCATCCAGCGGATCAAAGCTATAAAAACCCAGGTCAAAAAGAAACTGAAGATGGAAAGCGCTGCGGGTTCATAAGCCAGATCGCGCCCCACCAACGCCATATAAGGGCCGAAAGCGGGCCAGGCAAGCATGACTGCGAAGGTTAATTCGCCCATCACAATTGAAAAACTTATAAAAACGGCAGATAACATGCTGGTACGGAGGTTAGGCAGAATGATCTGGAAAAAAGTTATGATGTTGTTTGCTCCTAAATTCATTGAGGCTTCCATCAATGTTTTCAGGTCAAGTGCCCGGAGGCCGCTATCCATTGCCCGGTAGATATAAGGAAAAGTCAGCACCATATAAGCGGCCACCAGAAGGGCGGGGGTGGTCACCAAGGCCAGCGGCGGACCGCTATATAAGCGGATTAATCCCAAAACGAGTACAATCGGCGGTATCACAAAAGGAAGCATGGTACAGGCCTCTATCACCGGCCTGATTTTGGGGAATTTCCAGTGAATCAGGACGGTTGTCGGGAGCATCAGTGTAAAACCGGCTATGATGGTGAATACGGCCATTTCTGCTGAAAAGCTGAAGGACTTAATAAAATTAGGGTCTTTGAAAACATTCTCATAAGCCAGAAAGCCAAGCATGTCTTTTTGTCGCCGTAATGAAAATAAAAAGGTGGCCACAAGAGGGAGGAAGAAATAAAGGCATCCGATACCAAACCAGAGCCAAGACCAAAGTCGCGCGCGTACTTTACCAGTTTGAATCATTGCATCCACCTTGAGGATAATTTTTGGAGCCAAGTGTAAATGAATATTAAAACCGCCATCAAGACGATCATTCCAAGGGCCAGGGCGTAACCTAAATTGGGATTATGAAGTACATCGCCTCTTATTTGGGCGCCAATCAAAATGGGGATGATGTTAAGCAAACCCCCAGTCAGCGCATAGGCAGTAGCATATGCGCCAAAAGAATTTCCAAAAAGTAGGATAAATGAAGCCAGTAAAGTCGGTGTCAAGACCGGTAAGGCCACCGTTTCCCAATATTGAAAGGGGCTGGCACCCAGATTTTCAGCTGCTTCCCGCCACTGCTTTTTCATCCCTTCCAAGGCGGGGGATATAATTAACACCATGAGGGGAATTTGAAAATAGACATAGGTAAGGGTAAGACCCCAAAAACTATAAAGATTAAAGCCTTGATCATAGATGTGGATGCCGAACCAAGTTTGCAATAAAACGGTAATCATGCCGACCCGTCCTAAGGTCGATATAAATGCGAAAGCCAATGGTACACCTGCGAAATTGGATGCCACTCCGCAAAAAGTGATGATAAATCCCTGTACAAAGCGGGGTAATTCCCCCAAGCAGATTCCATAGGCCAATAGAAAGCCCAGCAAGCCTCCACCTAAAGCGGTAATCAGACTGATTTGGATAGTCAATAAATACGAATGGATGATGTCCGGCCTTGTCAGGTTTCGGAAATTATTCAAGGTGAAATTGCCTGCGCTATCTTGAAAACCTCCTATCAAGAGGGAGCCGGCCGGGAGAATCATAAATGCCAATGCAAATATTATAAAGGGAATCAGTCCCAGGACGGAGAAGCCTTGGAATAGAGGCGTGGCCGCGCTTCTATTTGAATTTTTGGTACTCATTGTTTTGTAACATTGACCTGTACGATTTTATCCCAATCCGAGGCGATGATCTTCTTGGCGGTTTCCTGCTGTTCCAGAGTAGGGAATACTGCTTTTTCATAGTTTTTCGCCGGAGGCATTTTGGCGGCAATTTCGGCCGGAATAACTTTTCTTTTTACCAGGTCCTGATAGCGGACGGGGTGGCAATAACCTTTTAACCAGATTAACTGGCCTTCATCGGAATAGAGGAATTCCATCCAAAGTTTGGCGGCGTTTGGATGGGGAGCATAGGCGCTGATGGCCTGAACGTAAACTCCGGCGACCACACCGGTTCTGGGAATGACAACGCCGATTTCCGGATTACCGGCGGATTTGTCGCGGTTGGACAGGGCATTATAATCCCAGCGGACTGTGATCGGTGTTTCCCCGGAGGCGACAGTGCCGGGAACGGCGATCACCGGAACAAAATTACCCGCTTTGTTCAGTTTATTAAAGAAATCGAGTCCTGCTGCAGCATTTTCATATTTTTTACCGAAACTGACGGAGGCGGCGCCGACAGCCATAATCGCTTGATTAGCGCTGCGGGGATCACCTGCCAGGGCAAATTTACCTTTATATTCGGGTTTAAGAAGGTCGGGCCAGTCGGTGGGGATGTTTTTTACAATACTTTTGTTGATTTCAAATGCCAAAACGCCGTAATAGTCTCCGTACCAGTAACCATCGGCATCTTTTACATTGGCGGGGATGGTATCCCAGGTTGAAACTTTATAGGGTTGAATCAATTTATCTTGTTTTGCCTGCGGTCCGAAGGAAAGGCCGACATCGATTACATCCGGAGCTTGAGGCCCTTTGTTGTTTTTATTGGCCTTGATCGCCTCGATTTCTTCGCCGGAGCTTCCGTCGGGATTGAGTTCATTCACTTTAATGCCATATTTCTTCGAAAAGGTTTCAATCATCTCTCCATAATTCACCCAATCATGGGGCAGGGCGATGACGGTTAGCTGACCTTCTTTTTTGGCGACTTGTATTAAAGCATCCAGGGGCTTAGAATTTTGAGCCCATACCCCCTCAAAAACAGCACCGAAAAATAACACTCCGGCTAGTCCCAACAGGCAAGTCCTGATCCGGAAATTCTTCATGTTCAAATCCTCCTTTTTTATTTACCCTTTATCAGAATAAAATAAGATTGTTAAGAGCTAATTAGGTTTGGGAGATGCCTGTTTTAAATATGTTAAATATTGAGTTACGGCGATTGTCCCAACTGACCGCATTCGGCACTTCCGTCTGCTGGTGTTAAGTTCTATCTGTTCTGTTAAGTATAGTAGGTCATTTGTCCGCTTTTACTCAGCAACTAGGGCTAAGAGTATGATTTTATTCACTCAATGGAAGCTTGATATGGTATAATTGTTGCGCAACAGCAATTTCTGGGCTCTGTATGGATGTTTTTATTGATGATACTTCTTGGGAGATTTAATATGGGAAGCATAAGGGAATTATTTGAAAATATGTTTGACGATAAAGGTTTTTATCGCAAGATGTTGCAAATCGCCATACCGATTGCCATTCAGAACTTTATATCCTCCTTTTTAAATATGATTGACACCGTCATGGTAGGAAAGCTGGGAGAGACGGAGATTGCGGCAGTTGGAATAGCGAACCAGTATTTCTTTTTTTTCAATATGTTTTTACTTGGGATGTGCGCGGGATGCGGGGTATTCATATCCCAGTTTTGGGGTAAGGGCGAGATTGGAAATATCAAGCGGATCATGGGAATCGGGTTGATTTCGGCCGTTGTTTTTTCATTCGTGTTTATGGCCGTGGGTTTTCTTTTTCCCGGTAAGATTATTGCAGCATTCAATACAGACCCCCGGGTTATCGATTTGGGCACCGGATATTTGAAGATGGTCCTCGCCAGTTACTTATTTACCGGTATTACATTTTTATTCAATTTTTCCTTGCGTTCCATTGGAAAGACGGTTCAGCCAATGCTGATCAGTGCTTTGGCGCTTATTTGCAATGCCTTTTTTAACTATCTTTTTATATTCGGCAAATTCGGCGCGCCTGCCATGGGAGTTGAAGGGGCGGCCCTCGCTACGGTGATAGCAAGAATTGTTGAAACCATAACCCTTTTGGCGTATATTTACGGCAGGAAGTTAGTATTAGCCGCTTCAGCCAAAGAATTAACCGATGTATCCTTTGAATTTGTGAAAAAATCATACCGGATAATATTTCCGGTTATATTGAACGATATCTGCTGGGGGCTTGCCAGTTTGGTTTATGCAGCGGTTTACGGAAGGATGGGTACGCAGGCTGTAGCCGTCATACAGATTTGTAACACTGTCAATAATTTGTTCCTGGTAGTTATTTTTGGGTTGTCAAGCGCGGCTGCGGTCATGGTGGGGAACAGTATCGGAGCGGGAAAAGAGGGTGTAGGAAAGAGTTATTCCGAGAGATTTTCTCTTCTTTCGGTGGCACTCGGTATCTTACTGGGAGTGCTTCTGGCATTGACATCACCGGCGGTACTCAGTGTTTTCAATGTTTCCGATACGGTTCGAAGTGACTCCCAGATTGTTTTATATATCATATCGGTAATCTTTTTTATCAGGGTATTTGATGTGATCTTGATTGTCGGAATTTTGAGAGGCGGCGGCGATGCCAAACAAGCTTTCCTGATTGAAGGTTTTACCATGTGGTTTATCGGAGTGCCGTTGACCATTTTGGGGGCCTTTGTTTTCAAACTCCCCATATATTCCGTATATGCCCTGGCCATTCTGGAGGAAGTATCCAAATGCATTTTGGGTCTGATACGCTTAAAATCCGGACGGTGGATCCGGAACGTAACTTAATTTTGAAATAAAGCAAGTATCAATTAAATACCATCCTTAAGATTCCCTTCCGGTCCCGGCGGATCGAACAAGAGGAATTTCTGTGTCTTTATGGGGGAAGGCAAAGAAAAGTTCCTTGAGTGTTAATCGTACGGGGGCTTCCTCGGGTTACCAAAATCTTCAGAATTCGAATCCATGCTTTTTTTATCCCACAATATGCCCATATTGAATTCTTCTTCACTCTAAATCTATTATAGAAACCTTGGGGACCAAGATTTCTTGCTTTATTTTATTCACAGAATACCAAAAACAAATTAATACAAGGATGAAAGCAGGAAATAGAAATATTTAGCAGAAAGTCATTTGCTAATTGTAAATTTATTCCTGCCAAGTAAATTTCATAGTTGATGGAATGAATCTTGATGTGAGCCAGGTAATCAATTTTAATGGAGGTATTGATGAAAAAATGGAGATTTTTTAATCTTTGCCTATTATCTCTGGTGGTATTCTCATCAATCAGCATGAGCTTAAATGCCGATGGCGGTAAGTTAAACCTAATCGTCGGACACTGGGAGGGATCGATTCGGGTTAATGAAACACAGGTTAATATTAACACTGATTTTAGGTTGAACCAATCACTGTGTGCTTTCTTAAGCTTTCCTGACCAGGGCTTTCTACTCTTGCCTCTTGAAAACGTGGTCTACAACTATCCTAAAATATCTTTTGAATTTCAAGAGGGTAATGTGACGGATCATTTTGAAGGGGTTTTGGAACAGCAGGCCATAACCGGCAAATTTTCAAAAGGCCAATTTGTTGGTAATTTCACTTTACATCTTATGAAGCAAAAACCCCAATCCGGGAATTTCTGCAGCTGGAATCTATGGAAGGCGCCGTTTACCAGATCGCGGCTATTCCAGGAAATAGAGCGGAACCGGATGGTGGTGTATTCCGATGGCATCCCGATAAATGAAGTTGAAACTCGATTTAAGAGTTTACTTTATAATTATTCCAACTTTAAGGATGAATTGGCGGCTGAAACGATATTGCCGCCAGAAGAGTTTCATTCCGATTTAGCGGCGACATTTATTTCGTTAAGGGATGCCAATCGAGAAATTGATTATCTATTTAGGCTAATAAAATATGGTTACGGAGGGTATCAGTATTTCGGCGGGGATGCTAAATTTCAGGAGGCCAAAACTAAGATCGGGCAGGAGATTTTATTGCTTGCCAATGGAGGGGAAATCCCGCTCGAACGATATTTTTCCATTATCACAAATCACTTAGGTTTCATTCAGGATGGCCATTTTAGTATCGGCGGCTTTAATTTGTGCCATAAATACCGGTACTACTCGACGGGTGAATACATTTTTCATAAAGATAAGAAGGGTATCTATACGGATATTGAAAGAAAGAGGCATTACTTAACTGCGGTTAACGGGCAAGATCCGTCGGCCTATATCAAACTTTCCCTGAATAAGGACGGGATAATCTTTTATCAATTGGGGACGTTATCCAACTGTGAAAATAGTCAAATTGCCATAGATTTGCTTTTTGACGGCGCTATCCATCACAAAGCCGATTTGGAAAGGAAGAAAAACTACTTTATCGGTGGAGGGACTTACTGCCAATATAAGTTGTCCGGAATACCCGTGGTTGAAAACCGTGACCTTAGCCCAAAACCAAAAAACAAAGAATTGTTGCAACAATTTGTTTCAGGAGCCGCCGCATTGAAAGAATATAAGGTGATCATTTTAGATTTACGATCTAATTTGGGAGGTGATAGTGAATTCGCTGCAACCTGGTGCAATAAATTGACCGGCTGTTTTTTTCAAGAGGAGCGAATGGATGGGCAATTAGTGACCCATACTGCGCAGAAGTTGCTCTTAAACAATACCGTTACCAATTATGATGAAACTATGGCTCAAAAATGGAAAGCCATTATGGAAGATTTCAAAGCGAATGAAGATTCCACTTTTCCAGGCTGGAGTAAACCATATTTTGGAAAAGGCCAAAAACTCAAAAATAATAATTTTTTAGTCGTTTTAATTGATTCGAATACAGGATCGGCAGGTGAGGATTTTGTAGAATATTTGCGGCAGATGGAGAAAGTGGTTTTTATCGGAACCAATACGAGTGGGGCATTAGTTGCAGGCAATGTGGGCGTATGTCAATTACCTTTTTCGAGAATGCCGGTAACATTCGGCACTAAACTTGCACTCAAACCGGATTTCATCAATCGTGACGGGATGGGGTACCTTCCCGATATTTGGGTCGATTCGAAGGATGCGCTTGATTATGCAATCCGGTTTGTGAAGCGATATCTATATTGAAAGTTCAGTACCTTTTACCCCTCCGAAAATATCCGACCGTTCCGGTTTTCTGTGCGCCTGTGCCAGATAGAGCCCGTTTCGGCATTTCCTGAATATCCAAAGATTTGGCATGCTCCACGGAATAGGGGTGATCCTCAACAACGGGGATCGGTTTAGCGATAAGTTTATGGATGCTTTTTAGATAGTCCTTTTCCTCGGTATCGCAAAAAGAGATGGCGATCCCACTTTGGCCCGCCCTGCCTGTCCGGCCAATCCGGTGCACATAGGTCTCGGGGATGTTGGGCAATTCAAAATTAATCACATGGGATAATTCTTCCACATCAATACCCCGGGCTGCTATGTCGGTTGCCACCAACACTCTGATTTGCCGTGACTTGAAGTCATTTAAAGCCCTTTGTCTGGCGTTCTGCGATTTATCACCATGAATGGATTCCGCCTTAATCCCGGCTTTGTTCAGCGCTCGGGCGATTTTATCAGCTCCGTACTTTGTCCTGGTGAAAACCAAAGCCGTAGCGATTGTAGGATCTTTTAACAAATGGATCAGAAGCGATCGTTTATCCTCTCGCGCCACATAATAAACAAACTGCTCTGTATTATCAACTGTGGATGCTACGGGGGTTACAGCGACTTTTTCCGGATTCATTAAAATAGTATCAGCCAGTTTGGCGATTTCCGGGGGCATGGTTGCGGAAAAAAGTAAGGTTTGACGTTTTGTCGGCAGCAGGGCGATGATTCTTTTGACATCGTGAATAAAGCCCATATCCAACATGCGATCGGCCTCATCCAGAACAAAAATTTCTATATGATGCAGATTGATGAATTTCTGGCTGACTAAGTCCAAGAGCCGGCCGGGGGTGGCCACTAAGATATCGACTCCTTTTTTTAGGGCATCCGTTTGGGGCTTTTGGGGTACTCCGCCGAATACCACCGCATGTCGGATTCCGGTATCCCTGCCGTAAGCGCCTATGCTTTCATCAATCTGAAGCGCCAATTCCCGGGTTGGTGTCAGAATCAGAGCCTTAATAAAAGACTGTTCCTTCCGGCCGCATGGAGGGTTATGCAAAATTTGCAGAATGGGAATGGCAAATGCTGCAGTCTTTCCGGTACCTGTTTGGGCGCATCCCAATAAATCCTTCCTTGCGAGGATTATGGGGATCGCTTTTTCCTGGATGGGGGTTGGTTTTTGGTAGCCTTCTGTTTGTAAAGCCTTCAAAATTGGAGAAATCAATTGTAAATCTACGAACGTCATATTTTCTCCTTTACACCTTTGCGAATATACGGTTTTATTTTTTTGTTCCCATAAATCTTCATAATTATAACATAATTATTGGTGTAATAATCAAGATTATTGAGCCAATTGTTTGATGGCCTCAGAATAAGCCAATTCCTCAAGGCGAGGTAGGTTTTTCTTGTTACTACATCGATGAGGATATTATTTTATTCCAGGCAGCAAAATATGTATAATTTATTGGTCAATCAAGCAAATAAAAACCATTTTTCAACTAATCTTGCTTGACATTTAAATGGGATCGCCGTAAACTGTAAGCGAGGTGGAATAATGCAAGATATCACCTATGGTTTTGACCATATCAAGCAACCTTTGTTCATTTGGAAAGAACGCTTTCAAGTTCCTCGGAACATGATGAGCAATCATTATCATGATGCTTATGAAATCTATTATTTGCTTGAAGGCGAAAGGGATTACTTCATCAAAGGCCGTACTTATCATATTCAAAAAGGCGATTTGATACTGATCGATGTCAATGAATTGCATAAAACCATGGATGTATCGGCTCATGAGCGTATTTTGCTGAATTTTAGGCGGGACTTTTTGCCAGATGCGTTTCAGAATACCTTGCCAAACGATCTTTTTGCCTGTTTTCATCAAGATAGCAACCTATTGCGGCTCAATACTTCAGAACAGGATTTCGTAAGCCGTTTACTATTCAAAATGTTGGCCGAGAATGAAGCGCCGCGGCCCGATTCTAAGCTTTATCTGCAAGTACTCCTGGCTGAATTGTTGATCTTTTTAAATCGCCAACTGGCTCAGAAATCAACCGGGACTTTTTCTTTTCCCAATCCAATTCATCAAAAAATATCGGAAATTGTAGAATATATTACTGTCAATTATCAGCTGGATATTACCTTGGGAGGAATCTCGGAACGCTTTGGAATCAGTAAATATTACTTGTCACGAATGTTTAAAGAGGTCACCGGATTTACACTCATTGAATATCTCAACGGTATCCGGACCAAACAGGCTCAAAAAATGCTGCGGACAACCGCTTTAAATGTCACTACTATCTCTGAAAACGTTGGTTTTGATAGTATCACTCATTTTGGGAGAGTGTTTAAAACAATAACCGGATCTTCACCGCTTCAGTATCGGAAAACGGTTCGGAAAAACTAAGACTTGGAATCGCTCGACTAAACTTGTCTATGACCAAATTTGTGAATTTGGTTGTAATAGAAACAAGGCTAAACCTCGATCCGGCAAGTAAATGACGGATCGGGTTTTCAACCAACTTTGTTGGTTACAGAATACCGGCAAGTTCTTAATTTATGAGATTCAAAAAAATTACTTGCAGGATTCAGCTTAAAAAAGGAGGAATGTTGGATTGAAATCATTTATGGATCAAGATTTCCTGCTCCAAAATAAGACTGCCACCGAGCTTTATCATCAGTACGCAAAGTCAATGCCGATCTTCGATTTCCACTGCCATTTAAGCCCCAAAGAGATTGCGGAAAATAAAAAATACCGTAACATCACCGAGCTTTGGCTGGGCGGCGACCATTACAAGTGGCGCGCCATGCGCAGCAATGGAGTGGCCGAACGATTCATCACCGGAGAGACAAGCGATGAAGAGAAATTCCAAAAATGGGCTGAAACGATGATCTTCTGTATCGGCAACCCACTTTATCATTGGACTCATTTGGAATTGCGAAGGTATTTTGGAATTGATGAGCTTTTATCGCCCAAAACGGCGAAGGGTATTTGGGAGAAATGCAATCAATCATTGAAAGAAGATGGGTTCACCGCTCAAGGGTTGATCACCCGATCGAATGTGAAAGCTATCTGCACCACCGATGATCCGGTTGATTCACTGGAGTATCATCACGCCTTGGCCAACAACAAGAATTTTCCGGTGAAAGTGGTCCCGGCGCTCAGACCCGATAAAGGCATCCATATTGAAAGAGCGGATTTTTTACCCTGGCTCGCTAAACTTGGTGAAACAGTCCATTCCACCATTACCAATTTGGATGATTTAAAAAACGCCCTCCGTAAGCGGCTGGAATTCTTTCACCAAGCTGGATGCCGGCTTTCCGACCATGCTTTGGACCCTATCCGTTATCAAGAGGCATCCGATGGAGAAATTGATTCGATCCTCAAGAAAATGCTCCATCATGAAAATTTAACCCAAACGGAAATCGAAAAATATCAAACCGGGATGTTGCTCTTTTTAGGAAGGGAATATTCGCGGCTTGGGTGGACTATGCAACTGCATATGGGGGTTATTCGTAACAACAACCGGAGGATGATGAGCCTGCTGGGTCCCGATACCGGGTTTGACTCCATCGGTGATGAATCCTTTGCCAAAGATTTGGCGCAATTCCTTAATGCTTTGGATCAAACCGATGAATTACCCAAAACGATTCTTTATTGTATTAATCCACGTGATAATGAAGTGATTGGGACGATGCTTGGGTGTTTTCAAGGCAGTGAAGCTCCGGGAAAGGTGCAATTCGGTTCCGGATGGTGGTTTAATGATCAGAAAGACGGCATGAACCGCCAAATGATCGCTTTAGCCAATCTAGGACTTCTATCCCGGTTTGTGGGGATGGTCACGGATTCCCGCAGTTTCCTTTCCTATACCAGACATGAGTATTTCCGGAGAATTCTTTGCAATCTCCTGGGAGAATGGGTGGAAAACGGTGAAGCGCCAAATGATCTTCCATTGCTCGGAAAAATGGTGCAAGATATTTGTTATAATAATGCTAAAAACTATTTCACAGGGATTATCGACTAGCATTTATACATAATTTTTTAGGCAAAATAGGAGCTAACTTCATGAAAAATATTAAGGATGTTAGAAAGAAAACTCACGGAGGATTACCGGAAAAAGTTTTACAAATTGGCGAAGGCAACTTTTTACGCGGGTTTGCGGATTGGATGATTGAACGTACAAATAGCGCCGGTTATTTTAACGGTAGCGTGGTGCTTTGTCAGCCTATTCAGGCGGGGATGGCGGAACAAATCAATGCACAGAACGGTATTTATACGGTGATGATGCGTGGAGTGGAAAATAATGAAATCGTGGAACGAATCCAGGAGATTACTTCCATTTCACGCTGCATTAACCCTTTTTCCGACTATGAGGCATTGGTTGAAATCGCTAAAAGTCCGGAGTTAAAAGTGATTATCAGCAATACCACCGAAGCGGGGATTGCCTATCGGGTCGGTGACAAGCTTACCGATAAGCCTCCGGTAAGCTATCCGGCCAAGTTGACCGTACTGCTTTATGAGAGATTTAAAAAAATGATGGGACAGGAAGATAAAGGATTATTGATTTTACCTGTTGAATTAATCGAAAGAAACGGTGACAACCTTAAACGGTATGTGCTACAATATGCAGAAGAGTGGGGGCTTGGAGGAGCATTTACCGAGTGGCTGGAAAATGCCAATTGTTTTGCCAATACTCTGGTGGACCGGATTGTTACCGGTTACCCGCGGGATGAGATCAAAGAAATTCGGGAATCTTTGGGATATGAAGACAATATCCTTGTCACTTGTGAACCTTTCAATCTCTGGGTGATTGAGGCTCCGGAAAAGTGGGCCAAAGTAATTCCTTTTCAAGGTGACGACGTTCACGTTATTTGGACTTCGGATATGACCCCATATCGTACTCGTAAAGTGCGTATTTTAAATGGAGCCCATACCGTAAGCGTAATGGCGGCGTATTTAGCCGGCCATGATATTGTGCTTTCAATGATGAAGGACAAGGTGTTTGAACAGTATTTGAGAAAATGCATCTGGAATGAAATCATTCCGAACATTCCTCTCCCCCAAAAAGAGATGAATGAATTTGCCAATGCTGTGTTTGAGCGCTTTGCCAATCCATTTATCAAACACCGGCTTCTTGATATCAGCTTGAATTCGGTATCGAAATATAAGGCGCGCTGTTTGCCGTCTCTACTGGATTATATTCATAAATATCATAAATTACCTCAGATATTGCCGTTCGGATTTGCCGCATTGATAGCCTTTTATAGAGGCAAAATGCAGGGTGGCAAGTATATCGGAGATCGTGGCGAGGAAACCTATGAGATCCATGATAATCCTGAAGTGCTGGAGTTTTTCGCCAAAGCGTGGCAGAGTCCGGATAATATCGTCCGAAAGGTTCTCGCAAATACGGATTTCTGGGGAGAGGACTTGACAGAAATCAAAGGTCTCCAGGAGCTTGTCGAAGAATATCTTGGCTCGATTATTCATGACGGAGCGGCGCTTGCCGTTAAAAATTTCGTGGAGAGTCTTTGAAATGGATAAATTCATTAAAATTTCTCCCGGAGATAATGTAGCCGTTGCCGTCCAGGCTACCGAAGCCATACCGTTCGGCCATAAAAAAGCCCTTTGGGATATCAAACAAGGCGAAAACATCATTAAATACGGTTATCCGATTGGGCATGCCACCAGCGACATCCAGGCCGGCAGTCATGTCCATACTCATAATTTGAAAACCAATCTCGCAGGGATTATCGAATACTCCTACAAAGGAAACTTTCCGGCGGATTTCCAAAAACCGGCTGCAACTTTTCAGGGCTATCTGCGCAAAAACGGAAAAATAGGGATCCGCAATGAGGTATGGATTATACCAACCGTAGGTTGTGTTAATAATACGGCTGAATTGATTCAAAAGAAAGCTCAAGAAAAATACGGACATTTATGGGACGGAATTTTCTGTTTTACCCATCCCTATGGCTGTTCGCAAATGGGCGATGATCAAGTCAATACTCAAAAAATCCTCGCTGGGCTGGTGAATCATCCCAATGCCGCTGGAGTGCTGGTACTGGGTCTTGGTTGCGAAAATAATAATGTTGACGTATTCCGGCCTTTTCTGGGAGATTACGATCAGGAACGGGTCAAGTTTTTGGTCACTCAGAATGTTGAAGATGAAATTGCAGAAGGAATGAGCTTGATTGGTGATCTGGCTGAGCGGGCCTCCATGGAAAAAAGGCAGCCGGTGAGTACCGAACATCTGATTATCGGACTTAAATGCGGTGGTTCGGATGCTTTTTCCGGTATCACGGCCAATCCTCTTTGCGGTAAAATCACCGATGAAATATCCGCCCAAAGTGGAAGGGTTATTTTAACTGAAGTGCCTGAAATGTTTGGCGCTGAAACTATCTTGATGGAACGGGCAGCCGATGTTGAAGTTTTTGATGAAACGGTAGCGATGATTAATGGTTTCAAGGACTATTACACTGCTCACCATCAGGTGATTTATGAAAATCCTTCACCCGGCAATAAAGCTGGAGGAATCACCACTCTTGAGGAAAAATCCCTGGGCTGTATTCAGAAGGGCGGTCGGGCCACGGTTACAGCGGTTTTGGAATCTGGTGAGCCGTGTCTGAAAAAAGGCTTGAATCTGCTTACTGGACCGGGAAACGATATTGTTTCCTGCACCAATATGACAGCAGCCGGAGCGCATCTGATTTTATTTACCACCGGGAGGGGGACTCCGCTGGGTGCGCCTGTTCCTACAATAAAAATTGCATCTAATTCCGGCTTAGCCACGCGCAAACCCGGCTGGATCGATTATAACGCGGGGAAAATGCTGGAAAATTCTAGCATGGAAGATAGCGCCAATGAATTATGGCAATTGATTTTAAATGTCGCTTCGGGGAAAAAGACCCAAAATGAGGAGCATGGATATAGGGAAATTGCGATTTTTAAAGATGGCGTTACTTTATAAAATGAAAACAGGAGGGTGTTCACTTGAGTTTGGATCTGAAATTACGTGAAAAAAGTTTGTATGATGCAATTTCGTTAGGAGAAATTATGCTGCGTCTTGATCCCGGTGATGGCCGGATCCGGACAGCCCGTCAGTTCAAAGCCTGGGAAGGCGGGGGCGAGTATAATGTAGTCCGGGGTTTACGTAAGTGCTTTGGACTTAAAACTGCGGCTGTTACCGCGCTGGCGGATAATGAAATCGGCCGTTTGGTTGAAGATTTCATGATGCAAGGCGGCGTTGATACATCACTGATTAAATGGGCTCCCTATGATGGGATCGGTAGAGCTGTTCGCAACGGCTTGAACTTTACCGAGCGTGGATTCGGTATCCGTGGTGCTGTCGGTGTCTCGGACCGGGGAAATACGGCTGTATCCCAATTGAAACCGGGAGATATCGACTGGGAATACATTTTTGGGACATTGGGAGTCCGTTGGCTCCATACCGGGGGTATCTTCGCCGCGTTATCGGAGACGACGGCCCAGGTTGTTATTGAGGCCGTGATGGCTGCTAAAAAGCATGGCACGGTTGTATCCTATGATTTAAATTATCGTCCATCCATGTGGAAGAATATTGGTGGTAAGGAAAAAGCCCAGGAAGTAAATAAAACGATTGCCAAGTATATAGATGTCATGATTGGAAATGAAGAAGATTTTACCGCCTGCCTCGGTTTTGAAGTAGAGGGAAACGATGAGAATCTCAAGGAATTAAACATGGAGGGGTATAAGAAGATGCTTGGTAATGCAACCAAAGCTTACCCCAATTTTAAAGTTATCGCAACCACTTTGCGGACAGTTAAAACAGCCACTGTAAACGACTGGAAAGCCATGGTTTATGCAGACGGGAATATTTATTTTTCAAATGAGTATCCAAACCTGGAAATCTACGATCGGGTCGGCGGCGGGGACAGTTTTGCCTCTGGTCTGATTTATGGGTTAATGACAACCGGAGACGCCCAAAAGGCGGTTAATTACGGAGCTGCCCACGGCGCACTGGCAATGACCACACCGGGTGATACTTCAATGGCAACCAAAAATGAAGTTGAGGCACTCATCAAAGGGGCCGGTGCAAGGGTGCAAAGGTAATGAAACTTTTGAAGCAAGGTTGATAAATATGAATGAGGTGTGAAAAGAAATGAAAAAAGAACAGGTATTATCCAAAATCAAAGAGGCCGGTATCGTGGCTGTGGTACGGGCCGAGTCCAGCGATCAAGCCAAACGTATTGCCGATGCTTGTATAGAAGGCGGAGTTGCGGCAATCGAATTGACATTTACTGTTCCCGGGGCTCATCGGGTCATCGAGGAATTGGCCGCTACCTATACGAAGGGTGAAATCATTTTAGGCGCCGGGACGGTGCTCGATCCGGAAACGGCCAGAATTGCAATACTTTCCGGTGCAGAATATATTGTGAGCCCTTGTTTGAATCCGGATATGGTCCGTTTGTGTAACCGTTATCGAATCGCCTGCATGCCGGGGATTATGACCATTCGGGATGCGGTGGAAGCTTTAGAACTGGGTGTCGATATTCTTAAACTTTTCCCAGGTGAAGCTTTCGGACCGAAAATGATTAAAGCCATTGCCGGTCCGTTGCCACAGGCGAGCATTATGCCAACGGGCGGAGTTGATGTAAATAACGTCGGAGAATGGATTAAAGCGGGAGCCGTGGCTGTGGGCGCAGGCGGCGCTTTAACTGCGGGAGCCAAAAAGGGCGACTATGAATCCATAACCAAACTGGGTCGTGAATTTGTGAACAATATCAAGGCGGCACGCCAAAAGTAAAATGGATTTGACACCAATACTTATTTAGACAAAGATAAATCTCGAAAAAAGGCTGTCGCAAAATAAAATTATCGATCGAGATCTACAATATATAAACTTCTGCCCATTTATGAGAGCAATATATTGCAGATCTCATTGATTTAATAATTTTTTGCGACAGCTTTCTTTTTTGGTTTACATCCAATTTGCCGGAAGAGACCAGATTGTCAATGAGGGGGCTCTTCCCAATCGTTCCGACGAGCACCACTTCGTCCACCGGAGGTATTTGACCGGAGGCGATAGGGGGTTTGACTTGACTGACTCGTTCGATATCCGTTTGTAGGTCGCCAACGACCCGGACTACGCCCGGAAAATCCTGCTCATTGACGACCAGGGGCGCGGCTTTTCCGCTAGAGACCAGACAAAACCGGTCGGGACGCGGTTCGAATTTGACATATTCTCCAGGATTGGTTCGTTCGTAGCGGGCGCGATTATGCCAAGGATCGCGCCCGCCTTTTATGTCTGCTTTACCGGCGGAAAATCCGTTAGGAGTTTCCAGAGTCGCGAAAGAAAATTCTTGGCAACTAACGAGTATCATGATGAGTACGGTAACAACTTTTAAAAAAAGTTTCATTTTCAAACCTCCTTTAAAAAATCAATATCGTATCCGTAAACTATTTGCAATGGATATTCAATATTTACTCAAATTATCCTTCCAAAAAATAACAATTATAATAAAATTTTCTATCTCAAAAGATAATTGTTATGACCATGTAAACTTGCAAAAGCAGGGAGAATGGGAAAAATTTTTTTATCGGGGATGGGGGAATTAGAGTTATAAAGAAGAATTAAAGGAGATATCGGAAGTTTTAAAAATGGGTTAAGAGGTTAATCATGATGAAACGAATCATTCATCTTTCATGTTGGATACTTTTATCAGTATTTTTGTTTTCCAATGGTACGGGATACACAATTATCCGGGCAATTCCGGTAGAGTATCTTGTCGGCTCATCCAAAATCGGCTGGATTGAGAAATTAGCTGATAAGAGTTTTTCGGGTTTGAGTACAACCCATCCAACGATTGCTGTCAATTTGTTCAGTGATGAACGTGAAATTACCGATAGTACAGGTGCTATTTACAGCCGGTCCGGAAAAAAGCTGGAGACCCTGGTGACTGACAAAAGACCCACGGAAATAATTGAAAAGAATTTGGCCGAACAGCTCCAAAAAGCCGGGTATAACGTTATTTTCACTTCGGGTTGGAATTTGAATGCTGAAAAAGTACCTAGTTATTTGGGAACGGATTTGATTTTAGGCGGACAAGTGAAAGAGTTCTGGGTGGAGTCCAAGGCGGGGGTTATCACTTCGACCATACGTTCTAAAGTTGTTTATAACCTGGTAATTGCCAATATTCATCAAAAAAGGCTAATCTATGAAGGGCAAGCGGAGGGTAACGATACCCGAAAATCCCTGGCCCATATTAGCGATTATTTTTGGACGGATATGGAAACTTCTCTCAGCCAATCTTTAACCAAAGCAATCAATGAACCGGTGAGTCAGAAATAGCAACGATAAAAAGATGAAGATAATCGTTTAATGGTAATCCTTAACCGCCTGAGGCCTTTCTACAGGCGGTTAATAATTCAAACGAAATGTCAAATCAATAAAGTTCTTCGCAAAATCCCAACCGATACCGAATTTAATACAATCAACTTCCCGCGCAATGCCGGCAACTTGGCTCACCCATTCGTCATTTCGCAGATTATAGGTACCCGTGGTATAAACAAAATAATGAGGGTTAAAGGGAAGTTTCATACCGTAAATGAGATTGCCGCCCAACCGGTAACCGTCGACCACTAAAAACTTTTTCTCCAGATGTCCCCAATCCTGGTCTGATCCACTAAGGTTTTGGATATAAAGATAACTCAAATTGAAATCGGGCGTCAGTTGGTAATCTAAACGGTAGCCCCCATCGATCCCCTGATAGGTTGTATCAGACCTTTCATCATAGAGAAGTCTTCCAAATACTCCCACTTGCCAGTTTCCGTAATCAGTTCTCCAGGCCTTTTTAGTGAAAGTCGCTCCAAGTTCGCGCTTGGGGTCGGAATTTAAGTCCGTTTTTCCATCAATGGTGAGATTATACAGATTCCAGTCGATCTGGTAAATATTATTGACGCTAAAAATTCCTTCCGAATCGAAGTTCACGTCGATCTCATTGGACAAGTCGTTCCATTCATAAATTCGACCGATGGTAACCCGGGAAGGTTTGTCATTGGTATTGATTTCCCCACTAAACCGCGGACTGACCCGGGCTTTGTTTCTTTTTGGAGCGGGTAGATTTGCTGAACCTCCCGGTTGGACATCGTTACCGGATGGCTGATTGGCAGCGCTGGTTGACTCCGTCGGATTACTTTGCGGGTCCGAATTTCCCACCTTTTCGTCAGCAACTTGTGCTTTATTGATTACATCATTCAAGTCGGGTTGTGTGCCTTGGTTAGCACTTAAATTGATATGGGGCATCGATTCTCCCCGAAGCGCCATGTGCGGCAAATAAAGCAAGGGAATCCCCATAATCTTGAAGACTACTTTCTCCATATAAACATGTTTACCTTTGCTGATCATCCTTTTGCCGGCAAATACGTAGTCGGCAAAATCTTTGCGAGGACAACGGGTTATCGTTGCCGGGGAAATGATTACCGTATCTTCATTGAATTCGGCGTTTTTTCCAGTCACATAAAAATCCTTGTCTTTGCCTTTAATGACACCCTGGATAGACGGACCGCCTTCACCGGTATTTTGACTT
Source organism: Bacillota bacterium (assembly GCA_023426245.1). Lineage (GTDB taxonomy): Bacteria > Bacillota > UBA4882 > UBA8346 > UBA8346 > UBA8346. The sequence continues at coordinate 126,219 of JAFABB010000028.1, forward strand.
AGGTTAAAACGAATCGTTTCCATTCGAAAACTTTGGTCGGGATTTTCCAGTTGAATGGAACCGGATGCCTCCAACCAACCGGTTTTAAGATTGAGGGTAAGATGATTGGCCCGGATGGATATGGTATCTTTCATAAGCATTACGTTGCCATCAAGGACTACCAAGTTTTGATTCCCATAAAAAATCAAGGAATCCGTCTCGATCGTGATATTATCAAGAGTCATCCGGGCGTGGCTCATATTGGTAAAGGTGTTTTGTTTCGGATCAAATTGCTGCTTTCCCATGGTATCAATGGTGATATTCTTAAAATGAATCGTTTTGACCGGACTGTCGGCCAAAGCGGGCATAGCAAACAAGAAGATTGATACGATAGTTATCAGCCATATTATGCACGCGTCCGTGCGGAGTTTTTTTAAATACAAACGCATTCAAGCTCCCGAATATCATTTATTTAATTATATTCCATTTCATTTTGAATAACGCAATTTAACGTAAATAGTTGTATTAAATTCTCGTAAAAGAATGAAAATCCCTGCCTTTTTTTGCGCGATCCATTTACTATTTCTTCCACCATCGTTGAAAGTTAATCCATATTAAAAACATTATTTTAATTTGACTTATAGGTCTAGATACCCTATGATGGGTTTAAGGAAAAAGATGAAATATTAGGATGCTGGAGGCTCGGAGATTTGGATAAAATTCAAGCGTTGAAAGAATTGTTGCAGAAAATGCCAGGAGCGGTAATTGCTTATTCCGGCGGAGTTGACAGTACTTTTTTGGCTGTGATGGCGCATGAGGTATTAGGAGATAAGACTTTAGCCATTACTGCAGTTTCTCCCACTTATCCCGAACAACAATTATCGGAAGCCGAAGCCTTGGCTAAAAAATTCGGTCTAGCCCAAAAAATAATTCAAACCAATGAATTTGATGATACCAACTATGTTGCCAATCCGGCCAACCGCTGTTATTATTGTAAGTTGTCCTTGTTCAAGGAATTATGCCGTATCGCAAGTGAAAAAGGTTGGATTGTCTTAGACGGCGCCAATGTAGACGACTTATCGGATCATAGGCCCGGCCATCAGGCCGCTAAAGAAATGGGAGTTCGTAGTCCTTTGCAGGAAGCGGGCTTATCGAAGCAGGATATCAGGGATTTCTCAAGAGAAAGATCTTTGCCGACTTGGAATAAGCCTGCGTATGCTTGCCTCGCTTCACGGATTCCTTATGGAAGCAAAATCACTCCCGAAAATTTGAAACGGATTGATAGGGCGGAGAATTTTTTAAACGATTTGGGTTTCACGCAGTTCAGAGTGAGGGATCATTTTCCCATTGCCAGAGTTGAAGTTTCTGCCGAGCAGTTGGATACAGCGTGGCAAAACCGGGAGAAAATCAGTACTAAACTGCATGAGTTGGGATTCACTTACGTTACCCTTGATTTGGATGGTTTCCGTTCCGGGAGCATGAATGAAACCCTCAAGATGAAGCCTTAAGACATTGGGAAATCATTTTTAGTTTCAGAACTACGCTTTCAGCAACAAAAGATGTTAAAGAAAGTTACATCGTACAGTATCTCCGTGTTTTTGTGGTTAGATTATTTGGCCATCGAGACACGGAGATTTTAAATTTTACTTACTGCTTCCAATAGAGCAAGATGTGGCAAATTGAGCGGGTTTTCCACAATAGGAACATGGAGTTCTTTCCCTTCATGACCTCCCCCCTCGGGTTCTTCCGGTTTGATTTTACTGTTTAGGTGAATAGATTGAGAACGAAATGTTCAACCTAAGGCTAATAATTTATTTCAAGTCAAAGCTGGTCACTGATGCGAATCGGAATCCCCAATACATTATCCACAGCCTATCACTTAACTTATTGGCAAGAATTTTTCAGTCAGCTGGGTGTTGATGTCGTTATTTCCAAGGGTAGCAGCAAAGAATCCATCGACATAGGTTCTAAGCTGATTCCTCACGAGTTTTGCATTCCCGTTAAAGCCTTTCTTGGTCATATCGTGGATTTGGTAACCCAAAAGGTTGATCGGATTTTGGTCCCCAGATTACTCGATTGGAAAAACCATGAATTTTTTTGCCCGAAACTTACTGGACTTCCCGAAATCGTAAAATATGCGTTGGAACTGGATGATGAGTTGTTTTTTACACCCACCGTTTCCTGTAATGGATTGGACCCCGAAATTATCCAGTACCCGCAGCCTAAGATTCAGTCGGCTATTCAATTAAAGCGGGCCCAAAATAGCGCTTTGCATCACTGGCGACAGACTCTGGCTGATTGCCGTAAAAGACACGTGATTTTATCGCGGACTGAGAGAAATGAACAAAATCCAGGCTGCGCAGGTGAAGTTCGCTTGGGATTACTGGGCTATGCCTATATTCTTTATGACCCTTTTATCAGTAAAGGACTGATTCGGAAATTGGCCGCTATGGGATGTCAGATAACCACCTGGGAAATGCTTGAGAGCGGGAAAATATCTGGAAGTTTAAAAGAACTTAAAAGGCCCATGTTTTGGAATTTCGGAAGGATTTTGCTGGGCGCGGGCCTTAATTTTTTAGCGGATAGTGAAATCGATGGAGTTATTTATGTTACCCCTTTCGGATGCGGCCCGGATTCGATCACTGTCAAGTTACTTAGCTTGCAAGCAGCAATGATCCAAAAACCCTTTTTACAAATAACACTGGATGAACACAGTGAAGACGGGCATTTGAAAACCCGTTTGGAAGCGTTTGTCGATATGTTCGCTTATGGAAAGAAGGGACAGTTCGTTGAAAATAACCTTCCCATACTTGGGTCCGGTACTTGCTTATGAGAAAATGTTTGAACTCTTTGGTCACCAAGTAGTAGCGCCATCACCGCCAACTCCCAGGACCATTGAACTCGGTGTCAAATATAGTCCGGAGTTTATCTGTTTTCCATTCAAAATTATTCTGGGAAGTTATTTGGATGCGATCCATCGCGGCGCCGAACTTATTGTGACCAGCGGAGGCGTCGGAGCTTGCAGGGCCGGCTATTTTGGGGCCCTAAGCGAAAAAATTTTGAACCAGTTGGGGTATAAGGTAAAAGTTTTGGTTTTCGATAGTATCATGAATGAATTTGCCACCTTTTACCGGCAGGGCCAGGAAATCCGTAATCATAAATCAATCGTTCAAACCCTAGCGATACTATATTTAACCATTCAACTTATTTTTGTCTTGGACAAATATGAAAAAAAAATCAGTCAGCTTCGTCCCTATGAAAAAGTCCATGGAACCTGCAGGAGGAAATGGCGGGAGATTCGGACTTTGCTGGGTGGCAGCAACAGTTTAAGGGATTTACGGACCCATATACTTCGGGCGGATCAACTGATACAGGAGATTGAAATTGAACCCAGGGAGGATATCATCAAAATCGGCCTGCTGGGTGAAATTTATATGGTGATGGACGGACCCATGAATGAGGAATTCGAGGAAAAACTGTCTTCCTTAGGGGTTCAGGTGGTACGTTACCGTTATATTTCCCAATGGTTGAAAAATGCGGTTCGGCCCGATTATGGGCTGTTAAAAAAGGCGGACCGTTATTTACAGTATGACCTTGGTGGTCATGAACGGGAGAATATCGGCCATATGATTCGCTTTAAAGAATTGGGTTACGATGGGATCATTCATCTACTGCCTTTTGGGTGTATGCCGGAACTTGTAACGCAGACGGTTATTCCTAAATTGATGAAAGATTTGGACTTGCCGATTTTATCGCTATCTCTCGATGAACAAACCGGATGGCTCAATAATCAGGTGAGACTGGAAGCTTTTGTCGATTTGCTGAAAAACCGCAAAGAGTTGTTGAAGGAAGGATAAGGGGAATGGCAACGGCTGGTTAAGGGCTGGCGGTAATGGCTAATTAAAGGAAAAGGAATCGATAAAAAGTGGAAAAAGTATACTTGGGAGTCGATGTCGGCTCGGTGAGTACCAATATCGTCGGCATTGATGAACGGGAATCGGTAATTTTCTCAAAATATTTAAGGAATGACGGACAACCCCTTGAGGTCATCCAGGATGGCTTGAAAAAGATTGATCATGAATTCGTGAATTTAAAAGTTATGGGAGTCGGCACTACTGGAAGCGGCAGGTTACTCGCCGGAACAATGCTCGGAGCCGATATCATCAAGAATGAAATCACCGCCCATGCTTATGCAGCAGTTCATTTCCATCCTGAAGTGCGAGCCATTATCGAAATTGGCGGTCAGGACTCCAAATTAATTATGATAGCCAATGGTGTAGTCAGCGATTTTTCTATGAATACCGTCTGTGCGGCCGGCACCGGTTCGTTTCTTGATCATCAAGCGGAAAGACTCAAAGTCCCGATTGAGGACTTTGGAGATCTCGCTTTAACAGCCCGGAAACGGGTGCGCATCGCCGGAAGGTGTACGGTATTCGCCGAATCCGACATGATTGCCAAGCAACAATTCGGTTTTTCCAAGGCCGAGATTATCAATGGCTTGTGTGATGCTTTGGTTCGTAATTATCTTAACAATTTAGGCCGGGATAAACTAATCCTTGCTCCGGTTTTGTTTCAGGGTGGTGTTGCCGCCAACAAGGGGATCAAGGCTTCCTTTGAGAGGGAATTGCATACTCCGGTGATTGTACCAACTTATTTTAACGTGATGGGTGCAATTGGCGCGGCGTTGCTGGCAAGAAAACAATTACGAAAAATCGGGTGCGATACCAAATTTAGGGGATTTGAACAGCTATTGCTTGATTTCTCCCCAACATCATTTGAATGTGAGGGTTGCAGCAATTGCTGCGAAGTCATTCAGGTTGAACAGGAACAGCGGATTATCGCCATTTGGGGCGATAAATGCGGAAAATACAGCAACCGGATTTCAGCTTAATCGATACCTAAATAGCCGTCCTTGAATTTCCGGGGACGGCTTATTCATGCCTGAAACAGATTCTAAAAATTTTGGATGGAAGATTGATTTCATCTTTGAAAGATGGTTTTGGAAATTTGTAGCAAATTGTTTCCTTAAGGTGTTAAAAATATAGGATTCAAGGACTTCCGGTCCTTAAATAAATCCCCATCGAAAAAAATTATACTATTTCTCAAAATTTTGATCTTTAACTTTAATATACAATTGTGATAAAATTAAATTAATTGATTTAAAAATACAAATGGTTTTAATATAACATTCTGTCCTGAGTAGTTTGTCTCATTTTAAAAGTGAATTGCATCGTAGAAGGAAGCACTTCCTATGGTTTATATCACCATTTTTTTTAAAACAGTTTTTTTCAATAGGAAAAAAACATTTCCTGAAACAGAGTGTTTGAAAATGACCAATTTGCCCCGGTTGATAGCCGGTTATAGATAAATTGGTAAATTCATCTTAGGAGGTTATCATTTTGTATCAGCGAAAGTCTATTTTTTCCGTATTTATCTTATTGTTTTTATCCTTGACGTTTTTTTTCAGCAGTAACATCCAGGCGGCGGCCAGCGCATACAGCCGGATTGAAGCCGAAAGTTTCAGCAGCCAGTCTGGAATCCAGCTCGAAACCTGCAGTGATAGCGGGGCCGGACAAGATATCGGTTATATTCAAAACGGCGACTATGTGGTGTTTTCCGGTATTGATTTCGGCAGTGGAGCAGCAAGCTTTAGTGCCCGGATTGCCAGCGCCAACAGCGGCGGCAACATTGAAATTCACCTGGACAGCCTCAGCGGTACTTTAATTGGAACCTGCACGGTACCGGGGACCGGCGGTTGGCAGAGTTGGGTCACCCAAACCTGCAATGTCAGCGGAGCTACCGGCGTCCATGACGTCTATCTGAAATTTACCGGCGGCAGTCAAGACTTAATGAACCTGAACTGGTTTCAATTTTTAGCGGTTCCTAAAGTAAGCGCTTACGTCCAAATCGAAGCCGAGAATTTCACCGGCCAGTCGGGAATCCAGACCGAAAGCTGCAGCGACACCGGGGCCGGCCAGAATATCGGTTATATCGTCAACGGGGACTATACCGTTTATTCCAACATTGATTTCGGCAGTGGAGCAACCAGCTTTAGTGCGCGGGTAGCCAGCGCCAACAGCGGCGGCAACATCGAAATTCACCTGGACAGCCTCAGCGGTACCTTAGTCGGAACCTGCGTGGTTTCCGGGACGGGAGGCTGGCAGACTTGGGTCACTCAGACCTGCAGCATCAGCGGGGCCACTGGGGTCCATGATGTCTATCTGAAATATGTGGGCAGTGCTCAGGACTTGATGAATGTCAACTGGTTCCGGTTTGCTTCCAACGGCACCAGCGCTTTTGGCCAAATTCAAGCCGAAAACTTCAGCAGCCAGTTGGGAATTCAGACCCAGACCTGCAGCGACACAGACGGCGGGGTCAATATCAGTTACATCGAAAACGGTGACTATGCAGTTTATACAGGGATTGATTTCGGCAGCGGAGCGGCGGGCTTTGCCGTTCGGGTGGCCAGCGCCAACACCAGCGGCGGCAGTATTGAAATTCACTTGGACAGCCTCAGCGGCACTTTGGTTGGAACTTGTGCGGTCCCTGTCACCGGCGGCTGGCAGACCTGGGTTACCGATACTTGCAGCGTCAGCGGGGCCAGTGGCATCCATGACGTCTATCTAAAGTTTACCGGCGGCAGTAACGGGTTGATGAATGTCAACTGGTTTCAATTCACGACCACCCCACCGTCAACCGGAAAACATATGGAGATTATGACTTGGGTTCCTGCTTACAGCCAGAACGTATGGAAGAGCGCCCTGCAGGCCGATACCGGGGGCAGCTACAATCCCCGCAACACCTTAACCCGGGTGGCAGCTCAGTACTTCCTGGTAGAATATAATGGCAGTGTTTCTACAATTGGTTCCAGTTCCGATCTGCAATGGGTCGCCAATTATTGCAAGACCAACGGCATCAAATTCTTGCTCTGCATCTTTAACAATGACGGCAGCAGTGCTTATGGCGGATGGAACTGGGCGCGGGCGGCTTCGGGTTTTGGGACCAACAAGACCGCTTTGATTAACAATCTCATCACTCTGGTTAATCAATGGGGCGCCGATGGAGTCGATATCGACTTTGAGGGCAATCTGGACGGCGATCCCAACCGCAGCGAATTCGCCTCCTTTATTAAAGACCTCGGCACCCGCCTGCACGGTATGAATAAAGAGCTGACTGTGGATGTATTTCCCGATGAGTGGAATCAACCGAACACCAAATGGTGGCCGGATTGGGTAGGATATGTTGATGGAGTTAATTCCATGGGTTATGATTGGCTATATGGCGGTGGCCCGGGTGAGCAATCCTATCAATGGCAGCAAAATACAGCTCTGAATGCCGGATATCAAAATTATCAGTTTGAAATGGGCATGCCGGGATGGGCCGGCAGCTGGGGATCAGGAGGACTGGGTTCCGGCGTTTTGGCCCATGTGAATGAATTGTTGTCCGGAAACTATAACCGTTTGCCGACTTCCGTCTGCATCTGGGACGCTCAATTTAACGGCAGCGGTTGGTTAAGTGCCGAGGTATGGAATGGCTTACATACGATTAAAATGACCCAAGGGAATTAGTTTTTGGGAAAATAGGACCCCAGTCCTTCCCCTTAAGTGATTTTTAAAAGAGCACGCCTGCCACAGGTTGTGCTCTTTTAATCCGCATGATACACGCTCATTTCCTTCAACTTTTTAAATGATCGAAATGGGTCAAAAGGTCACAAAAAGCCTTATAAGAAGTCCAGAAAAACCTTATTGTATTTGGTAAAAAATGGTATACTTTGGATGGATGTTAGATTATGTTACCTTTTAAACCAAAGCTTTATTTTTGGAAAAAATGTAAATTTGTATTTGCTGGTAAAGGAATGTCCAGCGGAACCATTTCATAAAGGGGGTGATCCCGCCAGAACACTCGATAGTACGGTGGAAAAAGAATCCTCAAAAAAGTTCGTTACCAAAAGCAGTATATAAAGGAGGGCAAAAGATGCAAACAATTATCAGACATTTATTTTCACGAAATCTATTTGGGTGGGGTCTATTTCTTTTCATCCTGCTGATTTCCAGCTTTTGTTTTGCGGAAAATCCCTTCATCTATAGTATTTACACCGCCGATCCCTCTGCTCACGTATGGGCTGACGGCAAAATTTACGTTTATGCCTCCCACGATATCGATCCCAATCAAGGTTGCGATTTAATGGACAAATATCATGTGTTTTCGTCATCCGATATGGTTCATTGGGTCGATGAAGGTGAAATTCTCAATGCCGGCCAGGTGCCTTGGGGCCGCTCCGAAGGCGGTTTTATGTGGGCTCCCGATTGTGCCTACAAAAACGGCATCTACTATTTTTATTTCCCTCATCCCAGTGGTAGCGACTGGGGCAGTACCTGGAAAACCGGTGTGGCGACCAGTGTATACCCTAATAAAGGATTTACTTGCCAAGGATATATACCCGGACTTGAGTCTTTGATTGATCCGTGTGTTTTTGTGGATGACGACGGGCAAGCTTATTTCTACTACGGTGGTGGCGGCGTTTGCAAAGGCGGTAAACTCAAAGACAATATGATGGAGATCGATGGAAGCATCCAGACCATGCAGGGTTTGGTTGATTTTCATGAAGCCACTTGGGTCCATAAGCGCAACGGGATTTACTACCTGTCCTATGCTGATAATCATTCCGATGCCACCGGTGATAACAGGATGTGCTATGCCACAAGTTCCAATCCTTTGGGACCGTGGACCTACCGCGGAGTCATCATGGATCCTACCGATAGTTATTGCGCCCACGGTTCCATCGTTGAGTACAAAGGCAATTGGTATGTCTTTTACTTTAATAGTGCCATTTCTCATAACGATTGGCTACGTTCGATCTGTGTGGACCGCTTGTATTTTAATAATGACGGCACCATCCAGAAGGTTATTCCGACCACAGCCGGTGTCCCTTCGGTAGGTCCGGCGCCGACCCCTGACCCGGATTTGAGTAAATACGAGGCAGAAGCTGCCCTGGTAGGAAATGGGGCAACGGTAAGCACGGAAAGCGCCGCTTCGGGAGGTAAAGCGGTTCAAAATCTGCATCTCGCCAACTCCTATGTCCAATTCAACAACGTTAATGGTGGTAGTGGCGGCAGAGCTACCATTACCATCGATTATGCCACCAACGATTCCGGGGCGAAATTAAATTTGACAGTCAACGGAGTGAGCTACTCGTTTGTAAATACGCCTGCCACCGGAGGCTGGAGTAACTACAGCGGTCATTCCTACCTAACGGTTCCAATGAATGCCGGCAGTACCAATACCATCAAACTTACCGGCGGCAACTATGGAGTCAATATCGATTATATTACTGTGAGTTCCTTTGATGACGGCGATCCGGTCACGACCCCAACCCCGACTCCAACCCCTCCTCCGGTTAATGCCACCATTCCAGGGAAGCTTGAGGCGGAAAACTACAGTGCGATGAATGGCATCGATACCGAGGCCTGTTCCGAAGGTACACAGGATGTCGGTTGGACGGATCCCGGTGATTGGCTTGATTATACTGTGAATGTGGCTTCCGCCGGCAATTATACAGTTAATGCCAGGGTGGCCAGTCCCAATTCCAATACTTCTTTTAAAATACAACAAAATGGTGCCGTTCTGGCTACCATCGCAGTTCCCAATACCGGGAGTTGGCAATCTTGGACCACCGTATCGGCCAATATTACTTTAAGCGCCGGTGTCCAAACCTTGCGTGTTTATTGTGCTACCAACGGTTTTAATATTAATTATCTTGATTTTGCCACAGCCTCCACGACTCCGGTTACCGATAGCAATTTGGCGCTGGGCAAATCGATCACGGCCAATAATCATACTCAAGTTTATGCAGCCGTCAATGCCAATGACGGGAATACCGGAACTTATTGGGAAGGCGCCCCCAATTCCTATCCCAATACTCTTACAGTCGATTTAGGCGCAATCTCCAGCATTTATAGGATTAAAATCAAACTCAATCCCGATCCCATTTGGGCGGCCCGGGCTCAAAATATAACGGTTCTGGGCAGCAGCGACGGGGTCCAGTATGATACTTTGGCAAGTTCCGCTGTCTATACTTTTAATCCTACCAGTAATAGCAATGCCGTCACCATTGATTTACCGGCCGATACCCGCTATCTCCGGTTAAGTTTCAGCGCCAACAGCGGCGCCACCGCAGGTCAGGTGGGGGAGTTTGAAGTCTGGGGGATTCCCGGAATCACTCCCACGCCAACCCCAACTCCGACACCCACTCCTACCAGCAGTGATGTTGCAGGCAAGATCTATGCCGGATATCAAGGCTGGTTTAACTGTTATGGGGACGGTTCCCCGGTAGCCCGCTGGCGTCACTGGTCCAACGGCACTTATCAGTCCAATAACGGTGCGCCTGCTCCAGGTTTTGGCAATATTACCTTTGAACTTTATCCCGATGTCAGGGAATACAGCAACTTATTCCCAACCAATCTTGGCGCTTTGGGCAACGGGCAGCCGGCCGTGATCTTTTCTTCCTATAGCGAACAGACCGTCACCAAACATTTTGAATGGATGCAAACCTATGGAATCGACGGGGTGGCCTTGCAGAGATTCGCCGGTGAGCTTGGCGATTCGGTGTTCAAAGCGCAGCGCGATAGTATCGCTACCAAAGTGAAGAATGCCGCCGAAAAATTCGGGCGCAAGTTTTATCTGATGTACGATATTTCCGGAATGGGTTCCAACTTTGATTCCATTTTAGAAACGGATTGGACCGGTACCATCCGCGGTACGCTCAACCTGACGGCCTCCAGCGCTTACGCCAAACAAGACGGCAAACCGGTGGTTTGTGTCTGGGGGATGGGTTTTACCGATCGCCCGGGGGATGCCGCCCAGTGTCTCAAGGTGGTGAACTGGTTTAAAGCCCAAGGTTGTTACGTTATCGGCGGAGTCCCGACTCACTGGCGCACCGGCACCGATGATTCCAAACCGGGATTTGAAAGTGTTTACCGGGCATTTCAGATGATTTCCCCTTGGAGTGTGGGCCGTTTTGGCGATTTGGCCGGGGCCGACTCCTTTCAAGTCAACCAGCTGAGCCCGGATTTGAATTATTGCAATACATACGGCATCGCCTATCAACCGGTGATGTTTCCCGGTTTTGCCTGGTCAAACTGGGTGATGAATAACGGGGTTCCGGCGCCAAGGAATCAAATTCCCCGGCAGCACGGAGACTTTATGTGGCGCCAGGCGTATAATATCAAAAGCCTCGGGATTTCCACCGGATATGTGGCCATGTTCGACGAATACGACGAAGGCACAGCCATCGCCAAAGCGGCGGAGAACAGCTCGATGATTCCCAACAGCCAGTATTTTCTTACGCTGGATGCCGACGGCGTGGCTTGTTCCGCCGATTTCTACCTCCGGCTGACCGGTGATATCACCCGGATGTTTAAAGACCAGATTCCCTTAACCCTTTCCCATCCCACCAGTCATCGATAGTCGAAAGTAAAATGGAAAGGTAAAGACTGTAACGGGTGAAGATATTCCCTTGGAGTATCAGAGCCGTCCGGGAGTTTTTAATCCGGAGGTTTTCAAAATACGGAAAGCCTCCGGATTTTGTTTTTTAGCCCCAGTTATCATCGGCTGGTGCCGGTGTATTTCTTCCACCCCATCCGCCTATAGGTTCAATCGATAAAAAAATGAATATTGTCCATAAGGGTTGATTGTGATATAGTATATATAAAAGGATAAATATGGTAAATAAGGTAAAACAAAGAAAAGTCAATTCGTCATCCAACCCCAATGGACCAGCAGGACAGTCCGGTTGACACCAGCCATATAGTAAGTGCGAAAAATAAAACGTTTATTCAGGACGAGCTTTTGAAATCTGGCTTAAAATTGGAAAATGTTTAAATTTGTCACCGGTGTCATTGTGAAAAGTGAAGATTGCCGACATAAAAAATGAATGGGTTTTAAACTCCGGCACCGTTCCTGATTTCTTTGCCGTTCCGTTTCCGTCATTCGCGGTGAGTACGGTGCGGCATGGATAACCCAAGTGATGCCTCGGAAGGGGGGAGACGTTGCATAAGATTCATAGTGGTTGAGGAAGGAAAAGAGTTTTTTTAAGCGGGAAACCAAAAAAGAAAGGATGGTTTTGGTCATGGTAAAAAAATCTTACTGGTTACGGTATGTCATCCCCGTCATCATGATCTGTCTTTTGGCTGCCACCTTTACTTGGACATCCCAGATTTCCAAAGCGGCCAACTATAGTGTCAATATTGATATGAGCACAACCTACCAAACCTTGGAAGGATTTGGTGCCGCCACGGCTTGGTATACCAGCTGGATCACCCAGCATCCGAATAAAGCCGAGATCTACGACTTGCTTTTTAACGGGTTGGGACTCGATATCATCCGTTTTCGGAATACTTACGGAAGTCGCAATGGGGCGTCCTTTGCTCCCGATGAACCGGAAATTGTACAGCAAGCGGGCCTATCGTTGGGACATCCCATTAAAGTACTCGTCAGCTCCTGGACACCACCTTCGGATTTGAAAGCGGGCGGCACTTTAAACGGCGGAACCCTGGCCAAGGTAAGCGGCGCTTTTAATTATAGTGGCTTTGCCGATTACTGGTACAACTCCATTAATGGGTATACCGGCAAAGGGATTACCCCCGATTATATCAGCATTCAAAATGAGCCTGATTATGAAAACACAGGGTGGGAAACTTGTATTTTTAAACCGACCGAAGATTCAAATTATCCCGGCTATGGCAAAGCCTTAGACGCCGTTTACAACCGTATTCAGTCTCTGGCAAACAAGCCGAAAATCCTGGGACCGGAGACCGCCGGCATCGGCAGCAACCTGGTGCAAAACTATTGCGCCAACATGAATCTTTCGGAAGTTTACGGCATTGATCATCATTTATATAATGGCGGGGATGCCAATAGCCCGGACAGTTTCAATTCCGCTCTTCAAGGTTTAGCCAGTTCCTACTATCCGAGCAAACCGCTTTTCCAAACCGAATATGATCAAGGCACGGTCTTTACCACCGGGCAGTTGATGATTAACTCCCTGGTTTACGAAAACGCCAGCGCCTATTTTTTCTGGGATCTGATTTGGACGATGGATCAGAGACCGTTGGTGAATCTGGAAGACCCCAACAACCGTGGGGGTTGGACGACAGCCCGGGGTTATAAAGTTTCCGACTTCTATTATGTCTTCAAGCACTTCAGTAAATATACCGACCCCGGGTATAAGCGAGTGGCTGCTACAGCCGATAACGGCAATATCCGGACTGTGGCCTTCATTTCGCCGGACCAAAAACAATTGACAGTCGTCTTGCTGAATAACAGCAGTTCACAAAATTCAGTGGCCTTAAATTTGAACGGTTACCCCGTGGGAAGTTCGGCGATTTACCGCACTATTCCCGGAGGCACTGAAAAATTTGCAAGTGTGGGCGCTTTAGGAAGTGACAATACTGTCACCTTGCCGGCCCAGTCCATTGCCACAGTGGTGATTTCGAGTTCAGGTCCGACTCCGACAGTGACACCAACAGTGACGCCTACAATAACTCCGACTGTAACACCGACAGTAACTCCCACACCGCCGGTCAACGGTGTTACGGTAACCTATGCCATCCAAAATGATTGGGGTAACGGAGCGACCGTCAATGTAACGATCAAAAACAACGGCACTTCGGCAATCAATGGTTGGCAGCTGGCCTGGGCCTTCCCGGGCAACCAGAAGATCACCAATCTTTGGAACGGCAGTTACACCCAAAACGGGGCGAACGTAACTGTGACCAATCTCAGTTATAATAATGTCATTCCTGCGGGCGGCGGCACTGTTAATTTCGGATTCAACATCAGTTATAGCGGTTCCAACACCAAACCGACCAGTTTTACCCTTAACGGGACCCCAACCCAAGTTCAATAAGTATGACCAGGGGGGCCGGATAACCGGTTCCCCTGGTTTAGAACCGATATTTCAATGGGATTTTCTTTAGGTGAGTGGGTAAGGATGGAAAAGAGTTTTTTGAGATTCCAAAAGAACACTTTGATAGTTCCGGACTAAAATTGCAATTCCGCAAAAAAATTCGTTTTTCTTCGGAAAACATAAATTGAGGGAGAAATGATTTTGTGGACCGGACAAACAATATTGGGGATGGGAGAAACGATTTTGCAGACCGGTCAAGCAACATTGCGGATGGGAGAAATGATTTTGCAGACCGGCCAAGCAACATTGGGGATGGGAGAAGTGATTTTGCAGACCGGCAAAACAACATTTCCGATGGGAGAAACGATTTTACAGACCGGCCAAGCAACATTGGGGATGGGAGAAATGATTTTATCGATGATCTTCAATAACCGGATGGTTATTCCAGAATGAAGCTGGAGCTGTTGAAACCAAGGAGCCGGATGGATGGAGCGTTCGATTGGCTTGGTAAATATGGGGGGATTGGTACGAATGATACCGCCCCCCATATTTTGCTTTATGCTTGAATTCCGGTATTTCATGTTGCGATGTGGGGTTTTTTAAATATATGGAGTGGTTTTTTTAAACCCGAGTCCTCCATTATTTTTCAGCAATCGGTTCCTCTTTCAATAGATCCCGGATAACTTCCCCCGCGATGATCAATCCCGCAATCGGAGGAAGATAGGACATACTCCCGGGGATCTTTCGCCGTTTGGTGCAGTTCCAGCCCGGGTCCTCATCATCACGGTGGGGGCAGATGCATCCGCCGTGACAAGTGATCACTCCTTCTTTGGACTCCACCGGAACTTCCGTAGAATAGACCACTTTGACTCCGCTTTCAATCCCTTTTTCCCGCAAGGCTTTGCGAACTGATTTGGCCAGCGGACAGGTATGGGTTTTACTGATATCGTCAACCCGGAAGGATAAAGGATCGAATTTATTGCCTGTTCCCATAGAGGAAATCACCGGGATAGCATTTTCTTTACAGTAACGGATTAAATCCACTTTGGACCAGACGGTGTCGATAGCGTCAACCACATAAGAAATTCTGCCGTGTAAGATGACATCAATATTTCGGGCATCTAAAAATTCTTTCCAGGATACCACGACAGCCTCCGGATTGATGGCCTTAACCCTTTCAGCCATGACTTCGACTTTGGGACGGCCATAGGTTCCTTCAATGGCATGAATTTGCCGGTTGGTATTGGTCAAACAGATTTCATCGAAATCCACTAAAATGAGCCAGCCAACCCCAGCCCTGGCTAAAGCTTCAACCGTATAAGCTCCAACACCTCCCAGACCAATTACAGCGACCCGGGCGCTGTTCAACTTGGCCAAACCTTCGCTGCCAATTAATAATTCGGTTCTACTAAACCGGTGTTGGGCCAGTTCACTCATGTTATGCCTCCTGCGTCTATATTCTTTGAATGGAGTCCATTTCGCTATTGGTTTTGGAAATCCTTTATGTTCGAATCAGGTAAAATGGTCATTTGCAAAAAAAGCTTCGCTACTATTATACCCCGGGAAGGATTGAAATTGTGTAAGCAAAATATGAACAAAAAAAAGCTGTTGCAAAATAAGATTTATCGAGGGAGAAATCACTTTTGCAACAGCTTCTTTAAAGGTTTGGAATTTTATTTCTGCGAAATCGCTAATGCTTCATCAAGGGCTTCGATGATATCATCCGGATGCTCGAGCCCGATGGATAACCGGATGAGGTCGGGTGTGAGTCCGCCTTCACGCTGCTGTTCCTCGCTCAATTGGGAATGGGATGTGGAGGACGGATGCAAAATTAAGCTCTTGGCATCGCCTACGTTGGCCAGATTCGAGAACAACGTGATATTGTCAATCAGTTTTACCGCCGCTTCATAGCCGCCTTTCACTCCAAAGACCACCATGCCGCCAAACCCATTTTTCAAGTATTTCTTAGCGGCCGGATAGGTTGGATCGTCGGGAAGACCGGGGTAACGTACCCAAGCCACTCTCGGGTCCTTTTTCAGAAATTCGGCAACTTTCAAGGCGTTATCGGAATGTTTTTCCATACGTACCGGCAATGTTTCAATACCTTGCGTAAAGATCCAGGCATTATCGGGGGAAAGTGTGGCCCCAAGGTTACGAAGAGGTACGGTACGGAAACGCAATGCGTAAGAAATTGGGGAGAGCGCTTCCGGAAGATCATATGCCCACTTTAAACCGTGATAATTGGGATCAGGCTGGGTCATTAAAGGGAACTTATCGTTTTTCCAGTTGAATTTGCCGGAATCGGTGATAATTCCTCCAATAGCGGAACCATGGCCTCCGAGCCATTTGGTGAGAGAATTGATGACGATATCGGCCCCATAATCGATAGCTCTCAGCAGGTAGGGAGTCGTAAATGTACCGTCAACGATTAAGGGAATATTATGAGCATGGGCAATCTTGGCAACTTCGCCGACATCGGTAAAATCAAGCGCGGGATTGCCGATGGTTTCAATATATAGCAGTTTGGTTTTCGGAGTGATGGCTTTTTCAAAGTTTTGGGGATCTTTGGCATCGACAAACTTGGTGGTAATGCCAAATTGGGGTAAGATAGCGTCAAACATCGTATAGGTCCCGCCATAGAGATTGTTGGCGGAAACGATTTCGTCCCCTTGTCCCGCAATCGTAATGATGGCATAGTGGATTGCGCTGGTACCCGATGCAACGGATACCGAAGCGGCCCCACCCTCGAGAGCGGAGACACGGTCTTCAAGAACTGCATTGGTGGGATTACCGAGCCGGCTGTATATAAAGCCAAGTTCTTTCAAACCAAAGAGATTGGCGCCGTGTTCGGTATTTTTGAATACAAAGGAACTGGTGCGATGAACGGAAATGCCCCGCGATAAAGTGGTAGGATCGGGAACCTGCCCCGCGTGAATGGAAAGTGTTTCAAACCGGTAATTGTTTTTGGCCATTGCAATTCTCCTTTATAAATATTTTATTGAAAAAACCAAAATGTATCCGTTCAGTTCTTACTCCGGTTTTGAGCCCCGTTTGACTAATTCTTGGGTCATCCGGAATCATCAAGAAAAAATAAAATAAAACCTATATGTTTAGTAGGGAAATTAAATTATAAAAATTATATCTTACTGATCCAATGATTGTCAACAAGAAAATTTCCCAATCGAAAACTACTTGGATTCCGGTACTCAATGAGGCTGTTAAATCCCTTACTAAGCAGTGAAATCGGGATAAAGGCCTTTCATTAAAATTATTGGATAAAGTATCATGCACTTCGAACCCGGCATACATTAAAAAAGATGTAGGAAATTCATACCGTTCGGAACCGGTAGGAGTTTCCTAAAACTTAATCAAACCCCGGCCCAAAAATGAAGCATCGATCCGGATAGAGCCGAGGCTATTTTCTAAGTCTAGTTTGATATGAAAGGGGTAGCAATAGATGATCACCGAATTAAATATTCTGCCGGGTTTCAATAAATCCGGGATCCAGGAAGATTTTGAGGAGCTTACACTGAAGGCGGGGGAGACCATATCGATAGTAGGTCCGACCGGAAGCGGCAAAACTGCCTTTATTACCGATATAGAATTACTGGCGCAAGGGGATACATCCACCAAACGACATATTTTGCTCAACCGGGAAGTACCCGAGGAGAGTATCCGCTATAATCCGGCTTTGAAACCGATTGCCATGATCACTCAAAATACCAAATGCTTTGCGGATTTAGCGACTGAGGAGTTTCTGCAAATCCATGCCCGAGCCCGTTGTATTCAAAGTAAAACCATCATTGAGGAAACCATTGAATTGGCTAATATTTTCACCGGTGAAAAAATTCAAAAGAATAATAAAGTCACGACCCTTTCCGGCGGTCAAACCCGTTCCCTGTTAATTGCCGATGCTATTTTGATAGGGGCGGCGCCTATTGTATTATTGGATGAGATTGAGAACGCCGGCATTTTTAAACAGGAAGTATTAGAGATCATACACGGGGCCGGGAAAATTATTATTTTTGTGACGCATGATCCGGTGATCGCCTTACATACTGAGAAAAGGGTGATTATGGAAAATGGCGGCGTGAAAAAGGTCCTTCAGCAAAATGAGTTAGAAATATATGCCGCCCGGAATCTGGTTGAACTTGATAAAAGAGTGGGAGCCATTCGAGAGGAGTTACGAGCTGGCCATATTATTACGAGGGAACTGGCCAATTTAAATTTTGCCTAAAAGGTACGAAGGAGTTGTAAAAATTGAAGTTAGCGATTATAGCCGGACCACCGTCTGCCGGAAAAACTGCCCTTATTAAACAAATCGTGGGCAATCTTCGAGATTCGATGCGGATTGTTTTTCTAAAAATTGATGTGGTAAAAGCTTATGAAGATATTGAACTTGAAACGGAATTCGGGATTCTGACCAAAAAAATTTATTCGGGGGATTTGTGTCCGGATCATGCCGGAGTGATGGTTCTCGGGGATGCGATTGAGTGGGCCTCCGCCAACAAGGCCGATTTGTTTATCGTTGAAAGCGCCGGTTTATGCTTGCGTTGTTCGCCGTACTTGAACCAGGGACTGGGGATTGTGGTCTTAAGTTCCATTTCGGGAATTCATACCCCTGAAAAGATGGGGGCTATGGTGAGTTTGGCCGATGTGGCAGTCGTAACCAAAATTGATTTGGTAAGTCAGGCCGAGCGGGAGGTGTTAATTCAAAAAATCAAGGAGATTCACCCCGCTGTGATATTACTGGAGACAAACGCTCTTCAGGGCACGTCCTTGCAGCGGCTATATGAACTCATTCGTAATTCAGGTGACATTTCCGAAGATAATTTATACTTGAAAGGGAATCCGCCGCTCGGTACTTGTACTATCTGCGTTGGCAAGAAAGATATCGGGTGGCGCAAACACTTTGGAGTTGTCAAGAAATTGGAAGGCAATATCGCCGACTATTTATATCGGGGTGAATAAAATGACAATTGCAAAATTGTGGCATCCACCGGGCAAAAATTGCGGTTTGTGCGGGGATGAGTCATGCCGGGATTTTTTACGGGCGGTTATTAATGAACAAAAAAGTTATAGCGACTGCCCTTATTATCAAGAACAGTCCATGGCGGCGGAAGGACAGATGCGGGAAGCGATTTATACCGATTTGGATGTCCTAGGCCATCCTTATGATTTTGTTCTGGGCCCAATACCGGGGGAGATCTCGGCCCGGAAAATTGTATTGCCTTTCCGGGGCGACCTGGTTGAAAAAATGGAGATTGTAAAGGGTGATTATGTCATGGGCCGCCCCATGGGAGCCGGATGCCCGATTCCCCATGTTTTAGAAGTTATTGAAGCCGATCCCCTTACCGGCCTACTTACAACATGGGTGGTAGGACCTAGAGTGTCCCGGGAAAAATCGGTCAAAGATGTCAAGGCCTATCATATGATAGGTTTTGACGGCATGGCTGAACATGTCCGAAGAAAACCAGTGGTTGGATATAGGATGTCCTTTCTGCCAGGCTGCTGTATGATGAATTTGAACCATACCGGCCTGGTTAACATGGTGCTTGAGAAAAGTTACGGCACCCAAATCCGGGTGGAAGATATCAGGATACTTGCCGGGCTTGAGGGATAGTTGGCCCATTGCGTATGGATGTCGGACTTTAGATTAAAATGGAGTGGTACGATGGGAGTCAACGTACCGCTTTTAAACTTTACTATCTATATCTATTGAATTAAATTTTTTTAAAAAAGTTAGCCTAAAAGAAGTTAACGGAGACAGGATTAACAGGATTCACAGGATTAAAACCTGGTAAAATGAAGTTGTTAGAAAATAGATGATCCTTAGGGGTTTTAAAAAATCCCTTAACTCCATAAAATCTTGTTAATCCTATCAAAGTTCTTTTAGTTGGGCCTGCAGTATAGTTTAACTATGCTCGGTCAGGCATTCAGAATATTTATTTCATCCTATAAATTTTAAAACTGATATCCTAGTTTGACGGAACCCTCGTACATCATATCCGGAAGTTTAAGATTATTGGAACCGACCGTGACGTTTTCGTCGCTCAGATTGTAATGAAGGGCAGCCCAAGGATTGATATACCAGTGATCGGTAAGTTTATATACATACCCGCAACCGAGGGTGAGGATTTTTTGAGAAAACTTCCCGGCATTACCGGTATTTTTGTTTTGAATCCGGCTGTCCCAAAATTCAACGCCTCCTGCCAGCCACAAGCCCTCCCGGTTCTCATCGGGGAAATAATCCACAATAATCGCATTGACTTCCAAATCCCAATCCTTGTATCCCTTTGGAGTTACAAAATCGGGGATGGTGGTTTTCGTACGAATCAGCCGGACATTATAATGGTCAAATCCTATCACTCCGCTTATATAATGTCCTCCGGAAAGATAAGGCAGCGCATCAACTTCCATTCCAAAGGTGAGTCCGGGATCACTTTGAGAAGCGGCAAGGGTTGTCATAGATAACCCCAGTGTCAGCAAGATTCCCAGGATGAAAATTCCCCAAAATTTCTGCGTTTGATTTTTAAACATCGATGATTCCTCCTAAATTTGAGTAGGGATGATTATTGAATAACCGGAACCGGCCTTCGCAAACTGGTGGGATGGCCGTAATTCTTGACATAACCAACCCGAAGTATCATTTGTGCTTTTTGAGGAATTTCCAGCTTCTTTGAAAATGCTTCTTTCCAGGGACTTTCCTCTAAAGGGGCACTCATGGGATGCACAGCCAGCTTTTTCCCGGTTGCCGTGATTAAAAATCTCTCCAACGAACGGCCGCTATCGATTAACGACGAAATGGCATCGTCATCGGATGAAAGAACCACAAAACCGCTGCAATTTTCGGCTTGTTTTTTTACTGAAGCGACGGTTTGATTCCTGAACGATTTTGACATCACCGTATTCTGTGTAAAGAAATTTGAAACAAACCAGCGGGTGATACCTGAAAGCCCCAAGCTTTCAGGGGTTAAACCGTCTCTCTCTTTTAAGGCTTCTTTTTTGGAAAAACGAAACAATCCTGCGAGTTCCTTTTGTTTTTGATCATGGGTGACTTGGTGTTTGGTAGCCTGAATGATGGCCTTTTGGATATATTGTCCTCCCGGGCTTTCAAGGGCAAAATAATGGAACTGCGGCCCGAGGGACTTTATCCATTTGGCATCCTGATCTGTTAATGACTTGCGTAAGTAAGGAATACGAATGGTATGCCGGTTTTTGATGTCATCCAGTCCATCCGGTAAGGGAATGCTGTTTTTCGGATAAAAGGTCAATTCAGCAATTTCCTGATCATTGGGATTGAGATTTTGGGCTAAAACCGTTACTTCCGGTTGTAAACCAAAACTCAGGGCGGCTTCAACCATATTCTCGATAAATGCTCCCAGTGAGATTAATGTTTCACGGTTTTCAGGATCAACTTGCGGTAAAATATGTTGACGATCAACAAGGATTCTGATTTTATTTTCGGCAATCATTTTGATCTTCCACATTTGCGCATTGTGGCTGCTGGGAGCCAAGGAACCATAATGAATCATTTGATCGATTTTGGTCTTCCAATTCGGGTGTTCCAATGGTTCTTCCCCTCGAATCCTGAAGTCAAGACTGATGATGAAAAGACAGCCCAATAATAAAAAAAGTTGGATTTTCTGATTCATTTTAATCTTTATCACCTCTTACTTTTTAAGATTGGAAGAGGCTGTCTAAAAAGCAATTTAAAATCAACAAGAAATACAATATACATCGCGTACACACGCGACTTCAATATATTGTATTTTTTTATCATAAAAATTTACTTTTGGGACAGCCCCCTAGAGCCTATGGTTTTAAGCTTTTGGTAATCAGCCGGATCATTTCTGCAATCAAGGAGGGGATATCTTTTTGGTAAGTATGGGCGATATATTTTTCTTTTTTTAGGATGATGTTTATAAAACCGATCATATTGCCGTAGAGTATAAACGCTGTGTTTACAGGGTCAAGCTCTTTGGATATACTGCCGTCTTCGATGCCTTCGCGGATGCTGTGAATGAGCAAATCGGCACTTTTATTTCCTTCAATGTAGTTGGCTCTTTTGTATTCATCCTGAGAAGATAAATCTTCATCACGGTTTTCATAATCGGCCATCGCTTTAAAATAATGGGGATAGGTATTCGTAAACTCCAAGTAGGTTCGTCCGATGAATAAAACTTTTTCAAGCCCGTTTACCGGCTGCTGCTTTTGAAGGGCGTCAAAGATTAGCCTGTTTAGTATTCCGTAAGCCCGGCTGATAATGGCGTCATAAATTTGTTCCTTACTGGAAAAGTAAGTATAGACCGTCCTTTTACTGTATTCCGCAGTCTTCGCAACCTCATCCATGGTGGCGTTATGAATTCCTTTGGTGAAAAACACTTTTTCAGCCGCGTTAATAATGTCTTCCTGACGTAGTTTCCGGAGTTGATTTTTTCGTTCTGTGGCGCCCATGGTTCCCTCATCCCGATCCTGTAATGAGTAAACTGTTAGTTTACTTTTTTAGTATAACATAAATTCCTAAACTATACTAGCAAAAAAATGCACTAATAGTTTACTTTTATTCAAACTTTTTTTGAGAGTTACATAACAGTTACAAAATGGCTCTTTCCATCCCCTTGACAAGAATCATAAATTTAATTATAATGACTTCAAACTCATTGAGTTTGGAGTCAACCAAATGAAAATATCAAAACGAAAATTGCAAAAAGACCAGACCAGGGAGGGGATCCTTCAGGCGGCTTTGCATGAATTTGCTTCTAGAGGCTTTATCGCCACCCGTACCAGTGATGTTGCCGATGTAGCGGGCGTTTCCCATGGAACGGTTTTTGCGCATTTTGCCACCCGAGAGGACTTGTTACTCGCTGTTATTGAAGAGTTCGG
This sequence comes from Bacillota bacterium, assembly GCA_023426245.1. Taxonomy (GTDB): domain Bacteria; phylum Bacillota; class UBA4882; order UBA8346; family UBA8346; genus UBA8346. The sequence continues at coordinate 148,990 of JAFABB010000028.1, forward strand.
TCGTAAGGTCGCCGGACGGATTCATGAATTGGCAAGCCGGGGTGGGAGTGTGCGAGAGGTCCTCCAAGCTCACTTGGAAGGTCTTATTGAAGAGGAAGCTTTTTACTCCAGAATGGTCTCGGAAAGGTCCCTGTTGCCTGCTAATGCCCAATATGGGTTAGTGGCAATTCAATCAGCGATTTCCATCCATTTAAATCAAGCGGCAAACCGCGAGATAGCATCGGGAGCGATTCGTTCCATTCCTATGCACTTTTTTTTTAATACCTGGATGGGATTAATTCATTATTATTTGACCAATGCCGATTTATTTGCGCCGGGAGAGTCGGTTTTAAAGCGTTATGGGCCGGAATTGCTTGAATATTTCATGAGCTTGATGGCTCCGTGAAGTTTAAAACAGCGCGGAAAATTTGAAAGGGGGTGCTATGATGGATCAAGATTTTAAAGTGAGTGAGGCCTTTAACAGTTTTGCCCGGAATGCCGGTGAACACCACCAAATATGGATGGAAACCGTTCACAAACTGAGTCAGGCAAGTAAGCTCGAACCAAAGATGGCAGCTTTGGCCTATATTTCGGTACTTGCGGTGATGAGGTTGGAAAGCGGTTTGCCGTTTCACGTTAAGCATGCCAAAATGTTGGGAGCATCCCGGGATGAGGTTATCAGTGCGGTTTTAGTTGGTTTGCCCGCAGCCGGAAATGTTGTAACGGCTTCAATTCCTTTAGTGGTACAAGCATATGACGAAACCAATTGAAAATCTTTTAATCAACTCCGGCCTCCCGGGTCCCAGAGGAAATTTGGAACTGCTTTATTTATTCGCCCATCATGCCATCGCCGGTGAAATTGAAGAATGTTTGGCCTATTATCATGATCATCTTAAAAACTCTCCGGAAGAGTTCGTGGTCATGTGCGGAATTGTCGGATATTGTATTTTGAATCAGAATAACATTCCAGGGATGCTGGAAAAAATCAGGGGCTACGCTTCCCATCAAAGTTGGCGAATCAGAGAAGCGGTGGCTATCGGCATTCAAGAGGTAGCAGCCTTAAAGATGAATGAAGTCATTCATCATCTTGAAAAATGGCTTGACGGCAATGAATTGGAAAAGCGCGCCGTGGTTGCTGCTTTGTGTGAACCCAAGTTATTGAGAGAAAGCCAAATCAATATCAAAATTTTAAATATCCTGGCTGCATTAACCCTTGCCTTTGAAGAAACTGACAGTAAACTGTCCGACCAGCAGAATACGTTACGGAAGACTTTGGGATATGGCTGGAGTGTGGTGATTGTTACTATTCCGCAGGAAGGAAAGAAAGTTTTTGAAATGGTGGCTCAGAGTAGCAACAAACATATTCGCTGGATAATCAAGGAAAACTTAAAAAAGAATCGTTTGTTTAGAATGGACCCACTCTGGGTTGAAAAGATGAAGGCACTTTTCGCCTGAAAGAACAAATTATCATAATGAGGGGAGATTGTTCAATGATTGAAAATATGAAAACCTGTATCGCTTGCGGTATGCCAATGGTGAAGAAAGAGGAATTTGCGATGGGGGATACTTCGAAGGATTATTGTGTTTATTGCGCGCGCCCTGACGGCACCATGCAATCTTATGAAGAAAAATTGGAAGGTATGACCGAGTTTATTGTGAAAACGCAGGGATTTGATGAAAAGGCAGCCCGGAACGCCGCCCGGGAAATGATGGCGAAGCTTCCGGCTTGGCAGGGAAAGTAAGTGATAAAGGATCAGGATGTCCTAAAATAAAATTTAGTGGAGTCAATATGAAGCAATTAGGTTTTTTATAGTTGATTTTTCCATCAAAAAGTATTATCATATCAACTAAAATATAAAAACGCTCTTATCCGGAGAGGGGAAGGGACTGGCCCGATGAACCCTCGGCAACTGAAGGTGGTTTGACAATTTGAAGGAGTCCGCCTTACAGTGCCAATTCCTGCAGGGGAAACCCGAGAGATGAGAGGAAAATGGAAAATTATAGCCTAGCTATAGCTTCGTTATAGAATCCTCTTCCTCGCGGAAGAGGTTTTTTATTTTAATTTCGACCTGAACCATGAAACAAAATTAGGAGGAGATAACATGCCGATTCGAATACCAGACAATCTACCAGCCACAGAGATTTTGGGCCGAGAAAATATCTTCGTAATGACAGAAGACCGGGCTTGCCATCAGGACATCCGCCCGTTAAAGATAGCGATTCTTAATTTGATGCCGACTAAAATCACCACAGAAACCCAGTTGTTACGATTGCTTGGAAATACTCCGATCCAAGTGGAGGCGATTTTGCTTCAGCCCAAAAATCACCAGGCCAAGAATACGCCGGAAGAACATTTGAAGACTTTTTATAAAACCGTTGATGAGGTCGCTCATGAAAACTTTGATGGCTTGGTAATAACAGGAGCACCGGTGGAGCAATTGGATTTCGAGGAAGTTGATTATTGGAAGGAACTGACTGAAATTTTGGATTGGGCCGAGCACCATGTTTACTCAACCTTTTATATCTGTTGGGCGGCTCAGGCCGGACTTTTCTATCATTATAAGATTCCCAAGTATCCCTTATCCCAAAAAAAGTTTGGTGTCTTTGAACATACCGTCAATCAAAAATATACCAAATTATTGCGGGGGTTTGATGATGTTTTCCTGGCGCCTCATTCCCGTCATACCGAGGTGCGGCAGGCCGATATCGAAAAAATCCCTGGACTTGGGATTTTATCGACTTCTAAGGAAGCCGGGGTTTATATCGTAGTTTCCAACGATGAACGGAGGGTGTTCGTGACCGGACATTCGGAATACGATCCGTTAACTCTAAAAGCCGAATACGACCGGGATATTGCCAGAGGCATGAAAATTGATGTCCCGCGAAATTATTATCCCAACGATGACCCCAGTAAGGAACCAATTGTAAAATGGCGGAGCCACGCTCATTTGCTTTACTTCAACTGGTTAAATTACTATGTATACCAAGGTACTCCTTATGACTTAAATGACATCCGTTAAGAATTCGGTTTGTGTTTGATCTTTTATAAAAATGGGCCTTTCGATTTTGTTGGAAGGGCCCATTTTTTATCATAAAAAAGAAGATATAAAATATTGGATCAAGCCGAATCCGCTGAGAAATAAGTCAAAGAAATACGAAAAACTATGAATCCGGATCGAAATGAATAGTTGGTAAGAGTTTTGGAAAACCTTGAAAAAGAATGAAAACTTCACGATCCGGTTATTCACTTTATATAGGAATAAAATATTGGAGGTAACATCATGTCGGTACGAAATGCAATGACTGCCGATTATTTGCGTTCTGCTTACGGTGGAGAGAGTATGGCTCACATGCGTTATATTGCATGGGGCAACCAGGCCGATAAAGAGGGTTTTCCCAATATCGGTAAATTGTTCAAGGCCATATCCTGTGCGGAACAGGTTCACGCTACCAATCATTTTAAAGAGCTTGCTTCACAAATCGGTGATAAAACAGTAACTGCCGGTGCGGTTTTTGGGATGGGCACCTTGGCGGATAATTTACAAGGAGCCATCAACGGCGAACTCCATGAAGTCGAACAAATGTATCCGGTTTATTTACAAGCAGCACAGTTCCAAGCTGAAAAAGGCGCGAAACATTCATTCCATTTCGCATGGGAAGCGGAAAAGATTCATGCCGATTTGTTCAAAAAGGCTCAAGAGGCAGTCGGAAATGGGAAAGATTTGGAGTTGAAATCAGTAAACATTTGTCCTGTTTGCGGGCATACCATTATTGACGGGGTGCCGGATCATTGCCCGGTCTGCGGGGCCAAAAAAGAAATGTATGTAACTTTTTAAATCCTTTTAGTTATGCAAAGTGATTTTAAACAGAGGCTGCTTCCCATTTTCGGGAAGCAGTTTGCATTGAGAGGGGACCTTGCCAATATTGACAAAGCTTTCTTTTGGATATAATATCAAAATAAAATAAGATGTACCAAGCTACGATCGATGGATGGAATTCTTTTTGCGGAGGTTTATGTTGAATGTCCAAAATTGCCCAAAGTTTAACGGATTTAATCGGTAACACTCCTTTACTGGAGCTTAGTAATTTTAACAAATTTCACGGACTCAGCGCCAGAGTAATTGCGAAACTGGAATATTTCAATCCCCTCGGTAGTGTAAAAGACCGTGTCGGTTTTGCAATGATCCAAGACGCCGAAGAAAAGGGCTTGATCAACAAGGATACGGTCATCATCGAGCCGACCAGCGGTAATACCGGCATCGCCTTGGCTTTTGTCGCCGCATCCCGGGGCTACCGATTGATTTTAACGATGCCGGATAGCTTCAGTATCGAACGGCGTAACCTGTTAAAAGCTCTAGGGGCTGAATTGGTCCTTACTCCAGGAGTTGAGGGAATGTCAGGCGCAGTGCGCAGAGCAAATGAATTGGCCGCTCAAAATCCCAATTCGTTTATTCCCGGGCAGTTCAAAAATCCGGCAAACCCGGAGATGCACCGGAGAACGACCGCCGAGGAAATCTGGCGCGATACCGACGGAAAAGTGGATATTTTTATTGCCGGCGTTGGTACCGGGGGTACCGTCAGCGGTGTTGGTGAAGGTTTGAAAAAGAAAAATCCCAAGGTACAGATCATCGCTTTTGAGCCTTTTGATTCTCCGGTTTTGTCCGGAGGGCGGCCAGGGCCCCATAAACTTCAAGGCATTGGCGCGGGATTTGTACCCGAGGTTTTCAATCGCTCTATCGTTGATGAAATTGTTACTGTTAAGAGTGAAGATGCCTTTGTAACTGCCAAACGGCTTGCAAAACATGAAGGTTTATTGGTGGGCATAACTTCAGGTGCTGCTGCATTTGTAGGAACTGAGGTTGCCAAACGGCCGGAGAATAAGGGAAAGACGATTGTAGTATTGCTTCCGGATACCGGGGAACGGTATTTGTCGACTCCTTTATTCCAGGAAAGTTAATTTGAGCAAAAGAAAATGAACAATAATTTGTTTAAAAAAAACGATAACGCATATCTTGGTTATCGTTTTGCTATAGGATTAGGATTTTAATTGGGAGGAGTTCGAGATATAGCAGAATTTTGGATTCGTTTAAAAAGATGCTTTGCACTGAAATGATAAAAAGTGTTATCCAATTGATTAATAAAATCATTGATAAAAGTTTAAACATTGGTTTGGGATATGGAGGGTAAATGGATGAGTTTCAGTGGTATCATTTTCGATTTTAACGGCACTTTGTTTTGGGATACCCCCATCCATAATCAGGCCTGGGATATTTTCATGAAGGAGCACAACCTGGAACAGCTTACCGATGCCGAAAAGAATCAGAAAATGCATGGCAAGGCCAATCATGAGATCCTGCCGGTACTGTTTCATAAAGAATTATCTCCTGCAGAACTTGAAAGTTTCATTCACAGAAAAGAAACCATCTACCAAGAACTTTGTTTGCAGCGGAAAATGGAATTGGCACCGGGGGTCTTGCCTTTGCTCGATTTTTTAAAAGAACGCCGGAAGGCTTTTACGATTGCCACCTCGTCCGGCATCGGCAATTTACGGTTCTATTTTGAGCATTTTCATTTAAGCCGGTGGTTTGATTTTGAGCAGATTGTGTATGATGACGGTTCACTCAAGAGTAAACCGGATCCGCAGATTTTTGAGGTGGCTATGGCCAAAATTGGGAAAAACCCCGAGGATGTGGTCATATTTGAGGATTCGTTCGCCGGGATTTTAGCTGCCCAGAGAGCCTATCCAGGGAAGATAATTATCGTTGATTCGGTTCATGAAGATTATAGCAAGTGGGATTATCAGGTTATCCGGAACTTTGCCGAGATCGATAAGGAAATGTTTTGAAAAACCGTGTATTGACAAAAAATGAAAGAGATGGAACATCGGGATGAATCAATTGGAAATGCGCCGGAGCATACGAAAATATTTAGAGCGGCCGGTGGAGAATGAAAAAATCAGGCAGTTGCTGGAAAGCGCAAGGCTAGCCCCTTCCGGCAGCAACACTCAGCCTTGGCATTTTGTTGTTGTAAAAGATCCTTCGATACGCGGCAAGTTGGCGGAAGCTTCGCACAAACAAACATGGATCGTATCTTATCGAAAAAGCATAAAGATAAATATTGAACTTTTTTACGGCAAAAATAATTTTTTGAGCCGAAGATACACCCTAATAACGAGTCTGAACTGACCTAGCTATTTTATGAGGGATTCCTTACTAATGAATTAGGACTCATTAAGATTTTATAATGAGTTATGGTGCGCGCGCGAATGACATTGCAACAAAAGCACTGCCTTAAGAGTTTATAGGTACTGAAGGTGCTTATTGGAAGCTGAGTTTTAATGGCGGCAATCAGCGGCGTGCGCGCCTATTGTTGTTGATGTTTAGTGGGAAAAAAGTATTGATTATTTCTTTGTAACAGTCTATGATTATTTTAAATTCAAGAGACTTACTTGAGTCATTGAAAGGAAGAAAAGAGGAAAATCCGATGTCTATGTCTGCATGGAGAATAGAAACCAAATGCCTCCAGGAAGGATACAAGCCTGGAAATGGTGAGCCACGGGTACTTCCGATTTATCAAAGCACTACATATAAATATAACTCAACCGAACAGGTTGCCAAGTTGTTCGATTTAACCGAGCCCGGCCATATGTATAGCCGTATCAGCAATCCTACCGTGGAATGTCTTGAAAACAAGATTGCCGCCTTGGAGGGTGGCGTCGGAGCCCTTTGTACATCATCCGGACAGTCAGCTACTTTAAATGCCCTGCTGAACATTTGCGAATGCGGGGACCATATCGTATCCTCCAGCACCATTTATGGCGGAACCTATAACCTGCTGGCCATTACCATCAAACGGATGGGGATCGAGGTCACCTTTGTCAATCCGGATAGTTCCGAGGAGGAGATTCAGAAGGCATTCCGCCCGAACACCAAGGCTCTCTTTGGAGAAACCATTGCCAATCCGAAAATCAGCGTCCTTGATATCGGGAAATTTGCGCGCTTAGCTGAAAAAAATCAAGTTCCGCTGATTGTGGACAACACGTTCGCCACCCCGGTTCTTTGCCGGCCTTTTGAATGGGGCGCGGATATCGTGATTCATTCTACCACCAAATATATGGATGGACATGCGACCTGTATCGGCGGCGTGATCGTAGATTCCGGAAAATTTGACTGGACAAACGGTAAATATCCCTTGCTGACTACCGCCGATGCATCTTATCATGGGGTTGTTTACACCAAAGATTTCGGAGCTGCGGCCTATATCACCAAAGCCCGGGTCCAATATATGCGGGATATCGGTAACTGTATGAGTCCCAATAATGCCTTTCTGACTAATTTAGGTTTGGAAACGTTACACATTCGAATTGAACGCCATTCGGAGAATGCTTTAAAAGTAGCCCGTTATTTGAAAGATAGTAATAAAATCATATCCGTTAGTTATCCCGGATTGGTTGACGACCCTTACCATAGTCTGGCTGAAAAATATTTGCCGAAAGGATGCAGCGGGGTGATTTCATTCCGGATTAAGGGCGGTAGGGAAGGCGCAGTGAAATTTATGGATAAGTTGAAGATGGCTGCCATCGTGGTTCATGTGGCGGATGCCAGGACCAGCGTGCTCCATCCGGCTAGTTCAACCCATCGTCAAATGACCGACGAACAACTTTTACAAGCCGGAATTGAGCCGGATTTGATACGTTTTTCAGTGGGTCTCGAACATGTTGACGACATCCTTGAAGACATTGAACAGGCTTTGGAGTAAATCGTTTTTGGCGATTTGCATTGACAGGATGATTTTGGATTGTAAAAACGCAAATGTTTGATGGGACGTATCGTCCTAAACAATAGTTTACCGAGGGAGGAGATTGAATGCTTTCCGAATTATTGAAAAATGGTTATGGAAAAGATCGGGATTTTAACTGTGCTGAAAAAATTTTATACGGGGCCAATGAAGTTTACCAACTAGGATTAAACAAGGAAGCTCTTAAATTATCCTCCGGTTTTGGAGGCGGAATGGCCATTGAAGGGACCTGCGGAGCTTTAACGGCTTCCATTATGGTGCTGGGACGGCTTTTTGTCAAAGAAACCGCTCATGAAAGCACCCGGATCAAAGAATTAACGAAGGAACTGTTTGAGGAATACCGGAAGGCAATGGGGGATATTGACTGCGCCCCTTTAAAAGCAAAATACCGTACGGAAGAGATCGGATGCCGCGATGTCATTTTCAAGGCTGCGGAGATTTTAGATGGAATTATAGCGAGAGAACGAAAAAAGGATCAACCATAAATAATAAATAATCGATGGAGATCGCTTATTCTCTGCTCGCCGCATCAATTCCATCGTAATCTGCCATCGTCATCCTCCATTCGACAATTTTAGGTTATCAAGAAGATAGAATTCAATGTCGAATGGAGGGTGGATTGAGAATCATTTCAAAGATGAGAATTACCTTTTTACTTTCGCGATAATTTTTTCACTTCGCCAGTTGGATACGAGAAAGGAAATCTGGCGGTATACCTCCGTTCCCTAATGCTGGGGAAGTCGTGGAACTTGGGCTTTAATTACGGACAGTTAATCTACATGAAAGCGGTGGATCTTGTTAAGCAGTTGACTGGCCACTTTCGCCAAATCTTCAGCGGAAGAAGCGATTTGCTGCATATAGGCGGTCTGTTCTTCGGAAGAAGCCGAGACCTCTTCCGAACCGGCGGCAGTTTCTTCGGCGATGGTGGCAATTTCTTCGATCGACGTTCCCGCGTGATTGGCATTGCTTGTTAATTCATCTGCCGCCTTGGAAACAGTTTTGATTCGGGCTGTGATGACTTCTACTGATTCCGATGCGTTCCGGAACATTGAAATTAAATCACGCAAAGATTTTTCTCCTTCATCGGCAACGGATTCCATTTGATTCATTTCTTCTACAATTTCTCCGATATGGGCTTGAAGAGTATGAACGATGGAACTGATATTTTCCACTGAGCTTCCGGACTGTTCCGACAAAGTTTTGACTTGCTGAGCGACGACTGCAAAACCTCTTCCCTGTTCTTTGGCACGGGCCGCCTCTATTGCTGCGTTAATAGCCAGCAAGTTTGTTTGTTCGGCCACGCCTCGAATAACGGAGAGGATTTCCTCGATTTCGGAAGACATTTGAGTCAAATTATAAATGGAATTGTTAACTTTGGCCGTTAACTTTTTATTTTCCTCCATCTTGCTTTCCTGAAGCTGGACAACTTTATGTCCCTGATTCATGTTGTCCCAGGTTTTTGTCGCCAGTTCCTCGGAATCTTCCATTTCGGCCGCAATTTGACGTAGCCCTTCAACGATATCTTTGATTTTAGTATTTCCCTTTTCGGTTAAAACTGCCTGTTCGGAGGCTTCTTTTGCCAGATCGGTGATGGCGCCTACGACATGTTCGCCTGCCTTGGTAACTTCTTCGGATGAAGCCATCATTTCTTCCGCCGATGCGGCCACTGTTTCTCCCAGAACATGAATCTCATGGACCAATTCCTTGACATTTCCCACCATAATTTTTAATGAGGACAAGAGTTGACCGATTTCATCCCGGGAGATCTCTGATTCGGGGATTTCAACGCTGAGGTTTCCGTCGGCAACTTGTTTTAGCACGCTGACTGCTGTCTTCAACGGTTTAATGATATTCCCGCTTAAAAAAAGCCTTACCATAAAATATGCCAGTACTATCAAGATGAATGTAATAATGGTCACACTTATCAATACAATATTGCTTGTCCCATAGACTTCTTTTAAAGATTCGCCGGCAAATAACACTCCGATGGGTCGGTTGTCCGGACCCAATAATGGCATATAGGCCGTGATATAAGGGGAACCGAGAATGGAGGCCGTACCCAGATACTGACGATTATCGGTTAAAACCACTTTGGCTATCCGGGGATCGAGACGGGTTCCGACTGCTCGATGACCATCTTTTTGGATGGTGGTTGCAAGCCTAACATCATTGAAGAAGATTGTGGCGTCCGTTCGAAAGTTTTTCTTAATATTATCGACGATTTCCGGCTTTTCCAATCGGTATCCTGCAGAGATGACTCCAATAGTATTTCCAGCTTCATTTTTAACAGGAACCCCGGCCCGGGCCGATATTTTAACGGCTGTCCCTTTTTCAATGGTTGCAAAAGCCTCCCCTTTAAGGGCCATTTCTACGTTCAACTGGTTTGTTACACTGTCTCCGTAGTTCGAAGGTTCGTGGGTCCTCGCAAGTACAATACCATTGGCGTCCGTAACCGTTACAAAATCAATATGAGCTTTTTTAACCAGGGGCGTTAAATGGTACAACAGGGCTGATGTATTATGGTCAGCCACTGCTTTTGTTACACTGGGGTGGCTGGCAAAAACGGATGCATAGTTTAAGGCCTTATTCTTGTAATCATCGAGGGAAAGATTTAGGCCATTCATTCCGTTGATGGCATTTTTTTCAGCAACGGTATTATTGTATTGTAAAAAGAATAAAAGAGTGGTTCCGACAGTTAGAAAGACGGTAATAACGATGCTGAACATAATAAACAGCGGGAGTTTTTTATTAATACTAATATTCCTGAGTTGAACCGATATGGGTTGGGGCAATGTATCACTGGAAGTTAGCGCCTGAAGTTTTCTGAAGGGTAGTTTCATGTTGCAGCTCCTTTAGACCAATATCAAGTTGTCTTTAATTATTTATCGGGATATTTGACCACAAGTTGAGACCTTTTTTATGCCACTGTGATAGCGTATCTCAATGGAAAAAGCCGCCGGGCAACTTTGGTTTCAAAATTCCAAAAGTATTGCCGGCGGCCTTTAAGGGCACTACGCATTATGAATCCATCGAATGAATAAGATTTAAATGAATAAATTTACATTTCCCTGCTCGGCGGCAGCCAGGTAGGAAGCAACCCCGCCGACTTCCACGCCTTCGATTAATTCCTCTTTCTTGATGCCCATAACATCCATGGACATTTGGCAGGCTACCATTTTGATACCCATCATTCGGGCTTCCCCGATCATGTTTTCCAGCGCGGCAATATTCTTCTTTCGCATAACCATCCTAATCATCTTCGGTCCGATGCCACCCATATTCATTCTTGATAATCCTAACTTGAATGAACCCCGTGGCATCATCATGCCAAACATTTTATCGAGTAGGCCTTTTTGAACTTTCACTCTTTTGGGTTTGCGTAAAATATTTAACCCCCAGAAGGTAAAGAACATGGTCACTTGCCGGCCCATCGATGCCGCCCCGGTCGCAATGATGAAGCTCGCTATCGCTTTATCCAAATCACCGCTGAAAACTACAATCGTTTTGTCCTGAGGTAAAGCTGTATTCGCCGTTGGAGCTTTGGCAGTTGCTCCTTTACGAATCCGGGCTGTTATTTGACCGGCCCCCCGGTCTAGTTGAATTAAGGTGTTGCCGGTTCTGGAGCACCAAGCCTCCACATCATTGGCAAATCCGGGATCGGAGGCGGTTATTTCCAGAATATTGCCCTCATTTAATTGTTGCATCCGGTTATATAATTGTAGAATTGGGCCCGGGCACTGTAAGCCGCAGGCATTTACTTTAACAATTTCCATAGTGGTATTTTCCTCCTTGTTATGGGCATCAAGCGGAACATCGGCGGTTCCAGGCTTTACGGACCCATTCAAAAAATTTTGTTCCTGCTTTGCGATATGATAAGTTTTATAACCGCCACTTAGATTTTTCACTCTGGTAAAGTCGTTTTGAAGCAGGATTCGGGATGCGATGTAAGCCCGTAAACCAACCTGACAGTTTACAATGATTTCCTTGTCCTTGGGCAATTCTCCAAGACGTCCTCTAAGTTCATGGAGGGGAATATTCACAGCTCCAGGTAGAGTACCCAGTTCTACTTCAATCGGTTCCCGGACATCCAGGTAAAAGCTGTGCTGGTGGCTTTCCAATTGATCCCAACTCATTGCGTCCACATCTTGATTTATGATGTTTGCAGCGGCATAACCGGCAATGTTCACCGGATCCTTAGCGGATGAAAATGGTGGGGCATAGGCTAGCTCCAAATCCATCAAATCGAAAACCGTTTTTCGGAACCGGATGGCAGTCGCCAAGACATCAAGCCGTTTGTCGACACCTTCATAACCAACGACTTGGGCTCCAAAGAGTTGCCCGCTTTCCGGAGCAAAGAGCAATTTTATCGTAAGGGGTGAAGCTCCCGGGTAATAAGCAGCATGGGAATTGGGATGGGTTATTGAGGTTAAGTATGGAATATTCCATTTTTTTAGAGCCTTTTCGTTTAATCCGGTGGAACCGGCAGCCAAGTTAAAAGCTTTCACAATTGACGTGCCCTGGGCGCCATGATAATTTTCGTCCCGACCGGCTAAAATATCAGCCAGCAAACGTCCCTGGCGGTTAGCCGGTCCGGCTAACGGAAGCCATCCCGGTTTTCCGGAGATGATTTCTTGGATTTCCACCGCATCCCCCACTGCATAGATATTGGGATCGGAGGTTTGCATCTTTTGATTGACTTGAATAGCTCCGGTAGTGCCTATCGTTAATCCGGCCTCCGCGGCAAGCTTAGTTTCCGGTTTCACTCCCACAGCCATAATGACCATATCGGTAAGAACTTTTTGTCCGCCGCTTAAGACGACTTCAAGGGCTTCACCGTTTTGATTGATTGCAGCCAGCCCGTTCCCAAGGATAAGGTCGACTTTTTTGCCTCGCAGTTCCTGATGAACCATAGCCGCCATTTCATAATCAAGATTGTTCAATACTTGAGGCGCCATTTCGATGAGCGATACTTTAAGATTCAATTCCGACAAATTTTCAGCCATCTCAAGACCAATAAAGCCCCCGCCGACCACAACCGCAGAGTTAACATTGTTATCCGTCAGATATTGTTTGATGCGGTCGGTATCAGGAATACTTCGTAACGTAAAGACTCTAGATAAATCAACACCAGGTACCCTGGGAACAATCGGTTTCGATCCGGGGGAAAGGACGAGCTGGTCATAGGATTCTACATAGGTATTGCCTTGTTGCAGATCTTTAATGAATAATTCGTGTTTTGCCGGATCGATTTTTAAAACTTCATGATTAACCCGGACGTCAATATTAAAACGGTTCTTCATACCTTCAGGGGTCTGCACGAAAAGTTCATCCCGGTCGGTAATAACACCGCCGATGTAATAAGGCAATCCACAGTTGGCATAGGATATGGCATCACCTTTTTCCAGGAGAACGATTTCCACTTGTTCATCCAAACGCCGCAGTCTGGCTGCGGTACTGGCTCCACCTGCGACCCCACCGATAATGACTACTTTTTTCACCATGACAATCACTCCTCGTATTCATTTCAACAAAAATACATTTTAATATTATTATATTTTGATAATATGATTTAAGGTGTAAAATAAATTCCACTAATTCATCACTATTTAATTCGTGAAAAAAACTACAAACGATGATATCAAAAAGCCTATTCTTAAGCGAATAAAGCCTTGACTACATTTTGAACATCTTCGTTTACGACTTGATAATATATTTCTACACCCTGCCGGTTGCCCTTGATAATTCCGATATCCCTTAATTTACCGAGATGTTGTGAGATGGTGGACTGAGGAATTTTAAGACAATCCTGCATTTTATTGACATTGCATTCGCCTTGTTCCATAAGGCGCCGAACAATACAGAGCCTGACCGGATGAGCAATTGCTTTTAAAAGTTCTGCTTTGGAAGCTAGAGTTTCAAAATCATTGGAATGCTCCATGATGATCTCCTTTTTAATAGAATTATTATATTACAATAATACGATATATACAAGAAGGATTGTCTAGTTATTGTATCAATTCACCTATTGCCAGGTTTCGTTAATGATGGTTTTTAAATTTCACTACCGTCGGGATTACGGTAATCAAATCCCAGGAACTCGTATAATAGTTCATTTTTGAATCTACGCCGGAGAGAATAATTATATGGAACTCAATTTCCATCCCTCCCTGGCTCATCTCCGATGGCTCATTCCAGGTTTCATATATTTACTATTCACTTTTTTGGATACGGCATTCGGGTAGATAAAAAGGTGGCTTTAAAACCATATTTTCTAAGTAAGGGGAAAACATGGCGGTGGTGGCTTTTGTTACCCCCAGCGTCATCGAAAGTAAGGATAATCGGTTTTTTAGGGAATAATTCCGGGTTTTTTCGGAAATTTAAATCATAAAGCCGGAATGGAAGGGGTCTCAAGTGCCGTTGGCTCGTCGTAAGCTGTGCTTTCGAATTCATTGAAATACTAAGCAAAATGAACAGCAACGCCAGGCTGGCAATTTTCACGAAATTTGGTTTGGTCATTTTGTTTAATCCTTTTCATAGCAGCTAATTGTTCTAAGGATACAACAGAAGAATTAGAAACATATTAGGAAATGATTAGAATTTTCTTGATTTGATCGGTTATAAATATTTACCGGACAACATGTTCTTCATGAATAGAGCCCCCTGGAGCGGACAACTTTTAAGGATCTCATCCTGGTAGAAATTAACTTGAGGATAGTACTTGACAAAAGATAAAAAAGCAGTAAACTAATTATGTGCATATGCACATAAAGATGAGGTGATTGAATTGCCCCGGTGTAAAAAAAAACGTTGTTGTAGGTACCTCGATGGGGAGATCCTTTATAAGCCGGTATCATTTCCCTGTAAAGAATTAAACGAGACTTCTATTTTACTGGACGAATTTGAAGCTATGCGGCTTTGTGATTTGGAAGGACTAGACCAAACAGCCGCTGGAGATAAAATGGGAGTTTCTCGAGGTACAGTGCAACGTTTACTTGTTAGCGGTCGGCGGAAATTGATTGCTGCCCTTATGAACAACGAGGTTATTCATATTCAAAACTCATCGAATCAAATTTCGGAGGAAGAATCATGAAGATTTGTATTCCAACTGTCGGGCAAAGGGGATTGGAAGAGAAAGTCAGTGAACATTTTGGGGGAGCCCCCTACTTTACAATTGCCGATACAGCAACCGATCAAACGGAAAATATCCTCAACCAAAACCAGCACCATAGTCATGGTCAATGCCATCCTTTGGGTCAGCTGGCCGGAAGAGGAATCGAAGCCGTGGTGTGTACCGGGATGGGGCGCAGGGCGATTGAAATTTTGAATGAAGAAGGAATTAAGGTGTTTATCGGAACTGGGGATACTGTGAAAACTGTGGTTGACCAGTTTAAAAAGGGAATTTTGAAGGAATTGGCTGCAGATCAAGGCTGTACAGGACATGATTGCCACTAAATTTTGGAACGATCTGCGGATGATCATGGCCGCTACAAATACCGCCAAGATGTCCATGTTGGGAGTCTAGCGTTTTAGGGTAAAATTCCTAGTAGAGCGTATCGTAAATAAATGGCAATCAGAAATGGGGAAGATACGCTCTACTTAAGTAAAACGTTCACAAATTATTGAGTAGTTATTTAGAGAACGTTTTACTAGATAACCATAATTTAAAATTTTGAATTTAAAACCGTGCACATTTGCATGATTAGAATGAGGCGTATATAGGATGTCAGATGAAACTACAGTTAAGCATGGGATATTTGAGCGAAGCGTAAATCCTTTCGGGGAGATCAAGCATGTTATTGGAGTCATGAGTGGCAAGGGCGGAGTGGGAAAGTCCTCAATCACCGCACTAATGGCTTCGGCACTCCACAGCCGGGGGTTCTCGGTAGGCATTTTGGATGCCGACATTACCGGGCCAAGTATTCCCAAACTCTTCGGTGTCAAGGGCCAGGTGGTCAATAAAGGGCAGGGCTTGGAACCGCTTCAGTCAACTTTGGGAATCAAGATGATGTCGATTAATTTTTTGTTGGATAAGGAGGATCAACCGGTCATTTGGAGGGGGCCGATGATTTCGGGCGTGGTCAAACAATTTTTCTCCGAGGTACTTTGGGGTGACTTGGATTATCTGTTGATTGACTTGCCGCCCGGAACCGGTGATGTACCATTGACTGTGATGCAATCACTACCTTTGAATGGGATGATTGTAGTGACTTCACCTCAAGAACTGGTGGAAATGATTGTCAAAAAGGCTATTCATATGGCTGAGCAAATGAGTATTCCGCTTGTGGGATTTATTGAAAATTACAGCTATGTTGAATGTCCCGACTGCAAGAAAAAGATTGAGGTTTTTGGCCCGAGCAGGGCGGACCAGATAGCAGCCAATACCGGGTTGGCACTTTTGGGCCAATTGCCGATTGTACCTGAAGTGGCAAAAATGGCTGATGATGGGAAAATAGAGGCGGTGGAAGCGGTTGTTCCGGAATTCTTTGATTCAGTGGCCTCTCGTTTTTTGGAAGTAATTAAAAATTAAATTTTGAGTTTTAAGGACCCAAAAATCCTTTTGATGATAGCACCTAAGGTTTGATCAATCAGCAAGCAGGGAAATCCCCAAAAAGAGCGAAATTTTAATGAAAAGGGGCTGTACCAAAAGTAAATGCGTGCGTTAACGCACGCGCGATCAAGAAATACAATATATTGAAACCAATATATACGATGATGCCCTATATTGTATTTCTTGTTGATTTCAAATTGCTTTTTAGACAGCCTCCGTTTTCATGAGGGGCCATTATGGAAAAGACTAAATTTTTTGATATTTTACATCGTGAGTTAGTAATGGCTCTTGGATGTACCGAACCGGTGGCCATTGCTTATGCTGCTGCATTGGCAGGCAAACACCTAACCTCCAAGTCGGCTTCTCGGATCAGGGTTCTTGCAAGCAGTAATGTAATAAAAAATGCAATGGCGGTAAGTATTCCGGGAACAGGCGGTTGCGGTATCAATTTAGCGGCAGCTTTGGGAGTTTTGGCTCACAATACGGATCGCAGTCTTGAATTATTGACAGGCTTGACCAAAGAGGATATTGAAAATGCAAAGGCAATGATTCAAGAGGGCATTGTAACCGTAGAGATAGCCAATTCACCTAAAAAATTATATATTGAAGTAATAGTAGAAACCCCAGAGTCTTATGCCAGAGTCGTCATGGAAGATACCCATACCAATGTGGTTTTGATAGAAGTGGATCGGCGGATTATCAAAGATAATCAGATTTGCAGCACTGCTTTACTAGACGGAACAGAAGATGTGAAATTTTTGACCCTCGATTCCATATGGGAATTTGCATGTTTTATTGATGTCAAGGAATTGGATATCATCGATAAAAGCATTGAAATGAATAGGAAGATCGGTATGGAAGGATTGAGAAATCCCTATGGATTGCAAGTGGGACGGATTATGAAATTGAATATGGATGCAGGGCTTTTGTCTGATGATACCCCCACGTATGCAGTTGCCTTAACGGCGGCCGGATCCGATGCCAGAATGGCGGGGTGCGTCATGCCCGTGATGAGTAATTCAGGCAGCGGCAACCAGGGTATATCGGCGACGCTTCCGGTAGTTGCTTTTGCCGAGAGACTTCACATAGGGAAAGAAAAAATGCTCCGGGCAGTTGCAATCAGTCATTTAGTTACGATCGATATTAAATTGAAGTTCGGCCGATTGTCAGCTCTTTGCGGGGCGACGATTTCCGCCATCGGAGCCAGTTGTGGTATAACTTACCTGTTGGGAGGAGGCATTGAGGAAATTAAATCGGCAATTCAAAATATGCTCGGCAATGTAACCGGGATGCTTTGCGATGGTGCTAAACCCGGATGTTCATTAAAGATCGCCACTTGCACCAGCGCGGCTGTTCAATCAGCCCTCATTGCCATGCGCGGAGTGGCAATCCAATCCACAGACGGGATTATTGAAAACGATCCGGAACAGACCATTGAAAATCTATGCCGTCTAGGAAACCAGGGAACAGTCGAAGCCGATAAGATTATCCTGGATATCATGTTGAAAAAAGCTAACTGTTAGAGGTTTTACGTACATCTTGAAATCAATTATTGAAAAATTTCGGCAAAAAAACCCGGAAGGTGGTACCTCTGCCTCTGGCAGATTTCACTTTTAAATCGCCATTCATTTGTAACGCCAGCTTCTTGGCAATTGCCAGTCCCAAACCGTAGCTTCCTTGCTGTTGACGACAATTGGCTTGAAATGGTTTAAAAAGATTTTGAATGACTTCGACCGGAAGTCCGGGGCCGGAGTCGGCAATCGTAATTTCAATTTGTTCGCCGAGAACCCTGCAATCAATATATACAGTACTATCCGCCGGGGTATATTTAAGACTGTTATCTAAAATATTTTGCAGAATTTGTTGAAAACGCACCGGATCAGCCCATACACAGATTTCCGGGGAAAAAGAAGCGAGCCTAAACTTATCCGCTCGTTCTTGATACCCGGACATTACATCCTCGCAAAGATATTTTACACTTACCGTCTCAGGACTGAAACGAATCTCTCCCAAGTCAAGCCGTGAAAATTCCAGTAAATCCCCAATCATTCTGTTAACCTGTTCTAACTTGGCTAGACCAAGGTTCCTTTCTTTTTCACCGGTAGTTTCGGTATTTTGGGAATGAAAAAACGCAGTGATGGAAGTTAATGGGTTCCGCAAGTCATGGGCAATCATTGAAATATATTGAGCCCTTTGCTTTTCGTGATCCTGGAGACTAACTGCCATTTCGTAAAATGCCGATGATAAGCGGGCGATCTCGTCACTACCGTCAACAGGTGAGTATTCAAGCTTTTGTCCTTCACCAAATCGTTGACTGGCTCGGGTTAATTCTTTAATGGGTATGACAACCCGCCCGGCAGCCGCATAAGTAATAAGGCCAGTAACAACAAAAATAACAATCATCATCAAACTGAAAATCAAAATCACTTTGTCGCGGATGACATAAATGGTCTGCCCGGGTGGAACCTGAACGATAAGTCCCCAATTGTAGGGGTTTAATGGCTGATAGGCTGCCAGAACATAACGACTTTGCTCATCGTGATATTTGGTGGTACCGATCTCGCCATGAAGTATTTTTTGTACGACCCTATGCCTGCTCCAATTAACCCCCAGTTTGGAACGATCCAAATGAACCAAAATATTGCCTTGATGATCGATTAAGATTGGTGTTCCGCCGTATTTAGCACCCTGAGAGGTGAGAATGGCATCTTCAATTCGGCGCAGATCGATAGTTACGAGCAGAACCCCACTTACTTCACCGGGGAATTTTTCGATCGGAATCGCCATATACCAAAAGGGCCGGTTTTCTTCAATAAAATTATCCCAACCGGAGAGTCCAATCTGATCATTCCTGGCCGTTACGAAAATAGGGTTGTTGCTAAAGTCGGGCTTTGTTTCGGAAAAAATCCGGAGCCGCGAAACACTAACCAAGGTATGGCCATTTTTATCAATAATGTAACCTTCCAAAAAATTTTTATTATGACTCAAGAGCCGTTCAAGAGCGACCTTCAGCCGGTCTGGCTGTTCCAGGTTCCGCATCGTATCCGATAGGAGAAAAGCCGAGATGGTTTCTTTGTCATGGTCGATGATGTTGGTGATATCTTTGGCGGTTTGTTGAGAATAGGCAATTATCTGAGTCATGAGGTAGTTATCTAGATATTGTTTAATTAAAGTAACAGTGATACCAAAGGTTATAAATAAGCCAATGGTAAACCAAAACAACGGATAAAAGGTTAATCTTTGTTGTAATGACTGTTTATCGAATAACTTCATTTGCATAACTCAAAACATCCTCATTGATTGAAAAATTTAATTTTTTAAGCAGCACCTGATTGATTGTGAGCTTATAATAACTGGATAATTCGATCGGTAAATATTTAACCTTGGCGCCATGGAAGATTTTAACCGCCATTTGGCCGGCTATTTCTCCTATAGTCTCCGGTTCGGCATAGTAAGTTAAAACGCAACCGGATTGATATTCGAGATTGTTACTAATTGCCGGAAGGCTAGCTTTAATTAAGGTGGCTTTAAGTAAACCGGCCCGGAAAATTAATTGAATGTCATAAGGCAAAAATATAGCATCGGTTTTGCCTCTTAAATTCAAGATGGTTCTTTCCAAGTCCGGTAAAGGAGTTGCGATTTGATTGAGCTGGATGCCTATTTTTTGGGCGGCTTCACTAAGCCTTTTATAATCCGGCCAGGCCGAATGGGGAGGAAGAATTAAAGTAAGTCTTTTAAAATGGGGGATGATTCTTTGAGCCAGTTCTAAGGTGCGGTCATAGGGAGTGAAGTAAGAAACTCCGGTGATATTTTTCTCATCAATAATGGTTTGAATGGTCTCTTTTGTAATAGGGCGGGAGACTAAAGTATAAATAATGGGTTTATCCCTAAAAGTATGGGCCGTCGTTATGGTCAAGTCTTTTCCGGTGGTAATCAATACCTTAACCCGTTTTTCGGCAATTTTGCGTAGGGTTACCATAGTAGCTTTCGGGGTTAAGTTTTGAAAGTTTTCAACCACCAAATCCAAATTTTCTCCTTGATAATAACCCTGTTTGGCAAGACCGGTTTTCAGTCCGGCTAAGAATCGAAGGGTGGTTGGATTGCTTTGATAAAAAAGCACTCCAACTCTTTTGGGCTTTGCTTGAATGGGATTAAAAACATAAAGAAATCCAATGCTCACCATCAAAAAAAGCACGAGCGTTACCGATATCAAGCTTTTTTTGGAAATGCCCATTGATTTCACACCTTTATGAAACTTAACATTTGCTGCACTTCATCCTTGGTAAACGGTTTGTTGAGGACAAACTGAACTCCCTCAGTGACCATTTTTGACAACAGCTCTCCGTCTGTGGAACCTGTAATAACTACCACAGGGATGTTTTTGCCCGAAACAACAATTTTTTTATATAAAGTCAACCCGTCCATATCCGGTAATTTAAGATCCAAATAAATCAAATTAAATTTTTGATTTTCAAGGGCCTTAAGAGCATCAAAAGCGGTCTCCGCTATGATCACAGTATGCTTTTTCGATAAGGCGTTTTTAATTGTACTTCCAATGAGAGGGTCATCATCAACGACCAAAATTTTTGACGGCTGAAACTCCTGAGCCTTGATCCAGGACTCGATTTCTTGCCGCTTAAACCGCCAGCAACCAAGGATTTTACTAGCAGGGATCTTCCCTTGCTGGGCTAAACGGTAAATTGTCATGGGGTTCATTCTCAGATAATCAGCCACTTCATTGACAGTCCATATTTCATTGCTCTCATTTACCATCCGGTTCACCTCATAATTACTCAATATATTCCCGCTTGTTTGTCAATTCCCTTTTGTCTTTTTGCAATGTGTCATATTATTATAGCACGATACAATTTGACATCAAAATATAAAATAGTATAATATAGTATAAACGAAGTTAAAAAAATCCAATTCGTTACCAGAGATAGAGACAAACTGGATGAAAGTGGATTGATTAGGGCAATGTAGTCTAATCAGTAATAGCATTGGATTCATTAACTTCCTGGTTTCATTTATTGGATTATCTTATCGAAAGGCGGGGTCGGTAATGAAGTGGTTATACAAATTGACAGTGGTTTTGATAGTTGTGGCCTTTCTTTTTTTAGCTGGCTGTTCCAACAATGAAAAAGCAATGGTCGATGCAGTCAAAAATAACGATCTGCCCAAAGTTGTAAATTTATTGGACAAGGGAGTCAGCCCCGATTTAAAAACGGATGATGGAAAAACTATTTTAATGTTAGCCTCTTACTTAGGACATGACAAAATCGCCAAAACATTAATTGAAAAAGGGGCTGATGTTAACGGCAAAGATCAGGACGGTAAAACCGCTTTGATGTTTGCGGCGGAAAAAGGGAACGTTGATACGGCCAAATTACTTTTGGAAAATGGGGCTGATATTAATGCCACGGAGGGTGGCGGCAAAACTGCTTTGCAAATTGCCATTGATAATAATCAAACAGCAATGATTGAATTGCTTAGAAATTGGGGAAAAAAGTCCCGGGCGCCAATACCGGCTTCGGTTGAAGATTCAAAGCCGGCATTGGCAATCACCACGATTATTCCGAACAAAGCAGTCAATAACGGTTCTGTTTTCGTGGAAATCCAGGGTGCTCATTTTGTGAGCGGCCTTGAAATTAAGCTGATCGGAAAACAAGGCGAAATCACTAGCTCCAACATGAAAGTCGAAAATGAGGCTAACGCATCATGCTTCTTTGATTTAAGTGGTAAGCAGGCCGGTCATTACCGGGTGGTATTAACAACTCCCGATGGACAGACTTTCTCGCTCGAAAATGGTTTTCAAGTGGAAAACTTCACCTCCGCTCAAATCAGTCAGGTTTTAAAACCGATTTTCTTTAATTTTGATAGCGCGGTGATTCGAGAGGATCAAATGGCAACCCTGAATCAAAACTCGATTCTTCTAAAAGAGAATACCGGTTTATATGTTATTTTAGGCGGTCATGCCGATGAGCGGGGTTCCCGGAAATATAACCTGGAACTAACTGCTAAACGAGCTAAAGCGGTTCAGGATTACCTGGTGAAGGAAGGCATCGCCAAAGAACGGATTATTATTTATGCATACGGAAAAGATTACCCAGTGCAAAAAAGCCATGATGAAACAGCTTGGCAATATAACCGCCGGGTCGATTGTTTGGAATGGGAAACCCTACTTACCAAAGAACAAGTTCTTGAAAAGACGATCAAGTAAATAAAGAATTGATTAAGCCTTTTCCGAACCTCCTATAGATACTAACAAACCGGACCCTCATCCGGTTTGTTAGTATCATTGAAATGATTGCTTTTTAGTACTTTACGGAGTGATAATCATATAACCTTAGGTAAAAGATGATGATGAAAATTAGACAACGGCGAATTGTATTACAGAAACCTCGGCGGTTATTTTTATTGATACTCGTTTTTATCAGTGTAATTATGGCCGGAACGGCAAAATTGGTTGAATTCCCCAATGAAGGCCGGGATTTTCTGAAATTAGATTCGTACATTACGGAAAAAATGAATAAACACCTTGTTCCGGGCCTTTCAATGGTAATTCTCGATGATCAAAAAACCATTTATCGGAAAGGGTTTGGAGTTAAAAATGCCCGGACCGGCGAGCCGGTAGATGTTAATACGGTTTTTCAGGCTGCTTCATTTAGCAAAACATTAACGGCTTATGCAGCAATGCTTCTGGTAGAACGGGAAAAGCTCGCCTTGGATACCCCGTTGAATCATTACATGAAACGGCCATATATACCGGATCCCGAAAATGCCAATCGCATAACCCTTCGTATGATCCTCAGTCATACCTCGGGGCTTTCCAATGATTCTGATGGTGGCGATCGTAAAGTGTATTTTACACCTGGGAGTCAATTTTCATATTCAGGGGCCGGTTTCCGCTATCTTCAAGAAGTCATTGTGAATATAACCGGAATGCCTTTTGAAAGATTCATGAAGCAAGCGATTTTTGAACCTCTTGATATGAATTCAAGTTCCTTTGCATTTAGTAAAAAATTTCAACCGTTGATTGCCACCGGTCATGAAGCGGGCGTGGCTTTTCCTATTGATAAAAAAGAGGTTAATGCCGCGTATAGTTTACTTTCGACTCCCGGGGACATGGCCAAATTTATCAAGGAAGTGGTTCGCCCGACCTTATTAAAACCGGAAACCGTAGCCCAAATGTTACAGCCGACGGTCAAATGGCAAAAAAATATCTATTGGGGCTTGGGATTTGGAATCTTAAAATCACCAAATGAGGATTTCTTTTGGCATTGGGGCAATAATTATTACTATTGCAGTTTCTTGATTGTCAGCAAGAAATCCAATCAGGGCGTTGTGATTATGACCAATGGCAACACCGGTATGAAATTAGCGGAACGGCTGGCGATGAAGGTTGTTAATTCGTATTTTTGTAAACCCGGTGCAGGTCTTAACCGAGAAACCTTTGATTTTATTCAGTGAATGATTGCAATTCAGCTTATGATAAAGCGGAGTTACTGGGATGATTATGAATAGAGATTTTATCGTTAACGTTGTAATCTTAATCGAACTTTTTATAATTCTGTTCGGTGAGTTTAAAACTGCAGGCGATAAGCGAAAAAAAATGAAGGATAATTTGAATCATAAAATCATTGCAGTCTTGATCAGGCACGGCGGAAAGATGAATTGTTTGGCGATTAGCCGGTATCTTAATTTATCCATGGAAACTGTTACAGCCAGAATTGAGGAGATGGAAAAAAAGAAATTGATTTCTCGAAACGGCGACGAGTGCATTATTATTAAAAAATAATTCGAGTTTAGGGGGTCGGCACGATGGGTTTAGTGTATCATAAAAAACTTAACCATGAGTGGGATAAATTATTATCTCCTGAACAAAAAGAATTGCTTGTCAAGCCGGGATTCGGATTGTCAAGGCATTTCCCTTATATGAATGCAATGGATGTTAAAGACTGTATGGATGAAATTGAAAACATCATTAAGATCATGGACCCATAAAGAAAAAGATATCTAGGAACTCATCGTAATCTTCTCGTAGAATAATCCCGGTAATCCAATCACCGACTCGGAAAGGTAATCATGAAGGGAATGCCAGTTGATTTGTTTTTAAAGAAATTTTACTTTCTTTATCCCTTTTTTAGGGTTTTCTGATATAGTTTAAAGCAGGTACTTTTGTTAATTACAAGAGCTGGATTTGACACGGGTTGTTGAATTTAGGGAGCGATTTCCCGTCAGTTCTCATCGGGAGTATCCATCTGGATATTTTGAGCATTAATATAGCAACCATTGAAAAATAAGTTAAGGGTGTGATCTGGCGTGAATGACCGAAAATTTAAGATTTTCCATATGGTTGCTACGGAATTGAATATGACCCAGGCGGCGGCGAAGTTATATATGAGTCAGCCTGCCGTGAGTCAAACCATTCATGAGTTGGAAACCGAGTATGAAGTTAAGTTTTTTGACCGAATAGGCAAAAAACTTTTTTTAACTCAGGAAGGACAAGAATTTTTTCATTATGTCCGCAGAATTTTAAATTTGTACGCAGAGTGTTCACAAACCATCAGTGATATCAAGGGCCTTAAAAAGGGGAAATTACGAGTCGGGGCCAGCACAACCACGGGGATATATATTTTGACGGATCTCATCGGCAGATTTCAGAAGTTAAATCCGGAAATTGAGGTCTCGATGGTTATTGAGAATACCCGGATTATTGCCGACTTAATTTTAGAAAATCAAATCGATTTCGCCTTTGTGGAAGGGCAGGTTGATTCACAAGAAATTTCAGTGGAATATTTTTGTGATGATGAATTGGTTTTTATTGTTTCATCAGAACATCCTTGGACTTCTCGGAAAAAAGTTACTTTCCAAGATGTTGGAAAAGAGAAATTTATCATGCGGGAACAGGGTAGCGGAACCAGGGAAGTAGTGGAGAATGCACTGAATTTTAACGGTATTGATTATCATTTGGGGATGGAGCTTGGTAATACCGAAGCAATCAAAAAAGCCGTTGAGGCGGGTCTTGGGATATCCTGTATTTCAAGTCGCTGTATTGAAAGGGAAATTAAGGATCATCGGCTTTGTATCATTAAAATTTCAGGATTGTCGATCAATCGCAAATTGAACCTGATTATCCACAGGGACAAGTATCTTTCAAATTTATTCAAATACTTTATCAGTTTTTGCAAAGAAACCGTTATTTAACCGGAGTATACGAGTGGATCAAGCGGCACGTTTTTTGGGGGAATGGTCCCGTTTGCCGGTCAATCTTTCGTTGTAGCTTCCTGAGAAGTTTATAGCGATGCATATATTCAAATATTTGAATATTACGATTGATAAAATTACAAAATCATTTTATGATCATATACAATACCCCTGCGGTTAAATCATAACGGAGGTTGTTTAAATTGAAACACGTTTCAAGATTCCTTCATCAGTGGGCTTGGGTTATACTCGTTACCTTTTGTATTTTG
Organism: Bacillota bacterium; assembly: GCA_023426245.1. Classification (GTDB taxonomy): domain Bacteria; phylum Bacillota; class UBA4882; order UBA8346; family UBA8346; genus UBA8346. Next base: position 174,790 of record JAFABB010000028.1, read on the forward strand.
GGTTTAATCTATCCGGTTATCGGCATTGGAGCCGTTATTTGTATGCTGGCTCCGATTATGGTTGCCTTTTTCAACGGACGCAAGTGGTGTGGAACTTATTGTCCCCGCGGTAGTTTTAACGATGTCATTCTTTCGAAGCTGAGTTTCAGGCATAAGATTCCCGTACTATTGGGAGATAACCGGTTCCGGACTACTTTTCTGATTTTGATTTTAGTGGGGTTTGGCATTCAATTGATCTTTTCATGGGGAAATATATCCAGTGTTGGCCGTGTTTTCGTAAGAATGATTATTATTACTACTTTGGCGGCAATCATCCTTGGTATCGTGTTGAGTCACCGGACTTGGTGCTTGATATGTCCGATGGGAACGATAGCCCGGTTTACGGCTAAGAAAACGTCATTGAAAAGGAAGCATGGGAGTATCCGGTTCAATCAAGATAGCTGTATTGATTGCAAATTATGTACGAAAAGTTGTCCGATGAATATTGATGTTCATCGTTATAAAACTCAACGAAAAGTGCTTCATTCTGACTGTATTCAATGTGGAATGTGCGTGGAGAAATGTCCCAGGAAGTCCCTATATCTTGATTAATTGGGAGGTGTTCAAAAAATGTCTTTTGGAGATGAACCGTCAGTCACAATTACATGGGATGAAAACATTCAATCCGTCATGATGAAGTGGCGAGGTTATATAAAAGGTGATGGTATGCGAAAAATAGTTGATAAAGGACTGAGCCTGCTGCAAGAAAAGCAAGGCGCCAAATGGCTTGCTGATTTACAAGAAATGGAAGTCGTTGCACAGGAAGATCAAAACTGGGTGGAAGAAGCATGGCTTCCAGCAGCAATTCATAAAGGGGTACGATATATTGCAATCATCCAGCCATACCGTATTATTCCTCAATTGTCAGTCAATCATGTTATGGCTTTACCTGGCCAATTGGGCATTGAAATTGAATACTTCACTAGCCAGGAAAAAGCGATAGGCTGGCTGAAAACAAAGGCATAGAATTTTTTAAATAAAATACATTGGTTCCTCGGGAAGAACCGTTTTGGCCCGCTCTGCCAGATCCTGAAGGGTAACACTATCTAAAAATTCGTTAATTTTATCACGCAGTTCCCCCCAGAAGGAGCGGGTGATGCACATTTTTTCCCGTTCACAATAAGAAGCGTTGCTATTGCCCTCTCCCACACAATGCACGGGAATAATCGGCCCTTCTAAAGTTCGAAGAATTTGTCCTATGGTAATTTCAGCGGCTCCCTGCCCCAATTCATAACCGCCCTGGGCACCCCTGGAAGCTCTAACTAAGCCGGCTTTGCGTAAGCTGGTAAAGACTTGCTCCAGATAAGATTCGGAAATTCCTTGGCGTTCAGCTATGACGCGGAGGGCTAAAGGTCCTTCTGTTGTATGAAGAGCCATATCGACCATCGCGCGAAGCCCATAACGTCCGCGTGTAGAGATCTGCAAGGTAAATACTCCTTTCATATAAAGAACAGTAAATTGATAGGTTTTGAAAATATTTTACCATAAATGGTACAGACAGGCAAGTAATCGGCGTAGAAAATACTTTCGGCTTAGGGAACTACGATTCAATAATTTTGGAAGAAAATAAGCGAATCTTTCCGACTCATTTTGACATTAAGATTGGCAATCGAAGTTGAAAAGTGAAAGAATTATCTTCACAAGAACTTCAAATTTTTTTGATAAAATGGGGCAAAGGTAGAGTTATAATATGGATAAGGTGGTGCAAGAAATGGATGGGGAAACAATCGAATTAATTGTTGAAGGAATGTCTTGTCAGCACTGCGTTTCAAGCGTAAACAAAGCAGTTGGTGCATTGGAGGGGGTTAATACTGTAAATGTCGATCGAATGAGTAAGAAAGTTATTGTTTATTTTAACCCTAAGATCGTATCGCTAGAGGATGTCAAAGGTGCAATTGAAGATCAGGGATATGAAGTCGGATAGTATTCTAGGAAAGGTACAAGGAGGTTATCACGGTTGTGAAGATTAAACAGCTTTGGCAGTCGAGTTTAACGTGGATTTTGCTTTTGTGGTGTATCTTATCGGTAATTTACCATTGTCCTTTGTGGGTGGTGGTTTCCGGGGTTGCGGCTTGGGTTTTGATCGTATTCTTATGGGCGCCTGGGGTCTTTTGGAATGATTGGAGCCATTTTACATTCAACCAGCAGAAAAAGGAAAGATGGCTAACCAAGGCAGTCAGCTATAAGCCATTAATTTTTCAACCTTATTTGTCGCTGGCCACGATATATATTCGCCAAAAGCGTTGGACGGAAGCGACTTCGGTTTTAGAATCCGCTGTCGAATTGGATCATCCTCGTTCCGGTCAGAACGCCAGGATTCTTCTAGCGATTGCCTACCGGGAATCAGCCAACTATGATAAAGCAGTGGAAGTATTAACCGACTTGGTTTGCCGGGGAATAGAAAGTTATGTGGTCTATCTCAATTTGGCGACAACCTTATTTAAGATCGGTAAACTCGAAGAAGCTTTAAAAGGGGCGGAAAAGGCCCGCTCTTTGGATTTAAAAGCCACCCAGCCGGTCTTGTTGATGGGACGTATCCATTTTGAGCAGAGTGAGTTTCAAAAAGCCAGGGATGATTACCAATGGTCAATTCAGCATTTATCATGGCCGGTGGAGTCATACTACTGGTTGGGCCGGGCTGAATATGAACTTGGGGATTTGGAATCAGCCCGTGAGCACTTAAAGACTGCTGTGGCAAAAATCAAGGATGATCCGGACATGTCCGATGTTTCATTGTCAGAAGCAGAAGAGTGGGAAAAGAAGGTTGGCTGAAAGAGCCATTTTTAACCGTTGAGAGAATTTAAAGCAAATAATAGGTAAAATATACAAATTAAATCGGGAGAGCTTTGATTTGGCGGAAACAAAAAGAATCCTCGTTGTCGACGATGAACCTAAAATTATTGAAGTGGTAACCTCTTACTTAATCAATAGCGGATATAAGGCTTTTCAGGCCGAAACCGGCAAGCAGGCGCTGGAAGTTTTCCAGAAAGTTAATCCTCATTTAGTCGTGTTGGATTTGATGCTGCCGGATATGATGGGGGAAGAAGTATGCCAAAGGCTACGCCGGATCTCCCGAGTCCCAATCATTATGCTGACTGCAAAAGTGGCGGAGGAGGATCTTCTAAACGGATTGCATCTGGGGGCTGACGATTATCTTACCAAGCCTTTTAGTCCCAGGGAGTTGATGGCCCGAATTGAAGTGATTTTCCGGAGGACTTTTCATGAAGCGGTACCCCTTGCCGCGCATCTTTCGTTCAACCATGACGACTTGATAATTGATGCTTTAAAACACGAGGTTCGAAAGCAGGGCAATATCGTCAATCTTACCCCCAATGAATATAAGATTTTGATGTCGCTTGTAAGGTATCCTCAAAAGGCCTTTACCCGGGATGAATTGTTAACTTTGGCATTGGGAGAGGATTATCAGGGTTTTGATCGCACCATTGACACCCATATCAAAAATTTACGGCAAAAAATCGAAACGGACCCTAAAAATCCGCTCTATATCTTGACCCTCCATGGTGTGGGCTATCGTTTTGGTGGTGAATAGATGATACTAAGCCTAAGAAATCGTTTGTCCTTATCCTATATTCTCGTGGCCCTGATAGGGGTTGTTATTATCGGAGTGCTGGCTAACTTTTTGCTAGAACAGCAGTTTCGTAAATATGTCCGTCAAAATCAGGAACGTCTTAACATGCAAATGATCACGGCTATCAGCCGGGAATATAATCCCGGCGATTGGTGGAATACCGAAGCCATTAGTGAAATTGGAATGAATGCCTTGGAACAAGGACTGATTTTGCGGATTTGGGATACCGACGGGCGGATGATTTGGGACGCCATGACCCATAATCGCGGCATGTGCCAGCAAATGATTGTCCATATGGCCAGCAATATGCAAAGTCGTTACCCCAATTGGAAAGGCGGCTATACTGAACGAAATTATGATTTGCTGAATCATTTCAAAAAAGTAGGGAGTGTTAAGATTGGTTACTATGGGCCCTTCTTCTACACGGATCGAGATTTACTTTTTATTAATACTCTGAATCGCCTGCTTTTCGGGGTGGCTATTTTAGCATTGATGACTGCTTTGGTGGCGGGTTCATGGACTGCCAGGAGGATTAGTAAACCGATTTCAGGGGTTATTCAAACTGCCCAGTCAATTTCCGGCGGCAATTACCAGGTTCAGCATTATCCGCAACACAATATCCGGGAAATAAACCAGCTTGATTTGGCTATGACTGAGATGGCGGCAGCTTTAAGGAAACAAGAGACTTTGCGTAAACAATTAACCGCCGATGTGGCCCATGAACTTCGAACACCGTTGGCTACTTTGCAGAGCCATTTAGAAGCGATGCTCGACGGTATCTGGGACCCGGATCACCAGAGGTTGAAAACTTGTCATGATGAAGTCAAACGGATTTCCCGAATGGTTAAAGATTTGGAGCGGTTAAGCAAATTCGAAAGCGGTCAGTTGATACTGGAAGAAAAAGAATTTGATATAAAAGAACTCATTAACCAATTATTGCTGAATTTCGAACCTGAGGCCGACCAGAAAGGCATTGAATTGGTTTCTAAAGGTGATCGGGCGTTAATACGGGCCGATAGAGATAAGATGAGTCAATTGTTGATCAATTTGATCGCCAATAGTCTCAAATATACCCCATCCGGAGGAATTATCGAAGTAAACTGCCAAGAATCCGTTTCGGAGGTTATAGTCACTGTCCGTGACAGTGGGTGCGGGATCCCTGCCGAAGACTTACCTTTCATTTTTGAGCGCTTTTACCGGGCTGACAAGTCTAGAAACAGGCTCACTGGAGGTTCGGGGATCGGTCTTGCCATTGCCAAATCTATCGTTGAAGCTCATGGCGGTGTCATTAGCGTAAAAAGTGAGTTGGATACGGGAACAGAGTTTACAATTGTTTTTCCAAAAAACAACAAAGAAAAACATCAGGGAGTCTGAATGTCCATGAAACAGAATGAAATTGATATAATTTACGGCAGTTCTCCCCAATCGATGGTTTTGGAGCTTTTAAAAGAGATTCAACCGGAACAGGGCTTGGATCATGGGGCGCGGATCGGTATTAAGCCCAATCTGGTTGTAGCTAAACCTGCCAGCAGCGGGGCGACGACTTCCCCGCAACTTGTAGCGGGTGTGGTTGAATATTTCCAGTCTAAAGGGTACCACAATCTTTGCATCCTGGAGGGGTCATGGGTTGGTGAAAGTACTTCGAAGGCTTTTAAAACTTGTGGTTATGTTGAACTTTCGGCACAGTATGGTGTTCCGTTGGTTGATCTAAAGAAGGATCGTTTTCAGGAGTACCAAGTCCAAGAAATGAGTCTTACCGTCTGTAATGAAGTAATGGCCCGGACGGATGGAGGCCCGCTGGATTACCTGATTAATATTCCCGTTCTAAAGGGACATTGTCAAACCAAGTTAACTTGTGCCTTGAAAAATATGAAAGGCTGCATTCCGGACTCGGAAAAAAGGCGTTTTCACAGTTTGGGATTACACCGTCCCATCGCTTGTTTGAATAAAATAATTCGGCAGGATTTAATTCTAGTCGATGGAATGATGGGAGATTTAAATTTTGAAGAAGGTGGACATCCGGTTCCCATGAATCGAATTTTGGCAGCCAGGGATCCGGTGTTGATCGATAGTTATGTCGCGAGCCTTATGGGTTTTGAATTGAATGAAGTACCCTATATTCAAATCGCTGAGGAGCTGGGGGTCGGGAAAAGCAATTTAACTGAGTCGATTATTCATGAATTAAACAGTGTCCAAAACACGCCTCAAATTTCTAAAATGACAGGATGTACCGAGATTGCCGAATTCCAAAAGCTTATTGAAGAAAAAGATGCATGTTCTGCTTGTTACGGAAGTTTGATTCATGCATTAGAAAGATTACGACAAGGAGGCGAATTGGGAAAGGTAAAATCTAAATTATATATCGGACAATTTTTTCGTGAAAAATATATGAAGGGTATCGGTATCGGATCATGTACCAACTGCTTTCATCAGTATATTCCAGGTTGCCCGCCTAAAGTTGGGGATATCATCGGTTTTTTTCGGAGAAATTAATCAAAATTGGAGTCGGCTAAATTCTGAATCCGGTTACTACAAAACACCACTTTTTTTCTTCATCATCCTCCCAAAATCAAAATGGTCTCAAAAAACCATTTTGAATGTCCAAAAAAACCCACTATTGGAATAAATTTTAAAATATAATATTTATTGGGTATTCATTCCGTTAAAGGTTTTTGATCGAATTGAAATGGTCATGAAGTCATGAATACCATTTTTTTGAACATTATTTTGTATAGGAGGTGATTGGTTACCTATATTCGTTTATCAACGGGTTTTAACCAATTTATAATTCCAAGGGAGGTGTTTTGGGTGTTATCAAAGCACAAAAGACTATTCATCTTTTTAGGCTTTATAACATTACTTGTTGTTTGGAACATTCAGTATTTAACGTCCATTTTTGCTGATACAAGCAATCTGGCCTTGGGTAAAACGGTTACGGTCAATGGTTATACCCAGGTTTATGTTGGCGCCAATGCTACCGATGGCAGTACCAGTACTTACTGGGAAGGTACGGCTAATAACTATCCCAGCATCATTACGGTTGATTTGGGCAGTTCCCAATCGATTTATAAAGTGGTTTTAAAGCTTAACTCATCTTGGGAGAGTCGAACCCAGACACTAGCAGTGCTTGGTAGTACGGATAATTCGGCATTTACAACTTTGGTCGCATCGACCCCTTATACTTTTAATTCCTCAAACAGTAATACCGTTACCATAACCTTCAGTTCAGCCACTACCCGGTATATCCGCTTGAATATAACAGCAAACAGTGGCGCAACAGCCGGACAGGTAGCCGAACTTGAGGTATACGGTTCCGGAACCGGAACTTCTCCAACCAATCTGGCGCTTAATAAATCAATCGTTGCCAATAATGCTATCCAAACATATGTTGCTGTCAACGCCAATGATGGTAGTCTGACTACCTATTGGGAGGGTGCGGCCAATTCTTATCCCAATATCTTAACGGTTGATTTGGGTGCTTCTCAAACTATCAATCAAGTGGTTATCAGCCTAAATCCCGGTTCTACGTGGGCAACCCGCACCCAAACGTTTTCGGTTTTAGGAAGTACCGATAATTCAACTTTTACCACGATAATGGCCGCCGGTACCTATACTTTTAACCCGAGTACCGGAAATTCCGTTACCATATCATTTACCCCGCTTACCACCCGTTATGTCCGGCTCAGCTTCACCGCAAACAGCGGAGCTACCGGGGGCCAGGTGGGCGAGATTGGAGTTTATAACACAAACAGTTCCAGTCGGCCTGATTTAATTGTGCAAAGTATTTCTTGGTCGCCCGCAAACCCTTCATCCGGCAATGCGGTGACTTTTAGCGCCATTATCAAAAATCAAGGTGGAGCCAGTGTTCCTGCCGGAACAATCAGTACGCTTTCTTTTTATGTTGATGGAACTCTGGTTTCAAGCAATGCCAGTTATTCCAGTTCTATTGCATCCGGGGCCACCGTTACATTGACCGGCGCAGCGACTTGGACTGCTTCAAGCGGTAGCCACACTATCCAGGCAATTGTGGATGGAGGAAATGTCATCAGCGAGAGTGATGAAACCAATAATAGTTACCTTACCCAATTAACTATCGGAACTATCGGCGGAAAGTATGAGGCCGAACAGGCGGCACTTTCCGGGACTGCCGAGATCGACACCGATCATACCGGTTATTCGGGTACGGGTTTTGTGGGTGGCTATTGGTACGCCGGTCCGGCTACCACATTTACGGTTTCAGTGGCCAGCGCTGGTTGGTATGACGCAACCTTGCGTTATGGCAATGCTATGGGTAACAATCGGACACTGTCAATTTATGTGAATGGTGTTGATAAGATTCAGAGTACTTTTCCGAATCTATCCAGTTGGGACAGATGGTCCGATAAGACCGAAACCCTTTATTTGAATGCAGGCTCCAATACAATATCATACAAATTCGACAGCGACGACACGGGCAATATCAATTTGGATTATATGACCATCAGTTCTACCACGAGTATAAAGCCGGATTTGACCATTACCGGGATTTCTTGGACTCCGGCTACGCCATCGGAAACAGATTCCCCTGTTTTAACCGCGACGGTTAAAAATAACGGAAATGGTTCGGCTTCAGCGTCCACAGTTGATTTTTATTTAAACAATATAAAGGTAGGAACAGTTACAACTCCGGTGATTGCCGCTGGTGGTAGTATTAGTGTTTCTGCCAATATCGGGGCCCAAGATGCGGGGACTTATAGGGTATCAGCCGTGGCCGATCAAGAAAACGCCCTGAGCGAACTGGATGAAGGTAATAATAACTTTACCGCTTCCTCATCCCTGGTGGTCCTAGCGGCTTCTACTTCGGATTTGGTGGTTTCTACGGCCATGTCGCCTGAGAATCCCAATAGCGGAACTACGGTAAGCTTTATGATTACTCTTGCCAACCAAGGAACCATGGTGTCCGGATCGGGTAATCATGCCCTTGCTTTAGTTTTGAAGAACTCCGCGGGTGAGGTCATCCGAACCTATAACTCAACTTATTCCGGTTCCTTAAGTGCGGGTGGCTCTGTAAATGTCATCATGGGGACTTGGGGCGCCGCTGATGGCAGCTATACCCTTACGGCGAATGTTGCCGCAGATACCAATGAAATAGCCAAGAAACAAGAAAACAATCAATCGGTCACTTCCATCAGTATTGGGCGCGGCGCCCATATGCCATACACCAAAATAGAGGCGGAATCGAGTTCCGTTACTACCAATGGCACCAAATTACCAACCGATTACCGGCTGGGAAACTATGCCGGCGAAGCTTCGGGACGATCTGCAATTTATCTTGATGCAACCGGGGAATATGTTCAATTTACATTGACGTCTCCGGCAAACGCCTTTGTGCTTCGTAATGCAGTGGCCGAGGGTGCTAGCGGGACTGTAAGCGTTTATGCTGATGGCGTCAGGAAAGGTACTTTCGCGGTGAGTTCCAAGTTTTCCTATGTTTATGCATCTCCTACTACGTTATCGCAGCTTGGGTACAATAATACCGCCAGTGGAACGGCTTATTGGCTGTATGAAGATGCTCAGTTAATGTTGGATCAGGTTTACCCGGTGGGAACCAAAATTAAGGTTCAAATTGATTCCGGAGATATCCGTTGGATTTATGTCGATTTCCTGGAGTTCGAAAATGTCGCTGCAGCCGCTGCCAATCCGGATCCCGCAAAATATGTGGAAGTATCCAGTACCAAGTCGATTGATGCTGCTCTGCAGGAGTTCCGCAATGACTCGACCAAGTTGGGAATCTTTATTCCAGCCGGTACCTGGGAGATATCCAATAAGATTTTCCTTTATGGCCGGGCAACGCAGATTATCGGTGCAGGTCCGTGGTGGACTAAACTTACGGCTCCTCAAGGATCATCCAATACGGATGTGGGATTCAATATTAGTTCGGCGGCCAATGGGTCTCTCATCAAGAATTTGTCGGCGTGGGGCAACTACCAATACCGGGTGGACGGTCCGGGTAAGTTCATCGACGGCGACAGGATGCAGAATGTGACGGTCGATAATGTATGGATTGAACATTTCATTTGCATGTATTGGGGAATTGGTTCATCCTATAATACATTTAAAAACTGCCGCATCCGGAATACCTTTGCCGATGGTATTAACATGACCAACGGTTCTTCGTACAACCAGATTACTAACTGTGATGCCCGTGGGACCGGCGATGATTCTTTTGCCTTGTTCAGTGCGACCGATTCCGGGGGATCCTATAATGTCGGGAACGTTTACTCGAATCTTAGCGCCACATGCACAAGACGTGCCGCTTGTTTTGCAATTTACGGCGGTTCCAATAATCAGTTCCAGAATTTATACGGTGCGGATAGTCTGACTTACCCCGGCATTACCATTAATAGTTACAGTTTTGGCTATAGTACTCTCGGATTTGGCGATGAGGATACTGTTTTCGACGGGGTAACTTTGGATCGGACCGGCGGTGATTTCTGGACAAGCTCGGGAGCGGATTCCGGTGATAAAATTAATGATTATCAGAATTTCGGGGCCATTTGGTTTTACTGCGGCGACCGCGCCTTTAAAAATATCCTGGTTAAAAATGTGGATATCAATAACCCGGTGTACTACGGTTTGATGTTCCAAACCAAATATTCAGAGGCCTTGTCAATGCAGAACATTCGCTTGGAAAACGTTAATGTCAACAATGCGCCCCGTTATGGAATCAAACTGGTGGTTAAGGCGGAAGATGGTCAAGGACCGGTTCTTGGCTCGGCCTCGTTCAAGAATGTAAAGATTAATAACCCAGGACTTGGAACCATTTATGGTCAGTCCGCTTGTCCCGGTTTTATTGTGACTAAAATCGGGGAAGATAATAATTGGTGAGTATCCATAATGGATTCCTGCGGGTATTTTTTTAATGAACTGAGTTGGGTAAGGGGGGCTTTCTTAAAGGAAAAGAGATAGCCCCCTTTTCCTTTATTCATGGGTACGGTGTGTGACGACTTCAACCCCAAAGCCGTCCAACCTCGAGTTTTGTTGTCTCAATCCGATATCAGGTAACACAAATGGGAAATTAAATTTTGTGATATCGCGGTTTATTTAGGTTTGCGTTTCCCAATTGCATCAGGTAAATCAATGGCAGGGTTAGGATGATGACGAAAGTAGCAATCAGGATGCCATACAACCGGGAATCGGTGTCTACATAAGAATTCAACATGAATTTGAATAAAAAAAGCAAGGGTTTATGGGTTGCTAAAATGATCAGGGAGTGGTGGCCCAGAAAATTGAAACAATGAATGGAACCAATTTTATGACCGATAACCAGGATACCCATAATCGCTATGATGGCTGTCAGGTAAAAGAGAAAATAATTTCCCAGATTGTTACTGAACATGCTGACTTTTGGAATTCCACTTAGGTTGATGTTTAAACGCGCCAGGTAAAAATGAAGTGCCTGACAAAAAATCAAAAAAAGGATTACGGCGCTCCAATTCAATTTCTTTATCAGTTCCGACCAATTCCGCGTTCGGAAATAATGGCCTAGAAAAAAGAAGACCACTGCTGTGAAGGCCACATCCGCTTTAAAAGGCAAAAAAATTCGTTCTACCCCCAAATAATAACCTACACCCGATCCAATCAGAACCGCCGTTAAAATCAATCCCGGTTTTTTTAGCAGATTATCCAGGCACCAAAACAGCAAATTGACTACCATTAAGCAGGTGAGAAACCAAATGGAATCATTGCCGCCGTTTTTTCCGCTTCCATTGAAGAGGGAGAGAATTTTGGGGAGATGAGGGCCGATTAAATCCTGCCGCTCCTGGAATCCAAGCATAACCAAATAAAATGTCCATGACAATATCGTAAATAGGATATAAGGCACATAGAGCCGGATGATTTTTGAGGACAAGAATTCTTTCAGGGGTTTATTTTTGTAAAGAAACCCGGAAATGAAAAAGAACAATGGCATATGAAAAGAGTAAATCAATACAGAACGAGGAAGCATGGTATGTCCCCAGACAACCAGGAAAATGCCGATGCCCTTCAATAGGTCTATAAAGTCGTATTTTTCAGAGTTATTCATCTTCCCTTGGTGCCATCCTGTATGAAGAATCAGAGTTGAATAAAGTTAATGTATTTTTCAGCATGGAAGGGTTACTTCCTGTGTCAAAAGTGTTAAAATTATTCTCAAGACTCAAATCAGCAAATGAGTTCCATTACTTGGGAATAGGATTCGTTCATGCATTATACGATGATCAAACAAGGTGTTTTTTTGGAACGTCCCAACCGGTTTATCGCGAATGTTCTGGTTGATGGCGTCATTGAAACGGTTCATGTCAAAAATACCGGACGTTGTAGAGAGTTGCTTATCCATGGAGTCCCGGTGATTCTGGAGAAAGCGGTATCCTTGCCAAACTCCGGCCGGAAAACAAAATATTCATTGATCTCGGTTTATAAAGAGAACCGGCTTATCAATATCGATTCTCAGGCCCCGAACATGGTAATTTATGAGGCCTTGCATCGAGGTGAACTGTCGGAATTTGGGAGGCCAACCCGGATTGTTAGAGAATTTCGCTATGGTAGTTCCCGCTTCGATTTATATTATGAAAGTGGAATGGTTAAGGGATTTATCGAAGTGAAAGGAGTTACCCTGGAACGGGACGGAGTCTTGTTTTTTCCGGATGCACCTACGGAACGTGGGTCGAAACATGTACGTGAGCTTGTTGAAGCCGTTAAATCTGGATATGAAGCGTGTATCCTTTTCCTGATACAGATGGAAGGAGCTGCCTGGTTTGAACCCAATACGGTAACTGATCCTCAATTTGCCGAAGCTTTACGCAGTGCTTCCACTCATGGAGTCAAAGTATTGGCATATGATTCGCGCGTAACCGAAGATGAAATCGGTATGGGTAGACCCGTTGCTATTAAACTATGATGGTTTCAATAACAATATTTCTTGAGGAGAGTAACCAATCATGAAAGTTTTATTAATCGGAACAGGATCAGTGGGCCTGGCTATGGCAGCCGCCCTTTATGACGCGGATTGTCAAGTGGATCTGATCTCCCGGGGTAATACGGGTGAAAGTATTCTAAAAAACGGGATTATCCGTAAAGGCATTTTTAAAGACATCACCATACCAGCAGAAAAGGTTAGAGTTTTTAAAAATCCGTGGGAAACGGGGACTGTTGGGTATGACTATATTTTGATTTGCGCCAAAACGACAGGAAATAAAGAAATTGCAGCAAACATTGGGAAATGTGGCCGGGAACTGGTGAAAGAATCCGGGAGTCTCATTTTATGCCAGAATGGTTTCAGAAATGAACAGTATTATTTTGAAGTATTGGACAAAAACCGGATTTACACGGCTAGTTTTGCGATCGGGTTTCAAAGACCCGAACTTTACATCAGTCAAGTTACCGTTTTTTCGTCCCCGGTTACGATGGGGAGTTTATTTGGCGGCGACTTAATGAATTTAAATCCGCTGGTGAAAGCTTTGGAAAACGGAGGTTTGCCTGCCAGAGTGTCGGAAAATATTGAACGGACTTTATGGGCTAAAATGCTCTATAATTGTGCTTTAAATCCTTTAAGCGCTATTTTGAAGGTCAATTACGGTGCCCTGGCTAGCAATCCGGATGCGGTTTTCATCATGGACAAGTTGATTGAGGAAATCTTTGCCGTTATGGAAGCTGCGAAGTTCAGCACTTTTTGGCACGATCCGGCCGAATACAAGAGGCAATTTTACGGAAAAATCTTGCCGCCGACCTATCAACACCGTTCTTCAACACTTCAGGACATGGAGCGCCGGATCAAAACCGAAATTGACAGCTTAAGCGGGGTGATTGTCTCGCTTGGCCAGGAATATCAGGTTGATGTACCCTATCATACGATGATTTATCGGATGATCAAAACAATGGAATCGCTTTATTGATTCAAAAAATTATTTATCTGTTGTCCTATTGTTATGGAAAACTTCTTGTGAGGAAAACGAGTTTTCAGAGATCATACCAAAGAGATTTTTATTTCTTTATAAACGATATTGGGTGAAACATTATGTATCAAATTTAGTGGAAAAATTGATTTCACTAGCCCAATCTGTACCCATTAAAAAGTGTGCTCTTGATTTTGTTTAAAAAGATCGGAGAGGAATACAGTGGTAAAAATAACTTTTATGGCGGCCAACCGAGAAATGTTTGCCCAAGCTGAAGCGGTCTCCAAAGAAATGAATCTTGATGTGGAAATCAAACTGATCACTTCCGACAACGTAGTGGAAGAGGCACGAAAATCCGCTCAAAACGGGACGCATATCATCATCGCCAGAGGATATCAGGCTTATCTTGTCAGCAAGTATACTGAGCTCCCCGTGGTTAAAGTCGTCCTTTCCGGGCAGGAATTGGCGGTGCTGGTGTCGGAAGCCCGCCAGATGGCGGCTAAGAGTTTGCCGGTAATTGGAATTGTGGGCTTTAAGGGCATGTTCAGCAGTACCAAACCTTTTGAAGAAATATTCAATGTGAAAATCAATGAATATTTTGTGGACAATCCTCAAGAATTACAAACCGCCGTCAATTATGCCTGGAAAGCGAAGGTCGATGTGCTCATCGGCGGAGAACTTGCCTTACAATATGCCCAAAAAAGAGGAATACCGTCCTTGTTTTTAAAATCACGGGTGGAGTCGATTGAAGAGGCTTTTTCCAATGCCAAAAGGGTTGCGTATGCCATTGATTTGGAAAAACGAAACACTGCCGAATTAAAGACGATCTTGGATTATTCTTTTGACGGCATCATCAAGTTAAATACCCAGGGTTTTATTACCGTGGTCAATGACATGGCTGAAAAAATACTTGGCAAAAACTCCGGGCAATTGTTAGGGAAACCGCTCACCGCCATTTTTGATCTGCCGGATGAAAATATGCTGAACCAGGTAATCAACGAGAACAAGAACTTATATTCGGTGATCGTAAAGAAAGAAAACCTGGCCTGGGTCGCCAATATTGTAAACATGACGATTGATAATGTTTCCCACGGGATCTTTTTATCGTTTCAGGAATTTAAACGAATTGAAGAACTGGAAGCGGAAATTCGCAAACAAATTTATGCCAAGGGATATGTGGCCAGGCGTAACTTTGACCAGATTATCGGTTGTTGCGGGGAAATGAAAAAAGTAAAGGCTTCTGCCAAAATTTATGTCCAGTATGACTTGCCTGTTTTGATTTATGGCGAACTCGGAACCGGAAAACGTTTTATGGCGGAAAGTATTCACAATGCGAGCTTGCGTTGTAATAATCCCTTTATTGCCATTGATTGCAAAGGGGTAGAGAAAGAACTGTTGCAAAAACAGTTGTTTGGATACGAGATTGAGAATTTTTATACCAGTCAGTCCAACAAAATCGTTAAAGGCGCTTTTGAATTGGCCCATGGCGGGAGTGTTTTTTTGGAACATCTCTCGTGTTTGGATGAGAATAGTCAGAGCCGCCTTTTGCAAGTATTGCAAAAAGATACCGTCGTGCGCTTGGAAAGCGGCAAAGCTATTCCAATCGATGTGCGTTTGATATGCAGCACGGACACTAGTTTAACCGTCAAGATGAAACAAGGAGGGTTTAACGAGGAACTCTATTATCGGTTAAGCGTTTTGGAACTCATTTTGCCGCCGTTAAGGGAACGAAAGGAGGATATCGCTCCGTTAGTGGATTTCTTTCTCAAGAAATACGGCGACCTTTATAAAAAGTATATTATGTTGGCTGAGGAAGCCCGCGATTTGATTGGACTCTACCCCTGGTACGGCAATATCCAGCAACTGAAGCTGTTTTGCGAAAAGATGATTATTTTAGCGGATAAGAAAGTAATCGACGCCAAGTTTGTCAACAGGTATCTACGTTCCTTCACTGAGGATTCCGAAACGGGAAGTGAAAGTAAGTTTGATTTTGGCACGCCCCAGGATAAAGCAATTTTATACCGCAACCCGGAATCAGTTCGGATTTTGGCGACGCTTGAAAAACATCACGGGAACCGGGCCTTGGTTGCTGGGGAGTTGGGGATGAGCACCACTACGCTTTGGCGGAAGATAAAAAAATATCATATCGATTTTAAATTTGATATTTAGCCGAATCCGTCATGGAAATCTCAAAATAGCCAAATGATGATAATGGAAATATAAGATATCGAAATGCAACGCTCTAAGAGTATTAAGTCCTCTGGAGCTTTTTTATTTTATTCATTCAAAAAGGCTCCGTTTTGATCAATATCATTGAATTATTGAATTGAAGTATGAATGGAATAGAAAGTGCAATAATTGAATTATTTATTTCGTTTTATGAAATCCCTTCAAAAAATGTTTATTGTGAAAGGGATTTTTTTAGTTTTCACATCTTGAAGAATCGTTCTGTGAAAATTAAAATGAAATAAAAATGAAACAAAAAATCAAGAAACTGGAGGTTAAAGGATGAAAATCGGATTTATTGGATTGGGGATCATGGGCAAACCCATGAGCAGAAACCTGATCAAGTCTGGATATGAGTTGGTAGTTTGCGATAAAAACCGGGATGCAGTGGAAGAATTGGTATCCCAGGGCGCGCAGGCCGCTGCCAATGGATCTGAAGTCGGAAGGTTGTGCCGGGTGGTTATTACGATGCTACCGAATTCGCCGCATGTTAAAGAAGCGGTCCTAGGTGAAAATGGTGTGATTGAGAGCGCGGCGGCCGGAACGACACTCATCGATATGAGTTCAATTGATCCGCTGGCCAGTAAGGAAATTGGTGCCACGCTTGCCCAAAAGCAGATTGAAATGTTGGATGCCCCCGTTAGCGGCGGAGAACCCAAGGCGATTAACGGTACCATCTCGGTCATGGTTGGGGGCAAAAAAGCAATCTTTGACCAATATTACGACCTTATGAAAGCGATGGCTGGTTCGGTGGTTTATGTCGGCGATTTGGGCGCCGGTAATGTCACCAAGCTGGCGAACCAGATCATTGTGGCCTTGAATATCGCAGCGATGTCCGAAGCCTTCGCCCTGGCCCAACAGGCCGGAGTTAGCCCAGAGCTGGTTTTCCAGGCGATTCGCGGCGGATTGGCCGGTTCAACGGTGCTGGACGCCAAGGCCCCGTTAGTCATGGATCGGAAGTTTAATCCCGGCTTCCGGATTGAGTTACATATCAAGGACTTGGCCAATGCCCTTCATGCGGCGCATCAGCTAAGTGTCCCTTTACCCCTGACATCCCAAGTCATGGAGATAATGCAAGCATTAAAAGCGGATGGCCTTGAAAAAGAAGATCATTGCAGCATCATCAAATACTATGAAAAAATGGCCAATCTTACGGTTAGCCGATAAAATCTTTTATTACCCACCACAGGTTGGGTAGGGTAAGAATTCTATGAATCCATGATGCATGGAGAAATGGCGGATCAAATGAAATTTAAACCATATGGAATTATTCCACCGATTGTGACTCCTTTGACCGAAGACGGCCAAATCAATGAACCTGCCTTACGCAAGTTGATAAATTTTCTGATTGACGGAGGTGTTCATGGATTGTTTCCCGTAGGCACCACCGGTGAATTTTATGCAATCTCCAATGATGAATACCGGTTGATCCTGGAGATTACCCTGGATGAAACCAGAGGAAGAGTGCCGGTTTATGCCGGAGTGAATCATATCACGACCAGAGGCATTATCCAACTGGCTGAAGTCGCCGAAGAAGCCGGAGTCGATGCTTTATCAACCTTGACCCCCATGTTTTTGGCTCCGAGCCAAAAAGAGATTGTGAATCACTATAAAAGCTTGGCCGCCAGCACTAGTCTGCCGATTATTCTTTATAATAACAAGCCTAAAACCGGGGTGGACATCACGCCGGCCACGGTTGTCGAATTAGCCGATATCGATAATATCGTCGGTGTCAAAGATAGTACCGGAGATTTTACCACCACCGAAGAATATTTGCGGTTAACCCGCGGGAAAGCCTTTGCCGTGATGATGGGTCGTGATACGCTGATTTACGCTGCGCTTTGTTATGGAGCTTCCGGTGCAGTGGCCTCCTGTGCCAATATTGCGCCTAAATTAGTCGTAGAAATTTACAACAAGTATTTGGCGGGCGATCATGAAGGGGCCCGGGAAGCCCAATTTAAACTGGCCCCGTTACGGATCGCGTTTAATTTAGGAACCTTCCCTTCGGTTATTAAAGAAGGCCTGCGAATATTGGGCATCGATGTTGGAAACTGTTTTGAACCGGCTAGCCCGTTAACTAAAGAAGAAATTCAGCAATTAAGGAAGGTCATGACGGAAATGGAGTTAATTTAATGGTCGGTTGGGTGGGGAGTTCTAAAAAAGTGTCACAGGAGGCTATTCTTCAATGGTTTTCTATATTTTAAAGAGAATGGCGCAAATCATAGTTGTTTTGTTGATCGTCTCCGTTTTCATATTTTTGTTGGTGTCCTTTTTGCCCGGTGATCCGGTTTATGCGATTCTGGGGGAAGAAGTGACGCCGCAGGAATATGCACGGGTATTTAAAGAATTGCAATTGGACAAGCCGGTTTATGTGCGCTACTTCAATTGGCTGGGCAATGCCCTCAGCGGCGATTTCGGACAGTCGGTCCAATTTCATAAAAGCACCCTTGAACTATTGAAAGAGAGGGTTCCGGTCACTTTATTCCTGTCAATTTTGGCTTTTTTAATCAGTATGCCGTTGGGGGTTTTGTTTGGCATCATCAGTGCGGTGTTCCGGGGTAAGAAATTGGATACCTGGGTTACCCTGACTGCTAATCTGACCGCCTGTCTGCCCAACTTTTGGGTCGGAGTGCTGGTGATGTATTTGTTTTCATTATGTTTGGGCTGGCTGCCGTCTTTCGGGTTCACCTGGCCGTGGGTAGATTTGGGGAGAAGCATCAAACAACTGGTGATGCCCATATTCTGTCTGGCTTTGGGCGGCATCGCGACAACTACCCGGCAGACCCGCTCAAGTATGTTGGAAGTCATCAAGCAAGATTATGTGCGAACCGCCCGCAGCAAAGGATTGACGG
This sequence comes from Bacillota bacterium, assembly GCA_023426245.1. Classification (GTDB taxonomy): domain Bacteria; phylum Bacillota; class UBA4882; order UBA8346; family UBA8346; genus UBA8346. The sequence goes on from JAFABB010000028.1 coordinate 193,407, forward strand.
AGAAAAAGGTTATTCTGGTCCATGCCTTAAAAAACGGTTTAATCCCCATTATCACATTGATGGGTCTGCGCCTCAGCACCCTGGTCGGGGGTTCGATATTTGTGGAATCTGTTTTCGCCATTCCGGGCATGGGTTCACTTTTGATTCAAGCGATTCAGGCCCGTGATATTCAGGTTGTTCAAGCTTGCGTGTTGTTGACCGCCGTGGTTACCTGTGCGGCGAATTTATTTACCGATATACTTTACGCGGTAATCGACCCAAGAATCCAGTATGAATAGTGAGGTGAAAGACTATGGATGTGCACTCGATCAACCTGAAGGATTCAGAATCAGCCGGGAAAACGAGCAGGCTAAAGATGATTAAATTTATAAAAAACCTTTTTAAACGGAGAATTGTAATCGTTGGAGCGGCTGGCGTCCTATTTTTTCTGTGCCTGGCATTGTTCGCACCGGTTATCGCGCCCTTTGATCCGGATAAGACTAATTTTGCCAGTTTTTTGACTCAACCCAATCGCCTCTACCTCCTGGGCACCGATATGCATGGCCGGGATGTCCTGAGCCGTATAATCTATGGCACTCGGGTATCATTGATTATTGGGGTATTTGCCGTGGCAATCGCCTGTATCATTGGTACCTTTTTGGGAATGTGCTCAGCCTATTTCGGAGGATGGGTGGATAACCTGATCACCCGTCTGGCGGAAGCTTTGCGCGCAATACCCCAAGTCGTACTGGCAATGGCTTTGACAGCTGTGTTTGGCAGTGGCATAAAAAACCTGGCAATCATCCTAGGAATTTCCACTATTTCCGATTATATACGGATGATGCGGGGGCAAGTACTGTCCATCAAACAATCCGATTATATTATGGCCGGCAAGTTGCAAGGGAACAGTGATTTCCGCATGATGATCCATCATATTCTTCCTAACAGCATCTCTCCGATCATTGTGATGATGACACAACAGGTAGGCGGCACGATATTGGCTGAGGCCGGATTAAGCTTTTTAGGCCTGGGAATTAGCGCCCCGATGGCTTCTTGGGGGAGCATGGTCAGTGAAGGCAGGAATTACTTGTTGCAAAATCCGGTATTTTCCTTGGCACCGGGTGTTTGTGTGGCATTATTGGTAATCTCGCTGAATATGTTCGGAGACGGTATCCGTGATGCGCTGGACCCAAGATTACGCGGAGAATTATAGAAAGGCGGCCGAGACTGGATATGAACCGTTTGCTTGCAGTTAAAAATATTCAGACCAATTTTTATATGGAAGGCAAAGAAGTAAAAGCGGTGGACGGGGTTTCGCTGTATTTAAACTCCGGGGAAATTATCGGCATCGTGGGGGAGAGCGGCAGTGGAAAATCAGTGACGATGCTGAGTATTTTGCAACTCATCGCTTCGCCCGGGAAAATCGTGGGCGGCGAGGTATATTTGGAAGACGTTCCAAACAATTTATTGCAATACGGAGCGCAAAGCCCAGAGATGCGCAGTGTCCGTGGCGGGAAGATCAGCATGATTTTCCAGGAACCGATGACTTCTCTCAATCCGGTACTGAGCATCGGATACCAGATTCAAGAAAATATTATGTTGCATTTGAATTTGGACAAGGAGGCGGCCCGCCAAAGAACTATCGAAATGCTTAAAATGGTGAACATTCCCGATGCCGAACAGCGTTTCGGCTATTATCCGCAACAGTTCTCCGGGGGGATGCGGCAACGGATCATGATTGCGATGGCGATGTCCTCAAACCCAAAGATCCTCATCGCCGACGAGGCTACTACCGCGCTTGATGTAACCACCCAAGCGCAACTTTTGGAGATGCTGCGTGATATTGCCAAAAAGACCAACACCGCCGTGGTGCTGGTAACCCACAACTTGGGAATCGTGGCCCGCTATGCCGAACGCATCTATGTCATGTATTCCGGTAATGTGGTGGAAACCGGCGGTATCAAAAAAATATTCGGCAATCCACAGCATCCGTATACTCGGGGACTACTCAAGGCCATTCCGCGCCTGGACGACGATAAGAGCCGGGTTTTGCTGCCCATTGACGGCATTCCGTTGGATCCGGCCGATCGGCCGCAGTATTGTCCGTTTTATAGCCGTTGCCAGTACCATAAATCCTTTTGCCAAGAACGCCCCATTCCCCAATTGCGGACGGTGGTTCCCGAACATCAGGCCGCCTGTTGGTTGTCCCAGGAAGAGAAAGATATCCGGAAGGCCGAATTGGCGAATGAAACTCCAAAATCCGCCCAATTCAAGCCGTTTAAGGAAAATATTTGCCTGACAGTGAAGAATGTCCGCAAATATTTTCCCGTCTATGCCGGAATGATGCGTAAGAAAGTAGGTGATGTAAAGGCTATCGAAGAAATCAGCTTTACGGTACGGAAGGGAGAAACACTGGGTATCGTAGGTGAAAGCGGTTGCGGTAAAACCACGCTGGCCCGTTGTATCATGCGGGTTTATCGTCCGGAGGAAGGCGAAATTGTCTTCGAGGGCAGAGATATAGCGGATCTGAAGGATAAACAATTGTCGCCGTATCGTTCGAAAATGTCCATGATTTTTCAGGATCCGTTTTCCTCGCTTGATCCGAGGCAGACGGCCGGATCTATTGTGGGAGAGTCATTGATCATCCAAAGGTTAGTTAAAAACCAGGCTGAATATGACCGGCGAGTGGCTGAATTATTTCGCACCGTTGAACTTGATCCGGCGCTTAAGGACCGCATGCCCCATGAGTTCTCCGGAGGACAGCGGCAGAGGCTGGGAATTGCCAGGGCGATTTCCTGTAATCCTTCGTTAATTATCTGCGATGAACCGATTTCCGCTTTAGATGTGTCCATCCAAGCCCAGATTATCAATCTGCTGGAAGACCTTAAAGCGAAGCTGGGGATTACTTATTTATTTATCGCCCACGACTTGGCGGTAGTCAAACATATCAGCGACCGTATTATGGTGATGTATCTCGGGCGAGTGGTTGAGCTGGCTGATTGTCTTGAGCTGTATGAGAATCCGCTTCATCCCTATACCAAAGCGTTGCTCTCAGCCGTTCCCGTTGCCGACCCGGTAGTTGAGGAGAAGCGGGAACGGATTCCGCTGGCCGGAGAAGTACCCAGTATTACGAAACGCCCGGTGGGATGTGCCTTCCATGATCGCTGTCCGAAAGCGTTTGGACGATGTTTGAAAGAGGTTCCTTCACTTAAAAACGTCGGTAACAATCACAATGTCGCTTGTTTTTTGGATGAGTGATCGATATTCTTAAATATCAAAAAGGGGGAGAAAAATGAAAAATCTATTCAATGGGAAAACAGCCAAAGTTATCTTATTCTTTGTATTACTGCTGGTGGTTTGCTTTACGAATTTGCCTTTTAGCGGTGCAAATAACCAGTCCGCGATCTTCGCGGCATCGAATGGCGGTTCACTGAAAATTGCCATAATAGCCGGCCCGACCACCTTTTTTATGCCGAAATCGCGAACCACACTCGACAATCAGATTACCATGCCCGCCCTTGAATCTTTGGGCCGCTTGAATTCGAAGGGCAGCTATGAGCCGTGGCTGGCCGAGTCCTTCCAAGTTGATCCGGATCATTTGACTTTTACGATTAAACTTCGTCCCAACGTATTCTTCCACGATGGCTCAAAACTCACGGCCGATGTTGTCAAATGGAATTTTGAACAAATAATCAAAAACGGTAAGGCTACCGAAGTGGGCGACCCGAAATCCTTTGATGTGGTGGATCCCTTGACCTTGGTAGTTCACTTCGATAAATGGGCCAACAACTGGCCGGATGTAATCAGTGATATCCAGATCATGTCCAAAGAAGCTTATGAGAAGAATGGCGAGGCATGGTGCGCTGTTAATTTAGTAGGGACCGGCCCCTTTGTAATGAAAAAATATATCCAAGGCAGCCAGGTGCTTTACGAACGTTTTGACAAGTATCGGCTGAAGGGTTTGCCCCGTCTCAATAGCTTGGAAATCGACATTATCCCTGATCTGAATACGCAGATTACCGCTCTTCAAAATAAGGATACCGACTGTTTAATGACCAACAACGGGATTGCCATTCAGACCCTGGAGCGGGCCGGATTCAAAAACATGGGGAAACAATCCCCCAATCTTGCCGATATTTGCTATTTTCTGTTTAACAGCAAGGATCCGGCAGTTCCTTTTTCCAAGCTGAAGGTGAGACAAGCGGTTATGCATAGTATAGATTATAAAAATGTCGCTAAGGTTTTGACCTACGGTTTAGGGATTGCCACCAATCAATTTGGTGTCCCGGGAGCGTATTCTTATAACTCGAAGGTTAAATTTTATGATTATAACATCAAAAGGGCCAAGCAATTGTTGAAAGAGGCCGGTTATCCCAATGGTTTCGATACCACCATTTATACCCGAGCCGAGATTCAGGATAGCGCTGTGCCGTTACAGGCCTCGCTAAAAGCCATCGGTATCAATGCTGCAATTAAGGTCCTTGATGCGGCTTTGCTCGATAAAATGCAGGTCAATGAGAGCATCCCTGGTATCGTAATGGGAAAGGGAGCAAGTCAGCTCGATTTCACCAAGAACTATATCCGCTTATATTCATCCGAGGGAATCAAGAATAAGGGGATTATCGGTTTTCCGCCGGATTATGAGAAAGCCTTGTTTGGTGCGCGGGCCGCTAAAACCATGGCTGAAAAGAAGGCATTATTACAGGAAGCTTCGCAAATGCTGGTCGAAAAATACTGCCTGCTGGTTCCGACCGCGGTTGCTTTTTACAAATGCTACACCCAGGATAAAGTACATGACCTGGGTGTGTATCAGGTAAGTATTCATGCTTGGACCCCGGAACAGGTCTGGGTTAGTAAATAATTAGCCAATCATCCATTGACTATTTTTTTAAAAATACCGCATGAATGACTCATGCGGTATTCTAATCAAAATTGATTGCGAGAGGAATTCTTCATGAAAAACCAAATCAAGGTTCAGCAGATCATTGCTTCCGATATCAGCGATGATGAACTTTTATTTTTGAAGCAGATGGGAATAGAGTATGTTTCGGTCCAATTTACTAGGCAGCATAGTAACCTGAATTACGATGATATTATGCGGCTCCAGGAACGCCTCCGGAAAAACGGGCTGACGGTTACCGATGCCGGATGTATTAAAATTTACAAAAATCCTTCCATCCATCTGGGTTTGGCCGATCGGGACGCCTGTATCGAACAATATAACAAATTTACCCGTTTGTTGGGTAAGGCGGGTATACCGGTGGGATATATGACCTGGGAACCCAATGAGGTTCTTACCACCAAGTGGGCCGTTGGTGATCATACCCGCGGTGCCGTTTCCCGCATCGTGGATATCCGGGAAATGGAAAAACGTCCCTATACCCATGGCCGGGAATACGGCGAGGAGGAGATTTGGGCCAATTTCAAATACTTTTTAGATGCCGCTCTACCGGTATGTAAAGAAGCCCATGTGAAAATCGCCCTCCATCCCAATGACCCCCCGGTTCCGATGCTGGTTGGAATCTATAATCTGATTCATAGCGCTGCCGATTATAAACGGGCCTTCGCCTTGGCTGATAATAGTCCCTATCTTGGTATGAAAATGTGTATGGGTTGTTGGCTTGAGGGAGGCCCCTCATTCGGAAAGCTTGCTGAGGATATTGATTATTTCTGCCGGGAGAAAAAAGTGCTTTCGGTCCATTTTCGAAATGTCAGCGGCACGATCCCTTATTTTGAAGAAACACTTCTGGAAGACGGGTACATGGATATGTTTCAGGTGGTGCAATGGTTGGTGAAAGCGCAGTATGACGGGGTCATTACTGTCGATCATGTACCGGACTTTGTGGAATCCTGTGGAGGAAAAAATGCGGCTTATGCTTATACCATCGGATACATGAAAGCGCTTCTCAAATGCGCGCCTGCGGCTGAAAAGAAAAATTAACCTTAGTCCATGGTCGTTATTTTATGCATAAACTTAGAAAGGTTTTATCTGATGAAAATCGCGATAGCGCCGGACTTGTTTAAAGGCAGTTTAACGGCGAAACAAGTTTGTCAGGCGTGCAAAAGGGGATTGAACGCGTCTTTCCGGCGGCGATAGTGTACGCCGTACCGATGGCCGATGGCGGAGAAGGGACAGTACAGTCACTGGCCGACGCTTTGGTAGGAGGAATTATCCCGGTTACGATAACTGGACCTTTAGGAAGCTGATAGAGGCTTTTTTAGGGATATTCGACGATCGCAAAACGGCTGTTATCGAAATAGCGGCCGCTTCCAGCCTGTCACTAGTCTCCGAAGGTCAATTGGAGCCCTGCCGTGCTACTACATTTGGAACGGGCCAACTAATCCGGGCAGCATTGGATAAGGGCTGCACCAAGTTGGTTATTGGAATCGGCGGGAGTGCCGCCAACGATGGTGGCGCCGGAATGGCCCGGGCGCTGCTGGGGGGTTAGGCGGTGGATTGGTGGCCTTATTGAGTGGACAGCTCCGACCGGGAGTAGAAACCGTGATTGAAACCGTAAAACTTGGCGAAAAAGTCAAAACAGCGGATTTGGTGAATACAGGGGTAAGTCGAATGGAATTGCGGGAAAACACCGATCGGCGTTGTTGCCTGCACCAAACTATATGGTGTGCCGGTGTTGGCAGTTAGCGGGGGCCTTGGACCGGACCTGGGAGAAGTTGGGGATTGATGGTATCATGCCGTTGCCCGACCATCCGATGGCTTTGGAGGATGCGCTGCGAACGCAGCGGCTTTAGTAATAGATGCCACTGAGCGAATGTTAAGGATCTATCGTTGCGGTTTGCGTCATCCCATTAACTCCATTAATCAATGAAAGTGTGTAAAAGACAGATTTTTTAAAGATTAAAAATCACGATTAATCGGGGGCCAAAGGTGGTATTCTAATCTTGGTGATGATGATTATTAACCGTAGGCAAGCTAAGGCGCTTTTTAAAAAAATGACGGAAGTTGAAAGAAAACTGGAACGAGCCAATTTGATAGAGTTCATGCAGTTACTGCAAAGACCAACGCGGTTGATATTTTTGAATTTTTTAGGGGGACTAGCCCGCGGATTTGGGATCGCCGTTGGGCTAACCATCATCGCCAGCTTGTTTATTCTTTTTTTAACAAGGTTGGCATCTTTGAATCTGCCTGTGATTGGTGCCTATATTGCCAAATTGGTGAAAATCGTTAATTACCATCTTAGGATGTATTCTTAAGTGAATAGGCGTTTATTCGATTGGGTAGATTAGGTAATTCATACTGAATAACTGCTAAAGGAGAAAAGGGATGGACAGCGGGAAACAGAATCATCTCAGAAAACGTTTATTAGAAGAAAAAGAACGATTAGGATCCAAACTCGGAAATACTTCGGATTTTCAACTGAATCAAACTTTATCGGAGTCGACGGGTGAGTTATCGGTATATGATAATCACCCCGCCGATATTGCCAGCGAGACATTTGAGAGAGAAAAAGATTTGGCGCTATTGAACAGTAACCATGAAATTCTGCAAAGGATCGATGAAGCGCTTAAAAATATCGCTCAGAGTACTTATGGTTTTTGTGAAAGTTGCGGTCGGGAAATTGATGTGAAACGTTTAGAGGCCATTCCTTACACCACTTTTTGCATTGAATGCGAGCGTAAAGAGGAAGAAGAGTATATCAACCGGGAACGTCCCGTGGAAGAGGACGTCCTGGAACCGCCTTTTGGAAGGACTTTTTTAGATGGCTCCGATGTTGTGGGTACTGACGGTGAGGATGTTTGGCAAAAGGTAGCCCGGTATGGGACATCGGAGACCCCTTCTGATTTAGGCGGAGCAGACAATTATGGCGATACTTTTTATGATGCTGAGGAAGACCAAGGTATTGTGGAAAAAGTGGAAGGCATAATCAATCATAGTCCGGATGAAATCCCTCCGGATCCCGCAAATCCTGATCAGAGAGATTAGCCCGCCGGAAGTTAAAACCAGTTCGTTCTTTGATCTTCACTACCAGGACATCTCCCTTAGGCGGGTTTGGCATAAGAGAAAAGGTTTTTAAAAAAATACGGCGAAATTATTCATTCTTTCATTTCGATATTTCGACGGAGTGGAAATGTGGATTAAATATAGAAGGGAATCGAAGATGCCTTATTTTTATCTTACGTTATTGTTGATTTTTTTGGATCAAGCCTCCAAGTGGTTGGTGCAAACGAAAATGTTTCCCATGCAATCCATCGTCCTTATTAAAGGATTGTTCTCAATAACCTATGCTACCAATTATGGCGCCGCCTTTGGAATATTACAATCTCAAACCCTGTTGCTCATTGCAATTTCCTTGGGCGTAATGATTGTGGTTTGGGTAAACCGCCGTAAAATAAGTACGTATCCCCAGGCTATGCAAGCGGGTTTGGCTGTTGCTTTGAGTGGAGCTGTCGGCAACTTAATTGACCGCATCCGCCTGGGTTTTGTGGTGGATTTTTTAAACTTTTTAATTTGGCCGATTTTTAATGTTGCCGATATGGCAATTGTAATTGGAGTCGGTCTTATTTTATGGGGTATTTTTTTTAATAAGGCTCAAAATAACCAAAAACCGCAGAACATCGACATTACTCAAAATCCCATTTCCGGAGAGGAGAAATAATGAGACCCGTATTATTCAGTATTTTTGGATTGCCAATTTATTCTTACGGATTTTTGCTGGCTGTTGCTTTTTTAGTGGCCATTATCGGGCTTGGCAAATCAGGCAAAAGATATGCCATCACCTATGAAAATATTATTGATTTGGCCACTTGGGCTTTAATCGGCGCAATCATCGGGGCAAGGTTGGCTTATGTTATGACGGAATACCGTTATTTTCTGAATTCTCCCTGGTGGGAAATTTTTAGAGTCAGTTCGGGGGGGTTAGCTTTCCATGGCGGGTTAATCGGAGGCTTTTTGGCGGGATACGGTTACACCCGGTACAAAAAGATATCAACCTGGAAATTGGCTGATCTTGTTGCTCCTTTTATTGCACTGGGATATTCTATCGTGAGAATCGGTTGTTTTTTAAACGGCTGTTGTTACGGCAAAATCACCAATGTAGCATGGGCGTTACGGTGCGAGGCCAATGACACGGCTTTGCGGCACCCAACCCAGTTATATTCGATGCTGGGGAGCTTTATCTTATTTTTGATTTTGAGGCGGCTTCGGAATCATAAACAATTTGACGGCTTTCTCTTTCTGTTATATATCGGCCTATATTCCATGATGCGGTTTATTGTGGAAATTTTCAGGGAAAGCCCGATGGTTGCCCCTTGGCTGAGTCTTGCTCAATTGGTATGTATTATTTTAGGGGTTTTAGCCTTTGGCCTCATTGGGTTCTTGGAATGGCGCGTTAATGCCAAGTTGCGTTCAAAAAGCACCAATAGCATTTAAGGGTGTAACCCCGTATGAAGGAGGCTGACAAGGATGCAGCTTCAGAGGTTCGTAATTGATGATCAATATCAAGGAAAGCGCTTGGATCTTTTCTTAAGCCAGACCGGGGTCTGGCCTTCTCGTTCTTTTGTCCGGAAAATCATTGATACCGGCGGAGTCCGTAAGCAGGATAAAGTTTTAAGAGCCAGCTATCGTCTGGAATCTGCCGACCAGATCGAAGTAACCTGGAATGAACCGGAACCATTAGAGTTAACGCCGGAAGTAATACCCCTTGAAATTTTATACGAAGACTTTGATTTAATCGTAATTAATAAAACCCGGGGAATGGTGGTTCATCCGGCTGCAGGCAATTATCACGGTACTTTGGTCAATGCTTTACTGGAACATTGCAAGGATTTATCCGGCATCGGAGGAGTTATTCGGCCGGGAATCGTGCACCGATTGGATAAGGATACTTCCGGAGTGTTGGTAATCGCTAAGAATGATTTGACCCATGTGGATCTGGCGGCTCAAATCAAAGCCCGGAAAATGAAACGGATATATAAGACGATTGTTCATGGACATCCTCCCGAAGATGGGCGAATTGAGGCTCCCATAGGACGCCATCCGGTAGAGCGAAAAAAGATGGCGGTTGTTGCAAACGGACGGAACGCCGCTACCAATTATCGGGTCATCAAGTACTTTGGAAACGGATCGACCCGTTATGCTTTTTTGGAAGTACGCCTGGAATCCGGCCGTACCCATCAGATCCGGGTTCACCTAAGTCATCTGGGATATCCGGTGGTGGGAGACCCTGTTTATGGATGGAAGAAGGAACCTGCGCCTATTGAAGGACAGGCCTTGCATGCGGCCTTGCTTGGTTTTGTTCACCCACGGACTCGGGAATACCTGGAGTTTACCACGGATATTCCTGAAGTGATGCAAAATGTTTTAAGGTGGTGCGAAAAAGTTACTTCGTAATCCCGGTCTTATGTTCAGGGATTCATTGAATCTCTGGGTTTTTTTAGGCAACAATAATTGATAGAAGTGTCTAAATGACGGTAAAAAGAGATGCCATGGCAAGCAATGAAAGGATGATGGCTTATTTTTACCGGCGTTTTTATTTTATATACAGTAATATATCTGACATAAAGATTACAGTAGAAATAATTCCTGCTTGACCAAAAACAGGATGAAGGGTATAATTAAGATAGTTATTAAAAGTCTTATAAAAACAGTAATAAAATAATGTTTGCCTGGTGATTTACACAAAAAAGGTAGAAAGGAGTGGTTGGAAAGAATCGTTTCCGGTCTTAAATTTTTCAATAAAAAAAGGAGGTTTGCAGATGAAGTCAAAAATGTTTAGAATCAGTCTTTTGGCATTAATTGCAGTCTTGGCCCTCAGCACATGTTTTGTTGTTTATGGAAAGAGTCAGGATAAAGTAGAGACAATTAATGTACTATCCAGTGATGATTTTGCCGGATTTCGGAAAAGTGTGATTCCGGAGTTTAATAAGTTATATCCCAATATTAAAGTAAACTTTATGTCAGTGGGTTATGATGCATTGCATCAGAAAGAAGTCACGGCTCTGGAGGGCGGGGGAGATACTTATGATGTGATCGATGTAGACTGTATCTGGACACCTGAATATGTAACCAAAAAATATATCGCCAATATTGATAAAAAAGTAACACCGGAAATGAAAAAGGATATCGCTCCTGCCGATTTGGATATCATTAAATATAAGGGGCACTATTATGGAATTCCCATGTTTAATGATGTCTTCTTTTTCTATTACAATGCCGAGTTGCTGAGCAAAGCCGGCATCAAGGAACCACCCAAGTCCTGGGAGGAATTGGTCCAACAAAGTAAGATTATGCAGGAAAAAGGCTTGGTCAAATACGGTATTATCTGGGGCTGGGCTCAAGCAGAAGGACTTATTTGTTATTATACCGCTATCGTCCATGGCTTCGGCGGTGATTTGGTGAATAAAGCCGGCAATCCCAGTGTCAATACATCGGCTAACGTGAAAGCCTTGTCCTTTATGGTTGATTCCATCTACAAAGACAAAATAAGCGACCCGGCTTCAATAACCGCAGATGACCGTTCCATGCTCAATGTGTTTGTTCAAGGTCAAGTTCCGTTTGGTTTAGGTTGGTCGTTCGCATGGAGCTTGTTTAATGATCCCAATGAATCCAAAATCCCCGGCAAAGTAAAAGTCGGTCTGACACCGGGTTCGGCGGGGATTCGCAGTGCTACATGCGCGGGTTCCATGGGACTAGCAATTACGTCTAACTCAAAGCATAAAGAAGCAGCTTGGAAATTTATTGAATTCTTAGCCAGCAAGAAAATACAGAAACAACAAGCGATCACCAGCGGCGCACTTCCAATCTGGAACTCTTTGTTTAAAGATCCGGAACTGAAACAAAAACATCCCGCCTTGGAAGATATGGGCAACCAATTGAGCACCGCTTATAACCGGCCCTCGATTGTCTGGTACAATGAGTTTTCCAATGTGCTGCAAGTCGAAATTCAAAATGCCTTAACCAAGAAAAAGGCTCCAAAACAGGCGCTGGATGACGCCCAGAAACAACTGGAGAAATTGAACAAACAGTACAAATAGGTTCTGGTATCGGTAGAGGCTGTCTTAAAAGTACTTTAAAACGTGCCTGGGGGGCACGAATCTCCTTTTGGGACAGCCCCATACCCCTCAATTTCATCAGGTTAATGGGAACTGATTTTTTGCAATGGCAATTGCAACAAGAATGGATGCTTAATCGGTTGACATTGTTAACCACCTAGGGCTGAGGAGTGGTGAAATTTGGCAAGAAAATTGACAGATTCAATTTTCCACAATAATAAACAAGCTTTTTTGTTTATCGGACCGGCATTGCTTTTAATATTTGCGGTTGTTCTTTATCCGCTGGTTTATTCCTTTTATGTGAGCCTGCATAATGTTTTTGGTTTGAACTTTACATTTATCGGGTTTCAAAATTATCTGGATATTTTAGAAAGTGATTTTTTTTGGCAAGCGACCGGCCGTACCCTGTATTTCACGGTCGTTACCGTGGCGCTGGAACTTTTTTTCGGGACCTTGATCGCCTTATTGCTCAATGAAAAATTCAAAGGCCGAGGGTTTATGAGGGGGCTGGTGATACTCCCCTGGGCGTTGCCGACTGTGGTAAACGGCGTGCTCTGGTCCTGGATTTTCGATTCAAATTATGGCGCCTTGAACGGTCTCTTAAAACAATTTCATTTGATCAAGGATTATCATTTTTGGTTGGGTACCCCCTTTTCGGCAATGAATTGCGTTATTGTCGCCGATGTCTGGAAAAATACTTCCATGATTGCCCTGATATTGCTGGCGGCATTGCAAACTATTTCCAATTCTTACTATGAAGCCTCCAAGGTTGATGGGGCTAATATTTTTCAGAGATTTTTTCGTATTACGTTGCCGTTCCTAAAACCGGCCATGCTGGTGGCGCTGGTGCTTCGGACCATGGAAGCCTTCAAGGTCTTTGATATTATTTATATCATGACCAAGGGAGGACCGGCCAATGGAACCCAGGTTATTACGTATTATACGTATCTGACTTCCTTTCAGTATGTTAAATTCGGTTATGGTTCCGCCTTATCATACTTGATATCGGTGGTTATTCTTTTACTGGCTTTGTTTTATATCAAAGTTTTCCGCACGGAAGAATTGTAGGAGGCAGCAGATGACAACGAAAATGAAAGAACTTTCAGTGAAATCAGTTGAGTTGGAGTCCAGGCCGCCGATTCAAAGTTTTGTTATTTATTTATCAGCAGTTTTGCTGGCTGTTGTAATTCTGGCGCCTTTTTTATGGCTGTTAATTTCGGCGATCTCTACCAAAGCGGAACTCTTATCCAATCCGATTCATTGGATTCCGTCCCATCCGACTTTGGCTAATTTTCAAAAGTTGTTCATGGGAGGTGTCACTTCGATCAGCGGTGGTGAGATACCCCCTTTTCAAGATGCCATCCGGAACAGCTTGGTTGTCGCTTTGAGCGCCACTTTATTTTGCCTCATGATCGGCGCGTTGGCGGCATATGCTTTTGCCCGGTTTAATTTTTGGATTAAAAACCAATTGTTGGTTGTTGTGATTGCTATCCGGATGTTGCCTGAAATCGCCTTAGTGGTGCCGCTCTACATTTTAATGCGCACTCTACATTTGATGGATACGCCGTTGGTATTGATTATTGTTTATACATCCTTTTTATTGCCCTTTATCATCTGGCTTTTAAAGTCATATTTTCAGAGCATTCCTAAAGAACTGGAAGAAGCGGCCTATGTGGACGGAGCCAGCAGAATGCAAATCCTGGTCCGGATCATTCTGCCGTTGTCGGTTCCGGGCTTGATTACCAGCGGAATCTTCGCTTTATTGACAGCCTGGGATGAATTTTTGTTTGCCTTAATCTTTACCTCAACCTATAACGCTAAAACGATTCCGGTTTCGATTTCGGAGTTTACAACCCGGCACATGATTGATTATAGTCTCATGACTGCCGGCGGCCTTATCGCTGCGTTGCCTCCGATCATTTTTACCTTGCTATTGCAAAAACATATCATTAATGGCCTGACCGCAGGGGCTGTAAAAGAATAACGTGGGGAGTTCGATTCCTAATGAATGATTTGGTTCAGAATACTGCCGAACTACGTAGCTTTAACATCAAAAAGATTATCTCTCATTTACGAGTGAATCAGCCTACTACTAAAAAAGAATTGGCTGATCGAATTAATCTCAGTTTTGCAACAGTCTCCAATATCTGTAATCAGCTGGTTAGCGATGGGATATTACAGGATATGGACTCTGAAGCATTTAACGGCGGCAGGATACCGAAGCTGGTCGCAATTAATCCTTGTTCCAAATACATTCTGGGGCTTGATCTGATTCAGAATGAATTTGTCAAAGTCGCGGTTATCAACTTAAAAGGTGAGATCATCCGGGTGAGCAATGAGAAGTTGCCTCTCACAAAAGATCTGAATGAGATTCTTCAATTCACGCATCAGCTCGCTCTCCAAGTTTTGGGGGAGCAAAAAATCGCTTATGAAAACCTGATTGGCATTGGAGTGGCAGCACCCGGGATTTTCAATAAGAATAGTTGCACGATTGTGAATTCCACCGATCCAATATTTGAAAATCAACCGTTGCAAGAAATGATTGGGAGCCTTTTTAAACTGCCGGTATGTATTGAGAATGAATCCAACCTGCTGGTGGTGGCGACGGCGCTTGCCGGCAATCCGGACTTTCAAAATAAAGATTTGATTTATATTTATATCGGTGACGGCCTTGGTACCGGAATCATCAGTAACGGTAAAGTTGTCACCGGGAGTACCGGTCTGGGCGGTGAGATCAGCCACATGCCCATTGGCAACAGGGGTTTCGAATGTTATTGCGGACATACCGGCTGTATCGAAACGGAACTTAATCTGAACGGTTTTTTGAAGAAGTACTATCCGACCGATATTTCACAACCCCAGGACCCGAATCAGGCTTGGCGGCAATTTTTGGAGGCAGTTGCCTCAGGGGAGACCCAGGCCTTGAAAGTTATAGCCGAAAATGGCAAACTGCTTGGCAGGCTGATTGCGGTATTGGTGAATATTTTCGATCCGGAAGCGATTTATATCGGAGGGATTATTGAACCCCTCTTTGATTCCTTGTTTCCGCATTTGATGAGTGAAGTTAAGAGTAGAATCATCCTCAACCGGCTACGGGATGTTCCTGTTTTTTTAGGCCCGGATTATGAAACTCTGCTATTCCGCGGCTGCAGTGAAATGGTGTTTAATGAGTGGACTCCTCAAGTTACCAAAATTTCGTGAAATGAACCTTTTTGTCAGGCAAAGCAAGGATAAAATGATAAGGGCTGAGTAAATTGAAGAACAGAATAGATGAATTAATCGATATTTTGGGAACCAAAACCCCTCATGATCTAACGGTATGTATTGGTTTTGACGGCTTTATCGATGAAATATTCCGGGTTGTAAGATTTAGAAAAAGCAGGTCTGAAAGTTTGATGTTTCATACGATTGAAGAGTTCTCCGATTTTTTGGGAGCTGCGGCGGGCAAAAGCTCCGATATTGAGATTATTCCCCAGGGGTTAAGAATAGGAGGCAATGCACCCATTATGGCCAATGCCCTGGCTGAATTGGGAGTCAAGACCTATTGCATTGGGGCGATGGGGCGGGAAACCATCCAGCCTGTTTTCGAGAGTATCTCCGCCAACTGCATTCCCATTAGTGTGCAGGAGCCCGGCTACACTCATGCTTTTGAATTTAACGACGGTAAAATCATGTTCGGCCAGATGGAATCCTTACATCATATCAATTGGGATACCATCAAAGAACATCTAGGGCTTTCCGAACTCATTCGTATCTTTACCGAAAGCCGGGTCATCGGGATTGTGAATTGGAGTGCGCTTTATCAGATGGATTCTATCTTAACCGGGATTTTAAATGAAGTGCTGCCCAAGATCGACCCGGAGATAATCAGGACAAAATGGGTTTTTGTTGACATTGCCGATCCATCCCGGCGCCAGCGGGAAGACATTTTAGGCTTACTGGATACGCTTGGCTGTTTTTCCCAATATCTTCCTGTGGTGCTGGGATTGAACGAAAAAGAAGCGCGGATTGTTTATCGCAGTATCAACCCAGATAGTACCGGCGGGGAGGATATCGTTCAAGTAAGGGACGGGATATTTAATAGTGTCGATATCCACACACTGGCCATTCATTTATTGAGCGGGGCTGTGGTTATTAATCATGAACGGACTTTTGAAACTCCTAATTTTTATATTCAAAACCCGAAAATTTCAACCGGAGGCGGAGATAATTTTAATGCCGGCTTTTGCTTGGGAATATCGCTCGGATTATCGTTTGAACAAACGACTATCGTTGCCAATGCCACGGCGGCATTTTATGTCGCTAAGGGATACAGCCCCGGTTTTCCGGAATTGCTTGAATTCCTAAAATGCCACCGGAGTCTTTAGAAATGGATCGTAGATTTGCAAAAAGGAGCATATATTGGAATGAACAATTATCTTAAAGATATCTTGGATCAACCCCGAAGTTTACGGCAAGCTTTCAAAACTTACATTGATCCTGAAAACCTTCAAAAAATGAAGGACTTGTCCAAATCAAAATTTGATAAAATCATTTTTACGGGTATGGGAAGCTCCCATTATGCATGTTATGGCGCCAGTATCCTTTTGAACCAAAACGGCTTTTTCACCATGGTCAAGTCTACCAGCCAGCTTTTACACTATGAATTGAACTTGATCAATGAACGGACTTTGCTCGTTATGGTATCCCAGTCCGGTGAAAGCGGGGAGATTGTCAGCCTGATTTCCAAATTGAGTCCCCAATGTCCGGTGGTTGCTATTACCAATAATCCCGAAAGCACGTTAGGGAGACGGGGCAATCATATCTTTCTTCTCCAAGTGGCGGATGAAGAGTCGGTCTCTACCAGGACTTACCTCTCATCCCTCATAATATTGAACTTGGTGGCCCAATCTCTTCTAAAACGACTGGATGAGGTGACAATTCAGCAATATCGGAAGGCCCTTGACGATATGGAACAATTTTTGTCAGGCTATTCCGAGACCCTGGAAAAGTTGAAGGCCTTTTTGAAATTCCCACCGTATGTATGTTTAGTGGGAAGAGGGTATGCTCATAGCACAATTCATGCAGGAGCCTTGTTTATCAAGGAGGCGGTTAAATATCCTTCCATCAGTCTTGACAGCGGGGAATTCCGGCATGGACCTTTTGAAATGGTGGATGGGAACTTCACCGGCATTATCGTCGCTCCCGAAGGGTTGACCTATGACATCAGCCGTAAATTGGCTTTAAACATTATCGATAGGGGCGGTAAGGTTCTTTTTATCACCAACCAGGATCCGCATATTTCCCATGAAGGATTTATGGCCATCCAGTTCCCGCCGAGGGAGGAGTTCTTAACGCCGATTTTGGATATATTGCCGATCCAGTTGACTGTCAATCTCCTTGCCGAATCCAGAAATTTAGAGGTCGGCAAATTCAGGTGGTCATCCAAGATTACCAATATCGAATAACCACAGTTCCGTGGGTTTGCGACGCTTAGGTTTTATTACTTTATTCAATGGTAAAAAGGAGACCGCTTTTTGGCGGTCTCCCGGGAGGAACTAAATTTAATGCCATTAAGGCATTAATGGACACTGGGGCGCGTCATATCAAGCAAACCTAATACGACGTGGGCAAGACCGAAACCTAGGATACCGGCTCCCCATTTACTTTTCAAGAAGAACGCCCCGATACCTGAAACAGCCGCACCGGTTCCGGTAACAGCCAAACTGGTAGTAGTTGCCTTCAAGTTAACACCTCCCGGGAATATTTTCTCCGATCTTTTGCTGGTTATGATCGAATAACCCAAATGACAAATTTAGATATCCCATCATGATTCGCAGCGAATTTTAAAATTGAAAGAGCGCAAGTGAGGTGCGATATGGCTGCCGATTCAGGGAATCAACTTGAGAGTCAGATTGAGGTCCTCCGGATGAGGATGCAAAATCTTTGGAGAGAACGTGGATATATTGATGAAGCTGTTTTAAGAATCAGCATGGAATTGGATCAATTACTCAATGAGTACCAACGGTTATGGAAACAAAACGCAAGTTGTCAAAAATGAAAATGAGTGGATTTTTTGATTTTTGGTGACCACAGGGACTCATGGCGCTGTAGAATAGTGGATATCGATAGGTAGGAGAGGATGCCTCGGGCGGTCCTCTCTTTTTTTTGAAGGACAGTGGGGGTAAAAGAAAAAAATTCTGACGACGGAAAGAATGATTTTTACTGGAAAGAATTCATTGGATGACAGAAAGAATTATTTTTGTGCTGGAAAGAATTCATTGAATAATGGAAAGAATGATTTCCGTGATAAAATGATGAATCGGTGAAATCCTGGTCCGAATTTGCTACAGAGTCATCCACCCCAGCTTTGCTGGGACAACGATGTCGCGCATCAATGCGCGCGAAAATACTGCCGGGGTGGCTGTCCGATGGCGGCTCGCAAAACGAGCCGAAGTATCCAGGGTGAAAGTATTTTCTAGATAGACACGGAGAGACAGAGGAAGGCAGGAAGAAATTTTGAATGAATCCGGCGTCTTTGAATATGTGGGCATTTTTCAATGAAAGGAAAAAGTATTTTTTTTAAACCAATGGAGCGACTTTCATTCATTTTAATTAATAACAACGATTGATTGGTTTACCAATGATATTGCAAGGGGCCTATAAATGATCGATATTGTAAATATTTAGTTTATTTTAATATATATTTACAATTAGTATAAGTGGTGTTAATATTATAATATCACTGTATAGTTGCAAAATTGTTAAACTATCTTGATTGTTTTAATAAAATCAAATGAAGATTAGATAAAATTAACTGAACCCTCGGGGATAGATGGGACGATTGAAAAAAAGCCGAGGGGAATGATGGGAGTTGTTTTTTTCATATTGAAAATAATCGAGGCAAATTGGATGGGCGCCAGTAATGGCTCTTAACATTGAAATTGATAGATTTATCGGTGATTTATGGTATCTAACCTTGCAAATTCTTACTGTCCATTGACGGGGTTTTTAGTTGAACATGGAATGAATCAAGGAGTTGCAAACCGCTACAAGGAACCAAACGAACGGACATTTGTAGCCATCAAGGCCTTAAAGAAAAGTGCCTTGAAAAATAAATGTTAGGAGGAAAAGAAGATGTCTAGGTCTTTAAAATGGAAACGGGTTTTATTTTTACTTTCTATGGTCACAAGCGTCGTGGCCGTAATGATAGGTGCTAGTTTAACCACAGCAATGGCTGAGACGATAAACTTTAGTTCCGGAATGGAAACTCAACAAATCCAGCCCACATTCTCCGACACCATTGCCTATTCATTCAATGTTAATGGTTATCTGTCGGGAATCAATCCCGAATGCAGCATCAGACAGGAAATTGCCCATAGTGGTTCCAAAGCCATCATGTATTCCGGGACGGATACCAATGCCACTACTTCTTTTTGTTATTTCAAAGTGTTTAAAGTCGACATCCCCGTCACCAGTGATACCAATTTGAGTTATTGGATTTATCCGCAAAATGACAATGGAAGGTATGTAGCGGTTGATTTTGAGTGCAGCGACGGCACTACCTTGAGAGATTGCGGTGCTACGGATTCCAACGGTATCAGCATGCATCCCAAGGCCGGCCGGGGAACTGTCAACACTTGGACCAATATTACCAGTAATGTCGGCGCTTGGCTTCATGGTAAAACCATCCGCTATATTATCATCGGTTATGACCGGCCGGAAGCGACGGGGGGGTTTCGAGGATATATCGATGATATCAAAATATCCAAGACTTCAACTTTGGCAGCCCCGGCTGCCACCTGGCAGGAACACTGGTTTGAACATAACCAGCTGGTTAAACTGCAATATTATGATGATCAGGTGGCGGTTTACTTTGACGCTGATATGGCCGGTACCACTTCAAGCTGGATCTTTCCCCTGGTGAGCACGCTATGGATGTATACCAAGAGTATTTACGGGACTTTCGGCAGTGATCCCCGGTTATATGTGGTGGTTCACCGCAGCAGGTACTCGGGGGGGCACCCCTCAACCTGGTTCGATAGCAGTCATGACTACCACAACACCATCGACGTTGGCGGTAGTGATTTTGGCAGTGCTTCCGGTTGGAACATTAAGATACTCCTGCATGAGGTTTCCCATATTGTTGAGTTAGCTTCTTATGGTTGCCACGGTTCACCCTCGGCCAAACTGTGGGGGGATAGTAAATTTGCCGAAATATACCAATACGATGCCCTGATCGGTATGGGCATGAGCAGCGAAGCCCAAGCGGAGTATGATGAATATCTCAGTTCAACGGATGGAAACGGCTATTATTGGTTTCGGGATTGGTTCTATCCCATTTGGTCGCAACATGGGAAAGCCATGGCGCTGACCGGATTTTTTAAATTGCTTGGCCAGTATTTCCCGAAGGCATCGAATGGCTATGATTATGCCTCCAGTCTGAACTGGGGTGAATTTTATCACTTCTGGAGCGGGGCGGCTGGGTCCAATTTGAAATCCCAAGCGATCGCGGCCTTTGGATGGGATTCTACCAAGGATTCCCAATGGAATACGGCGCGCAGTACTTTCTCTGCCATAACTTCTTTATATGAATGAATCTTACTAGCCCGGTTTTGGAGCTGTCCCAAAAGGGAATTTTACGATAAAGAAATACAATATATTGAAACCGACACATTCGATGAAGTCGCGTGTGTACGCGATATATATTGTATTTCTTATTGATTTCGAATTACTTTTTAGACAGCCTCATTTTAAATTCAATGAAAAGGAGGAGAAATGATGAACACGAAGAACGGCATCATTGTTATTGTCCTGCTGCTCGGGTTATTCATGATTATGACGGCAGTGCATTCGGCGACCAGCGCCACTACAACCTGGTATTTATATAACAGCGCAGTATCCGGAGTGGCGCCCGCCGGGGAAATCCTGCAATCGGCTCAAAGCGATACGGAAGGGTGGCAACCTACCCGTTCCATCACCACGGCCCCGCTATACTGGTATTCGGAGCCGCAAACCTGTACCTATGCCGCAGGAAATTGGCAGTTCATTTTGTGGACCGCCAGTCCCGGCAAAGCAACCATGGTGCAAGCTGAAGTTTATCGTACCAACCCTGATGGCAGCGGAGGGGCGCTGGTCTGCAGCCAGCAACTGGATGTCAATACCACCGGTGGAGGCAATCATTCTTCAACCTATACTTACAACGCCGTCCCGGCGGTCACCCTGTCCAATCAACGATTGATGGTGAAGATCTTTAAAGTATCCGGCAGTGATGTCACCATGGCTTATAACACCAATGATTTTCCAACCCGTTTACTGACCACGCCGATAAGTACAGAACCCACTCCCACTCCAACACCGACGGCGGCTCCAGGCAAAGCCATTCCGGGGTTGGTTGACGCTGCAAGTTACGATGCCATGTTCGGTATCGATACGGAAATCTGCTCCGAGGGCGGGCTGGATGTAGGTTGGACCGATGCGGGCGACTGGATGGATTATCATGTCACTGTGGCGGTAAGCGGTAATTATCTGGTGGAATTTAGGGCATCCAGCCCCTATGCCAACACGCAATTTCAGTTGAAGAACGGTGCCCAGGTTTTGGCGACCGTGACTATTCCCAATACCGGCGGCTGGCAAGCCTGGACCAATGTGGCGGCCAACGTCAACTTGACAGCCGGTACTCAAACTCTGCGTATCGTAGCCGTAACCAACGGCTGGAACCTGCGTTCCATCAACTTTAGCTCTCTTGGGAGCGCGATAACGGTTCCGGTCCAAGGCTCATACATTCAGTATATCCAGCTCGGCTATTCGCCGGCTGATTTAGATGGCGTTTCCACTTTGATCTCTCAAAATACCACTATCAGCCAGAAAGTCCGTTATAATGTCGGCACCGTGGTTACTATGAGTGTCCGTTATTTGACCGATCCGAAGTCGATTCGGTTTTCCACCACTGACGCCGCCGGCAATATCATCAGCGGCAATCCCTTAACTTTTACAGTGTTGCCGACTTCGGTGGTGAATGTGGAGATACTGGAGGCGACTCCGACTCTAACTCCCACCCCGACTCCCACCGGTCCCAGCATTACCCCTACCCCCACCCCGACTCCGGTTGAAGGGGCCTTCAATGTTTTAGGGCCTGATAAGGGCCAGATAGTCACCACGACCCGGACCCCGGTGTTGAGTTGGGAAAGGTATGCTGGAACGGTAAAATATGAAGTATGGCTCAATATTTCCCGCACCGACTATGACTGGCGTGCCGTCGGAAACTTGCTGGACCGCTATACCAAAGTCGGAGAAACCGGTGAGACCAGTTTCTCGGCGCCCGAATTGCCGGACCGCTGGACTTACAAATGGTATGTGGTAGCCATTGATGGTGCAGGATCAAGAGCCCAATCGGATATCGGCCAATTCAGCGTCTATCTGCCCGTTCTGGAAGGGGTGAATGACGGAGTCAATATCGTCAACGGTTGTCGCGATCTGAATAAAAACGGGACCATCGAACCGTTTGAAGATTGGCATTTGCCCATTGCCACCCGGCTTGTTGATCTGATGTCCCGCTTGACCAATGAGGAAAAATTCCGCCAGTGCTTCTATGGTGCTGAAAGTGATAATCCCATGAATGGTTTCTCGTTTTCCTACGGTGTCGAAGACGGGATGACCACAACCCAGCAAAGTTGCGCCAAGACCCGGATGGGTATTCCGACCGCCTTTGCCGGGGACAAGATTCACGGCTGGAAAACCATTTATCCCACCGAGTTGGGGCTGGCCGCCACAGGTGATCCCAATCTGGCCTACCAATGCGGTAATCTCCAGCGGGTTGAACAAAAATCCGCCGGTTTCACGGGGATGTTGATGCCGCTGGCTGAAGTCGACACCAAAGTGCTGTATCCGCGGTTTCAGGAAGGTTGCGGCGAAAATGCCGATGAAGCCGCCGCCCTGATTAGAGCCTTGATCTGTGGTTTACAGGGAGGGCCGGAAATAAATCCCCACTCCTTGATGACTACGGTGAAACATTGGGCCGGCCAAGGCGCGGGCGGAGAGGGGGCACTCCAGTACGACGCGGTGACCTTCAAATATCATATGAAACCATGGTACGCTGCAGTCGATGCCAACGCGGCCTCGGTGATGCCGGGATATAATAATAGTCCTTATTTGGACCCCAGCGGTACTGGAGCCAACAACTCCAAACCGGGCATTGACTATCTGCACAATGTGATTGGATTTAAAGGTTTTGTGGTCACCGACTGGCTCGGCGCCAATACCAGCCAGACCGTCGCCAGCATGGGCGCCGGGATTGACGTCCTGGGTGGTGCGCCGGCCTCCAGTTCCGACATGAATGCGGTTATTGCCGCTATCGGACAGGCCAGACTGGATGAGGCGGCTCGCCGGATTCTGGAGACCAAGCTGAGATTGGGGATGTTTGAAAATCCTTACGGCGATCCCACGACCACCTGGAATGCCTTGGATAACCATAAGATCGTCCTGGGTGCGGCTAAAAAGTCCATTACCTTGTTAAAGAATAATGGCGTATTGCCACTACGGCTGAATTCCGGAGACAATCTGGTAGTGGGCGGCCCCAGAGCAACCTGGGTTAACCGGGATAACGATCCCAATGTCATTTGGCAGTCAATTTATTATAGCGATCCCTATGCAGTGAATTATGTAACGGCTTTCAAAAACCGCTCGGCCTCCCTTGGAGTCAATGTTTATCAGGATACAGCCCCTTCTGCCAAGGTGGCGGTGGTAGTCATTGGGGAAAACTCCTATACTCACGGTACGGAATGGACGGATAAGAACCCCAATATTCCAGCGGACCAGCTGGCAGTGATTCAAGGGTTCAAGTCGCAGGGCATCAAGGTCGTGACCATTGTGATCACCCCCAGGCCTTATGTGCTGACGAATGTGGTTGCGCTTTCCGATGCCTTGATCCTGGTGTACCGGGGCGGAACGGCCATTGAAGAAGCGTTGGCCGGGCTATGTTACGGCGATTACCTGCCCTCCGGGAAACTGCCGTTTCAATTGCCGCGTTCGGTGGATCAAATCGGCACCGACTCCACCGGCAATCAAATTGAAAAGTGGGATTTACCCTATGACCTCGGCGCAACCGATGCCGAACGGGCCGAGATCCGGAGCTATATCGCCAGTGATCTGCCAGTTCCCACTGATTACGGTGATCCACTTTATCCCTACGGAGCAGGGAAGCAAGATTTTACCCCGACGCCTTAAGGGGCCTTAAGGGAAAGGGGAGAGCGATTGAGGAATATCAAAAAGGGGCTGCCGTAAAGGCAGCCCCTTTTTGATGGTTAAACCCGGCTGCATCGCCGGTTGAAATTCAAGACCACATTAAGCATGGCGGTAAAATACCAACGATATGTCCGGCTATATTGGCACGGTTTCAATATTTGCTCATGTCATTGGTTTTATCTTGGATTAGGTGATCAAAACACCATGTATTCATATAAAAATCTTTAGCATGTGCGTCGTCATAGCCGGAAACCACAATCAGATTGAAACCAATCTCCGGCTTTTGGATTTTGTAAGTGAACTCGCCGCTGGCGTCGGGAGATAAGTCCGCACTGTTTTTCCCGACTTGGATCCGGACCTTCGCTAACTTGGGGCCGGTCAAGCGGAATTTGATCTGGGGACATTCCGCAACAATGGAGGCATCAACCGGCGAAATAATTTCCAAGGGCAAAGGTTTTGTACGGAAGAAACTCTCCAAACCCGCTGTTGAAATATTCCGATTCATAATCATCCGCTTTAACCGCAACGGATTTTCATTCACGAAGTTGGTGCCGGTATTCACAGTGAATATTCCCTCGTATCCCGCCGCAATCGCTCTGGTTTCAATCAGCTGGTTATAGAGCCCAAAGGGATAGGCCAGTAATTTCACTTGAATATTCAAATGTTTTTCTAAGATTGCTTTGGAACTCTGTAATTGATGGTCCAGCCATTGCAGATACTTCGGATCGCTGATATTGGTATGCGTTCTCACCAGAAACGGATGATATAAAGTATGGGACTCAATATCCATCCCTGCTGTTACCATTTCTTGAAGCTCAGTCCAAGTGATATATTTTGGGTTTTCCTTCTCAACGACTGCGCTGGGGTAGACAAAAAAGGTCGCTTTTAAGCCCAGCCTTTTCAAGATCGGAAGAACGTTTTGATAGTGGCTTTTTGAACCATCATCAAAAGTAATAACCACCGGTTTGTCGGGAAGAAGCCCGGGGGATTTCTGCATTTTAATAAATTGTAGGGCGGTTATCGGGTGATAGCCCTGATCGATCATGTATTGCAATTGTTTTTCGAGAGCTTCAGGAGTAACATCATAAACATTATTGCCGTTTGGAATAATCCGGTGGTAGCATAGAATTGGAATGATGGCGTTTTTAGTTGCCGGGGCGGTTTTTTTAACTGGCGCAGCTGCGTATAAACTGGACATTAAAAAAATTACCACCAGCGGTAATAGATATTGCGACTTACAATTAAATTTTTTCATCGTTGTCCCTCTGTTTTAGTGAGTTAGTTTACGATATTAAAGGATAGTTCATATTGAGGGAATTTGCAACCGGGATTCATTGGATTTAATGAAAAAGTCAATATTAGGATAAGGGAAAAACGATGAAGAGCGCAATCTTGCCGCATACCATCATTGGAAGGGAGACTGTAAAAGAACCGGTGATATATTCAGTTTGATTATTCATTATCCAGTGTAATTTTTATGGAGGCTAAAAAGTCGGCGCATCGGGTTTTATGACTCAATAAGTTTAGGGTTGAGCCGACTTTTATTATGCCTGACTATCCATAATGGCACTGAATGATGGAGTGAATCCTTCCTTTGGATAACCTGTTATTTTTGATAAATTTGAATTCTGACTAGATAACCGCTGGTATTCGTTGAGCAATTCATCCAATTCAATACTGGCTTTTAAAACCACCTCATCAGTATAGCCACGCTGGTTCCATAGGTCTTGCATTTTTTTCCGGCTTATTTCAATTTGATTTTCTAGTTTTTTCATCAAAGTGTCACGCATTTGAACATCACTCCTGTTTCCAAAATACGACTTACTTAATATTGCCATAATTGATAAAAGTTTCAAGGACATTTGTCCCGGGATGGGAAAATGATTTATTTTCGGTTAAAGAGATTAATAATTTTGTATCGGGAAAACCTTGTGCTTTTTGAATGGATGAGGACTCGCTTTCCGGAAATTTGTGTATAACAAAATCTGCCATTTTTGAAGGAATATGTAGATTTATGGAGAATGGTTTCATAATTTAAAGTATATTCTAAAAAGCAGGAATTAAATTTACATGGGGTAAAGGCCCCAAAAAAGCCTGCGGAGATAATGATGGAGCTTAATCAATTACAAAAAATTATTGATAATAACCTCGAATTGTACCCGATATTCCGGGGATGTCCCTATGAGATTTTAAGTCGTTGGAATATCTGCGAATATCAGGCGGGTACGGTTATTTGCCATCAAGGGGATACGCTTGATTCTTTATTTATCATCATTGAGGGATTTGCGGATATTTATTTTATGGCTGAAAACGGTAACAAATATTCGCAAGTAGTTATCAAAGAGGGGCAATTCATCGGTGAGTTTGAAATTTTCGATCAAAGACCCGTTATTTGTTCCGTGGAGGCTTTAACCGGTCTTAAATTGTTACAATTAAAGCGGGAATTTTTCATGAAGTGGTTGGAAATGGACAAGAATATTTGCTTTTATCTTATGAAATATGCAAATCATCAATTTTATTTGTTTTCAGAGAAGGCGGGTGCAGATAGCCTTTATCCCTTAAAAGCGCGGGTGTGCAGGTATTTATTATCTTGCAGCGGACAGGGATTGACAAAGGGCTGTAGCATCAAGTTGCGGCTCAATAAAGGGAAACTGAGTGAACAATTTGCAGTCACCAAAAGAAGTGTTAATCGGATTTTGTTATCTTTAAAAAACAAAAATATTATTGATATTGAAACGGATGCCATTATCATCAAAGATTTGGAAAAGTTGGCCCATGAAGAGAATTTCGGCAGGTGTGAATGATTACTATTTAACCAAGAGATTAGCTGGTGGAAGAGATGGATAAAACCGGGAAAACAATTGAAAGTTACGATGATTGTGTCGATAGGTTTGTCCAAATCCATATGGATTTGGGATTGTTCGAGAAATATTTTCAGGAAATTTCCGATTTGCTGAGGGAAAGCTCAACGATATTGGATATGGGTTGCGGTCCGGGTAATGTGGCTAGGTTTTTCCTCAATCAAAACAAAGAATACCAAATCGTAGGGGTCGATTTGTCTGTCGCAATGCTTCAGCATGCTAAGCAATATGCAGCGGGTGCGAATTTTATTTTGGGGGATATACGAGATATAGCATTCCAAGAAAGATTTGATGCGGTTATTGCTTCCTTTTGTATTATTCATTTACGCGAGAATGAGACGGCCGTTTTTTTGCGAAAGACCTTTAATATGCTTGATCCTGGAGGTTATTTATATCTGAGCTTTATGTGTGGCGGCACCCCTGGGTTTGAAAAAACCAATTTTTCGGAACAGGAAATGTTTTTTTGTTATCATGAGCCGGAGAAAATTACCAGGGACTTAAATAGTACAGGCTATCAGGTTATTTCAACCTATCGCTATGATTATCAAAGGACGGCGAATCAAACCATCCAGGATGTTGTGATGATTGTCCGGAAACCAACCAGTTGATTGTCTCAACAGCGGGGATTCAAACTCCCGGCTTTAGCTTAATGTTGCCTTCGGGTTTGAATTCCCCCGGTTCTTGCGCCAGTAAACTGGCGAGCTGAATTCCAGTCGGCCAAGGAATCCACCGGGTTTCAGCCGGTGGTGGTTGAGTTCGTTGGTCAGGCAATGATTTCGAAGATAAAGGGGGATAAGAAATGATCAAAAATATTGGGAAAGCAGGATTAGTCCTGGTAATGATGGTGTTCATCTTGTGTGGGGTAAGTGGATCTGCAATTTTTAAAGTGGGGATGATCACTAGCTCTGGGTCTATTAATGACAAGTCTTTTAATCAGGGCACATGGGAAGGGATTCGGCAGGCGGGAAAACAATTGCATGTGGAAACTAAATATTTAAAGCCCGGAGGAACTACGGAAGCCGATTATACCAAGGAAATCGGCAATCTTTGTGATGCCGGATTCCGATTGATTATTTGCCCTGGAATGCCATTTGAAACTGCTGTTTTTAAGGCCCAAGAGAAATATGGCAATGCTAAATTTGTCTTGATTGATGGTACGCCCCATGCCGGAGATTTTAGATCGGTTGTTGGAAAAAATACTGTTTCGATTTTGTTTGCAGAGCACGAATCCGGGTTTTTGGCGGGTGTTGCTACAGCATTACAACTTAAGGAAGGAAGGGCCGGGTTTATCGGAGGCATGGCTATTCCTGCGGTGCAAAGGTTTAATTGGGGTTTTCAGCAAGGACTTCGATATGCAAACAAAAAATTCGGTACCCAAGTTTTCATCAAGGCGGTAAATGTTGTCTATCAGGGTTCCTTCGATAATGTTGCCGCAGGTCAACAATTGGCGGCTCAAATGTATGACCAAGGCATCGGGGTGATCTTTTGTGCTGCCGGAGATGTTGGTATCGGCTGCATTAACGAGGCCAAGTCACGGATCAAAGAAGGAAGAAAAGTATGGGTTGTCGGTGTTGACCGCGATCAATATTGGGATGGCTTATATGGAGACAACAAATCGGTTATATTGACGTCCGCCGTAAAGCGGGTTGATCAAGCCGCATTTGCTATGGTTAAAGCTCTGAAGGAGGAAAAATATCCGGGAGGCGAGATATTGACCTTTAGCGCCAAATCAAATGGTGTCGGTATTCCTGAGAAAAATCCAAACCTTAGGAAAGAGGTTCAGGACAAAGTGGCCAAGGTTCTAGAACAATTAAAATCCGGTGAAATTGTAGTTTCCGATCAACAAGGAGACTTGATTCAATGAATCACAACCAAAAAAGTATTGATTGGGGTCAATTTTATGGATTTATTTGGAAGGGATATTACGAAGATTGTTATGATGGAAGTAACTTTTTTTGAAGAAAACCCGGAATTATCTGAACTTTTTAAAAATTGTCCTGCGGAAATCCTGAAACACTGGGAATTGAAAGAATACCCGGCCGGTACAATTGTTTATCATCAAGCTGAAAAATATGATAGTTTAAGCATTATTATTGGAGGTTGCGCCAGTATTTATGTCATCGCAGAAAACGGCAGGAAGTATTCTCCAAGGGAATTAGAAAAGGGCGATTTTATTGGAGAGATGGAAATTTTTGAAGAAAAACCCTTGCTGAATTCGGTGGAAGCCATTACAAATCTTAAACTATTACAAATCAAGCGGAAATACTTCATGCAATGGCTGGAATTGGATAGAAATATCAGTTTGTATATTATAAAGTACTCCAATAATCGGTCTTGTTATTGCGCGCAGAAAACTATGGAAAACTCTCTTTATTCATTAAAGATGAGAGTTTGCAATTATTTATTATCTTGTACCGATCAGACCGGTCATAGCGAGAACCGTATTAAAATCAATAAAGAACAGCTTTGTGAAAGATTTGCAGTGACGAAAAGAAGTGTCAACCGTATTTTACAATATCTCAGAAAGGAAAACATTATCGCGATCCATACTGATTTTATTATCATTAACGACCCTGAAAAATTAGCTCTTGAAGTGGAAAAAAGCCGTTCCCTGTGAGTGTTTCCTAAAGTTAAACGATTTTGGAATCTATAACTTAAGGGAGAGGTATGGAAGACTTGGATTCTATGATAGATAGAAAGGAGTTCGATTATGTTTAAAAAGGTGTTTTTCATTGGATGTGCTTTGATAATGATAGGCTGCGGTGTTATTTGCCGGAGTGAAGGCATTCCTTTAAAAGTAGGCATGGTGAGTGAAGGATCAATCGATGATAAATCCTTTAATCAAGGAACTTGGGAAGGTATTCGGCGGGCTGCCGAAAAGTTCGATTTGGAAATCAAATATTTGAAAACGAACGGTAATACCGAAGCGGATTATTTAAAGGAAATCGGTAATCTTCATGATGCGGGGTACAATATGATTTTTTGTCCGGGATTTAAGATGCAAACGGCTGTTTTTCAAGCCCAACAAAAATATCCCGATATTAAATTCGTTCAAGTCGACGGAAAACCACACGCCGGAGATTTTAAAGCGGTGATCAAAAGAAATACGGTGGCAGTAATCTTCGCCGAGCATGAAGCGGGTTTTTTGGCAGGAATTGCCGCCGCACTCCAAATTAAAGAAGGAGAGGCCGGATTTATAGGCGGGATGGCAGTTCCGGAAGTGCAGAAGTATAATTGGGGTTTTCAACAAGGTATCCTGTATGCCAATCAAAACCTGGGAACCAGGCTCAGCATAAAACCGGGTAATGTCATCTATATCGGTACATACACTGATGTTGCCGCTGGGCAATTACTTGCTGCGCAGATGTTCGATAAAGGAGTGAAAGCAATTTTTTGCGCCGCGGGTGCTGTTGGTATGGGAGCGATAAATGAAGCCAAAACCCGTGTAAACAAAGGGAAGAGAGTCTGGATAGTTGGTGTTGATCGCGATCAATATGATGACGGTGTCTATAAGAATGCACATTCTGTTATACTTACTTCCGCGATCAAACGGTTAGACCAGGCTTCGTTTAGGATAATCAAGTCAGAAAAAGAAGGAACTTTTTCAGGCGGGGAGGCCTTGACTTTTGACGCCAAGTCGGAGGGTGTCGGTATTCCTGAAAAAAATCCAAATTTAAGGAAGGAAGTCCAAGATAAAGTGACCAAAGTATTGGGGAAAATAAAATCCGGCGAAATTGTGGTTTCCAGTCAACAAGGAGAGTTGATTCCATAAATACCTTGTTTCGAAGAATAAAGAAGAAGAGGATCAGCCAGAGCTGTTCTCTTCTTCTTTTATTATCAGGAAGAAATCCATAGGATTACTGTTTTTCCATTAATAGGGATTTTTTATCGGTTTATATTGATATGCTATGATGGAAAAGGGGGAGAATAATGAACCAAACTACAAATAAATTACCGATTATACTTGATTGCGATCCCGGCTGCGATGATGCGGTGGCCATGATGCTAGCAGCCAAACATCCTGTATTTGACTTAAGGGCCATAACGGTCACAGCGGGGAATCATATTCTCGAGAAAACCACCCAAAATGCCCTTAAGGTTTGTTCCCATTTGGGAATCGTCAATGTGCCCATTGCAGCCGGTATGTCCGGACCCATCATCCGGAAGCAGGTGATTGCGAAATATGTCCACGGAGAAAGTGGACTTGGCAATGTGGATTTGGACGCTCCCTTCATCCGGCTCGATCCCAGGAACGCAGTTACTCTGATTATAGAAATATTGTCCAAGTCGGATGGCGATATCATTTTTGTAGCCACGGGACCATTATCCAACTTGGCGATGGCCATGAGACTAGCGCCTCAAATTATCCCCAAAATTAAGCAAATTGTTTTAATCGGTGGTTCCTATGAATTGGGTAATATTACCCCGGCTGCCGAATTTAATATTTATGCCGATCCTGAGGCGGCTCATATCGTTTTTACCTGCGGAAAACCGATTGTGATGATCGGCCTGAGCATCACTAAAAAGGTGTTACTCCAAAAAGAAGTGATAACCAGAATCGCCTGTATTAACAACAAGGCAGCCACGCTTTTTACCGAAATCGTGGATTTCTATACGAAGACCAATCAAGAAATATTCGGCCATGAAGTTTCGCCGTTATATGATCCTGCCGCCAGCGTGTATCTTATTGATCCGGCTGTTTTTACCACAAAACCAATGTATGTGGAGATTGAACTAAAAAGCGAGCAATCGTATGGCAGGACTCATTGCGATTACTTTGGAACGGTGGGTAAACCCGCCAATGTACAAGTAGTTACGGATCTTGATTCTGAAAGGTTTTGGGAAATCATCGAAGATACAATTAAAATGTATCGTTAAATTTATCAATCATTCATGCAATATTTTTTGGTATAAAATAGCGGATGTAAGGATTGGAATGGGGCTGTTGCAAAGGAAGTTTATTGATAAAGATATACAATATATGCAAATGGCTGTTTCTTTACTGAAGCGATATGTTGTATATCTTTTGGATTTTTAAAGGAATTTACGACGGCCTTAAGAATGCCATGATTCTTTTCCTTCTAAGAACGATCAGCTTAAATTGGCCCTATTTTAGTTGCAGTCTTACGAATCTCCCCATAAAAAATCACCGGCTCTGCTGATAGATCCGTTAACCCATTACGAACCATCAATTCTTTTCCATCGATGATATTCCGGTAAGAACCGTCTTTGCAGTCTACGCGGATGGAGCCACATTTTCCCTCCACATTAAAGATCCCGTATAAGATTCGTTCTTCCTTCCGGTAAGATACCAGAATTACACCGAATATCAAACTCTCATGAATTTGGTAATAGCCCTGACCGATAAGGGATTCTTTTTTAATAGCGGATAAATGTCTTAAAAAAACAGTGTAGTCTGGATTTAAAAGGCTCCAATCAATGGCTTCCTTTTCAAATAAGCTGGGTAGTCTGGGATTATTGGTTTCCTGCCCGCCATGAATCAAAGCAGTTCCTTTTTGGAAAAAAGAAAAAGCAGTCCATTGCCGAATGGTATTTTCAAAGGGAGTCATGGCACGGATGCGGGGTTGGTCATGGTTTTCTACAAAGCGTAATTTAAGATAGTTCCCAGGGAGGTTGGTTTCCTGCAACCTTAGTAAAGACAAGTACTCTTCCAGAGGAGCATATCCTTCAAGGTAAGCCCGGAAAGTATGATATACATCATAATCATAAGTAATGTCAAAGGCCTGATACATCTCAGAATCGGAATGGATAGTAAAATTTTGCTTACGCAGGCTCTGAATGAAAGAAGGGTCGGAACTTTCGGCAAGCCAAATAAAGTTGGGGTTAATTTGCGTAAGCTCCTCCCGGGCCTTCATCCAAAAATCGATAGGAACGACCGGCGCCACATCACAACGAAATCCATCCACCCCTTTGGAGGCCCAATACGTTAAGGTTTCAATCTGATAACTCCAAAGTTCCGGATGGGAGTAATCCAGGTCGATTACATCCATCCAGTCGGGAACCTTGCCGGAGATTTCGCCCCGGGCATTGCGGTAAAACCATTCCGGATGGTGCTTATACAGCCATGAATCTTGGGAAGTGTGGTTGAAAACGATATCGATCATCAGGAGCATTCCCTGCTGATGGACGCTGTTGACTAAACTCATGAAATCCTCGATCGACCCATATTCCGGATTAATTTCCCGGTAGTCCAGAATGGAGTATGGGCAACCAAGGCTGCCTTTTCGTCCATCCTTTCCGATAGGATGAATGGGCATCAGCCAAATAATATCCACACCAAGGCTTTTAATACGGGTTAAATCCTTTTCCAGTCCCTTAAAAGTTCCTTCTTGACTGTGATTGCGAACATATACTTCGTAAATAACCGCATGACGCAGTGATTGACTGGTTTCCCGGGCCATTTGAGCCCTCCCGTCCAAAAATAATCATAATCAGGTGTCCATTCGTAGCTATTGGCTAAGAGTTACTTTTAATCTTAATTATCCGGTTGAAGCCGGTGTGGTTGAATCACCCTTTTACCGCTCCGGCGGCAATGCCTTTAACAATATATTTCTGCATGGCTAAATAAAAAATTACAACCGGCGCCGCAGATAAAACCAATGAGGCCATGGCCAGGGAATATTGCCGTTTAAAAAGGCTGAAAAATCCATACTGGGCTAGTTGTAAAGTTGACTGTTTCGGCAGAATAATTAAGGGCAACAAAAAATCATTCCAAATCCAAAGTACATCAAGAATGGCAATGGTGGCAGAGACCGGTTTCAAGAGTGGAAAGACCAACTGAAAGAAAGTCCGTAGGATTGAAGCGCCGTCGATGGCCGCGGATTCTTCAATTTCCACCGGTACTCCCTTTATAAAACCGTGGTACATAAAGATAGCCAGCGGACAACCAAGACCGATATAAATCGGTATAATACCCCAAATGCTTTGCAAGTTATAGTCCTTGGCGGTTTGAACTAAAGGAACCATGAAAGTCTGGAATGGAACCACCATTGAGAAAGTGAAGATCAGGAAAAAAAGCCAGCTAAACCTGGTTCTGGAACGGACCATGACATAAGCCGCCATGGAGCTGACGAGCAGTATCCCTATGGTACTGAAAGCAGTGATAATGAAGGTGTTCGCCAATACCACCGGGAAATTAGTTGCTTTCCAAGCCTCAATATAGTTGGTGAAATGAATTGTTTTCGGGAAAGCAATCGGATCGAGAATGATTTCCCCATCAGACTTGAATGAATTCAATAAAGTCAATAAAGCCGGGAATAGAAATAAAATCGCAATGATGACCATTATAACCTCAAATATCATCATTCCGTACTTTCGAGATGAAATCCGGATTTTCGCTTCGGGTTGGATTGTTCGGATGTCGTTCATAATTCAACTTCCCTCCGTTTCATTAGAAACAGTTGAATACCGGTAATGATGATGATGATTAGGCAGAGTAAAACGGCTTTGGCAGTAGCATAACCGAAAAGATTGTTGTTAAATGCATTGAAATAAATATCAAGCACGATCGGAGTGGTTACATATCCGGGGCCGCCGCTGGTCAAGGCTAACAATACGTCAAAGCACTTAAATGAATTGGAGAGACTGTAAAATAGGCAAATGGTCACAGCTGGCATTAAGAGTGGAATGGTAACCCGAAACAGGCGTTGACGCCAATTGGCACCGTCAATTTCGGCCACTTCATGAATATCGGTGGGGATAGTCTGCAGCCCGGCCAAATAGATAATCATCAGATAACCGCATCCTTGCCATATAGTCACCAACAAAACAGCCCATGGAGCAAGATCGGGACTACCGAGCCAAACAGAAATTCCTGTAACGGCCGGTAAAATTAACCGGAACACGAATGACCATATAAAAGCCACAATAATCAGACTAAGCACATTGGGTAAGAAGAAAATGGACCGCAGGATGTTGCGGGTTTTCATCTTGGTATCCAGGATCAAGGCTAGGACGAAAGCTAAGAAATTGGACAACAACACGTTGAAAAAGACAAAGAATAAAGTGAAACCGATGACACCGGGTATGATAATACTTTGATACATATTTTCGCTGATCAAGGTTTTTAGTTTTTCGCTTTCAGGATCAGGAATGTTTTTCAAGAGCCTATAAGAAGAATTAGCTGGATGATATCTGTAAAATCTGAGCAAAAAATCCCGTTCGTTCTTTAAGGCGATATGGCTGTAAAGCTGTTTATGAAAAGCCTTGGCATTGATTGATTTTGGCAATTCGTCAAACGCATTGAAAAGGTATTGCTTTTCAATCCGCGGCACAAATCTTTCGTCTTTTTGAAACATGTCCCGGTAGTTTTTTAAACCGATAGAATGAATCGGGGAAATACCGACTTTTTGGAGGATTCTCTTGAGTTTCCGCTTTTCACCGGTGGTAATCTGGCGATGGGTATTGCCTTCTTTGAGCCAGTTGGTTAGATTATAATTCCCGTTGGAAGAATCCAGTACATAAAATTGGCGGACATATTTCCAATCGTTTTGGTCATGAAGTTTGCCGGTTACCTTGGTTTCAAAATCCGTCTTACTCATATTAAAAGGGATTTCCGGGACAATTCCGTTCCAATCGGTAAATGAATATTGAATTCCCTGAAAGAGGGGGATAATAAAAAAGAATAAATAGAGTAAAAAGGCAGGCGTTAAAAAAAGACAAAAATAAAAAATCTTATTTTTCCTAGAAGCGATCATGGGGGCTCCTTTCTGTCGAAAAAAGAAACTGTCCCAAAGGAAGTAAAACAGCAAAGATATACAATATAAGTCCCCCTTTAAAAAAGAAGGCTTATATTGTATATCCGATGGGGGTCCATAATCGGACACCTTATGGATTAGCGTTCGCTATGGCTGCATGTTTTGACTGGGTTTTTTTCCCTTCAAGTCAGTCTCCGATCCTTTTTTCAAACCTTATTTTGTAAGAGAATTTCTCCAGGTTTCGTCGATATATCGAACGACTTGGTCAGCATTTTTTCTGCCAAAAATATACTCCTGGGCACCATTTTTGGTAGCATCCTCAAATGCTGCTACAGGATACATCGAGAAAGCCCAAGGATTAGTTTTGCCGGAATTGAGGTAGGAAACAAGATCTTGAAATGGGGCATCCATCGTTTTCACGTTTGCGCCCTTGAAAGTCGGAACCAGTTTGCATTTTTCGACCCAGAGCTTGATTGCTTCCGGAGTAGCCAGCCATTCAAGAAATTGTTTGGCGGCTTTGATTCTTTCCGGACTGGATGTGGCTGAAAGGGCAAAGGTAGAATCGACATCCGCATATAATTTGGCTTCTTTCGGATTGTTGGTACAGGGGAAAGGAATAAAACCACATTTTAAATTGGGATTAGTGCTGATTGCCGCACCATAAGACCACAAACCCTGAACCATCATTGCCGCTTCGCCTTTGGCGAAGGAGGCCTGTTGTTCATTCCAGTCGAACTCTGCAGCTTTGGGGTCAGAATTGGCTTTGTAGAAATCCAAAATCCTGAACAAATCCTTGACATTCACCGGATCGCCGTAAGAAGCTTTGCCGGCATTCATTGATTCGATCCATGGCAATACTTTGGGACCTGCCAGTGTTGTATGGGCCATGGAAAGAAAATGGCCCAGGGACCAGTTGGCCTTGAACATGGAGGCGAAAGGAGTTACTTTGCCTTTTTTAAGGGTAGCGCAAACAGCCTGTAACTCTTTAAAAGTTGTCGGCGGTTTTAAACCGTATTTTTGGAAGATACCCTTGTTGTAAATAATACCAATACCGGCTACATCCATCGGTAAGGCATAAACTTTGTCTTGATAGGTGACTGAGTTTTTGGTGCTAGGTACAACTTTATTCATAACAGGTTCTTTGGAAAGATCCAGTAACCATCCGGCATTTGCGAATTCGAAAACATTGGCATACGATTGCAATTGAATGATATCCGGAGCCTGGCCACTAGACATCCGGGTTTTTAGTACAGTCATGCTGTCATTGGGGACGATTTCCAAGTCAACGGAGACATTGGGATGAGATTTGGAAAACACTTCGGCCATTTCTTTTAATTGGTTGACAATCTCTTGTTTATAAAAGAAGAGATGCAATTTAACAGGTTCAGCCGCAAAAATGTTACTTCCGATTAGGGCGAAAATACATACAAAAAGAATTCCCTTCAATAAGTTACTTTTCATTACAAAATCCCCCTTTACATAATTTTATACGAAGAATCATAAAAGGTATTCTCAGGTTCCCCCCTTTTTTTTATTTTGTTTTGAAAGAACGGTAAAAAAATGAAGAACGCGCTAACGTTTGCACAATTTGCTAAAATAATTCGCTTTCCTTTTTTTATCTCCTTCTTACCATAAGGAAAAATTTAGTCGCTGGAAATTTTATTGGGACTTTATTTTTGAGCCGCAGGAATCACGGATTATCAGCTCGGATGAAAGAATTTTTTGAGCAGGAAAAACCTCTTGGTTTTGCAATAAAGCGATGATCATTTTGGAAGCGGCGACACCCATCTCGTAAATGGGAATTCGGACTGTTGTCAAATTGGGTTCAATAACGGATGCCAAGGGATCATCATTGAAACCGACTACCGCAATATCCTCAGGTATCCGCAGTTTTTTTTCTTTAATGGCTTTATAGGCTCCAAGGGCCATTAAATCATCGACTGCAAAAATGGCAGTTGGAGGAGGTTTTAAAGTCAATAATTCCAAAGTTACCCGGTAGCCGTCATCTTGTGAAAAAGCGCCTTTCTTAACGAGCAAGGGATCATGTTCAATCCCAAATTCCCGAAAAGCGAAACGGTAACCTTCATACCTGTCCTGGCAGAGAATATATTCTTCCGGACCATTGAGCAGCGCGATCCTTTGGTGACCCAAGTTGAATAAATGCCGCACTGCTAAATAGGCCGCCTGGATATTATCGTTGTTAACGGAAAAACATTTGTTAATCTCAGGGGCTCTTCCCACAACTACAAACGGATAGCTGTTTTGGATCAATTCCGGTATCAATTCGTCATTGACCCGGGAGGCAAGCAAAAGGATCCCGTCAACGCGCTTTTCAGTCACCATCTGCAGACATTGTCTGGCTTCTTCAGCATAATCTTCAGCGGTGGCCAGCATTAAATTGTAATGATAACTTTGGGTTACAGCGCTGATTCCCCGGATAATTTCCGAAAAAAATGGATTTGAAAAAGCGCTGTCTGTGGAACGGGACAGAATTAAGCCTAAAGTATGACTGGTACGTTTGATAAGGCTGCGGGCGATCATATTGGGATGGTAATCCAGCTCAATCATTAATTTTTTGACCCGTTCTTTGGTCGCGGGACTGATTCGCCGGTTATCAGCTATAACACGGGAAACTGTGGAAGGGGAGACCCCGGCTAATTTGGCGACATCTTTAATGGTAGCCATGATGACCTTTCGAAAAAACGATTGCGCCTTTGCAAAAAAAATCAATTGGCAAATCAGTGAAAATCCTTGTTTCAATTAAGTATATTCTGGATCATTTACCGAATTCCTGCCAATAGTAAATATTATGGAATGGACCGGGGCTGTCCCAAAAGGAAATTTTACGATCAAGAAATACAATATATTGAACCCGACCTATTCGATGAAGCTATATATTGTATTTCTTATTGATTTCGAATTGCTTTTTAGACAGTCTCATAGAAAACGGGATTTTGAAACAAGTGCAAACGTTTGCTTGACATTTAAGAATACCCTCTTTTATAATAATATTATTCTATAAATTTGGATAAAACATGGATGATTCTTAAATTTGCCCAGTTGCTGTCAATTTTTTATGTTGATAGGGATTAATTTCCTTACGGGGAATTATTATGGAATTGATTACGATTTCATGGAGGCATTCATGATTAATAAATTTAAAGTCGATGAATGGAAAATCATCGAAGAAGGGTTTGACCCCAAGACCAACCGGTTTTCGGAAAGTATTTTTAGTCTGGGAAATGAGCATATGGGACTGCGGGGCTTTTTCGAAGAAGGATATTCCGGAGACAGTCTGAAGGGAACATACGTAGCCGGTGTTTATTATCCGGATAAGACCCGGGTCGGTTGGTGGAAAATCGGTTATCCGGAGTTTTTCGCCAAAGTTCTTAACTCGACCAATTGGGTTGGTGTTGATATTGAAATTGACGGGAAAAGGCTCGATTTGGCGCAAGCCCGGATCAAAGACTTTCAGCGCAAATTGGATATGAGGGAAGGCAAATTAACTCGTTCATTTACATGGATGGAGGACGACGGGAAAGAGACCTCTTTTGTTTTTACGCGCTTTTTGAGTATGGCGGAAAATGAACTCGCTTGTGTTCGGATTCAAATCCGTCCCTTAAACTATAACGGAAGCGTTTCCTTGATTCCATATTTGGACGGGAATGTTGTGAATGAGGATGCCAATTACGGGGAGAACTTTTGGGAAGAAATTACCCGGACGGTCGATTTTGACCAGGCGCTTTTGGTGATGAAAACTAAGAAGAGCAACTTTTTGCTTGCAACCGCAACCGCAAACAAAATACTGGTTGACGGCACAGAGATTTCTCCCGGAAAAGAATTGTTTTCTTCAGAAAGAAAGGTGGGTTCCCGTTATGATTTAAATGCCCAATACGGGCATGAAATTGAAATTCAAAAGTATGTGGCTGTCTGTACATCCAGAGATTATGTTGAGACCAAGCTGGCGGATACCACTCGCGAGAAACTGAACCGTGCTTTATTTAAAGGATATTATGAACTTTTCCACGAGCATTACCGGATGATGGAGCAAAAATGGCAGGAGAGCGATGTCGTCATTGAAGGGGATCCCAAAGCTCAACAAGGCATCCGGTATAACATTTTTCAACTTAACCAGACCTACACCGGGAAAGATCCGAGATTGAATATTGGCCCCAAAGGTTTTACCGGTGAGAAATACGGCGGAAGCACCTATTGGGACACGGAGGCTTTTTGTTTTCCGTTTTATATGTATACCAATGCCGAAGTTGCCAGAAACCTTTTATATTATCGCTATTTACACCTGGATAGAGCCAAAGAGAATGCAGCTAAACTTGGTTTAAAAGGGGCCCTTTACCCGATGGTGACGATGGATGGTCAGGAATGCCATAACGAGTGGGAAATTACTTTTGAAGAGATCCACCGGAATGCTGCAATAGCGTATGCAATTTATAATTATACCCATTATACCGGGGATTATAGTTATCTGTATCAGTACGGCATCAAGGTTTTGGTTGAAATCAGCCGCTTCTGGGCTGATCGGGTAACTTATCAACCCCGAAAAGACCGGTATATGGTTTTGGGTGTTACCGGGCCCAATGAATATGAGAATAACGTCAACAATAACTGGTATACCAACACCATGGCGTCCTGGACATTGGAATATACATTGCAATCGCTGGAAGGATTAAAACAAACGGATATCAGCCTTTTTGAACAGCTATTTCGAGAGCAGGCTTTATCCCGGAATGAACAGCAAAAATGGCAGGAAATCATCGACAAGATGTATTTTCCTTATGTAGCGGAACTAGGTATCTTCGAGCAAAATGATTTATATATGGATAAAGAACAGTTGTTTGTGAACGATATTCCCCAACATGAATTGCCCCTTAATAAACACTGGTCATGGGACCGGATTCTACGTTCCTGTTTTATTAAACAAGCCGATGTTATTCAAGGAATTTACTTTTTACCGGAACGGTTTGACTGGGAATGCAAAAAACGGAACTTTGATTTTTACGAGCCCCGGACTTTGCATGAATCTTCATTGTCAGCCAGCATTTATTCCATCGTTGCCAGCTGGATAGGATATCACGATAAGGCATACCACGATAAGGCTTATTGCGATAAGGCTTATGAATTATATTTGCGGACCGCCCGTCTGGATTTGGATAATTATAATGATGACACGGATGATGGTATCCACTTGACCAGTATGGCCGGTAGTTGGTCATCGATTGTCCAA
Source organism: Bacillota bacterium (assembly GCA_023426245.1). Lineage (GTDB taxonomy): Bacteria > Bacillota > UBA4882 > UBA8346 > UBA8346 > UBA8346. The sequence goes on from JAFABB010000028.1 coordinate 234,440, forward strand.
GGCTTTGCCGGAGCGGCCATCCGAAAGGATCAGCTTCATTTGAAGCCCTATCTTCCGGAACAGTGGCAGGGGTATTCATTTAAATTAACTTTTCGCTCGCGGAAATTGAGGATTTATGTATCCAAGGATAAAGTGGAAATACACCAGTTATCCGGTGATGCTATGTCAATAACAGTCTATGAGCAGGATTATCTCTCGGAGTCAGGCAGTAACATCGTCGTGGAACAAAAAACCCAGCATGAGGACGCACTGGCGCAGAGGTGTTAGGGCCTGTCTCAACAGGAAATTTGTGCCTGGTGGCACCTTGATAAAGAAATACCCAATATTGAAATAAACGTATTTTAATGCCCAAGGGCTGTCTGAAGTGAAAGGGGACAGCTTTTTTATTGCCCTTTCCCCTATCCGATCCTTCGGTTTTCATTCACTCATCCAAAGAAATTACTAGTAAACTCAAAAGCCATTTTGACCGATACCAATAAAGAAAATAAACAGATTTAATGGAGGACCCAATGGAAAAATCACCTCGTGCATACTCGGCCACCCATAGACTGAAGTTCATTACTTCCGATTGGTTAAGTTTCCTTGCTACGATGATCAGTTTAGGAGTTGCCTTCTCTTATTATTTTGCAGTTCGTGATCATTTATTTCTATTATGGGCTGCTTTTTTAATTTTGGTCCGGATTATGTTGAATAAAATTGATGATGATATTGTGTTCGAAAAAAATGTTTCCTCGATAAAAAGCAGAATCATCAATACTTTAACGGACCGGTATTCGGATATGATTGTGTTGATAGGAATCGGAATTTCGCCTTTGTGTCGTCCCGCTTTTAGTTTGATCGGGATAGCCTCGGTGGCTTTAATTAGTTATACCGGCATACTCGGAAAAGCCGTCGGGTTTGACTGGCAAAACCAAGGCCCCTTGAGGAAAATGGCGCAATTATTTCTACTTATGATAGCGACATTGCTGCAATATGGGATGTTAGTCCGGGGTATGCAATTTTTATTTTTTGGTATAAACGCCCTTGAAATTTGTATGGTGTTATTCATCGTTTTGGGTCAACTGACGGTGTTTAACAGGTTGGTTGGAATCAATAAAGAAAACACCAAAACCGAATGGCTCAGCGGAGAAAAATATAAATCGGTCACTCAAAAAATACTCATTGCTTATGACTCACAAACAGGGAATACGGAAAGAGTTGCCGAGGAAATTTCAAATTGCTTGAAGGTTGGAATCCGTAAAATCGATGATATCACAAGCTTGAGTTCCTATGATTTAGTTATCTTCGGAAGCCGGGAGTCCGGTAACCGTCCATCCAAGAAAATGATTGAATTTATTAAGAGTCATCAAGATATTAAGGAATATGCGGTATTTATTACTTATAAAAATTATTTCTGGGGTGCTTTTAATACCCGGATGTGTTTTGCTTATTTCAAGAGACTGCTGGGCAAGAATCCAGTTGCGGTATTTGCATGTAAAGCGGCTTATGGCCAAGAGGAATTGTATTTGGAACATCGTCAGGAAGACCCCAATTTATTGAATGCGTTTCTTTTTGGGATAAAATTGGTCCATGGTCTTAAAAAAGAATCGTGAAGTTTAAAAAAGCCGGAGTTCAATACCGGCTCTTTTTTATTGTTTCATTTTGGCCGTCAACCGGGATGAAATAATAAGCCATCAATTTTTTCCACCAATTTTTAAAAGATGTGGAGGGCTGGATTTCCTTTTGCTCCTGATGATTTGAATTGGTGAAATGCAGTCGAAAGTCAGTGCCTTCGGTCTCGGAGGGGATGGCTTCAACCAAGAGATTTTCAAATGGTAAGGTTTTCTCGGGACTGTCGCTTTCTAACTTGATCTTGGTCTTTACTTCGGCTGCTCCTTGAACGGATATGGAAATTTTTAGAGAAATCATCATTTTCTCCTTTGATAAAGGAATTGTTCTAAAGTCTACCATTGCCAAAAAAATTTTTTCCATTTGGAAAATTTCGATGAATGCGTGGTTCTTCTATAATAGTTTAATTTTATTTTGAATCGAAGGTAACAGGCCTGGAGCATTACCTGAGAAAAAACCCAATGAAGGAGTGTTTATCGGTGAAAAAAATTTGGTGGTTCTTTATCGTTTGTACCTTGATGATTTCATCGTCTTTGGTATGGGCTGGATGGGATAAAGATTTCTCCAAAAAAGTCAATGAACTCCGCGGAGAAGGCTATGGACACAGTGAATTGAGCGAGCGTCAAATCATCGACGGACTCAAAGAAGCTCTCCATGTCGGTACCGCTAATGCCGCGAATTCTGCCGGCCAAAAAGACGGTTTCTTTGGCAATCCCGTCATAAAGATTCCCATGCCCGAGCAACTGGAGACGATTGAAAAGTTGTTGCGCAAAACGGGTCATGAAGAAATAGTGGATGAATTCGTCCTTAGCATGAACCGTGCGGCCGAACAGGCAGTCCCGGCAGGCAAGAAGATTTTTTGGGATGCGATTCGCGAAATGAGTTTTGACGACGCCCGAAAAATTCTTCAGGGGAGTGATACGGCAGCCACTGAATATTTTAGGCTGAAAACGTCGGAGAAACTCCGGACAGCCTTTCTACCGGCGATCCGTGAAGCTACCGACGATGTGGGAGTAACTCGTAATTACAAAGTGTTGGTCGAGAAAGCCAAAACTGTTCCCTTTGTAAAGAGCAAAGCGGTGAATGTTGATGAGTATGTGGCGGATAGGGCTTTGGATGGATTGTTTTATCTGGTTGGGGAAGAGGAAAAGAGAATCCGTGAAGATCCATTGGCCCGAGTTACCGATATTTTAAAACGAGTTTTTGGGAGAAGGTAGCGTCAATTCAGGGATCGAGTCTATATAATATTTGAGGAGTTAAGGGATTGTCCTGGAAGTTTGGGCTGTCTCTTTCTTTTTCCGAAAGTTTGACCTTTCCTGACCAAATGGGTCGAAAGCTTGAGTAATAAGGAAAGACATTGAAAAAAGCTTTGCCGCACTTTTATAATTTCAGACCATAAATGAAAACCAAAACAATTGGGTTATAAAAAGTAAAATTGAAAGTTGGCTTTGAATAAAAAATCGGATATTATCATTTTATAGAAGGTCAAAAAAGAACAAACTAATGTCGGAGGTGTTTGAAAGATATTGATAATTGTATCGTTAAAGACAGGACAAAAGTAATATACCGGGGTTTTCCACGATAATAATGTAGGGGATAGCCTCGATATAGCTCGAACATATTAAGTGTTAGAAGGAGGAATTGAAAATGGCTAAAGCAGTTGGTATTGATCTTGGAACTACGAATTCAGTGGTGGCGGTGATGGAAGGAGGACAGCCGACTGTTATTATAAATACGGACGGTGGCCGCTTCACTCCATCGGTGGTTGGATTTAGTAAAAACGGGGAACGAATGGTGGGACAGCTTGCCAAACGCCAGGCGGTTCTAAATCCCGAGAACACGATTTATTCCGCTAAGCGGTTTATTGGACGACGTTTTTCGGAAGTGGCCTCTGAAATTAAAAATGTTCCCTATAAGGTCGTGAGTGGACAAAATGATGCTGTCCGGTTTGAAATCGGTGGTAAATTATATGCCCCGGAGGAGATATCCGCCCAGGTCCTTCGAAAATTGGTCGAGGATGCGGCGAAGTATATCGGCGAAAAAGTCACTGAAGCCGTCATTACGGTTCCGGCCTATTTTAATGACGCGCAGCGCCAGGCCACCAAAGATGCCGGCCAAATAGCTGGATTAAAGGTTTTGCGGATTATTAACGAGCCTACGGCGGCAGCGCTTGCCTACGGACTGGATAAGAAAAAAAACGAAACCATTATGGTGTTTGACTTGGGAGGCGGAACCTTTGACGTGTCCATTCTGGAAGTCGGCGATGGAGTTTTTGAAGTCAAGTCTACTTCCGGTGACACTCATTTGGGCGGCGATGATTTTGACAAACGGATCGTCGACGCTCTGGCCGAGGAATTTCAGAAGACCAATGGGATCGATCTCAGGCGCGACCGGCAGTCTTTTCAAAGATTGACGGAAGCGGCGGAAAAGGCAAAGATTGAGCTCTCCAGCATTCTTGAAACTACAATATCCTTGCCTTTTATTACAGCCGATGCTTCCGGGCCGAAACATTTGGAGGTCCGGCTCACCCGGGCTAAGTTTGACCAATTGACCGCCGATTTGGTGAACCGTTGCATCAACCCGGTAAAGCAAGCCTTAAGTGATGCCAAATTAAGTGAGAAAGATATTGATGAAGTGATTTTGGTGGGAGGTTCAACCAGGATTCCGGCAGTCCAAGCGCTGGTCCGGAAGTTGACAGGCGGCAAAGATCCCAACCAATCGGTCAATCCGGACGAAGTCGTGGCTGTAGGAGCGGCGATCCAAGCGGGTATTTTAGCGGGAGAAGTTAAAGATGTCGTACTCCTGGACGTCACTCCGCTTTCACTGGGTCTTGAGACGATGGGCGGTGTCATGACGAAACTGGTGGAACGCAATACCACAATTCCGGTACGTCGTACGGAAGTTTTTTCAACCGCCGTGGACAACCAGGCGGCAGTAGATGTCCATATCCTTCAGGGAGAACGGGAGATGGCTTCCGATAACCGGACCCTTGGAAATTTCCGGTTGGAAGGCATCCGGCAGGTGTCCAGGGGTGTACCACAAATCGAAGTAACTTTCGATATTGACGCCAATGGAATCTTAACGGTTACTGCCCGGGATAAGGATACCGCTAAAGAGCAAAGGGTCACCATCAGTGGCTCAACCCAACTTGGGCGCGATGAAATCGATCGGATGGTCAAGGAGGCGCAGTCCAATGCTGAAAATGACCGGAAACGTCGTGAGATTGCTGAGATTCGCAACCAAGCCGATGCGGCCGCCTATCAATTGGAACAACAAATCAAAGAGTATGGTTCGGAGGTTCCGGCCAATGAATCGGCCAGGGCTGAAAATCTGATTCGGGAAGCAAGGCAGTTGGTTAGGGAAAACTCTGATGATGCCAATAAATTGCGGCAGCTTATCAGTGATCTTCAGCAGTTGAGCCACGGTATCGCGGCTACGGCGCATGAAACAAAAGGCCAAACCGGCGAGGGGCCGGGCAATTTTGGCGGATATCAGCGGCCGGACGGTGATGATGTGATTGATGCCGATTACCGGGAAACCCGGTGAATTGAAATGAGGTGATCAAAATGGCGGTTAAGTTTCGGGATTATTATGAGATTTTGGGCGTATCCAAGACTGCCAGCGAAGATGAGATAAAAAAAGCATACCGCCGTTTGGCGCGAAAATACCACCCGGATGTGAATCCCGGTGATAAAGCGGCTGAAGAAAAGTTTAAGGAAATTAATGAAGCCAACGCTGTCCTGTCCGACCCGGAAAAACGCCGTCGTTACGATCAGTTGGGTTCCAATTATCACGAAGGCAGTGATTTCACGCCGCCGCCCGGTTGGGAGAATATTCATGTCTCTTATGAGGATTTGGGGGATATTCTTGGCCGGAGCGGCGTCGGTTATGATTTCAGCGATTTTTTCAACATGCTTTTTGGGGGCGGAGCAGCCCGCCGGGCCGGTACGGGTTTTGCTGTAAAAGGACGGGATATAGAGGCGGAACTGCCTTTAACATTGACTCAAGCTCATCATGGCGGTGCTCATTCGTTTTCCATTCGGAATAAGCAGGTGGAAGTCAATATTCCCCTTGGAGTCAGAAACGGCACGGTCATTCGCCTAAGCGGCCTGGGTGGGCCGGGGAATGGCAAGGCGCCCGCGGGGGACTTGTATTTAAAAGTAAAATTGCAGCCTGATCCGGTATTTACTATATTGCCGGAAGACGATGTCCAAATCGAGTTGCCTTTATCACCTTGGGAAGCGGTATTGGGAGCGAAGATTACTGTACCGACTCTGGATGGTTCGGTAGAGATGACGGTGCCTCCCGGTTCCCAAAGCGGCCAAAGATTCCGCTTAAAGGGACAGGGCTTGCGAACCCGTAACGGCGCGAGAGGGAATCAATATGTGAAATTGAAAATAGTAGTTCCCACAAAGCCTACTGCCAAAGAGAGGGAGTTATTCTCCCGTCTGGCATCGGTAACTGAGTTCGACCCCAGACAATCTTTTGGAGGAGGCCGATAAACATGGATCATTATGAAATCATCATCAGCGACCATTGGCATAGGTTGTGGGCTCTGGAAGACTTGGCGCTGGCCGCCGGAATCCATCCCCAACTGGTTGAATATTTTGTCGAATACGGACTTTTGGAGCCGGTGGAACGTATCGGCAATCAACTGTTTTTTGAAGATCAAGCAATCTCCCGCCTGAAAACGATTCAACGCTTGCGGGGCGAGATGGGAATCAATTTACCGGGGATTGCGATTATTCTCGATTTGACCGGGAAGATCCAGGAATTGCAGCAAGAAATTGAGTGGTTGAGAGTAAAGGCGGGAGTTTAGGTGATTGAAAAGGAGGTTTTAGAGCATGGATGTTAATCGAATGACCGAAAAAGTACAGGAGGCCCTTGGAAGCGCACAGCGGATGGCGGTTCGTCTGGGTCATCAACAAGTAGACGTGGAGCATCTCCTGGCTGCTCTTTTGGAACAGGAGAATGGTTTGGCCGGCGGAATCCTCGAGAAAGCCGGGGCAAGCTCCGCCGAATTTGCCAAAAGGATCCGGACCGAACTGGACCGGTTACCCAGAGTGACAGTCAATGGTTCTTCCGGATACTCGGATCAAGTCTACATTACCGGCCGTTTAAACCGGCTTTTGGCCCAAGCGGAGGATGAAGCCAAAAAGCTTAATGATGAATATATTTCGGTGGAGCATTTATTGCTGGCCATGGCGGATGACGGCGGTTCCACGGGCCGGCTGTTGAAAGAATATCACATCGACCGGGATGCTTTATCCAAGATTATCAAGGAAGTCCGTGGCGGCCAGCGGGTGACTTCGCCGAATCCCGAAGCTACTTATGAGGCTTTGGAACGCTATGGCCGGGATTTGACCAAGTACGCCAGTCAGGGAAAACTGGACCCGGTGATCGGCCGGGATGATGAAATCCGCCGGGTCGTTCAGGTGTTGTCCAGACGCACCAAAAACAATCCGGTGCTCATTGGGGAACCTGGCGTCGGTAAAACGGCGATTGTGGAAGGTTTGGCCCAGCGGATTATCCGTGGCGATGTTCCGGATGGCCTGAAGAACAAGCGGGTGGTTTCGCTGGATATGGGGGCCTTGATTGCCGGAGCCAAATACCGGGGCGAGTTTGAAGAGCGGCTGAAGGCCGTTTTAAAGGAAGTTCAGGAATCGGACGGCAACATCGTCCTTTTCATCGATGAGCTTCATACTGTGGTGGGCGCCGGAAAAGTGGAAGGAGCCATGGATGCCGGGAACCTGTTAAAACCGATGCTGGCCCGGGGTGAACTGCATTGTATCGGGGCCACGACGTTGGATGAATATCATAAGCATATTGAGAAAGATGCGGCCCTGGAACGCCGGTTCCAGACGGTTATCGTGGATCAACCCACCGTTGAAGACACCATCTCCATCTTACGGGGTTTGAATGAACGTTATGAAAACCACCACGGGGTGAGGATCAAGGATGCCGCATTGGTGGCCGCGGCCGTTCTTTCCAACCGTTATATTTCCGACCGGTTTTTGCCTGACAAGGCGATTGACCTGGTGGATGAAGCTGCCGCCAAACTGCGGACCGAAATCGATTCCATGCCCAGCGAGCTGGATGAACAGCTCCGCCGGGTCATGCAACTGGAGATTGAGCGGGAAGCCCTGAAAAAAGAAACCGATCTTGCTTCCAAAGAGCGCCTGGAAAGGCTGGAAAAAGAACTGGCCGAGCTGAAGTCGGAATCCGATGCCCTCAAGGTACGTTGGCAGGCTGAGAAACAGGGCGTACAACGGCTGCGGCAACTCAGAAAAGATATTGAAACCACCAAAGTGGAGATCGAACAAGCCGAGTTGCAGTACGACCTGAACCGGGCTGCCGAGTTGAAGTACGGCCAGTTAACATCGTTGGAAAAGAAATTGCAGGCCGAAGAGGAGCTGTTATCCAAGAAACAGGGCGGGGACCGCCTGATTAAAGAAGTAGTTGATGAAGAGGATATCGCCGAGGTCGTCAGCAGATGGACCGGGATTCCCATTACCAAACTCCTGGAAGGAGAGGTTCAAAAATTACTCCATTTGGAGGATGAGCTTCACCAAAGGGTGGTGGGCCAGGATGAGGCGGTGACCGCAGTTGCCGAGGCGGTTTTACGAGCCCGTTCGGGTCTCAAAGATCCCAACCGGCCGATTGGTTCTTTCATCTTTCTGGGGCCGACCGGAGTTGGCAAGACCGAGCTGGCACGGACATTGGCCCAATTCCTGTTTGATGATCCGAACACCATGATCCGGATCGACATGTCGGAATATCAGGAAAAGCATACGGTAGCGCGGTTGATTGGAGCGCCTCCGGGTTATATAGGCTATGAGGAGGGCGGCCAATTGACGGAAGCCGTCAGACGCCGTCCCTATGCGGTGATTTTGTTTGATGAGATCGAAAAAGCTCACTACGATGTCTTTAACCTGATGCTCCAGATCCTGGACGACGGCCGCCTTACGGACGGTCAGGGCCGGACGGTGGATTTCAAGAACACGATAGTGATTATGACTTCCAATATCGGCAGTGATAAGATATTGGATTATAAAGGGTCCTTTGCCGGAGAGTCTTATGAACGGATCAAGAGCACGGTTTTGGAAGAAATGCGCCGTCATTTCCGGCCGGAGTTTCTAAACCGGGTGGATGAAGTCATCGTCTTCCACGCGCTTTCCGAGGAACATCTCAAAGAGATTGTGGAGATTCATCTGGATACCGTAAGACGCCGTTTGGCCGACCGTCACTTGAGCCTGGAACTCACGGACGCCGTCAAAGTCCATCTGGTCCATGTCGGTTATGAACCCAGTTATGGGGCCAGACCCCTTAAACGGGCCATCCAAAAAGAATTGGAGACTGCTTTGGGCAAGCTGATTTTACAGGGTGAAATCAGGGACGGCCAGAAAATCAAGGTGGATTATGAAAAGGAGAAAGGATTGACTTTTAAGGCGGAATAAGAATCCCCATATAGTTTGAATTTTTAAGAGGGCTGTTCCAAAAGGAATTTAATTGTGAATTACCTTTGTGGACAGCCCTTTTTTATTTTCAATTGGTTCCATTTTGTTCAATCAATTCATCCTAGGGATTCCTAGAGGATGACGTGGGAACGGGAAAAATAGTTTCATAGATGAGCAGAGCAAGATTGCTGGAGGGAGAAATTATTATGTAGATGAGCAGAACAAGATTGCAGAAGGAGGAAATGATTTTGCAGATGAGCAGAACAACATTGCCGGTGGAAGAAATCATTTTGCAGATGAGCAGAACAAGATTGCAGGAGGGAGAAATGATTTTGCAGATGAGCAGAACAAGATTGCTGAAGGGAGAAATGATTTTGTAGATTCGCAAAATGTTTTCTCCCATGAAAAATTAAGAAACACGGAAATATGTGATTTTTTGGGTAAATGGTTTGCATGTTTATATTGCCCCACATACCCCACTACCCAACATTCTCAGAAACAACGGCTTTTTGGAATCGTCACCAAAATCCGGTCAATCGTGGTCAAAAAAATTCTTCCCCGGCCTTAAGTTGCTCATAAGCAGTAATATCAACATTCAGTGCGTTCACATCCAAAAATAGCGGAACCAGGTCCGAATTTTGTTTGCAATATTATTATTATATTGATATTTAGTGGCTGGTTTTTATTTCTAACTCTTATTATAATTAAATTCTTGATATTTCACAATATCGATAAGAAGTATATGGTTGAGGAAATCCAGGTGGGAATGAAGGTTGGATGGATTTGAAATGTTTCAAAACTTTTGGAAAACGACCAAATTGAGGCAAATTTGGGGTTTTGTTTTTCTCAACATTGGACACCCTTGATGCTATTGGTTGATGTGGCGAGGTGGGGTATGTGGGGTTTTTAGATATAGGAATATATATAAATATGGAAATAAGTAATTTTGGATGGGCGGATTGATTTGGAATAAAGAACGATGCGGGGGGATAGCAGGTTTAATTCGGTAAGGGATGTAACAACCATGAGGCTTTTATCCGTGGAAACGAAGATGAAATGAAGGATGGTTTTGATGGGTTGTGATGAACAAAAGAATTATAGTATGTTATGATTGCCGACAGGGGACGTCACCCACTCCCCTTGCAACCCCTAAGGCCAAAGGGTGTGGGCGGCACACCCTTTGGAATCCCACCGTTGGAACCTACGGATTCCAAACCTCCCTTTATTCATCCAGGGCTTTTAGAATGTCTTCACCATCCATGGTCTTTCGACTGTCAATTATATGAGGCTTTCGATAGCGACGGCTGAAAACGTCCTGTTTTAAAGCCGCGCTTTTTGGCGTCCTGCCTCAAATGTCGGGGTGAGGAGTTTGGGACTAAAAGCTTAAAAAAGCGTAATGAAAAGTTATGAGGGCAACGAGGGGAAGGAGGGTGTTTAAAAATGAAAGGCATATTTTTGGGTAAGAACTTAGGTGATTTTTTGGCTAAGGCCACGGGTTAAAAACCCATGGCTCCGGAAGACCATGCCGGTTGAAACCGGCAGAATAAGGGAATGGGTGACAATTTGTAATTTTGGGGATATGCCGATTGATTTCTGATAAAGCTCAATGCGGGTGTATACCGGTTTTAACCGGTAAGGATTTGAACAGCCATGGGTTTTAACCCGTGGATTGGGAACGAAGGAATAGCCTAATAAAGATTAAATGTATGACGTTTATGAGGGTCCACGGATTTCACCGGCTGAGTTCCTTTCTGAGCGGCCAGAAAGATGTCATATGTTTTGTCAAGAGACAAAGGGAAATACACCAACCAATTACCATAAAATGGAAGCAACTGCCAATTAGCCATATCAAAACCTTTTTCATGCTAAAAATG
>JAFABB010000036.1 GCA_023426245.1 Bacillota bacterium
TGCTGTAACAATTTGCTAAGTGATGGGTTTTTTCCTCTGTTCACTTGTCCACAGTTATCAACATCCCCCGGACCCCCTGCTACTACTGTTAGAGAATAATATTAGGGATATAAATAACATACCAGTAACCAAAGAGCCGCCGGAACCTACGGATTCCGGACCTCCCTTTATTCATCCAGGGTTTTTAGAGGGTTTTCGACATCCATGTCCTTTCGATTGGCAATTATATGGGGCTTTCGGGGGCGACCGCCGTTTTTCATCCTCGAAAAGAGGCGGCGCTTTTCGGCGTCCGTGCCTCAAATGGCGGAGGGAGGGGTGATTGAGTTGAAAAGCATAATGAAACTTATGAGAGGAATGAGGGATATGTACTCGCCAAAAGGCGTTTTTAAGTTTTGGACAAATACTGCAATGATATAAGAATTGGTATGGATTCCATTAAATTTGGAGGAGAAAATTTGTTTGTGGCGAAATTTACCAATAAATAATGGAATCTAATGGGGGGTTGGCATGAGACCGTTAATACTTGACTTTGCTCAATCATTAAAAAGTAATAATGACGAAAAAATTCCTTACTTATATGATGAAGACTTAAACCTTAATGTAATTAAAAATAGTAATACTATGATTCCTTTTGTTGAAATTAACTCTCATAAATTGGAATTAATGACTGCGACTGCAAGAAAAAAAGAAACAGCAGATGATGATTATGTTCAATACTATCTTCAAACTGAGACCCGAGTTAAAAACGAAAGTGTTGATGAATTACCTCATTCTTTAGAAATGATTACTAGGACTGATATGAAAAAGGAAGCTAATGATGATTCCTTTGGTTATGAATTACAAAACACAAACTTTGGGACCGATGAATCCCATTGCCTTTTTCTTTCTACATTTACAAAAATAAGAACGGAAGAAAATGACGAAGATGATTTTAATTATAACTAATAAAAGTGATATTACAACAGACTATGTTGTAAATAAACTAAATAAACGAAATACCCCTTACTTTCGTCTAAACACTGAAGATTTAATAAAAAATATTAGTATCAATTTTAACTTTAAACAAGGAATTTTTCAGATACTTGATAGAGAGAAGAACCAAGTAATAGACCTTAATGAGGTTAAGAGTGTTTATTATCGCCGACCCCAACTACCTTCACTCCAAGACTTTAATGTTACTGAGGCTGAAAAACAATTCATTCTTAAGGAAATTGCCTACACATTAGAAGGTTTATATAAAATATTAATTGATAAATTTTGGATTAGCCCTGTTTTTTCAATTCGAGAAGCTGAAAATAAAATATATCAGTTATTATTAGCCGAAAAGCTGGGTTTTACAATACCTAATAGTATCATCACCAATGAAAAACAATGTGCTGAGTTGTTTATATCAGAAAATGACGAGAACATTATTAAGCCGATAAAAACTGGAGCTATTGATGAACAAGGCAATGAAAGAGTCATTTTTACTTCGAATTTTAATACAGATCAAATGGGGTCATTAAATCGAATTTCTTTTTGTCCTACTTATTTTCAAGAAAAAATTGAAAAAAAAGCAGATCTTAGGGTTACTGTGGTAGGCGATAAGTTATTTGCGGTAAAAATAAATTCCCAATTGCACTTAGAGTCTAGAACTGATTGGCGAAAAGGTAGTGAATACGTAGTTTATGAAGAATTTGACCTTCGCTCTGAGGTTCAAAGAAAATGTCTTGAACTTACTAAGGCACTCAACTTAAATTTTGGAGCAATAGATTTAGTTATAGACCAAAAGGATAATTATATTTTTTTAGAGATAAACCCTAATGGGCAATGGGCATGGTTGGAGGAAAAGTTAAGTCTTCCAATATCAGACCAAATAATTGAACTACTGAAGAAAGCGGGAATGTAGGTGGGTATTGGTGAAATTGTAGATTTCTTTTGGCCCATTTTAGAAAAAGATAATATAAATATACCAAAAAAGAAACATAAAGTAGATGATGTAGTTGTAGCATCGGATTCTATTCAATCTGCATACGACTTAGCGCATCGTTATTTTGATATCGAAGAAAAAAGATTAAGCACTGTAGAATCAAAGTCGATAGTTTTTGTTGGAACATTATCCGTTATTACAGGAATTATTGTTTCACTACTTAAAGATTTATCGAATTTACCATTTTACTATACTATTATTTTTGTAATATCATTAATATATTTTTGCAGAGCATTAATATTTTCGATAAAAGCTTTAAAAAGAGGTACATATTATTCTATAGGTTTTAAAGATTTAAACATAAATGAAACAACAAATACCGATTACTTAAAGAAAATGATAGTCGCCCTATCGGATTTTGCTGAAAATAACTCAATCACTATTAATCATAAAGTGGACATGATGACAATGGCACAGGCCTATTTTGTGCGGGGTATTATTACAGTTTTATTAGCTTCTTTTGTGGTTTTTTTTGAAAAACTAATTAATAATATCATTGATATTAAATTATTTTTAACTAATTTAAATAAAACAATGGGGTTAATTTCAATCAGTAATTGGGTTATAATCATAATTGGAATTTTATTTTTGGCTATTATCATTACTTTGGTCTGTTTATATAGGAAAATCAATAATCTTAAAATTGAAAATGGGGCTTGTTCCAAATTTTTATCCAACGGGGAGGAAGTTAAAAAAAACCTGAAATTACCTTCAAATTAAGTTAACAGTCTATGCGTAAAAATATATTTATATTCTCAATGAAATGTGATCAGGAACTAACGGATAGGTTCTAAAGTTGGTTATATTACTTGGAAATTAGAATGCTAAAGGTGAATATTAGAATGAAGCAACATTGACCATGTCATTCAGCAGGAAGTTTTGATTTAAAAGAAGGGACCAGCCCGATAACTGCTATGTGTTCATGTGGTGATTTTGTTGAGGTTTATAAAACGGATATAACATTTCGGATATATCCTCCAGAGGTACCGGATCCTGAAGAGATTAATCCGAATATGTCATTTACTGCGTCGCCAGTTGATAATGTAGGTTCTTCGAGGTTTTGTTTCTATTTCTTTTCCTTCTCTTTTGCAACCATCCCGTCAATCACCGACTTAATAACCTTTCTCGCTTCATCATCCATTCGATCCACTTTCAAAAAGTATTGCAACAATTCCTTATCCCGGATCGGAACACTTCCCAGAGTATCTTCTTCTTCCGTTAAGAAATATTCAATGGATACCTCAAAAATATCAGCCAATTTCTTAAGAGTTTTCCGTGTTGGAAAGCTAGTGTCAATCTCATATTTGCCAATACTTCTCCCATGAACCCCAATCAATCTTCCTAATTCATCCTGAGTCCATTTTTTCTCTTTACGAAGTTGTTGTAGCTTTTTTCCGAAGGATAATTCCATTTAAACTCCAAATTATATCAAAATTTTCGTATATTAAAACTATTTAATTGACATTTATAGCAAAGATTGCTATAATCAATTTGTAATAATTGAATTTTTAAAATATTTGATCGACAAAAGAAAGAAAAGTAATAGAACAGATAAAGAAAATACTGTGCTAAATTTTCCCAATCACTTTATTTTACCATAAACACCTTTTCCTCTCAAGGCGCGTAGAAGGCTTATCCTTTTATGCCCATTTAAAGGAGGTTTTATATTATGAAATCCCACGACCACACCGTCTATTCCATCTTGAGCAACAATAAAAAAGTCCCCCTGATCCGCCTGTCCGGCCAGTGGCTGGAGCGATGCGGTTTTAAACCCGGCTGCAACTATACAGTCAGCGAACTGTCAGGATGTTTGCTGTTGATGGTTGACAAAAATAAAAAGTGAAACAACGCATTAGGTTTTTTAATTTTAAGGTTTTAAAGTAAATTGGCAATTATTTTGGCCTAAATTTCTACTTACAAAGATTTTCCGGCTCCAGGAGGAAGACGGGCACCGCCTCTATTCACGGATGAATAACGGCGGTTGCCATCGGAAGCCTTTACTTAGTTGCCAGTCGAAAGGCCAGGATGGCGAAAGCCCACTAAAAACCCTGGATGAATAAGAGGAGGACCGGAACCTAGGTTCCGGCGGCTTTTTGGTGACTTTTTGGCCGCTCAAAAAGTTACTCAGCCGATGAAATTCGTGGACCATAAAAATCGGCATTCATTTAATCCCAAATGCAAATTAAAACTTTTGTTTTAGGAGGTATTACCCCATGCTCACCGACAAAGATCTCGGCATCAAAAAATTGATCCTCAACCGGCTGGACCAAATTACTGACGAGGCTGAAGCCGACCCCGAATACAAAAATTTAGGCGAGCGCCCAAATCAGTTACTGGAGCTGGCCGCTGCCAAATTACCGCTGGAAGACAAAGCATTGCTGGAGGAATACGACGACATCTGGTTTGCGCAAATCTGCCGTCGGGACGAGCTGATATACAGCGCGGCGCTAATGGACGGTATCTCGATTGGGTATTGGGTCGCAATGGTTGGACAAGGAATAGAAAAGATAAAAGTGTAATACTGATTCACCGAAGATAACTTCAATCGCTAGTCCTCCATAGAAGTTGCAAAAAAGGAAAATCAATCGAAAGCATCTACCGGCACTGATTTTAAAATCCGTTTCATCCGTTAAATCCGTATAATCCTGGTTCAGACGAATGTTTAGGCAATAATAAAAGCCCCTGAAATAGACCCGAATTTGGGAGAGGGTAGGGGCTAGAAAGAAGGCCTGTCCCATGAAATCCATTCTGGAAGAATTATTCTACGGCCAATTCTTCCCCTTCGAACGGATTGTTCCTCAAGATCCCGGATACCGGCCCTTAAACCAAAAAATATCCGGCCTCAAGCAAAAGTTGCAAGAGAGGCTCCCGGCGGAAGATTATCAAACGCTGAAAGAACTTTTGGATTTGGGTTGCGACTCAGGCCTGATGGAAACTTACGCTTCCTTTGAATATGGTTTCAAGCTCGGCGCGCAGGTGATGATGGAGGTGCTGGGCGGCAAGGGGAAACTGGTCGGAGGGGAAGATTAGAAAGTTTGGAGAGACAAGTTTAAAAATGAAGCTTTTGAACTTCTATGAGTCAGAGAAAGGGTTTTTATAATTTTTGGCTTCAATGATAATCATTTGTCGAATGCTCTGTCGCCAATCCGCGGGATAAATCCCGCGGTCGGCAAGAGATACAACAATTAAGGAGGTTAATTCCCCATGCTCACCGACAAAGACCTTGGCATCCAAAAATTCATTCTCGACCGGATCGCGCAGATCGATAACGAGATTGTCCAAAACGACCCCGAATATAAGGAAAGAGGCGAACGTCTCGGTGAACTGCTGAAACTGGCCGCAGCCAAACTTTCCCCGGAAGACGGTATGCTGTTGAAAGAGTATGTCAATACCTGCTTTGATCAGACTTGCCACCGGGACGAACTGATCTACAGCGCGGCGCTGACGGACGGGATAATATTAGGTTATTAGGTGGCAATGGTTGGGTAAGGAGTAGATAAAATTAAAGTATGAAGAAAGAAGTTTGAAAATCAAACCTGGGAAAATCCTTCTTTATTGCATACCCAGAAGTTGCAAAAAAGAAAAATCGATCGAAATCGACTAAATCGAAAGCATCTACTGGCACTGATTTTAAAATCCGTCCCATCCGCCTAATCCGTGAAATCCTGGTTCAGACGATGTTTTAGGCAATAATAAAAAGCCCCTGAAATAAAAAACTGTCATCAAAAATGCCAAATCCCACCCTTAACTTCTCCCGGTATGAATGGTATAATCGTTACAGAAAAAGAAAGGTTATCTGGAAAAAAATGAAAGCACGCCGTATTACCAAAGCAGTTCAGGTCGGGCCGGTGACGATTGGCGGGGATAGTCCGGTATCGATTCAGTCCATGACCAATACCGATACCCGGGACCGGGAGGCGACCCTGAACCAGATCCGTCAATTAAGCGATGCCGGCTGTGAAATCGTCCGGCTGGCCGTTCCCGACAGCGAGGCTGCCGATAATTTGAGTTTTTTTTGTGAAAATTCCGCTGTGCCGCTGGTGGCGGACATTCATTTCGATTACCGTCTGGCCCTGACGGCTATCGCCGCAGGTATCGGTAAATTGCGAATCAACCCCGGCAATATCGGGGGCGTGGATCGGGTTAAATTATTGGCCGGTAAGGCTGAAGAAAGAAAAATTCCGATCCGGATCGGAGTCAATGCCGGTTCTTTGGAGAAAGATCTTTTGGAGAAATTTCACGGTCCTGCGCCTGAAGCTATGGTGGAAAGTGCACTCCGGCACATTCGAATGCTGGAAGAGGCTGATTTCACCGATATCGTCATTTCCCTGAAAGCGTCGTCCGTCCCGGCTACTATCCAGGCCTATCAATTATTGGCCCGCCAATGTGATTACCCGTTCCATATCGGGATTACCGAGGCCGGAACCTGGTTTAAAGGTTCGGTGCGTTCGGCGGTGGGTCTGGGAGCCTTACTTTGGGAAGGCCTTGGCGATACGTTAAGAGTATCTTTAACAGGTGATCCGCTGCGCGAAGTTACTGTGGGACAAGATATTTTACAAGCTCTGCAACTGCGAAACTTTGGAGCAACCGTGGTCTCGTGCCCCACTTGCGGTCGTACCCAAGTGGATTTGGAATCCCTGGCCGGCCAGGTGGAGCAATTGGCCGCCGGTATTCGTAAACCCATTAAAATTGCAGTCATGGGCTGCGCGGTCAATGGACCGGGAGAAGCCCGCGAGGCCGATCTGGGTGTGGCCGGCGGAAAAGGGGAAGGCTTGATTTTCCGTAAAGGAGAAATCATCAAAAAAGTTCCGGAAGACCAGATTGTGGCGGCGCTAAAGGAAGAGCTGGAGAAGTTGGTTACCAGTGATTAGTTATTGGATAATAGTTGTTGATGAGTATCCTAGTATTATTCATCTCCTGAATTTTTGAAAAAGGAATAACTAACAGCCAATAACAAATAACCAGAAACCAATAACCAATAGCTAATATCGCATTACAAGAGAAAAATTCGGAGGGTATTTCATGCGTCAATCAAAATTATTTGGGCCTACGCTACGGGAAGTTCCGGCTGAAGCTGAAGTGGTCAGCCACCAATTGATGCTGCGGGCGGGAATGATCCGGAAGTCGGCGGCAGGAATGTATACTTATTTGCCGCTGGCTTGGCGGATTTTAAGTAAAATTTCCAAAATCGTCCGGGAGGAGATGGAGCGGGAAGACGGTCAGGAATTGGCCATGCCGATAACCCAACCGGCTGAGATATGGAAACAAAGCGGCCGCTGGGATGTTTATGGCGATGAAATGTTCCGTTTGAAAGACCGCCATCACCGCGAGTTTTGTTTAGGGCCGACCCACGAGGAACTGATCACGACGATTGTTAAAAACGAAGTCCGTTCTTACCGGGATTTGCCCTTGCGTTTATACCAGATTCAAAATAAATACCGGGATGAAACCCGTCCCCGTTTCGGATTGATGCGGGGCAGGGAATTCATTATGAAAGACCTGTATTCTTTTGATTTGGATGAGGCTGGATTGGAAGAGAGTTATCAGGCCATGTACCGGGCCTATACCAAAGTTTTCACCCGCTGCGGTTTGAAGTTCCGCCCGGTGGACGCCGACTCGGGAGCGATCGGCGGCAACAGCAGCCAGGAATTCATGGTTCTCGCCGAGGCTGGAGAGGCTCTGGTCCTTTATTGCGACACCTGTAATTATGCGGCCGATGTTGAAAAGGCAATTTCCAGAGTTCCGGGTGATGTTGCCGCGGACCAGAAAGACCTGGAGAAAGTTAATACTCCCGGTTATAAAACCATCGATGAGGTTTGCTCGTTTTTAAAAATTGCTCCGGAAAATACCGTAAAAACGCTTTTTTATGGCACGGGGGACGGTTATGTGGCGGTCCTGGTCCGGGGGAACGATCAAGTAAATGAGATCAAACTGGCCAATTTTCTGAGTTGCAAGAAGTTATATCTGGCCCCTCCTGAAGAATTGGCGGAGGTTTTCGGCTTGCCTGTGGGTTATGTGGGACCGGTGAATCTCGATGAACGCATTCAAGTCGTCGGGGACAATCTGGTTCAAGAGATGCATGGGGTGGTTGTAGGCGCCAATGAAGCTGAATTTCACTTGAAGAACGTGGAGCCGGCGCGTGATTTTAAGAACGTTGTCTACACTGATTTAAGAACGGCCATGGCCGGTGAAACTTGCCCCCATTGTGAAGGCCATTTGAAAGAAGTAAGAGGGATTGAAGCCGGGCAAATCTTTAAACTCGGCACGAAATACAGCAAAGCTTTAGGTGCGTCCTATCTGGATGAGAAGGGCCAGTCCCAGCTGATGGTCATGGGATGCTACGGTATCGGCGTCAGCCGGACGATGGCGGCCGCCATTGAACAAAATTACGACTCCAACGGCATTCAATGGCCGATGGCGATTGCGCCTTATCAAGTTCATGTCATCGCGGTGAATCCGGAACAATTGCCGGTCGCGGAGGAATTATATCAAAAACTTAATGATGCCAAAGTTGAAGTTTTATTGGACGATCGGGATGAAAGGCCGGGCGTGAAATTTAAGGACGCCGATCTGATCGGAATTCCGCTCCGCATCACCATCGGTCCTAAAAGCCTCGCCCAAGGGGAAGCAGAGGTTAAATACAGACAAACCGGCCTCGAAGAACGCTGGCCCCTGGATCAAGTGGTGGAAAAAGCCCAAGCCTTTATTGAGAAAAGTCTGGCAGAAAATAATTGAGATTTTCAACTGTTTTAAAAAGGAGTCTTCACTATGTCGGCACTGCCGGAACAATATGTAATCAAACCGGATAACCGTTCCTTGCGTGCATTTAAAGGGATTGAAACGGTCCCTTTTTCTTTTCCCATTGAACCTGTCCTGGAAGAAGGGTTAATTTCCCAAATCTTGGTCAATACCAAGGACTCATCATGGGAAATTGCCCTGGTGCTAAAAAACGATCTTTTGCCCGCTCAAAAAGAGGAATTGGAAAAAGCTATCGCGTCAATGGTATTAGGTCTTTCCAAGGTCCATCTGAAAATTCTGTGTCCCCGGAATTTACCTCCCTTGGAAGAGCGTTTACAGCAGAAATGGGAGAAAATTTTACAGTCCGCCGCCGCCAAATTTCCCGGCAGCAATGGTTGGCTTATCGAAGCCAAGTATCGGTTATTGCCCGGAAATCTCCTGGAGATCCAGGTCCGTAACCGGACCGGGGTGGATTATTTATCGGCGCGCAGTAGTGAACTGGGGGAATTAATTCAGGAAATCGTCTTTGAAGATTTAAAACTCAGTTTTGAAGTGGGCGACTTCGGCGAACCGGCCTTTGAGGATGATCGCCGCCGGGAGGATGAGGCTTTTGCCAAGTCGGTGGCCAAATCGGTAGCTCATGTTGCCTCTCCCGCAGCCAGTAAATCATCAGGCTCAGGTTCAAGTTCCGGCTCCGACATGATACTCGGCAAAAGGTTCAGCGGTGAGCCGGTTCCGTTAAAGCAACTTCATGATGAAGAGGAACAAGTGATTGTAAAAGGGGAAGTATTCCGCTTTGAAACGAGGGTTTCCAAAGCGGGTAAGAAATTTTATTTGGGAGATATCACCGATTACAACGATTCCATAAGCTTTAAAATTTTCCCCCGTAATGTCGACAATTTGGAGGAAAAGGTTCATGAAGGCTCATGGGTGACCTTACGCGGTAATTTGCAGTTTGATCCTTATGCCAAGGAATTGGTGATATTGGTTTCGGATATTATGCCGAGTTCTTCCCCCATTCAGAGGAAGGACGAAGCCGAAGAAAAAAGAATCGAGCTCCATCTACATACCAAAATGAGCGCCATGGACGCTACCGTCGATGCGGCGGAGGCTATTAAGCAGGCTGCCAAGTGGGGTCATCCGGCCATTGCCATTACCGATCACGGTGTAGTCCATTCCTTCCCGGAAGTTGCCGGCGTGGCCAAGAAGGCCGGCATCAAAGTCATTTATGGCCTGGAAGGTTATTTAGTGGATGATGGGGTTCCGATCGTGGTCGGGGCCTCGGATGAGATCCTTGAGGGTCTCACGTATGTAGTGCTGGATATTGAAACCACCGGTTTCAATCCCCAAAAAGAAGATTTACTGGAGATTGGCGCCGTGAAATATCTTAATGGCGCGAAAGTTGAAGAATTCTCCACGCTGATTCGCCCCGGAAAAGCGATCTCGGAGGAGATTCAAAAATTGACCGGCATCACCCCGGAAATGGTGGAGGACGCTCCTTTGCCGGAGGATGTATTGCCGCGGTTTAAAGAGTTCTGCGCGGACGCCGTGTTGGTGGCTCACAACGCCCGTTTCGATATCGGCTTCATCACTGCCAAGTATTTTCAGTTTTTCGGCGAAAAGCCGGATCCGGTTTATTTGGATACCTTGGGACTGGCCCGGTCGGTCTGGCCGAGTTTCAAGAGTTACCGGCTGAACAATGTCGCCAAGGAACTCGGGATTAAGCTGCAAAACCATCACCGGGCCACCGATGATGCCCAGTGCGCGGCAGATATCTTGCTCAAGGCATTCGACAAACTCAGTGAAAGAAAAATGGAACGGTTGGCTGATCTGAATTTACTGGTCAAGGAGAGCGGCGTCGAACACCTTAAAACTTATCATATCATTATTTTGGTGAAGAACCGAATTGGGATGAAACATCTCTACCGCCTGGTTTCCGAATCCCATATTCACTATTTTTACCGCCATCCGCGGATCCCCCGGTCGCTATTGGTGGAGTACCGGGAGGGTTTGATTATCGGGAGCGCCTGCGAAGCGGGTGAACTTTACCAGGCAATTCTTGATGGATCCGACGAAAGCAAGTTGGAGGAGATTGGAGAATTTTACGATTATCTGGAAATTCAGCCAAACGGTAATAACCAATTTTTGATCAATTCCGGCCGGGTAAAGTCGGTTGAGGAACTCCAGGATAATAACAAAAAGATTATCGAACTCGGGTCCAAACTGGGTAAGCCCGTGGTGGCCACGGGAGATGTCCATTTTCTCCATCCCCATGAAGAGATTTACCGCAGGATATTGTTAATGGGACAAGGATTCCAGGACGCTGATAATCAGGCGCCGCTTTATTTCCGGACTACGAATGAGATGTTGCGGGAGTTTTCGTATCTGGGGGATGATTTGGCTAAAAAAGTGGTAATTTCCGCCCCTCATCTTATTTTAGATCAGATCGAGAATGTCTCGCCCTTACCGGAGCAGTTTTGCCCGCCGCAAATTCCCGGCGCCGAGGATGAAATCCGGAATATGTCCTATGACAAGGCGAAGGAATTATACGGCGATCCCCTGCCGAAACTGGTGGAAGAGCGGCTGGAATGGGAACTGAAAAGTATTATCGAGCATGGATATGCTGTTTTATATTTGATCGCTCAAAAACTGGTGAAAAAATCATTGGACGACGGTTATCTGGTCGGTTCCCGGGGTTCGGTCGGTTCCTCCTTCGTGGCAACGATGTGCCAGATTACCGAAGTTAATCCGTTACCAGGCCATTACCGCTGTCTGGAGTGTAAATACAGCGAGTTTAAGGAGACCGGGGAGATTGCTTCCGGATGGGATCTGCCCGATAAAACCTGTCCGAAATGCGGACATCCTCTGATTAAGGATGGACAGGATATCCCCTTTGCGACCTTTATGGGTTTTGAGGGTGATAAGGAACCTGATATTGACTTGAATTTCTCCGGTGAATACCAACCGATCATCCATAAATACACTGAAGAGATTTTCGGGAAAGGTTTTGTGTTCCGGGCCGGTACTGTGACCGGGCTTGCCGATAAGACGGCCTTTGGTTTTGTCAAAGGTTACACGGAAGATAAGGGGATTCGCCTCCGTCAGGCGGAAATGAGCCGATTGGCTAAAGGTTGTACCGGGGTACGCCGTTCCACCGGACAGCATCCGGGCGGACTTTACGTGGTCCCCAAAGACCAGGAGATATATAGCTTTACCCCGATTCAGTATCCGGCTAATGATAAGAAGGCGGATTGGATTACCACTCACTTTGAATATCACGGGGCCCTCGAAGGCCGTCTCGTGAAGCTCGATATTTTGGGCCATGATGATCCGACGGTTATCCGGATGCTGAACGATTTGACCGGTATCGATCCCCGGACCGTAACCATGGCCGAACCCACTACCATGAAGATTTTTTCCTCCGTGGAACCGCTGGGAATTACCGAGGAACAGCTGGGATTTGACTTGGGTACCCTCGGGATTCCCGAGTTCGGCACCGGTTTTGTCCGTCAGATGCTCGAAGATACCCACCCGACCACCTTTGCCGAGTTGGTCCGTATCTCGGGATTATCCCACGGAACCAACGTTTGGCTCGGCAATGCCCAGGACTTGATTCGAAATGGCACGGCTACCTTGAAGGAAGTCATTTGTACCCGTGACGACATTATGAACTATTTGATTTTTAAGGGTTTACCACCCAAGACGTCCTTTAAGATCATGGAAAAAGTCCGTAAAGGCAAGGGCCTTGAAGAAGATGACATTAAGGTCATGAAGGAGCACGATGTTCCCGATTGGTACATCGATTCCTGTCTGAAGATCAAATACATGTTTCCGAAGGCTCACGCTGTGGCTTATGTAATGATGGCCTTCCGGATTGCCTGGTTCAAGGTTAATCATCCGGAAGCTTATTATGCCACTTATTTCACAGTTCGAGCCGACGAATTCGATGCCGACAAAGTGGTCCATGGTGAAGGGGCGGTACGTAACGCTTTGGCTGAGATTCGCCAAAAGGGTAACGATGCAACCCAAAAAGAAAAAAACTTGGAAACCATTTTAGAAATGGTACTCGAAGCCATGTTACGGGGAATTCGTTTTACCCGGGTGGATATTTATCAATCCGACCCCCAGAAGTTCATGATCACTCCGGAGGGATTGTTACCGCCCTTGGCGTCTTTACAAGGACTCGGTGAAAATGCCGCCAATTATTTGGCGGCAGCACGCAAAGAAGGTCCCTTTTTATCGATAGAAGACCTTAAAAGTCGAGCCCGTCTAAGTTCCGCAGTGATTGAAGTTTTGCAAAATCACGGCTGTTTGCAGGGAATGACGGAATCAGCTCAATTAACGCTTTTTGGGTAAAAAGTTAAATTAACCATGTACAATTTATAAATCCGGTTGTATAATAAAAATAGCTATAAAAAGTTTTTTTCTGATTTTTTACAACTTAACGAGAATAGCAAATCCGGCGAAAGCCGGAGACGCAAAGCCACGGATCTAAGGCTGGATGTTTCAAAAAAGGAGCATCCGGTGATGATGGCCGGGTTACCGAATTAAAGTTGTTTTTTTATAAAAATAGGAGTTTCACTAGAATATTTTTCACGAAAATCCTCCTCCTTAGCCCGCCAGAAAAGCAAAGAAGCTACTAAAAAAGTATTTTTGGTAGCTTCTTTGCTTTTTCAAAACCCGGGTTTTGCGCGTTAATGACTGTCCTTCGATAGTTTTTTTCTGGGATATAACAGGACAGCCTTTAAAAAATGTGAATTCATAAAAAAAGTATTATTTTACTTTGGTTGGGATAAATAAATCGATTAACCCGATGATGAGTGATGCCAGCAATGCCCCAATAATCGAAACCGACATTCCGGGGACAATAAATTGGGTAATATAGATGACTACTGCTGAAACCAAAAAACCTACTACCCCATGGGCATAGGGAGAAATTCCCCGTCCTAAAACGAGCTCAATGAGATAACTAATTCCAGCAATCACGATTGCGGCTAACAAAGCACTCATAAAATTAAGTGATTTGAAGCCAGGCACCAGTGCTCCGATAAACATCAACACCAAAGCTGCAACTACAAAACGAATAATTGTTCTCAGCCAATCCAAGTTATCACCCCCTTTATAAGGAAAAGAAAAATTAACGGTAATAGCTTCCCCAGCAGCTATCCGAGTATGCACGCCCGCGCGCGCCTCTCCCTTGGTAAATGGTGTTAAAAGGGGATGAAACGCCTAAGGAATCCAAATGTGTAAAAAAAATTGTTTTCGGAAAAACTAATGATTGATTAAACAGGACCGGAAATCCAGCAAGTCGTTATGATTTACCTCCATAATCCTTCTTCGTAAACCAATTTACGAACGGTATCAAAAAAGGAGAATGATAGATATGAGAAGCAAATTATACGGTATTTTTTCCAATATTGATGATGCCAAGCAAGCTTTGGGCAATATCAAGAAGGAAAGCTTAAACTTAGCGGATTTGACAGTTGTTTTTGCCGATAACTCTGAGACGTTGGAGCGAAGAAGAGAATCCGATTTGGAATTGGCAAATGATCTTGGAGAGCCGGCACTCAAATCGAACCGGGTCTGGCCGGGATTACAAAGCCAAAATTTATCGGGAATCGGAAATATAAAAATTGGTACCAGTCAATCCCAGCTTCTTGCGCAATCCCCAAAAGGACCGCTACACCTTGACGAAAATGATTTAGCAGTCATTGGCCCACAGATAAAGGCCAATAGGGTGGCGGCCATTATTGAAAGTGATGTCGACCTGTTGCCGAAAGTGCGATTTATTTTGGAAAGCAATGGCGCTTTCGTAATTTCAAACGGAGAATAACTTATTCCTCTCATTTTGCAGGAGTTGGTTCGCAAAACGCGAATAGTTTACCAATCTTGGAGGACTTATGGTAAATTATCAAGGCGTTCGTATCGAGGAAGTTGACCCCGGCAGTATTGCCGAAGAGTTGGAGATAGAATCCGGCGATATCCTGCTTCGGATGAATCATCATAAATTACTTGACTTTATTGATTATTTAGTGCTAAGCTCTGAAAGGCAACTCGTCGTAGAGGTATTTAAAAAATCCGGTGAGATTTTGGAGATTGAGTTTGAGAAAGATCCGGAAGAGCCATTGGGTTTGAAATTAGAAGGAGCTATTTTCGATAAAATTAGGGTTTGTAATAATCACTGCCTTTTTTGCTTTGTCCATCAGTTACCGGCGGCTGGGCGCTCATCCTTGTATGTGAAGGATGATGACTACCGGCTTTCCTTTTTACAAGGCAGTTATATAACCCTGACAAACCTGTCGGAAGCAGATTGGCGACGGATTGAAAAGCTCCATCTTTCTCCTTTGTATATTTCGGTCCATGCAACGGATTCAGAGGTAAGGCAAAAATTGCTCGGGCTCAAAAGCGCCGGCAAAATTATGGATCAATTAAAACGGTTGGAAACAGCCGGCATTACAGTCCATACGCAAGCGGTTCTTTGCCCCGGAATCAATGATGGTCCGGTATTGGAACAAACCATCAAAGATCTTTCGGCGTTGTGGCCATCCGTAGCTAGTTTAGCGGTTGTTCCGGTGGGATTGACAGGACACCGGCAAGGATTATACCCGCTCCAGCCTTATAAGGATGTTCAAGCGGCTGAGGTTTTGAATATCGTCCACAGTTACCAGACAAAACTTTTCGAGAAAATAGGAACCCGATTTGTTTTTGCGGCTGATGAATGGTATATTAAAGCGAGGGAAGATTTTCCCGCCGATGAAGAATATGAAGGTTATCCCCAATTGGATAATGGGGTTGGTTTGGTTCAGTGGTTTTTAACCGAATTTCGGGATTTTTTCCAGGTTTCTTTAAGGGATTTAAAGGAAATGGAAGCCGATCTGGTTGTAGTTACGGGGAAATCCACGGGCAGGCTTTGGCAATTGGTGATTGAAACTTTGCAACAAAGCTGTCCTGGTATTAAGCTTCGGGCTTTACCGGTACAAAATGATTTTTTTGGCTCTACGGTCACTGTAACCGGACTACTTACCGGCAACGACATCATCCGGGCCATAAAATCCGATCAAGGTCCCGAAGATTGCTGGTACCTAATCCCCCAAATTACTTTGAAACAAGATCAGAATATTTTCTTAGATGATGTTTCGGTGGTTGAACTGGAAGCAGCTTGCGCACCCCGAAAAGTCGAAATCGTACCTACCAGGGCCAAGGACTGGCTTTCCTGGATCATTGAAAAAGGATGTGTTGATGGTTGGCACAAGCGGTTATAGCCATTGTGGGGCGGCCCAATGTTGGGAAGTCTACTTTATTTAACCGGATAGCCAGGCAGCGGTTAGCGATTGTTGAAGATACGCCTGGTGTTACCCGGGATCGTTTATATGCAAATGGAGAGTGGTTGGGACGACAGTTTTTACTGATTGATACCGGCGGAATTACGGATGCCAAGGATACCATACAGACCCAGATTAGGAATCAAGTAGAGTTGGCGCTGGAAGAAGCCGACGCTATCATGATGGTGGTTGATGGCCGGGAATCTTTAACTTCCTCCGACCACCAAGTCGCAACCTTGCTCCGGAAAACCAATAAACCGGTCGTACTGGCTATGAATAAAATCGATAATTTCACGGAAGCTGCCGACCCGGAAGTATACCGTTTAGGGCTTGGAGAACCGGTGCTGATTTCTGCCGAACACGGTAAAAATATCGGCGATCTTTTGGATCTAGTCTTGAGTCAAATCCCTAGTAGCGAAAAAGATACCGATATGGATAGTATTCGGGTCACCTTCGTGGGACGCCCCAATGTTGGAAAATCGTCGCTGGTCAATGCATTGTTGGGTCAATCCCGGGTTATTGTGAGCGCGGAGCCTGGGACGACACGGGATGCAATTGATACCCCGCTTATTGTGGAGGGTAAACAATATTTATTGGTGGATACGGCGGGAATTCGCCGTAAAGCCAAAGTTGAGGAGGCAGTTGAGTATTACAGCGTCCTGCGGGCTTTAAAGGCGGTAGAACGGTCCGATGTGGTGATATTGGTTTTAGATGCTTTGGCGTTAGAGGCCAATGACGGTGTGGCCGAACAGGATTTGAAAATTGCCGGAATAATTCGGGATGCCGGAAAAGCTTGTTTTATTTTAGTCAACAAATGGGATGCGGTGGAAAAAAATGGGGGTTCAACGGCTGTATTTACCGAAAAAATCCGTTCATCCATGGATTTTTTGGATTATGCGCCGATCGTTTTTGTTTCAGCCAAATCAGGTCAGCGTTTATCGAAAATCATCCCTACCGTCGATCAGGTTATGGAAAGTTATACTTTTCGAATTCCTACCAACCGGCTCAATGCAATTGTTTCGGAAGCAATTGCTTTGCACAGCCCGCCATCGCATAAAGGCAAGATGTTAAAAATTTATTTCAGCAATCAAGTTGCGGTGAAACCACCCAAGTTTCTTTTCACTGTCAATAATGCTGAAGGTATGCATTTTTCCTATCAACGTTATCTCGAAAATAAAATCCGTGAATATTTCGCCTTTAGCGGCACACCTATCCAATTTGATTTAGCAGTCAAGCATAAAAAACAGGAGTGAGCTAGACTATGATATGGCAAACGGTTTTAATTTTGGTTGGAAGTTATTTGATCGGTTCCATTGTTACCAGTGATATTGTAACGCATTTTAAGAAAACCGATTTACGAAGTCAGGGTAGTGGCAATGTAGGCGCTACCAATGCTTTTAGGGTGCTGGGTTCATTTTACGGGGCGGTTGTACTCGTTGGAGATGTCTTAAAAGGGGTTCTTGCCGTTTTGATCGGCCGTTGGCTTAATCCTTTTCCCCATTTTGATATGGCTATTTTAGCCGCTGTTTTAGTAATTGTCGGCCACAATTGGCCTGTTTTTGCTAAATTTAAAGGCGGCAAGGGGATAGCGACATCACTCGGGGCGATCATTGCTTTAACTCCCTATAGTCTTTTGGTAATCATCCCGCTCTGGCTGGCAGTTTTTTTCATATCGGGATACGTTTCATTAGCTTCTATAATTGTTGCAATCGCTTATCCCATAGCGGTGTTTGTATTTTATTCCTTGGACCCGTATAAACTATTATTTGCCATCATCATTGCCATTTTGGCGATTTACCGTCATAAGAGTAATTTTGGCCGTTTAATTCATGGTCAGGAACATCGCATCTTATATCAGCATCGAAAAGGAGCCAAAGAGAAATGAATGCAATTGGAGTTATTGGCGGTGGGGGATGGGGTACCGCTTTGGCAAAATTGTGCACCGAAAAGGGTTTTTCAGTCGATATTTGGGTCCGTGAGCCTGAAGTCACAGAAGAAATTAACAGTAAGCATACCAACAATACCTTTTTGCCCGGTGTGGTCTTGCCCCAGGACTTACAGGCAAGCACTTCTTTGGAAAATGTCGTCAAGAATAAAAAATACTTAATTACGGCAGTGCCTACCCAATGGGTGCGCTCGGTTGCCCGGCAGATGGTGTCCTTTGTTGCAAAAGATGCCATTATTATCAGTGTGTCCAAAGGACTTGAAGTTCAAAGTTTGAAAACTCTAACCTCAGTGCTGGAAGAAGAATTGCCGGGACTTGATCCGGGTGCTATCGTGGCTTTATCCGGACCCAATCATGCTGAAGAAGTGGCCAGAAATATTCCTTCTGCTACTGTGGTTGCTACGCCGGTGTTGAAATATGCGGAAGAAGTTCAAGATTTATTGATATCGCCCCGTTTTCGGGTATATACCAATCCGGATCGTACCGGAGTACAACTGGGAGGGGCTTTGAAGAATGTTATCGCTCTGGCAGCCGGGATTTCGGATGGCCTCGGCTTTGGAGACAATTCAAAGGCCGCTTTGGTCACCAGGGGGTTATCGGAAATCGCCCGTTTAGGAGCAGCCATGGGTGCAAAAACACCAACTTTCGCCGGCTTGTCCGGCATGGGGGATCTTTTTGTCACAGCAGGAAGCAAACATAGCCGGAATGCCTGGGCCGGTCGTGAACTTGGCAGTGGAAAAACCCTGGAAGAAATCACGGCTTCCACCAAAATGGTGGTTGAAGGAGTAACAACGACACAGGCTGCCTATGAATTGGCAAAACAATTAAATATTGAGATGCCGATTACTTCTATTACCTATCAAATTTTATTTAAAGGAATGCCGCCTCATGATGGGGTTGCCCAATTGATGGAGCGAATGCGGACCCATGAAATGGAAGAGGTTGTCTCAGCGACGTATAGCTGGATTTAATAAAACAAAAAAGGATAAGGAATTGGAATGCAAGAGTCAGAATCCAGGAGAAAGATGGTATTCTGAATTTTGGCTTCTGAATTCCAAGTTTCATTGCTCCCATTCGGAGCTTTTTTTTTGTCCAATTATTATGGATGATTAGTTATATTGATGTGGCGCTGTCAATATATATATACTGTTTATGGGCAACTCTGTAAGCTGGTGAAGGGGGGATGAAACAATTCCCGGATTTAAATTATTTGGGGGGCAAGAGCGTGCAAATACGCCAATGGGCGTTGAAAGGGGGGGAAAAGATGAAGACTTATGATGTCTTGCGAGATATTGCCGAACGGACCGATGGTGATATTTATATTGGCGTGGTAGGACCGGTACGTACGGGAAAGTCTACCTTCATCAAGAAATTCATGGAACAGCTGGTAATTCCGAATATTGCAAATGCTTATGACCGGGAAAGGGCTCAAGATGAATTGCCGCAAAGTGGAAACGGCCGGACGATTATGACAACCGAGCCGAAATTTGTTCCGAGCGAAGCGGTAGAAGTCACTGTAGGCGATGTTCACTTCAAGGTCCGTTTGGTTGATTGTGTTGGCTATGCAGTAGATGGGGCCGTGGGCTATGAAGATGAGAATGGTCCTAGGATGGTGATTACGCCTTGGCTGGAAACACCGATTAGTTTTGTGGAAGCATCCGAGATGGGGACTAAAAAGGTGATTAACGATCATTCCACGATTGGACTGGTTGTTACAACCGACGGCAGCATTACGGATCTGTCAAGGCAACAGTATATTCATGCCGAGGAAAGGGTCATCAATGAGCTCAAAGCTTTAGGTAAACCTTTTGTAGTCATTTTAAACTCCATTCATCCCGGTGAAGCCGAGACCCAGGATTTAGCCGCAGATTTACAAAATAAATATAGTGTGCCGGTTTTAACTATGGATTGTTTGCATTTAAAAACAGAACAGATTGAAAGTGTAGTCCAAGAGTTACTTTATATGTTTCCAGTTCGGGAAATCCGGATTGATTTTTCAAAATGGATTGAGGAACTTGAACCGGATCATTGGCTGCGATCTCGGTTTGAAAACGCGATATATTCTGCTGTCGGCGATGTAAACCGGGTTAGAGATATTCATGGAATGGTTGACGTTTTGAAAAATGTCGAAGATATCCAGGAAGTCGTGATTGATAAGATTGACCTTGGTGAGGGAACTTTACATCTTGAGATTCGGACCGATCGCGCACTTTTCTATCGGGTATTGGAAGAACAATCAGGATTTGTTATCAGTGGTGACCATCATTTATTAAAAATTATGCAAGAGCTTTCGACGGCCAAACGAGAATATGATAAAGTTTCCGATGCATTAGCCCAGGTCAGGCAAACGGGTTATGGCGTTGTGCAACCGGTATTATCGGAGTTAACCTTGGCAGAACCTGAATTAATCAAACATGGACACCGCTTCGGGGTTAAGCTGAAAGCCAGCGCACCCTCAATTCATATGATTCGGGCCGAAATCAATACCGAAGTAACACCCATTGTCGGGACAGAAAAACAAGGGGAAGAATTTGTAAAGTATTTGACGGAAGAATTTGAGAAAGATCCATCCCGGATTTGGCAGACGGATTTCTTTGGGAAAACCATGTATGACTTGGTAAAAGAAGGCATTCAGGTTAAACTTACGCGAATGCCCGAGGATGCCCAAGAAAAATTGCAAGAGACTTTAACCAAGATTTTGAATGAAGGCAGCGGGGGGTTAATCTGTATTATTCTTTAAAATTATTTAAGTATATACCGGCACTTGTTGTAAATGGTCCAAGCAGACCATTTTTTTTATTATTTAAAGAACTTTTTTAATATGTGCAAGAGGAGGGCAAGATTAGGTACGGTTCATTAAGGTTTTAAAAAAAAATTATGGTCATTTCGGAATAAAATATCTAATCTAGCAGGAGAAATTCCCGAAACACAGTGCCACCTTGAAAAAAATCAGATTTTTTTTGTTTGAAAAGCAGGAGATGGGGGAAGAATCTAGAATAAACAGTATAGCATTATTTTCCAAGTTTATACCGTTTAATAACTGAACTATTTTCCACTTCTTTCGGAAGGAGGTGAATTATGAATGACCAAAACCGAACTCATCGATAAAATTGCCGAAAAGAGTGGTCTAACAAAGAAAGATTCTGGGAAGGCGATTGATGCGATTATTGGCGCTATGACCCAAAGTCTTTCAAAAGGTGAAAAGGTTCAATTAGTCGGCTTCGGTAGTTTTGAAGTCCGTAAGAGAGAGGCCCGTAAAGGCCGTAATCCTCAAACTGGCGCTGAAATTAAAATCGCAGCTAGGAAGGTTCCTGTATTTAAAGCTGGTAAAGCTTTAAAGGATGCCGTAGGTAAGAAGTGATAATTTTTTAAAAATTAGGCCCTGCTTTTTGGGCCTATTTTTTATGCGCATGTCTGCAACCTCCTGGTTCTGCTCCCGAGTTTACAGGAATATGTTTAGATGAGGGGGCAAAAGGATGAAGATTTTCTATGCCAAAAGAACTTTGATGATGTTTTTTGCATTCATGGTTGTGTTTGTTTTGGGATATTTCAGCGGCAAGTTTACCAGTGGCGGAATTCTGCCGACCATAGGCTTAATCGCTAGAGAAATGCCGATTTTTTCGGTGAAAAAATCCGGAGAAGTCTGTTTGACTTTCGACATCAGCTGGGGGGAAAAAACTTTGCCGTTGGTGTTGAAGGTGCTCCAGGATAACCAGGTTCCGGCAACTTTCTTTCTATCCGGCCCGTGGGCCGTTCAACATCCAGATCTGGTCAAAGCAATTGTAGGTGGCGGTCATGAAGTTGCCAGTCACGGTGATAAGCATATTAATCTCAGTCAGTACTCGAAAGAAGAAGTGAAAGAAAATATATCCAAAGCATATGATGACTTGTTGTCGGCGGCAGGCCGGGTAGCCCCGTTTTTCCGCCCGCCCAACGGAGACTATGATGATGTGGTCATTGATACCGCTAGGGAATTGGGATTCGAAACCGTAATCTGGGCGGTGGATTCTTTGGATTGGAAAAATCCAGGCCCTGACTACATGATGGACCGGGTATTAAAAAGGAGCTTTCCCGGCGCAATCATCCTTTGTCATGCCAGTGACTCCAGCAAAGAAATTCATTTGGCCTTACCCGGAATCATCCAGGGATTACGGGTAAAAGGGTATAAATTGGTAACCTTGACACAACTGGTAAAGGGCGGTACCATTCAAAGGACCGATCCCCGGTAATTTTTAGAAAACAAGAAAGAATATATTCCTGAAATCAAGGCAAGAAAAAGAGTAACGAATTGACTGGAACGGTTTTATCTTCGATACTCTGCGGCTTGCTTTTTTTATTCTCAAAAATAAAATATATGTTATAATTGTCTGTGCCGAAATTTTTATTTACGGATTACGTTTCCAATCTAATATAACGAAAATAACAGGAGTGAAATGAATGCCCAAAAAGGCCGTTAAAAAAATTGTATCCCAGCCCACTAAGGCGGAAGGGTATAGTTTTCGCCGCTTTTTAAAGGATGTTTACGAAGTCGTGGTACCGGCAGTGATTTTATTCTTAATCATTCATACTTTTTTTCTCCAAGCTCAGGTTGTGCCGTCACCCTCGATGCATCCTACGATTATGGTTCGTGATCAATTTCTATTGAATAAAACAGCCTATTGGTTTAAAAAACCGCAACGTTTTGACATTGTTGTTTTTAAGCCGCCGGCGGCGGCTGAGTTTAATGGCGATTTTGTGAAAAGAATCATCGGGCTGCCGGGGGAGACCATCAAGGTCCAGGGCGGTGTGGTTTATATCAATGATAAACCGTTGAAAGAACCTTTCATCACGCCGGACCGGGCCCCGGTCGCCGACTACAGCCCTTTTATCGTCCCCGATCATGAAGTCTTTACAATGGGTGATAACCGGAACAACAGTAAAGATAGCCGGTATTGGGGTGCTTTGCCGATTAAAAACATCAAGGGCAAAGCCTGGTGGCGGTATTGGCCGGTTAACCGGATGGGAATCGTGGAGTGAAAGAATGTATTTAAGGAGTCAGGAATTCCTTTGTCAGGTTTTTTTATTTTGAGTCTGACACCTGGGTGCTACTATTTTCTAAATTAAAATGCGGTAGGAACAAATTATGCCACTTATCCAACTCAACAATTTGAATAAATTTTACGGCGCTACTCCAATATTGCGGGATATCGATTTAACGATCCAGCCCGGTGAGAAATGGGGTTTGGTCGGCCGGAATGGTTGCGGTAAAACTACCTTAATGAAAATCCTCACCGGTGAAGAAGATTACGACAGCGGTGAATTTCATCTGGCCCAAAATTGCCGTATCGGATATTTAAAGCAAGAACCCGATTTTGACGTTGACATTACAATTTACGAAGAACTCCGGAATATTTTCCGGGATTTGGACGAGTTACAGTTGGAAATCAATAACTTGCAACAACAAATGTCGGCTTCGACTCTTTCACAGGCCGGGCTTGCCGCACTCATCGAGGACCACCATAGCTTGACCGAAAAATTTGAGCAATTGGGCGGCTATCAAATTGAGGGAAGGATTCAAGGTGTTCTACGAGGGCTGGGATTCCCCAAAGAACGTTGGAGGGATCCGATAAGGGTTTTAAGTGGCGGTGAGCGGACCAGGGTTTCCCTGGCGAAAATCTTGCTGACGACTCCGGATATTCTTTTTTTGGATGAACCCACCAATTACTTGGATATCTCGGCTATTGAATGGCTGGAAGAATTTTTGGCCGACTTTAGCGGCGCCGTACTCTTGATCTCCCATGACCGCTATTTTTTAGACCATGTGGTGAAGGGTATTTTTGAAATCGAGTTTTGTAAGATCAAACGATACCGGGGTAATTACACTTTTTACCGTGAGCAAAAAGAACTTCAGCTTCAAGCCGATATGAAGGCCTTTGAACAGCAGGAAAAGGAGCTCTCCCGTCTGGATAAATTTATCCGGGAATCGCGGGCTACCGAAAAAAGCAAACGCAAGGCCCATAGTATTGAAAAACGTTTATCGAAGGTCGAACGGATCGAGAAACCCCTGGTCAATGATAAGTCTTTAAAAATGAATTTTCAAGAGTCGGTTGCCAGTTCCAGGAGAGTATTGGAGCTAGAGAATGTAAGCAAGAGCTATAATGGAAAATCTCTTTTCCGGGGCGTCAATTTGATTATCGAAGCCGGAGAGAAAGTAGGTTTAATCGGGCCAAACGGGGCCGGTAAAACTACTTTGCTGCGAATGATCCAAAACCAGGAAGATCCTGATGAGGGGCGGATCCGGATCGGTTATGAGGTTTACCCCAGCTTTTTTTCCCAGTTAACCACGGGGGAAGAGCTATCTGGGACGCCCTTCAGCCAAATCATGGAGGCTGCCGATCTTGACAACACCGAAGCCAGAACCATTTTAGGACGCTTTCTATTCAGCGGAGATGATGTCTTTAAATCCATGACCGACCTTAGCGGAGGAGAACGACGCCGCTTGGGTTTGATTAAGTTGATGCTCTCAAAGGCCAACTTTTTGATTCTCGACGAGCCCACCAACCATTTGGACCTGGACTCGATTGAGGTAATGGAAGAGGCGCTGGCATCTTATAGCGGGACCGTTTTGATCGTATCCCATGATCGTTCTTTTCTCAATGCGGTAGTTGATCGTTATGTTGCCCTGGTTAACAATACGCTGGAATTTTTCCAGACTTACCAGGATTATGTGGAATTTAATCAAAAGTTGGGTCAAGCCGGGGCCAAGGATTGCCAAAAACCCAAAAGCTCCGCCAGTGTGCAACGGGAACAAAATAAAGAAGCGCAACGGGATCTGAAACGTAAGCAACGCAATTTAAATCAAATTGAAACCGAAATTGAAAGTCTGGAAGGTCGAAAAAAAGAATTGCTGTCTTTATTAAATAATTTTGAAGTTCAAACCGATTATATAAAGAGTATGGAATACGGCCAGGAACTTACCGATGTTGAAACAAAATTAGCCGGTTTGTATGACCAGTGGGAACAGCTTCAGGAAGAGTTGACCGCTAATTAAAGAAACCCGGGTTCCGTACGGATCTCGAAGTTTGGATTTTTCTCCATAAATTACTCAAAGGAACTTGGAAGCATTTCAAGAATAAAGTATCTGTTTACAGAATCTGTTTACAGGCTCTGAGGTACAGAAGAAAGCCGCAATTAAATCCAGGAGGTGGTAGCCAGTGTCAAAGTTGGGAGAAACAGAGGCCGCCCCTTTTAAAGAGTCACTCCCTTTACTACCGTTACGTGGAATGATTGTTTTTCCGTTTATGGTTGTTCCGCTGGATGTAGGTAGAGATAAGTCAATCAGTGCTCTTGAAGAGGCTATGATTCATGATCGCTTAATCGTTTTGGCAGCTCAACGCCAGGCGAAGGTCAATGATCCCAATCAGGATGAGATTTACGAGATGGGGACAATGGCTGAGATCAAGCAGTTGTTAAAATTACCGGACGGCACGATTCGAGTACTGGTTGAAGGTCTGCGCCGGGTACGCATCGATCAATATATTCAAGTTGATCCTTATTATTTGGTTCAGCTCTCTGAGGTTACCGAAATTGAGGAAAAAAATGTTGAAACGGAAGCCTTAATGAGGTCAACCCTTTATCAATTCGAGCAATTTATCAAGATGAGCAAAAAAGTTCCGCCCGAGGTTATGGTATCTGT
This sequence comes from Bacillota bacterium, assembly GCA_023426245.1. GTDB lineage: Bacteria > Bacillota > UBA4882 > UBA8346 > UBA8346 > UBA8346. The sequence continues at coordinate 25,650 of JAFABB010000036.1, forward strand.
CAATAATATCGAAGATCCGGGAAGATTGGCCGATATTATCGCTTCTCATCTAAGTTTAAAAGTTGAGGACAAACAGCAGATACTGGAGGCGGTATCCGCCAGAACCAGGTTAGAAACCCTTTGTTCTTTTTTGGTGAAAGAAATCGACATTTTGGAAATGGAACGCAAAATCCATTTACGGGTTCGCAAACAAATGGAGAAAACGCAGAAAGAGTATTATCTGCGTGAACAGATGAAGGCTATCCAGAAGGAACTGGGTGATGCCGACGAGCGTACTGCGGAAGTGGAAGAACTTCGTTCCAAACTGGCCAAATTGACCCTGCCTCAGGAAGCTGAGGAAAAAACCTTAAAAGAAATTGATCGCTTGTCCAAAATGCCTCCCATGTCCGCAGAGGCCGTGGTAGTCCGCAACTATATCGATTGGCTCCTGGCGTTGCCCTGGAATACGGAAACCGAGGATTGCCTGGATGTGAATGCGGCCGAAAAGATATTGAACGAGGATCATTATGGACTGGAGAAAGTGAAAGAAAGGATCCTGGAATATTTGGCGGTCTGCCAATTGACCAAAAAATTAAAAGGACCGATTCTTTGCTTGATAGGGCCTCCCGGTGTCGGTAAGACCTCACTCGCCAAATCCGTTGCCAGGGCTCTCAACCGCAAGTTTGTCCGGTTTTCTTTGGGTGGAGTCCGGGACGAAGCGGAAATCAGAGGCCACCGGCGCACTTATGTTGGGGCCATGCCCGGCAAAATCATTCAAATCATGAAACAGGCCGGTTCTAAAAATCCGGTTATTCTATTGGATGAGATCGACAAAATGAGCGCGGACTTCCGTGGCGATCCCTCGGCAGCTTTATTGGAAGTTTTGGATCCAGAACAAAATTGTGCTTTTGGAGATCATTATTTGGAAGTATCCTTTGATCTTTCCAAAGTACTCTTTATTACAACCGCCAATACTTACCATAATATTCCCCGGCCGCTCCTTGACCGGATGGAGATTATCAGTATTGCGGGGTATACTGAAGAAGAAAAACTGGAGATCGCCAAACGGCATTTATTGCCTAAACAGGCCAAGGAACACGGGATGGAAGATCAGGATCTGATGGTTCCCGAGACCATGCTGCGGCAAATTATCAATGGTTACACCCGGGAATCGGGAGTCCGGAGTTTGGAACGGCAGCTAGCCGCTATTTGCCGGAAAGCGGCCCGGGAGATTGTTCAAACTTCTAAAAAACCGGTGCGGATCAATAAAAATACCTTGCAGAAATTTTTAGGCGCTGTCAAATACCGGCACAGTTTGGCCGAAGAAACCGACCAGGTCGGAATCGCTACCGGTCTTGCCTGGACTGAAGTGGGCGGTGAGATTTTATCGATCGAAGTTACCCTGGTGAGAGGGAAAGGCCAGCTGATCCTTACCGGAAAGTTAGGCGAGGTGATGCGGGAATCAGCTCAGGCGGCGTTCAGTTATATTCGTTCCCGCGCCAAGGAATTGGGAATTGAAGAAGATTTTAACGAACATTTTGACATTCATATTCATATTCCGGAAGGGGCGATCCCGAAAGATGGCCCTTCAGCCGGTATTACCATTGCTACGGCCATTGTTTCCGCTTTAACCGGGCAACCGGTCCGGAAAGATGTGGCCATGACCGGTGAAATCACCTTACGTGGCCGGGTATTGCCTATCGGCGGGCTTAAGGAAAAAATTCTGGCCGCTCATCGCAGCGGTATCAAGAGAATCCTTATTCCCAAAGAAAACGAGAAGGATCTGGAGGAGCTTCCGGATAATGTGGCCCGCAAGGTAACGATTGTGTTGGTGGAGTCCATGGATGAAGTTTGGCGGGAAGCCTTAATACAGAAGATGTCCATCGTTTCGGCGGGCTAATCAAAGGAGCTTCATGAAGCAGGCTTCATTGGATTTTTCAATGAAGTCTGCTTTTATTTATGTTACAATATACTATATCCGTCCGTTCAAGGACGAGAGACGATTCTGGGATGGCCGAATTGAAAAGAACAAGAGTTAGATAATTTTCCTGAATTTCGTGCTTTTCGTGGTTAAAAATGTTTTGGGATAACGGCAAAAGACCGTCGGCTACGAAACCTACGAAAAAAGGAATGACGGTTTCGGTCGATCAAAGCTCAGTGAAATGCTTGATCAATTGGAAAATAAGAAGGATGGATCATTTTGTTGGAACGGACTTTACGGGTTTTAGAATACCAAAAAATCATCGATAAATTGTCAGCCTATGCCACTTCAACGCTTGGCAAGGAACTTGCCGGGGAGCTCCTGCCTTTGACGGACCCGGTCCGGATCGAGGAAGGGCTTCAGGTTACTTCGGAAGCGGTGCAGATCTTAGTGAAAGCCGAGCGCCCACCCCTGGGCGGCGTCTTTGATATCAGGCTCCAGATCAAGAAAGCTTCCATTAATGGGATACTGGCACCCTCAGAGTTGCTGGAAGTCGGCGCTACACTGAGGGCATCCCGGTTAATGCGGGAATTTCTGACGGAGAAGGCGGATGAGCTTCAAATATTGCCGGAATGGGGCGGCAGGCTCGGAAGTTTTCCTGCGCTGGAAAGGGAAATAGACCGTTGTATCGGGCCGGGCGGGGAGATCTTGGACGGTGCCAGCGCCACCCTCCATGGTTTGCGTTCCCAAATGAAGGTTTTGCAGGGGCGAATCCGTGACAAACTGGACGGGATCATCCGCGCCAGCGATAATGTAAAATATCTACAGGAATTGATTGTGACCATGCGGAACGACCGCTATGTAATCCCGGTTAAACAGGAATACCGCGGACTGTTTCCAGGGATTGTCCATGATCAATCGGCCAGCGGGGCGACGCTTTTCATTGAACCCATGAGTGTGGTGGAAATCAATAACCAGCTAAGAATCGTCGAGACCCAGGAAAGCGAAGAGATTCACCGTATTTTGAGCGACCTCTCCGGAAGGGTCCGGGATGTTGGCGTATCCCTGCAGAGCAGTATTGAAATTCTGGCCCGTTTGGATTTGGCCTTTGCCAAAGGGCAATATAGTTTGGCCATTGACGGGATCCGGCCGGCGCTGAATCTGGAATCAAAACTGGATTTACACAACGCCAGGCATCCCCTGCTGGCTGGGAAAGTAGTTCCCACTAGCGTTTCATTGGGTAAAGCTTTTGACACCCTGGTCATCACCGGTCCCAACACCGGGGGCAAAACAGTGACTTTAAAAACCATCGGACTTTTGACCCTAATGGCCCAGGCCGGGTTGCATATCCCGGCTGCCGCCGGTTCGGAAATCGCGGTTTTTGACAAGATATTTTGCGACATTGGGGATGAACAAAGTATAGAACAGAGTTTATCGACTTTTTCGTCCCATTTGACGCAGATTGTCAAGATTATTGAAGGCGCCGTAGATAGCCATTGCCTGGTGTTGCTGGATGAGTTGGGGGCCGGTACGGACCCGGCGGAGGGCGCGGCTTTGGCCATGAGCATATTGACTCATTTGCATCAATTGAATGTTAGAACCGTGGCTACCACCCATTATAGTGAATTAAAAGCTTTTGCCTATCAGACCCCGGGGATCGAGAATGCCTCGGTGGAATTTGACATCCAAACTTTAAAGCCAACTTATCATTTATTAATCGGGGTTCCCGGAAGCAGTCAAGCCTTTGAAATCGCTTCCAAACTGGGTTTGTCCGGTCCGATCATCGAAAGGGCCCGCAGTCTGATTTCGGCTGCCACCATGAAAGTCGAAGAGATGTTGCGCCAAATCGAGATTGACCGCAAGAAGGCCCGCGAAGACAGGCAAGTAACCACCGAAGCCCGCTTAAAGGGCGAACAGTTTAAAACTCAATTTGAATCGGAACTGGAAAAGCTAAAGCGTGAAAAAGCCGAATTATTACGACAGGCCAAAGCTGAAGCCCGTGAAATCCTTCTGGAAGCGAGGCGCGAGAGTGAAAATTTGTTGCGGAAGTTGCGTGAGGGCCGTCATGAAGAACTTCCGGCCATTGCAAACGAGGCCCGAAGCAAAATATCGGAAAAACTCGGGCGTTTGGAGGAGAAAACCCCAGAATCGGAAAAAGGCCTGACGGTGAATGCGGCTGAACTTAAGAATGGCCAGAAAGTCCGGGCTGTCTCTTTAGGTCAAGTCGGCACCATCACCGACATCGGCAACGACGGCGCCCAGGTTCAACTGGGGATCATCAAAGTAAATTTGCCATTTCATGATTTGGAGCTGGTGGAGGAAGAAAAAGTTCAGGTGAGACAGCGCCCGAAAACCAGCGGTGAAACCGGTCTGGAAACTACCAAAAATATCTCGGCGGAACTGAGTTTGCGGGGCATGACTGTGGATGAAGCCCTTTATGAACTGGAGAAATATTTGGATAAGGCCATTATGGCGGGGCTCCTGCGTTTCAGGGTTGTCCACGGCAAAGGAACCGGGGCTTTACGGAGTGCGGTGCAGCAGTATTTGCGGGAGAATCCCATGGTAAAAACCTCTTATATCGCCGAGCAAAATGAAGGCGGCATGGGAGCCACCGTGGTGGAACTCAAGAGGGGGTAAGATTTCATGGAGAAAGTAAAAATCCCTGATTTGCATGATCAACAAGGATCAATTGCTCAAGAAACCATAGACCAAATCATTGCTCAGACTGAGAGGATTACCACCGCGGACGGCAAAAACCAAACCGTTATCCCGCGTTTTTATATTTGTAGAAACGGTTATGCAACGCCGCCGATTCCCAGCGTTTTATCTCCCGCATTTTGCCTTATTTTACGGGGAGAAAAGAAGATTCAAATCGGCAAGGATATTTTTTATGCGCCGCCAGGCAGTCTCTTGGCATCCTTGATTGGTATACCGGCACTCGTTCAAGTGGTTGGAGCTACAAGAAGACTCCCTTATATCAGCCTGCGAATTGATTTCACCACCGAAGAAATTGCTTCGGTGATACTGGATGCCGGAATCGATATAAAGCCAAAGTATAAAGAGTTAAGTGTTGGGGCTTTTATCGGAAAGGCCGATAGCGAACTGTTTGATTTATTTACCAGGTTATTGAAACTCAATGGCAAACCCCAGGATGTTGGTTTTTTAGCGCCACTTATCAAACGGGAAATGATATTTCATCTGCTGACGGGAGAGTATGGACAGCTGTTTTTTCAGAAGGCGCTCTTTGACCAACAGAGTGAAGGAGTCAGTAAAGCAATTGCTTTAATTAAAGATAATTATTCCAAGTCTTATACCATCGATGAACTTGCCAAGAAAACCAATATGAGTGTATCGGGATTGCAGCATAAATTTAAAGCCCTCACCGCAATGGCGCCTTTGCAGTTTCAGAAACAAATCCGGCTACAGGAAGCAAGGCGTCTGATGATGAGCGGTTCAAAGGATGCAACCAGGGTAGCTTTTGAAGTCGGGTATGAAAGCCCAACACAGTTTAACCGGGAGTATAAGCGGCTATTTGGCTTGCCTCCATTCCAGGATATCAAGGAATTGCAGAAAAACTCCCTGGCTGTTGCTTATTATAATAGCGGCAATTAAAATATTTAATTGGATAAAGCCGTCCGCCTGTTGTTTATTTCAGCAGGCGGCGGCTTTCTTTTTTTTGCGGGATTAGGCAATTTTTTTGCAACAGTGTTATATCTGCATTGGGTATTTCAAGTTATAATGATAAACAACAAAGAAACTAAGTGCAAAAAACCTTTTATAGGAGTGAGAATAATATGAATCAAAATCGCTCTAAAGTCACGCCGACCATCGTGAAGTGGCTTGGCATCATATTAGCCGTAATCATGATTGTCCTTGCAGCTAGCTACCCACTTTCCGATGGAATGCGGGATACGCTGGATGATACAGTCCGGGCAAAACTGCTACAAGATGGCAAAGCACAACAGTTTATCAAAACATCATTGGGAACCATGCATGTACGGGTATCAGGACCGGACGATAGACCCGTTGTATTACTAGTTCACGGCGCTGTGGTAGGCGGTTACGGATTTCAAAATTGGCAGGAACCGTTAGTTCATGCAGGATATCATGTCATCGTGCCCGATCTGCTTGGCTACGGTTATTCCGACCGGCCTAGGGTACCTTATACCAAAGAATTTTATATTACCCAACTCCATGAACTTCTCGATGGGCTCGGTATAAAAAAACCTGTCAATTTTATCGGCGCATCATTTGGCGGCGCAATTGTCGCTGCCTTCACGGCGAAAGATTCTGCCCGGGTCAAATCGGTTTCCCTAATGTCCCCGGCAGGCGTCGGGCGGGACTTATATGTGAGGAATACCCCCACTTGGCCGGTTGTCGCTGATTGGCTCTTTCGTGTGCTTGGAGCCTCATATACCCAAAACATGATGAATAAGGCATACGCAGAGAGACCCGGGCAGACGGGTATGGCAGCTTGGATGAAAGAACAGACACGTTTCCGCGGGTTCGGCGATGGGATTCTTAATGCTCTCAGGAACTACGACTCCGATTGGCAACCGGAGGATTATGATCTTCTTGGTAAGTCAAATTTGCCTGTAATGGTAGTATGGGGTACGCAGGACGTCGTACATCCCTATACTCAAACCAAGGAACTGTTGGCTCATGTCCCGCAGACAGAACTTATAGCGCTTAAGGGCAAGGGACATGCTATTACTTTCGGTGAAACGGGTTCAATCCTCGCTGTAATCATTCCGTTCTTAGACAAAGTAAACAGGGTAGATTAACTGGCTAACCACTTACTTTTTATATTCTATAGGCTAAGCGCCTGATCACGATTGAAACGGCCGGGCTTCTTGCACAGATGAAACACGGGCCAAAAGCTATATGATCAATTTTGGATGAGGTTAGCAGGTTTATGCAAAGACGCCATAGTTTTTGGAGCAATATTACTTGAGCTAAGCGGATTTTGCGCTGGCATTGGTGCATGAAATCGAATATTCGCAGCATCTTGAGATGATGTTTACAGTGGTGGAAGTTTGACGCTGACGATAAGGAATATTTTCAAGGAGGTTTCTTAGACGATGTCAAAACAAATTCCGAATCATGCGGAGACCGTTTTAGTGACGGGTGGGACTGGATTCATCGCCAGCTGGTGCATTGTTGAGCTTTTAAGACGCGGTTTTACAGTGCGCACCACCGTGCGCAGCCTGTCAAAGGAGCAAGCATTCCGGGCGTCCATTTCCACAGTTATTGATCCCGGGGATTACCCCGGTGATCGTTTAACCTTTTTTCCCGCTGATCTGACCTTGGACCCCGGATGGGAAGAGGCGGTAGCAGGATGCGACTATGTACTTCACGTAGCCTCTCCACTTGGCAGAGATAACCCAAAAAGTCCGGATGCTTTGATCGTTCCTGCATGTGACGGAGTATTACGAGTCTTACGTGCCGCCACTAAAGCCGGGTGTAAGCGCGTGGTAATGACATCAGCCTGTGCTGCCGCCAGCCCGTCATCATATGGTGAAGATCGGGTCACCGACGAGTCCCTCTGGACTGACCCCAAAGACGATACTCTGAATAACTACAGGAGGTCAAAGACCCTTGCCGAGCTGGCCGCCTGGCAATTCATGAAGGAATGGGACGGTCCCACAACATTGACCACGATTCTGCCGGGTGCAGTGTTTGGTCCGGTGTTATCTGCAGATAACGTAGGTTCGGTACAGGTGATTGGAAGCCTCTTGCAAGGGCGTTTTCCGGCCACTCCCCGCCTGGGGTTTGAGGTTGTGGATGTACGTGACCTGGTTGACATCCATATCCGGGCAATGATGTCAACCCGAGCAGCCGGAGAACGATTTATTGCGGTTGGCCAGTTTATGTGGATGACTGACATTGCCAAAACCTTGCGCACGAGGCTTGGAAGTTCGGCCAGCAAGGTTCCTGCGCGAACCATGCCCGATTGGGTGTTTCGGCTCCTGGCGTTATTTAATCCGGAGCTTCGTTCAGTACTGCCGGGACTGGGGAGAAAACACCGCCATACGCCGGAAAAGGCCCAACGTCTGTTGGGGTGGCGCTCGCGATCGGCGGAGGAAACCGTGACGGATTGCGCAAAGAGCCTCATGGATCATCATATCGTTTAACTGTGGAAAACAATGATTCCTATAAAACGAGAAAGAAGTGAAAGCCGGTGGAGTATATCCAATATGGAAAAACAGAGATGAAAGTGTCTCGATTTGGCCTGGGTTGCATGCGGTTACCTGCTGATGAAAAAGAAGCGATTGCAATGATCCGTTATGCAATCGATCATGGGGTAAATTATCTTGATACCGCTTATATCTATAAAGATAGCGAATGGATTACGGGAAAGGCTTTAAAGGATGGCTACCGCAAAAAAACTTATTTAGCCACCAAAAGTCCCATTTGGAACATTGAAAAATATGGAGATTTCGAAAAATATCTTGATGAAGAATTGATGAGACTGGGAACGGATCATATCGATGTGTATCTTCTTCATAATATGAACTATGGTAATTGGGAAAAGGTTAAAAAATTTGACGGTTTTACTTTTCTCGATAAAATGGTGCAAAAAGGGAAAATATCTCATAAAGCTTTTTCGATTCACAATACCTTCAAGGCATTTAAAGAAATTGTGGACGCCTATGAGTGGGAAATGTTTCAAATCCAGCTCAATATCTTGGATGAGAGACAACAAGTTGGCGTGGAAGGTTTGAAATATGGCGCAGCAAAAGGTTTGGCGGCTGTCATCATGGAACCGCTCCGGGGAGGTTATATACTCAAGTATGCTCCACAGGAAGCGCAGGATTTGATACATCAATATTCAGAAAAACGCTCACTGGTAGAATGGTGTTTTCGTTGGCTTTACAATATGCCGGAGGTATCGGTAATTTTAAGTGGTACAAGCACTTTGGGGCAATTAAAGGATAATCTGCAGATTTTTGAACATTCGGCTGCCCAGGTAATGTCAGAAGAAGATCGGAAACTGATTCAAATGATCCGGGAGGCTTATGAAGCGAAAAAGAGCATTGGCTGTACCGGCTGTGAATATTGTATGCCATGCCCTCGCGGGGTAGCGATTCCAGAAATATTTAGGTTGTACAACAGCCAGCATTTAATGGAATCCCATGTGATCGATAAAGCAGTTTATCAAAGCAATTTGGTGCCAGCGGGTTCCAGTGCCGATCGATGTGTATCTTGTGGAATTTGTGCCAAACATTGTCCCCAGAGTTTAGCGATTCCGGAATTATTAAAACGGGTTCATGATGAATTCATGAATTATACGTATCCAACGCAAAGATAATATCGGACACTGCCAAAAGGGAAGAGTAACCTTAACGGATTCTTTCCAAAATCATTCAGGCTTCTAAAGGCATCGGACATTCTCCAGCTAACCGGGCTGAATTCAGCATCCGAATCAGCCTGGTTTTACAAATATCTCCAGTGCCCGGGAATTATTCTTTAATCTTCTTACCAACGCGTGTTTAACTTTCCGAAATATTCAATAACCCAAACAAAAAATATTCTATGGAAATAAAAAAATTTATATTGAATTGGGTTATTTTTCCTTTTATAGTAAAAGTATCTAATTACCGATTGAATAAAATGGATAGGGGGAGTTTTGGATGTTGTCAAAAATCAAATCAGTTTGGGTCTTTTTACTGGTTCTGGGTGTTTTGTTTCCAATGGTTCCGAATTGGTTTCCGGTGGCGCAGGCTTCCAATCAGACACAAATTGTTGCCGCAATGGGCGCAGGCTGGAACTTGGGAAATCAGCTTGAAGCCAATTCCAACGGCACACCGAGTGAAACGGTCTGGGGCAACCCAACCATCTCACAGGCTCTCATTACGGCGGTAAAAAACGCAGGCTTTAAAACAATCCGTATTCCTGTTTCATATTTGAGTAAAATAGGATCGGCACCGAATTACACCATTGATGCCGCGTGGCTGGCCAGAATTAAACAAGTTGCTGATTATGCCTATAACCAGGGCCTATATGTAATCATCAACATGCATGGTGACGGCTACACTACCATTACGGGTTCATGGCTTCTGGTTGCCTCCAGCGATCAAACAACGATTAGAGCCAAATATCAAAAAGTATGGCAACAGATCGCAACTACATTTGCAAGTTACGATGAACATTTGATTTTTGAATCAATGAACGAAGAATTCGATGGCAATTATAGCGATCCGAATCCTACATACTATGCAAACCTGAATGCCTATAATCAAATTTTTGTCGATACCGTAAGGCAAACCGGCGGAAATAATACCACACGATGGCTGCTGATTCCGGGTTGGAATACCAACATTGATTATACGGTAGGTAATTACGGTTTTGTCCTACCAATCGATAATTATAGGTCATCTTCAATCCCCAGCAATGAAAAGCGAATTATGATATCCGCTCATTATTACTCGCCTTGGGACTTCTGTGGCGAGGAGTCCGGCTCCATAACCCAATGGGGAGCCATTGCCACAGATACTTACCGAAAGTCAACCTGGGGCCAGGAAGACTATATGGATTCACAGCTCAGCAGTATGTATAATAAATTTGTAACCCAGGGATATCCGATTGTCATTGGGGAATTCGGCACAGTCGATAAAACAAGCGCCGACTCTACCAATAATACTTACCGGGCCTATTTTGCAAAGACATTATGCACGGATTGCAAGAAATACGGTGCAGTACCTGTTGTCTGGGATAATGGATTCAATGGAGTATATGGTATGGGACTTTTTGACCGCAATACTCTGGCTGTAACACAGCAAGGCATTATCAATGCAATCATGAGCGCAATGGGCACAGTGATCACACCCACACCGACAGTAACTGTAACGCCAACCCCTACGTCCATTCCTACGGGCTGTTCGATTCGTTATAGCCAAAACGACTGGGGTAGTGGCGCTACAGTAAATATTACCATTATCAATAACAGTTCGTCGGCGATTAATGGCTGGACATTAGCCTGGAACTTTATAGGCAATCAACAAATCACCAACTTGTGGAATGGAACCTACACCCAAAGCGGCACAGCCGTAACTGTAAAAAATGTTTCTTATAATAACCTTATCCCGGCTAACGGAAACGTTTCTTTCGGATTTAATATCTCTTATAGCGGTTCTAATGCCAAACCGGCAGCTTTCACCCTGAATGGGACAGCCTGTCAATTGGAATAAATCTAGTCGCTGATCTCGATGTTGAGCTCTTCCGGTATTTGTTTTGGAAAGCATTTCACCAGCGTTTCTCGGTCATTATTGAATGTGCTTGATTTATGAAACGTTCTACTAGTAGAGCGGATCGTAAATGAATGGCAATCAGAAATGGGGAAGATACGTTCTACTTAAGTAAAACGTTCACAATCATGGAGTGGTTATTTAGAGAACGTTTCACTCGTTTACCCTGTAATAAAAAGAGTCTCGTTACCTACAGGTAGCGGGGCTCTTTTTTATCCGGCCGGCTCTGTTTTTTCCGGTATCTTTCTTTTTAAAAATCCCGGCCCTAAGTTCTTAAAATTTTGACCTATCCTTGATCAATTTATTGCTTGTCGTTCCGGGTCCCCCCTTTTACAATAAAAGAATAAGAAAAAAGTTTCATGAGGAGAAAATGTGGGATGGATAAAAAATGGACCGCAAAGTGGCTCATGGATCCCGGTTTTGCTGGGTACACTCCGCTCAATTTGTTACATAGGCAATTAGCGCCGTTTCATTTACCCGAGCATGACCAAGAACTGCAAAATCACCATATGTTGGTCAGGAAAACTTTTCACTTTCCCCAAGAACCACGGGAAGCTTTTCTGGATATTACGGCGGACGATTATTATAAACTTTATATCAATGGCCAATTTGTGAGCCAGGGTCCGGCTCCCGGATATTCATGGCATTATTTTTATAACCGCCTGAATGTCACCGAATTTCTTCAACAGGGTTTGAACGTCATCGCGGTGCATGTTTTTTATCAAGGCTTGATTAACCGGGTTTGGAACAGCGGCGATTACCGTCAGGGTATGTTGGCCGAGTTGTGGATCGATGGAAGTTTGGCTCTGGCCACCGACCATACTTGGAAATGTCATCGTGCCCTCGAATTCACCGGGCGGGAAACTTTCGGTTATCAAACCCAGTTTGTGGAGGACCTGGATAGCCGGCTTCAGGAAAAAGCCTGGCGGGAGCCGGATTATGATGATCGGACCTGGCAGGAATGTTATGAAAATATCACCGACGATCATCAGTTGGTGCTTCAAGACACCCCGACACTGCAAGTATATACCTTAAAACCGGTTAAAGTCCTTCAACTGGCGCCCGGCAATTACCAGATCGATTTTGGCAGGGAAATCACCGGCCAGTTTGTTATGACAGCCCGGGGTATTGCCGGACAACAGGTGGAGATCCGCTATGGTGAAGAATTGGAAGCGGATGGAGGGCGAGTGCGTTATCCAATGCGTTGTAATTGCAACTACCGGGATATTTGGACGTTGTCGGGGGCTGGCGATACTTTGGAGACTTATGATTATAAAGCCTTTCGTTATGTTGAATCAATAGCCCCGGAGGGAGTTTTGCAGCCCGAAAGTTTTGCCGCCGTTGTCCGGCATTATCCCTTGGATGAAACAAGATGCAATTTTATCTCTTCCGATAGACTTTTGAATGATATTTGGAAGATTTGCGCCCATGGGGTCCGTTGCGGCGCTCAAGAGGTTTTCGTGGATTGCCCCAGCCGGGAAAAGGGCCAGTATTTGGGGGATGCCACGATTACCAGTCATTCCCATATGTATCTCAGCGGCGATCTGCGGTTAACCAAAAAAATGCTGGCGGATTTTTCCCGTTCAGCCCGGATTTGTCCGGGATTGATGGCAGTGGTGCCAGGTTTATTTATGCAGGAAATTGCTGATTTTTCATTACAATGGCCGTTACAGTTATACCAATATTATCAACAAAGCGGCGATTTTCAGTTTTTGCAGGAAATGGCCCCGGTTGCGGAGGGAGTCATTGGGTATTTCAAAAGATTTCAAAGGCCCGACGGGTTATTGGAAAATGTAAAGGAAAAATGGAACCTGGTGGATTGGCCGGAAAATTTGCGGGATGATTACGACTTTGACTTATCCCAACCGGTGGTTGGGGATGGTTGTCATAATGTGATCAATGCCTTTTTTTGCGGCGCCGTTCAAACCGTGAATAAGATTCGCGAGATTTTGGGGATTCCTTATCATGACGAGTTTCCGGAGCTAAAGAAGGCCTTTATCCAGGCGTTTTATCGGCCGGATTTGAATTTGTTGGCTGACTCCACAGTTTCGGATCACACCGCTTTGCATGCCAATTCGATGGCGCTATTTTTCAATCTGGTACCGGAGGAAGCCCGGAAGAGTGTAGTTGCATTGATCCGGAAGAAAGGCATGAAGTGCGGGGTCTATAACGCCTATTTCCTTTTAAAAGGACTGGCTGGAATCGGTGAGTATGACTTGGTCTTTGAATTACTCACTTCTTTGAGTGAGCATTCTTGGGCCAATATGATCCGGGAAGGAGCAACAGCCTGTTTTGAGGCCTGGGGAAAAGAGCAAAAGTGGAATACCAGTCTCTGTCATCCTTGGGCCAGCGCGCCGCTGCCGGTTTTGATCGAGGACATCGCCGGTTTGAAACCGGCGAAGGCAGGCTGGAGCGAGGCCATGTTTTCGCCCCATATTCCGGAGGGCCTTCAACATCTTGAAGTGAAATTTTGGACGGTTCAAGGGTGTTTCCATATGATTGCCGACAATGGCCAAACGAAGTTGCAAGCCCCTCCGGGAGTAAAAATTTTAACATGAATCGGAAAGTAACTTTTAGAACCCCATCAATTAAGAACTTGCCGAATCGAGATATAATCAGTCGGAATAAAGTTATTGGGAAAATCAAAAATCGTTATTTTTTATCCATAAGATCATAAATTATTAACTTAAAATTAAAGAGAGGTTGAAGTAATATCAAAAGCGGAGGCTTTGCAAATGCTCCATAACTTTAAAAAAGGGGGAGAAAAATGTTTCAAAAGAGCTTTCGAAAAAGAAGTTACCTTATTTATACCGTCCTTTTGATGACCCTGGCATTGGTTTTTTCCGGTGCAAACTGGGGAGGAGTTGACGCTGCGGCCACTAAGGTCAAAATTAAAGTGTGGACCATGAATCGCCATGACGCTGACTATATGACGGCCATGGTCAATCAATTCAACAAACAAAACAAAGATAACATCGAAATTACTTATCAAATCTACACCGATAATTACCAACAGACCTTGGACTTGGCTTATGCCACCGGTGAAGCTCCGGATGTATTCATGGATGCCACAGGGGTATTTGAAAAAAGGCTTCCCGCGGGTGATATCGCCCCATTGGATTCCTATTTAACCCCGGCTTTTAAGAAACGTTTCGGCGAGGGGGCATTTTTTGATGGCATCAATATGGATAATGGCCGTATTTATTCCCTCCCGGCGATTGGAACCACGCCCCGTCTGATTTATAACAAGGGAATCTTTAAGAAGGTTGGAATTAAAGCGCCTCCGAAGACCGTAACGGAGATGGCCAAGGACGCCTCTTTGATCAGTGCCAAGCTTGGCAAAGAGGGTATTTATGGATATGCCCAGAATTTTAAAAATCCGACCCAGGCATTATCGCGGTCGGTTGATTACATCATGATGCGGAGCGGCGGAGTCCGGGAAGGCTATGATTTTAAAACCGGCAAATTCGATTTTGCAGGCTATAAGCCGATTCTCCAGTCATATCGATCCATCTTTACTTCCAATAGCGCTTTCCCGGGCTGTGAATCGTTGGATATCGATCCTTTGCGGACCCAATTTGCCGCAGGAAAAATCGGTATGTACATTTCCTGGACCCATTCCGAACCCGGGGTATATCAGAATCAGTTTCCCACGAAGGAAGCTTGGGATATTGCTCCCCTACCAACAGTCAATGGTATCAAGGGTTCGAACCGGATTAATTTGGCGGGGCGTTTTTGGTTAATGAACAGTAAAACCAAGTATCCTAAGGAAGCTTGGAAAGTAATGGAGTTTTTATATGGCGACTCCTTGTTGACCGGTTATTATGAAAAGGGTTTAGGCTTGGTGATGGTACCGGCGGTTATCCGCAAGGCCAAACAGCCGGAGACGGTAAAAAAATGGCCGGCGATTCAGTTTGATAAAAATGATAAAATCTGGCCGAATATCCCGCTCAATGTGAGACCTGAAGGCAAGGACATGTATGAAGTCTTTATGGAGATTATTTTCGGGGTTACCGATGCCGACAAAGGAATCGCCGATCTCAATGCCAGGTACAATCAAGCATTTGACAAGGCAATCAGTGAACATCGAAGTACCCGGGTGATCTATTCCAATTTCGACCCGGCCGAACCCGGGAAGATCTTCAAAAAATAAAGAGCAAACGATGGGGCTGTTGCAAAATATTTTTTAATGGATGAGATATCGCGCGTTGGACGCCAATATATTGCACAATAAATATGCAAAAAAAATATATTGGAGATCTCGATCCATAAAATCTCTTTGGCAACAGCCCGCGTCATAAGGAGAACTTCAGATGGCCTCCATTCAATTAAAACGGAACAAGCAGATTTACTTGATGTTGATTCCCAATGCAGTCATTTTTTTGGCACTCACGATTTATCCAGTACTTTGGGCGCTTCAATACATGCTTTTTAGTTATGATGGAATAAGCGCCGCTAAATTTGTAGGATTGGAAAATTTTATCCGTGCATTTACCAGGGATACGGTGTTTTGGCACTCGGTCCTCAATACGCTGGTTTATGTCTGTGGAAAACTGATAATCACTTTACCCATCGCCTTTTTGCTGGCGGTGCTCTTAAATAGAAAATTCAGGGGCCGTGGTTTCCTGCAAGGGCTCATGTTTAGTCCCACCATTGTGAGCACAGCGGTCATGGCATTAATATTTTATTTGATCTTTAACGTTTACAATGGAGTCGTCAATCATTTGTTGTTGGCTACGGGTTTGGTTAAAATGCCCATCAATTGGTTGGGCAAGGATCTGGCGATGTTAACCTGTATAATCGTTGGAGCCTGGGGTGGTATTGGAAATTACATGGTTTATTTTTTAGCCGGATTACAGAGTATTCCCAAAGATATTTATGAAAGCGCCGCCTTGGATGGAGTCAATGGATTCCAGCGGATGGTCTATATAACGATTCCGATGATGGGACCGGTGCTCCAGGTCATTTTAATGCTGTCAATTATTATTGCTTTTCAGGATATGCAAAGCATCATGGTTTTGACGGAGGGTGGTCCGTTTTCTGCAACACAGGTTATGTTTTTATACATCTATCAATTGTACTTTCCAATTTCGGCCTCAGCCAGTACGATGGTGAATTCCGATTTTGGATATGGCGCAGCCGTAAGCATTATCGCTGCTATGATTATCGGTATTATAACCTGCGGGTACCTTTATTTCTCTAGAAAGCTTGATTATTAATGTAAAGATGGGGTTTAAGATAATGAATAAAACATCAAAAGCAGCAGGCAATATAATAAAATGGTTATTTATATTGATTGTAGCGATCTTTACAATCTATCCGATTTTTTATACCTTGATGGGTTCATTAAAAACCAATGCTGAACTGATATCAGGCAGCACTTTACTGCCTTCCCGCTGGATGTTTTCCAACTATGTTCAAGCGTTTCGCCAGGGAAATTTCGTCCAATACACTTGGAATAGTGTCTATCTATGTGTGATGGTGACGGTCCTGGCCTTACTAACCTCGTCATTGACCGGATACGTCTTAGCCCGGCACCGTTTTCCAGGGGGAAAATTACTGCTCAGCATGCATTTGGCTTTCATGTTTGTTTCTTTGGGTGCAGTTTCGCTATATCCGCAATATCGACTGATGCATGCCCTGGGACTCACCGGGAATTTGATCGGATTGGCACTGGTTTTGACCGGAGGCCAAGGAACGAATATCTTTTTGACCATCGGGTTCATTAAAACTTTGCCCAAAGAACTTGATGAGGCGGCATTAATCGATGGTTGCAGCTATTTCCGGGTCTATTGGAATGTCATTTTGCCATTGTTGCGACCGATCTTGGGAGTGGTAGCGCTCTTTACTTTCCGGACAGCCTGGAATGATTATATTACCTCGTTCATTTTCACAATGGCTAATCCGTTATTGAAACCATTAACGGTTGCAGTGGTCAGCCTGCGTTACTCAGCTAACGCCGCTGCCGAATGGAATATTATGACGGCGGGCGCGGCCATTTCTTTGTTGCCGGTATTAATTCTCTACTGTTTTACGAGCAAACAGTTTATATCCGGCCTTACTTCAGGTGCAGTCAAAGGATAAGCCGCCGTTTCCGGTGAGAATAAGGGATTCCGGTTTTTAACCCGCGTAGGTGGAATAAACGCTCTTTTTAAAGGTAAAATGGTTTAGATAGGGAAATAAGGTACGGGAAGTGATCCTGCGTAAGTTTTGAAAAGGAAGAACTCATAATGGTGCTTGACTGGTTCCGAAACCTGAAACTCAAGAATAAAATCGCCTTGACATGCATGACTTTGATCGCGCTTTCCCTGTTGATATCAGCCGCGTTTTTATATCGTTATGTGGCTGCTGAAATTCACCGGAACGCTTATGTGAGTTCGGCTGATTTGTTGACGCAGGCCGGTAATTTTTTGGATGAAAAGCTAAAGGGAATCATCCGGCGGGTTTACGGATTGGAACTGAATCCTGATTTTAACGCGACTCTCTCAACGTTTTTATTTAATGAAGAGAAATACCGTTATGCTTTGGCACTTTCCCGGTTTTCCAATTTCTTTTCGGAGATCCGATCCACGGAGTCATTTACTTCCTCGGTTTTTATGAGTACTCCCAAAGGGGAGTTCTTTGAATTCTCTAAAATCAAAAATCCTGATTTTCATTTTGCAACTTCCCGGCTCTATCAAGAACTTTATGATCGGCCGGGACAGACTGTTTATTGGGGTCTCAGCCGGAAAGACGAGATTTACCGAGATACCAAACGGGTTGTGCCATTGGTTTTTCAATTTACCATCGACGGATATAACAGTAATCTTTTTATTGTTGTGAACCTGGATCAACAAGCCATTTTGGAGTACTTGGGCAAAATCTATTCCGGAGCGGGTAATTGGATGGTGATCCTGGATAACCAGGGGCGGGAAGTTGTATCCAATCATGACCCGGTCACCCGGTTGTTTCTTGCCGATGCCGACGTGGTAAACCAAATTTCCCATGGTGATCAAGGCCGGATTATGCGACGCTATAAGGGAGTCAATTATAGCATCAGCTATCAAGGACTTACGGTTGCGCCTTGGAAAATTGTGAATATCAAATCGGAACGGGTTTTGTTGCATCAATTGAATGAGTTGGGTTTCTTCATCTTGATACTGACCGGGGCCTGCATGGTGGTAACGCTGGTATTAGCAGTAATTTTATCTAATACCATCACCCATCCTCTGGTAAGGTTGGAAGAAACGATTCAACGGGTAACGCAGCGCAATCTGAATGTAAAATTTGAATATCAATACCATGATGAAGTAGGACACTTGGGGCGAAGTTTTAATTTTATGGTGGAAGAAATCCGGGAATTGTTTCAAAGGTTAAATCAAACCATAGTTCAGTTGCAAGCAGAGAAGGAAAAAGTCAAACTTGAACAACAGTTAAAAAGACAGGCGGAATTAAAAGCGTTACAAGCCCAAATCAATCCCCATTTTCTTTATAATACGTTGGACTCGATTCATTGGATGGCCGATCAGATCAAGGCAACCCAGATTAGTCAAATGACCATGGCCCTGGGAACCCTTTTTCGGACTGGACTCAATAAAGGCCTGGACATCATCGCCATAAAAAATGAACTTGAAAATGTCACCAGTTATTTGACGATTCAAAAAATGCGTTATGGTGAGCATTTTAGTTATATTATCGATGTTGATCCCAAAGTACAGCAGCTACTGACGATTAAACTGATTTTACAGCCTTTGGTGGAGAATGCAATTTATCATGGAATTAAAGAGAAACCGGGAGCGGGTTCCATTACGATAACCGGCGGTATGGCGCAAAACGGTAAAGATGTTCATTTGAAGGTCTACGATAATGGCGCTGGAATTCAACCTCTTGCCCTGGAATTCATCAATCGTCGGTTGAATGAAGGAATACCGGAAGGGCAACCCTTGATCGCGGAAAGAGGCTATGGAATTTATAATGTCAATGAACGGATCAAACTTTACTTTGGAGGAGATTACGGTTTACATTTTACGAGTGAGTCGGGCCGCGGGACGGAAGTTTCGATCTTAATTCCGGCAGTCAAGCAAGAGGAGATCACACAATATGTACAAAATCTTGGTAGTGGATGATGAGCCAATTATCCGCAGTGGGATCATCAACGTTTTGTCCGGGGAAGATAATGGTTTTGTGGTTGCAGGGGAAGCGGCTAATGGAATGCAGGCAATTGAACTTTTGCCGGAATTGAATCCGGATGTAATTATCACGGACATCTGCATGCCCACAGTCAATGGTTTGGAACTGATCGAAACCGCCAAATCCATCAACCCCGATTTGAAAGTTTTGGTGGTTAGCGGTTATGACGATTTTGAGTATGCCCAAAAGGCTTTACGACTGGGTGTTGAGGATTATATCTTAAAACCGGTGCAGGCGGGACAGCTGATTGACATTTTAACGAGAGTGGGAAAAGAACTCGATCAGCGTTTTCATTTCCTACAAGATCTTAGCCTTCTCCAAAAAAAGCTAACAGTTAGCCTGCCATTATTACGGGAATGGTTCTTTCAGGCTTTGATTACCGGAAAAATGGAGGAGGCGGAGATTGACGAAAAATTGGGAGAGCTGGATTTACAGCTGACCGGCTGTTTATTTGGAGTCGCTTTGCTCAAATTAAAAAATCTGCAGTCCCCTAAAGCCGAAAAGTCAAGGGAAAAGGGGCTTACTCAAAGTTTTTTGATGCAGGTTGTCGAATCTGTATTTTCAGAAGAGATTTGCCCCCTTCCGTTTTTTTTGAGTGAAGACAAACTTGCTATCGTGTTTGATATCCGTTCATCCGACCGGCAAAGAAGTTTTATTACCGTAAATCAAAATTTGCGCCGGGTAATGCTGGTGGTTCAAAACCAGCTCAATGTGGATATTTATGCGGCACTGGGTCGGTTATACGAAAAATTGATTGCAGTAAAGGAATCTTATTCTCAAGCAGAAACCGCCATTCAGTTCAGCTTTTTAAAAGGCAGTGGAAGCCTGATTAATTATGAAGATATCAATCTTCAAAATGAAACACCGGTACAATGGCCCCTGGAATTGGAGAAGCAATTATTGCTCCAGGTGAAGCTGGGTGAAAAAGAGCAAGTAACTTATTCTGCCTTGCAGATTTTCGATTATCATCGCAAACAGCAAACGATTGAACCAGGGCGGGTTAAACAATTTGTTTTTGAAACAACCCTGCTGCTGAGGCGGACAGTGACCGAGGTAGGAGGCAACATTTCGGCTTTGGGGATGGATTCCTATCGAAGGGTATATCATTGTGAGACCCTATTGGAACTGGAACATTTTTTGGTAGACTTTTCTTTGGCCTGTTGTACCGAGATCGAGAAGGCCCGGCTTGGAAAGAGTTATTCGATTGTTGAAAAGACCAAGGAGATTATTGAAAATTCCTTGGAGCAAATGGAATTTTCCCTGGATGATGTGGCAGGACGCTTGTTTATTAGCCCTAATTATCTCAGGAGTCTTTTTAAGCAACAAGTTGGAGAATCGTTTGTGGAATATCTGACCCGGCGCAGGATGGAGAAAGCCCGGATCCTGCTGGATGATGTTTCCGTAAAAGTGCACCAGATCGCTGAGGCGGTCGGTTATAGTGACCAGCATTATTTCTCGATTTGCTTTAAGAAATATTTTGGTTTGACACCGACCGATTATCGGGAAGCCCGAGGATACATCGATCATAAAAAATATTAAATGTTTTAAATTACCCTGCTTCATTTGGCATTTAGATCCCGGTATTCCTTCGGCGTCATCCCGGTATATTTCTTAAAAATATGGGAGAAGTATTTATAATCGTTATAACCGACTTTTTTCGCTATTTCGTAGATCTTGATTTGGAAATCAAGCAGCAAAGTCTTCGCTTTCTCGATTCGGAAACGGTTGAGCCAGTCTATGAGGGATTCACCGGTTTGCTCTTTAAATACCCGGCTCAGATAATTGGGAGTCACAAAAACCGTGCTGGTAATATCGGCCAAATTAATATCTTCATGATAATGTTCCTGGATAAACTGAATGGCCAGCTTGACGATACCTTTATATTTTTCATTTTTAGTTTCTTTGATAATATGGATGAACAATTGCAATAAGTTATTGAGCCATATCTTAATGTCTTCAAGGGTTTCATATTTATCAATTTCTTTGTAAGGTTCGAAATTTTTGCCAAGATGCTTTTCTAAATCAACTCCGAGTTCTTCTAAAGAATTCATGGCGATGATGATGAATTTGACGCAGAAACTTTTCAAGTCTTCCGGACCTGCAATGGCGGCCGATAAATGATTGAAAATTTTCTCAATGATCGCTGTAACCTGCTGGCTTTCCATCAATTTTAACTGGCTAAGCAGTTCTTTCTCATCTGCAGTCGGGTACATCAGCGGACGGGTAGTCAACTGCAGCCATTCCGGCTCAAAGACAATTATTTGCTCTTTACCTTTGAAAATCTTTTTCCGTAAACACACAGCGGACTCCCGATAGGAACAGGGAATCTCCATAAGCTTTCTATAAGCGCGTCCAATACCAAAGGTTACCGTTAATTTGAGACTTTGTTTGATTTCCGCCTGAATTGCCCGGTATACCTCCAGAACGGCATCCATTTCCGGTTGGGTTCTATTCATCAGACCGATTAAATAATCAAATTCACTCAAGCAAAACAATCCCCTCTCCTTTGAAGTGAGGACTTTTTGGGCTGTGCTTAAGACCGCCGACTTCATTGCGGCCTGCTCTTTTTCGGGTATACCTTCGGTTTGTAATAGATAATCATCGATGTCGATAATGACCACTTGATAGAATGGTCCGGTAAGGTCGATACTCAATTGAGCCGCCTTTTGTACCACTAAATCAGGGTCACTAAACGTTCCTTTAATGGTAGCTTGGATGAATTCCGATTGCAGCAACAATAAATTTTCACTAAGAAGTTTTCGGGCGGTTTCCGCTTGAATTTTTTGGGCGGTTTCTACCTGAATATCATTTTTTAATTTTAATAAGAGAGAGATCAACTCCTCAGCTCCCACCGGTTTTAATAGATACTCACAAACCCCCAAATGCAAGGCTTGTTTGGCGTAGCTGAAGTCATCATAGCCGCTTAAAATGGCAATCTTGGTTTCCGGCAGCAATTTTTTCAGCTCACGGGTCAATTCCAACCCGTCCATCACCGGCATCCGAATATCGGTAATGATAATTTGGGGGTCAAGGCCGAGGGCAATCTCTAAAGCTTCTTTACCATTGCTCGCTTCCCCGACTATTTCAATTTCATATTGGCTCCAATCGATTGAAGCTATAATTCCCTGGCGAATCGTCGGCTCATCATCGACAATCATCACTCGCAGCATGAAAGGCATCCCCTTTGGTATAAGGTTGGGTTACAATGACTTTCGTTCCTTGACCGGGTTGGCTATAAAATCGGATGCCGAACTCAGCACCAAAGTATAGTTTGATGCGGTCATTTACATTTTGAATACCAAAACCGCGGTTATTGTCACTGGCTTTTTGAGAAAGGAGTCCGTTAAGCTCGTCTTCATTCGCACCGTTACCGTCATCGGAGATCCTATAAATCAGTTGATTGCTTTGACGGTAAATCTCAATATCAATCTTTCCGGGTTGGCCTTTTTTTTCGATGCCATGATAGATTGCATTCTCTACTAAGGGTTGTAATACTAATTTGACCACCTTACAATCAAGAATTTCATTTGTAGAAATTTTTATTGCGAAGTCAATCATTCCTTGATAACGTTTTTGCTGAATCGTAAGGTAGTTTTTTAGATGTTCTACTTCTTTCCCAACGGTGGTCAATTCATCTCCGCTATTTAAGCTTAAACGGAATAATTTTGAAAGGGCTTCGACCAGTTTCGAGGTCTCCGGGGCTTTTTCCAGACGGCTGCTCCAGTAAATGGTATCTAAAGTGTTATAGAGAAAATGGGGATTTACTTGCGCCTGGAGAGCTTTAAGTTCGGCTTCCCGTTGCTTGATTTGAGAAATATAGACCTGGTTTAACAGTTCTTTAAGGCGGGCCGACATTTTATTAAAACTCCGGCCGAGTAAAGCAATCTCATCATTACTTTTGATCTCAATACTAACATCGAAGTTTTCGTTTTCAACTTTCTTCATCAGTGTCCGCAATTGCTTAAGAGGGCTCAGGACTTTGCTGGAAAATAGCAAAGCAATGGCGATACAGGCAAGAAAGCTGATAACAATTACCAGGAGGTTCACTTTTTGAATGACCGAATTTTCTTTGAGAAGCTCTTTGAGAGGCATGATATTGATCAGGATCCACCCGACATCATCAATTTTATAGAAAGTAACTAAAAAACCTTGGTGACCCGATTTGATTTCATAAAAGCCTTCTTTTTTGTTTAAAAGCTTGTTGTCGATTAAACCGGGCTGGATCGGTTGATTGAGAATATCTTTACTTAATGGGGAAATTACCTTGTTGTGCTGATCCATAATAAAAAAGTAGCCCGCTTTGCTTATGGTTTTATTCTCATAAATCTTGGCAATTTCCGCTTCATTGATATTAATTTGGATAATGGCCAGGCGGCGGTCGATAAATTCCAAATCATTCATCACTCGGAACAACGTTAAAGCGTTGATGACCGAACGGTTATAATCAATAATCCGGTTGGAAACCCAAAGATAACGTCCGCGTAGTTCGATGACTTGTTGTTCGATTCCAGGGTCAATATCATATAAAGCATGTTTGGTTTCAATGGTAAGACCGTTAAAGCCTCTGATATAAATCGAATGGATATATTTTTTGGAAGATAAAAGATAAATTAAGGATTCTTCAGTGGAGAGCTTCTGTTTTTGAAGATAAATTGCAGGCAGCTTGGGCGATAGTTGAAAAAAATTCCGAATCTGTTTGTCCTGAAATAAAAATAGCGAAGTATCGTGAACATCTTGAAGGATAAATTCGAGATTTCTGCCGATTTGTTGAACCGTATTCAAATTGGTAATACTTACCTTTTTTTCAATAATCTCGGAGGATTTGAGATAGGAGATAATACCCACAGTGAACAGGGGGGTGATAATCAAAATTAAGGAAAAAATCAATATTTTATATTGTAGACTGAAAAACTTCAAAAGGGGCTTTTTCCATAACGTAATCATCTTCAACCCCCGCGCCCAGTATCGTGAGACTGATATTTATTATAGCGTATCAGATATTGAATAAAAAGTTAAGTATCCGAAGGGAACAAAAATTTGGATATTTTAATAGAATTGTTACCTATTTTTTAATTTGGGTTCATATTACAATAAAATCAATGATAAGGCTTATCATAAATGTTTTATCAACAAAAAAGGGAGGCATCTAGAAGAAAATGAAAAAGAATGCTTGGAGATTAGGTTTCCTGGTGGTTTGCTTTATGCTGCTGGTATTTCAAGCCGTTAATGCAGCTGAACCCATTAAACTGTCATTGATGCACATTTTAACAGAGGCGGACAAGAGTCAAGGTAATGTTATAGCCTACCGGGAAATGATGGAAAAGTTTAAAGCGAGTCATCCCGATATCAAAATTACCGAAGAGGCAATTGACCAAGACACATATGGACCTAAAATCAAAACCTTGGCTGCAGGCAACGAGTTACCGGATGTATTCTTAATCAAGGGTTCCTGGGTTTCTTCGTTTGTAAATAATAAATTGATTGAACCGATGAATGCCGATCTTGATCGGGATCCAGCTTATAAAAAAGGCTTTTTGCCCGGAGCTTTCGATGATTTTCGGATTGGCAATAACATTTACGGTGCACCGTTTCAATTGCTCATCACTTCCCTTGTTTTTTATAACAAAGATATTTTTGAAAAATGCGGTATAAAATCATTCCCGGCAACTTGGGATGAATTTAAGTCGGCAATCCCGAAACTCAAGAAAAACGGCTATATTCCGATCGCTCTTGGCAATAAAGGCAACTGGGTTGCTGAATCTTGTATCCTGAGCACTTTGGGAGACAGGTTTACAGGAACCGATTGGTTTTTGAAGATTCGCGACAAAAAAGGCGCCAAGTTTACTGACCCGAGTTTTGTAAAAGCTTTAAAAGAGATGCAGGACTTGGCGAAAGCTGGAGCTTTCAATACCGATTTAAACAGCCTTGATAATGGGCAACAACGGACTTTATATTACAATGGAAAAGCCGCGATGTTTTTCGAAGGCAGCTGGGCAGTTTCTTCGGTCAGTGCGGATGCGCCGAAGGCGATCGCTGCGAATACACGATTGGCTGTTATTCCTGCTGTTAAAGGGGGAAGGGGAGAAGCCATGACGGCTTCCGCAGGTACTGCGTGGGCTTGGAACGTCAGCGCTAGTTTAAAGGGAGAAAAGAGAAAGGCGGCCATTGCTTTAATTAAAGCCGTTACTGGCCCCGATTACGCTAAGATTTGCCTGGAAAATAACTTTACTCCTCCGTATACAGTGAAGAATGTCGATAAAAGCAAATTATTACCTTTGTTCTCCGAGTACAGCAACCTGGTACCCAAAGTCAAGCTGGTGCCGATATATGACATTCAATTAGCTCCGGCTGTTATTGAAGTGATGAATACCGGGCTGCAAGATCTATTGATCAATGCGACCACTCCTGGAGAATTAGCCCAGAAGATCCAAAAGGAATATGAAAGAGCCAATTAAGCTTTAATTTTTCAGTCATCATCAATGAATTTTCTTTCTCCGGGAGAAGTTTTCCCGGAGAAAGCATTAATTAAGGCATTTCGGAGGTTGTCATGCAAACTCATTTGAAAAAGCCGAAATCCTGGGTCTTATGGGGGTTATTGATTCCCGGTACGCTTATTTATTCATTCTGCGTGATTTTGCCGCTTTTCATATCGTTTCGCTATAGCTTTTTTGACTGGAGCGGCGGAATAATCATGAAATTTGTGGGAATGCGGAACTATCTGGATTTACTTCAAGACTCGGATTTTTGGTTTTCATTTAAAAACAATATCTTCATTGTCGTCTGGTGCATCATCGGGCAGATTGGCATTGCCCTGCTGATATCGGTATTTCTTTCTTCGCGTTTTCTTAAATTAAAACAAATCCACCAGGCCATCGTTTTTGTTCCGGCAGTGTTATCGGCGGTGGTGGTCGGTTTTGTCTGGATGATGATTTATAGCAATGATTACGGACTCCTTAATTGGTTGTTAAAGACTCTTGGCCTGAAATCATTGATTCAACCCTGGTTGGATGATCCGCACCTGGTCATGTATACGGTGACACTTCCTTTAGTCTGGCAATATATTGGTTATTATGTCGTGATCTTTCTGGCCGGCCTTTCCGGTATCCCGAAGGAAATCGATGAAGTTTCCGAACTTGATGGAGCCGAGGGCGCTAAAAAATTTTTCCACATCACCCTACCCTTGATTTGGGATAGTGTCAAAGTAGCGATGATTCTTTGTATCGCCGGTAACATGAAAGTGTTTGACCATATTTTTGTGATGACATTCGGCGGTCCCGGCAAAAGCTCAAGCGTCATGTCCTTATATGCTTATAAGAACACATTTACCATGCTTAAATTGGGTTACGGCAGCACCATCGCCATCGGAATTTTCGTTTTAAGCATGGCCCTAATCCTGATTAGCCGTAAAATGATGGGAGGTAGCCGTTATGAATAAAAAATTCCTTGATAGCGTGCTGCACCCGATGATGAATTTAGTGGTCGCTATATTCTCCATTTCCTGCGTTTTTCCTATCGTCTGGCTGGTATACTCGTCTTTAAAGACTCAGGCCGAATTTAGCGTCAATATTATATCTTTGCCTGGCCATCCTCAATTTGCAAATTATTTATATGTGATCCAAAAATATAAGATTATGGGTTATTTTTGGAATAGTCTTTTTTCCACTGTCCTTTCAGTGGCTTTCATCATCTTGCTGGGGGTCGTGATAGGATATGTTTTAGCCCGTTTTTCTTTTCGCGGACGCAATCTTTTATATGTCTTCTTTATCTCCGGAATGTTAATTCCGGTGCAAAGCTTTCTGATCCCGTTATTTATTCAATTTAAGTCATTTCATATGCTGGATAACAGATTTACATTGATTCCTCCTTATGTTGCTTTTGGTTTACCGGTGGCCATCTTTTTATTTGAAAGTTACATCAAATCGATCCCGGTTGAAATGGATGAAGCAGCCTGTATTGATGGTTGTTCTGTCGGCCGTACCATGACCACGGTTATCTTCCCGTTATGCCGTCCTGTTTTGGCTACGGTGATCATTTTAAGCTTTTTGGCATCCTGGAACGAATTTTCATTTGCCATGGTTCTGACGAAAAGTGAAGCCCTAAAAACTTTACCGGTTGGGCTGGCCAATTTCGCGGGAGTATACAAGGTTGATTATACCAAACTTATGGCAGCGCTGGTAATATCGATATTACCGGTAATACTCACTTATCTGCTGTTTTATCAAAAGATTATTGAAGGGATGACTGCCGGAGCGGTCAAGGGCTGAGTTATCATTGAGCTACGGCTAGGGCGGTAGGTTAAGGCCAGTCGATGACCATTTGAAAAGATGAAACGTAAACTCTGTGCCTCTTGTGGCTAATTGATTTAGCCACAGAGGCGCAGAGAAAGATTTATTGTCTTGTCGGTGTTGGGATCTTGAATGCAGAAGACTTGAATTAAAAATATTATCTAGAGTAGAGCCGCAATAATAAATTGCTAAGGAGATTGCAAATATGGCAAAAGTTGATTTAAACAAAGATTGGGAGCTCAGGTGGGAAGAGCTGGCCTGCGGCCCTGAAAAGAACGCACTTGTCTTACGGAAAATCGACGGCTGGCTCAAAGCGGATTTGCCTTGTGATGTTCATATGCCGTTAATCGCCGAGAATATCATTAAAGAACCATTGGAGTCGGATCTGTATCATCAAAGCGAATGGATTGAGGAAAGGTCCTGGTGGTTCAAAAAGGTATTTAAGGTTGGTGAAAATTTGATCCAAGGGGATATTGTCGAATTAACCTTAGAGTCTCTGGATGCGGAAGCCGATATTTTTTTGAATGGAATTCATTTGGGACATCAAAAAAGTGCATTTTATCCTTTTACTATGGATGTGAAAGAGTGCCTTCAGGTAGGTGAAAATGTCCTTTTGGTCAGATTGAGTTCGGGTTTGGAGTATTACAGCGACTCCGATCTGGACGCCATCAAAAAATTTGTTTGTACCGAGCATATCCGGGGTTATATGGACCGTGGAGACGCGCGCCGGGCTTTTGTGCGAAAACCTCAATATGTTTATGGATGGGATTGGGGCCCCCGGATTCCAACTTGCGGTATTGTTAAAAGCGTTTGGCTTGAATCCCTGACGAAACTGGCGGTGCGTTCCGTTCAGGTTGTTACGGATTCAATTTCCAAAGACTGTGCGGTATTGAAAGTTGCCATCGAAGTGGAGAATTTTGACCCGTTTGCCACCATGGAAGGCGCTTTTCAATTCGAGATGGATTATGCCGGAAAAACAGTAGCCATGGTGGGGGAAGAGACGTTATTACGCTCCGGTCTCAATAAAATCGATTTTACAGTCTGCATCTCCGCTCCCCAGTTATGGTGGCCCAATGGTATGGGTGAGCCCAATCTTTATACCGTCAAAGCCCAGGTAACGGCTTCCGGGATTACCAGTAAATATTCCCAATTTAAATACGGTATTCGAACAATTAAGCTTGACCTGACAAAGCTCAATAACAAAGAACGTAAATTTGCCATTGAGATCAACGGGGTAACGGCTCTCTGCAAGGGAGGCAACTGGATTCCGGCCGATTCCATTTATGCGCGGGTCAGTGATGAGAAATACCAGACTTTGCTTTTGGAGGCCAGGGAAGCTAATTTTAACATGATGCGCGTCTGGGGCGGCGGATTGTATGAACAAGAGATTTTTTATGAGAAATGCGATGAATATGGGATTATGCTCTGGCATGATCTGATGTTCGCCTGCGCCTTGTATCCTGATTATTTAGAGTGGTTTTGCAATGAAGTTGAAAAGGAATTGGACTATCAGACCCGTCATTTGCGGAATCACGCCTGTATCGCGTTATGGTGCGGTTGCAATGAGAATCACTGGGGGTTTAATGATTGGTGGGGCGGTGAACCGGACTTTTTCGGGGGCGCGGAATGCTATAACAAGATAGCACCAAAGATTGTTTATAGGAATTGCCCGGAAATTCCTTATTGGAATTGTTCGCCTTATGGCGGGGAGGATCCCAACGGCAACGATATCGGCGATCGACATCATTGGCGTGAATGTACTATGGGCGAAGATATGGAAAAGCGAATTACTCCCGAGGAGTATGACAAAATTTCCGCCAAGTTCATTACAGAGTATGGTTGTATCGGACCCTCTTGTATATCATCCACGTTGAAATATATGGCCGGCGCCCCATTAGACAGAAATAGCGCTATCTGGAAACATCACAGCAACACTTTTGAGAAGGATACGGTTGCCGCCGGTATTGCGAAACACTATCGAGACCCTCGGAATTTGAGCATTCAAGATTTTTTGTTTTATGGCTGCCTCTGCCATGGCTTGATGCTGGGGTATTCATTGGAAGCTATTCGGTTTAAAGAAAACTGCTGGGGTAGTCTCTTCTGGATGTACGATGACTGCTGGGGTGAAATTGGCTGGACCATTATTGATTATTATTTGAAACGGAAACCGTCCTACTATTTTGTGAAGCGGGCTTTAGCACACTTGAAATTGATTATGCGCGAAAGTGGAGGAAAGATTAAAGTTGTGGGTATCAATGATACTGCAACACCGGTTAAGTTCACCCTGGAATATGGGTATATCACCTTCGATGGGGCAAAAAAGGAATCCCAGCGTTGTCAAATTGAACTGGCAGCATTTTCACGCCGTACGGTGTTAGAGTTTACCGAAAAGGACCATGATTGTACCCGGGGCGTCGTTTTTGCTCATCCGGTGGATCATAAGGTGATCGCGTCAGCGACCTTGCGCACTCATACTTTCCGGGAATTAAAACTGGCGCCGGCTAATCTGGTTATCAAAGAATTCAAGCGGAATGGGAATGCAGCTCGATTTGTTGTTGTCACGGATAATTATGCCCATGCGGTTCATTTTAACCTTGGCGATGACGTGAAATTATCGGATGAGTATTTTGACCTGTTGCCGGGGGAAGAAAAAGAAATTTTAATTGATAGTCCCTCTATCCATCAGATAGATATCAAGCCCGCCTGTATTTATTTGCCCTAAAACCAATCTTTGTACCTTAAATGCCTTAGCGGCCAATTTATTATAGCTACAGCGACACTGGAGATACCAAATGGAAACTATACGAGGAAAGGAAGGAATTAAAATGCAATCAATGATGAAAGCTGCCGTATTAATGGAACCAGGTAAAATTGTATTTGAAGAACGGCCGGTACCGGTTCCCGAGGAACATGAAGTGCTGGTCAAAATCAAACATGTGGGAATCTGCGGTTCTGATTTACACTATTACGAACATGGCCGTATTGGCGATTTTGTGGTGGAAAAACCCATCGTCCTCGGCCATGAAAGCAGTGGCGAGGTTGTGGCGGTTGGGAAAAAAGTAACTGCTCTTAAAGTCGGTGACTTGGTCGCTTTGGAACCTGGTTATACTTGCGGTAAATGTGACTTTTGTAAACAAGGACTATATAATCTTTGCCCCGATGTGGTCTTTATGGCAACTCCGCCTTATGACGGAGCCTTTATGGAATATGTGGCATTTCCGGCCGATATGGCATTTAAACTGCCTTCCGGAATGAGTACACTGGAGGGGGCTTTGATTGAGCCATTGGCGGTAGGTTTTCATGCTGCCAATCAAGGAAGAGCGGAGGTAGGCGATACAGCGGTAGTTTTGGGTTCCGGTTGTATCGGACTGGTGACTTTGATGGCTCTGAAGGCCATGGGTGTCGGAACTGTTTATCAAGCCGACGTAATTGCTTCCCGCTTGGCCATGAGCGAAAAACTTGGCGCCTCCAAAACTTTTATGGCTGATCAGATAGATATGATTGGGGCCATCAAGGATCTCACCGGGGGACAAGGAGTCGACATCGTAATCGAAACCGCCGGCAATAAAATAACTACGCAGCAGACTGTGGAATTGGTGAAACGGGGAGGCCGGATAGTCCTGGTGGGAATGGCGCCGGATGCCATGATCCAATATGATTTTGGCAAGTTGATTTCCAAAGAGGCTTCGATTAATACAGTTTTCCGTTATCGCAATTTGTATCCTTCGGCTATCTCCGCTGTGGCTGGCGGGCTAGTACCTTTAGAAGAAATCGTTACCAATACTTATCCCTTTAGCGAAATACCACAGGCCTTGGAAAATTCAATCAAGGATAAACAGAATTCAATAAAAGGGGTTATCCAGTTCTAAGTTAACCGGAATAGCCATCAATCTTACATTATGGAGGTATCTTATGAAACGCTCGGAGATTAATGCCATTATCGATGATTTTAAATCCCTCATAAAACATCATCAATTTTATTTACCGCCCTTTGCGTTTTGGACCCCTGCCGATTGGCAAAGCAAGGGTGAAGAAGTCTACGAAATTTATGAGACTGGAATGGGATGGGACATCACGGATTGGGGTAACGGTAATTTCCGCGAGGCCGGTCTTGCTCTTTTCACACTCCGAAATGGTTTATCTTCCAATCTGGAGAAAAAGCAAGGGAAGTTTTATGCGGAGAAGCTGCTGGTTGTGGATGTCAATCAAGTGACCCCGATGCATTATCACGCTTTAAAAATGGAAGATATCATTAACAGGGGCGGCGGGGAACTTGCCATGCAGCTTTATAACAGTAAACTGGATGGTTCTCTGGACGATACCCCGGTCGTGGCGAGTTTTGATGGAATCCAAAAGGAATTAAAAGCGGGAAGCATCGTCCAGTTGCAACCCGGTGAGAGCATTACCCTTAGGCAACGTTTATATCATAAATTCTGGGGCGTCGGTTCCAAAGTGATGGTTGGAGAAGTTTCCCTTTCAAACGACGATGATACCGACAATTTTTTCTATGAAAAAATCGGACGTTTTCCCACGATCATGGAAGATGTTACTCCGGTGCATTTGTTAACAAAGGATTATACGAATTACTATCGTTGCGCCCAAAATAAATCTTTATAGAATGGAAAGGGCTGTTGCAAAAGTATTTAAAATCAATGAGATCAACAATATATTGCTTTATTGTATATTTCGATTGATATTTTTCTTTCTGCGACAGCCTCTTTTGATTCGTATCTAACTTAAACCTCAGGGCCCTTTATGGATATCACAAGACTCGGTCGGTTCCTCACCTTCCGGAAAAGCTTCAGTTGTCACATCTTCTGCCGGACAATACTTGGTAGCTAGCAGGTGGCTCTTGGTACAGATCTTTACAATAACCATTTTTTTCTTCGAGGTGTTGCTCACCGTTCCCGGCTGTTGATTCCCAGATGGATCCGTGAGATCTTCCAAACTGTCGGTTGGTTCTACCGGGGGTTCACTTTGGTGAACTTGGCAAGGCGTTGTAGGTTCTGTACCGGCGAGGAAAGTTTCGAATTTGGTTTCCGGGCAAAACCCGGTTGCAAGTTGGCCGCTTTCCGCACAAATTTCGACCCCGGAAACTACACCGGCCGGTTGCTCAAAATCGGATGGCGGCGTTTGATCCAAAGCCTGACGCATGAAATTCCCCCACATGGCGGCAGCCGAAGAGCTTCCAACTGTTGCCCCATTGATTGTGATTGGAATCCGCTGTGAATCATTGCCAATCCATACTGCGGCCAGCAAATCAGGAGTATACCCTACAAACCAAGCATTGGTATAGTCGCTGGAAGTACCGGTTTTTCCTGCAGCAGGACGGTTAATCATGGCTGCCCGCCCGGTGCCTCTCATTATGACCCCCCGCAACATATCCGTAACGACATAGGCGGTATCTTCCGGAATAGCCACTTGTTTATGGGGATGGTCCTCGAAAATGACATTGCCGTCAGCATCTTTTACTTGTAAAACCGCGATGGGTTGGACATATATCCCTTTGTTGGCAAGGGGTGTATAGGCGCTGGCTAATTCCAAAGGCGATACACCCTTAGTGAGACCTCCAAGAGCTAACGCAGCGAAATTAAGATCACTTTTGCTTCCCGACAATACTAAATTCCGGAGTCCCATTTTTTTAGCGTAACCAAAGACTTTGCTGGGCCCGAGACTTTCAACCAATTTAATTGCGATAATGTTCACAGAATCTTCCAGGGCATGGCGCAGAGAAATAGCACCCCGGAAGGTTTTATCATAGTTTTTGGGTTTGTATTCGCCCTGAGGCGTTTGATATTTTACCTCTTCATCAACCAGTACCGAACTGGGGGTATATTGCCGGCTGTCAATGGCGGCGGTATAAACAAAGGGTTTGATAGCCGAACCCGGTTGACGATGAGCATCGGCTGCGCGGTTTAATTGAGTATTACCATAATCTCTTCCTCCAACCATGGCCTTAATATATCCATTCTTGGGATCAATCGCCACAATAGCTAGTTGGGGCTGGATAATACCACTGGCATCCGTTTTTCCGCCTGAAAAAGAGGAGGCTGCAGTTTCAGCCGCATTTTGAGCTATTGGGTCAATTGTAGTATAAATTTGATATCCACCAACGGATAAGGCTTGTTCGTTAACCACTCCCTTTAAACATTTAGCCACATAATCGGTAAAATAGGCAGCACGCCTTTTTGCAGCTGATAGCGGGATTATATCTAGAGGTTTTTGATTATAAAAATTTGCTTCCTGGGTAGAGATTGTCCCATATTTAACCATTTGTTCCAGTACGGTCTTTCTCCGCTCCAAAGCAGCTTTAGGATGGAAGTAGGGAGAATATCCGGTGGGGTTTTTGGGCAATCCTACCAGTAATGCTATTTGATGAACTTCCAAATCGATGACGCTTTTGCCAAAAAAAAGCCGTGAGGCAGCTTCAACGCCATAGGATCCATGACCGAAACAAATTTGATTGAGGTATCGTTCTAAGATTTCTTCTTTGGTATAGTTCCGTTCAATACTCATTGCCAAAAAGGCTTCCTGAATCTTCCGGGTCATGCTTCTTTTTTGGGTAAGCAGGACATTTCTGGCCAATTGCTGGGTAATTGTGCTGGCGCCTTCAATATAACCACCACCGCGGATATCCACCCAGAAAGCTCTGGCAATTGCCTTTAAATCAATTCCGGAATGCTCGTAAAAACGCGTATCCTCAACGTTAACGATAGCTTTCTTTAAAATAACCGGCATCTGTTGAAGGGGAATTTCGATACGATTTTCAACATATAAGCGAGTAAATTCCTTCCCGTTTACATCGTAAAAAATCGTCGCCTGTTTAGGCGGTTGCAAACTTAAGAGGCTTTTACTGGTTCCAATTAATAAAATAAAAGAAAACCCTAAAACAATACCAAATACAATGGTTATAATGATCAAGATTTTGTTAAGATTAACAGGCTCATTTTTTCGATTGTCACTTGATTTTTTTTCAAAGAACATCATAGGTCCTCCTATGGACTGATAATCCTGGGCTGTCCAAAAACAAATGGATTACTAAAGACATATAACATATAACGGTTAATCGTTTATTGAATCTACGATGCTACATATTTTATATCTTATTTGTTTTACAATATTTTTCAGACAGTCTCGTATGTACGAGTTACAAATATTATACCATAAAGCCAAAATTAACTGCTAGTAAAGAATTTTACCTCCCTTTTTATAAAGTGTATATATCCTTTCGGAAAAAATCATAGATTATTGATGATGTTTATCGCCAGGAAAGGATCAGATTATCCATGCGTTTTCCATTAAATAAACGTATTGTTTTTTTAAAAATTCCCCCTTATCGGAGACGACGGTTTAATACCTTTACTTTTTTAGGGGTACTTCTTTTACTGTTGGTGCTATGTTATTATATAGTTGATTTTAGAATCCGTCCTACGCTTCATCACTTAGCCGAGGCAGAGGCGCAGATTATAGCTACCCGGGCAATCAATGAAGCTATCCGTTCAAATATTTGTCCGGATATTAGCTATGAAAATTTGATAAAAACCCAATTAGGCACGGATGGAAAAGTCACCATGATCCAACCAAACACCGGGGAAATCAACCGGATTTCTTCCGAGGCTACTTTAGCAGTACAGAAACGGTTGCAAAATTTACCCAAATTGACGGTTAAAATACCGGTCAGTCAAGTAATCGGTTCCAGGATTATGGCGGGCTTTGGACCGGATATCCTAGTGAAGGTTTCGCCTATTGGTTTTGTAGAGAGCAGCATGAATGATTCTTTTGACCAGGCCGGAATCAACCAGGTCCGGCACAGGATTTATTTAACAGTAAGGGCGATGGTTAAGATGGTGGTGCCCTTGGGTGACCGGGAGGTCCAAGTAAGTACCGATGTTCCTCTAACAGAGGCGATTATTGTTGGAGAAGTACCCAATGTGTATGTGGGAAACGGGGCCGGCGTAATATTACCGGGGACTTCTTTGAAAAAAAACTGAAAAATTATATTCTTGGATAATATAGACTAATAATCATTGAAAATGGAAATTAAAACTCGCTAACCGTCACTTGGAAATTTCGAAGGAATATTGACCAAAATGGTAAAGAGAATGGGCGCGAACTGGAAAAAAGTCTTTTATTAACGTACCCGCCTATCCTAAGAACATAATTATTGGTTGAAGGGAACAATATAAAGTGGCAATAAAAAACAACTTGGAAATTCTAAACGAACTTGACCCATATATTCAAATCGCCAGGGGTTTTTATCGAACTGGCCCTGCTCACGATTTTACCCATATAGAAAGGGTATTGAATTTAGCCCTTAAAATTGGAGCGAGCGAAGGGGCTGATTTAAGAATTATCGGAATTGCTGCCTTATTCCATGATATTGGCCGGGAGTCTGAAGAAAAAAGCGGGGGTATTATTTGTCATGCTGCGGCCAGTAGCGAGATGACAGCTGGAATTTTAGCCGATCTCCATGAAGATTCCGCTCAAATTCAAGCGATATGTGAATGTATTGCTACCCACCGTTTCCGGGACAACAACCCACCCCGGAGTCTGGAAGCAAAGTGCTTATACGATGCAGATAAATTGGATTCCTTGGGAGCGATCGGTGTGGCCCGGGCTTATTTGTGGCTCGGGGAACATGGTGGTAATGTTTATTGTAAGCGTAGCGAGTGGGAAAAAATTCCACGCACCAGTGACCGTCCAGAAGATGATTCCCTGCAAAGAGAATGGCATATCAAGCTTAAGTTTATCCCGGAGCGTTTGTTTACAGAAACAGCTAAAAAACTTGCCCTTAAAAGAAGTGCCACGATGGAAAAGTTTATGACCATATTAGAATCTGAAGTGAATGGGGAAGAATAGAGAAATCATTGGTTGTTAGTAATTCCTTATTTGTTGATTTGATGGACTTGGATATATGTTTATTGGGAGATGTAGGAATGGACATAAATTGGAAACGTATTGGGGAAGAGACTACCGATCTTTTGCGAAGTTTAATCCGGATTAATACCACCAACCCTCCGGGGAATGAGATTTTAACTGCATCTTTCATTAAAACATTGCTGGAACGGGAAGGAATACCTGTCGAAATTTATGAGTCCGCGCCAAGGCGTGGTAACTTAGTAGCCCGTCTAGTCGGGGATGGTTCCCGTAAGCCCATGATGATGCTTTCACATATGGATGTTGTCGCCGCAAATTCAAATCAATGGAGTTTGGATCCCTTTGCGGGAATTATTGATGGCGGGTATATCTGGGGAAGAGGCGCTCTTGATATGAAGGGCATGCTGGCGATGGAACTGATGACATTGATTTTATATAAAAGAAGTGGACAAGTTCCTGGGCGGGAACTGATTTTAGTGGCAGCTGCTGATGAAGAAGTCGGTGGTTTGTATGGCATTAACTGGCTGATGAGTCAAGGGATCCCCGGCTTGAATGATGTTGAGTTCGTTATTAATGAAGGAGGGACAGGGTTTATCCAGAATGAAAAGCCGATTTTTACTTGCCAAAATGCGGAAAAAGGACTGTTGTGGGTTAAACTCGCGATATCCGGAACACCGGGACACGCTTCAATGCCTTCCAAAGATAATGCGATTGTACAAATGAATAAGATTATCGGACGAATTGCCCGCCATAGAGAACCTATGAAACTTTGTGCGACCAGTCGAGGCTTTTTAAGCCAGATAGCAATGGAACACGGGGTAAAGCTGCCGAGTATTCCGGAAAGCCTGGACTATACTTTAAAACTATTTGCCAACCGTCATTTTAATAGGGAACGTTCGGTTCAAGGGATGTTATATAATACGATCTCCCCCACCATCTTACAGGCGGGGATGAAAACCAATGTTCTCCCGGAACAATGTGAACTAACTCTGGATTGTCGTTTAGTCCCAGGCGAAACTCCGGAACATTTTTTGGAAGAAATCCGGAACATCATGAATGATTCCAGAGTTACCTGTGAAGTTCTACAATCGGCGCCTCCTTCAGAATCACCCGTGGATACGGAGCTTTTTAGGATTATGCGCCAAGTGGTGCAACAAATGAACCCAGGAAGCGATGTTTTACCTTATTTATCAACCCTGGCCACAGATTCCCGTTATTTTCGGCAAAAGGGAATAACCAGCTATGGTTTCATACCTATATTAATTTCCGAAACGGAGTTGCAACGGATGCATGGAGTCGATGAGCGACTTTCCCTTGCTAACTTGGAAATGGGAACTAGGATCTTGTACCAGGTAATACAACAGATCAGTCGCCATTAGGTAATCAATTTAAAATCGGCAGCAAAAGCAAGATATAAGTGAAAATCTTCATTGGTTTTGGGCCCGGATGGCCGGTTTATTGAGTTTGCTTAAGGAGCCAATTGGATAATCAATAAACCATATATGATCCCGATAAGACCACCGACGATTACATCCGATGGGTAATGACTTCGGAGGTAGATTCTAGAACAGGCTACGACAAGTGCCCAGGAGCAGAGAAAAATACCTAACGGGAGCCACCATTGAAGCGTTAAAATCGTAGCGGAAAAGTTATTTGCAGAATGGGAGGATGGAAAAGAGTACCGTCCCAGATCCTTCCAAAAGTTTCCTTTCGGTGGACCACCCCCATTCGGACGGATTCTTTTTGTAAATGCTTTGATCAGGTTGCAGGTCTGGTCGCTTACAATGATAGCGATTAATAGAATACTAATTCGAATACGTATAAGAGGAGTTCCCATTATTAATAAGGTTATGATAATAACAACTGCAAAATGCCTCCAATAGGGAGGATGAGAGAAAAAAGACATGATAGCAGTGACCCAGGGATTATTATGTTTTTCCCTCAGTAATTCTATTATTTTTTGATCAAACCGTTGAACCCGGTCAATGAATTTACTTATCAAATTCATTTGTTACCTTAAATTTTTATTTAGCTTTATCTTTTTATTTGGAAATATGCAAACTGAACCATAAACTCAGGTTTAAAATATAAATCATGAGAAATGCTTGTAAAATTCTCAAAGATATGGTAATCATTCTATATTTTAATATTAAATGATTAAACTTTGTTGATAAAGAAATTAATGTTTAATAAAAAAGTATTAAAGTAGGAGCGAAAGAACAAATAGGCTTGATTTTGGAGAGGAATCAATTAAGTGACCATGCTGAAAAATGGCGACGCCAGAATCTCAAAGTGGTTTTAACGAATGGTTGTTTTGATATCCTGCATGTTGGTCATTTACGAACTTTTAAAGAAGCTAAAACTAAAGGCGATATTTTGGTGGTTGGCCTCAATAGCGACCAGTCCATTCGAAGTTTAAAAGGGCCAACCCGCCCGATTATTTCACAGGATGACCGTTTGGAACTTTTGGCTGCTTTGGAACCTATCGATTATGTGACTTTATTTGATGAGGCTACAGCAATCCATTTAATTGAACTCGTTAGGCCCCAAGTATATGTTAAGGGTGGAGACTATACTCTAGACACCCTTCCTGAAAAAGACGTAATACTCCGTTACCGGGTTGAAGTTAAATTTATCCCCTTGGTTCCCGGTATTTCAACTACGGAAATGATTAAAAGAATAAGATCTGCAAAAATATAATTTTCGTTCCAATAATTATAGCAAGGGTGATTTGTGCATAGATTTAAGACAATACAGCGGTGCTGAAAGTGGTTTTGAAGGCCGAACGGCTATTAAAAAACCAGGCGATTTTCGGAAACAGCAATTGCTTTGATTTGTAGAGCAATTCGTTCCCAAAACAGCCCGGCACAGTATAAAATCTATTTCATAATTACTCCCCAAATTCAACTCCGATGCTTTTGGCGATGTGAATAAGTTCACTGTCCGCAGGTACGGTTTTCAATTGTCCAACGGCATCTTCTATGGGTACAGCACCGATTTCATTACCTTGCAAACTTACCATCATACCGTAGTTACCTTTTTTGATCAATTCAACGGCAGCAACTCCATAGCGAGTGGACAAAATTCGGTCGTAAGGTATGGGCCTCCCACCCCGTTGTAAGTGTCCTAAGACAGTTACCCGGGAATCAATACCGGTTATTTCTGTCAAATCACCAGCGATTTTTTGACCAATGCCGCCCAGACGGATTGGATCGGGACTGTCTTTAACTACTTGACTGACTACTATGGAGCCGCCTTTGGGTTTAGCCCCTTCGGCAACCACCACAATACTGAAATTTTTGCCTGCTTTTTGACGCTCCAGAGCTTTACCTGCTATTTTTTGAATATCGTAAGGAATTTCCGGAATGATGATCATATCGGCGCCTCCGGCAATTCCTGATTCCAGAGCAATCCAACCGGCATATCTTCCCATTACTTCAAGCACCATAATCCGGTGATGGGATTCGGCTGTGGTATGCAGTTTGTCAAGAGCTTCGGTTGCAGTATCTACAGCAGTCATAAAGCCAAAAGTGAAATCGGTTGCGGATAAATCGTTATCAATCGTTTTCGGAACCGCCACAACATTTAGCCCTTTACGCGCAAAATCACGAGCGCTGGTTAAAGTACCATCACCGCCGATTAGAACCATGGCTTCGATACAGTGGGAGCTTATATTTTCCATAACTTGATCCGATTTATCCATGTAAGTTACAATGCCATTTTCTTCAACTCTAAAATTAAAGGGATTGTCCCGGTTGGAAGATCCTAAAATGGTACCGCCACGATCCAGAATGCCGGATGCCTTAGAAATATCGAGCCTAACCCATTCATCCAGAACCAGGCCGTGATATCCATCTTTGAAGCCTATAACTTCATAATTATACTTGCAGACGGCAGTTTTGACCACTGCTCGTAAAACAGCGTTCAATCCCGGGCAATCCCCGCCCCCAGTGATTACACCTATTTTTTTCAACATAATCCGGCTCCCTTCCAAAGCCTTAATAATTGATTGTGAAAATCGAGGATAAATGGTCTATTATTGTAATAAGATTATTATTTCGTGTCTGTCTTTGGAAATACCTCCCATAAAATTGGAAATATTTACGGTGGTCACAAAATACGGTATACAAGGATCGTGTAAAATACAGTCCGGTCATCAGCAAATTGCAGGAAAATAGAGCCTTTGAGTGGTAGGGTAATCTATATTTTTGTATAATGGGACCGGGGAAAATGCTATTATAGCCGGTAGCAGCTTAGCTATAGTGAAATCCGGTTATTATTCCAACCGATGAGGCTAAAGGTTTTAAGATGACGGCTGAACAAATCCGGGCTGCTATTACAGATAAAACAGTGGCGCTTATTTTAAATAGCCCTTCCAATCCCACGGGTGCAGTTTATAACCGTCAGGAATTGGAAGCTATTGCGGCTGTGGCGGTGGAGAAGAATGTTATTGTGGTTTCGGATGAGATTTATGAAAAATTAATTTATGAAGGAGAACATGTTAGCATTGCCAGTCTAAACCCGCAAATCAAGGAGTTGACAATTATTGTCAACCGAGTTTCCAAAACCTTTGCGATGACTGGTTGGCGAATCGGGTACGCTGTGGGGGATTCCAAAGTTATTAAAACCATTAGTGGTTTCGGTGCTCCAGAATATTTTCGTTTATCTTAAGCCACCTCTTTTGAAAAAATTGAAAAGGGACTTTCCCGGATTGCTAAGTTCGTTGAAAATTAACTAATGATTACCGGATTTCATAAAGAAGTGGCTGCCCCGTTCAAAGCAGCCACTTCTTTATGAATATGCGAAAAAAACTACATTTCAATTCGCCGCTGTGCGGCAAAAAGAAAAATGGTCTACTTTACTTGCCGGTTTATATTGATTAAATCTTTTTCCGGCACACTTAAGAAGCGGGAAGCCCATAATTGGGCCGAGTCCAAATCATGTTCAAGATAATTGCCGCATTCTTTCCGGACGGCGCCGGGAATCGGTTCGGAAAATTGAACCACATCACGCAAGGCCTTGCAAACCAGACTAGCCACCCAGGAAGCCTCTTTGTCGTGACAGAATGTAAAATAGAAGCCAGTCCGGCATCCCATGGGAGAAATATCAATCAGTTCGTCGGTATATTTGCGGGTAAATGTAGCGAAAAGATGTTCCAAAGTATGGAGAGCGTCATTGGGAATATACTTTTGGTTGGGTTGGGCGAAACGGACATCAAATTTCGAGACCACACATTCCGGGAATCTGGAGTCGACCTGCATCACTTTAGCTTTCCGGATATAGGGAGCCACGACTTGGTCGTGGTCCAGTTCAAAAGATTCTACTTTGGGATTCATTAACAACACCTCTGTTTTTTTCAGATTGTTCTTTGATTACTTCCATCAAATGGATAAGAAAATCGGAACAGCGTTCAGCCGCCAATACTTTAAAATTATTATACATTTCCAAGGTATCACTATCTGAGTTATCCGAGATTGAGCGGATTATCACGAAAGGAACTCCACAAAGCGAGCATACTTGCGCAACTGCAGCGCCTTCCATTTCGTTGCAGTAAGCACCGAAATCCTGATATAATTGTTTTTTTCTTTGCGGAGAATTATTAAATTCATCCCCGGTAGCAATCGGTCCTGTGAAGATGTGGTAATCCTTTCCCACGCAACGCGTCATGGCTTTTTTGCAAAGCTCGATAAAATCAGGATCGGCATCAATAAACCCGTCATCATCTTCTGTAAATGCACCCTGCTTGATTCCAAACGGCGTTAAAATGACATCATATTGAATGCAGGATGTGGAGATGACAACATCCCCAATTTTAAGTTCGGGGTGCAAGCCACCGGCAGAACCGATGTTTACGATGCGATCCGGAGAAAAGTTATCAACCATCAATTGGGTGCAACGGGCTGCATTGACTTTTCCGACCCCTGCCAAAGCGATTACACAAGGGTGATTTTCGATGCTGCCGCTATAAAACTCAATGCCGTAAATGGTTGTGGCTTGAATGTCGTTCATTCGGGTCAAAGCCGCATTACGTTCGGTTTCTACAGCTGTGATAATTCCAAGCATGGATAGAAGCTCCTGTCTATGTTGCATTCTCCTATATTTTAAACATTCTTGAAGATTTTATCATCCGGCGATCTTTTTGTAAAGCATTCGGATAGCGTGGCCCGGCTTATTTTGAAGATTATGGCTTGTTCATCTTTCCCAGGGAGACAGGCTATTTAGAAAAACTTTTCGGGAAGGCGGAAAAAGTAGATTATTTTTCTGTTAACAAATCTTCGAGAAAGGGTTTCATAAACGGTGGGACGAATTAATTTCTTAAGGAACAGGTAAATTGTTCTATGGACGTTTTTTTTATTGGAATTAGATAGGGGAATTACCCAATTCAATTTAACAAATACCTATAAATACAGGAGTTCGAAATGGGAAAAATTACAGCCGTTGTTTTTGATTTCGGGGGCGTTCTGATGGACTGGAACCCTCATTATCTTTATAAAAAATTCTTTGGAGATAATCCCCAAAAGACCCTGAAATTTTTAAGAGAAGTCGGGTTCGACGAGTGGAACCGGCAATTGGATAAGGGGCTAACCTTCGCACAAGGAGTAGCCGACTTACGGCAGCGTTTCCCCGCTTATCAGGAATTGATTCAAGCCTATGACCAGCGTTGGGAGGAGACCCTGGCAGGTTCGATCCAGCCGTCGGTTGATATTTTACGGGAGCTTAAAGAGGAAGGGAAAAAGCGCACGGGTGCGACAAAATTTTCACTTTATGCTTTAACAAACTGGTCGGCGGAAAAATTCGCAACCATCCGCCATCAATATGAATTTTTTGATTGGTTTGAAGACATTGTAGTTTCAGGTGAGGAAAAATTGATTAAACCGGATCCCCGGATTTTTCGTGTATTGTTGCAAAGAAGCCGGCGAACTGCAGCTGAATGTTTATTTATCGATGATTCCTCCACCAATATTGCAG
Organism: Bacillota bacterium; assembly: GCA_023426245.1. Classification (GTDB taxonomy): domain Bacteria; phylum Bacillota; class UBA4882; order UBA8346; family UBA8346; genus UBA8346. Next base: position 69,098 of record JAFABB010000036.1, read on the forward strand.
CAGCAAAAGAGTTGGGTTTTGACACTATTCTTTTTCAATCACCCGATCAATTAAGAAAAGAATTATGTCGCGGAGAATTGCTTCCGTGAAAGATATTCAATCCGTTAAAGTTATTGATGATTTTTTGGTTAGCGAGGATGTCCGGTTGCCCCTCTCCGATATGTGGGAGTATCCCGATCTTCAGCGCATCAGTAGTTTGTGTTATTTGGAAAGTAATGGAAGATTACTGATGCTTCAGCGCAGGAAAGAACCTTTTCAGGGTTTTTGGACGGCACCCGGCGGGAAGCTGGAGCCCTATGAAGATCCAAGGCAAACGATTATCCGGGAAATATGGGAAGAAACCGGGCTTACTCTGAAAAGACCCACATTGAAGATGATCACCTCAGAAACCGGGGAGGGGCGGGACTACAATTGGCTGGTTTTCATATTTCTCGCGCATGACTTTAGTGGTTCTTTAAAGGAAAGTGATGAAGGCACTTTACAATGGGTTCCCAAGTTACATCTATTGGATAGTTCCATCCCGGATGTGGATCGCAAATTGCTACCGTTAATTTTTGAAGAGGGGAAACGTTATTTCGTACGGCTAAATTATAATCATCTTCATCAGGTTGATACTTTGCAAAGTACTTTGTTGTAACCGGAAAAATTTATAGTTGCTCTGTTACTTGAATCTATTCTATCCGTCAATGAAATTAAACTTCCGCCCAGGTGCCGGGAGAGCAGATTATTAGTCGGTTATATGTTTTTGGCTAAAACTGGATCTCTATTATATTATTTGGTATGATATTAGTAAGTTTTAAAAATAGTCGAATCGAATGAGAAATTAAATGAGCAAAATATTTAATATTCCGGATATAGGCCAATTTGGAGAAGAATCAGGGTTTATTTCTTTAGAAGTATGTGGTGATCAGTACTTTCGTGTGGGACAAGAGGGAGTTGTTTCCATCACCGCTACCGGGGACCGAAAAGTAGAATTTATCGCTTTTGCTGATCATACGTTAGCTTATGTGAGTTCATCCATGGGATATCCGGCTTATTATCCGATCCATCCGGTAAAAGTCAAAAAACCGCTAAAAGCGGTATTGATGGACTTAGATGGAACCAGTGTCCGCAGTGAGGAATTTTGGATTTGGATTATTGAAATGACAACCGCCAGTTTGCTCGGAAATCCGCGCTTTCAATTGGAAGAGGCTGATCTACCCTATGTTTCAGGACATAGTGTTTCGGAACATTTGAAGTATTGTATTGAGAAGTATTGTCCTGAAAAGTCCCTGGAACTTGCCAGGAACTACTACTTTGAACACACGCACCGCGAAATGAAAGCTATCATGGATGGCGGCGGTAAGGAAGGGGCTTTTACCCCGGCCCCGGGAATTAAGGAATTTCTCTATGAATTAAAGGCAAAGGGTGTAAAAATCGGTCTGGTGACTTCTGGATTATATGAAAAAGCTTGGCCGGAAATTCTTTCGGCCTTCCGAACCTTAAAGATGGGTGATCCCAAGGATTTTTACGATGCCATCATTAGTGCCGGTTTTCCGTTACGTCAAGGTGAAGTTGGTACTTTAGGAGAATTGTCGCCCAAACCCCATCCTTGGCTTTATGCTGAAGTAGCTAGGGTAGGATTGGGGATTGCTTTTGAAGACCGAAATTCAGTGGTTGGTATCGAAGACAGCGGCGCCGGTGTCTGTTCGATACGGTTGGCCGGATTTCCAACCATCGGCATCAGCGGGGGCAATATCGAGAGCAGCGGAACAAAATCCCTTTGTAATCATTATTGTGACAATTTTTCGAGAATTCTCAAACTGCTGGCCTAAATCCAATAAAACCACCCCGACAATGACATCCTTTTTAAAAGAGAAGTTTGAAAGGAAGAGTTCGATGAAAGTTTTGTTTATCGGCGGTACCGGGAATATTAGTGAAGCAGTCTCCAGATTGACTTTGGAAAGAGGAATCGATTTATATTTGCTAAACCGGGGACAACGTAGCGAGTTATTTCCGGAAAGGGCGAAATTGTTGCGGGGGGATATTCGGGATCCTCAATCGGCCACGACAGCGCTGCAAGATCATCAATTTGATGTGGTTGTTGATTGGATTGCGTTTACACCGGCTCAAGTTCGTTTGGATATTGATTTATTCAAAAATCGTACCGGACAATACATTTTTATCAGTTCAGCCTCGGCCTACCAGAAACCCGTATGCGACTATCTCATTACGGAATCCACACCGCTGGTCAATCCTTACTGGCAATATTCCCGTGATAAAATTGCCTGCGAAGAGTTGTTGATGGATGCGTACCGAAACCAGGGTTTTCCGATAACGATTGTTAGGCCTTCCCACACCTATGGCAAAACTTCGATTCCGGCCGGAGTGGATTGCTGGGGTAAGCCCTGGACTTTAATCGACCGGATTCGAAGAGGCAAAAAAATCATCATTCATGGTGATGGTACTTCGTTATGGGTATTAACCCATAATACTGATTTCGCTGTAGGTTTTGCTGGACTACTCGGAAATCCCCGGGCGATTGGTCAGGCGTTTCATATTACCTCCGATGAGATTCTGTCCTGGAATCAGATTTATCAGGCGATTGGTAATGCAACGGGAGTAAAAATTAATCCGGTTTATATTCCTTCGGATTTTTTAGCTGCCGTATCGCCCTGGGGAGATGGCTTATTGGGTGATAAATCCCATAGCGTAGTCTTTGACAATCGAAAGATTAAACGATTGGTTCCGGAGTTTGCCCCTAAAATCTTATTTTCGGAAGGAATTAAACAATCATTGGCTTGGTTTGAAGACCATCCGGACCATAGCGAGATCGACCAGGGATGGAATCAGCAAATGGATCGGGTCATCGAAGTTTATGAAGAAGGGATCCGCTTGGCTAAGGAAAAAATAGTTTCATAACACATTTTTTTGATGAAACCGTTTTTAAGATACCTTTTTTAAAACAGCGTTTAGATATATTTAATTTTGATTTTTTAAAACCTGCTTGATACGATCAATCCATTGGATGTTTTCATGACTTTTAGCTGGCAAACCGTTTATTTCTTCGCCTAGTTTCCGTAGGCGATTTTTTGATTCCTGAATGGAATTTAAAAGTTCTTGATTGATTTTGGACAATGCATCTGACACGAAATTCACCCCATGGGTTTATTATACATCATGATTTTATCACAGGATTACCAAACAATAACCATTTTGTTAAAAATTGTATCATAAGCAACCTTAAATTTTAGATTTTTCTAAACCAAGATATTTAATTTTTGATTGTATCAGTCAATTGTTGGACAAATTTTTGTCCTGCCCTTGACAAGGGCATATTTTTACTGGTTATCATTCCTAGCTGTCTTTGGGGCAAAGACTGCTGCGGTTCTACGATGAACAATTGCCCCTTTTCCACACTCTCTTGAATGCTTTCCCTTACGACATGGGCGATCCCCAGACCTATTTTGGCGAATTCCACCAATAATTCCACATTTTCCAGCTCGATCTCGGGAACAATCCGGATGCCCTGCCGTTTTAAAAAATTATCAAAGTTACGCCGAGTTGCGCTATTTTTTTCCAAAAGTAATAGGGGATAATGAGCCAATTCTTCCCAAGTAATTTTATGTCCTTGAAGAGCACTGAAATGGCTTGAGGAAACCAAAACATCTGTCACGGTAATCAATTTTTCAACAGTTAGATTTTCTTCGGAAATTGGCAGAGTCACAATTGCAAAATCAATGATTCCCTCCTTGAGGGCTCCCATTAATTGTGGTGAGGTACGGTTTAAAAACTGAATTTTAATCTTGGGGTAATCACGGCTAAAACGTTCCAAATAGGGAAGTAAGTAATAGCGGCAAACAGTATCGCTGGCTCCGATCCGAATAATGCCGGTTTCCAGGTTTTGCATTTCGCTGAGTTTGGTTTCTGCGCTCTTGATGAGGTTATAGGCTTGCCCAACATGGGTTAACAATATCTCCCCTTCCGGGGTGAGCTGTAAATGGCGGGCTTGCCGCATAAAGAGCTGGGAACCTAATTTTTGTTCCAGATTTTTGATAGCTTGGCTAACGGCTGATTGGGAGATAAAAAGTTTGGCGGCGGCTTCGGAGAAACTACCCGAGGCGGCCACCTGATAAAACACTTTGTAAAGGTCAAAATTAATATCCATGGCATCCTCTAATCATACTATCCTACAGTGGTCATTCACCAAAAGGTACACTTCATAAGTTACGCTAATACTTCATATTAGAACTATTCATTTTACTTATTATATCATATGACTTATAATCAAACCAACAATGAATAAAGGGGAGTTTGGGATGAGCACTTATGATGTAAAGCGGATATTTGTCGAGAAAAAGCCGGGCTTTGATATTGAAGCGCAGGGACTGTTTCAAGATTTAAAATATAACCTGGGAATCGATCATTTAAAAAGTTTACGGATTGTAAACCGTTACGATGTGGCCGGAATCAGCGAGGAGGAGTATCAAAAGGCGCGGCAGGTCATTTTTGCGGAATTGCCTGTTGATAAGGTTACGGATGAGGAAATCGCCCTCGATGAGCGGTGGAAGGTTATTGCCTCGGAGTTTTTGCCGGGTCAATATGATCAAAGGGCGGATTCTGCCGGACAATGCATTCAAATTTTGACCGGTCATGACCGTCCGGCTGTAAAAGTGGCCAAATTATTTTTACTGGAAGGGCATTTCAATGAATTCGATTACCAAAGGATGAAAGAATATTGCCTGAACCCGTTGGAATCCCAGGAAGCATCCTGGGAAAAACCGGCTACACTTGAGATGGAACTTCCCTTTCCTCCGAATGTTAAGATTTTAAGTGGATTTAGCGGTTTTTCAGCAAAGCAGCTACAAGCTCTCCATCAACAATTGGGTCTGGCAATGTCTTTGGCAGACTTGCAGTTTTGCCAAGAATATTTTCGGGATGCCGAAAAAAGAGACCCTTCGTTAACTGAAATCCGGGTTTTGGATACCTACTGGTCGGATCATTGCCGCCATACCACTTTTTTGACGCATATCGACGATGTTGTCATCGAGGATGGTTTCTATAATCGGCCGGTGCAAGAGGCTTATCAGAAATATTTACAGAATCGCCTTGCTATTCATGGTAATAAAAAAAAGCCGCTCTGCCTGATGGATTTAGCCACCATTGCTATGAAAGAATTAAGGCGCCAGGGTTTGCTTGATGATCTTGATGTCTCGGATGAGATCAATGCCTGCAGCATCACGGTGGATGCGGATATCAACGGCGAAAAACAAGAGTGGCTTGTAATGTTCAAGAATGAAACCCATAACCATCCTACCGAAATTGAACCTTTTGGCGGCGCGGCGACTTGTCTGGGCGGAGCCATCCGGGATCCGCTTTCAGGGCGGTCTTATGTTTACCAGGCATTGAGGGTAACCGGCAGCGGCGATCCCCGTACCAAAATTCAAGATACCATTCCCGGCAAATTATCCCAACGAAAGATTACTCGTGGGGCTGCCGCCGGTTTTAGCGCCTACGGAAATCAAATCGGGCTGGCAACCGGGCAGGTGGCGGAGGTTTACGATGAAGGTTTTGTTGCCAAAAGAATGGAGATCGGCGCAGTCGTGGGGGCTGTCCCCAAGGCTAATGTCAAACGTGAGGAACCGGAGCCGGGAGATGTTATTATTTTGTTGGGTGGCCGTACCGGTCGTGACGGTTGCGGTGGCGCGACTGGTTCTTCCAAGGAGCATAATGAAGAATCTTTGCTGACCTGCGGCGCTGAGGTACAAAAGGGGAATCCGCCCACCGAACGGAAGATCCAGCGACTGTTCCGCAACCCAGAAGTAAGCCTTTTAATCAAGCGCTGCAACGATTTTGGAGCCGGAGGTGTCGCGGTGGCCATTGGGGAGTTGGCCGACGGTCTGGAAATCAATTTGGATGCTGTCCCCAAGAAATATGAGGGATTGGATGGTACTGAACTGGCTATTTCGGAATCTCAAGAACGGATGGCAGTGGTGGTTGCTGCTGAGAATGTGAGCAAGTTCTGCAACGCTGCAGCGGTTGAAAATCTCGAGGCCACTGTGGTGGCTGTGGTTACGGCACTTAAGCGATTGCAGATGTTTTGGCGGGGAAAAAGTATTGTCGATATTAGCCGGGATTTTTTAAACAGCAACGGCGCTCCTCAACATTCCAGAGTATCGGTGGCCGCTCCTGATCCTATGGAAAACATTTTTAAAATTATCCCGCGGGAAGTGGCGACAAGCCTACAAACCGGCGCTATAGAGAAAGCTTGGCTTATTAATCTTGAACGCCTGAATGTTTGCAGTCAAAAGGGGTTGGTGGAAAGATTCGACAGTACCATTGGAGCCGGAACGGTCCTTTTGCCTTTTGGAGGTCGCTGTCAATCGACCCCTGCCGAGTGCATGGCTGCGAAACTTCCGGTTTTAGACGGCGATACGACGACCGGAACGCTGATGTCCTATGGTTATAATCCGGCTATCGGCAGATGGAGCCCCTTTTATGGCGCGGTATATGCGATGATTGAAGCTGTTGCCAAGATAGTGGCCGGGGGTGGCAATTTCCGGCATATCCGGCTTACTTTGCAGGAATACTTCGAAAAATTGGGACAAAATGAAAAAGCCTGGGGGAAACCTTTTAGCGCTCTCCTTGGATCATATTATACCCAACTTAAATTGGGAATTCCGGCTATTGGCGGGAAGGATAGTATGTCCGGCACTTTTAAGGACTTGACGGTTCCCCCGACTCTGGTGGCATTTGCCATGGCCGTAACGGATGTCCGCTCGGTTATTTCTCCGGAATTTAAGCAAACCGGCAATCAAGTCATACGAATACCCTTGCAACGCGATTCTCAGGAGTTGCCCGATTTTGAAAGCATGGCGGTAAATTACGATCATATTTACCAGCTCATTAGCAGCGGTAAAGTTTTGGCGGCCCATTCGGTTCGAACGGGAGGTATTGCAGAAGCCGTCACTAAGATGTGTTTCGGCAACCGGATTGGCTTTGCCTTTGGAGGTACGTTAACTGCTGAGCAGTTATTCGCTCCCGATTATGGCTCAATCATTCTGGAGATCCCGGCTTCAGTGGACGCAGCAATGCTTTTTGGAAACATCGTTTATCAGGAATTGGGTTCGACTATAGCCTCCCCTGAGATTTCGGTTCATGGGGTAAAAATTGACTTATCAAGCGCTTACCGGAGTTGGAATAAACCTTTGGAAACTATCTTTCCCACGAAAGCCGGCGATTTTGCTGAAAAACCTCAATTTTACAGCTATGCAGCTAGTGATGGGACCCGGATAAAATCTCAATGTAAGGTAGCAAAGCCGAGGGTCTTTATACCGGTTTTTCCGGGCACCAACTGTGAATATGATACCGAAAAAGCATTTATTGGTGCTGGAGCAGCTGTGGAAACTTTGGTATTCAGAAACCAAACTGCGGATGATATTGAAAAATCCATTGAACAAATGGTGAAAGCGATTAACAATTCGCAAATCATCATGTTGCCGGGTGGCTTTAGCGCGGGTGACGAGCCGGATGGTTCGGGGAAATTTATTGCGACGGCCTTCCGGAATCCTTATATCCAAGAGGCTGTAATGGGACTTTTGAAGGAACGCGACGGTTTGATGCTTGGCATTTGTAACGGTTTCCAGGCGCTGATTAAACTGGGTTTGGTCCCTTATGGAGAAATTCGTGATTTGGGAGAGGATGCCCCAACTTTAACTTTTAATACCATTGGGCGGCACGTTTCTACCATGGTTCGGACCCGGATCGTTTCCAACCTTTCACCATGGTTTGCCAAGGTCAAATTGGGTGATATCCATTCAATCGCAGTCTCCCATGGTGAAGGGAGGTTTGTTGCCAGACCCGAGATACTGGCCGGATTTGCGGGGCGGGGTCAAATTGCTACTCAATATGTGGATTTGGATGGTAAAGCCACCTATGATATTCAATTTAATCCAAACGGTTCTCTTGATGCAATTGAAGGAATAACCAGTCCTGATGGACGAATTTTAGGCAAGATGGGTCATTCGGAGAGGGTTGGCAACCAGGTTGGTAAGAATGTTCCGGGAAATAAGGATCAACGGATCTTTGAAGCGGGAGTGGAATATTTTAGCTAATTGCCTACAAACTAAAATAGTTGAAATGAAGCCCGAGGACACCTAGAATGTCGTAATGAAGTTTAGCTGAAAGAAATTACAAATACTTTGATAAAAAACGTCTCATCCAAGTTTAAGCTTATCGGTGAGACGTTTTAAGAATTTATAATATGTTTGAGTGGAGAGTTGCGGGTCATGACCGTTAAAGCTGCAGACCAAGTCGCTTGTTGAAACAATCTGGGGTATGATTCTTTGTCTCTCATGAAAGATTGCAATAAGCGGGTGATTGCGAAGATAATGCAAAACGTTTTCATTTCATCATCCTTTCTTTGAATCGTGAATGATCGATATATTGAATTTCGATATCGTGCATAGGTAAGCGCACGATATTTACTTTTGTGCAGCCCCTTTTATAGTATGTCTTACTTTTAAGATATCACAGTTTGATGGAAAAATAATGAATAGAGAGTGACAAATAGGTGAACTCGCAAGAGTCAATACCTTGGGTGTGAACTAACCAACGAGATTATCTAAAGTCCTTTGAAATCAATAAGAAACCCAACAATCGTTCTTTGCAAGTTAGGAGATACAGGAGATCGCCTGGTTGATGGCGAATAAGGAATAAGAATAATGTGGAGCATTCTCATTCTTGTTTTTTTCGATTCGTCATTTTTATATTGGCTTATTGAATTTTACAGGAATATTTTTTCATTTTGGTAGTATCCTTTATTGAGATAGAAGTGGGCATTATTTTTAGGGGGTGTATTGATGGAACAGAAAAGTAAAGGGGCTAAATCGTTTTCAAATTTGTTGTCCAAAACAGCTGGTTTGGTTTTTTTCTCCTTTTTGGCCATATCATTAGGCGTAGTTTTTGGTTTGCTTTTTGAAGGCTGGGTTAAAGATCAACCAGGTACTCCGGTAAACACTGATAATTCATTACAGACCACCGATTTATCGACTGATGTATCGTCAACCAGCAGTAAACCCGACATCAACATGAGTGCCGATAACGTGAAGATTATTGATGAAACCGAATCGTCGAAACCGACTCATTCTTTACCCGATCAGCAGACTGCGGGTTCGACGACAGTCAATAAACCGGTACAAACCCCGGCAGTGAACCTGGGGGTTCCGGTGGTGAATGTTAAATTCAAAGTGCGGGTCGGTCCTTATGCAAATCATAATGAAGCGTTGGCTGCTTCTCAACAACTCCATTCATTAGGCTATCCCGTTTATGTGGGCAATAAACCTCCGTTTTCCGTGCAGGTGGGAGCTTTCGCCGCTAAAGCCAATGCCGATCGCGTAAAGACCGAGCTTACCGGCAAAGGTTATAAAGTTAGTGTTGATCAAAATTAAATCAATTGAAGAATCGGTAATCTAGGGAACCACTGATTTAATGGTGAATTTCATGCTTTAAATGCTTCAAAGCATGAAATTTAATCAAGAAAAAACGCTGCAAGGTTAATGATCAGTTTTTCCCTAGTAAAACGGTCTCTAAATAACTACGCAATGATTGGGAACGTTTTACTTAAGTAGAGCATATCTTCCCCATTTCTGATTGCCATTTATTTACGATACGCTCTACTGGGTCTATTCGAGAAAATTCTCGAATCCGAACATTTTTGGTGGAAAATAACCGGCCTATTTTGTTTATCACAGCGTCATCAATAGGCTAGTTATTTTTCTTTGTTTTTCCAAGTATTCAAATGGTACAGCTTTTTAATTTTATCTACTTGCCAAACAAACTAAATAATGTTATGTTTGAATTATATTGATTCACCATAGATTTGATCATCTGTGTTTTTTTTTATTTAAGCCAATGAAATGGTAGGCAGCGGATATATTGCAATCGTAATTCTGCTGTTATCAAAATAGGCGAAAAAGATAGGAGGATAAAATATGGGTGAAGCTTGTAGATGTTGTTCATGCGGTTCTAATGAGTCCGATCCGCGTTATGAGCGGCTTCAAAAGATCATCACCGAGCACCAAGGGAAGCCGGGGGCTTTAATTCCGGTTCTGCACCAAGCACAAGAATTGTTTGGGTATTTGGCAGAGGATGTTCAGGAGTTGGTGGCGGAAGGTTTGGGAATTCCTTTGTCCGAGGTTTATGGAGTCATTACGTTTTATTCATTATTTTCAACCAAACCCCGTGGGGAAAATACCATCGGTGTTTGTATGGGAACTGCTTGCTACGTTAAGGGTGCGGCCGACATTTTAAAAGCGATTCAAACTGAGTTAGGGGTAGAAATTGATGATACCAGTAAGGATGGTTTATTTACTTTAACGGTTACCCGGTGTTTGGGCGCTTGTGGACTCGCCCCTGTCATTACAATCGGGGAAGATGTTTATGGACGGTTAACTCCTGATAAAATTCCCGATATCTTAAACAAATACCGGAATAGCAATTTGAAATGAATTTCAAATTTATTTGATGATTTCGTTTGTGAAAAAATGAACAAGCGACTCCTCGAAATGGAATGTGAAAGAGGAGGGGGATTTTAAACCGCGGTTCATCCTAATTGGGTAACGCTTTTGGAGATGGCTTAAGATTTACCTCTTTCTTCGTGAAATAACAGCTCCGTTTGATACTACACACACGCAAGGTTTTGACTTTGGTATCGGGATAATTAGAAATCGTAATTGGATCGCATCCTAGTACAACGTACCGCGTGGATTTTTCGATTACATCTTAGAACGAACACACTCTCAAATTGGTATTTCCTAAATAAAACCTTGGTTTAGGTTATGGTTATTAAAGTTTGAAAGTTTTTGTTTGGATACTTTAAAACTGTACAGCGAATATTGGGGGGATTCATTGATGGAATCGTATCGCAGACATGTTTTAGTCTGTGCCGGGGCTGGCTGTATTTCGTCCGGTTGCAAAGAGGTTGAGCGGAACCTTATTACCGAACTTCAAAGTCATCGCCTGGATAATGAAATTAAGGTCATTCCAACCGGTTGCATCGGCAGCTGTGATTTAGGACCGGTGATTGTGGTTTACCCCGAAGGAGTGTTTTATGAGCGGGTTAAAGCACAGGACGTTAAAGCGATTGTTGAGGAACATTTGGTGGGAAATGAACCGGTGGAGCGACTATTGCATAAGGATAGCACCGGTAAAACAATCACTCATTATCAAGATATACCGTTTTTCAATAAACAGTTGCGGATTGCTTTGCGCAACGTCGGAAGTATCAATCCGGAAGTCATCGAGGATTATGTAGCCCGGGATGGTTATGCTGCCTTGGGTAAAGTGTTGACCTCCTATAAGCCGGAAGATGTTGTGGACATCGTAAAACGTTCCGGTTTGAGGGGCCGTGGCGGGGCCGGGTTTCCAACTGGTGTCAAGTGGGAGTTGACGATGAAAGCACCCGGTGATGAGAAATATGTCGTTTGTAACGCCGATGAAGGTGATCCGGGCGCTTTTATGGATCGAAGCGTTTTGGAAGGCGATCCTCATGCGGTCATCGAAGCCATGGCAATTGCCGGATACACCATAGGGTCTAAACAGGGATATGTGTATGTACGGGCGGAATATCCTTTAGCCGTTGAACGGCTTGGTCATGCCATCACCAAGGCCCGTGAATTTGGGGCATTGGGAAAAAATATCTTTCATAGCGGGTTTGATTTTGATATGGAAATCCGGGTCGGCGCCGGAGCCTTTGTATGCGGGGAAGAAACGGCCTTGATTGCTTCGATTGAAGGGAAAAGGGGCGAACCCAGTCCCAAGCCGCCGTTTCCGGCAGTTAAAGGTGTTTGGGGGAAACCGACACTGATTAATAATGTGGAAACGTATGCCAATATCGCGCCGATCATTTTGAGAGGCGCCGATTGGTTTGCCGGGATCGGTACGGAAAAGAGCAAAGGTACCAAGGTGTTTGCCATTGCCGGAAAGATTAAAAATACCGGTTTGGTGGAGGTTCCCATTGGAACGAAGTTGCGGGAAATCATCTTTGATTTGGGCGGGGGGATCCCTGGCGGCAAAAAATTCAAAGCAGCCCAGACCGGTGGGCCGTCCGGCGGCTGTTTAACGACCGAACATTTGGATCTGCCCATGGATTATGAATCTTTAAAAGCCGTCGGTTCGATGATGGGTTCCGGTGGTTTGATTGTTATGGATGAAGATACGTGCATGGTTGATGTCGCCCGGTTCTTCTTGGACTTTACCCAGGATGAGTCCTGCGGGAAATGTACGCCTTGCCGGATAGGGACCAAACGGATGCTGGAGATTTTGACCAGGATTACGGAGGGTAAAGGAGTTCCCAGCGATTTGGAAGCCTTGGAGATCTTGGCCAAACATATCAGCAGCACTGCTTTATGCGGATTGGGCCAGTCAGCTCCGCAGCCGGTATTATCCACCATGAAGTATTTCCGGGACGAATATGAAGCGCATATTTATGATAAGCGTTGTCCGGCCGGAGTATGTAAGGCTCTGTTATCGTATAAGGTCAAACCCGATCTTTGCCGCGGATGTTCGATCTGCGCCAAAAATTGCCCGGCTTCAGCGATTACTGGCGAAACCAAAAAGGCTCACGTCATCAACAGTCTAAAATGCGTTAAGTGCGGCGTCTGTATGCAGAAGTGTCCGTTCAAGGCGATTGAGTTGAGCTAATGCTTTTGTATGCAGATAATGGGGGTAAACCGTTCTTACAAGCCCATGTAGCCAGAAGGCCGGTGTAATAAAAGCAAAAGGCTGTCGAAAAAGTACTTTACAATCAATAAGAATTGCAATGGACTCCATTGTCGATTAAACATGGGGTATATATTGTATTTTTTGTTGATGAATTTACTCTTTTCAGATAGCCTTTTTATGTACTTAAAAGCGCTAATATCTTCCCTCCCAGCCAACAGTCTCCCCTAAAGCCTATGATTGCAAGTAGGAAAAGGGCCTCACGAGAAAACGAGCAAAACATTTCACAATGTAACAATATTGATCAAAATTTTCCGGAATACTGTATACATGATAATACTAATCTTAACTAAACGATGAAGGAAAATAAAATGCGTTTATGTTCATATGTGATTTTTTTTGGATAAAAGAAGATAAATTTATTCGAAAGATTGCAGGAGTTTGCAAAAAATAGCAGAAAATATAATCATAAAATTGCAGATATGTTAAACCGGTCCATGCTAAAATGTCCGGTGATTGAATGAATCCAACCATGGAGGAATATCATGACGCAAAATAGTCAAGAGTCCATTTTGCCGGCAGAAAGAAGAAAACGGATTTTAGAGCATATTCAACAAAATGGCAGTGGCCGAATTGAAGAATTGGCGGCCGTTTTGGGAGTTTCTGAGGCCACGGTGAGGCGGGATCTGTCCATACTTGAAACGGATGGTTTTGTCGATCGCACTCACGGAGGGGCTATTCTTCCTGAAACGAGTACCGCCTTTGAACGTCTTTACCCCGAGAAAAGGGCTATTCTTTCCGAGGAAAAGCAGGCGATTGGGATCAAAGCGGCCAGCATGATTTCGGATGGAGAAACCCTCATTTTGGACTCGGGATCGACCACTTTTGAAATTGCCCGGAACCTCATTTTTCACAAAAATCTTACTATCATCACTTATGACCTATTCATAGCCAGCAGCATCATTTATGATCCGTCGACCACTGTCATTGTTACCGGTGGGGTTCGGCGGGACGGTTTTAATATTTTGGTTGGCCCGATAGCCGAAGAACTGCTTCGCCAAGTCAGAGTTAATAAAGCATTTATCGGAGCTGATGCTGTCGACGTTGCACAAGGAATTACCAATGCAACATTTACTGAAGTATCCATTAAACGATTGATTATTGAGGCTGCCAATGAAGTGATTTTAGTCGCGGATCATTCGAAATTTGGGAAATTAGCATTGGCTAAGGTATGTTCGCTTGAACAGGTTGATCATATTGTGACGGATCAGAAAGTTGATGATTCGATTTTACAGGGGATTTTGCGGTTAGAAATCCCATATACCGTTGTTGATACCGAAGAGAAAAATATTTAACTCTATCTATGCAGTTCCGATTTGCATGGATTGGACTTCTAATACATACGAAAGGAGGTTTGTTTTACTGGCTTTGTGACTTTAAAACTTAATAGTGGAGGCGTACACATCGATGAAAAAGTTTCTTTTGGTATTTGCTCTATTAGGCATACTGTCAGTGATGGTTGCACCAATGAATTCGCAATCTGCAGCCTTGGCAAAAAAGAAGTATACAATCGCCACGGTTGTAAAACTAAGCGGAGTGCAATGGTTTAACCGGATGGAAGAAGGAGTTAAGAAATTCGGAAAAGACACGGGATATGCGACTTTCCAACAAGGACCGCCGAAAGCCGATGCCGCGCTTCAAGTCCAAATTATCGAGGATTTAATTGCGCAACGGGTTGATGCAATCTGTGTAGTTCCGTTTTCTCCCGAAGCTTTGGAACCGGTTTTAAAAAAAGCAATGGACAAAGGGATCGTAGTTATCAGTCATGAAGCATCCAACATGAAAAATATTAACTATGATATCGAAGCATTTGATAATGCAAGCTACGGTGCGCACTTAATGGATCATCTGGCAAAACTAATGGGTAGTAAAGGCGAATACGCCGTTTTTGTAGGGAGTCTGACATCCAAAACCCATAATGAATGGGTTGATGCCGGAATTGCACGTCAAAAAAAGATGTATCCGAACATGAAGTTGGTAACCGATAAGGTAGAATCCAATGATGACCAAACCCAAGCTTATAATAAGACCAAAGAATTACTTAAAAAATATCCCAATTTAAAGGGAATTCAAGGAAGCTCGGCTATCGATCCGGCAGGTTCGGGATTGGCTGTTGAAGAAATGGGATTACAGGGCAAAGTATTTGTTGTCGGGACTAGTTTGGTTTCAGTTTCCAGCAAATATTTGAATTCCGGCGCCACCAATTTAATCAGTTTTTGGGATCCGGCCGATGCGGGGTATGCTATGAATAAATTAGCCGTAATGATTCTCGACGGTAAGAAAATTAATAACGGCGCCAATTTAGGCATACAAGGCTACAACAATCTGACACTCAAAGGAAAAGTGTTGTATGGCCAAGCGTGGGTTGATGTCACAAAAACGAATATGAATCAATATAATTTCTAACCGTCTCTCAAATAGCAGTTAAGCGAAAACATTGGTTCTGCTTAACTGCTATTTGGCTTTATGCCATCCGAATGAATTAGGGAAGGATAATTAAAAAATGGGCGAAAAAATATTGTCCTTAAGAAATATCACGAAATCATTTTTGGGTGTTAATGCATTGAAAGATGTCAATTTATCAATCGATCAAAGTCAAATCTGTTGTTTGGTCGGTGAAAACGGCTGCGGAAAGTCAACGTTAATTAAAATTATTGCTGGAGTTCATACACCGGATGACGGAGAGATTTTTTTAAATGGTAAACACTATGATCGATTACGCCCGCTTGACTCGATCAAAGAAGGAATTCAGATTATTTATCAAGATTTTTCAGTGTTTCCCAATTTATCTGTAGCAGAGAATATTGCCTTAAATTATCAGTTAGCCTTAGATAAATCATGGGTCAATTGGAAAGAAGTCTATAAAATCGCGCGGCAGGCTCTGGAGAGAATCAATGTCAATATTGAACTTGATGCGAAAGTGGAGGAGCTATCGGTTGCCAATAAACAACTGATCGCAATAGCCAGGGCTTTGCTCCAAAATGCGCGATTGATCATAATGGATGAACCGACTACCGCATTAACCTATAAAGAGGTCGTTACCTTATTTGGCATTATTAAGGACCTGCGGCAAAGCGGGATCTCAACTTTGTTTGTAAGTCATAAGCTCAATGAAGTATTAGAGATATCCGACCGGATCTCGATATTGCGCAATGGTGAAAATGTAATGGAAGGGAAAACCGAGGATTTTGACAGGCAGAAGTTAGTTTATTACATGACTGGCCGGCAGATCACTGAAAGCTACCGCAATTCCGAAAAGAAATCCGAAGAAGCTTCTAATCTGCTACAAGTAAGTCATCTTTCCCGCAAAGGATCATTTAAGGATATTTCCTTTCAATTGTCTGCGGGTGAAATTTTAGGAATCACCGGGCTGTTGGGTTCGGGTAGAACTGAATTGGCAATGGCTTTGTTCGGGATTCAACCGGCGGATTCAGGGGAAATTTTTATCGATAACGAACGGGCAACGATTGACAGTGTTCAAGATGCAATGGATTATAAAATAGGTTATGTTCCGGAAGACAGGTTAACAGAGGGTCTGTTTTTAACGCAGTCGATTGGAAAGAATATTATTGTCAGCAATATCGACCAATTACTCACCAAAATGAAATCTATCGATGGGGCCAAAATCAAGCAGCAAATCCAGCGGTGGATGGGAGATTTAAATATCATAACTCCCTCGCTGGCTTTGCCGGTTCAAAGCCTTTCCGGAGGAAATCAGCAGAGGGTCGTGATTGCAAAATGGCTGGAAACCAATCCGCGAATTCTCATTTTAAATGGTCCGACCGTAGGAGTCGACATCGGTTCAAAAACGGATATTCATCAAATCATAAAAGAATTGGCAGCCCAAGGCATGGGAGTGCTGATAATCTCCGATGACATTCCTGAGCTTTTACAAAATTGCGACCGGATTCTTCTCATGAAACAAGGCCGGATTACGGAAGAGTTTCTTGGAAATGAGATAAGTGAAAATGATTTATATCAAAAACTGGTTGGTACTGTGGCATGAAATTGAACAAGCGATATGGCGGAAACGGTTATAAGGAGTGCTAAAATGAAAAAAATCGTTCTGAAAAATGAGACGCTCGTTGCCTTAACAATTGTCGGGCTCTCCCTTCTTATCGGACTCATCAATCCCGCGTTTTTTTCGATTGCCAATTTATTTGATATCGCTAGGAATTGCGTGATTACCGGTATTTTTGCAGTTGGAGTTTTAATCGTGCTTATTTCGGGCGGAATTGATGTTTCTTTCACGGCAATAGCCGCTTTCAGTATGTATGTGACTTGTAAAATACTGGAACTGTTTTCCGTTGACAGCCCACTGATCGTTGTTTTTTTGATTTCGGGCGGGATTGGAATTCTCCTGGGACTGATTAACGCGGCTTTGATCTATTACTTTAGCTTGCCCACGATGATTGTAACGTTAGGTACCCAAAGCTTGTATCGTGGATTCATGCTGGCTTTTATCGGTACGGCATATATCATTGATATTCCCCAGAGCATGATTGGGCTTTCTAAATATAATTTAATTCACTTTACCGCAGCGGATAAAACAATGATCGGCTTACATTCCTCCATTCTTTTCCTGATTGCGGTGATCGTTTTAGGCTGGTTGATCCTTCGGTTTACAATGATCGGCAGAGGTATTTTCGCCATCGGTGGAGACATTGAAGCGGCAAAAAGAGTTGGCTTTAATGTAAAAAACATTCAGTTCTTTGTTTACAGCTTTGTTGGCTTAATTTCCGGCATTGCCGGCATCATTCAGGCCTCCTTGACCAGAGTGGCTAATCCCTTTGATATCGTGGGAACGGAATTAAATGTAATAGCAGCAGTCGTCTTGGGAGGAGCCAGAATTACCGGCGGTTATGGAACCATTATCGGGACAATGTTGGGCGTTTGTTTGGTAGTCATTATCAATAATAGTTTGATTTTACTGGGAGTCCCGTCATATTGCCAACAAGTGGTGACAGGCTTGCTGATATTGCTGGGAACTGGAATACCGGCCTATCAAAGCAAGGGAAAAGAATCCGGCCGAGAGCAGATTTGTTGAAGGGATAATTATCCACGATGGAGGTATTTCAATGAATAATAAAGACAAACAATCCAACCCGGATGTCCCGAAGAGTACTTTTTTGAATCATACTTTTTCCCGTTTTGTAGCGTGTGATAGAAGCTTTTTGAGGCTGTTCCTGATTACTGTTTCCATTTTTATCTTGATGGCGATTTTGCAGCCTGATTTATTCTTGACAAGCAGTAATTTTAATTCCATGTCCTTTCAATTTCCCGAGTATGGTATTTTGGCAATGGCGATTATGATTACGATGTTAACCGGAGGGATTGATCTTTCGATTGTTGGTATTGCCAACCTATCGGCTATTTTGTCAGCGCTTATCTTGACAAAGTTTATTCCGCAAGGCAGCCCAAATGAAAATATCCTTTGGATAATCGTTGGGGCGATTGCTGTTTCCATAGTGACCGGAATCATCTGTGGTTTGTTGAACGGTTTGTTTATTACCAAAATAGGGATAACACCGATATTGGCAACGCTTGGGACGATGCAACTTTTTACCGGGATTGCTATAGTAATTACCAAAGGAACCGCTATTTATGGATTTCCAGAACAATTTTCAAATATTGGAAATGGTTCTTGGGGATTTATTCCGGTACCGTTGGTAGTCTTTGCGCTGATTGTTTGTGCTTTTGTAATTATTTTAAATAAAACTCCCTATGGTTTTAAGGTGTATATGATTGGAACCAATCCAACCGCCTCGCTTTTTTCAGGAATCGATAACAAGCTCGTATTAATTAAAACCTACATATTCAGCGGAGTTTTATCATCGATGGCGGGGATCATCATGATTGCCCGAACCAATTCCGCAAAGGCCGATTACGGCACTTCTTACACATTACAGGCTATTTTAATTGCAGTGCTTGGGGGAGTGAATCCCAACGGGGGCTTTGGAACCGTAGCCGGGTTGGTTCTGGCCATATTATCCCTGCAATTTCTATCCAGCGGTTTTAATATGCTTCGGTTCAGCAATTTTTTCAAGGAATTTGTATGGGGTGCAGTTTTGATTATTGTAATGATTATCAATTATTATGGAAACAAATGGCATTCCAAAAAAAGAGTGAACGACAAGCATTGACTGCTGACTAAATAAAGGGAAGAGGTATGCCAATGAATACAATGGATGTATTGAAAAAGTTTATGCTAACACCGGCATTATCAGGTTATGAAAATGAAATGGCCTATAATCTCCGTGATGAATTCAGCCGGTATTCTAGTGACGTAAGGATTGATCGGGTGGGAAACACCATTGCCAAGTTTGAAGGCAGCGATAAAAAAGCACCCACCATAATGATTTATGCCCATATCGATCAATTGGGATTTATTGTCCGCAGGATTGATCCGGATGGTTTCATTCAGCTTGAACGTCTTGGCGGCATTCCGGAAAAAGTTCTCCCCGGCCTCAATGTAATGATTTCTACTTTGGAGGGAAATTATGTGCCGGGTGTCTTTGGTAATAAATCACACCATGTAACGCCACCGGAAGAAAAATATAAAGTGGATGCTATTTCCTCCATGTATGTCGATATCGGAGCCTCATCCGCGGATGAGGTACGGAGCTTGGGAATTGAAATCGGTTGTCCGGTTGTGTACAAACCTTATTTTGAGCAATTGCTGGGTACGAAAGTTGCCGGAACATCGATCGATAATCGCGGTGGGGTTACTGCACTGGTTTATATCGCAAGTTTATTGCAAAAGGAAACCCCCCGTTCAACGGTTTATCTGGTTGGGACGGTTTGGGAAGAATACAATTTGCGTGGCGCAACGCTGGCCGCCAGAGCCTGTAAGCCGGACATTGCCATTGCACTGGATGTTGTCCTTACAGGCGATACTCCCGATCTAAAAAATCGGTTTGAGGTTTTTCTTGGGAAAGGTCCGGCATTAATGATGTACAATTTTCATGGCCGCGGTACATTGAACGGAACGATTCCCCATAAGGGACTGGTGGATTTGGCTATCCGTTCGGCCCGGCAATTCAATATTCCGCTGCAACGCTTTGCCGCAGTGGGTATTCTTACCGATTCATCCTATGTTCAGCTTGAGGGCAATGGTATTGCCGCTCTGGAACTCGGCTTCCCGGC
Source organism: Bacillota bacterium (assembly GCA_023426245.1). Lineage (GTDB taxonomy): Bacteria > Bacillota > UBA4882 > UBA8346 > UBA8346 > UBA8346. Next base: position 89,003 of record JAFABB010000036.1, read on the forward strand.
CAGATATACCCATACGCCCACGGAAGTTTGCGATATAAAGGATTTGGAACAATTGGCTCAATTGATTGATGGAATGGTACGGGGGATTGATGAATCTTTTAATCTTTCCCGGTTTTGATAAGCGCTTCGTTTGACGGATAAATGATTGCAAAGAAGGTGATCCGTTGGCAGGACAATATTTTATGGGGATTGATATCGGTACTTATGAAAGCAAAGGTTTGCTTATGGAGGATAACGGCAGGATTATCGCCACTCAGGCTTACCCACATACGATGGAAGTCCCGGAACCCGGTTTTGCCGAACATGATGCAGAGAAGATCTGGTGGGGCGATTTTTGCGAAATATCCCGCCGGCTAATCGAATCATCCCAAGTGAATCCCAAAGACATTCGCGGAGTGGGATGCAGCACAATCGCACCCTGTTGTCTCCCGGTCGATCAAAACTGCGTCCCTTTGCGAAAAGCAATTCTTTATGGAGTGGATACCCGGGCCAGTGATGAAATCGATTATCTCAACAAAAAGCTGGGTGAGGATTTCGTTTTAAACCGCTACGGCAATCCGATCACCACCCAATCGATCGGGCCCAAAATCTTATGGCTTAAAAATCATGAACCGGAAATCTATCAAAAAGCGGCGAAGTTCATCACCGGTTCAACCTATCTTGTTGCAAAGTTAACGGGAGAATATGTTATCGATCATTATACGGCTTCTTATTTCACCCCCATGTATGACATGGAAAAAGGCGATTGGGATTTTCCAAATTTAAGTGAATTTTGCCGGAAAGATCAACTGGCGGCTTGCAAATGGACGGATGAAACGGTGGGTCTGGTAAGCGCAAAAGCCGCCCAAGAAACCGGACTGGCGCCGGGAACTCCCGTCATTGCCGGTACCGCCGATGCTTCGGCGGAAGCTGCGGGAGTCGGGGTTTTTGAGCCGGACGATATGATGTTGATGTTTGGTTCTTCGATCTTTATGATTCATGTCGTTTCAAATCGGATGGCGGACAAAAGGTTTTGGACCGGCCCCTATTTGTTCGAAGGGACTCACATGGTTGCCGCAGGCATGTCCACGGCGGGTACCTTAACCCGATGGTACCGGGACAATTTCGCCCAGGATTTGGTTGCTCAGGCCCAGACTGACGGCATCAATGCTTATGAGCTGTTGATGAAAAAAATAGAACATATCCCGGTGGGCTCCGATGGGTTGATTGTCTTACCCTACTTCAGCGGTGAGCGGACACCCATTAACGATCCCAAGGCCCGCGGCGTTATTTTCGGATTGACCTTATTGCATACCAAAGAGCACATTTATCATGCTTGTTTGGAAGGGGTTGGATACGGTATTGCCCAGCATTTCAAAGGATTTTCCGAGATGGGAATCCAAACGAAGAAGATTGTTGCGGTGGGAGGTGGTACGAAAAACCCCAAATGGCTTCAGATAGTTGCAGATGTTTGCGGTTCCGAGTTATATGTCGGAATGGCTTATGGCGCCGCTTATGGAGATGCATTGTTGGCAGCCCTGGGTACAGGGTCGTTTAAAAACCTTAAAGAGATGTGTCAATCGATTCGGTTTGACCAAAAAGTAATACCCAATCCGGTTCATACAGCGCAATATGAGCCTTATCTAAAATATTATTCGGAACTTTATCAACAAACGAAGAATCTCATGCACGAATTATAAAAAATACATCACTGGAGGGTTTGTCGTTATGCAATGGATTAAAGAATTGTTTGGAGTCAATAAACCGATTATCGCAATGTGTCATTTTCAGGCCATGCCCGGGGATCCGTATTACGATGAGAAAGGCGGCATGGAAAAAGTAGTTGAACTTGCCCGGCATGACCTTTTGGCGCTTCAAGAAGGCGGCGTTGACGCCGTAATGTTTTCCAATGAGTTTAGTCTGCCCTATCTGACCAAAGTCAAAACGGAAACCACAGCTGCCATGGCCAGGGTAATCGGACAATTGTTGAGCGATATCAAAGTGCCTTTCGGAGTCAACGTTTTATGGGATCCCTATGCTTCAATCGATTTGGCGGCGGCGACAGGGGCTAAATTTATTCGTGAGATTATTACCGGTGTTTATGCCAGCGATTTTGGCCTTTGGAATACGAATGTCGGTCAAACGATCCGTCACAAAAATGAGTTGGGGGTACCGGATGTCAAAATGTTTTTCAACATTGTTCCGGAAGCGGCTACATATTTGGGAAACCGGGATATTTGTTCCATCGCCCGATCGACGGTTTTTAACAACCGTCCCGATGCATTATGTGTTTCCGGCTTGACGGCGGGAGTGGAGACGGATACTCAGACTCTGATTCAGGTTAAAAAAGTTGTACCGGATACGGTGATATTTTGTAATACCGGTTGCCGTTTGGAAAATGTTGAGCGTCAACTTGCCGTGGCTGATGGCGCAATTGTCGGCACAACTTTTAAGATGGACGGCAAATTTGAGAATTTGGTTGATCAATCGAGAGTGAAGGCATTTATGGATAAAGTGAAATCGATTCGCTAAGTCAAACATTAAACCGTAAAGGCTAACCTAAGGGTTGCCCAAAAGTAAATGCCTGGGCAGGCGCGCGCCTGAGGAGAATATACCATACGTAGAAGCTTGCTTATTGGAGTGACTATATATGGTATATTTTATTGTAGACAGTAGGATGGATAGATTTGGAAATCAATTCATTAAAAAAAGTTTTTCTCCGTTAGGAATCCTTTGTTTTTCAGCGATTTCTCCATAAAAAAATCCCATAAGTGAGTATTTTTTCATTGGACAAACAATATATAGTGTAATAAAATAGTAATGCCAACAAGATGTGGTATTCGGTTTTGGGCCGGCTTAAAGGGAACCAGCATGCTTTTGGGGTTTTGAAGGTTTAGGCTTCGAATCCATTCCATAATAGGCTAAAGATTTCAGCCAATTCCGTTTAAGGGAAAGGGTAAGGCATTTGGGCATAAAGATTTTCCGGGTAGATAGCGCACGCAAGAGGCCTCTGAATTTTTTGGGGCGAATTCTTTTTTTAAAAGTGGTTTTTTTAGATAAACGGAGGGATGAAAAGTGGAGTTATCCACGAATGCAAAAGCTGTTTTAGAACGACGTTATCTTCAAAAGGATGCCGGGAAACCCATCGAAACAGCGGAGGATATGTTAAAAAGGGTTACCGCTCATGTCGTAGCGATCGAAGCAACAGCTTTTAATACTCCGGAGAATGAGCTGACGGAACTGAAAGAATCTTTTTTTGAGATCATGGATCAAAAGAAGTTTATGCCCAATTCTCCGACACTGATGAATGCCGGGAGGGAACTGGGCCAACTTTCGGCTTGTTTTGTGCTGCCGATTGACGACTCCATGGAAAGTATTTTTGAATCTTTGAAAACCGCGGCCCTGATTCACAAGAGCGGCGGCGGCACCGGATTTAGTTTTTCGCGGATCCGGCCTAAAAACGATCAGGTCGGCAGCACCGGCGGTGTGGCTAGCGGGCCCCTATCCTTTTTGCGGGTTTTCAACGCCAGCACCGAAGCGGTCAAACAGGGCGGCACTCGCCGCGGCGCCAATATGGGCATCCTGCGGGTGGATCATCCCGATATCATGGAATTTATCTCCGCCAAAGAAGTGAAAGGCGAGATTACCAATTTTAATTTATCGGTGGCGGTTACCGATGTTTTTATGGAAGCTCTTGAGAAGGGCGAATCTTATTATTTGGTCAATCCCCACACCAAACAACCGGTGGGCAAGTTACCGGCCCGCGAGGTATTTGAGAAAATTGTCCTTTCGGCCTGGGCCGGTGGTGAACCGGGGATCATCTTTATTGATCGGATGAATGAAGCCAATCCCACTCCGCAGGTGGGAGCGATTGAAAGCACCAATCCCTGCGGGGAGCAGCCGTTGCTCCCTTATGAATCCTGCAATTTGGGCTCACTTAACCTGGCCCTGATGGTCCGTAAAAATGATGACGGCCGCTATGAAATGGACTGGGATGAACTGGCCCGGGTGACCCATCTGGCAGTGCGCTTTTTGGATAATGTCATTGAAGCCAACCGCTTCCCCATCGCAGAGATCGAAAAAGTCACCAAGTCCAACCGGAAAATCGGCCTTGGGATCATGGGCTGGGCCGATTTATTGATGAAATTGAAAATATCTTACTGTGGGGAAGAAGCACTGGCTTTGGCGGAAAAAGTGATGGAGTTTATCGATGGGGAGTCCAAGCAAGCCTCGGTGGAGCTGGCCAAAGTCCGCGGCACTTTCGCTAATTTCAAGGGCAGTATGTATGATTGCAAAAACGGTCTACAATTACGCAACGCCACCACCACGACCATCGCCCCGACCGGTACCATCAGCATTATCTGCGATACCAGCGGCGGTATTGAGCCTTTATTTTCCCTGGCCTTTACCCGCCAGATCATGGATAACGACCGGCTCATCGAGGTCGACCATACCTTTGAGGAGATCGCCAAGGCCGAAGGATTTTATAGTAAAGTTTTAATCGAGAAAATCGCCGAACATGGCAGCGTTCAGGAGATGGAAGAAATACCGGAGGATTGGCGGAAGGTATTTGTGACGGCCCATGATATCGATCCCGAATGGCATATCCGCATGCAGGCCGCTTTTCAGAAACATACTGATAACGCGGTTTCCAAAACCATTAATTTTCCCAGCAGCGCCACGCCCGAACAGGTGGCCGAGGCCTATCATTTAGCTTATAAACTGGGTTGCAAAGGACTGACTGTTTACCGTGACGGCAGTTTGGACAACCAGCCGATGCAGAAGGGAATTGCCGCCCCCCCGGCCTCTGCCGCTCCGGAGGCTCCCTCCGAAGCCCGCTTCTCTTATGGTGAATGGGGCCATTTACAGCCTATCAAGCGTCCGAAGAGTCTGACGGGGGTTACCGACACCCGGCTTACTCCGGAGGGTAACCTTTATTTGACGCTGAATTTTCACAATAACCATCCTTTCGAGCTCTTTGCCCAGATCGGCAAGGCCGGCAGCGATATTTCAGCTTTCACCGAGGCCATTGCCAGGTTAATCTCATTGGCTTTCCGCTGCGGTGTTGATCCGGAAGCGATCGCCGATGAACTGACCGGTATCGGCGGCAGCCGGTTTGTGGGATTCGGTCCCAACCGGGTACGTTCGGTCCCCGATGCCATCGGCCAGTTTTTAACCGAATACCTCAATAAGATGGCAGACAACGACTCCAAGTCCGAACTTTCCGCCCAACTGGAGCTGGGTCTGGCTGCATCCACCGAACCGGCCCCGGTCAAACCCCAATCCGGCCATGGGAACGGGAAGAACGGCAAGGTTACCTACAATCTCTGCCCGGTTTGCGGGATGCATACTTTCGGATTCGTGGAAGGGTGCGCCAAGTGCATGAGCTGCGGGCATTCGGAGTGCTGAGACCGACCTCACTCTTGCTCTCCCCTGATGAAGTCTGACAAGAAGCTTATTCAAGGGGAGAGTAACCGATGGCTTTGAGGCCTATGTAGTAAAAATAGAGTAGTTAAATTTGTAATAAAGTTATTAAATTTAGATCTAGCTTTTGGAAGTACATCGAGTCCTTTGCCTGTGTATGAGTGGGTGAGGGATTTTTAATTTCATAACAAGCGTTCGCAAAAGTTATAGAGCCAATTTAAAATCTTAAAATAAACTAGAAAAATTATTTATTTTTTTCGCCAAAATATGAGTCTGTAAAGCAATTCAAGAGTATTTGGATATTCGACCGAACAATGGTGAAGAATTGTTTATAAGCCAAAAGGGTGGCAGGTTAACATCGAATGCAATATGGAAGGTTGTTAAAAAGTATGGAAATAAAGTAGGTTTAGATGATTTAACTCCCCATTCATTACGACATACATTTGGGACAATGTTAATCAGGAAGCATAAAGTTAATATTGTAACAACCGCAGCATTAATGGGATATGAAAATATTGCTACGACAGCGATTTATACAAAACCAAATCAACAAGATATGATTGATGCGGTAGAAAAATTATCGAAGTGGTAATACCGATTTATTTCTTATTTTTAAATTGTCATAATATTGATACGGATTTGTGTTCGCGATACAATACTAATTAGAAATTAAAGGAAAAGCTTTACCCGGACAGTTTTTGTGTCACTAAGATATCTTACCTTGAAAAAACAGTTAAGTCATTATTTCATTCGTATTAATCATGAATGATATAATTTTAAAAAGGTTGTGTTAATAAATGAAAGTTACCGCAACACAAATAAACGAATGGGCAACAACAATTGTGGACAGAGGGGAATTACCTAGACTTGTACGTAGACTTATTCATGAAATTGGGACTCCGTCACAAGTCGCTTTTCCTGCAGGTGATTCGACGAATTTACCTGGTTGGGATGGTCAACTCGTAATTGAACAGGGGAATTCATGGGTACCCAAAGGTAAATCTTATTGGGAATTTAGTTGTGAAGTAAATATTACAAAGAAGGCCAATGAGGATTATTTTAAAAGAACTAAACAAACAAATGATGAGGAACGCCTTAATTCCACTTTGGTAATTGTAACAGCACGCCGATGGAGTCAAAAGTCCCAATGGAAATTAACTAAAAAAGATGAAGGAAAATGGGCAAATTTATTTGCTTATGATGCAGATGATCTTGAACAATGGATGGAGCAATGTCCGGCAGTAATGTTACAATTTGCTGAAGAATTAGGACTTGCTGGACCTGGAGTAGAAAGTTTGAAACGATATTGGGATAGATGGTCCAATCAGTCCAAGCCTCCTATTTCGAATGAAGCATTTTTTGTAGATCGAGAGAATAGTTATCAGCATTTTATAACCGATATAAGGCAAAGACTTGAAAATGGACAGGGAACTTTTTATTCAATAAGAGCCGATAGTATAGAAGAAGCTATTGCATTTGCCTGTGCCTGTCTCATTAAATATCCGGATTTAGATGCAAATAGCCTAGTGGTTAATGAATTAAATGGTTGGCGATTCGTGGAGCAAAATTCTTCATTAAAAATAGTTATTGCAGCACAACCCGATGTTGCTGAAAATGCGATAAATCGAAATAATCTTCTTACAATAGTCCCATATGCAACTGGAGATATTGTAGGATATTATCGTGGCTCAATCGGGTCTTTAAATAATAATAATCTGATACTAGAGAGACCGAATATTTATGAATTTAAAAAAGCACTTATAAATATTGGTCTCGAAGAAAGTGATGCTACAAGATTGGCATCACGTACGGGAAGATCTTGGTCAATTTTTCGACGGCACTGTGCATTAAATCCAGCGATTCAAAGCCCTAATTGGTTAAATTCATCTCAAGCAAGAGCACTTTCGACCCTTTGTTTACTTGGTGGGTGGACTGGAGGTATGGCATCAGATCGTGAAATTGTAGCGTATCTATCAGGGAGAATATATGAAGAAGTTGAGAGAGATCTTCGTTATCTTTCCCGCCAAGATGATTCACCTGTTCTTGAAATAGGAGAGATATGGAAAGCCAAGTCACCATTAGAATTGCTAGATCTCTACGGTAGCCAAATAACACGGGATGAATTGGATCGCTTTTTTAATATTGCACAACAAGTCTTAATTACTCCCGATCCAGGTTTAGAATTACCTGATGAAAAACGTTATGCATCATCAATATACGGGAAAGAAAGACCGTACTCCGAAATACTCATTAAAGCAATTTGTGATACTTTAATAAAATTATCAGTCAACGGGGTTCAAATACCGAGTCTGTTGGTAGCGGATATTGATAGCCGTATTGCTTCATTTGTCCGAAATCTATTAATCGATGCCGATTGGACACGTTGGCTATCGCTTTCTTCTTTTTTACCTTGTTTGGCAGAAGCAGCACCAAATGCTTTTTTATATGCAATTGAAGTTAGTTTAGCAAAGCCAGATACGCCAGTTATTTGTCTTTTAACTGAAACAAATAACTCTGGTTTATTTGGTAGCCGGTGTTGGCATGCGGATTTATTATGGGCGCTAGAAACATTGGCATGGGCTCCGGAATTATTAAGCCGTGTTGTATTTATACTTGCACGTTTAACACATGTTGAGATAAAAGGTAATTGGGGAAATTCACCCAGGGAAACTTTAACCGATATTTTTCGCTCATGGTTACCACAAACTGCTGCAAATCTTGAACAGCGTATTCAGATGCTTGATCAACTTATCGCCAGAGAACCTGATATAGCCTTCGAACTTCTTGATCGTCTTATAAATATTGGGCATGATACTGCGACACCAACTGCGAGACCTAAGTGGCGTGAATATGATGCTGGTGTAGGACGCGGTGTATCGAGAACCGAACAAATGAGGATGCTTATTGCTGCTGCTGACCGGCTTATAACAATTTCAAAAGGCAATGCACAACGTTTAGCCCGATTAATAGAGAAATTTGATACTTTCGATGATGAGCGGGTAAGAAAATCACTGGCTCTGATTGATCAATGCATTAATTCAAATATGTCTGATGACGATAAAGAGGTTATTAGGGCTGCTTTGCGAAAGATTATTCATTGGCATCGTAATTATGACAAAATCCAAGGTGAAGAGCTTGATAAAAACTTACAACCAATTGAAGATTTATATGAAAAATTTCTTCCTAACAATCTTATAGTCCGTCATCATTGGCTTTTTACAAATGGTTGGGTTGAATTACCTGCTCGAGAACGTGATGATTACCGTGCCCATGGAAAATTATTAGAAGATTTAAGAATTAAAGCTCTTAAAGAGGTATATACATCGAAAGGATTTTTAGGAATCGAAGAGTTTATATTGGCATGCCCAAATCAACTTTTTATAGGATATGGGCTTACTAAATTAGGATTTGGGATTGATCAATTGGCAGATTGGACTACAGAGAAGTGGAATGATCCTTCTTGGCATAATTCATTGAGATTGACCATTAATGGCCTCCTTACTATGCTCGAAAGTGTTACCTCAAAAGAATTAATTATAAATGTATTGGAAAGATGTAAAAAATATAATTGGGACAACGAATGCATTGCTAATTTTTTAGCATTGGGACGTTTTGAACGGGTTACATGGGAGATAGTTGCATCATGTAACACTGAAATTGAAAATATATATTGGGAAATCGTTAATCCAGGTTTTATTTTCAAAGATTATAATATTGTTGAGGTTGAATATGTTATACGCCGCTTACTAAAGGCTGGGAGACCTCGAACGACAATGAATTTTTGCCAATTTAATTTGAAGAATATAAATACCATTCTCCTTACTGAAATATTAGAGCAAATACTTCAACAAGATGAACTGAATGGGCCAAAATTGGATTCATGGCATATCGGTGAAGCGATAAACCATTTAGAGAAATCTGAAAATGTCGAACGAAGCCATTTAATCAGCCTTGAATTTGCTTTAATCCCATTACTTGGTTATGATGGTGAACAACGTGCTGAGTTGCTTTGCGAAGCAATAATGACTGAGCCGCGTTTGTTTACCGAATTAATTTGTATTTTGTATAAGCCGGAAAATCGCGATAGGGAAGTATCATCCCAGCCTTCGGAATGGGCAGTAGATAGTGCATGGCATTTACTTCATCAATGCAGTCGATTACCAGGTACCAGACAAGACGGTACCATTGATCATGATGTTTTTTTAAAATTTATTAAAGAAACAAGAGAACTTTGTAAAGAGGAGGATAGGTTAACTGTTTGCGATATTACGTTAGGAATGATTCTTGCTCATTCACCCCCAGATTCCGATGGAGTCTGGCCATTCAAACCAGCACGGGACGTCCTGGAATATCCTGATCATGAAGAAATGCGCAATGGTTTTCAAACTGGTATATTTAATAAACGAGGTACTTTTTGGCGCTCTTTAGATGAAGGAGGAACACAAGAGCGTAAATTAGCTGAACAATACGATAATTATGCGCGTATCTTGGGCAATTCTTATCCGAATTTATCAACTGTATTACAGGCAATAGCTCGTGGTTATGAGAGAGAAGGACGACGAGAAGATCTAGAAGCAAGATTACGTAAAGAAAGTTATTAAATTCTAGAACTTAGCCGAAGTTAATTAAAATACATTTTTTGGTGGTTTTTTAGCTTAGTTTGACCTGGAATATGCTACAGGGGGAATTAATTAATGTATGGGTAAATGGAAAAATTATAAAGAAATAAAAGCGGGAAAATATCCTATCACATATTTGTTTTGTACGATACAAATATATAAATAAGGAAAGAAATCTACTCCATATAATGAATGATTTAAAGTTCACGGGAAAACTCATCTATTTAAATTTTGTTCGTTAAATACTAATATTATGAGGCTTCTCAAAATGCTCATAAACACTAATAAAGCATGGTTCTTCCGGGTTAATCTTAGGCATTTAGTTGTTTCTACCTGACAATTAAACAATTTACTCTATTTTTTATCGTTTCAAAGTTAACTCGATTTACCAATTCGGGGAGAGGCGGTATCCGACCGTAACTGACAAAATCCGCGGCTTTATGTCTTAGCCACCCTATGCTGATAAATCCCACCGGAACCATGGAAGGTGAAAGTGGGTCATTTATAAAATTAACATTTGCTTAAGAAGGAGTGGCTTGTCCAATTAAAGAGATTGTCAGTTGTTTATCTTTTCATAACAGTTCGAGCAAAGTCCTTTTTTTAGGAAAGCGGGATGTGATGTATATACAATTGCCTGACAATGTGGACATTTTATTGCCTCACCTATTTCTAAATAAAACCTTGTCAAATCCTCCTCTTCAAACGAAATCCGTCTTAGTTCGCGAAAATCCTGGATAATGTTAATTTGGTCAATTATATTTGTGTTCAACATAGAACGCTGTAAATTCAAAGATGAATAACATCCGTAATCAATGGAATATATATTATAAACTACACCTACATTATCTTGATGCGAATAACCCGACTTGCGAAGATGTAAAACTCTTAAATCTATTAATCGTTGAATATTTTTATCATTTGAAATTTTATTTGGTATTAAAAACTGAGCCCTTTTCTTTTCAAGGACTATTTTTTGGACGATCTTTTCAAGAAGTAGTTTTGTCTCGGCATTTTTATCGATTTCCTTTTTTTTATCAGTTTCGTACCATATTACAGTTGCTTCACGAATATCTTTGATACCAATCCTAGATTCTGGTTTAGTCGTACTTGCGATATAATTTAAAAATGATCTAACAAAGATATTTAGAAAATCACGAGGAATACCAGCGGATGCTACGAAAATATCTGATAATGCATGGTTAGTTAGAAACTCATTAATAAAATTCTGATTTATTCCTTTTTGGTCGTCAAAATACGGTTCTACAATACTTTCAGAATAAAACTTAAAATGCTTATAAAGCATATTATTAAAAAATAACCTTGTTTGTGCAGGATTTATTTCATAAACGAATTTGTCATCAATTGGCACACTAAAAATATCGCCACCATCCTCTAACCCGTATCTTTTACCATTTTGTTCAAATGACATAGATGTTCTTCTCGGAATAGCAGCTATTTTTAATATTAAATTTGAAGCAATAAAGGAACGTTTTAATAACTCTGCAAGATATGGTTGAATTTCAAGATCTATTTCTGACCATTCGTCTAAAAGGAAAACTATCTTTGCATTGTTTAGCAAATTATTCAAATTAGAAAAGGCAATGTTGATATCTGAAAATGAAATATATTTTATTTTTTTATCTACAGTTTTTTGCACAGTATCCCTCGCAAACTGAAGAAGAGCAGAGGGATTAGACGCAATATTTAATGATGCAGCAATTTTAACAATCTCTTCTTCGGAAAATTCTATATCACCTAATTTTGATATTAAGCTACCTTGAATATGTAGATTTAGAGTATCAAGAACATTGAAAAAGGCTTCAGATTTTGTTTTTTCTAATACATTACTAATATTGGAAAAGTCGGATAAGAAAAAGATAAATTTAATGTTTTCAATAATTGAATTGAATAGTTCAATTATTAAATGTTTGAATAGCAGTACAGAAGTTAAAGATTTATCCTCTATTCCGCTTGAAATTAGTGGCAATATTTTTCTTAGGTCTAAATAAATCGGTATCCATTTCTTATCATCGTATGAACTAATTAATTTTTCTTGAAACGTCCGAAGCAGAATGGTTTTACCACTCCCTCTTCTTCCATAGATAACCTGATTTTGTTGATTATTGATTGAATCAATTATTTCATCACCAACATATAATTTCTCACAGTTATCATCTATTTTTTCTGCTCTTAATAAATCAGTAAGTTTATTCACAATTACTCTTACTTCATTATCTTGTATATTCACGATTAATCCTCCCGTCTTTTTTATATAGTATTTTATCTTCTGCTGGAGAAAACATGTTACTATTCTTGCAAACATGCAGATTCGCTCTTAGGGGAATTTATTTCTTTGTTTATCGGAAATAATTCACTTCAATAATATTTTCTATATATTTCTATAAAGAGTACATAAATCCTTTGCAGGAAGATAATTCTATTATTGAGGATAATACTAGATTATTTATATAGTATGTATTCCCGAATTGTTATTGGATATTTCATTGATATAGAAAATCATGCAAATTCCGTTTTAAATAATGAAAGGCAAAGCGGTAATCAGATATCATGTCGACACTCCCGACGTCAAGCTTATAAATCGAACCTGTTCGGGTTCTGTCAAATTGGACTTATAATTTTTAAAAAAACTCCCATCAAATAAATGATAGGAGTTTTTTTCTTATTTTCATGAATATATTCAAATAATTCTCCCAGTCTTGCCTGATAATAAAACAACTTACTTAATTGTTTGGTCCAGACAAAGGGTTAGGCAATATGAAAGTACTACATGGAGCGCCCCAATTAAACACAAAATAAACACCACACATAATTATACCAACAACGATTTTAAAATCGTCTCACCGAAAATTCGTGAAATCTTGGTCCAACACTCCGACATCATCCAACGTATCGTTAGCTATGCCATTGCGAGTGCATTTTTACCCAGGTAATAGCTTTCAGGAAGCTTATTTCTTTTTCTTCACAGTCTCAATATAATTCGTAATCATCGCGAGCAGAAAAGCTTCTTCCTCTTTACCCATAACTCCCTGATTATCCCGTAATATCGCTGCTACTTGATTTTCAAAGCTATTATCATCTCTACCCAATAAATGATCCGTGGTGACATTGAAAAATTTGGCAATGGATTTAATCATGTCAAGATCCGGGAAAGCCCGATCCGTTTCCCATTTTGCCAAAGCATCCCGATTAATCGAAAGTTGTTCGGCTAGTTCTTTCTGGGTTAGACTTTTATCTTCCCGTAATTCTTTTAAGCATTTTCCAAATGTGCTCATTTTTCACACTCCGTTAATTACAGGATACATCAGAGGCAAAATTATTACTATATTTGTGAAAAACAATCCCATAAACCTTGATCTTTGGTAATTTTTAGAATATAATTGGGAATATAATTCACAAAAAAGTTCTTCTAAAATTTTAAGCTTGTAGTTTATAAAAATAAGGAGGTCCTCCACATGCTCGACTCTACCAGCGGTGGCATTTATCAATTCATCTTCGAGCGCTTAATCCAGATTCATGACGAAATCGTCTTCCATGACCCGGAATACCGGAAACTTGGGGAAGAACCGCAACAACTCATGAAACAACTGAATGAAGAGTTAACTCCGGCAGGTCAAGAAAGGTTGGATCGCTTCGATTGCTCCCGGACGGAACAGATGAACCGCCAGGATGAGTTGATATACAGCCAGGCATTGATGGACGGGATTTTGTTTGGTTACTGGGTAGCCTTGGTTGGGCGGGGAGTGGAGAAGATCAAAGTGTGATCGACTCACCCCATCAGCGACCTGATCGGCATGAGTCCATTAACTACTATGCCCCTCCCTTTGACCGTCGGTACTGTATGAACGTGAAAGGGAGGGGCAGGTCGGAGGAAGCAGCATAAAGTGAAGCTTTTTTAATTGAGCGGATTCAAGATTGTTTTTGGATGGTTTTTTGTGATAAAAGCCGTGATAAAACCGATCTTCCCCTCCCTTTCACGAAAATTTAGCAGCTTCGGCATCATAAGATGCCGGCAGTCAAAGGGAAGGGAGCAGCAAACAGACAGCTACAGGCACTTAAGTAATTGGAGGGGAGAGTTGAAACAGTCAAATCGACTCACCCCATCAGCGACGAGAAAAAAGGTGATCGAACAGTTGATGAATTTACAGAAGTGAGTTTGACCCGCAATCTTTCACAATTGTCATCATACCTAATAATTTTATCTTACAAAGCGAATTTTAAAAGAGTTTCCATTGTAGAAACTCTTTTAATTTAGATTATAATCAAATACAAAAGAGGAAGTGTCTCCAATAGGCCCCATAACCTTTATACGATATGGGGTGCTCTATTGGAACCTAATTTATTTGTCCCGGCACATTGATCAATTGCTCTAAAATTCTTCATCTTCTGGTTCTTCAAGAAGTCTAACATGATTTTTAGAGGGAGATCCATATTTTTTAATCTCCTCTTCATTCATTGGCCGGCTCATTACTAGAGGCTCTTTTAAACTTCTAAAAATAGCTTGGCAGGTTTCTGAACTTACACCGGTTTTTTTAGAGACATGTGACGGCCATTCTCCTGCCAGTATTAACTCTTTAGCTTCATCAAGTTGCTTTTTAGTAGCTCTAGTCATTTTTTCCCCCCATTAAATTGACCTCAAAATGGTATACCATTCCCTCCGCTTGTCATAAGTGGTTTTTCATGTTTCAACTGCTTGCAATTGATATTAGCAGATGTTCCAAAGCGTTGTTTAATCTTTTTACCGCCCAATAAACCCGAGCTTCTTTATCTACTTTTCCCTCAGCAATCGTTTTAATGTTTATCGGGCATACGTTGGCCTCTTTTAGTTTTTCCATTTCTTAGGCCAAGGCCGTCACATAATAACATTCTGCTTCCGAATATATTTTAACGAGTCGGGCCAGATAGGAAGAAAGTTTAATCTGACGATCTTTTACCTCAATGATGTCATCCCCAATCCCCTTATCAACATCTTTCATAACTTGATTGAGCCAAGGAAGTAATTTCGTGGCCCAATCAATAAAATATTTGCGTTCTTCAAGATTAATACCATTTAACATGATAAAAATTTCCCTTACAATATTTTATTAATTGATGCATAAATCGCCACTTTCTTTCTTACAAAATTTCATAGCTACCCTGTCCACTTCAAAAAATACGTCTGAGTAAAAAATAGAGCTTAACTTTTCAATTAAGCGCTATTTTTTTGCCGGATGAATTTTTGCACCCGACAAGTACAGATTATTAATAAAATTAAAAACCCAATATTTATGGCTCATTCAAAATACCTATTTTTTTATAAATATACCGGGGACTAGTTTCCCCGGTATTTGTATTTTTAATCTAATTTAATCTGGATTGCAGCAAATTTGCAGCAATTTGGCCTTTCTTTAGTCATAAATCTTTATAAAGTGGCGCGCATGGCTGGAGTCGAACCAGCGGCCAACGGATTAGAAGGATATGCAACACTCCGACATCACCCAGCGTATCATCGGTTGTGCCATGCGAGTGCATTCTACCCTGGGCAACGGCTTTCCGGAAGTCATTTATCAACGAACCATGGCTCTTGAAATGGAAGCTGAAGGACTGAATTTTGAACGGGAGAAATCCATGTTAATTTATTACCAGGGCAAGGATATCGGTACCCGACGGGTGGATTTTTTCGTGGCAAATTGTGTGATGGTCGAATTAAAAGCACTGATTCAACTGGAGGATGTCCACTATGCTCAGGCCCGGAATTATCTTGAAGCGTATCATATTGAAGTAGGATTATTGATTAACTTCGGGGCCAAGAGTTTGGAATTTAAGAGAATGTACAACACCAAGATTGACCAGGATTAGTTAGGATTAGACGGATTATTTTGGGGGTACACGATTAATTGGGGTTGAATGGTGTGAATGCCTATTTGTTTGTCGGATAAATAAGGGATTGAACCAGGATTAGTCAGGATTAATCGCCTTTTTCAAAGGCACGGATGACACAGATTAAAAGATTCTATTTCTGAATTAATCTTAAGCAATTAAACAATAAGCTCAAGTGTAACGTTTTTTAGAAGAAAGTACCTAGCAGCAACAAAAAAATCCGTCCCATCCGTCTAATCCGGCGCCTTCTCGAAGAGAAGGCGAGTAATCCTGGTTCAGACAGTGTTTTAGGCAACATTGCTACTGAATTTTCCAATGGTCTAAGCTTTCGCTATTTTCTTTTCTCCGCCCTTCCCACCAAATAATCGATACTGACCTTAAAAAAAATCAGCAGACTCAATCAATGCATCTATTTTTGGCTTTCTCGTCCCGGTTTCATAACGGCTAATCGTTGCTTTTTTGGTTTTAAATATCGCTGCCAATTTTTCTTGGGTTAACCCGGCTTCTTTTCGTAAAAGTATCATTCTTTCTCCTAAAACTGGGGGAAGAACCGCAACAACTCATGAAACAACTGAATGAAGAGTTAACTCCGGCAGGTCAAGAAAGGTTGGATCGCTTCGATTGTTCCCGGACGGAACAGAGAAGGGCCAGGATGAGTTGATATACAGCCAGGCACTGATGGACGGGATTCTGTGCGCGCATATGCGCGAGGATATTGGGTGGCCTTGATTGGGCGGGGAGTGGAGGATCAAGGTGTGATCGACTCACCCCATCAGTGACCTGGGCGGCATGAGTCAATCGGTAGCTATGCCCCTCCCTTTGACTGACCGCGTGATATGAATGTGAAAGGGAGGGGCAGGTCGAATGATGCAGCATATAGAGATATTTTTGCTTGGGTAGACTCAAG
>JAFABB010000012.1 GCA_023426245.1 Bacillota bacterium
TCATGACGAGTTTGCATTTAAATAATTCAATCTCTTAAATTACTTAAACGTCTTTGAAAAAAGACTTACCAGTCATTTTTCTTTCCTACTGTTCAGTTTTCAAGGTTCAATCTTCTCTTCTGACGCCGCTCAAGGCGACTTTTATATCTTATCACAAACCATTTTACTTTGTCAAGCTGGAATTTTCTGTTTTTTATTTCATTCAGGCGGTTCGTGACAGCTTTAATATATTATCACAGGTATAGAACAAAATCAAGAGTTTTTTAAAATTATGTTTAATAGCTTTAAATGCTGGGTAAAATATAATGTTTGTCGGCGCTAAATAATCTTAGAGCTTCTTTTTCTTTTCCATTCTTTTCATCTATGATTTCATTTTATGCTCCAATTCGATAAAATCTGACCGATTTATAACTATTATCCCTATAAATTGGCCAAGAAGCCTTTCCGATGTGGCTCATCCTCCATTAATCGATTCAATTTTTCAATAAAATTACGTAATGTCCAGTCAACGCGATTATAGTAATATCGAGAAACTAACCGGTAAAAACTCCACGGAAATGCAATATAGGAATGAAGAATCTGATACTCCAGTTTGGTTAGGGAAAAATGGGTTTCATATTCTTTCAATATCATTTGAAACCAGTTCGGGTCCCATCTGGAAGACCGTCCCGTTTTAATAAGGAAAATAGCCAAATCGATAATAGGTAAATCCCAACGGTAATCGTCAAGTTGAAAGCAAACTGCCCTTCCTTCTTGGTCAAGACCCAAATTATGGCGTGTTAATTTATTAATAATAATATCCGGGGATGACAATCGATTGATTGCCTCCTGATAACTGGAATTTTCTATGATTTCTATGGCAAGTTTTATTTGCTGTCGAACCTCCGGCAAATAACTGAGAAATTGATAATCAAAGGCAGTAGACCGCAAACGGTGAAGTGCCAACATTTCAAAGGAATCAAGTTGTTTGTTTATTTCCCGGTATTTATCCGGTAAGTTAAAACCCGATTTCTTTTCAGCTAAATAAAACAGGAAGCCATTGTCATGAATAATGATTCGAAAAAAAGCCAATAAATGAATAATAGCTTTTAAATCATAGCTATTACCGAAACGAACTTTCCGAAACTCCGGCCAGCGAGTTATATAAAACCAACAGTTCTGTCTAAACTCGGCGTAGTTTCGCCCGTCTATTAATGGCACCGGATATAAAAAACCGCTAAATTCCTGTTGAGCACACAACTGTAAAATTTGAAGCTGGCAAGCCAAATAAGCTTCGGGACTCCTATGAATCCATAAGGCTAAAGTCCCTTCATCGGTCTCCAATAAATAACCATCATCATAATAGGGAATTACCCGCCTCGGTTTAACCGGTAATAAATCAAAAACTCCGGGGTTGATACCTAAGCGAAAGATTGTCTCATAAAAATTGAACTCACCGGTTTCCAAGTTTTTTATTCGCTCCTATTGGTTTCGGAAATTTGCCCCACGAAACGACCCCTGGTCTGGCTGGAGTATTCTTCCTTTGATCGATCTTCTCCTGACGATTCACTTCAATTTTCAACGCATCTTTAATTTCACTATTTAACTCCTTTGGTTCCTCGTTTTTTATTTCTGCTTTTCGTTCGGATTGCAGTAATTCAGATTCAGCTCGAACCGTATTTTCATTTCCGTCCACTTTGGAATCAGGCAAAGATTCTGATCTTATTTCAGATTCCACCGTCTTCTCATCTTCCGTGATATAGGGTTCATTTTCATTGGGAATCTTAGGTTGAGGTTCTACGATTTCAATAAAATTATTTTCATTATATGCAGGGGACTCTTTAGCTGCTGACTCTAAAATATTACCGTCGCGCCCGGCCATAACCTGATCAGGTTCATTGTAATTCAGCCGTTCCATAACATCAGTAGGCAGTTTTTGATCATGTTGAATCTGGATTAACGAATCCGCCTGTCCGGCAAAATCTCCCCATGATTCAACCGGTGAGAGAACCATTGAAATTTTCCCCGGATCAACAGAGGGCATTCCGCTTTGACGTCCCCAAGCCCAACGTTTTTGGGTCCCTAATTCCTTCCAAGCTTTTGTGAGACAGCGTTCTTTTCTCGCCAATTCTTTGATCTCTCCTTTCAAATCCTTGGGATTTAATGAGTCTTCACTTCCTCCCGTACTCAATATATCGATTACTTTTTTAGGGTATCTCAATAAAGCAAACAGTCCTGCATGTTCTTCCGGCCAAAAAGGTTGAATTTTGGCATACTCATTCAGCAAAAACAAAATCCAATCAGGCTCCCACCAAGCAACATCGTTAATCAAGGAAGCCACATCGACAATCCGAGGTTGAAATGCCAAGCCCTCCCAATTCAATAAATAATAATCATTACTAAGCCATACAATATTTTTGGTCGATAAATTTCCATGTCCCAAAACGCCCGAATGTTGGTGGTGCTCCAACAAAGAGGACAGTCCGGATTTTTTCCAACTATCAAGACAATCATTTAAAACGGTTATTCCACTTTTTCTTAACTCATCAAATTCTTTGCGTGTTTTCTCATGTTCAAACTCATTTTTAAATTGATCTAACTTATGGAGGGTATTCTCCCATTCAAAATCAATACTCTGCCAACGATCCCGGATAATTTCGATACCCCGGTTTTCAAAATAATCTTTGCCGCTGTTATAAAGTTCGGTTGTAATTTCAGCAATTCTGGACAACGAAGCCGGATCCCCCGGTTGGAAATGATCTTTTGCTAATAGCCACGGCTGAATCAAATAACAAAAAGAATGTTCTTCCCAAATAATCGTTTTCTGCCATGGTACCGCCCAGTTATGAAAGGAGCGTTCGTGTAAATATTCCAAAATTCGGCGCAGCCATTTTAATTCTTGTTTACTGTACTTTTTAAAGCCCAGACGGAACCATCCCTCAATTGTGCCAACATAAGCCGCCTCACGATCATAGAAATAACGCCTGGGTTTTAAGCCGAGCCTCTGAAAGATGGGTAAATACCTTTGATATTCTTCAGTTAAAAGCCTCATGGCATCATCATTTATTTCTTCATAACGCAGATGCTTCAAAATAAGTCCCCCCATACTCACAAATTACTAGTATTTTAATTTCAATATTGAAATATTTTTTAAGAGCACCTCTCTTATTTTCATTTCATAAAATATCCTATGCCTAAGTCTGTGTATAAATGATAAACAGACCGTAAGCCATAGGAATCCGACAAGGGAGGCACAAGCTTGGAGATCCGTAGCAGGGCCCCTCTACGTATTAGTTTTGCAGGTGGCGGTACCGATATTGAACCTTATCTTTCAGAAAAAGGGGGCGTCGTCCTTAGCACTACAATTAATCGCTACAGTTATGGCACTTTGATTCCAAGGACCGATCAGGAGATTCAAGTCGAATCACTAGATGTAGAGATGTTTGCTAAATTTCTGGCTTCACAAAAGTTGGATTTTAATGGGCAAATGGATTTGGTAAAAGCGGTACTTCGCAAGTTTGAAGGATGGAAACAAGGTTTCTCTTTATTTTTACATAGCGATGCCCCGCCGGGGAGCGGCCTAGGTTCGTCCTCAACAATGGTAGTCGCTCTACTCGGATTATTCCGGCAATGGTTGAACCTTACCTGGAGTAATTATGATTTAGCGGCCTTAGCCTATGAAATTGAGCGGGTGGATTTAGCAATCCGCGGTGGAAAACAAGATCAGTACGCAGCCGTATTTGGAGGTTTCAATTTCGTTGAGTTTTACCACGATGGCACTATTGTTAATCCTTTACGGATATCACCCGTAATCATTAACGAGCTGGAATATCATTTATTACTGGTCTATACCGGGCGCACCAGGCTCTCAGCCAATATCATCGCCACGCAAGTGGATGGCTACTTAAAGAAAAAAGAAAGTTCCTTACACGCCCTGGATGAGTTAAAGGCGATTACGATCGCTATGAAAAATGCGTTATTACAAGGACGCTTGAATCAATTCGGCGAGTATCTTCACCAAGCCTGGATGGAGAAAAAACAACTTGCAGGCGCAATATCCAATGAAAAAATCGACACACTTTATCATCTGGCCATGAAGCGAGGTGCTTTAGGAGGAAAAATCCTCGGAGCAGGCGGTGGAGGATATCTGCTGCTTTATTGTCCTTACAATAAGAAACACTTAATTGCTGCCGATTTGGAAAAAGTCGGCGCCCAAATAACTCCGTTTAACTTTGAAAATCAGGGTCTCACCACCTGGCGGGTACAGTAAGGGAATTTGAACAGTTAGGAGTCTTGAATGACTACTTATTTCGCTGATTGCCGGCATGAAGTTTCCCATGGCCTGGATATGTATCAACAAAATCTAAAAAGCGGGGCAATTTTTCTTGACCGTGACGGCACTATCATTGTTGAAAAGAATTATTTACGGGATATCTCCGGCTTAGAATTTCTTCCCGGAGCCCTCAGCGGCCTGAAGATTTTAGCTGAGACCAGACTTCCGCTCTATATCTTTACCAATCAAGCCGGAATTGCTCACGGCTATTTTACAGAAAAAACTTTACATCAAATTCATATTTATATGATTGCAAGGTTACAGGAAGCGGGAATCAAAATTTGCGGCGTTTACTATTGTCCGCACCATCCTGACGCTGAAGTTGAAAGCTACCGCTATGATTGTAACTGCCGGAAACCAAAGCCGGGGTTATTAAAATTGGCAGCCGGCCGCGAACAATTAAACCTTGGGGAAAGTTATGTTATCGGTGATAAGCGAAGCGATTTGGATGCCGGAAAAATTGTAGGCGCCAAAACAGCGCTGGTACTAACCGGTTATGGCTTGGAAGAATCCCTAAGTCTAACTCCGGATACGACACCTAATTTTATCGGTCAGAATCTGAATGAAATAGCCCGGTGGGTGTGTGATGATTTGGAGCAGAAAGGAGCCACCATTTGAAAATAGCCATTGAAGCCCGGCCCATCAAATGGTCCTATGGCACAGGTATCGGTAATTACACTTTTAGCATGATTGAAAAACTCCATGAGCTGGATAAAGAAAATCAATATACTTTTTTATGGCCTGATGAGAACCCCGTTCCTTATATACCCTTCAAAAATTTTTACAGTTTTTATGCCCTACCGAAAGATGACGAAAGAGAAGAGGTAGAAATTCCACTTTGGCTCTCCATGGAAAAGGCCGATATCTTTCACTTACCGCAAAACGGGTTCCGCATTCCCAAAAGCAAAACCTGCAAAATCATCGTCACTATTCATGATTTGATTCCTTATTTTCTTCCGGAAATGGTTCGACCGAGCTTTTTAAAACGGTTTACCCGGGAAATGCCTGAAATTGTGGAACGTGCCGATCATATCCTGACAGTTTCCCAGTTTTCCAAAGAAGATATCGTCAAGCTTTTCGGTATTCAGCCCAAAAAAATTTCCGTAGTATACTCGGCGCCGACTGCCGCTTATCAGCCATTACCCAAACGACCGATCCTAAAATACCTTGGGGAGAAATATGGAATCAAAAAAACTTATATTCTTTACGCCGGGGGCTTAAATCCGCGCAAAAATGTTTCCGAATTGATTTATGCCTATTCCAAGATCTTCCGGGAGTTACACGGATTCCAGCAACTAGTGATCCTGGGCGGCAATAGCAAGCACGCCGAGCAATTGAAGTTATTGGTGCGCTCCCTAAATTTAGAAGAAGATGTTGTTTTCCCGGGTTTTATCGAATCCCTTGACTTACCGTTATTTTATAACGGCGCTGATCTGTTCGTCTATCCTTCTTTATACGAGGGTTTTGGCTTGCCTCCCATTGAGGCCATGGCCTGTGGAACGCCAGTAATTACTTCCAATGTTTCGTCGATTCCCGAGATCGTAAGTGATGCTGCAATTCAGATAAATCCCACCGACACACTCAAATTGGCGGAAGCAATATTGATGGTTTTAAACAACCCGGAGCTTCACCGGACATTGGCGACGAAAGGGCTGGAACACTCCAAAAAATATCACTGGCGTCAAAATGCAACCCAGATCCTTCAAGCATACCACCGGGTAGCGAATGAGGAACCTGCTGCAATCGCCGCCAGCCAATAAAAATAGGAGATGGCCGTTAAAAGTACCAAAAGAAATAAACCTTCTATTTATCCCAGCGCCAGTATGCGCGACCACTCTCCACACTTCTTTTTAACAGTTCATTCGCCCGCAACAACCATCGGGTCCGACTGATTTTGCTCACGTTTGGGAGGCCTTGGGCCGTAAAATTGATAATACTGGCACTCAATCCGGCCGTTATACAGTTTTCTTCTCCTATCGGCCCGTCTTCCAAAAACTTGCTCAAATCCGGGGTAGGAGGTAATCACATAAAATGACCAGGAGTCCAAAGCTTTAAAGGCGCTAGCCATTTCCCGATATAGTTTTTCAACATCCTTCGGATTGGAGAGTCTTTCCCCATAAGGAGGATTACAGATAATGCAACCGTACTTATGGCTATTCCTCAAATCCGAAACCGGCAATTGCTGAAAGTGGATTTGGCCTTCGAGTCCCGCCATTTTTTGATGATATCTGGCTAAACTTAAAACTTCGGCATCGATATCCGTGCCGATGATTTTTAATTTCAAATCACGCCGGATGGAGTCCTTGGCCTCGGCGCGCGCCTTCTCCCAAGTCGTTCCGGAAATCTGCGGCCATTTTTCGGCTGCAAATTCCCGGTTGAGTCCGGGCGCCATATTCAGCCCTATCAGCGCCGCTTCAATGGGAATGGTTCCGGATCCGCATAGAGGATCAATTAAAATCCGCTCCGGATTCCAAAAACTTAGGTTAACCATCGCCGCTGCCAGTGTTTCCTTCAATGGAGCCTCGCTGGACAATTTGCGGTATCCCCGTTTATGTAAGCCGACACCACTGGTATCAATGGTCAAAGTCGCCATATCGTCAAGCAAGGCAACTTCAATCGTATATTTGGGTCCTGTTTCGGCGAACCATTCCTTGTGATAACGTTGTTTCATCTTCTCGACGATGGCCTTTTTAACGATGGACTGGCAATCCGGAACGCTGAAAAGTTTCGATTTGATGGATTTTCCTTCCACGGGAAAGACAGCATTTTCCGGCAACCAATCCGCCCACGGCAATGCTTTGGTTCCCTCAAACAGCTGATCATAGGTTAAGGCTTCAAACTCCCCCATTTTGATCAAAACCCGGTCCGCGCTTCGAAGCCAAAGATTACTGCGGCAAATCGCATTCTCGTCCCCTTTAAAGGTAACCCGGGCATTTTCAACCTTCCCATCCGTATAACCTAGAGCCTCGACCTCTCTGGCTACAACAGCTTCCAATCCAAACGTAGCGGTGGCAATTAACTCAATCTGCGACATCCATAGCCTTCTTTACAAAAATTTTATTAAGCACAAGATCATGACAGGTTTATAAAAAAACCTTTTTGAAGCATTGGTATAGTAGAAATCATACTATTATAAATAACCCCATTCTGTCAACCCTATGGATTCCGATTTCCATTATTTTTAAAGTAATTTGAAAGGATGAGCAGCTTTATTTCTAACCGATAAAAAACTTAAATTATACCATTAATTTCGACTAAAAAATATTCAAAAATACAACCTTACAAAAAAAACTTAAGCCATACTTAGAATACAACTAAAATCCCCCGGCTTAAAAGACAGATTCATCGTTGCTATTAGCGCACGAAAGCTGTCGACCTTTTCGTAATGACCAAAAGATTCTTTGTTGATTTACGCTTCACAAATACCAACAATTTTTTAGAACATAGCCTTTATTAAGACGCACATTTTTATGATCAAGTCCATTTTTAGAACCCGGGTGAATGGGAGGGATAAAAAATTTTATAGTAAAATTAAAAATCGTCCATGGACGAATGGTATTTTAATTGAATATAATTTTTTTGTTAATGTTAACATACGTTAACACAAACGAAATAATTTTTCAGGAGGGGAAAGTATGAAAATTAAGTTTCTTGTATTAGGCATTGCCATATTTTTGTTGGTTGGGCTTACAGGTTATACAAAAGGCCCGATTAAGGTCGGCATTGTAAATTTACCACCGGAAGAATCCGGCTACCGTCAGGCCAATGTTGAAGCCATGAACAATGTCTTCTCAAAGGCAAACGGCTATGACGCAAAACAGACCAACACCGGCGACAACAGCGAGCAGATCGCTGCGGCCAAAGGATACATTCGAGATGGAGTGGACTATCTCCTGATCTCGGCCGCAAACGCATCTGGATGGGACGACGTCCTAAAGTCTGCAAAAAATGCAGGCGTTAAGGTTATTCTCTTTGACCGTGCGATTAATACGAACTCCTCGAACTATGTGGCAGCACTTCTCTCGGATATGGCTTATGAGGGTGATACGGCAGTAGACTGGGTATTGAAAAGTGTTCCGAAACCGATCAATTTAATCCTTATTCGTGGTCAGTTGGGTAGCGCAGCTGAAATAGGCCGTAGCGCCGCAGTGCTCAAAGCCGCAAAAGAAGGTAAACTCACCATTGTGGCTGATGGAACGGGTGGAGACAGTTGGAGCCTTGAGGAAGCCCGCAAAGTGGTTGAAGCCGCGATTGCAGCGAAAAAGGATTTCAACATCATCTACGCTGAGAACGACGGTATGGCGCAAGGCGCTGTTCAGGCGCTCGAGGCGGCTGGTATCAGCCATGGCAATAAAGGCAAGGTCAAGATAATTGGTTTTGACTTTAACCGTTTTGCACTAAGGAACGTACAGGCAGGTTACTGGGACGCCGACATGCAGTGCAATCCACGTCAGGCAGCCGAGATTTCTAAGTGGATCAAAAGTGGTAAGCTCCCCAAAGGAATCGTCTATCAGAAAGAATTGCTCTTTACGACTGACACGATAACCGACAAAGATATCGAAAATTGGGGCATCAATGCCGATCCAGGCAAGGGTAAAATAACAAGGTAGTTATTTTGTAATATTTCACGCAGTGCGGTGTTCGGATCTTATCCGGCTAACCGCACTGCTATTAATTTATGTGATACCAGTAAGGAGGTCTTTGGTTGCTGTCAGAAAACATACTCAAAATGGAGGGTATCAGCAAATCCTTTCCAGGTGTCAGAGCTCTGCATAACGTAGACTTCGTGCTCCGAAAGGGTGATATCCATGCCCTTATGGGCGAAAATGGAGCGGGCAAGTCCACACTGATAAAGATTATAACCGGTGTTTACCAAAAGGATGCTGGCCAGATTGTTTTAGATGGAAAGCCGGTTCTTTTCAAGTCGCCGCAAGATGCGCAGAACATGGGAATAGGCACGGTCTTTCAAGAAATAGCGCTTTGCCCCAATTTGACCGTGGCCGAGAATATGTTTGCCGGTCGCAGCCGGAACGCTTTCGTTCAATGGAAGCGGATGAACGCAAAGGCCGCACAAATGCTCAACTCCCTCGGTATTCCAGCGAGCCCGACCCAAGAACTCTCAAGCTGCTCGATTGCTGTCCAGCAGATGATCGCGATTGCCCGTGCGGTCGATATGGACTGCAAGATTCTCATCCTGGACGAGCCGACGTCCTCACTTGACGAAGATGAGGTGAAAAAACTCTTCGAGCTCATGCGCGAACTGAAAGATCGGGGTGTGGGGATCATCTTCATTACCCACTTTATCGATCAGGTGTACGAGATCAGCGACACGATTACGGTGCTTCGCAATGGAGAGTTGATCGGCCAGTACCAAACATCTGCGCTTCCCCAAATCGAGCTTATCTCGAAGATGATGGGAAAGGCACTGAGTGATGTCTCTCAGATGAAAAAACAAGAGCCGCTTAAATCCGACAGCAGTGTACCGGTGTTCGAGGCTATGGCACTTTCGAGTGCCGCCGGGGTAAGGCCTTTCAATTTCACTATACAAAAAGGCGAGGTGAACGGGTTTGCCGGGCTGCTCGGCTCCGGGCGCAGCGAAAGTGTTCGCGCAATCTTCGCCGCCGACAAGGTGACAGGCGGTGAAGTCAAAATAAAAGGTAAGAGAGTGAAGATCAAGACGCCCCTAAACGCCATGAAACAGGGAATCGGCTATCTACCGGAGGACCGCAAGGGCGACGGAATCATCTCCGAGCTTTCGGTGCGCGACAATATTATTCTAGCCTTGCAGGTCATGAAAGGCTTTTTTAGGCCTCTTTCAAGGAAACAGGCTGAGGAATTTTCTAACCAGTATATACAGAAACTGAGCATTAAAACACCGTCCATCAATACACCAATCAAATCTCTTTCCGGCGGCAACCAGCAGAAGGTCATTCTGGCCCGTTGGCTGCTCACACACCCCATGTACCTGATCCTCGATGAACCCACACGGGGAATCGATGTCGGAACCAAGGTGGAGATTCAAAAACTTGTGCTGGGGCTCGCTGAAGACGGAATGAGTCTGACATTCATATCTTCAGAAATTGACGAAATGCTTCGAACCTGCTCTCGAATGATCGTTATGAAAGACCGCGAAATTGTCGGAGAACTCAGTGGAATGAATTTGACGGAACACGATGTTATGCACGTGATAGCCAAGGGAGGTGAATGAATATGCCAAGGTTAAAAGGACACTTGTATCACTTATCTCATCTATTCCTTCCCCTCTCTGTTCTGGTGTTACTCATTATCATTAATCTAATAAAGGGCGCTGATTACTTCAGTATTACCATGGTAAACGGTGCATTTTACGGGAACATACCGAATATCCTCTTCGGAGCCTCGGAGTTGGTTATTCTGACAATAGGTATGACCTTGGTTACTGCGGCCTCACAAGGGCAGGACATAAGCATAGGTGAGATCGCCACCATTACTTCCGCCGTATTTGTCCTGTTCGTCTTAAATGCCGGTGAGGTCACCTTGTTGACCATACTGGCGGGATTCCTCATAAGCTGCGTGGCCGGGTTAGTCATCGGCGCATTCAACGGCATCTTGGTTTCGGGATTCAAGGTTCAGCCAATGGTTGCGACCCTCATACTGTTTATGGGGGGCAGGTCCATCGCCTTTATGATTGACGGCAAATTATCTCCCATACTGGCGAACGATATATCGAATCAAATCGGCACCGTAATACCGGGACTGCCAATCCAAACTCCAATAATTCTGACCGCCGTCTTCATCGCGATCGTTGCAGCGGTACTCAAGACCACGAATCTCAGGCTCTATGTGGAGTCTGTGGGAATCAACCCAAGTGCTTCGCGTCTGAACGGTATCAACCCGAAAAAGATTATATTCCTGACCTTTTTGATTATGGGAGTTTGTGCCGCAGTCGCAGGTTTCATCGCAGTTAACAAGGCGGGGCGCCACGACAGTGTCAATCTGCTCAAGTTTATCATGATGGACGCGATTCTCGCCGTAGCTATAGGCGGAAACTCGCTGAGCGGCGGAAAGTTCAGCATGACCGGTTCTATTATCGGCGCGTACACTATAGAGATGCTGAACAGGACCCTGCTCAGGCTGGAGGTAGAACCCGAGACCATTAAGGCCTTCAAGGCAGTGTTCATTATCATTCTCATGGTCATTGCATCGCCTGTGGTTAGGGTTTTTGCCAGGAAAATCTTAGACAAGGCTAAAACTATAGTAGCTAGCTACTCCGTATCCAAGACAGGTGGACTAAACAATGCAGTGGTTTCCAACATGGACACATCTGGGAAGAAGGAGAAGTAGGATGGGATCTCTGAACACAACCAAACCCAAAACAAGATTATCGAATTCGAATCTTCTTTTTATGATAGCCGGGATTATATTTGTACTGATGTACGGGTTTGCCCTTATAAGTTTTCCGGACAGTTTCATGCAGTTTCAGACCTTCTTTGACCTGTTCAACCTGAACGCTGCGCTCATCATCATGACACTGGGTCTGTGCATCGTTATGATCGTAGGCGGCATCGACATTTCCATCGGCGCAGTATGTGGCCTGGTAACCATGGCCTGTGCCATGTTGCTGCAATCGACAATGGGGAACGTTTGGGGCGCCTTACTTCTTTCGCTGGGCATAGGTATCGCGTTTGGTCTCTTGCATGGATATCTCATTGCCTATCTTGAAATACAGCCATTTATCATAACGCTGTCAGGATTGTTCTTAGCGCAGGGACTGCTGACGACACTCCACAAAGATCCGATCAATGTGACCATGCCTGCTTTCGTGAGCCTGAGGGATTTTACAATAGTGATTCCTTGGCTTGGCACCCAAAACAGGCTGGGCGTTTTCATCCCGTGTGAAATCAAACCAGGCGTCATCGTTGTGGTGGTCCTTGTTGTCCTCTTCGCCGCCCTTATGAAGTGGTCGCGTTTCGGACGCAATGTCTACGCTGTTGGCGGCAATAGTCAGAGCGCTCGGATGCTCGGTATCAACGTAAAGAGAACGATATTCTCCTCATACGTGATATGCGGATTGACGGCCGGTATCGCAGGCTTTGTGTTCATCATGACAACAGGAGCCGGCAATATCGGAAACGGGGCGTTGTTCGAAATGAAAGCAATAGCCTCGAATGTAATAGGCGGCATTCTGCTCAATGGCGGAGTGGGGAACCTGCTTGGCGCGCCAATCGGTACGCTGACCCTTCTGGTAATCAACGAACTGATCCGTGCGGCGGGTGTCCAATCAAACTCTCAAGCGATAGTAAGCGGACTCTTGCTGTATCTCTTCATTGTGCTGCAAAGCATCGTTATGTCGTTACGGGGCAGGAGGAAATTCAGACTTGCTCTACCTCCCTGGCTGAAACCCCACCGGCTGCAGGGCAAAAAAAAGGCCGAGAACCAAGGGTAACTAAAAAGGATATTGGGGTGCGGATCATCACGGTCGAAGTGGCGCGAAGGTCCTCCCGAACCGCAAGTACTTCTTTGGCGGCTATGTTCTTTGCACGAACAATGACCACCATCGTTGGTGTAAATGTTAAACGCGCAAGTTTTTTTCCGATATACTATGCGGGTTATTTCCCAGAATAGCCGGTTCCCTGGGGCCTTGTCGCTCGTTTGCGAGCGTAGGGTCCTTTTGGGTCGCTCCAAAAGGACCTCAGCCGGTGAAATCCGTGGACCATAATACTGGTCATTCATTATAGGCATCATGAATAAAGTAACCCGCCGCCGCAATCCGTGTCCCTCAAAATATTATTTCCGATGATATTGAAAATTCTGGAAAAAAATATTACAATAACATTCATAAAGGAAATACTGATATTCAATCCAAAGAAATATATATATCTTTCGATAACACCCCTTCTGCCCCACATCATCCCTAAATCCAGTCCCTGCTGGGCTTTAAGCCGTAGGGACACCCTTGGGCAAGGCGTTATGAAATTGGTCCTTGACCGTCCTGAAATCGAAAAACAACTCCGGCTGAGAGAGAGAAATCTTCCCCCTCATAGGCCAACTCTTGAAACCAAGATGGCATCCGGGGTTGTGGGCCAGTGGGGCAAATGGGGGTTGCATAAAATATATATATGTTTCTTTCATGGAGAGGAACGAAACCGGAATTTTTCGAATGCGTTACTAAAAGCTCCCTTCGAGCTAGAAAAAGCTCCCTCCGATCTAGAAAAAGCTCCTTCCGAGGTGGTTTACCATATGGTGTGTAAACTTCAAAAAAAGTATAATAAAAAGGCTGGAAAAAAGGAGAATACACATTACATATGGCCAAACTACATGAGAAATATTATAAACATCGGGATTTAATCCG
>JAFABB010000033.1 GCA_023426245.1 Bacillota bacterium
CGGATTAAATCCCGATGTTTATAATATTTCTCATGTAGTTTGGCCATATGTAATGTGTATTCTCCTTTTTTCCAGCCTTTTTATTATACTTTTTTTGAAGTTTACACACCATATGGTAAACCACCTCAGAGGTAGCTTTTTCTAGATCGGAGGTACCTTTTTCTAGGTCGTGTCAAGAACGATGTGTAAACTTGGAAAAATTAAGAAACAAATTTAGAAATTCGGTTTCCAAAAATGACAAATACTTGATTTAAAGTTTTGGCCACAGAGACGCAGAGACACAGAGGACAGCATGATGAAGGCCCCATGAACAAACATCCCTGAAAATCCCGGTCAAAAAAAGGCCTTCCCCGGCTTTACCCCTGGCAGAGGAAGGTGGAACATGAATTTCCGATTCAATTCTTTGAAATCTTTGGTTAACTTACTTTTTCATTGCTTGGATCGCTCGCGGACGCGTCATCCTTTTTGGGCCGCCCCGGGAAACGGGGCACCAGGTCGTTGTAAATGGTCTCGGCTTTTTGAATCTTGGATTTGGCTGCGTGTTTAACGGAATTGTAAAACATCAATGAGGCCAAATAGGCTTCGCTTCCTGATAAGGTTATCGAATCCCAGAGGGAGTCGGTAATTTGCATCAAAGGTTGATACATGGCACGGAGTTGCTCGAAAGCAGTTACATCAATGTTCAGCGCATTCACATCCAAAAAAGGCGGAACCAGGTCCGCATTTTGTTTGCAATACTCCTGGATTTTCTGGACAAAACTGACGGTCTTATCGCCCATTTTGGGCATTTCCCTGCGTTCATCCGGCGAAAGCGTCGCCAGATACGGCAGGAGCTTCTTTTTGAGCAGGAGAATCGCGGCGGTGATGTCATCGAGATCCTCTGCGGTAAAACTAATCGATATTCTATTGGTGTTTAACATGGATTCAATTACCCCTTTTATCGTTTTTAAGAATTATGGCATGATTTCTCTTCCTCTAGGGACGCCACCTTACCCTGAACCAACCATGGCCTTTTATTTCCTAGTCTCCCTCCTTTCCAAAGACCGGCGGCAAAATTGAATGGATACAATATAAAAAATAGATTGTAAGCATAAGGTTATAAATTTAAATTGATATTCATTAATTGGTTTTTATTTCCAATTAGAATTATAAGTGAATTATTGACATTTTACAATATCGATAGGAAGTATATGACGAAGGAAACATAGGGGAGGAGCGAGGTTGGATGGGGGTGAAATCGTGAGAATTTTTTAGAAAGATGGAGGATTTTGGTAAAAAAGGGAGCGATGAATGACGGGTTGTGGCGGCATTTTGGGATGATGTGGGGCAGAGGGGCTGTTGTAGGAAAATATATATATTTCGTTTTGTGTTATTCACCCGGCATTCGGAGGTCCCCTGAGAATTTTATAAAAATAAAAAGCAGGGGTATGAGGGTAAATGGTGAATTATTATGATAAACATAAACCTACCTATGGAGTGATTTTTTATGGATATAAAAATGAATTTGTCAAAGGTGGAAGTCCATGGCAAACAAACTTGGAGGGCGGTCGCCTATCATCACGGACGGGAGTTTATCGGATACGGCCATACCAGTGATGATGCCATTCATGATTTAATGGAACAAAATGTAGGGAGACTTATTTTTTCGGAGTGAAGGAAAGGGAAAAGAAAAAGAAAGAAAGCCGGGAGCAGTCTTAAAACAGGCAAAGTAACTTTGAAGGATATAAAAGCAACACCTTAAAAGTATGGAAGCCTTACCCGCCCCAAAGGGAGTAAGGCTTTTATGTTTGTTCCATATTTTCCCTTTGCTTTTATTTTACCTCGGGATCACCGTTGGAACACATATTGTTCATTTTGTAATCACAAAGAGAAAGTATACTAAAGATACTTTCTTCCTTATTTTTCTTTGATGCCCTCATTTTGAGGGTGTTTTTTTTACGGAATATACCTTCGATTCGCTAACGGTTGGTTGTTGACAAAAAATGCGGGACACCTTATGATAGTATAGTGTATATACACGATGTTTTTTCTGGAGGAGAATGAGTTATGGAAATGAAAGGCAAAACAACCGGAAAACAGCCATCGCTTTGTAATTGTCTTAATTTGCGCCGCGCGTCGCTGGCGATTACCAAAATATATGATCAGTGGTTGGCGCCAAGCGGTTTAACAATCAATCAGTTTGGATTGTTAAAACATATTAACTTTTTGGGTCCTGTCAGCGTCAGTGATCTTTCGTTGGAAATCCGGCTGGACCGGACGACTTTGGTTAGAAATTTAAAGCCGCTTGAAAAAGAAGGGCTTATTATGGATGTATCCAAAAAAGGGACCCGAAACCGTCAGCTTCAATTATCCGGGAAGGGAACGGAGCGGTTGAAAGCAGCCGAATTGCTTTGGAGGAAAGCGCAGAACTTCATCGAGGAACATCTCGGGGAAGAAAACATAAAAAAAATGACCGAATTATTATCCATGATTGAAGGGTTACCCTTTTAATTTTTCTCAAATCGTGTATATGCACTAAAATTGATGAAGTATGAAGGAGTCGTGAAATGATGAACACCATGGAGCAAAGAATTCAAGAAACAGCCTATGCTTTGGGCTATGAAAAGTGCGGCATTGTCTCCGTTGATGATTTGGAGGATTATCAGGAACGGCTCAATGAGCGGATTCAAAAAGTACCTTTATCGGCGAAGTTTTATCAGACTCAAAAGCGTTTTTTAAATCTCCGCCAGGAGTATCCCTGGGCAAAGTCCGTCATTGTGGCCGCCGTCCCATTTGGTAAATATAAAATACCCGGACAATTAAAAGGGCATATCGGGAAAGCCTATTTATGTGATATGCGAACCGATACGGGTTCGCGGGAATATCAAAATAGCCTGGCAATGGAGGAATTTTTACAGGAGCTCGGTCTCAAAATCGCTTCCAACCGTAAGTTCGGTCTTGTCGCCTTGCGTTGGGCCGCCATGAAGGCTGGACTAGGAATCATCCGTAAAAACAATTTTTTCTATACGGAATCCGGTTCCTGGGTTCATTTGGAAGCTTGGTTAACCGATAGGGAAATGAAACTGGTAGAAGTGAACAATCATCGCCCTTGTCCGAAAGAATGCAACCGTTGTGTAAAAGCCTGCCCCAGCGGTTCGCTGTCATCGCCCTATACCATGCTCCCGGGCAGTTGTATTTCATTTTTAACCACATTTGGGGGCCGCAATTTACCCAATGAATCCCTGCGCAAAACCTTCGGTAATTGGATTTATGGCTGCGACGAATGTCAGGATGCATGTCCCATGAATAAGGGGAAATGGAATGAAACCGATGAGTTTCCGGGTGTTGAAGAATTGTCCGCCCACCTTGCGCCGGAGAGTATCATGGAAATGGATGAAGCGTTTTATCGACAAAACATCCAACCTAAGTTCTTTTACTTAACTCCGGAAGAACTCTGGAAATGGAAAGTCAATGTTTTGTGCTTCATGGGTAATCATTATCAAGAAAAATATCAGCCCTTTATTATTGCGGCTTGTGAAAGCCAAAACCAAAAGATTCGTGAAATGGCTAAATTGATTCGTAGCGAACGGCTTACGACTTAAACAACCCCCGTCAAGTCAAAACTCGGCACATAATCTTCGGTGGCCGATTCCAGTCCCTGAACGAAGCCGTCTTCGAATCCCAGCTCATCCATTTTATCCACCACCAGTTGATATTCCTCCCGGGTCAAACGGCGGTTGATTTCCGGGTGTTTCACCGCGTGATAGAATGGAATGTATTGCGCCATTAAACTGATATAAACTCCCTGCGGGAGATATTCTTTGGCCCATTCCAAACAGCGAATCGAATCGGCGACACCACCGGGGAGAACCAGGTGCCGCACAATCACTCCGGATTGAATGATCCCCTCGTCATCCAGAACAACCGGGCCCACCTGCCGGATCATTTCCAATATCGCCGCGCTGGCGAAGGCGAAGTAATTGGGCGCTGAAAAATAGAAGCGGCTGATTTCCGGCGAGATGCATTTTAAGTCCGGCAAATAGACGTCAACGAGTCCTTCCAAGGTCTTGAGGGTTTCCGCTTTCTCATAGGCCGAAGTATTATAAACAACCGGAATCTTCAGGCCCATCAGACGGGCCATCCGGATCGCGGAAGCAATTTGTGGCACAAAATGGGATGGAGTAACCAAATTGATGTTATGGGCGCCGTTATATTGCAAATAAAGAAATTTCTCGGCCAATTCATCAACGTTGATTTCCCGGCCGAGGCTTTCTTGACTGATGGCGTAATTTTGACAAAAGCAACATTTTAAATTGCAATCGGTGAAAAAGAGGGCTCCGGACCCCCGCTCGCCGGAGATAGGGGGTTCTTCCCAGTTGTGGAGAGCTATCCGGCCCAGTTTCGGCCTGCTTCCGGCGCCGCAAAACCCCTTTTTTCCGGAAGTTCGGTTAACATGACAATTTCGGGGACAAATATCGCAATCCGACATGATTTGTTCAATTTTATTCATATCAAATTCACCATCGCTTTCATTGATGCTTCGGGAATGAATTTATCGTCAAGATTTAAGTTTCAAATAGGGTCTTACTCAAAAATATACTAATTATCGCAACTCGTCAAGAAGGGAACATCGGCTGGGAACAAATTTCCTATTCATTCGTTAAAGGAATTTTGAAAGAAATTTCGTATTTTTATGAAATAAATCACAATACAATGACATCGCTTTCATCTGATTTATTCTATCAGGTTTTAATTTCCCCTGCTTTTTTACTTGTTTGACAGAATTGTATGATAAAAATAACCATTTTGACATAACTTTTGTTTACCGTGTATATCAATAGTCGTATGCACGGCGGGGGTAAGAGATGGGCATTATCGTCAAATTTATGGTCAAAAATATTCAGGAAAAAAAATTCCGTACTTTTTTAATTCTTTTTTCCGTTTCACTTTCGGCGGCGCTTGTATTTGCGTCTTTCGCGCTTTCCGGAACCATTGAGCAAACCGTAATGGAACAAGTAAGAAAATATGTTGGTTCGGCGGAAATCATGATTTGGGCCAACCAAAAATCACCCTCCCGGTATTTTCACATCGAAAAAACCGCCAAATTTCAGCATCGCCTGGAATATGCGGTCGGTTCCCTTGAAGCGGATGTAACGTATCAGAATCAAAAAGAAACCATTCATCTGAATCTAAAAGGCTTTACCTTGGAAGATTTACCGAAACTCAATCCTTTTATCCTGGAAGCCCAAAAGAATTTGTTGCCCTTTCGCGGCAATAAAATTATTGTCAGCGAAAAGACGGCCCGTAATTGTCATTTTAAAGTGGGACAGAGCATTGAAGTACTTGCCGAAGGCGAGCGGCACCGGTTTCAAATTGTGGGAATCGCCCGCCCGTTCGGTTACTTTCAAGAGGACAGCCAGTCCAATACGGCGGTGGTTCCCCGGCAATCCTTGGCCCGGGCATTTAATGTACCCGGCAGTGTTTCCGTCGCCTATATCAAATTGAAAGATCCCAGCCAAATTGGGGCGATGATCGGGGAGCTGTCAAAAGAATACCGGCGCTATACGGTGCGGGAACCGGTTTCCCAAGCCGAGCTTAAACAAGATACCGACCGAATTTCCACCCCTTTTCAAATCATGGTGGTCTTGGTCATCTTGATTAGCGTTTTTATCATTTATTCATCTTTTAAGGTTATTACCCGCGAGAGACTGCCGGTTATCGGAACATTCCGCAGTATCGGGGCTACCCGCCGAACGACCGACCTGGTGTTGTTTGCCGAAAGTTTCCTCTACGGCTTTATCGGTGGAATATTCGGCTGTATCCTTGGGCTCGGAGTGTTGTATATCATGTCGATGATCATCTCTCCCCGTTGGGTTATCGGCACCCATACGTCCATCAACTTTACCGTCGGCCAGCTGGTGATTACTTTCATATTTGCAATTTTACTCCCCTTTTTCGGCGCGGCGATTCCGATTGTCAAAATCTCTAAAATTCCGGTGAAAGATATTGTCCTCAATACCATGGAAAAACCGCAAAAGAAAAAGCTGTCCAGACTTCTGGCGGGTATTTTAAGTTTGGCTTATGCCATCACCCTCCCGTTGGTTGCCCCGAAAGATTGGGCGCTGGTGTTGGATATTACCAGTATGATTGCGGCATTAACGTCCATTGTGCTTCTGGTTCCTTCTTTGACGGCCGGATTTTTAAAAATTTTTCAATGGCTGTATCAGTATATCCTTGGGAACGAAGGAGTTTTGGCGGCCAAGAATTTGCGGGAAAATAAAAGTATTTTAAATAATATTTCCTTACTGGCGATTGGGATATCAAGCTTATTGATGATCAATACCGTTAGTTTCAGTTCGGTTCAAGAAATCACCAATGTTTATAAAGATTGCAATTTTCAGGTATGGATGAGTTATTACCCCCAGGCGGACCGTAGGCTTGAGGGGATTATCCGAACCATCGACGGGGTAAAGGATACTTACGGCATTTATTCCGCCAATATGGTTGAAGTTGCGGGCTCCAAAGAAAAGATTAACTTATTGAACGGGATCAACATCTCCCGGTACCCGGAATTCCGGCATATCGCGGTTGACGGAGGCCCGCGGGTTTTGCAACATTTGGGCGACGAACGGAATATTTTGTTATCCTATATTTTGAGAGATAAATTTCAAGTTAAAAAAGGAGATTCTCTGACTCTTACCTTAACCCGGGGGAAAAAGGCATACAAGGTCGTGGGTTTTTTCGATTCCATGGACTGGGGCGGCAGCCATGCGCTCATTGCGGAACGTTATTTTAAAATGGATACCCAGGAACGTTTTTATGCCACAATTTTCATCAAAACCGCAAAGGACCCCAATTTCGTGGCGGCCAACATTCAGAAAAAGTTTCTACGGTTTCGGCCCTGGGTCACCACCACAGGACAGCGAATTCAAGAGGACTTGCAGGGCAACCGCAAGATGTTCTCGCTCCTTCAGGGTTTCGCTATCATGACTCTGGTCATTGGGGCCTTCGGAGTTTTTAACAACTTAATCATCAGTTTCATTGAAAGGAAGCGCTCCCTGGCTATGATGCGTTCGGTGGGCATGAGCCGTAAACAAACTTTGAAAATGATTTTGATCGAGTCGTTAACGGGCGGCGTCATTGGCGGAGTCATCGGAATCCTGGCGGGTACTTTATTGATATACATTATCCCCTTTGTCATGCGGGCCATCAATCAAGTTGTTCCCATCCATTATTCGCTGAAACAATATGGGATCGTTTTTATTGCCGGAATCTTGATCACAGTCGCGGCATCCATCAATCCTGCTTTGAAGTTTTCAAGGCAAAATATCATTGAAGCCATCAAGTATGAATAGAGGGAATCAAAGTGATACCGATTATTGAAACAGTAAACTTGTATAAATCTTTTAAACTGGGCGAAGTTGGGGTCGAGGTATTAAAGAATATCAATCTCACCATTGGGCAGGGCGAGTTTGTTTCCATCATGGGGCCGTCCGGATCCGGAAAAAGCACTCTTTTATATTTAATCGGGGGACTCGATAAACCGACCTCAGGCAGTATCAAAATCAAAGGCCAGGAACTATCCGCTATGAAAGACCAGGAAGAGAGTATCATGAGGCGACGGGATCTCGGTTTTGTATTTCAGTTTTACAATCTGATCCCCAATCTGAATGTGGAAGAGAATATTATGTTACCGGTGTTGCTCGACGGAAAACCCCTGAAAGCCGAAAAGCAAAGACTGGATCAAATATTGGAGGATGTGGGACTTTCCGATCGCCGTTATCATACTCCCCGGGAATTATCCGGCGGTCAACAGCAGAGAGTGGCCATAGCCAGGGCTCTAATCAATGAACCGGATATTATTTTGGCGGACGAACCCATTGGCAATCTCGACAGTAAAACGGGGATGGAAATTATGAAATTATTGAAGCGGATTCATCAGGAACGCCGGAAAACCATTCTTCAGGTGACTCATTCGGAAGAGGCGGCCGGTTATGGAGAGCGGATCATTCATGTGCGGGACGGAAAGGTGTGGGAGGCAAATGGTGAAGAAAGTGTTTGAATTGATGAAATTAATCCAATTCATGAAGGTAACGACCCTCTTTGTTATCCTTGGGATCCTTATGGTGAGTGCCGGTTGCAAAAAACAAGCCCCAAAAACAGTATCTGCGGTAAAGGCCGAACCGGTAAAACAGTCAGTTGAAGCATTCGGAATCGTGAAGGCCAGGGATTATAAAGACATTAATCTTGATTTTCCGGCTCAAATTCAAAAAGTGCCGGTAAAGAACGGTCAACATGTAAAGTTAAATGAACCTCTGATCTATTTAAATATCAATAACTTCATGGCAATGATTAAAAATAAGGAAAACGAACTGAATTCAGCCCGTTTTGAACTGCTCCAAACCCGCAAGAATCTGGCTGACGCCAAAGAAGTATACCATCGCGCTCAGCGTCAATTGGCCGATAAGGAAGAGTTGTTTCAGAATGGGGCTATTTCCCGGCAGGAGATCGATGACTTCCGCGATCAGGCAAAAGAAAAGGAAAAGGCTGTAACCAGGATTGAACCTTTATACGGGCAATCTGAAGCAGAAGCAATCACCAGTATCGGGGTACAATCGGAAAAGGTTTCGGTGCTGGAATATGATTTGAAACGAATGAAAGACAAACTGAATCAAAGTTTCTTGCAGGGC
This sequence comes from Bacillota bacterium, assembly GCA_023426245.1. Taxonomy (GTDB): domain Bacteria; phylum Bacillota; class UBA4882; order UBA8346; family UBA8346; genus UBA8346. The sequence goes on from JAFABB010000033.1 coordinate 8,670, forward strand.
AATATCATCGTTGCCGATTATGCCAACGCAGTGGTATATGACGTGAATTGCGCAGCCGGTTACTCGGTCGGTACCAGCGACACTTCCGGAAATGCCCAACAAAAGTTGTTAAGTATCATGGATCTTAACAGTCTATATATCTCTGCCAATGTGGCCGAGGAGTTTATTAAGGATGTGCGGATCGGCGCCGCTGTCACCATACTGCCGGTCGCGGATAACTCCCGGAAATACCGGGGAAAAGTCATCCGCATCGCTGATATGGCAGTAAAAGAAAACGGCGAGACCAATGTGGCTGTTGAGATATCGCTGGATAATCCCGATGGTTTTTTACGGCCCAGCTTTAATGTGGATGTGGAGATTGCCAAGTAAACCAGAGGATTAAATATGAGTAAATTTTTAAGGGGAAAAATTGACATCGATTTTCAACTATGCTATTATCAAACCATAATCAAGAGGGGTGCTCTTTGAGGGCTGAGATTATACCCTTTAAACCTGATCCGGGTAATGCCGGCGTAGGGAAAGCGGATATTAAAAAAGCCCTCTTCTTTGAAGAGGGCTAATTTTATGATGGCGATAGGTGGCGCTCCCCCTATTTAAAGTGGAGGTTAGTTCATGAAAAAGTTTTTTTGGGGATTATTGGTGGTTGTTTTATTATTGGGTTCTTGTAGTTTCGGGGAAAACAGTAAGCTCTTAACGGTTTATACATATTCGAGCTTTCCCGTGCCTTTGATGGAGCAGGCAAAAAGCCATTTTCAAAAAACCTTTGGAGCGAAAGTTGAATTTAAGTCTTTTTCCGACACCGGGCCTTTATTTAATCAATTAATCCAGGAAAAACAAAATCCCTTGGCGGACGTGGTGATTGGGCTTGACAACAATTATCTGGTCAAGGCGATGAAGTATGATCTTTTTCAGCCTTATCGTCCGAAAGCGGTTGCCAAAATCAAACGGGAGTTTCTATTTGATCAGCGTTTTTTATTAACGCCATTTGATTATGGATTGATCCTCTTTAATTATGATCGGGAAAAACTTGGACGGGTTCCCCGTTCCCATAGGGACTTGCTTGATCCGTATTATAAAGGAAAAATCATTATTGAAAATCCGCAAACATCTTCGCCGGGACAGGTTTTTTTATTAACGACGATTGCCTTGTACGGCGAGAAGGGATATCTTAATTATTGGAAGGCTCTGAAAAAAAATATTCTGACGATCGCTCCGGGCTGGGATGAAGCTTATGGTATTTATACCAACGGGGAAGCTCCGATCGTTTTATCCTACGGAACAAGCCCGGTTTATCACTTCATTCAGGAGCATACGGAACGGTATCAACCTTTGGTGCTTGATGACGCGGCTTACGCTCAGATCGAGGCCATGGGAATTGTGAAAGGAACCCGTAATGCCAAACTAGCCGAAGCATTCGAAGAATATGTGTTGGAGCCGGAGTTTCAGAACCTGATCCCCGAGAACCAGTATATGTACCCGGTACGTCGGGATCTTCAATTGCCGGAGAGTTTCCGGATTGCCGCCCGGGTTAAAAAGGTTTTAAACTTGCCTGCCGAGAAAGTGGCTAAAAACTTGGACAGCTGGCTTGATCAATGGGAAAAGGTTATCAATGAACAATAATCCTTCCAATCCGTCGGGATCCGGAAAACCGCTTATCTATGGCATTACATTGGCACTTTTTTATTTACCGGTGATGATTGTTTTGGCAAAAGCGTTCCTGGCGAGGGACGCTTTTGTTCACCTCGGACGGTTTCTTGGCTCCCGGCTTTTTTTGAATACTTTGTTTTTTTCGGTTGAAGAAGCTTTTTTGAGCGCGGCCCTCAGTTTGCTATTGGCCCTCCCCGGGGCCTATTTCTTTGGGCGTTTTAATTTTCCCGGCAAAAATATCATGCGCGGCATCATGGTGCTACCGTTTATGTTCCCCAGTATCATGGTGGTCCTGGGAATGATCGTTTTTTATGGAAATAATGGTGTGTTCAATCACTTGATTTCCTCACTGGGCAGCAGCTTTAGATTCACCGAACTATATGGGTTTTGGGGGATTATTTTAGCGCACGTTTTCTATAATTTCACTTTTTGTCTGCGGATGTTAGGAGAAAGCTGGCAAAGAATCGATGCCAGGCTGCTGGAAGCTTCGCACACCTTAGGGGCCCAATCCTTTGCTACCTGGCGGCGCATTGTACTTCCGCTCTTATTGCCGACGATGATGTATCTTTTGGTGCTGGTGTTTTTATATTCTTTTCTCAGTTTCACCATTGTCCTGGTTTTGGGTGGTTATCTTTATAAAACCTTTGAAGTGTTAATCTACATTGATTACAATCAAAAACTCGATTTTAACAGGGCTGCTATGATTGCTGCCGTTCAAACAATAATTTTAGCGGCAGTGATGAGTTTTCAAGGATTTTTGAGCCGGAGAGCCAAAAACCTTTCGGAGTCCGTTTTAGAATTACCCAAATTAAGTTTTAAAAAATTCCCGCTGCAAACCGGAATTTTTGGGGGATATCTGATATTGGCCGCCTTCTTCCTGCTGGGCCCGTTTGTGACTATTTTGGGGCGCTCTTTTCATGAGGGAGGAACATTCAACGGCTCATTTACGCTGGCCAATTATAGCTTGTTGTTTCGGGACGGGTTTAAGTTCGCGGTCGGCAAAGATTTTGCAAGCATGTTTTGCTCAAGTCTTTTCATTTCATTGGCGGTCTCTTTGCTAACCGTAGCGTTGGCCTATTGGTTTGCCAGAGAGCGCCGGAAGCAGGCTTGGCAAAACGTTGACTTATGGCTCCAACTGCCGCTGGGAATTTCCTTCTTAACATTTGCTTTTGGACTTTTTTGGATCGGCCGGACTTTTCCCAGTGGGGTATTGGTAATCTGGGCTCAGGTTTTTATGATTTTTCCGTTTGTTTATTCCTTGTTAAAAACTTCCCGGGCTGAACTGGGAGACCAGTTGCTGGATGCTGCCGCCACTTTAGGGGCAAACAGGAAAAAGGCATTTTGGTCCGTGGAGTTTCCGATCATGAAAAAATCAATTATTACTGCTTTAACATATGCAATGGCTTTATCTCTTGGGGATTTGACAGCGGTTTTGGTCTTGGGCAGGGGAGAATTGATAACGATTCCGGTGGCAATCTACCGTCTTATCGGCCATTACCGGTTCGCACAGGCCACAGCTCTCGGCAGTCTATTTATTTTAGCGGCTTTCATATTTTTTATCCTTTTGGAAGCCGGCAAGTTTCAGGGAATGAAAAAAGGTCCTTCGCGCCTGCGCGACTGACATTTCCAGCGGGCAACGAAGAAGGAATCCCAAGGAGGTCTGAAAATGGAAGAGCCCTTTTTATCCATTGATATAACGAAACTTTACCCTGAATTTGAAATTCAAGTCTGTTTACAGGTGCGGCGAGGAGAGTTTTTTTCTCTGGTTGGTCCCAGCGGATGCGGTAAAACCACATTATTGCGGCTGATTGCGGGCTTGGAAACCGCTGATGGGGGATTCATATGTTTGGATGGGCGGGAGATAACGAAGACTCCGGCGGCAGACAGGCATATCGGGTTGGTATTTCAGGAATATGCTCTTTTTCCCCACCTGACTGTGGCTCAAAATATCGAATACGGTTTGCAGGTTCAGAAAATGCCTTCCCTGGCGAGGAAAAGCCGGCTTCATGATTTACTGGCCCTTTTTGAACTGGAACCCTTGGCGATGCGTGAAATTCATCAAATATCCGGAGGGGAACGCCAGCGGGTCGCCATGGCGAGAGCTTTAGCCCCCAATCCACTCATCTTATTAATGGATGAACCTTTTTCTGCTCTGGATTACGGCTTGCGGCAACGCTTACAAAAGGATTTGCAGCAAATACAAAAAAGCCTTGGCTTTACGGCTATTTTTGTTACCCATCAGCAGGAAGAGGCGCTTTCGTTATCGGACCGTTTGGCTGTGATGCAAAAGGGAAGGGTTTCTCAAATGGGAACTTCGAAAGAAATTTATGATGAACCGGCCAGCCGTTTTGTAGCCGAATTTCTGGGTGATGCCAATATTTTGCCTTGTGGGATACGCCCCATTGACGGTAAGTCCCATCTTCAGCTCGGAACCAATGATTTAGGGTGTATGCCTGAATTCCAAAACCGGCAGGATGGGCAATATTGGTTGATGATCCGCCCGGAAGATTTGGAACTTGCCGCAGAAGATTCAGGACGCTTTCATCCTAATTTACCGGTTAAAGTCACCGGTCTGGAATATTTGGGGTATGCTTATCGAATCGAAGCCATGTATGGTTCATACACAATAAAGGCTATGCTCGGGAAAAACAGTAAGCCGCCGGCAATCGGGATGGAAGTGACCCTTTCGATGAACCCATCCGATATCAGAATTCTTTCGGATTAAACAATTCAATCTTCAATCGTTTTCACTTCGTCAAATTCAGAAAATTGAAAGGTTTGGTTGTTTTTTTGTCGAATAAAACGAAAAACGATTATTTCCCGGAGGCGTTGAATGTATCAAGAACCGCAGTTGGGACCCTCAGTCTTCTCCAAATTGTTGGCGATCTGGGGTATCGTCTTGGTAATCATCATCGGTACGGCGTTGGTTACGGGCGGTCAAGTGTATTGGTGGCAAAAAGCAGTCGCCCGCCAGGAACAACTAAACCTGAAACAACAAATTCGTGATTTAAAGGATGAAATCCAGGTCTTAAAAAGCAATCATCCGTTAAATCAGGTAAATCGGGGGATTCAAGAAGCCAAACTTTCGGCAGCCGTCCCAAAAGCAGTCCATGAAGAAACCAAATTGCAAAAAGAACTGGAGGGCCGGGAGAAAAAAGTAATCGTTTTGCTCAGTAGAGGGGACATGGAATCCCTGGCGCGGTATGTCCATCCGGAAAAGGGACTGCGTTTTTCAATGAGCTCCGAAGTCGACACCCGGAAAGATCAGGTTTTTTCCAAGAAAGAACTGACTCACTTTTTTAGGGCTTATCCATCTTATACTTGGGGATATGACGAAGAAAACGGTATGCCGTTGCATCTAAAAACCTCCGATTATTACCGGAATTACGTATATGATGCACCTTACGCCGATACCAGAGAGATAAGTTATCATGATGCTATGAATGCAGGTTTTGGCACCGGTAACTGTTTTGAGGCCTATCCTCATTCCATTGTGGCCGAATATCGGGTGAGTGAAACCGGTACCACGGATAAAGTCGGCGCGAATTGGCGAAGCATCCGGCTGGTATTTGAGAAATACCGAAAAACATGGTTTTTAACAGGAATTATTCATGAACTGTGGACGCTATGAACCCCGTAAATTCTATTGTCCGCGAATATTCTCGAAATCTGTGTTTTTTAAAAAAGGATACTTGCCGGATTTGTCGAACATACACGATAAATCCGGCTTTTTAACCCTTGATGACTAATTTTTTCCTTGAAATTTGATAATTTGTATCGTTTTTATTTGAGGTGTCAAAATGGCAAAAACTACGCCCATGCTTCAACAATATATGGAGGTCAAGAAGGAATACGAAGGCTGTATCCTTTTTTTTAGGCTGGGCGATTTTTACGAAATGTTTTTGGATGACGCGGTCACTGCCTCCCGTGAATTGGAAATCGTTCTTACCTCCCGGGAATCCGGCGGCAATGAAAGAATTCCCATGTGCGGAATCCCCTATCATGCAGTTTCGGGATATCTGGCTAAATTGCTCAGCAAAGGGTATAAAGTAGCCATCTGCGAACAGGTGGAAGATCCCAAACTTGCCAAGGGAATTGTAAAGCGGGAAGTGATCCGGGTCATTACTCCCGGCACGGTCATTGAAGATCAGTTGCTGACGGAGAAGGCCAATAATTATTTGGCCACCTTTGTGGGCTGGGAGAATCTTTGGGGCCTTGGTTATGTTGATCTTTCAACCGGTGAATTCAAGGTTACTCAATTTCCAAAAGCGGAAACAACGTTGTTAATTACCGAGCTGACCCGGATCCGCCCCGCCGAGCTCTATATCTTAAAAAATGAACAGGATTTGGTTGGGCGTTTTCAGCAAATTTCCGATGTTTCAATAACCTTGGGAAGTGCCGTTTCGTTTCAATATGAACAAGCTTATCATTTGTTACTTGAACATTTTCAGGTTCAAAGCCTCCGTGCTTTCGGAATGGAAGAATTACCGGCCGCAGTTTGCGCTGCCGGGGCTGTTTTACAATACCTGATCGAGACTCAGAAAAATACTCTGCTTCATTTAAGAAAAATCAGCACCTATCAAACCGGTGAATATATGGCCCTGGATCTGGCCACCAGACGCAATTTGGAATTAACGCGGAATATCCGGAGTGGCGAAATCAGCAGTAGCCTCTATGGAGTATTGGATCAAACCGTGACCTCAATGGGGGGAAGAATGTTAAGAAACTGGGTTGAACAACCTTTAACCCGTTTGAAACCCATTCAAGAACGTCAATCAGCCATTGGGGAGTTTACTGTTAATCTGGAGGCCCGGGAAACCATAAGGGAAGGTTTGCATAAAACCTATGATTTACAGCGTATTTTAAGCAAACTTGCCAGCAATAACGCAAATGCAAGGGATTTATTGGCTCTAAAAAATACTTTAGCGGAAATCCCGGCGCTCAAAGAATCCTTGCGAAACTTTTCCAGTGAACGATTGGTCTTTCTCAAAGAAAAACTTCAACCTCTTTCGGCATTGAGTGAAATGCTGGAATCGGCTTTAAAGGACGATCCGCCCCTTTCCGTCAAAGAAGGCGGAATGATCAAGAATTCCTATCATGCAGAATTGGCTCATCTCATTGAAGCCAGTTCTCAAGGTAGACGTTGGGTAGCCGAACTGGAACAAAAGGAGAAAGAACGGACCGGTATTAAATCATTAAAAATTGGTTACAACCAGGTTTTCGGATATTATATTGAAGTCACCCATGCCAATTTGAATCTGGTGCCGCCGGATTATATCCGGAAACAAACTCTTGCCAATGGAGAACGGTTTATCAACCAGACCTTAAAAGAATATGAGGATTTGATTGTTAATGCCCATGAAAAAAGTACAGCCCTTGAGTTTCAGATTTTCTGTCAGTTGCGGGAGGCTGTTTTAAAAGAAATCGACAGTTTGCAGGCCAATGCCGATGCTTTGGCAGAGTTGGACGTACTGGTTGCACTGGCTGAAACTGCGGTACGTTATAATTATGTCAGGCCCGAAATGAATGAAACCGGTAAAATACTCATTGTTGATGGCCGTCATCCGGTTGTCGAAAGAATGCTCCCTGCCGGAAAATTTGTTCCCAATGATACATTTCTGGAGATGACCGATAACCGGACCCAAATTATTACCGGTCCGAACATGGCCGGAAAATCAACCTACATGCGGCAAGTGGCTTTAATTGTCCTTTTGGCTCATATCGGCAGTTTTATTCCTGCCAAATCTGCGGAAATTTCCGTAGTTGACAGGATTTTTACCCGGGTAGGCGCTTCGGATGATTTGGCAACCGGACAGAGTACTTTTATGGTTGAAATGAACGAAGTGGCTTATATTTTGAATCATGCCACTTTCCGTTCTCTGGTGATATTGGATGAAATCGGCCGCGGTACCAGTACTTTCGACGGCCTAAGCATTGCTTGGGCTGTTGTTGAGTTCATTCATCATACCCAACGGATTGGTTGCAAAACATTGGTTGCTACGCATTACCATGAATTGACCGAGTTAGAAGAAGAAAATCCGGGGCTGAAAAACTATCATATCGCTGTTGAGCGGGATGGGGAAGAAATTGTTTTTTTACGTAAAATTCTTCCGGGAAAAGCGGACCAAAGTTATGGAATCGAAGTAGCCCGCTTAGCTGGATTACCTGGTGAAATTACAGGAAGGGCCAAAGAAATTTTGGCGACTCTTGAAAAAAATGATCTTGTGGAAGTAAAAAAAGCCAGGGAACCCAAAGAACCAAAGGAACTGAAAGAACCGAAGGTTTCACAAAACCAATTATCGCTTTTCCCGGTTGAAAAAGATGCTATTTTGGAGGAAATTCGCGAAATTGACTTGGTATCAATTACGCCTCTCCAAGCCCTGAATTTTCTTTATGAATGGCAGCAAAAAATACGTCGACAAATGGATTCTTCGTGCCGATAGTAAAAAAAGAGGTGATTTTTACGAATAAAGTACATCGTTTGGATGATAGTACCATTACAAAAATCGCTGCTGGTGAAGTTATCGAACGTCCAGCCTCGGTTGTCAAAGAGTTGGCGGAAAATTCCATTGATGCAGGAGCCAGCCGGATTGAAATTGAGATCAAAAATGGCGGACGCCAGCTGATTCGGGTTACCGACAATGGACAGGGAATGGAACGTGAAGATGCGGTATTGGCTATTGAAAGACATACCACGAGTAAAATAATTGAACCCGATGATTTATGGAAGATTCGTACTCTTGGATTTCGCGGCGAAGCATTACCTTCAATCGCATCGGTTTCTATATTTGAAATGACAACAAAGACGGCGGACAGTGAAACCGGCACCCTGGTGGAAATTCGCGGCGGTTTATTGCAACGTGTGAAAGATATTGGCGCACCTGACGGTACTACCATTAAAGTCCAGGAATTATTTTTTAATACTCCGGCACGTTTTAAATATTTAAAAACGATTCCGACGGAAGCGGGATATATCAATGAAATCATTGCCCGGTTAGCTCTTGGTTATCCCGGAATAAGTTTTAAACTTCAACATGGCGGGTATGAACTGCTTTTTACTCCGGGCAACGGGGATTTATATGAAACCGTGGTGGCTATATTCGGCAAAGATGTAGCCAAAGAAATGATTCCGGTTTTTTATGAAGAAAACAGCGGCCTAAAAATTACCGGGTATATTGGCAAGCCATCCATTGCCAGGACGAACCGAAATTATGAAGTGTTTTTTGTAAACGGCCGTTTTTTTCATAGCCGGACCATAAGCGCCGCGGTTGAAAAAGCTTTTCATACATTATTGCCAATCGCCCGCTATCCGTTTGTGATTTTATTTTTGGAGATTACTTCCGATTTAGTTGATATTAACGCTCATCCAACCAAAATGGAAGTGCGTTTTTCCAACGATGCCGACCTTTATAAAACAGCTTATAACTCGGTGCGAAAAACCTTAAAAGACAGTTGCTTGTTATCGGAATGGATCGCTCCCGAAGAGGATTATACTGCGGTAGTAATCCCGGAAAATCCGCCAGCTCATGAAAAACAAGCTCCGGTAAAAACCTTGGAAATTACCTACCCGGAGCCTAAGCCGGCCGGTGAGAGTCCGGCTCAAGTAACGCTGGTTCAAGAACAGCCTGCTGCGGGGATCGATTATGCAGCTCCTGAAACACCCAAGGCGCCAGCCGGTAATGGTAAAAGTTATTATGTATTCCCGAAGGCTATTGCGAATACTTATATAATAGCTCAAGATGAAAAAGGTTTGTTGTTCATGGATCAGCATGCGGCTCATGAACGGATTTTATTTGAACAATATATGAATAAATCAAGGGAGTTTTTAGGGACTCAAGCATTATTAATTCCGGAAACGGTTAATCTAAGTTATGCCGAGTATAAAGTCATCGCCGATCGAATTTCGGTTTTTGCAGATTTGGGATTTGAATTGGAAGCTTTCGGTGGCCAAACGATCATCGTCCGGGGTGTGCCCATCAATCTGATTAATATGGATTACCGCCAACTTTTGATTGACCTCACTGATCAATATATTAGCTTTGAGACATTTAAAGATCCCGCCGAGATTAAAGAGTCCTTTATCACAACTATGGCTTGCCGTACTGCCATTAAAGCTGGCGACAGTCTAAACTTATTGGAGATGGAAAGTCTGGTAAAAGATTTATTTCGTTGTGAAAACCCATACACCTGCCCTCATGGACGGCCTACTGTTTTTCGGATGAATCATGAGGAACTGGCCAAAAAGTTTTTGAGAAGGTAAAGATGCTCCCTTTAATCGTAATCGCCGGCCCGACAGCAGTGGGCAAAACTGATTTGGCAATTCGGGTTGCCCAAAATTTAAATACCGAAATTATTTCTGCAGATTCTATGCAAGTCTATCAATATATGGATATTGGGACGGCAAAACCCACCCTGGAACAACAACTCAGGGCGAAACACCATTTAATTGATATTGTTGAACCAAGTCAAGATTTTTCAGTCGCAGATTATCAGACATTGTTTACTCAGGTTGTTGATGAGATCCATAGTCAAGGGAAAATACCATTAATGGTCGGAGGCACCGGCTTATACATTAGAGCCTGCCTTCGTTCTTTCTCGTTTACGGATCCCGGAGCCGACCCGGGGCTTCGACAAGAATTGTGGGAACAGGCTTTGAATTCGGAAAATCCCAGTATGTTGCATGAACAGCTTACGAAAGTCGATCCTTTGACCGCACAGCGGATTCATCCCAATGACAATCACCGGATCATTCGAGCACTGGAGGTTTATCTTCGAACAGGTATCCCCTTTTCGGAGATGCCAAAAAAGCAACCGTCAAACAATCCATATCACACCATTTATTTATTTTTGGATAGAAACCGAGATGAATTATATCGGAGGATTGATGAAAGAGTCGCTTCGATGATCGACCAGGGATTAATTCAGGAAGTGGAGGGTCTTTTAAGATTAGGATATACTTCGAAATTGAAAGCTATGCAAAGTTTGGGGTATCTACAAATCAACCAATACCTCCAGAGTAAAATTTCCCTTGAAGAAGCCCTGGATTTAATCAAACAAAAAACCCGGAATTATGCAAAACGTCAATTAACATGGTTTCGTAAAGAGCCAGTCGACCGTTGGGTAAATATTTCTGGTAAAAATGAGGAATTTTTTGGTGAAATAATGAATTATATTGAAGGTAGATTAAAGAAAGATGTCGAATAAATTTACTTTAAACCATTTAACGGAGGTAATCTACAATGAATAAGCCGGTGATCAATTTACAAGACGGATTTTTGAATCAGGTACGCAAAGAAGGAATAGCGGTTACGATTTTCCTGATAAATGGTTTTCAAGTCCGGGGTTTGGTGAAGGGATTTGATAATTTTACCATTATTTTAGACAGTGATGGAAAACAGGAAATGATATATAAACACGCTGTTTCTACGATCATTCCGGCGAGGGCATTGCCTGATTTAGCTCTGGAGAAAAAGGAAGAATAAACCCTTCTTCTTTTTCATTCATTTGGGAATAGCATGGTTTTGTTCTGCAATGGGTTTTTCAGGACTTAAGTTTAAACCCAATGGAACAATTCCATAAAAGCCTTGAAATCGGAGTATATAAAAATGAAATTTACCAAAATGCAAGGTATTGGTAATGATTATATATATATCGATTGTTTTCATGAAACCGTGGATAATCCCATTGAACTGGCAGTCAAAGTCAGCGATCGTCATTTTGGAATCGGCGGGGATGGACTGGTGCTAATCTTGCCTTCTCGTATAGCTGATGCCAAAATGAGAATGTTTAATGCTGACGGCAGCGAAGCGGAAATGTGCGGGAATGCAATCCGTTGTGTTGGTAAATACCTTTATGATCATCAATTGGTTCAAAAATCCTTGGTAACAATTGAGACTTTATCCGGAATGAAACAATTAAAATTGTTGGTTGCCGGAAATAAAGTTTCAATGGTTGAAGTTGATATGGGAATACCTGAATTAAGAGCATCTGTGATTCCGGTCAATATCCCGAAAGAACAGGTTGTGGCTGAAACCATCGAAGTGAATCAGCACCCTTACCAATTTACCGGTGTATCAATGGGTAACCCTCATTGTGTGATTTTCGTTCCTGAAATTACCGATTCGCAAGTGCTTATAGATGGTCCGGCCATGGAAAACCATTCACTTTTTCCTCATAAAACCAACATTGAATTTGTCTCCGTTGTATCGCCCGGCCAAATCATTATGCGGGTCTGGGAGCGCGGGAGCGGTGAAACCTTGGCTTGCGGAACCGGCGCTTGTGCTGCTGTAGTGGCGGCCATTTTAAATAAGCGGACTGAAAACAGAGTTCAAGTTGAGTTACGGGGTGGAATCCTTACCATCGAATGGAACCGGGATGACCATCACGTCTATATGATCGGACCTGCCGTTGAAGTGTTTCAAGGCGAATGGCCAAACTGACCGTTCATGCCGAAAATAACCTTTAAACCTTTTAAGGCCGAAGGCCTTTTTTTTGCCGCTTTTTTTAAAATCGAAAGGGTGAAACTCAAAGTTGAAGATTGCAATTTTAGGACCGCAGGGTACATATTCGGAACAAGCTGCAATCCATTATGCAAAACGGATGGGGATTCCGTTCAAGCAAGTTGAATTGATCTATACCAATGTTTATAATTCCTTGCGTTTGGTGCAGAATTTACAAGCGGATATCGCGGTTGTTCCGGTAGAAAATATGATCGACGGTCTGATTGGTTCGACTTTTGATAATCTCATTGAGTTTCAGGATTTTGTCAAAGTTTGCGATGAAGTCCATTTACCGATTTCCCATGTACTTGCGGCTCCTTCAAAATTCGATTGGACAAATTTACAACGAATTTATTCTCATCCATCACCGCTCAATCAATGTCAAATCCGGTTGATGGAACTATTTCCAAAGGCTCAATTAGTTCCGATACTTTCTACGGCGGAAGCTGCACAAAATGTTCTTCGAGACACTACGTTAACATCGGCCGCCATATGCAACATGGAAACCGCCAGGTCCAATAATATGACTGTTTTTCCTGAAGAGATACAAGATTACGCCTTTAACGAAACCCGGTTTTTGGTGTGTGCCCTCAGGGACGGGGAACCGACCGGCAACGATCGAACTTTAGTCGCGGTTCGGTTTGGGTCAAATCAACCCGGTCAATTATTTCAGATTGCCAAGGTTTTTGCGGATGCTAAAATTGATTTGACGTTCATTCAATCACGGCCCTATAAGATTAAACCTCAGGAATACGTGCTTATTTTTGAATTTATAGGTCATAAATCCACACCTGAAGTTGAAAACGCTTTAAAAAATATTGAATTATTAGTGAGAGCCTCAGAGGGCTGGAAAAAGATATTAGGAAGTTATCCCAAAAGAGAAAGAGACGAAAAAGCGAATGCCTCTGAAGAATGAGACGATTAATTTACTCGAACAAATTGAAAGTGAATTGGAAACCGTTTTTAAAAAAATTTCACGAATCGCTTTGCATAACCAACAATTAATGTTAGAAGCTTTTCAAGCCGAGCGTATTGGTAGCCACCACTTTCAAACAACCACCGGTTATGGCTATCACGATGCGGGTCGTGATGCCTTGGAGAGATTATTTGCCCGGGTTTTTAAAGCGGAAGCAGCTCTGGTAAGACAGCAATTGGTATCCGGCACCCATGCCATCGCCTGTTCCATTTTGGGTAATTTGACTTCCCAAGATGAGTTGATCATGGCTACCGGCTTTCCCTATGAAACATTAATGGGAGTTTTAGGCATACAGGAAGATCAACTGGAAAGCACAAGTGCAACCGTGGGTTTCAAAACCAAAGTGATACCGCTGCTGGCTGATGGTTCTATTGATCGGGACAGGCTGATTCAATCTGTTGGCCCTCGGACTAAAATGATTCTTTTTCAGCGCTCGTGCGGTTACTCGGAAAGGAACTCCCTGGATTTGGGGCAACTGCAGCAAGTGTTTACCGCTCTCAAGACGACGGCTCCTAATGTGATTATTTTTGTCGATAATTGTTATGGTGAATTTGTGGCCGAAAAAGAACCGTTGGAGCTGGGTGCCGATTTGATGGCAGGTTCTTTAATTAAAAATCCCGGAGGGTGTTTGATACCCAGCGGTGGCTACATTGCCGGTAAAAAAATTTTTGTGGAAAAGGCCGCCGAAAGACTTTATGTTCCCGGCATCGGCAGTGCCATCGGGCCCTCCTTATTAAATTTGCAATTGTTTTTTCAAGGCTTTTTTGAGGCTCCGCACCGTGTTTCGGAAATGGTGAAAGGAGCAGTCCTTGCAGCTAAATTATTTGAAAAAGCTGGATTTAAAGTATCGCCAATGGCGAATGAGTCCCGGACTGATATTATTCAAAAAATATATTTTCAATCCGCTAACGATTTGATTGAGTTTTGCCAAGCCGTTCAAAAAAATTCGCCTGTGGAATCCGATGTCTTGCCAATTCCAGCCGAGATGCCCGGATATATTCACCATGTGATTATGGGAGGGGGAACTTTTATCTCCGGAGCAACCAGCGAATTTTCTGCAGATGCTCCCATTGCACCTCCTTATATCGCTTTTTTACAAGGTGGACTTTCTTATACTCAAATTAAATTAAGCATTGCCGGGATTTATGAATCAAAGTATTCGTTGTTCAATCGTTGATAAATATTTATTTTTGGTTGGCAGGAAATGAAAACCGACAGGGTGAAATATTTTATAGTATTTCTTATATTTTCTCGAAATTTTATTTATGAATTGAAAATATTAATGTTATACTTTTAGAGGACGCTGAAAAATTGAATCTGAATAGAATATGAATAGATAGAGGGTAATTTCATGAAAAATTTTCACATCATTCAATTTGTAATTTTATTAATCATGGTGGCTCCATTGGCGATTTGGCTTTACCGTGATGCCAGAGCCCGGGATTATTCCTGGTTGTTTTGGACAATTATGCCCTTAATTGCACTTTTTTCTCCAATGGTTATGGCAATTTTGTTAGTGCTTTTCATTGTAATCATTTATTTAATCCTTCGTCCTAAGGGCGAACTGATCAAGTGTCCCCATTGCAATAAAAGAATTCATGATATTTTGACTATTTGCCCATTTTGTAGAAAAGAAGCAAAGCGTGAATGCTTAAATTGTCATGAACCTGTTCCTTGGGAAGCTGAACAATGTCCTTTTTGTAAATCCCGTGCTTTAACAGGAAAAAATCTCTAAAAATAGAAATGGGGAAGCTACCATGGGTCTCCATCCCCAGCGAATTGACAACTTAATAGAATTTTTGGATAAAGTTGAATCATCGTTGAATGTTTCTGATTTATCAGGATACAAAAAAGAGACATTGATTGATGATTTACGGCTTGAAGTTATTGAAGTTTTAAAAATGGCTTTCCTGGAAGGAGATCGAACTGTTCGAAGAAGTGCGGTTTATGGTTTAACCAAAATCGGACTCGAACAGTCCTTGGATTTCTTTATCGATGCTCTGAATGATTCGGATGAACATGTAAGAGGGTGGGCCGCCGAGGCTTTGGGACGTCTGCACGATCCCCGTTCGATCATTCCTTTAATTAAAGCATTGGCCGATGATAATCATTATGTAGGTTTTAATGTTGCTGCAGCATTAAAACATTTTAATCCTGATCAAATTATTAACCAGTTGGTTCGGGCGCTTCAGGATCCCGATTACCAAATTCGCAGACGCGTTTGCAAACTCCTTGGAGAGCTCGGCGATCAAAGAGTTAATGAAGCGATTATTTCTGCTTTGAAAGATGAAGAACCAGGAGTTCGTTATGAAGCAGCCGAAGCCTTGCGAAAACTAGAAAATCCGGCATCCATCTTGCCCCTGATTTCGGCTTTAAACGATCAATGCTGCGATGTCCGTACCGCAGCAATTATTGCTTTGGGTAACTTTGGCGACGAACGGGCGATAGAACCCCTTGTCGGGATGTTAATTGAACAAAAGGACCATCGCCATGTTTCTCTCGAAGCCTTACGGAATCTCTGTGGGGAAGAAAACCTTGAACTACTCTATACTCTAATTCAGACCAGTAAAAATCAAATCACTGAAACCTCGAATAACATATTGGAACGGATTTATGCGAAGAATACCAAAAATGAGGATTCAAAAAGCGAGAATTCTAGGAATGATAGTTCTCGACTTGGATGGTTTCTTCGGGAAAAACAATCGTAGTCGTAAGGATGATCACTCTGAATACTGGCAAAATGAAGATCTTATTAACCAATGATGATGGTTTTAATGCGGCTGGTTTGCAAACTTTATACGCCGGGCTTAAAGATATAGCTTCGGTCATGATTGCAGCCCCTCATCAAGAAAGAAGCGCTGTTGGCCACGGAATAACAATGAACCAGCCTTTAAGGGCTACACCGGTTGGAAATAATCAATTTCAATGGCTGGTGAACGGCACTCCGGCCGATTGTGTGAAACTTGCACTGGAATATTTAATCAAAGGACATATCCCTGATTTAATTATTTCCGGGATCAATCATGGACCCAACCTTGGTAATGATATTTTATATTCAGGGACCGTTTCTGCTGCGATTGAGGGTTCATTTTATAAAATTCCCAGTATTGCCGTTTCATTATCAGGCCGTGAAAGCTTTAATTTTGCTCCAGCAGCCGAATTTATTGGAAAGAATCTCAATCAGCTTAAGGAACTGGCATCTCATACTATTATAAATATCAATTTTCCAATCGTTAATCATATAATGGATTATCGGGGTGTGCGTTTTACCAGGCTCGGTGCTCTGACATACCAAAACGTAATTGTGGAATGCAAAGATCCCCGGGGCCAGATTTATTTTTGGATGGCTGGTGATCCTGTTATTCAAGATCAATCGGAGGATTCTGACATTCAAGCAGTTGAGAAAGGTTTCATATCCATTACACCCCTGCATACCCGCTTAACAGATGATGAAATTTTGGTTAAATTTGGTTCCCTTTCCATTAAGTTATCGATCAACTAACAAATTACCAGTTTATTTTGGCGCTTCCGACAATATAATAATTTTGACCGGTTACCCAATATAATTTTTCCCATGCAGGATTTTAAAACCTCATGAAGAAATTATTAACATATTAGAATCCTACCTGGTTTTTGAAATCTAAAATTTAAGGGAGGGATGCTCTTATGATTCAGATCAGTCAAGACGATCTCCTGCGGGCCCTGAAAAGGTGTAAGGGGATAGCAAAACAGGATTTGCTGCCAAGTAGTAGTAACGTTCCACAGTCGGATTTCCGGAAAACACACGCAGAGGCACGCCGTGAAACCTATACCAAATTGATTGAATTGGTAGAAGGTGGAGGCACCCAAGATGCGTGTGTTTTTGCTTTTAAGGAATATCAGGATTTACCGGATATCCCAACCGGAGGGGCTGATCCGGTAAATCTAGGTCATGTTCAAGCACTGGAAATATTTTTTAATGTCATCGGGATTAACCGTTCTCAAATGCAAATGCTACATGATCACAAAATTGATTTCAATCAATTGCTGGATTATCACCCGTTCATTGCCGGTGAATTCAATCAGGAAGAATTTAACCATCAGAGTTTAGTATAATTTTTTTTAATGAAACTCAATCTGGCTTATAAAACAAACCCCCGTCGTTTTTCAGTTTGACGGGGGTTATATTTTTCTTTAATGAAACTTACGAACAAGACCTACAACTTTTCCTAAAATTTGAACATTCGTGGCAATAATCGGTTCGTAACGCTCATTTTCCGGCTGCAACCGGATATGATTTTGTTCTTTAAAAAATCTTTTTACAGTCGCTTGATCTTCCAAAAGAGCTACCACAATTTCCCCATTGCTCGCTGTTGATTCTTTATTGACGATGACCAGATCGCCATCAAATATTCCGGCGTTGATCATACTTTCACCTTTAACCCGCAACATAAATACATCTTCGGTACGAGTAAAGTCTTTGGGAATTGGGAAATAATCTTGGATATTTTGTTCCGCTAAAATGGGTTCACCTGCGGTAACCGCTCCAACAATCGGCACATTAATCATATCTTTAAACAACCGTTCATGAAAAGAATCGGATCCGCCGTATAAAACTTCAATGGCTCTGGGTTTGGTTGGGTCACGGCGAAGATAACCAAGTTGCTCAAGTTTTTCCAGTTGCGCATGAACGGAGGAGCTTGAACTCAAACCGACAGCTTCACCGATTTCTCGAACTGACGGTGGATATCCCTTTTTTTCAACTTCTTTAAGGATAAAATCCATGATTTCTTGCTGACGTTCAGTCAAATCATCCATTATCACGCCTCCTTTACTATAATTCATCGGCCTCATTATATCATAAAGAAAAAAAAATTACAAACATTTGTTCGCTTTTTTGTTGACTAGAACGAACGTTCGTGTTATGATTATTTCAACAGAACAAATGTTTGCATAAAGGAGTTGATTACCATATGAGTGTTTACGTTCAAGGAAGAAAATACCGCTGGTCGTATAAAAAGTTCCTAATCCACCTGGCAATTATCGTAGTGATAATCTCTTTTTGGATGATGTATATTTCCAATGTGGCCAAAGCTACAAGTCAAAAGAAGAGTTATGAAATTACCATCCGTCATGGAGATACTCTATGGTCGATAGCTCACCGAATTGCACCTCAATCGGATCCTAGGGTGACCATTAAAAATATAAAAAATATGAACCAGATTTCAAAGAGCGGTTTAATTGCCGGACAAAAGTTAGAAATCGAAATTGCAGACAATACTGAGATTTAATATGAATCTGTGAATTTATCTTTATCAATCATTCGATATAAGAAAGGACAATAACTATGAATAGAAAAAAGAATACGATTCCAAATAATTTGAAAACTGATTTTGAGATCCGTAATAAAGAATTAATCTATATGAGTAGTTATATGGCTATGATTATTAATAAAAAACAATTGGCTGCTATAAAATAACAGGATAATATCGTTTATTTGCCATAACGCAGACTTTTCTTATAACAAAAAACACCTTCTTTAAAAAAATGGAAGGTGTTTTTTGTCTCCGTTTATTTGATTATAAAATATAAAAATTCTGCTTAAAGCTTAGCGCCGATTATACTTTTTTTTAATATACATATGTAGAGAAAGGATTATAAAGTTTATCGATGGGGTGAGTCTCAATTGCAAAACAAAGATTTACCGCAAATCTATAATAATCAACGGCTTAATAATGTTTATCCATTTAGCCCAATTCATTCATTCGCACAAATGGTCAATGCTTTACTAGAACCTCTGAACAAAAATCATATGAGTCGTATAATATATATTATGTTAACTAGAATAAAAAATTAAAGTAAATACAAGTATTATTTAAAGTACAAGGACAACTAAATACCTTGATTGGGGACATCATATTAAATTGGCTGAATTTTAATATAATACGTTTTCTATTTTTGTATCGTACGAAACATTATTTCCACATTTCCATTCTTCGGCAAGACATACGCAACCTTCTGACATGTGCATACTAAACGGTTGCGTATGTCTTGTTGGAGTGCCGCGTATGTTCCCCCACGGCTGTTGGGGGAATATCACATTGAGACGGCATCAACGAATTTGCTTTTGCTTGCAGCCGCTTTGAGAAAGTAAATTCTCATACTTTTAAAGTTTGTTTTTCTCTAAGAATATCGGCAATATCTTCATCCGGAGTCTTGATTGGTTTGATTCCGAAATTTTGCACCAAAACATCGAATACATTTTTGGAAATGAACGGCGGAAGACTTGGACCTAATCGGATATCCTTAATTCCCAAATGAAGTAAAGTAAGGAGGATTGCAACTGCTTTTTGTTCATACCATGATAAAACCAAAGAAAGCGGCAGATCGTTCACCCCGCAATGAAAAGCATCGGCCAGGGCTAAGGCGATCTTAACCGCCGAATATGCGTCATTACATTGACCAACATCCAACAATCTGGGTATGTCTCCGATTTGCCCCAAATTTTTGTCGAAGAAACGGAATTTCCCGCAAGCTAGTGTTAAAACGACTGTATTTTTCGGAAGTTTCTCTACCAATTCCGTATAGTAATTTCGTCCGGGTTTTGCCCCGTCACAGCCTCCAACTAAGACAAAGTGTTGAATCGCCCCTGTTTTTACTCCTTCAATTACTTTATCGGCAATGCTTAATACGGTATTATGGCCAAAGCCCACCATAACACTGCCCTTGTCTTCATCAGAAGGAAAACCAGGCATCGATGAAGCTTTTTCAATAACTCCGGCGAATTCTCCGTTTTTGACATGATGGATATTTTTCCAGCCGACCATTCCTGTTGTAAAAATATTTTCCCGGTAAACCTCTTTTGGTTCCTGTAGACAGTTAGTGGTCATCAAAATAGCTCCGGGGAACCCTTCAAATTCTTGACGCTGATTTTGCCATGCCGTGCCAAAATGACCGTATAGACGAGGATATTTCTTTAACTCCGGGTAGCCGTGGGCCGGAAGCATCTCTCCATGGGTATAAATGTCAATTCCTTTTCCTTCGGTTTGTTTTAGCAAAATCGCTATATCTTTTAAATCATGTCCGGAAACCAGGATACATTTTCCTTTGCGGTGTCCTAGCGGGACCTTGGTTGGAACGGGATGCCCATAAGCACTGGTATTTGCCCGATCTAATAGTTCCAGTGCGATAAAATTAATTTCTCCGCATTTTAAAGCCTTGGCTACCCAATCATTCAACGTAAGGTCCATTTTCAGCAATGAAGCTAAGGCTTCTTGAATAAACGCATAAACCCGATCATCTTCCTGCCCGAGAATTGCCGCATGATCGGCGTAGGCTGCAGTTCCCTTAATTCCAAAGACTAGTATTTGTTGGACAGATTGAGTATCCTTATCAAGTTTTGGGTTCCATACCTGGCCGACTTCCTGCCCTTGCTTAATCAAATCCGATATTGTATTAGCCGGCTTAAATGTTGTTGCCGGATCTTCAAAGTTTGTTTTTCCACCGGTGTTGGCGACTTTTTCTTGTAGTTTGTCCCGATACTCCACAGTTTGATTAATTAATTCCTGAAAACGGGATTCATCAAAATCAACATTGGTCAATGTGCTAAATATAGCTTTGCAGATAAACCGATTCACTTCGATGTCGTTAACTCCAACCCGGCGTCCCTCCGTTGCAAAATGGCAAACTCCTCTCACTGCGTGCATCAGTAAATCCTGCAAGTCTGCCAGGTCGGCTGTTTTTCCACAAACACCTTTAGCAGTACATGCTTCACCTTTGGCTGTCTGTTCGCATTGATTGCAGAACATAAATATCCTCTCCTTTTCATTACCAATACTTTTTCCATAGGATATTTAATATATTCCTTGTCTGCGCAACACTTATTTACCCATGCACACCTGGGCCAACCAAAATAAAGAGGTTGTCTAAAAGTAATTTAAAACAAAAAATACAATATATTGAAGTTGGCGCAACCAACGAAGCTATATATTGTATTTTTTGTCGCGATACCATCAGGCACGAATCTTTTTTTGGGACAGCCCCAATGATAGCGGCGAAAATCCTATAATATTGTACAGTCGATAAATTCATCAAACATTTAATTTATATTTCGCAAAAAGTTCCCGAATCCGCCGGAGTGATTCTTCGGTCGGTGGAGGGGTATTCTTTAACTCATAATTGAACCCCAGTTGCTCCCATTTATATTCACCCATCTTGTGAAAAGGGAGCAGTTCAACCCGCTTTACAACCGAGTATTGGGCAATCCAGCACGCTAACCGTTCCAGATCCTGTAAATCATCGGTTAGCCCCGGTACGATTACCTGGCGAATCCATACTTCCTTACCTGTCTGCTGGCAGTAGTCCAGCAATCGCAGGGAATTCTTGTTGCCTTGACCAGTAAGAGCCCGGCATTTTTCATCATCAATGTGTTTAATATCCAGTAAGATAAGTTGTGCAACGTCAATCGCCGACCGTGCCGCTTCCAGCGGTACTCCTCCCCCGGTATCAATAGCTGTGTGCAACCGGTGGGCTGCACACAGCCGTAAAACTTCAGCGGCAAATTCCGCTTGCATCAGCGGTTCACCTCCGCTCAAGGTTACTCCGCCGTTTTTGAGAAAGTTTTTATATTGAAGAATATCAGAGACCAGTTCCTCCACGGTATAGGATATCCCCATTCCAATTTCACATTGCCAGGAATCGGGGTTGTGACAAAATTTACAACGTAATGGGCAACCTTGAAAGAATACTACATAGCGCATCCCGGGGCCGTCAACTGTACTACCGGTTTCAATAGAATGGATATAACCTGTCATGGGGGAACACCTCCTTTACCTTTTCAGTGCATCAAACGAATGGTCCGTTAGAAGAATTGACGAATTACTAACTTAAAACCGCTCGTGGAAGGTCCGGTTAATTACATCCAGTTGCTGCTCGCGATTAAGCTTAATAAAGTTTACCGCATAACCGGAGACCCGAATCGTTAATTGCGGGTATTTTTCCGGATGATCCATCGCGTCGATCAAGAGTTCTTTGTTTAAAACATTGACATTGATATGATGCCCACCTTCACTAAAGTAGCCGTCCATTAATTGATAAAGGTTTGTGTAACGTTCGGCATCGGTCTTTCCCAATGCAGTTGGAACAATTGAGAATGTATAAGAGATCCCGTCTTCACTCGAATCATATGGCAGCTTTGCGACGGAAGCCATTGATGCCAGACAACCTTTGGTATCCCGTTTATGCATCGGATTCGCCCCTGGGGCAAATGGTTCGCCTTTTTTACGACCATCCGGTGTACTACCTGTCTTTTTTCCATAGACTACATTCGAGGTAATAGTCAGGATTGAAAGCGTCGGTTTGCTATGCCGGTATGTTTTATGTTTGCTTAACTTATTCATGAAACTTTTCACCAATTCCACCGCGATCTCGTCGACTGCCGGATCGTTATTACCGAATTTAGGATAATCCCCTTCAATTTCATAATCGGTGGCTAAATCCTTGTCATTGCGGATGGGCTTAACCCGGGCGTACTTGATGGCGGAGAGCGAGTCTACCGCTACCGATAATCCGGCAATTCCGCAAGCGGACGTGCGCAGGATTTCCTCATCGTGAAGGGCCATCTCAATCCGTTCATAACTATATTTATCGTGCATGTAATGAATGATGTTTAACGTATTGATATAAAGCTTGGCTAACCAATCCATCATCTGCTCAAAACGTTCCGAAACGTCCTGGTAGTCCAGGTATTCACCAGTAAGCGGCGCTAAAGCCGGCCCGATTTGTTCGCCATAGATTTCATCTTTGCCGCCGTTGATCGCATAGAGTAACGCTTTAGCCAGGTTAGCCCGGGCCCCGAAAAACTGCATCTGTTTACCGATCCGCATCGCCGATACACAGCAAGCAATACCGTAATCATCGCCAAATTTTTCACGCATCAACTCATCACTTTCATATTGAATCGAAGAAGTCGCTACCGACATTTTTGCACAATATCGTTTAAAAGGCTCCGGCAACCGCGGCGACCATAGGACCGTCATATTGGGTTCCGGGGCCGGTCCCAAGTTGGTTAAGGTGTGCAGAAAGCGGTAAGTCATCTTTGTTATCATATGACGGCCATCCGTTCCGATTCCGCCTAAGGACTCCGTTACCCAAGTCGGATCGCCGGAAAAGAGTTCATCATAGGAAGGCGTCCGCAAAAAACGCACCATCCTCAGTTTAATTACAAAATGGTCAACCAGTTCTTGAATTTCAGCTTCGCTAAATCTTCCTTCCCGAAGATCCCGTTCCGAGTAAACATCTAAAAAGGTGGACACTCGCCCCAGACTCATCGCCGCGCCATTTTGTTCCTTGATTGCGGCCAGATATCCGAAGTAAAGCCATTGAATGGCCTCTTTGGTATCCGTAGCGGGCCGGCTGATATCGAAGCCGTAACCGGTTGCCATTTGTTTTAACTCTTCCAGCGCCCGGATTTGTTCGGAGAGTTCCTCCCGTTGCTGAATCACCTGAGAGTCCATAATATCAAAAACATAATTGGTTTTGGCCACTTTCTTCTGGGCGATCAAATAATCGACACCATAGAGGGGGACCCGGCGGTAGTCACCGATGATCCGGCCCCGGCCATAGGCATCGGGTAAACCTGTAATAATCCCGCTATGACGGGCTTTCTTCATTTCGTCGGTATATGCATCAAAGACACCGTCGTTATGAGTCTTACGGTATTTAAAAACGTTTTCGACCTCTGGGTTTAGTGTTCGTCCATAAGTCTTTAAAGAAGTTTGCACCATCCTAATTCCGCCAAAAGGCATGATGGCCCGTTTCAACGGAGCATCGGTTTGAAGCCCGACGATCTCCTCTAGCTCCTTATCAATATATCCCGGCTGGTGGGAGGTGATGGTGGAAATGGTATCCGGATCGATATCCAGAATCCCACCCCGGGTCCGTTCCTGATCCATTAAATTTTTTACCTTAGTCCACAATGCTTGAGTTCGTTGGGTTGGCCCGTCTAAAAAGCTCTCATTGCCATCATACGGGGTATAATTGGTTTGAATAAAATCCCGGACATTTATTTCATGTCCCCATTTTCCCGGGCTAAACTTGGTATTCATTTTAATCTCATCCTTTCGCAGGTAAATTGTTGCATCTCCGGTAGAGCAACTTTCAGCCTTTTTCGGGATGCAGTGGTCTTTGTTTCTATAATCCTACCATTAAAATGGGTTTTGTTTGTTATCAACCGGAAAATTTATGATTTCATTTTTATTAACATTATTATATATCAATAATGGAATGTTTCTGTCAATACAACAATACAAAAGCAGCCTGAAAGGCTGCTTTTGTATAAACCCTCAAATCTTGAAATTGGAAAGAAAAGCTAGCTAGCGCTTCAAGGCAAAAAATCCTCTTTAATATTATTGTAAACCTCATCTTCCCCACGTATGCATCCAATGTCAATACCGCTATCTTTTTGGAATAGCCGGATCATGGCCGAACCAAAAATAATTACGCCGGGCTTTATCCATTTCGAATATAGCGGGATAGAGAGTTCTGACGGTCCCAAGCTTACTCCATAATCATCCTACATTTACAATTTCCGCACAAAATATTAATTCCCGGTTTACCCCAAACATTTAAGCGACATACCGGGCAGACGTATTTGGTCTTGTTTTTCGGTTTTGCCCCCAAAATCCTGGCATTGCTGGTCCAACGATCCACCCAGGCTATTTTTATATCTTTCAGCAATTGCTCACTGGCTTTATCAAAAGATCCGCCGGAGATAATTAAATGGGATACAGTATCCCCCGTCGTTTTGCCATTTAGCGTACCATCATCAGTCGGGCGAAGACCAATCTTTAGCATTATTTCAGCCCATTCCTGATTATGATAACGGTTACGGCCAGGGGTCCCATGATATTTTTGCCAAAGATGACACATTTCATGGACCAGGGTGGATAATATTGTTTTTGGAGAATGCTCGTTACCACCGAAGTAATCAGGATTCATGGCGATTTCATCAATGATTTCACCGTTTTCAATATTTTCAAAGCGGCCATCTGCAAAATATCCTTTGGTTTTGGCTTTACGTTGGTAAGTAATCAAACAATCCGGCAGTTGGTTATCGAATAGTTCCCTGTTAAAGAAATCATATGCGGTTTGAAACTCAGTGTAGGTTTGCTTTGTTGGTTTTGCCTCTGGATTTTCCATCAATTCTCACTCATTTGTTTTGTATTGCGCCAAATGACCTCGATAATTTTATCGTCAAATAAATTCCTTTGGAACAGCCTCTGAATTTGCATAAAAATTCTACGGAATTAATAAAAAACCTCTTTATAAAGGCAAAAAAGCCGAAAATTACGGATTTTAGGTTATAGACATTTAAAAGTTAAGTTAAGGATTATTAGCGCTTTTTTATAGAGGTTAAGTCTTCCATGAGGAACGATCATCTTTGGACTGCAATTTCCGATAATGCCAATACGCTGCCGATAACCATAAATACCAAATCGGAAAGCGCAACAAATAATGAAAATGAATATCCCGCACGAGGCCAAATTCGCTATAATAAGCCCCCACGAAAACACCAATCATTGAGAAAGTTCCAATATATACCGGAATGACATACCTTTCTTTTCTCTCCGGCAAAAAGTGAATAAACAAAATAATCGCCGGCGTCCAAGCCAGTGCGTTCCAGATCGGGGCACCTAAAAACTCAAAGGGTTTGAGGTATTGATATTGATATAATTGAACCGCAGAAAAGATTAAAACCAAAACGACATCAACAGTTGGACCCCATAGCAGGCTAAACCAGAAAAGTTGCTTGATTCTTTTTCGAGGAACCAAGACTACCATCATCAAAAACATCAAAACAGCAAAAATGATGTATCCCCATTGAATGGGTTGAATCGGATTTTTGGGCATAACTTATTTTTTGACTAAACCAGTCCGTCTATGCAACTACTCAGTAAATTTCTTATCGGAGAAAGAAATTGTTAACGGTAAGAAATCACGTTCATTAATCAATTTTTATTTGTTGTTTTGGTTACCGGACGCATATTGCCGGCGTAACTTTCGAGTCCTTTAACAATTGCCCCGGAGCAAGCCGAGCGGAAATCTTCGGTTTTCAGATAAGCTTCTTCCTCAGGCACAATCATATAAGCCGACTCTGTGAGGATGGAAGGCATCTGAGGAGAACGGGTCAATGCCAGATTGTCATAATATAAACCGTCATCCCACAGATTGTAATCGCTGGCGCCGACAAATCTCTTAGAATATGCCGAATGAACTTCACTTGCCAGTTGCAGACTCATCGGAGTAAAATAATATACCCCAAAGCCATGTTTAAGAAAGGGATTTCCTCCATAAGGCAATGCATTATTATGAATGCTGATCAGTATATCCGCTTTGTTCTTCCAGGCGATCTTCGGCCTGTCGGCCAGTGGAACATCCTCGTTGCCGGTACGGATCATGATAACCTGTGCTCCTTTTGCCAAGAGTTGTTGTTGTAAATTTTGAGCCAGGGCCAGGTTGGCATCTTTCTCCATATATCCGGTAGTACCGATGGCTCCAGTGTCAGGCAATCCATGTCCGGCATCTACGGCAATCGTAAGTCCTTCCAAGGAAGAACGCGCACTCACCGGTAAAATTGGAGGCGTTCTTAATTCGAGTAGAAAATCATTTCCTTCAAAGCGGGGATCATAACCCCACCAGCTTTTAGCATTCGTAAAAATCCGTATTCTGTAGGTTTCCTCATCATCCTGAAACCAGCTGATATTGTTGACAACACCGCAAACGGGATTAGAAATTAAATCGGTATTAGAGTATGCTCCATAAAACGATACATCAATATATTTTCCCTCTGTATCGGGCTCAATTTTATAAGGAATCTTGCGGCCAAGGGGCAGCCGGATTTTCGTGGAACGTTCATTGGAACTAACCGCCATATTTCCAATCACGACTTGAGCAGGCATTGTTCCTTTCGGAAGCAGCTTCACCTGGCTTGCAGTGACCCATACGGTTTTGGTTTTGGTCAATTTGACCCGGTATTCATCACCTTTTTTTCCGGAAAATTGCAGCAGGGTGCCTGGCGGCGGGAACATCAAATATCCACCTTTATCACTTGGCGTGATGGCCGGACCCGTTCGTAAGACTGCATCAGGGGAAGTAGTCTCGGCCATCATCGGAATACGGGTGGGAAATATCGAAACCGTACCGGTGGATTCTTTGGACACCTTTTGATGATGATCTTCGAGCGTGATCGTAAATTTCGATTTTTTTAATCTGTCATTCTCTCCAATCATATAAACTCCTCTATAAAAACCGCTTGAAGGAGCGGATTCAAGCATGGGAAATTGGTGGCGAACCCCTTTCACTTTAAAATATGCCTTTTTACCCGGCGTTCCCTGGCAAACCACCTCAACATTATCATCCGGCAGCAATTCTTGATCCTGAGAGGGGCTTACATCGGTGATGGTTAATTTACCGGATGATTCCAGTTTGGAGGCTGGAGCGCCTACTTGAACGTTTCGGATGAGATGATAAGTTACATCTCCGATTTGAAGATCGGCTTTGATTTGAAACGGGCCAGGCGACAACTGGATCATGGCGATAAAACCGCCGCTGGTGTAAACCGGTACCTGATTCCCATTGATCCATAGTTTACCCCCTACCGGTACCGAACCATATACAAAAGTCGATGATATCGCTGGAATCCTCACGTTTTCCGCCGGTTCAATGATTTTTATCGGGTTATTCATTCCGGATGGCGCAGAATTATCACTGGTAGCACTGGCCGGTTGAGACTGAAGGGGATCGGGAATACCCGCTGCATAGGTTTTGTTGCAATATATTAAAGAAAACAGTGCCATCACCAATAATAAAGGGGTTAAATAAGCAGCCTTTTTCATAATTTACTCCTCTGCGTTTGTTTGAAAAATATAATTTGAAGTATTTCTTTTTAAAACGGGCCACATCCTTTAAAGTTTCAATGGAAATGAATAAGCTTTTTGCCATTGCCAAAACCGTTAGGAAAATCAAAAAAAATCCAATTCTCCCCTGAAGGAAAACTGGATTTTTTTTGATTATGTAATTATTCTTGTTTTTTAGATCCGGCAGGTCCGAATCTCGGTGATGATAATCGCCTTTGCACCCAGAGCCGCTAATTGATCGATAATTGTATTCATATCGGCCTTTTTGACCATTGCTTTAACTGCCACCCAGTTGTCGTTACTAAGGGGCGAGATGGTGGGAGATTCAATACCTGGCGTTATATTACAAGCCGCCGCCAAAGCATCTTTGGGAATATCATATTCTGCAAGTACGTATTCCCGGGCGACAATGATTCCTTTTAAACGTTGCAGGAAAAGCTCAACGTCTTTGTTGGAGGTTGTATCCTCGGAATGAGCGATTAAGATCGCTTCGGATTTTAGTAAAGGTTTGCCGATCTTCATCAATCCGGCTTCTTCCAGAGTCTTTCCAGATTGAACCACATCGGCAATGGCATCCGCTACACCCAGTTTGATTGAGATCTCTACCGCTCCATCAAGCTTTACGATCTGAGCTTGAATCCCGCGTTCTTTCAGATCATGTTCCACCAAACGGGGATAGGATGTGGCAATCCGTTTGGTGGAAAAGTCACCGGGAGTAAGGTTGCTTCCTTTTGGAACAGCATAAAAGAATGAGGAATGACCGAAATTAAGGGGTAATAATTCTGTTACTTTGGCTTCACTGTCCAGGACCAAATCACGTCCTGTAATGCCCAAGTCCAGAAAACCATTACCAATGTATATTGCAATATCGCGAGGACGCAGGAAATAAAAATCAACCTCATTGGCAAGATCTTGAATGATGAGTTCACTGGAATTCCGTCTGCATTTATACCCGGCTTCAGTAACCAAACGCATTGCATCTTCCGATAAAGTACCCTTATTGGGTAAGGCTATCTTAATCATGGAAAACTCTCCTTACTTGAGTATTAAAGATATTTATTGACATCATCCAGGGTCAAATCACAAGCCAGCATCATGACCTGGATATGATAAAGAAGTTGCGATATCTCTTCTGCAGTTTTCTCTTTTCCTTCATATTCAGCAGCCATCCAAACTTCAGCCGCTTCTTCAACAATTTTTTTGCCAATGGCATGTTTCCCCTTATTGAATTCCTTAACCGTTCCTGAGGCCGGATCTTGGCTCTTTACTTTGGTTGCTAATTCTGAAAATAGGGTTTCAAACTGCTTCATCATAATCTCCATTCAATTGATTCGAGTGTCATTGAAATAAAATCCTGAATTATTATAACATAAAAATTGGCAAGTTTAATAAAGCTCTTATCGAAAGTTAGACAAGTTTTAACGTCCAATCTTCTACATTCCAGACATCCGATACCCAATCGTTATAAAACTCAGGTTCATGACTGACGATAACGATAGTACCCCTAAATTCCCGCAATGCTTTTTTAAGTTCAGCCTTGGCATCCACATCAAGATGGTTGGTGGGCTCGTCAAGAATCAGCCAGTTGACTTCCCGTAACATCAGTTTGCATAGCCTTACTTTGGCATTTTCACCGCCGCTCAGCATCATCATCTGTGTAGCAATATGTTCCTTCGTTAGGCCGCAACTTGCCAAGGCGCCCCGCACTCCCGCGTTACCAAGTCCCGGAAATTGATTCCATACTTCCTCTAGTGCGGTGTTGGTATTATTTTTGACGGATTCTTGTTCAAAATAACCGGGGATCACCAATTCATCCAATTTTACAGAACCGGACAATGGAGGTTGGATGCCCAGAAGGGTTTTTAGCAAAGTTGACTTGCCAAGACCGTTGACTCCGCGAATCGCCACTTTTTTGCCGCGTTCCAAGACTAAATCGAGGGGTTGGGTCAATGGTTCATCATAACCAATCACCAGATTCTCTGCCCGTAAAATGAATTTGCTGGGAGTCTTCGCTTCTTGGAATTTAAAAGTCGGTTTTATTTTGACGCGATCTTTTTCAATGATGTCCATTTTATCAAGTTTTTTTTGACGGCTTTTCGCTAAATTGGCTGTAGCGGCCCGGGCTTTATTACGGGCTACAAAATCTTCAAGTTTTTCAATCTCTTTTTGTTGCTTGTCAAAGGCTTTCTGGGTTTGTTCTTTTTTTAGAAGATATAATTGTTGAAAATCATCATAATTACCCGTATAGCGGGTTAGTTTGGCATTTTCCACATGATAAATTACGTTTACGACGTTATTCAGAAATGGAATATCATGCGATACAAGAATAAAAGCATTTTCATAGTTTTGTAAATAATTTTTTAACCATTCAATATGATTAACATCAAGAAAATTTGTGGGCTCATCCATAATCAAAATCATCGGGTTTTGCAGAAGCAGTTTGGTAAGCAATACTTTCGCCCTTTGTCCGCCGCTTAAGTCACTGACATCCCGGTCGAGGCCGATTTCTCCCAGGCCCAATCCATTGGCAACTTCTTCGATTTTAGCATCAATTGTATAAAAACCGTTATGCTCCAGTGAACTTTGGATCTCTCCGACTTCTTCCATCATCGACGTTATTTCGTTTTCTGAGGCGTTGCTCATTTTGTCATAGATTTGCAACATTTCCTGTTCAAGATCGAACATCGGTCGAAAGGCTTCACGTAAAACTTCCCGGATGCTTTTCCCCTTAGTTAATGCGGTGTGCTGGTCTAAATAGCCGGTGGTAATCCGGTTGCACCATTCGATTTTACCATCATCGGGAGAAATCTTTCCAGTGATAATATTTAAAAAAGTAGTTTTACCTTCCCCGTTAGCCCCCACTAGGCCGACGTGTTCTCCTTTCAACAATCGGAAAGATGCATTTTCCAATATTTTGCGATCCCCAAAACCGTGACTGACATTTTCAACAGTTAATATGCTCATTTTACCTCGTTTTTTGTAAGTGAGATCAATAATTGATTAAAATATCCGAATCTTCCTTGCATTATTTTAACTGAATTGCTTCCTAAAAGCAAAGCCAAAGTCGAAGTTTGTTATAACTTTTTTATTAAAATCCCAAGTTATCTTGATTTTGTCATGGGGATTCAATCATAAAATCTTGCCAAATCTGGCTGTTTTCGATATAATGGGTTTAATTTATAAAGAAACGGTTAATATTCAATAGAAGTTAATTTATTAAACCTAGGCTTCTTAAATGCACGGGACTTATGGCCTAATTCGGTTCATGGGTCTCTTTTTTCAAAATGCCAAAATACGTCTAAGGGTAATCGGCAACAAACCGGAGTACACTATGCAGGTAAATATTTAGAAAATCGATTCCCGCAAATGAACATTTGATTACTTCTATGGGTTCATCAAGGAGGAACATTATGGATGAAAAAGTAACGAGACAGGCAGCCAAAGCGGCTGGAATGATCTCGGTTATGTTTTTAATCAGCCGAATCTTGGGATTTGTACGGGAAAGCCTATCCGGAAGCCTCTTTACCCGTTTTGAAACCGATTCTTTTTTTGCCGCTTTTATTATTCCGGATGTGATGTATTATTTATTGGTTGGCGGCGCGCTTTCGGCGGCCTTTATTCCAATGTTCACCGAATATTTATCTAAGGGCAAGGAAGAAGAAGGCTGGAAGATGGCCAGCACTTTTATAAATTTAGTTTTTTTAATTCTTACCGGGTTAACCATTTTAGGGGTATTTTTTACTCGGTGGATTATTCCGTTGGAAGCCCCGCACTTTCCTCCAGATAAGATTCATTTACTGATTAGCTTAACCAAAATTATGTTTCCGGCAGTTTGTTTTACGGCTCTCGCCGGATTAGTCGGAGGAGTTTTAAATTCTTACCGTTATTTTTTAGGGCCGGCCTTGGGTCCCAACATTTATAATATAGGAATTATCGCTGGTGCAGCCTTGTTAGGGTCTCATTTTGGTATCAAGGGAATGGCTATTGGGGTCCTCATCGGAGCCATCGGAAATTTTTTAACCCAGTTGATGTTTTTGCCCAAATGCGGCGGCCAATATTATCGCTTCGGCTATATCGATCTCAAAAATACTGGATTTCGCAGGATGTTGCTCTTGTGGATCCCGGCTTTAATAGGTCTTTCAGCCGATCAGGTGAATATTTGGGCGACAACCGCCATGGCATCTGGTCTTCCCGAAGGAGGTATCACGGCTATCCGTTTTGCCAACCGATTGGTTCAATTGCCAATCGGGATTTTCGCCGCCGGAATTTCAATGGCATTCTTCCCCTTGCTATCCAGTTTGGTGGCAGAGAAGAAAATCGAACATTACAAAGATACTTTATCCTTGGCGTTGCGAACTATCTTTTTTGTCATGGTTCCGGCTGGAATTGGTTTGATTGTTTTGCGTTACCCAATTGTTAAATTGCTATTTGAGCGCCAGAAATTTACACCGCATGATACGGCGCTTACTTCCTATGCGCTGCTTTTCTATTGTTTAACGATTTTTGCCCATGCCGCGATTTTGATGCTTCCCAGAGCGTTTTATGCTCTACAAGATACCAAGACTCCGGTTGTTGTCAGCTTTATTTCCGTATCTTCCAGCATCTTTTTTAATTGGCTGTTTCTGAAGTATACAACCTTGGGAGTGGGCGGTTTTGCTTTATCCTTTTCGATTATGGGTCTGGTGAATATGTTATTATTGATGATGGTTTTACGGCGAAAAATTGGTGGCATGAGGGGTCATAGCATAGTAAAATCTTTTTCTAAAGCATTGTTGGCGTCCCTGGTGATGGGGATCGGGATTTATTTCTTTATTCGGTTGAGTAGTCCTTTGACACGTGGTTTCAGCGGTCATCTGGAAGCGGCTATTCAAATCCTTGGCGGGATGACAATCGGCATATTAATATATTTGGGATGCGCTTGGCTTTTGAAGATGGAAGAATTGAATATGTTTTTAATGCAAATTCGTAAAAAATTTCATTTAAAGGCGGCCTAAAAATTCGACTTCTTTCGAAGATGAATGAAAAGCAGTCTTCTCGGACTCGGATATGATTTTGTCTGTTTGCATAACAAAACCGAGTGGCTGTTTTTTTATTTACCCCGATTGACCGAAATCGGTTTTGATATGAATTTCGGCCTTGTTCTCATAAAAAAATGCAGTATTTGAAGTATGATAATTCAAATGAAGACAGGTAGCCGTGACCTCTGTAAAAAATTGGACTTTGACGGGGTGCTTTTCCTTTGCTATAATGGCTTTCATGATTCGATACGGTTGTTTTTTACGGCAATTCCCGGTTGTTTGAATTTGTTAGCTTAGAACGAATTCACCGAAAACATTTACAATTATATAAAGATAATTCAAGAATATTTTTGGAAGGAGGATGGATTTTAGTGTTAAAGAGAGTTTTAATGATAGGAACTACAATATTGATGCTATCTTTAGAAGTTCTCCCGGTTAATGCAGCGTTTTTGCATAGCATTCAAAGCGGGGATACTCTATATAAAATTGCCGTAAATAATGGAACTTCAGTTCGGGAATTAAAACAGAATAATGGTCTGACAGGAGACCGTATTTATCCGGGAAGCCAGTTGGTCATCCCTGCGAACCCCAATCCTATTAAAAAAGGGGATATCGATTTATTAGCACGGCTAGTTACTGCCGAGGCCGGTGCCGAACCTTTTAAAGGCAAGGTTGCAGTAGCTTCGGTGATTTTAAATCGTTCGGAGGATAAAAATTTTCCGAAGACGATTGCGGGAAATATTTTCCAACCACACCAGTTTGAATCTGTGTCGAATGGTTTGATTTGGGAAAAACCAACCGACGACTCCTACCAAGCAGCTGAGGTTGCTTTAAAAGGATGGGATCCGACCTATGGCGCGAAGTATTTCTTTAATCCGGCTAAATTAAAAGGTCCATCATGGATGTGGAGCCGGAAGATTGTTGAAAGAATTGGCAATCATGTTTTTGGAGTATAAAGTTTTCTTGAGAAAAAGGCCGAGCTAGATTATAAATCTAGGCCGACCTTTTTCTCCTATATAATAAGAGCTTAACCTTTCTTTTGATATTTACCGCGCTTGGTGTAATGGGTATGCAGATAATGATGAGATTTTTCACCCAGGGGTTTGCCGAGAAAATCTTGATATAATTCTTGCACAGCCGGATTTTGATGGGATTTGCGAATCGGCATCCCTTTGTCTTCATCATAAATTGCTTTGATACGGGCCAGCCGTGTTTCCAAATTGGTCGGGAACGGTTGACCGCCGCCGCCGATACATCCACCGGGACAGCACATGACTTCAATGAATTGATAGTCTGCGCTACCTTCTTTAATCTTTTCCATCAATTTTTTGGCATTGGATAATCCATGAGCGACCGCCACTTTTACCTGGGTTCTTTGCAAATCGATCGTGGCTTCCTTAACGCCTTCAATGCCTCGAACTTCTTCAAAATCAATTTTAGGCAATTCTTCTTCGGTAACTACTTCATAAACAGTACGTAAAGCGGCTTCCATTACACCCCCGGTCGCACCAAAAATTACTGCGGCGCCAGTGGAAATTCCAAGCGGTTCGTCGAATTTTTCTTCTGGAAGGTTTTCAAAGTTAATTCCGCTTTCTCGTAGCATTCGGCCAAGTTCCCGAGTGGTGAGTACCACATCGACATCTTGATAACCGCTGCTGTTCATTTCCGGGCGTTGGCACTCATATTTCTTAGCCGTACAGGGCATGATGGATACCAAGAAAATTTTTTCCGCCGGGATCCCTACCTTGCTTGCATAGTACGACTTCACCATAGCGCCGAACATTTGCTGGGGTGATTTGCAAGTTGATAAATGCTCGAGGAAATCTGGAAAAAAGTGTTCAATATATTTAATCCAACCCGGGCTACACGATGTAATCATCGGCAGTTTACCACCATGATTGAGCCTTTGTAATAATTCATTCCCTTCTTCTAAAATCGTTAAATCCGCAGAGAAATCGGTATCAAAAACTTTGGCAAATCCCAATTTGCGTAGTGCAGCGGTTAGTTTACCTGTTACCACGCTTCCGGGAGGCAATCCCATCTCTTCGCCTATGGCAACCCGGATTGCCGGGGCAGTTTGAACAACTACATGGAGATCAGGATTAGCGAGAGCATTCCAAACTTTTTGGGTATCATCAACCTCATAAATAGCTCCTACTGGACAAACATGGATACATTGACCGCAAAGAGTACATGCTACCGAATTAAGTTCTTTTCCGCCGGCCGGAGCAATAATCGTTTCATCACCACGATTAATAGCCGATAATGCTGATACTCCTTGAACTTTTTGACACATTGCAACGCAACGGCGGCATAAAATACATTTTGAAGCATCCCGGACAATAGAACAACTGGAATTATCAATGGGTAATTTTATTTTTTCTTTGGCCGGAAAACGTTGAGAACGAACCCCAAGTTTTTCGGATAAACTTTGCAATTCACATTGTTGATTACGGATACAATTTAAACAATCTTGAGGATGATTGGAGAGTAATAATTCCAGATTCAATTTACGGGCTTCCCTTACTGCCGGTGTATTGGTTTTAACATTCATTCCTTCGACAGCCGGTTGAGAACAAGCCGTTTGTAATGTTCGTGCTCCGGCAACCTCAACCATACAAATCCGGCACATTGCTTTTGTATCTAAATCCGGATGATAGCAAAGAGTTGGAATATCTATCCCTGCCTTTTTTACGGCTTGCAGGATAGTAGAACCGGCAGGTACTTCAATTTCTTGACTGTCGATTGTCAATTTGATCATTGCCATTCCTTATACATCCTTCCTATTCATTTTGGTTTGATGGCTAGCTTTAAAATAAATCCCAATAAGCTCCAATCTCTTATTTATAAGTAAAGTCAATTGTGCTTATCCGGCGTCCTTCATTCCTATGAAGTTGGGTGTAAAATATTCATTCCTGCTTGGTTGTAAATAATTTGCCGATGTTGTTATTTTAGTTGTTTTAACTTGGGTGTTGAATCTTGGAAAAATTCGAGTTCATTTTGAGGAAAAAGCAAACCAATATCGAGCCATGAAAATGTTGAATCGGGTTGAAAAAAGCCAACCATCTTGAAGTCTTTTCACAAATGCTCAGGATGCTAGTTAAGATTGGGGAGTTTTTTTAAGACGGATTGATTGAAAACTCTATGATTTCTCCGGAATGATTGACTCTTATTCCTCCCTTCATGACGAATGGAAATTGTGCTATTTTTCACAAAGTATTTCCAAAAATTAAAGGACATCGTCCTTATAAGCTTAGATAATCTAAACAATTTTAATTATAGCGGAAAATATGGTAAAATGTCAACTTATACGTTAATGTTACTATCGGAAAATTCCATTGATAACTTAATAGTTAAATCTTGTTTGTCGAAATATGTCTATAAAGATAGAAACCACTCGATTTAATTTAAAACTTTTTCACAACGGCTAAATTTATCGGAATTATTTAACATTATTTCTTGGATGGAAAGATTACAACGGGGATGAATCACTTCGGGCGCCAATTCAAGCAGAGGCTTGATTACAAATGCTCGTTCGTTCATTTTAGGATGGGGAATAATTAATGATTCACTTTCAAACACCCAGTCTTTGTAAAGTAACAAATCTAAATCAATAATTCTTGGACCATAACGACGTGTATTTACTCGCCCCATTGTTTGCTCAATATTCTTCAAAATTTTTAAAATAGTTAGTGGGGAAAGTCCTTTTTTTTCGACAAAAGAAACCACTTGATTATAAAACCAGGGCTGTTCACGGACTTCAACAGGTTCACTGAAATATAAAGAAGAAGTGATCATCTTAGTTCCCAGTTTCTCTTCCAGCAGTTGGACAGCATGTTTAATTTGAACTGGAGAATCTTCCAGATTGCTTCCTAAACCGATGAAAACATGCTCCCTATTTGCTAAGGCCATTATACCAGGCAATTCCCAAGTTCGAGTGTCTTCAACGGGAATAGCCTTTTCCCCCCTATCATTTAATCCATGCGCTTTAATATAATTATCGATAATAATATTCGTGAAAATGAATGGGGTTCCTTCTTGAAGAATTGAAATTGAAAAAGTCCCATTATCAAGGGCTTAATTAAATCTATTCCTTTTTGCGTAGCAAGGACTGATAATTTACTTCATCGATTTGTATTCTGTTTTGTAATCCAATCAACTTCAATCATCCATTCGAATCGCTAAATGGAGATCAGCCCTATGACTAGTAACTTTCCTATCTTTTACGGAAGCGGCTAGATTGGCAACTTCCACTCCGCTGATATTATGGATAGTTTCCGATGCTTTTGTTACAGCCTTTTCAATCGCATCTTTCCATCCATCGGGTGAATCAGCTATCAATTTCAATAACTTTTACGACGCTCACCGAGGGTGTCTCCTTTCTTCTGACCATTACAAATTGCTCCGACGTTTTCGTTTACTTGTACTGTTGAATATTTAAAAACTAGCTTCGCGTTACTTGGAGTTCTCTGTGAAGAGAGTAAAAAATAGATCATAAGTC
Source organism: Bacillota bacterium (assembly GCA_023426245.1). Lineage (GTDB taxonomy): Bacteria > Bacillota > UBA4882 > UBA8346 > UBA8346 > UBA8346. Next base: position 46,205 of record JAFABB010000033.1, read on the forward strand.
CGGTAATAGTTAACAAAAAACCAATTAAAAAAAGCATTAACCCTGGTTTGTTCATCAATTTATTCACCAGGGTTATTATTGGATTGATTTTTGATCCATATACATTAACGTTTAATATTCAGAGTTTGGAGAGGAGTTAGTATTCTAAATCACTGACATAGAGAACTCTTAATTTATGGAGAGCTTCTTTTTCCAGTCTACAGATTTGAACTTGGGAAACACCAAATATTTCTGCGATTTGATTTTGGGTTTTTTCTTCAAAAAAACGCAACCTAATTAATTCTTTGAGCCGGGAAGGCAATTTTTCAATCGCTTCGCGCAAAGCATAATTTTCGAGCCAAACTGTGTGCTCAGTATCTTCTCCGATAAAATGTTCTCTGCATAAAACATCACCTTCGTCTTCATGGATAAAATCCTGCAGCGAGTTCAAGGGGCGAGTTGCTTCCAATGCCCCGGCAATTTCCTCACGGGGCATCCCTGTAGCGGATACTAATTCCGAAAGCGTCGGTTCTTGACCATACACGTTGGCTAACTGAATTCGAGTTTGTTCAATTTTGGCTGCAATCTCCTTTAGGCTCCGACTTACCTTAATGGGTCCGTCATCCCTGAGGTATTGTTTGATTTCTCCAATAATTACAGGAACCGCATAGGTGGAAAACTTCACTGCGAATTCGGGATCAAACTTTTCGATAGCCTTCATTAATCCCATACAACCAATTTGAAATAGATCATCAATTTCGCCGCGATAAGCAAATCGCTGAGCTATGCTCATCACCAGCCGCAAATTATGTTGAATAATAATATTTTTTGCTTCACGGTCTCCCTTACGATATTTAGAGACTAAGTTTAAAAATTCCTCATCAGAAAGGATATTATTATCCGGTAAAGTAATTTCGCTTCTAATTATTTCCGGAGATCCCAACATCGGCGGGCCCCCGTTCCGGACACTTTTTCATAACTACAGTGGTGCCTTCCATAGGCTTGGAGGTTAATATCATTTCATCCATAAAAGACTCCATAAACACCAATCCAAGACCCATGCGTTCGGGTTCAGTCGAATATGTAGCTTGTTTTGCCTGCTCAATATTTTCAATTCCTTTGCCGAAATCTTTGATCTGAATGGTCAACATGCCATCGGCAATATCCAGATGCAATTCGATCATACCGGGGCTTTGGGGATAAGCATGAATTACACAATTTGAAACTGCTTCGGAAACAGCGACACGAATTTCTTCGATCTCGGCCAAAGTAAATTCCAATTGCGATGCAAAAGTTGCAACAACTAATCGGGCTAGTCCAACGTTCCCAGGCATACTTGGAAATTCAACTTTTAAATAATTATTCAATCACTTCAACCCCCGTTAATTGAGTGTAATGCCTAAATCCATAATTTCTTCAGCAATGAATAGAAAAGGAATTTATAAATTGACCTATTCATTTCCTAGAGCCTGATGACGATTTTCATAAATAGTTATCACTTTTAATAACCCTGATAATTCAAGGACTCTTTTGATTGGCTGGGAGACTTTGATTACTGATATTCTCCCTCCTTGTCCGCTTAGACGTTTGTATCTTCCTAAAATCACTCCAAGTCCCGAACTATCAATGAAATTAACTTTTTCTAAATCCAGTATTAGATGCCTGACCGATTCATATTGATTAAGTTTTTGTTCAATAGTCTCTTTAAACAACGGCGCAGTCTCCAAATCAAGTTCTCCATCGATAGATACAATTAGATTGGCACCTTGCCGCTCTGTTTTCAATATCAAAATGTGATCCTCCCTCCGAAGTTTCTGGAGAAATTCGCCACCCAAAACCAAGATCCTGCTGCGTAAATAAACAAAAAGACCCGAAAAATCACTGTTTGTAACGGTTTTTGTCTTTTTAAACAGTTATATCGGGTCGATTCAGATTATGTTTACTCTTGAGCGATAAATTATATTTCATCAGATCTGTGGTGGGATAATTCAAAACGAAGCCGGTAATTTTCTTAGTTTACCCCTGCACTGATAATCCGGTGGAATATTTGTGAACAAAGTTCAAAAAATGATGCTTTCGGTACATCATGACTTGCTACTAAATCAATGTTGCCACAACTTTTCCCATCTGCACTTAGCAGCACTTCTCCAATTTTAGCTCCTTTTATGACAGGTGCTTTTATAAGTGGCGATAATTTTACGGTTCTTCCAATTTCACCTTGAAAATTCCGTTTGAGTACTGCAGTTAATTCTCTAGGCACGATAGCTTCAACTTGATTTTGTCGACCTAAGAAGACGGTTACTTTACCAAGGTTTTCTCCTCCTTGGTATATGGGATATGATTTATATTGGGCAAAACCATAATTAAATAACTTGCTAATATCTTTGGAACGTATTTGAGAACTAGGAGCTTTCATAACCACAGCTACCAAACGTACACCTTGACGTTTCGCGGTGGCTACCAGGCAGAAACCGGCTTGGCTTGTAAAACCAGTTTTCAAACCGTCACAACCCTGATAAAACCGAACTAAATTATTGGTATTCCGTAAAAAGGACTTACCACCCCGTAAATTATCAATCCATACCCCGGACCACCGGAAAACAGTAGGATGCTTAATAATTTCCCGTGCTAAGAAAGCCATATCTCTGGCAGATGTTACATTGCCAGATTTCCCGGAACTAGGTTCCAATCCCGTAGTATTCACATAACGGGTATCTTTTAGACCAAGTTCAACAGCCCTTTTGTTCATTAACGCAATAAAATTTTCTTCCGATCCGGATAAATATTCTGCCAAAGCATAGGACGCATCATTTGCCGAAACGATACATACGGCCTTGAGTAATTCAGCGACCGTCATCTGTTCGCCGGGTTCTAACCAGATTTGGGAACCTCCCATTTTGCAAGCCTCCGGAGAAGCACTTACTGTGTCGGTTAATTTAATCTGTCCTCTATCAATAGCTTCCAACGTTAGAAGCATAACCATTAATTTCGTGACGCTGGCTGGGGGTAATTTAAGCTCGGAATTGTTTTGAAAAAGGATTTCGCCGCTTTCGGGCTCGAGTAAAATTGATGATAATGATTCAATTTTAAGAGTTGTACCCTCCGCAAAAGATAAGCTCACTATACCGAAGAATAAAAATGCCAATAATTGAATAATAATCCAAAATTTTAAGAACTTACTCATAAAAATACCCCCCTGCTTCCTACCGTTTTTCATGATAAATATCAGGCCGAACTTCAAATTGAGATTTAATAAATCATACGCAATATTAGGGCGTTATATTCTTCATAGAGATTTTGAGAGGAAGGATTCTTCAGGGCAGAAAGAATTAATGAGGTTTAAAGCCTGATTTGGAAGCATTTGGGTATTTACTGCTGTTTTAAGAACGTGAGGGACGAATCTTTAACTCAGCGCTGAAAACTATTGGATGAGCAACAATAAAATCAAGTTTTTCAATGAAGAAAACAAAGAAGCAGTCTCATTTTCTTATGAGACTGCTTCTTTTCAATTTAGGCATTTACTTTCTGTTGCTCGGGATAAATACTGACCTGTTTATCAGATTTACCCACTCGTTCGAAAGTCACAAAACCATCAATTTTGGCGTATAAAGTGTCATCCGAACCTATACCCACGTTATTACCGGGATGGAATTTGGTACCCCGTTGTCTGACGATAATACTGCCCGCCGATACTTGCTGGCCACCAAAACGTTTTACCCCCAAACGTTGGGCGTTACTGTCACGACCATTTCGGGAACTTCCCACTCCTTTTTTATGGGCGAAAAATTGTAAGTCAATTTTTTGGATCACCATATTTGTCACACCTCCACTTCGCTAACTTTTAAATATTCGGGATATTGGGCGGCGATATCTTTTAAACCGATAATCATTACTTGAACGATGAGATTTACATGATCCATTTCGGCGGGGACATTGTCCCAATCACATTCCAACCAACCCTTTTCAGGATTTTGTTTAATTCGCAAACTTAATTGGGTAAGTTCCTGCAACCCTAAAATGGACGTCATCGTTAAAGCAGAAATACCGGCACATATTACATCAGTGCCTTTTTCACTATAATCAGCATGTCCTTTGCAAGAAAAGCCTAATATGTTATGGAATGAATCCCGTTTAATATGAATGGACACCATTAGGCTTCAACTTGTTCAGCTGTTTCAGTGGATTCAGCCGCTGCTTTTTTGGTCTTTTTAACCTTCTCAATCTTTTCAATCAAAAGACTGGTAAAAGGTTGACGATGACCGTAGCGCTTCCGAATATTCTTTTTGGGCTTGTAGTGGAATACCAGAATTTTTTTATCTTTATCCTGATTTTCTACTTTGCAGGTGACTTTATAACCTTCGACATAAGGAGTTCCAACAACGGTTTTATCTCCACCGACCATCAATACTTTATCGATACTAACTGTTGAACCAACTTCAACCGCGATTTTTTCTACCTTGACTCTGTCGCCTTCTTGTACTTTGTACTGCTTGCCACCACATTCGATAATTGCATACATTTTAACACCTCCCCGCATTAGACTCGCCGAACTCGGCACTCTAGAAACAAAATTCATTCTCGTACTAGAGATTTATTGGCCTTATCGAACGGTTACATGGAGTAAACCCCATAAATGAGGTTAAAAACCCACAAAAATAATATTAACATGGAGGTTCACAGTTGTCAATCCACAATTACGGCTTTGGCATAAGTTTTGAAAGTTTTGATGATTAAGGCGCGAATGGTTTTTCCAATGCAGCTTCCTGCAGAATCAACATTAATGACGTATCCTTCAATCCTGGAAATTCCATCTTCTGGATTGGCAATGTGATTTTCAGTTATTTTTAAATTAATGATTTCTCCTTCTTTAACCGGCAAAAATAAAGCTTCCATTTCATTTTTCGTTCCGCTAGCCAAGAGATGGACTTGATCGACTTTCAGGTTTTCTTGTCCTTTGATAAAAATCGTTTTATGCAAAGTATGTTCAATCTTATCAAGATTTGCTCCGCCAGGGCCGATTAAAATTGCGGCAATTTGAGGATTTACACTGATAACGAGCGATTCATCTTTGGTGCAGTTTGCAATTTGTTGGATACTCCGCATCGCCTTTTGAGCAAAACTATCCAGCGAAGGAACATAGCCAACCCCATCACAATTTTCACATTCAACTTGCAAGATTTCACGGAGGCTTTGTTTAACTTTTTTTCTGGTAATTTCAAGCAAACCAAGGGAAGTAAATCCTAGGATGTTTATTTTTGTTTTATCTTGCTGCAATTCGGAGGATAATTTAGCAATCACCTGGGCACGTTCCTCATCAGAAACCATATCAATAAAATCAATAATAATGATACCGCCTAAATTGCGTAACCGTATTTGCCGGGCGATCTCTACGGCAGCCATCATATTGGTTTGAAAGACTGTATCCTCTAAATTAACGGAACCAGTAAATTTGCCAGTGTTTACATCAATAACCGCCAAAGCTTCCGTTTGATCAAAGACCAAGTATGCTCCACAATCGAGCCAGACTTTTTTCTTTAACGCTTTTTCCAATTGCAGCTCCACATTGAAGACTTCAAACAATGGAGTTTCATCATTATAGAACTGGATACGATTTTTGCAGGATGGCGCCAAACTTTTGACAAGTTCAGTGGCTTTGGTAAAAACATCGAATTCGTCAATAAGCAATCGGTTGATATCCTTACTTAGATAATCCCGCAAAATACGATAAAGGAGATCATGATCCCGGTATAGTAAACTAGGGCCCGCTCCTTTCTTCACTTTCTTTTGAACTTTTTTCCACACATTGACTAAAAATTCATAGTCACTCTGAAGCTCGCCGGCTTCCACTTCTTCAGCAGCTGTCCGAATAATGATTCCTACTCCTGGACCTTTAAAAGAAGTTACAATTGATTTTAACCGTTCGCGTTCTTCCTCATTCTCAATCCGTCGGGATATTCCCACATAATCAATGTTCGGAAGAAATACCAAATAACGACCGGGAATTGTTATTTGAGTGACGACTCTAGCTCCTTTGGTGCCCATTGGTTCTTTAATCATTTGCACCATAAGTTCCTGACCTTCATGCAATAAATCTTTAATGGATAAATTTTTTAAGTGTTCGTTATTATTTGTTTCATCTTTGCCAACTACATCGTCAATATAAATGAAGGCGTTTTTTTCTTCTCCGATATTAATAAAAGCTGCTTGCATACCAGGTAAAACATTTTCGACTTTTCCAAGATAAATGTTACCGGCCCGTCGTTGTTCATCCTGACGCTCAACATTAAATTCGACTAGATTACCATCTTCCAATATTGCCACTCTGACTTCATTGATACCTATATTGATTAAAATTTCCTTATTCATCGATTACCCCCCGGCTTTAACACAAATCCATCGGCCTGGATATTGAACCTTTCTCTTCATGCCATAAACCAATCCTTGCAACACTAAGTACTTCTACCGGATAAGGGATATTCGAGGTGATATCTTCCGGGCGTAAATTTCCCCCACTGCCGATCTCTCCGGTAAACCGAAGTTCTAGGATGGATTTTTGAGCGTCAATTACCTCAATAGTTAAATTATGCAGCCAAGGACGAATGTTTACTAATTTTTGGCCCTCTTTTGAAGAACGTGAAACGACTAGCTCTGGCAAATGAATCAGCTGGTTTAACCACTCAACTACTTTGGAAGAATTTTCGGGTATTGGTTTTAACTGTATAGAATAGCTTGCACGGTTGATGACAGCATTTAAAGTTTTACTATGATGGGGACCAAAACGCGCAATTGCAATAGCCTGGATCCCCTCTGGTAAAGATTGATTCAAGCTGGTTTTGATTTTTTCAGGATCAATATCATGCACCAGTTGAAAATCCAGATACTCATCATTACTGCTAATTCCCACAGCCAGAGCGGGTCCAAAACTAAGTTTCGGGTGGGGATGAAACCCTTCGGAATATACCAACGGTAATTGAGCCCGTCTGAATGCTCGTTCCATGGTACGAATCAATTCAAGATGGGAAAGAAATTTCAAATTTTTTTCTTTACTAAAACGAAGACGATATTCAACCATTTGATTCACCGGCTATCATTTTTTTGATATCAAGCGTACTGCAGACACCACAATTGGAGCATGCATTGTTTCGACAATCCGGAGTTAGTACAGCATCTAAAGACCGTTTATATTCCCTCTTTAAAAAATCGGCACTAATACCACTATGAATATGGGACCATGGTAAGATTTCATCCAATTGCCGCTCTCTTGTATAAAAATTTGGATCGAGATTGTTGGTAGCTAAAACGTCCATCCATAATTGATATTGTAATTGATCACTCCAGCCGTCAAATTGAGCACCTTTCTGCCATGCCTCATAAATAATGGATCCCAAGCGGCGATCGCCGCGGGCAAAAATTCCTTCGAGATGACTCATCAGCGGATCATGCCAATTGAGTTCAATCGAACGGCCTCGAAGGTGTTCTTGGAAATAACGTTGTTTTTTTACGGTTTCCTCAATTGAAATTTGCCCTTGCCATTGAAAAGGGGTGTTGGATTTGGGTACAAATGTTGAAATACTGGCCGTTATTCGGAGAGCATTGGTTTTAGGATGAATCCTTTTTCCGATTTTAAAGACAGCTTCCACCATTTCGACGATACCTGCCAAATCTTCCTCTGTTTCAGTAGGTAAACCGATCATAAAATAGAGTTTTAATTTTTGCCAACCGGCTTTAAATGCTGCTTCAGAAGCATTCAATAAATCTTCAGCGGTAACTCCCTTATTAATAACCCGGCGCAACCGGTTGGAACCGGCCTCGGGGGCGAATGTAAGACTGCTTTTGCGGGCGCTTTGAAATTTAGAAGCCAAGTCAACCGAAAAGGAATCAATACGTAAAGAGGGCAAAGAAATATTGACTCCTAAAGGGTTAAAACAGGCACAAGCTTCACTGATTAGATGTTGAATATGACTATAATCTGCGCTGCTGAGGGAGGTCAAAGATAATTCATCGTAACCCGTGTCGTTAACTAACTTTTGAAGAGAATTCATAACAACTTCAGGTGGTTTTTCCCGGACAGGACGGTAAATCATACCGGCCTGACAAAAACGGCAGCCTCGGGTGCAGCCTCTTTGTATTTCAAAAGTTATCCTATCATGAACAATATCTAAATAAGGCACCAGCCACTTTTCAGGATAAAAAACAGTTGTTAAGTCCTGAACCACAGCCCGTACGGGTTGACTGTCGGTTAAATGTTTAATCTCTGCAATGGTTCCATCAGCCTTATAATTGACCTGAAAATGAGAAGGAACATATACGCCCGGGTTTTTTTCCAATTTGTCGAGTAATTTCGATTTTGGAGCTCCGGAGTGTTTCCACTCAAGAATCTGTTTGCAGATATCGACCAATACTTCTTCAGCTTCTCCAATAAAAAAACAATCGAAAAAATCAGCCAAAGGTTCCGGGTTGTAAGTACAGGGCCCTCCGCCAATAATAAGCGGATCATCATCGGTCCTGTCTTTGCTGAAAACAGGTATTTTACCAAGATCTAAAATTGTAAGTACGTTGGTATAGCTGAGTTCGTATTGAAGAGAAAAGCCCACCATATCAAATTCATAGAGAGCACGCTTGTTTTCCAGCGATAAAAGTGGCAAGTTCTTTTTTCGAAGCAAATCCTGAAAATCAGGCCAGGGTGCATAAACCCTTTCGGCCAACATGCCTGATTGTGAATTAATCAATTCATAAAGAATTCTTAATCCTAAATGTGACAGCCCGATTTCGTAAACATCCGGAAATGCCAGGACCGCTTTAAAATCAGTGGTTGTCCAATCTTTAATCTGGCAGTTATATTCGCCACCAATATAACGACCTGGTTTACTGACTTCATTCAACGATTTTTCAATAATTTCCCAAATATGCTGACTGCTTTGTTTTGCCGTCAAGCCGATTCCTCCAAATGCACTCGCGCGCAGTTTCCTAAATGAAAGCGTAGGATTATTCTATCTCATCTGAAACTATTCTGCAATATGTATTAAGCGGTGTATTTTTGTTGATCATATTAAAAGTCACGTCATAACCTTGATTTAACAAAGAATTCCAGGCCATTTCCTCGCTAATAATATTGAGCCGGTTTTTATTAGGATCCGAACAGAAAAAAAGCAGATATTCGTTTACGCCATAGTATTGTAAAGGTAATCTCACCAGACTATCCGATTCAACAAAGATAGGCCGTACCTGTAGAAAACCCTTGGATGCCAAAGATTTCTTTTTGTGTTGCAGAGTTTTAATCACCAAATTAAATGAAGGCATCTTAAAGTAAAATAACTGAAATAGCAAAAAAGTCCCAATCACTATATATAATATCCCTGTTTTGCCTTTGAATAAACGGCTAAAACCAAATATAATAAACAGCAAGTCAATCATGATCGTTGTTATCTTCACAATATGGTGGGAACTTTTCAAACCAATATTTTTATTGAGCAGAGCATGGAAAATTCTCCCCCCATCAAGAGGATGAGCGGGTATTAAATTGATGGATCCGATTAATATGTTAATTTGGAGCCAATCCGTTAAAAACTGATTGTGGATCCCCAGAAAGCCAAGATAAACTGCGCCACCTGCCATTAGCATATTTGCCATTGGGCCGGCTAGAGCGATAAGGCACTCGGCTTGGGGATTAAGAACGAAGGAAGGATCAATTTTGAGGGAGCCGCCTAAGGGGCATAAAGCCACTTCTTGAACAGGATAACCCAAAAGTTCACAACATAACATATGAGTGAATTCATGGATTAAGAGAGCAACGAAATTAAGAAATATATAATGAATATTCCCTTTCGCAAGACTCAAGGCAATAAAGAAAATGCAAAGCAATAAAAAGGAGATTCCTGTCTTCCAATGATAATAATGCATTGATTAGCTTGCTAACAAAGATAATGGATCAACTGATTGAGCATATTCCTTAATTTCCAACAGTAAAATAGGCCCCTTATCTTGATCAGGACGGTTAATTTGAGCGATTGTATCACCGGCCTTCACTCTTTGACCAACTTTAACTTGAACAGGTCCTAAATAAAAATAGGTGGAACTCCATCCGTCAGTGTGGTTAATAGCAATTAGCCATCCTTCTCCGGGCTGGTGCCTGATTTCAGTAATAGTTCCATCAGCCACCGCCAGGACGATCGAACCTGGAATTGCGCTAATTTCGATTCCTGGGTGAAATTTTTTGGTTTGACGAACCTCGTCATAACGCCATCCATAACCTTTAATGATATTGCCTTGAACTGGCCATACAGAATTCTGAAAGATTTGTCTTGTTTGTTTTTTCTCACTGGAGACAGCGATATCTGAATTATCAACTGGATTTTCCATTGAAAATTGATTTTTAGTGATTTCTTCGAGACGAACTAAATTACCTGTACTGGCAAGTAAACTTTTCCACAATCTTGAACTTGCAATTCTACCGAAGGTATTCTCGGAAGAAGCGTTAATTGCGGTATGTATTTTATCTCTTGCCCACCGCAACCATTGAAAATTGCTGTGGGAAAGGGTTAATAACAAAATGAGACAAGTAAAGGCTATAATCGTTTGATAAAGAATCGTTGAAAATATTTTGAAGTTAGAATCATCAAGAGAGTTTGATTCTGGAGATTGTTCCGGAGAGTCTGTTTCTTGTTGGAAAGAATAGAGATCCTTGTTTTCTATCATCAATCCTCCCCCTCCCTTTAGACTATTTATATGGGAGAGGAAGATTGACTAGAACGCCAACTAAGTAAAACCAATTGTAGCAAAGAGTTGAACCGGAAAAGTTACTATTAACCGGTTTCAATCGCATCAGTGGGACAACCGTCAGCTGCTTCTTCGACACATTGCTCTAAATCTTGGTCAACCGGTTCATTAGAGGCTTCGGCTTTTTCATCGTCGTTCCAGGTAAAAATCTCCGGGCAACTGGAAACACAAAGCCCGCAACTGATGCATAAATCTTGATCTACCTTTACTTCCACTCTCTCATCCCTCATTTCAATAGGTTGCTTCCATATTATCCCGAAAAAAGGAAGAAAGTATTCATTGAAGTCAAATAAGTTTACAAAGAATCCAACTTTTTCTTTAGTTGACAATACCACTGTAGCTGAACTTGGTAGGGCATGCGGTTTAATCCGCTGGGGTTGGGCAAAACGAAATCAATGACCGGGTGGATGATGTTTTGTTGTTGTAAACCCCAATTGAAAGTATTTCCCTGAACCATGTAACGGTAAGTATCTTTTCCTAAATAAGCTGCAATCCGGGGTTGGTATTCTTGCAATAATTCCATTAACCGTTTTGAGCCGGCCAGGAATTCTTCCCGGGTTAATTCCGCCGCAGTGGCTGTGGTCCGGGGAACGATATTGGTAATTCCGTAACCAAAATTAAGAAGGAGATTGTCTTCTTCTGACTGAAGACGTTTTGGAGTAATCCCGGAGTCTGCTAATAATTTCCAAAAACGGTTGGAATGCCCCGCAAAATGATGTTGAATGGCAGCACTCCGTAAACCGGGATTGATACCGATAAAAAGAATTTTCAAATCGTTTGCCAAAAGATTGGGAATTGCTAATTCAGAAATCAAAGTATGCCTCAACCCGCTTGTATTGAAGGTTCTAAAATCTTATCAGAGATTCGGTTACTCCATTTACCACATTTATCGCCAAGGCAGGCAAGGCATATGTCGTCCTGTTTCAATTCGACTACTTCACATTGGTTGGAACACCCATTACAATCAAAGCTTTCTGTCGTGATTGGGTTATGGACGATTTGCAATCCTTTAAAATGAGTCGACCCGTTTTGGGTAACGATTTCTTCCTTGGCAAGGATGGCAGCACCCAATGCTCCCATCACATCATAGTGTTCCGGGATAATTAAAGGATAACCCAATATTTCTTCAAATGCTTTCCGAATACCTAAATTCGCAGCTACGCCCCCTTGAAATATAATGGGAGGTTTTAATTCCTTACCCTTTCCAAGATTGCTCAAAAAATTACGGACCAAAGCTCTACATAAACCGGCTAAAATATCTTCTAGTGGATGCCCGGTTTGTTGTTTGTGAATCATGTCGGACTCTGCGAATACGGCACATCTACCGGCTATTCGAACGGGATGCTTGCCCAAAGCCGCCTTTTTTCCCAATTCATTAATATGAATATTCAAACGGGCTGCTTGTTGATCCAGAAATGAACCTGTCCCAGCCGCACAAACAGTGTTCATCGCAAAGTCTTTTATAATGCCGTCACGGATTAAGATTAATTTAGAATCTTGTCCGCCAATTTCAACAATGGTTTGCACTGTCGGAATTAAATCAAGGCAGGCAACGGCATGACAGGTTATTTCATTTTTGATTAAATCGGCGCCTAACAATTTACCAATTAATTGCCGTCCGGAACCTGTTGTTCCCAAGGCGGCTATCTCAATCCCTTTACTATCTTTGGTGAGTTCTACCAGCCCTTGCTGCACGGACGCAACGGGGTTGCCCTGGGAACGTAAATATAATTTTTTGATTAAATTTCCATGACTATCAATCAGAACTAAATTAGTACTGACAGAGCCAACATCAATTCCAAGATATAGCTTCAAGATTTTCCTCCGTTACCCGCGAGCCCGCTTTTTTTTACGTTGATATTGTAACATATCGATAAAAGCCTCAAGTCTAGTAAGTACGCCGGCTTCCCCCGAATGCTCATCAATAATGATATTGAGAACTGGAATATTAAGTTCCCGAGAGATGGAAGGTAGTACCTGCATTGCAATAATTTCCGGCATGCAAGTAAAAGGAGCTAATTCGATAACCCCGTCATAACGGTTTATTCCCGCATTAACCGTTAGAGCAACGGTTTCCAGGCCGTGTCCTCCTACAAAATTGCATAAATATGGACGAGCCGTTAATTTTAAATTTTGGTTCCAATTGGGATGAATAATACTAAAAATCAAATGATCCCGAATCCAGTCCGTGAAATAAATCGATCGTTCAACCAGGACGCCCATTTCTCCAAGAATGCGTTCCATTTCAAAATTGGCGTTTGGTTCAAGTACCATATATATTTCCCCCAATAAGACAATTTTTAAAGGAACATCGTTATTCTTTACAGGAAGAGATTGTAACTCTTTGAAATAGTTTTCAGAAGTAACCTTGATGTCCTTTCCTAAATCTGTTTGATCCAGATGATGGTAAAATTTTCTCTGGAGTTCAGTTACGCTTCCCGAACACAATTCCTTAGCCCGAACTTGGTTGGCAATTCGATCAAAACGATCAAGGGCGGCAGCTTTTAACCAAGCCAAATGAATCGCTTTGCTTAAATCAGTTAAATGATGCTTAGGAATATAGCGTTTAATCTTATTCCATAATTCCATCGGATGAGTTTTTGGTGCTTCCAAAACTAAAAAATCAATGGAATAACCGGCATCCCGCAAAATTTCCCGTTGTTGTTCACCGTAATAGCCGAAACGGCAAGGCCCTATACCTCCGGCCATTAATATTAACTCTGCTCCCGTTTCGATCGCTTCAACATAATTTCCAAGATTAATTTTTAAAGGAAAACAAGCAAATTCAGGCGCCAATTGAGTCCCAAGTTCGATGGTACGGTGCGTTATTGGCGGAGGAATAATAGGTTCCATGCCTAACTCTGACAGTAAGGTCCGGAACGGGATATAAGAATTACCGATATGAGGAAAGGTTATTTTTAACATGCAATATGCTGGTGTTTGATCAAGTCAACAAAAGCCTCTATTCGAGTTATCATACCAGCTTCTCCGCTCTGTTCTTCATAGTTTAAGATCAAAAAAGGTTTGTTTATTTTTTGAATCCGGCGCCCGATCAGATCACTGACAATGGCTTCCGGACCACAGGCAAAGGGAGTAATATGAATAAAACCATCCATCTGGGTACTATTTTCATTCATAAGCCAATCTAAAGCGTCAAATTGCATTTTTCCGATAGTCCAAAAAAGTTTTTTTGAAAGTTTGCCTGAGCCGATCCCCTGAAGCTTTTTTGGCATCATCTCGGGGGTATATACAAATACTTTTTGCTGCGCAAGAATTTTTAATAAATCCAAATTTAAACATGCATCATATAGACAATAAGGATGTCCAAGTAATCCAATGTTTAACTCTGAGGAATCTGTGGCTTGGAATTGTAATTTCTGGATAATCTCTAAAGCCGGTTGATAAATTTTGTCATAACAGTCTTTCCGAAGGTTTTGTTGTTTACCAGGTGAAATCCCTATACGCTGTGCCGATTCGCAAAGGCTACTCATAATATCTAAGTTACGGATTCCCATCCGGACAATCAATAATTTCCCACGGGACTCCGGAACAGCATGATTTATGATGTCCGGCAACCCCATAAACTTAGGGCAAATGAAGGCATCTTTTTGCACTTGAAGAAGGTGGGGAATCATGATCCAATCGACCTGGTCAATTAGAGTGATTACATGACCTAAAAAAATTTTTATTGGCAGACATAATTCTTCAATTGCCGCATCAATTCCGGCTTTCATGACCTTTGGATTGGTTGGCGGAGATGTTTTCACCTCACAACCTGCGTCCATCCAAAATTGTTCCCAAATTTCGCCATACCAAAAATATAATAATGCTCTAGGAATTCCTATTTTCAACTGTTTTCCCATCATAATCAGTATTTCTAATCGTTTTTAACTTTTCCTTCTTTTTATGTTTTTTTATAACCAGCTTATTTGTTCTTAAGAATTTGTGACATTTTGGAAATTACTTCTTTTCAAAACCTCTTGAACCGCCAGCGTAGTGATTTTTGCGCCATCTTCGACCAAATCGGCATCGTCCATTTTCCCTAAATCACCAACACCAATGATAACTGGAATATTGAGTTGACTTAAAACATCGACTGTATCGCCTTCAACTTTGGTATGCCCGGCTGCTTCCGGGTGTCCGTCCTTATCAACTGGTACATTGACGATATTACCTTCCCGAGTGATTGAAGCAGTGATCGGCACACCATCAACTCCGGCAGTATTGGAGGCGACTGCAACCACGCCCAAAATCTCTAGGTCGGAATCGGCAGCCAGTGTGCGAAGAATAGTTTCTCCTTTTCCCTCGCCCCTACAGCCACAGTCATCTACCATGACTAAGACGGGATCATAAGCAGCTTCTTTAATCGCTGCCGATATTTCTTTTCCTTGGGCATTGGTTGGATTCCCTCCGGAAAAAGAGATAGATCGTCCGCCTACGTTGCTAGCTACTTTCTCGACAACTTTTTGGGCAACTCGATCCCCATCCGTAATTACTATAATTTTTCTTTTATCCACAGCTATTTCTGCTCCTTTGATAAATTAACCATTTCCAATATCTTTCGATAATTTTTCCGGATACCAATGGCTGCCAGATACTTTCCCAGAGGGCTTGTTGACCTTTTTTGAGAAAGACGTTCTCCCATTCGGATAATGATATTATCAATACTTTTTGGTTCAAGAACACCCAAAAAGATCCATTGTGAAAAATTAATACCTCTTTGAGATAAAATATTCTCAATGGTTTGTAAAGCAAGAGAAATATCGGCATCAAAACGAATTACATAGATTTGTGAATTTTTATTTTCTCCTATAAAACAAGGGACTCCATAGTCCCCGGATATTAATCGATCATCGGACATTTTTGAAATTTCTCGAATAGTTGGAATCCTTTCCTTGGGGAGCTTTTGTAAATGTATGTAAGCGGCAATCATTGCAGGAAACAGTTGACGATTACAATAATAAAAAAATTTCACGAGTCATTACCTATAATTGAGCGATAGTTTTTTTTACTTTTGCTGCTAAAATCGGAAAGGATAAAATGGTTCCTAAAGTAACAATTGGTCTACCGAAATTGACCCATCCCATGGCCCTGGAAGAGAAGCCCCCGGTTACCATTAGGGGATTAAAAAGTTGTACGCAGTCTACAAAACGATACTCTGATGGGTCTCCTCCTGTTAATTGAATAAATTCCAAAATAATTCGGATGACCATTCCGGCGGCGTTTCTTCTTCCTAGAATGAATACTTCATTTTCCCACTGATCTTTTCCAATCAAAATAAGTTTGCCGTGTTCCTTATCAGTAATTTGGTCAAAGTAAGGGATTTTTTTAAAATCTTTCCACCTCGGTAAACGATCATGCCTCAAAATTCCCAAATGAATTGCTGCTGCGGTCGGTGATGCGTGGGCGCCTCCGTAACAATGATAAACGATTTTCAAGAATTTTATCTCTCCTGATTGGATCGATCGTCATTCTTTCCTTCATTTTGAGAATTTGAGATTTCACTTTCCTCATCTTCGCCCATTGCACCCGTAAATTCTTTACTTAAATTCTTGAAGCCTCCGCGATTGATTAAAAAGAATACCCCAATACCGCCGATTAGAGCCGCAATAATCCAAAATAAACTGCGTATGCTTCCACGATTGATAAATCGGGCGCCTCGATTTCCATATAATACATCTTTTGATGCGGCCGCGAAAATTTGAGCGCCTCTTTCGGCAGCAACTTTACTATTTGTATCGGTTCCAAACTCCAGCAAAATGCTACGGGGCCCTAAATCTTGGTTGTATTTTCCTTTTCCATAGAAAATACCTTTAATAAAGCCGGGATATTTCCGATCACAGGTTTCTTTAATACGTTTAGCGAAGTCGTTATTGGCTTGAAAATTGGGGTTTTGACGCCCTACAACAAGCTGCACTTTGGTAACACCCTGGTTATTAATGACATCGCTGTACATTTGGGCAGGTACAGCATCCCGGTGCACATCAAGTAAAGTTGTCGGTTGTTTTTTCAACAGTTGCACCGCAGTCCGTCTAGAGCGATCATATGCCATTGCATCATGGGGATCGTGAGCGTTCTTAGAATGAATTACCGGGATACCATTTTTCTCAAAAGCATTGGTTAAACTATCACCGACTTGAAAGATTCCTCCGCGTCCAAACTTGCTTGAAGTCCCATCCCCCGGAATATAGGATTCGTCAGAGTGGGTATGATAAATTGCAATCGGTCCTTTAGCATTTGATTCTCCTCTTAAAAATTCGCCACTTAGTAGATAACTCCATAAATCTTTTAATTCACTAATTGTGGATGCCGTTAATTTTTCTTTTCGAACCAGTTTCACAGTGGCCAAATTACCACGGACTTTAACGACTCGGTAAAGATTGTTTTGACTATCCAAATACTCATCTCCAACAACAATTTGATGAGCCGTACTTGTAATTACTTTTCCATGTTCATCGCGTAAAGTCATATATTTGCCGGACAATTCCATTTCGGCAAATGCGGTATTGGTGACCAACACTAAGGGTATCAGGAGGAATATGAATAAATAAAAGAAATAGATGGTTCGTTTCATTTTTCTCTCTCCTTTTCGTTCAACGCTTCCGCCCGTTCCGTTTCTTGATGCTGGTTCTCAGTTCCCTCGGGGTGATCCAATGCTTCACGGAGTGCTTCCGGGCGATCTTCTTTTGCGGGGCCGCCTTGGAGTGCCTCGCGGCTTTCTCCGATAATTTCTGCCAATAATACCGCTAGGACGGCCGCAACTACCAAGGTATCAAAAACTCCACCGCCCCCAATTAAGGTTGGAACGTTTGTACCACGTACTTCAAAAATATGGACAATATCCATAGCCAGAATTCCCATTGTTGCGATAACGAAAGCCAAACGTCGCGACCTTCCGGCTATGTAAGCGATAATTCCGGCGATGATTGCCCACAAATATTGAGGTTCTATAAAACCACGGCTGGTATCAAAGGAATATAGTTTATTGACTCCATATAAGACGCCGGTAGTTATAATAATTCCAATGATTGAACGGACCCACTCTTTTGAACTGCCTGCTTTCACTAAAACATAAACAGCCAAAACAAGAGGCAAAACAGCGCCTCCTATATTCAAACTTATATTGGGCGTACGTGAAAGCGGGATATCGATAAAACTGCCCACAATCATGGCTCCGATAAAAACCAATCCCCCGCGATCGCTTAAATAGAGCCGGTCCAATATTTGATGCGCTAACCCAAAAAAAATTAATACACTCACCAATAGTAATAAAATGATACCTGTCACCCAAGTCGACCTCCTTTCCCCATATAGTGGCCTGCTTTACAATTGTTTATGCTGGTAAATCAGTGGATAAATAAATACAAAAAGACCAACTTTTTGAAGTTGGTCTTTTTGTATTTATTTATATCTTACAATTTATTTCTTAAAAAATTGTCCTAAATTTTGAGTGATGGCCGCATCGCCCTGAGAATTTAAATACTGTTCCAACTCCTGCTTATTTTGATCTTGAACAACTTGACTCAAGCTCAATGAAATTTTCCGGCCCGCTCGATCAATCTTGATGATTTTGGCCTGGACGGATTGACCGATAGTAAGAACCTCTTCCGGTTTCGTGATTCGTTTATCGGAAATTTGCGAGATATGAACCAAACCATCGACTCCTTGTGCCAGATTTACAAAAACGCCGAATGGTTCCATTCTTACGACTTTTCCCGGATAAACCGCGCCTTCCTGAAATCCTATTACCGCTTGGTCCCATGGGTGAGGTTGTAGTTGTTTTAAAGAAAGTGAAATTCTTTTGGAAGCAGCATCTACTTTTATAACTGCAACTTCCACTGGGTCGCCTTCTTTTAATAATTCCTTTGGCGAGCGAACACGCATCCAGCTCATTTCGGATACATGAATAAGGCCTTCAATTCCCGAACCTAAATCCACAAAAGCGCCAAAATCAGTAATTCGGGTGACACAGCCATTTCTCCGTTCACCTTCGCGGATGGTACTAAAAAATGCCATTTCGGCTTTTTTTCTTTCTTCTTCCAGTAACACCCGCCTTGAAACGACTACCCTCTTTTTGGAACGATCGTATTCTAAAATGCGGACGGGGACATCTTTACCGGCTAATGATTCCAAATTAGCACTTTGTCCGCTTTGGGAAGCAGGCATAAACGCCCGAATACCTTCTAAGTTAACTGTTAAACCGCCTTTAACGAGTTCCATGATTTTACCGTTCATCGTTTTTCCGGCTTTAAAGGCTTCTTCCAATACCAACCAATGTTGTTCTTCATCAACCAAACGTTTTGAAAGCAAAATTTTATCTTCGCCACCGCTTCGGGTGACCATAACCCTGATAATATCTCCCGTTTTGACTGCTTCCCTAGCGGAGGCAATTGGTTTGGAAGATAATTCCGCCAACGGTATTACTAAGTCGGATTTCCCCCCTATGTCTACAAAAGCCGCATCATCACGGACAATGATGACTTTGGCTTCAATAATTTGCCCTTCTTCTAACCCTTGAAAACGATCCTCCGGCCATTCAAACTCAAATTTTTCCTCTTGAGCTTCATTCACCAAATCTTGTTGTTTCAATTCCACTGTATTTACCTCCCATATTTCTTAATTTCTTTAAGAACTTTTTGAATTTGTTTATCCGGAGTCGAAGCCCCGGCAGTTACTCCAACTTTTTTTACATTTTGAAACCACTCTGCGCATAATTCATCGGGACTTTCGACCTGAAAACTTTTACTGCCGTTATCGCGGCAAATTCCCCATAATCTTGTGGTATTTGCAGAGTTTTTTCCACCAACGACAATCATCAAATCGACCTTTTTACTCAACTCGGCCGCTTCTTGCTGCCGTTTTGAAGTCGCCAGACAAATTGTATTAAAAACCCGTATTTCTTTAGCCTGTTCCAAAAGGATGGTCACAACTTTTTTAAAGTAGTTGATATCTTGAGTGGTTTGACTGATAATTCCGATTTTGGGGGATATAACCTGTCCTTCTAAATCCTCTATTTTATTCAAGACGATGGCATCACCGTTCACCGAGTCTAAAACCCCTTTTACTTCAGCGTGTTCACGTTCACCCACAATAATGATTTGATAACACTGTTCATGCAGCATGATTGCCAATTGATGCACATTTTTAACGAAAGGACAGGTAGCATCAATGATATCCAGATTTTTTATATATGCCTGCTGATATATTTGAGGTCCGGCACCATGAGAACGGATTACAACACGTCCCGATTGAACCTCTGAAATATCTTCCACAACTGCAAGCCCTTGATTGCGCAAATCTTCCACAACTCCGGGATTGTGGATAATGGGGCCCAAACTAAAAATTGGTTTTTGATCCAATGCTAATGCCTCATTGATTAAATCCAAGGCTCTTCTTACCCCGAAACAAAAACCAGCGGTTTTGGCCAAAATTATTTCCATAACGGTATTTTCAATAACCTCGAAATTTTTTATTGCGCTTTTGCGCCGTTTATAACAGCCAACTCCTTGACCTTTTCCACCACTTGTTCAATGGTTAAATTGGTCGTGTCTAATAAAATTGCCTGTTTATCCTGGCATAATGGACTTATTTCTCGATGACTGTCGTATAAATCACGCTGCCGGATTTGTTCTTCGAGTTCTTCTTGATCAACATGAACACCTTTTTCTTGCAATTCCAACCAGCGCCGATGACTTCTTTCGGTAACTGAGGCAGTTAAGTAAATCTTTAGTTCGGCTTTTGGTAAAACTACAGTTCCGATATCACGGCCATCCATTACAACGCCGCCTAATTTAGCCATGTTGCGCTGTAAATTCACCATGGCTTGTCTTACTCCAGCAACGGCTGCGACCACTGAAACATTGTTTGTCACTTCTAGGCTACGAATTTTTTCAGTGACATCTTCACCATCCATAATAATATGTAAAATAGAGTCGACATCGATCTTTTCATATTCAAGCCCAATTGATGTATTTTTAGCCAAAGACGTTAATTGGCGATTATCGGTAAGAGGTATTTGATTCCGTAATGCTTTCAAAGTAATGGCTCTATACATTGCTCCGGTATCAATATAAATATAGCCGAATTTGATGGCAACTTTCTTGGCAATGGTACTTTTTCCAGAGCCAGCCGGTCCATCAATCGCAATTGAAATTTTTTGGGTATTCATAGGATCTCCTTAGGTTATGGGTGATGAAAGAAAAATTCAGAACAATCACTGACAGCCCGTTCCAAAGGGCTGTTTCTGAAATTTATAATTTATATTTATTGAGTAACTCTTCACGTCCCTTATGGACAACTGTGAGAGTCCGTTCGAGGCTGTCTTCAAGGTTCTCCAATAATTGGTTGGCGTATTGCAAGGCCTCGGTTTCGATTTCCCTTGCCATTTGTTTCGCTTCATTGATGATCCGGTGCGCGTCTTCTTCGGCTCGGGCGGTGATTTGATCCTCGCGGACCAAACGTTCCGCATAATTTTCCGCTTCTTTTAGAATGCGTTTGGCTTCTTCCTGAGCTTGAGCTATATAACGTTCTTTTTCCCGGCTAACCCATTCAGCCTCTTTAATCTCATCCGGTAAAGCAATCCGGATTTTTTTAATGAGTTCTAAGAGTTCTTCTCGATCGATCCAAACTTTTCCCGCCATCTTGAAATTATTGGCGGCTATTTTTTCTAAATGATCGAGAAGTAGAAGGATATTCATTTTCGGCATTTGAAACACCTACAATTTTTTATATTTTTCAAGTAATGCTTTTTCAGCTTCGGGCGGAACCAATCCGCTCAGATCCCCGCCTAGTTGGGCTAATTCCTTAGCCATACTTGAGCTTAAAAAAGAATATTCATTTTTGGTGGTCATGAACATCGTTTCAATCCCAGGCGCCATACGTTTGTTAATGAGAGCCATCTGAAACTCAATCTCAAAGTCTGAAATCGCCCGTAATCCCTTTACAATAAGGTTTCCTTTTACCTGACTTACGAAGTCCACCAATAAACCGCTAAAATAATAAACTTCAACGTTAGGAAGATGGTTTAAAACCAATTTCAATAAATGAACGCGTTCTTCGAGTGAAAACAATGGTTTTTTACTTGGATTTTGGATAACCCCGACTACGACAGCAGGAAATAATTGGGCAGTCCGTTCAATAATATCAATATGCCCATTGGTAACCGGATCGAAACTTCCGGGGCACACTGCTTTGGTTTCGCTTGAGATGGTTTGATTATACATTCCATTTACCTGTCCTATCATTCAATAGCACTTTCGTTAAAAGAATCCTTGGTCAACTGTTTTAAAAACGTAAGGCTGATACCTCCATAATCCCGGGTAAGGTGTATTTTGAGTGTTGAAGGAATTTCAAAAGTAAGTTGACGTGGATGTTCGATAATTAAAATACCAGGTTCCTTAAGCAACTGATAATTGATAATTAATTCAATGGTTTTGGGTAGAAGACCCGCTTGAAATGGCGGATCTAGAAAAATTAAATCAAATGAAAAAGATTGCTTGGCTAAAATGGCCAAAGTACGTTCAACAGGCGATTGGATAATTTGAAAATGGTCTTTTGGATCCAAAAAGCGAATATTATTTTTTAATAATTGAATACTTGTCGGATTTGCGTCGGCAAAAACTACCATTTTCGCATTACGGCTTAACGCTTCAATTCCGATCGCGCCAGTCCCTGCAAATAAATCTAAAAAATCAGCCTCCCCGATTTCGGGGCTGATGATATTAAATAAGGCTTCTTTGATTCGATCGGCCGTGGGACGTAACCCTTCATGTTTAGGTCCCTTTAGGGGACGGCCCTTATACTTTCCGGCAATAACTCTCATTATAAAGGAATGGCCACGATACCAATAGTATTCGGACCGGTATGGGAACCCACAACGGGACCGACAATACTGGAATAAAATTCGGCAATATTTAAATTTTCTTCAGCAGTTCGCTGTAATAGCTGAGCAACATCCGGCATTTCGGTATGTAAAACGCAAATCATTAGTGGTGTTTTACCAAATTGAACAACTAATTTTTCGATCATAACGGCAGCAACTTTGTGAAAATTGCCATGAATTTTATCAGCGGGAACAATGATACCGTTTTCAATGGATAATATTGGCTTCATATTCAACAAACTTCCTACCATAGATGATGCTTCGCCGATTCTTCCCATGCGGTGAAGGTGCTCAAGGCTGCCGGGTGTGAAGTAAACCGCTACTTTTTTTTGCCATTCATGAATCGCGTTAACAATTTCCATACCGGTAGCATTATTTTTTGCCATTCGGGCGGCTTTTATAACAATTAATCCCAAAGCCATTGAGACATATCCAGAATCGATAATTTCAACCTTAGGACCGTTTTTAAGCAACTGAACCCCTGATTGGGCGGAATGGATCGTGGCACTCATTCCTTGTGAAATAAAAACCCCAATAATAATATCTTCAGGAGATGCAGCTTGATAAATAGAAAGGAATTCGCTCGCTGAAGGCTCTGAAGTATCCGGTAAGACAGCATCATTTCTTAATAGACTATAAAATTCGTCACTCCATATATCAACACCATCTTTAAAACTTTCGCCATCAAAATGAACATGTAAGGGAACAACCGTAATGTCATATGCCCGGGCTAATTTTTCGGGTAAATCGGCCGAACTATCTGTCATGATTTTAACAGCCATCTAAGAAGCTCCTTATTCGATCGACAACAAATAATAATAAAGCGGTTGTCCACCATAATATAATTCAAATTCCGCTTCGGAAAATTTATCTTCTAATTGATTAAGAAGTTCCTGGGCTTTCGTTGCGGTCACTTCATTACCGTAATATATTGAAATCAATCCACTATTTGCTTCAGGAACACTGTTTAACACTTTTTCAACCACTTCTTCCGGAGATTTACCTGATGCAACGATTTCCCCGTTAACAAGTCCAATGTTATCACCTTGCTTAATTTCCTGGTCGCTAAATTGAAAACCGCGAACAGCATAAGTGATTTCGCAAGTAATAACATTACTGCTTTTTTCAGTCATTTGGGTTACATTTTCTTCCAATGAATGTTCATCGGAAAAATTCATCATTGCCGATAACCCTTCAGGGGTACTTTGGGTTGGGATAACTTTAACTTCTTTGGAAGTCAATTCTTGAACATGATTTGCCGTCATAATAATGTTACTATTGTTTGGTAATATGATGATTTTTGAAGAAGGTAAAGCCGAAACTGCTTTTGTTAAATCCTCAATGCTGGGATTCATTGTTTGGCCACCATTGACAACCACTTGAACCCCCAAGCTTCGAAAAATCCTTTCAAGCCCGTCTCCGGCAGTCACTGCCACAACACCGATTTTTCGGTTAGAATTACCATCAACCATCATTTTAGCAAGCCTTTGTTGACTTTGCTCCACCATATTATGAATTTGTATTTCCGAGAGATCCCCAAGCCGGACTGCAAAGTCTAAAATAATACCTGGGTTGTTGGTATGTAAGTGAATTTTTACATTATTTTCATCCCCCACCACCAACATACAATCGCCATGAGGACTTAAGCTATTTTTAATATATTCCAAATCAAGTTGTTTACCTTTTAGGATAAATTCCGTACAATACTGAAAATTAATTGTCTCACCAAGAATTTCGCCGTCATTGTCGGTATACGGAGCAATACTTACGATTTTAGCGGGAGTAACACTTTCCGTAGGCACTTCTTCTCCATGAAGGTATTTGATCATTCCTTCAAAAAAATATACCAGACCCTGAGCACCAGCATCTACAACACCGGCTTTTTTTAAGACAGGTAACATTTCCGGAGTTTGAGCCAGCACTTGACAAGCATGTTGATAGATATTTTCAAGGTATACATCAAGAGAAGATTTTTTTGTTAAATTCTCCGTAGCGTATTTTGCGATTCCTTTGATAACTGTTAAAACGGTTCCTTCAACCGGTTGACGAACAGCCTGGAAACATAAAGTAGAAGAACCGTTAAGCCCTTTTTCAACTTCCAATTTGGAGATATGTTTGACTCCTTTGGGAATCGCTTTGGTAAAGCCGCGGAAAAATTGAGAAACAATCACTCCGCTGTTGCCCCTGGCACCCATTAATGCGCCGTATGCAGCGGATTCTAAAATGTCCTTAACATTTTCGGACGGATTTTGCATTACTTCCCGTAATGCTGATTGAAATGTAAGATACATATTGGTTCCCGTATCACCATCGGGAACGGGAAAAACATTTAAAGTATCAACTTCGGCCTTATGGGCATTGAGGCAAGCGGTGCCGGAAGCTAATAATTGTTTTAACATACTGCCGTTTATAATATCAAGCTGCAAAATCATGCCTCCTTAGTCTGGTTTTCATCCAAAAAAATAAGTTAAAAATAATTGATAATCAATTCCTATCAATTACAAAAAAGTCAATTCAATTAATTTTTATTAGTGCGTACACCTTGTACGATTACATTAATTTCAGATACTTGAAGCCCTAACTGATTTTCAATTGCATATTTGACATTTTGAATGACATTCCGGGCAACTTCTTTGATTCGGACTCCGTATTCAACAATAATATACAAATCAACAACGATTGAATCTTCATCAATGACAATTTCGATTCCCTTGGTTAGGTTATCCTTGCCGGTCAGTAATTCCGAAATCCCATCTTGAATGTTATGAGAAGCCATCCCAACAACCCCGAAACATTGCATTGCCGCTATTCCCGCTACCATGGCTATTGCATTAGGTGAAATATTGATGACCCCGAGTGATTGGTTGATACCGGAATTGGACATTTCTGGCACGTTTTTTCCTCCCTCTTTGTTTTAACCAAAAACTATAAATTCGCTTTAAAATAAAAATATCCTGCCAAATTATTAGGACTTAATTTAATAAGCTTAATTAACTAGCGAATTAAATTAAACTTTATCTTCAAGAACTTCATTTAATGCTTTCAGTAACACTTCCAAAGAAATTTGGTGCATTTTAGCTCCGTTTTCAATCGTTTCCATCGTGATTCCCATGCACCCGATGCAGCCCATACCTAATTCCTCAAAAATTTCCGTGGTTTTTGGATTTTGCTGTAAAACATCAATAATACGGGTATCTTTGGTAATCATCCGGTGCCCCTCCCCAATTCAATCACTTCTACCAATTTCGTAGTATTTCCATTCATAAAACAACTATGATAAAGCTCACCCATAATAATTTAGCAACTGAATTTAAACATCAAAAATAAAGGTAGATGAGAGCAATCCCAAATTCCTTCATAACAATAAGACGAATAAACGAATAAATGATAAAATTTATCAATCAATTTTTTTGAGTGGATCATTTAAAAATAGTAAAACATCATTTGAATAATCTGTCAATCCAAAAGCAACTCTTTCATGAATATTATAGGTAATATAGGAATGATTGACATATGGTAACGCCTATAGTTTAAACATTTTTCGAATTAAAATCAAGTTTTAACGGGTAGAAAATTTTTCTATCTAGAAAATACTTTCAACCCGGATACTTCGGCTCGTTTTGCTGGCCGTTATCCAACAGCCACCCCGGCGGTATTTTCGCGCGCATTGATGCGCGACATCGTTGTCCCAGCAAAGCTGGGGTGGCTGATTACTTAAAAAAAAGTCCCTTTGAGGATAAGGGCATCGGGGAGACGCGTTTAGAAAATGCCTTAAAATCAACTTGATTCAATAAATTTTCCTTGTCAGTCAGCATCGTTTGTGGTAAAATAATTTTGCTCATGATATTGCTATATTTTTTGGAGGTGTTTTTTTTGTCTAATCGTTGTATGGTATGCGGCAAAGATTACCAGACCGGAAATTTGGTTAGCCATTCGAATATTAAAACCCATCACCGCTGGAAGGCTAATATTCGTTCAATTTATGCTGTAATCGATGGAACGAAAAGGAAAGTTCGCATCTGTTCCCGTTGCTTACGTTCAAACAAAGTTCAAAGGGCAGTTTAAGTATAACTAAAAGACCTTAGGGTCTTTTTTGTTTTGCTTTTTTACGGTTGATACTTTGTCACCCGGTAAATTTCTTTAAATTCTTCCGTTTTTTAGTAATGAGTTAAGTGCAAATAATTTTGGTGGTGAACTGTTATGCCTCAATATAATCAACTTAAATTATTTACTGGAACGTCAAATCCTCCGCTGGGGCAAGAAATTGCCGATTATTTAGGAATTAAACTAGGCGGAGTTAAAATTTCCCGTTTTGCAAACGGCGAAATATACGTGCGTTTTGAGGAAAGCATTCGCGGAGCCGATGTTTTTATCGTCCAATCCTTTGCCAATAGTGTCAATAATATTAATGATACGATCATGGAACTTCTGATCATGATTGATGCTTTAAAGAGAGCTTCCGCCGGACGAATTACAACGGTAATCCCCTATTATTGCTATGCCCGTCAGGAAAAAAAATCCGCTCCCCGTGAGCCGATTACCGCCCGAATGCTTGCGGATATCATTTCGACAGTTGGTTCGGATCGCGTGATTACCATGGATCTTCATTCACCGGCAATTCAAGGCTTTTTTAATATTCCAGTTGACCATTTGACAGCCCTCCCGATGCTTGCTCAATACATTAAGCAGAAAAAAATAACAGATGGGGTTATCATCGCTCCGGATGCCGGAAGTGTTAAAAAAGCAGAGAAACTGGCAACCCGTTTGGATTTACCCCTAGGAGTAATGTACAAACGTAGGCCTGCCCCCAATGTTGCTGAAATCACTTTCTTTATTGGTGAGGTTGAAGGAAAAGCTCCCATTATTATTGATGATATGGTGGATACAGCCGGCAGTATCATCCAAGTAGTCAATACCCTTCTAGAACGTGGCGCTAAACCGGAAATTCATTTATTGACAACCCATAGTATTTTTTCTCCGCCCGCCATGGAGCGTTTAAGCCACCCTGCTATCAAGGAAATCGTTGTTTGTAATACGGTTCCTTTAACACCGGAACGAACTTTACCGAACGTTACGATATTATCGGTAGCTCCGCTTCTTGGAGACGCAATCCGCCGGATTCATCAGGATGTCTCAGTCAGCGTATTATTTGATTAACGAATTCATTGATCATGATAGATCTTCCGTTGCAAAATTTACTACGGAATACCGTAAAAGGGCTGTTTTTTTTAAATCCATAAAAACAGCCCTTTTTTTGGCATTTTATTTTATAATCCGATGGCGATTCCGGTGAGGAAAGTGCTTTCGTGATCATGCGTCAAATCATTTTCGTAAGCGAATTTAGCAGCCATTTTAGGACTGATGCGGTATTGAGCGCCCACCCGTAATTCCTGACCCTTCCAATTGGAAGGGTCGTATTCCATTTCTCCGCCTACGCTGAATCTTGAACCTAATTTAACATTAACGCCCGGCGTTAGGGCTAAATTATGATTTTTTTCGGTTGATGTGGCGCTCCTGGATTCCAAATTGCCGTATGCATAAAAAAACCGTGTATCTTTCCACAATGATATGCCATAGCTGGAAATTTTCGATTGATCAAGATCAAAACCGCCGTAAATTGTGTATCCGCTGCCGTGACGGCTTGGGGATATCAATGCTTTCACCAACTTTTGGCCATGAAACCCCTCTTTAAAATCCCCTGAAAATTGACCGCTGATGGTAACTGCGGGAGTTATCCCGTAACCGATTTCCATATTATAAAGCGGCGTGGGATTTTCTCCGGATTGAAAGGCTCCGCTCATTTCAAGCCCTAAACCTGCAGGTGCTAAAATAATGCCATTTTCAGCCCCTAGAGAAAAGGCATTTCCGAAAGCGGTTCCAACGGTGAGTGGAATCAATACAAAAAATGTAACGAAGGCGATGATTAATTTTTTCATCAAAAAGCGCACCTCTTTTCTTAAATTGATAGGTGCGTTTTCTTGATTTTGATTGCACTTTCCTTTGATAATAATCTGTCAAGACAGTAAAAGAGAACCAAATGGCCTGTAAATTTGCAATAATGGAACAAGAAAATCATTTTATATAACGAATTGGCAACATCGCCATATTTTGTAAGATTAATTTTAATTTTGGGCAAAAGCTTTTTTTAATTTGGCAATTTCAATTTTATTCATTGTAAACAGTTCTTCCATAATTCTTTCAGTCTGCTCTTCATTACTATTTTGCAATAACTCGCCCAATGCGGTGGGTATTATTTGCCAGGACAAACCGAATTTATCCTTTAACCATCCGCATGGTTGGCTCTCTCCGTTTTCGGAAAGCTTTTCCCATAGGTTGTCAACCTCTTCCTGAGATTCGCAATTCACAAAAAAAGAAATGGCCGGAGTGAAAGGAAACGGATGCGCCATATAACCGTCGACACAGCGGAATTCTTGACCATTCAAGGCGAAAAGAGCTTCTTTCACGCTCTTTCCGGCGTCCGGATGCTTCAGTTCCCCTTTTGATTGATGATAATATTCAATTTGATGAATTTTCGATTCCTCGAATAAAGAAATATATAAATTCATTGCTTCTTCGGCTTTTCCGTTTTGTTCACCGGTAAATATCAAAAAAGGGGTGATTTTAGGAGAACGGAGAGAAAGAGAAAATTGCCAGGAAACACCGAATGGATCGGTCAGCCAGCCAAATTTCTCACGGAAAGGATACTTTCCCAGCGGCATTAAGATAGTTCCACCCACCTGAAATTTGGCCCAAAGATTCTCCATTTCCTCTTCGGTTTGACAGTTTACAAAAAACGACACCGCAGGTGTGAATGAAAACTGCGGGCCGCCGTTAAAAGCCACAAACTCTTCCCCATCCAGTTCAAAGGTTACCGACATGACCGAACCTTCCGCCCGCCCGGCTATTTCAGCTCCGGACTTACCATAACGGAAAACGTTAATAATCTTTGAACTAGGAAAAATAGCGGTATAAAAATTTACAGCTTCTTCGGTCTGGTTTTCGTACCATAAATAAGGAACAATTTTCTTCATAAGGGCTTCCTTGTGATAAGTATTCATATCGATATTTTATATTACAACATAAAAAATATAGATTTACAACACGTAATCAACCACTCTTACAATTTCCCTGAACGCATAAGGCTTCTTAAACATTCTTCCTTACGAGAGTTTTTGATCAAGCCTTTGGCAGTTCCATTCCGGGATTTAGGACTCACGGTAAAGATCTTTGGCTGATATCTCGGGATGATGATAGCGTTTTCTGTTAATGGTCTGAGTTCCATACTCAATGGCTTCCACCGGGCACCATTGAATACAGGCCAGACAGTGCTCGCAATTTCCCAGCCACTCGGGCTTTTCATTGATCATTTTGATATTTTGAACGGGGCACACTTTTTCGCAAGTATGACACTGATTACATTTTTCGTTGGCGTTAAAATTCCGGTCCAGTTTTGGAAATTTTGGAAACATTGACCGATAAGCCATATTGCCGATTCCGTTGAAGAAAAAATTATTCCTTTCAATGGCGCTGTTTTGTTGATTTTCAATCATCCCGGCGATAGTTGCGACCTTTTGTTTTTCTTTTGAAAAAAGTTTTTCTTGTTTTACGTTTGAATAGGCCCCGTACTTTACCAAGTAGTTACCCGGCATTTTAATCGTATATCCGGCATTTAGAGTCAAACCTCTGGCGTTCAATAATTTTTGGGTTTGTAACAAAGTGCCCCCTGCCAATCCCCCGTAAGTACAGATGGCAAAGATATAGTTCGCCCTGTCCGGTTCCATCCTGTTGATAAAATCCACCACAATTCTAGGCATTCCCAAGTAATACACGGGGAAAATGATTCCCAAATTATCGGCGTTATAATCAATCGATTGATTGATGACTTTGGGAATGGAAAAAATTTGGGCATCCGGTAGTTTGGCGGCAATATCCTTGGCCACGGCAAGAGAATTCCCGGTTGCTGAAAAATAAAACAAATGGGTTTTCATGATTTCGACTCCTTTTCCTCAAAATATTTGATGAAATTTTTCTGCTCTTTAGTGCACGAGTATCCGCAGGCCATATAAAATGCATGAGCGCCGGTTCGGGTAGCCCCCGATACCAAACGGACACCGTCAGCGCCGGTATCGCGCGCCCATTGTTCAGCGTGATTCAAGAGTTTCTTTCCAATACCTTTTTTTTGAAATCAGAGGATACTGCGATTCCCATAATATTTTTCAAGGGAGGCGCATAGAGCAAATCATAGTCGCAGGCATGAATATAACCCACTATTTTTCCGTCAACCAGAGCCACCACTATTTTATGGGTACTATCCCTTAACAATTTTTCCAATTTCGCCTCAACGGCTTCGGGCGGATACTCATATCCCATTTCGTTCTGGTTGAGTAATTCAATGTCAATACAATCTCCGATCTCGCAATCCCGAATCAAAATATTCATTCTTCAGCACCTCCTTTTTTAATAAAAGTTCAATTTTTAGGATACAAATTGTAATCCAACTTCTTTTTCACTTCGATCCCTTTTTAGCACTGGTAAGAAGAATTTTCCAAAATACTTCATCGTGTCCGATGATCAATGAGGCCTCAAATCCTTTTCCGGCATGGCCAATGAAATTGATGTACCCAAACATTCGCTTCAAAATATCGTACCTTTTGGGCACCGTTTGCCCATATTTGTATTTGGGATTTTTTGATCTGGATTATAAATCATCAACCGGAGGCGCTCCATTCATCCAATTCAATTCGCTGTCTTTCATGAATTGATTCGGCCAGAAAATTTTTGTCTCATCCCAGTTGATAAAGGAAAGGATCTTATCGCAGTAGCGGTTGATGGTCTCTATAGAAGGCATTGACAATAGTCGATCGATGTCCGATATCATTTCGGAGGGCTTTCGATCGGCCGTTTGCAAAACTTGCAATAGCCATTTATGATAGGGGTAAAGCAATTCATTGAAAGTAAGGATGATTCGGCTGCTGAACAAAATGATCTTTTGAACGGAAAGAAAGATCAGATATCGGTTGTGTTTTAGAACGGCCTCACTATAATACCATTTCCAGGCTAACAACTGTGATGCAAACCTGTCGATTCTTTCTTCTTTCCTCTCTGCCGGATACCTTACAATATCGGCTAATAATTCAGTAATATTGTCCATCCTGGAAAACAATACCCTATTGTCTTTGAAAGCATACCGGGCGGGTTCGCTCCCCCGAAGCGCTATCAGCTTTAGTAATTCATCATCGACGTATTTACCGTCGATATAGCCTTTTTCATAGGTACATAGTTCCTTATTGTTATAAACCAAACGGTTCTCATGTTTCCGTGTTTGAAAATCGCTCGATTCAACAACAAATGTTACATCGATGTCGGAATCGGGTTTAGCGAACCCATGAGCCAGCGATCCCCCAAGAATCAACGCTTTAACCGAGCTATCCCCTTCAAATTCCCTCATTAAATTGGCTATAGACTCTCGATGATGCTGTTCCATGGTCCACTATCCCTTCTCTTCATAATTTGTTTTGAAGCGCAGGCGATAAGAGCCGTTATCCGCTTTCATCACGCTCTCCTTCTAAATATGCCGAGAAAGATGCGCTGCACCCTTTCAAGGCGGACTTTATTTCTTTGGTTTCCGTGATCCCCTTTTCCCACCACCAGTTTTTGATCCGGAGAGGATTTTTGCCTTGGTGCTTTTCCGGTTCAAATCTAGCTATCAACCGATCACCGTAAAGCACCGGGAGCACGTAATAACCGTATTTCCGTTTGCCGGGGGGCAAATAAACTTCCCAACTGTATTTGAAGTTGAAAAGTTTTTCAACCAGGTCCCGGTCCCATAAAAGATTATCGAGAGGGGCCAAAAAACGCATTCTTTTTTCCGATTGATTCATTCCCTCCAAAATTCCTCGATCTTCTTTCCGCATATAAAATATTTCATCCATTCCCTCGATGGATAAGGTTACCAAGCTCTTTTCTTCCACCAGCTCTGAAAGGATCGCAAGTCGTAAACCCTTATCCGCAAGAAACTGCCCAAGCCATCCCCCGCCATTCCGTCCCCAAAGGAATCCCATACCGCCGATCCTTCTTTTGATATACCATTTTACGAAATCGTGATCGTTGGCAAAAGGATCAGCAGCATCCAACAGCTCACGGGGAAGAAGATTCTCGATCCGATCGTATATTTTCTGGGTGTTTTTCTTCTTGAAAATTCCTAATTCGCCGGTATTGAACATATAGTCCATGGTGGCGCCGGAAAGGTTCCGGTGTCCCCAGCGCCCTTTCCCGGCCCGTCCAAGGTCAATTTGAGTCGATTGAAGCGGACCTCTTCCTGTCAAATTCTTACGGACTTCGTCGGCAAAATCGAGAGCTTCAAGAGAGCGGCGATAATTTAAACTTTGGATGACTTCTTTTTCCTTCTCTTTTCTCAGGCGTTGAAAAAAAGGCCAGTCTTCCCGCAAATAAATGGCCATCATCTTATCCCACCCGTCCAGCAATGAGCGGTCCGTGTATAACATCCTTTCCAGCATGGCGGGGCGGTAGCCTCGAATCCGTGACTGCAGAACCAAATCGGGATTCCGTCCCACAACATTTAAGGGATCATACTGAATACATCCGACTCTTTGAATGTATTCCAGTATTCCCCGCTCTCCAACAAACGTGTCTTCGCCGCTCAATCCCTGGTAATGGATTAAAAAGCAACGTGCCTCCCGGGGGGTGATTTTAAAATTCGTATTCTGATTTCCCATATGCCGTCCCGTATTTAGGTTTCAATTCGGAATGTTTTCTCGACACATTTTCTTCATCTAAGAGGAATGTTTATTTTCTATATAAGCTCACCTTGGGCTATCATTTTTACTTTGCCGCCAACCTCAATTGTTATAACGGTTCTTTTCCAGATTTGACTTGATATACAAAATGGATTGCCGGCCCATTTCATAACCTTGCTCAACGCTGATGCCGATTTCACGGGAGCCCAAATATTACTCCCGCTTGGAAAGTCCATAATTTTAAATGAATTTATACAATATATTTCCACAGCCATCGAACAATCCCTGCCAAATATGAATCTTAAAAAACTTTGGCAGTCCTGAAACTTTTTGAATTTGGAAGCCGTCGCAAAATACTTTAAAACCAATGAGATAATCAATCTACTCTTTCTTTCACTCTCACATTAAAAATCCCCCCATAAACCAACATATCCCCTCCCGACCAACCCGGCGATGTCTGAAAACCCACCGGAGTCTCGCCAAAGGCCCTCAAAACCGCCATTCATTTGATTTTTCCTAGATGAAAATTTTATAGGATAAATATCTATAGATTTTGCCGCCGGTCTTTCGTTTCTCTCACCTCACCCGCGATTCTATTCACGATAAGGGCATATATTGGCATATGGGGGTCAAATAAATATGAGTAAGAATTAAACTCAAGGATTCATTCGCCACTCTCAATGACGCCATCTT
The DNA here is from genome assembly GCA_023426245.1 of Bacillota bacterium. Taxonomy (GTDB): domain Bacteria; phylum Bacillota; class UBA4882; order UBA8346; family UBA8346; genus UBA8346. Next base: position 80,291 of record JAFABB010000033.1, read on the forward strand.
TTTGATTTCCATTTTCGCCTTTTTCCTGTCTTTCGTGGTTCCATAAGGTTTTTAGCGGGAAGTAACTAAAAGCTCCTTCTGATCTAGAAAAAAGGTACCTCCGAGCTATTAAAAGCTCGCTCCGAACTAGAAAAAGGTACCTCTGAGCTACTAAAAACTCGCTCTGAGGTATTAAAAGTGCGTTCTGCCGCTTAGGCTCGCTGCCGTTCTTTTATCTCGTAAATCATGTTCCTCAGGTCTTCTTTACCCCCGGTTCATAGTTTTTTCTCAAATAGGATTTACATGATTTCTCTCAAGGTTTTTCACTATCTCATGGTAACGTTCAGTCGCAAATTCGCTGGGTTCCCCTTTTTTACAGAAAATAAATCCGGCTAACTTCTGATTGGGGCGTTCCACAATAATCTGACCATGAATTACCTTGGATTCCAACACCGCGAGCGCCTCCAAAAATCTCCGGTCTTTCTTTGCCTTATCATAAAAAGACAAAACATAGACATAAAAGAAAAGGTTGTAATTTACGAAAGGATACGCCACTTGCATAAATAAGGTGCCGATTCCATAGTGACAAGGGCCGAGAGGCATGCGGGTTTCCCAATGCGCGAGCAGAAACTCAACCCCTTTGTCAAGAGCTTCGTGGGTATTGAGAAAATGTGTAAATCGGAATGCGTCTAAAGCCGCCAAGGTTGGGCCCGGATTGGAAAACTCCGTTTCCGGGCCTCTTCCGAAGCTGAACTTACTGCAACGCCAACCACCATCGGTATGCTGAATTTCTAACAGGTGCTCCAAGGTTCTCTTGAGCCGGTTGTCAACAGCATAACCCAAATGACAAAGAGTTCTGGCGGCGTTAATGGTATGGCAAGGGTATATTGCGCCTTGCGGGGAAAGCTTAAATCGTCCGTCTTCCCGCCAGGTGCTTACGATCAAATCGGCAGTCTCTTTTATTATAGGTTCGGAACGGTCTATTCCCAATTCTAACAGCATTAATATGCAATCGAGAGTTGTAAAGGGACTTCCTTTCATGAGCCGCTTGTCGGGAGTGGCCCAATAATCGCCACCATTGTGATGGCGTTTTGCCAAAATCCCTTTCACATCGGATTGATATTGCTTATTTACCGCCACGGCTATCCCCCCTCTGTATCTTGGCTTGCCGGCTATTTCTCCCCATTTGTATGAATGACATCCCTATCGAAAATACATTCACCGCCATTCCATTTTTTATCGCGAAGTAAGGATTATTTGGGATACAATTTGTGAAACAACTTGCTTCAAGGTAAGGAGACTGCCCCATAAACTAATATAAATTGATGGGAATGCGGTGTCCGCCCTTTTTTAACTCCCTGGGAAGCCAATAGGTTTTGCCCTCCGAATAACGATGATTGGGGAAAATAGTAACCTGCAAGGTTTTCAGATCGAATATATAAGAGTAAACCGTTGGATATTGGCCTTCCTGATGGGTTTGATCCAAGAGCGTCTTAACCCTTTCCTTGGTGATAGTTTGGCGCTGAGCCCCCTTGAATGCGGATTGGATCCGATTAAACCTATTACAGGGATAGGTACCGATTTTCGGATTGGTAAGGCTAAAATTGGTAATCACTTGGTAGAGCTGGCGGTTTTTGATAAATACATAATCATTTCGGGACCACTCGATGACGCCTGAATTACCTGCCCGATCCGCAATCAATAAATGCTCTTGCCCGAATTGAGGCCAGTTGTACTTTTTGATCAGTTCAACAGCTTCATTAACGGTCCGGCATTTTCTTAAAATCAGAACCATTAAATCTTCTTCGATATCTTTACGCCGGGGGTTTTTTTGGTATTTTTGGGACGACAACGAAGCCCAGTCGAAACAGAGACCATATTCATTGATGCCGACCTGAGGATATTGCGGCAAATAGGAATTCCATCCCATCACCATATAACCATAGTCCTGCTTATTACCGGGAGTTACGGAAATTATAGGATCCGTAAAGAACCAATCTTCATTGCCGGCGAAGTAATCAGTAGAGGACCCTTTCACATAAAAAATCGTGCAAGCCAGCGTCTGAATGGTCATCATGGTGAATCCAAACCAACAAAATAACCCAATGAAAAAAAATCTCTTTAATCTCATCGTTTTTACCGTCCCGTTTTCTACTTGTATTATTTTTCACCATGCCTCTCGTGCTCATTTGAGTCTTTTAGAATATTTTACCATGCTTTCCGTGATATTAAAATATTATCCGTTTTTGCATGAAATTCGCAAAAAAAGTGGGCATTTGCTCATCTTCAGCGTTGCGATACGCTGTTGATGAATGTCAAATGCCCATTTTTCGACGGTAAAAACCAAACCAATGTAAAGCGGTTATATTGGGTTTTTTAATGAATGGAATGCGGGTCACATACCCAGACCACTATGGATATCAACCGCTTTCCCAATATTCCGTTTAAAGATCACTCCCACAAACAAGATCAACAGGGCGGTGGCTCCCACGATCCCGGCTGAGTAAGAAATAGCTAGCGGCAAATGAAACCCTTCCGGAGCTTGGAAAATGTAAGTTATTGAAACCGCCGTCATAAAGGTAGCCGGTATCGTGGCGATCCAGTGGGAGATATTGCAGCGAACCAGATAAACCGCGCCGGCCCAAAGGGCGATCATCGCCAGCGTCTGGTTGGACCAGGCGAAATATCTCCAAATAATATCGAAATTCAATTGGGAAAGAGTCCCGCCGACAATAAAAAGCGGCACTGCGATGTAAAGACGTTTCAGAACCGGCTTTTGATTGGTGTTAAGCCAATCGGCAATCGTCAATCTGGCGCTGCGGAATGCGGTATCACCGGAAGTGATCGGGCAGACGATAACACCCAGTATGGCTAAAACTCCACCAACACCACCTAAAAGTGAAACCGAAACGGTATGAACCACCCCACCCGGTCCTCCCTCTTTCATTGCCGCCGCCAAACCAGGGGTGCCATGGAAAAATGCGATTCCGGCCGCGGCCCAGATCAAGGCGATGATGCCTTCGGCTACCATGGCTCCATAAAAAACGCGTCGTCCATATTTTTCATTTTGAATACAGCGGGCCATTAAAGGTGATTGGGTGGCATGAAACCCACTGATGGCGCCGCAAGCAATCGAAACAAACAATAGCGACCAGACCGGTAACCCCTGTGGATGCAGGTTTTCCAAAGTGAGAGGAGGCAACTGATAACCTTTGAATAATAAACCGCCGGTGATTCCAACACCCATAATCATTAAAATCAGTCCAAAAACAGGATAAATCCGGCCTATCAATTTGTCGATCGGCAGCATGGTCGCTAAGAAATAATAAATCAAGACCACAATCAGCCAAAAATTAAAATCAAGGGCTTTTGGTGTCAGGCTGGCCAATAATTTGGCCGGGCCGGTCATAAAGACCGTTCCCACCAGGATTAGCAATATTACGGAAAAGACCCGCATCACGTTTTTCATCACCGGGCCAAGATAAATACCGGCGATTTCGGAAATACTGGCGCCGTTGTTCCGCACCGAAAGCATCCCGGTCAGATAATCGTGAACCCCACCGGCAAAAATACAGCCGAAAACGATCCATAAAAAGGCCACCGGCCCCCATAGAGCACCGGCAATCGCTCCAAAGATAGGGCCAAGACCGGCGATGTTCAACAATTGGATCAAAAAGATGTTTTTCCAGTCCATCGGCACATAATCCACCCCATCGGTCAGGGCGTTCGCCGGAGTCGGCCTCTTTTCATCGGGTTTGAAAATTTTTTCCATCAATAAACCGTAAGTAAAATAGCCTACAATCAAAATTGCTGCCGAAATAAAAAATAAGAGCATGAAACTGAAATCCCCCCTCCTTTTTTCTTCGATTATAATTGGATTGAATCATCCATGAGGTGATTTCAGGCCGAAATGTTAAAAAGAATGGTTATTGGGTTGAATTTCAGGTTTTAATTTTGTTAAAAATCCAATAATATTCGAAAATCCTTAATGATATTGCGGCTGATGATGATCTCTTCCTGCAAGTAATTTTTTACCTTGATCCGATATGAATTATTAAACCAGGGTTGAATTTCGACGATTTTGTCCAAATTAACCAAATAACTCCGGTTCACCCGGTAAAAATGATTGTTTTTGAGCTTTTCCTGAAAATAGCCAAGGGTTTGATGAGAAACGAATTCTTCGTTGAGGGTACAGATGCGGCAGTTCCGGTCGGCCATCGCCAGAAAAACAATATCATCAATATCAACCGGGAGCACCCGATCGCCTTTCCACAGGGATAATTTTTTGAGTTTTTCTGCCATCCAGCAGGGACTGGAAGGAGTTTCTTGGGGCCAATCGGCACTTGAGTCTGGAAACTGGGCTCGCTGTAAAGCCTTTTCAACCCGCTGCTGCTCGAATGGTTTCAAGATATAATCCACCGCGTTTATTTCAAAGGCTTTGACAGCATATGCGTCATAGGCTGTGGAAAAAATGACTTTTAAGTTTCCGGTGATTTTTTTTCCTTCTTTCGCAAGAGTAATCCCATCCATATCCCCCAGGTTGATGTCGATGAACGCAATATCAATCAGGTTCGACCGGATAAGTTTTAACGCTTCATGACCGCTCCTTGCTTCGAGAATATCCGTCATTCCGACAATGTTTTCAATAAGATACCGCAATTCTTTTCTGGCGGGCTTTTCGTCATCAACCACAAGAATCGAATTCATTGACAAAATCACCTTCCACCCTTTCGGGAATTTTCAAAGAGACAATCGTGCCCCCGCCTGGCCTGACTTTTATGAAAAGTCCGTATTCCCCTCCGTAAATGCCCTTTAATCGTTGATTGACATTGGTTAAACCGATACAATCTTTTGGCAGGTCGTTACTGTAAAATTTTTCAACAATCGTTTTATCAATGCTCACACCGGTGTTTTCAATTTGGATTTCTGTTTCATTGGAAATTTTGGACGCCTTAATATAGACATTCCCACCGTTTTCCATGGGCAGCACTCCGTGTTTAATGGCATTTTCAACGAGGGGCTGCAAAATAAACTGCGGTAGGGAACAATCGATATCTTCCGGAATATCGATAATAATCCGGAGTCGATCTTCAAAACGGGCTTTTTCCAATTCCAAATAGGCGCCGATCTGTTTCAACTCGTCCTGTAGTCTCACAAAACTATCTTTTTGCAATAAGCTATTGCGGAAATAAGTTCCCAGGCTGACTATTAATTTTTTGGCTCGTTCCGGTTTGGTTAAGCAAAACGCACTGATGGTATTGAGGGAATTAAAAAGAAAGTGGGGATTTACCTGAGATTGTAATGCTTTCAGCTCTGCCCGCTGGCAAAGTTTCTTTTGATACTCGATATCGGCTAATTCCAATTGCGTTGAAAAAACACGGGCCAGTCCCCTGGCTAAGGAAATATGAACGTTGGAAATTCCATTTTCTCTGGCAAGATAGATCTGAATTGTCCCGATAATTTCCTCGTTTTTCGATAAGGGGACAATTACGGCGGACCGCAGTTTGCATCCTGGATAAGGACAACCAATTCCCCCGTGCTCATTGATTACGATCATTTCTCCGGTCCCAATTACTTTTTGATATAAATCCGACTGGATATCAATATTCCCCTGGTGGTGATCGGAGCCAAGGCCATGATGGGCCAATATCTTTTGGCGGTCTGTAATCGCCACGGCTGAAACTCCGGACATTTCAAAAATAATCCGGGCTACTTTCTCGATATCCGCTTTGTTATTAAAGCCTTTTCGTAAATAACTCAAACAACGATCGGTAATATCCAAGGCCAGTTTCGTTTGAAGAGCGGCTTCTTTTTCCTGCTCTTTATAGATCCCGTCGATAAATCCAATAAAAAAGGCAACTCCAAACGGATTTAACAAAACCATGGGCACCCAGATAATTTTCACCAGTTCGAGCGCTTCGGAAAAAGGGTGAGCCATCGAGAGAATGATCATCATTTGGAGTAATTCGGCAAACATTCCGACGATCAACGCGCGGACCCAGCTATGAGCGCGGTTTTTGAAAAAGTCGGCTGCAAATCCGCCAATGGCCCCTTCAATCACAGTGGATACGGCACAAGCCCCAGCGGTAAATCCATGAATATCAATTACCCAGCGATGAAAACCGGCGATCAGTCCGGCGCCGATGCCTACAAAAGGGCCGCCATAAATGCCCCCAACCATGACGCCGATAATCCTTGAATTGGCAATGGCGCCCTTTACCGGTGTTCCCACGTAAGTTGCTAAGATGCCAATGCCTGCAAAAATAAACATCAGCAAGATTTTATGAAAAAAACGATTGTTTTTCCCGGTAACTAAATTTTTAAAAATCTTGGTTTTCGATAAAAGGTAGGCGATCATAATGATGGTACTCATATTGGTCAGTAACTTCATCACCACACGAATCGTTACCATCGCCAAAACACCTCTTTGATTTCAGACCGGTTGTATTAAAAATCACCAAAATAATTTAAAAATTTTAACAATAATATTATACATTATTTTCTTGAATGATTATTTTTTATTTTTGCCGATGATCACTTTGCGAAAAAAGTCATCGCCGGAATCCGTCTTGACAAGGGCGGCAATAACGGCAGGAAGGCTGGCAGGACCGGGATGAATCAGGTAGCGGGGTTCCCAGGTTGGCAGAAATGTGGATTGAAAGGAATGTAGGCCTATCTTTTTCTTTGTTTTAACTTCCCGGCAAGCAACAGTAAGGAAAATCCGGCTAAAATAGCCGATAAGAGGCCATTTCGCCGGATCATAGAGCGGTTTCATCGATTTAGTCGATCCCATTCTTTCCATGAACTTAAAACTCTGCAGAACCCGTGGTTCGCGGAAAAGGTATTACATCCCGAATATTGGACATGCCCGTTAAATACATGATGATTCTCTCAAACCCCAGTCCATAGCCGGCATGTTTGGTTCCGCCATACCTTCGGGTATCCAGGTACCACCCATAATCTGCGTTGGATAAACCCAGCTCTTTCAGGCGGCTTTCAAGAACCTCCAGCCGCTCTTCACGCTGACTGCCGCCAATGATTTCCCCTACTCCCGGAACAAGCAAATCCATAGCGGCGACTGTTTTTTGATCGTCGTTCATTCGCATATAAAAAGCTTTGATTTCTTTGGGGTAATGAATGACAAATACCGGTTTCTTAAATATTTTTTCTGTTAAGTACCGTTCATGTTCGGTTTGTAGATCGCTCCCCCACTTTACGGGATATTCGAAGGGGGCATTTTCTTTTAACAGAAGTTCGACAGCCTCCGTATAAGTGATTTTGCCAAAATCCGAATTTACAATGTTGTTTAGTCGCTCCAGTAAACCATTATCAATAAAATTATTGAAAAATTCCATTTCCTCCGGGGCATTTTCCATTACATAACGGATTAAATACTTCACCATTTCCTCAGCTAAATCCATATTATCTTCCAATTCGGCAAAGGCGATTTCCGGTTCAATCATCCAAAATTCAGCCGCATGTCTTGGAGTATTGGATTTTTCGGCTCGAAAAGTCGGCCCGAAAGTATAAATATTGCGGAATGCCATACAGAAAGTTTCGCCGCTTAATTGGCCGCTGACTGTCAAATTGGTTTCTTTACCGAAGAAATCCTGTCCGTAGTCTATCTTCCCCAAATCGTTTTTGGGCGGATTTTCCATACTGAGGGTTGTCACCCGGAACATTTCGCCCGCGCCTTCGCAATCGCTACCGGTGATCAAAGGAGTATGAACATATACAAAGTTCCGTTCCTGAAAGAAACGGTGAATTGCAAAGGCGGCCAATGAACGGACTCTGAATACGGCGGCAAAAGTATTGGTTCTGGGTCTTAAATGGGCGATTGTTCTTAAAAATTCAAAGGAATGTTTTTTCTTTTGTAACGGATAATCAGGGGTCGAAGCGCCGGCAATTATGATTTTATTAGCTTTCAATTCGAAAGGTTGCTTAGCGCCGGGACTTTCTACCAATTGACCGGTAACTTCAATGGAAGATCCCACAGAAAGTTTCACAATTTGGGCGAAATTCTCCAAAGAGTCGTCAAATACCACTTGCAGATTTTTAAAGAAGGATCCGTCATTTAGTTCTATAAACCCGAATGTTTTTGAGTCCCGGAGCGTTCGCACCCAACCCGAAAGATGAATCTCCTGGTTTAAATGAGCGGCCGTTTCCCGGAACAACTGTTTAACGAGTAATTTTTTCAATAGTATCCCCCCAAGTATAACCTGAATTTTAGAGCTTATTTTTGGAAATATTTTTGGTAAATCTTCGGTAATGAAATCAATTTTTCCTGCTAATACCTAGAAAGGCTTTCTCTTTTCTCCGGTATATCGGCTATGGATTAAAAATTTCCGTTGATTTCCGGATAAAATGAATTGTACCCGTTTCAGCCGCAAATGGCCGGAATTGAGCGTATCGTTTTTAGAAAATGAGAATGTGTTCTTTGAATTGGGAAAAAATAATTTGAGATGAAAATTCTTGGTTCTTAATCCTTTGCTTCCGGGTCTATTCAATTACGAAAATGAGAATGGTGAAACATGGTAAAAACTTATGATTTTACTCTCTCCAAAGAGAACTATGTTCAAGCAATTTTTAATAGCATTGCCGCAAAATATGATCTTATGAACTTTTTCATGAGTTTCGGGATCCATCATTTATGGTGCAAGCAACTACTCAAATTCATTGACATCCCTAAGAACGGAATCGTTTTAGATGCTTGTTGCGGTACGGGATTTATAACCCAGCAACTGGCCAAAAAAACTGAGCCGCAGATCAAGATTATCGGTTTGGATTTCTCCGAATCGATGCTCGCTATCGCCAAATCACGCCTGAACAACTATATTGCGATCCGTAAAATCGAACTCGTTCAGGCCAATGCCAAGGCAATCCCCTTTCCGGATCATAGTTTCGATTGTGTAACAATCGCCTACGGGCTCCGCAATTCCACCGATCCAAAGACACTCCTTAAAGAAATGATGCGGGTAATAAAACCCGGAGGTCGGGTAATCTCGTTGGAATTAGTAAATCCTAGTTCAATGGTTTTAAGATCCATTTATAATGTTTACCTGCATTATTGGATACCCTCATTAGGGAAACTATTGGTTCATGACAAAGAAGCCTATCAATACCTTCATGATTCAATTTTTTCCTTTATTGATCACCATCAATTAACGGATATCTTTAAGGAATCAGGCTTCTTGAAGGTTCGTTCCCTTCAATTGACACTGGGGATAGCTGCTATTCATACCGGTATAAAGCCTCTTTCTTCATAAACTTTATGACAATCATGGACTGAAATGAAAGAAGCAATCCTCAATTTTTGCCTAAATCTCTCAAATTGATATATTGATAATTTCCAAAGCCATTCTTTTGTCCTAAAACGGATTTTGTCACTTGATCATAAAATATAAATAAACCCGATAAATATCAAGTGAGGTGGATTTCATGTCGATGAATGACTTCCGGAGATTCCCAGGTAGATGGGACGGACCCAGGTATCCCTCGCCATACTATCAATATCCTTACTACTCATATCCGTATGGGCAACAATGCCCTTATACACAGCCTACTCCTTACGGACAATGTCCATCCGGTCAATGTCCGTATCGTCAGCCTTATCCGTATCAACAACCATACCCCTATACCGAACCTGCCCCATCGCCCCCGTCAACCGGTACCTGTCCGGAAGGAAGTCTTCCGTATACGGTACAATCCGGAGATACTTTGGAAAATATCGCCAGTCGGCTTGGCATTGCCACCAACGCCATCACAGCGATAAATCCCGGTATTAACTTTAGCGTCCCGCTTCAAACCGGGCAACCCCTTTGTTTGCCCACGGAAACGGAAAATGAATGAGAAATTGAAAAAAGACTATAGCGTTTGGGTATTTTGCTATAGTCTTTTTTTTCGCGCGCGCACGAATTCACTAAAATGATTTCATTTTAGGATAATGTTTTGATTTCCGATAAAGCAAGCATCACGGCTTTATCCGCATTCAACAAACCGTATCCATAATACGGATTAAACCCGGGCGTCCCAAGATGGGTTGCGGAGCGGTGAATAATCTCTTTAACCGCCTGGGAGGACAACGCTGGATTTACTGATTTGATGAGTGCTACAACTCCGGATACAAACGGTGTTGCCATTGAGGTTCCACTAAAATAAGTGTAGCCGGAAGGGCCTTTCCCATCCATATAAGTGCTTAAAATATCCGAACCGGGTGCAACCACATCAAGTTTATTACCGAAATTGGAGTAATCCGCTTTTTTTAGGTTACGTTCAATCGCGCCAACAGTTATCACGCCCTTGCAGTTACCCGGTGTATCGATGGGCCCGTTTTCGTTTCCTGCCGCCACCACTACATTAACTCCCCGGCTTGTTGCATAATCAATGGCATCTTGAAGGACTTCACTGGTACCCGGTCCGCCCAAGCTCATGTTAATGACTTGAGCACCATGGTCAGTGGCATATTTGATACCTTCTACGATATTGGCGTCATCACCGTTACCTTCATCATCAAGTACCTTAACGGGCATAATTTTACTATTGGGGGCAATACCACTGATACCCGTTCCATTATCAGCTTGTCCTGCAATAATTCCGGCAACATGTGTCCCATGGCCTACAACATCATTGGTGGATTTTTTATCATCGGCTAAATCGATTCCCGGAATGGTTGCCTGTTTCAAGTCTTCATGGTTTATATTAACGCCGGTATCAAGAACAGCCACGATTACATTTGATTTTTTTACAAGATTTGCTTTATCCCAAGCCAAGTCAGCCCGAATCATTTGATTACCCCATTGAAATGCATAGTAGGGATCGTTGGGGACGAATTTGGCTTTTACCACGTAATTAGGTTCAACGTACTCTACATTGGGATTTCGGCTTAATTCCCGCATTGCCTTAAAATAAGATTGGTCACTTGGAAATTGAATTAAATGCAATCCCGCATTTTTATTTAGTTCTTTAATTTGAGCGGTGTATTTCCTGATTGTATGCTCTATGAAAAGATTTTCTCGTTTCAAAGCGGAATTCTTGTATTTAATAATAAACTCTTTGGGTATGATTTGACCATGATTGATGATACGAAAAGAATGAAAGGTCCCGAAATAATAATCTTTATTTTTCTTTACGAGCACCCGCTTCGAATGTTCGTCTTGAGCTACTATTGTGGCAGATTTAAAATCTTTATTTGCCGAAATACCCTTCATATCCATCTTCTTACTATCGGATGCCGCCGCAATACCGGGTAAAAAAACGAAAAGAAATATGAAAAGAGTAAGCCATAATCGATTCATCCGAAGACCATTTCTACGAGTTGAACGCATGACGAACCTCCAATTGATTGTTTATGTGATACGAAACTTCCATTTGATTATATCAACTCAACATAATCCAAACTAGATGTAGTTATTAGCATGATTTAAGTAAATTCCCAGATAGGGAATTTTTTATTCATGGAGTGAATGATTTCAAAATATGTGACATAGTCTTAATGCGGAAAAGCGGCCTGATTTCATATCCTATAGTATAAATTCATAGACAAATAGCCGAGGTGAAGAAATATGTCTTGGAATGAAGCGGATTTTTTTGAATATGTTGTCCAGTCAGGTGATACTCTTTGGGATTTGGCCGATCAATTTGAATTATCAGTGGATGATATTATCGAAGCCAATAGTGACTTGGATCCCACTAATTTATTAGTCGGACAGACCGTTTTAATACCGGATGATTCGGAACTGGATGCCTCCCAACGCCCTGGAGATAGGAGACCCAGACCTAGGGTACCCAATAGAAGATACCGTCCCTATGAATGCCGTCGTCCTTATATCGTTCGCCCGGGCGATACCTTATACCGGATATCCTACCGTTTTGGGATACCGATACGATCCATTATGAATTATAATCCCTATATTAATTTCAATTATCCCTTACAAATTGGCCAGACTATTTGCCTGCCATAAAAATAAACTGGATCGACTTAAATACGAAAGACTGTGGTTTTATATTTTTCCACAGTCTTTTTTACGATACAAAACATTGCATTGTTTTTGGGAAACGATATTGTTTATGATTGTTAAATTATGCAATTGTCATATTGCGGATGATTGCACTGTTTCATAGGATGTAGTATTAAAGCATGAGAACTAAAATAAACGAGGTGATTCATTTGTCCTTTGATAATGACTCCAAACTATTTCAATATGGCATTCAACCGGGAGATAATATCGAAGAGTTAGTCAACCGATATCAAGTAACAAACGAAGCCATTCAGGCAGCCAACCCCGGCATAGATATCCATAATCTGCAGATTGGATCGATTATTTCAATACCGGTTGACCCTGGGCCGGCCATTCGTCAGACCGGACCTTCACGCAGTCCGGAAAGTGGACCTGGCCGCGGCCCGGAACGAGGTCCGGAGAGAGGCCCGGGCGGAAGGCCAGGGCGTGGTCCGGGGCGTGGCCCGGAATCTTTCCGCCCTCGTAGGCCTTATCGTCCGTATAGGCCATACTACCGTCCATATAGACCGTATTATCCTTACGAGCCGTATCCAACATGCCCTGCAGGATCCAGGCCTTATACAATTCAACCGGGTGATTCTCTTTATCTAATATCCGACAGGTTTGGGCTTTCGCCGGAAGAAATCATTAATTTCAATCCATATCTTAATATGAGCGGCCCTCTTCCGATCGGGGAATTAATTTGCCTACCGGTTTATTAATGGATACCTTACGGCCTGGAAGCCAGTTTGGCAAAAAGGGTTAAAAGAAAATCATTAACTTATGCCTTTATCATAAAACGGATTTTGGCATAATTCCATAAAATAGACTATCAAAGCAAGCGAGGTGAATCCCAATGTCAATGAATCAAGAACCTGGTGCCATTCAATATACCGTTCAACCCGGTGACACTCTCTGGGAGCTGGCGAATGAATATCAAACCACCATTGAAGATATTATGGAAGCCAATCCGGGAATTGACCCTGATAATTTAGAAGTGGGGCAAATGATCATGTTGGATGATCCGGAACTTTCCATTCAACAACGGAGACCGGGCAGACCTTATAGGAGACCTTACCGTCCTTACTACAGACCCTATTATTATCGTCCATACCGCCCTTATCCCCCTTATTATCCGTATGCCGGCACTTGCCCAGCTGGTTCCAGACCTTACACCGTTGTCCCGGGGGATAATTTGTACAATATTGCCAATCGTTTTGGGGTATCCGTCGATGCCGTTATCGCCATGAATCCTTACGTCAATTTTGGCTTAGCTCTTCCTGTAGGACAATTTCTTTGCATTCCCTATTAATTGAATTTTTCTCTAGCGAGAATCAAGAGGACTATAGTTATATAGTCCTTTTTTTATTGCGCAAGAAAATTTCCATTCCTTTTTTCCGGTGGATTGATGATATAAGCGCAACGCAGTTAGACAAAGCTTAACATAGTATATCTGAGGAAAAACTGTGGTTTTTATAGAAAGGTATTGGAAAAATGGCTCCGGAAAAAGTTTTAGTTCTTGGAGTTACCGGTATGTTAGGTCATACATTGTTCAATCAATTCGCGCATGATGATAATTTTGATGTTTTTGGAACCGCCAGGGTTCCGTTGGATAATCTTCGAGAATTTTTCCCGGCGGAATATTGTTCAAAAATATTGACTCCGGTTTGCGGAGAAGATCCTGAATCTCTGATCATTTGTCTGGCCAGAATTAAACCCCATATCGTAATTAATTGTATGGGAATGATTAAACAACTGCCTTCAGCCGGTGATGCCGTGAAAACAATCACCATGAATGCTTTATTGCCTCACCGGCTAGCTGTGATTTGCAGGGCAATGGGTGCTAAACTTATCCATATCAGTACTGACTGCGTTTTTAGTGGAAACACAGGCAATTATCTTGAGAGTGATATTCCCGATCCAAACGATCTCTATGGTCGGACTAAATTACTGGGCGAAGTTAATAATGAACATTGTTTAACCCTTCGCACTTCCATTATTGGCCATGAACTCAAAAGTTCTTATGGTCTTTTGGAGTGGTTTTTATCGCAAAAGAATAAGATCAAGGGTTTTACTTGCGCAATTTACAGCGGCCTTCCAACCATCGAATTGGCCAGGGTTATTCGAGAGTTCGTGTTCCCTGGCTTTATATTGGATAATCCTATTCTTCATGGTCTATATCAAGTATCCGGCGAACCTATTTCCAAGTACGACTTATTACGAAAAATCGCTGAAATATATCAAAAACCGATTGAAATCGAACCCGATGACACCATCCATATCAATCGTTCGTTAAACTCAACCCGTTTCCAAAAAATTACCGGTTACACTCCTTTGCCTTGGCAGGAACTCATTGAAAAGATGCACCAAGATTTTATCAAGGCCCCCCATTATCAAAATAAGATGGCCCTAAGGAGTGACCTCGATGACTCAATTCACTGATAAAGTAATTGTGATTACCGGCGGTACCGGTTCTTTGGGAAAAGTGTTGACGAGACGGCTGCTTCAAAATACAGAATTAGCACCCAGAAAGATCATAATTTTTTCTCGTGATGAAGCAAAACAACATCAAATGAGAGTTGAATATCAACATAAAATCAAAGCAACCGACGAAGTCATTTACGATAATTTTGAACGTTTGATCCAGTTTCATATCGGGGATATCCGAAATTATCATTCCGTATGTTCCGTTTTGAAAGAAGCTGACATTGTTGTGAATGCCGCCGCCTTAAAACAAGTGCCCTCTTGCGAGTATTTTCCTTTTGAAGCGGTTCAAACTAACATCATTGGTGTTGAAAACATTGTCCGGGCAATCGTGGAACAAAACTTAAATATTGAAACTGTCGTCGGTGTTTCAACCGACAAGGCCTGTAAGCCTGTAAATACAATGGGAATGACGAAAGCTATTCAAGAACGTATTTTGACCGTAGCGAATATTTATGCTCCAAAAACTCGATTTATTTGTGTTCGTTATGGAAATGTTTTAGCTTCCAGAGGATCAGTGATCCCTTTATTTCATGAACAAATTAAAATCGGCGGACCGTTAACCATCACTACTCCTGAGATGACCCGATTCCTTTTGCCATTAGAGAGAGCCGTGGATACCATTTTGGAAGCGATTCAAAGGGCTCAGTCTGGTGAAATTTATATACCGAAAGTGCCTGCTGCACGCATTTTAGATGTAGCAAAAGTATTAATCGGCGAGGGTAACATCGAAATTCAAATTACCGGGATTCGCCCCGGCGAGAAGGTTCATGAAATTTTAGTTTCCCAAGAAGAAGCGTGGCACACTTATGAAAGAGGAGATTATTATGCAATTCAACCCATGCTTCCAGAATTGAAAAGGAATTGTGACCTAACGCAACCACTGGGGTATGCTTATAGTTCCGGTGATTGTTTGATGACATTAGAGGAAACCAAACAACTGTTAACCCGGTATCAACTGCTAAATTATCATGAGTTTTCCAATGAAGGAGACTGTTTACGCTAATGAAAATCATGACGGTTTTAGGTACCCGGCCGGAAATTATACGTTTAAGCAGAATTATCCCTTTACTCGATCAATATTGCGAGCAGATATTGGTCCATACCGGACAGAATTTTGATTACACCTTAAACGAAGTGTTCTTTCAGGAATTAGAACTCCGTACCCCCGATTATCTATTAAATTGTAAATCGCAATACTCTTTTCAGGAGATTGGAACCATTCTGGCGGAATGCGAAAAAGTAATCATCAAAGAGCATCCAGAGCGGTTCTTAATTCTTGGCGACACCAATAGCGCTCTCTCTGCTATTGTTGCAAAAAGATATGATATACCGGTTTTCCATATGGAAGCCGGAAACCGTTGCTATGATGACCGGGTCCCTGAAGAAGTAAACCGGAGGGTTATCGATCACGCCAGTGATATTCTCATGCCTTATACAGAAAGAAGCCGGGCCAATCTTTTGCGTGAGGGTATTGAGGGTCAGAGAATTTATGTAACCGGTAATCCAATTTGGGAAGTTTTACAATATTATGAACCGCAAATCAATAGCAGTAACGCATTAAAGAATTTGGACTTGATATCCAAAAAATATTTTTTGGTGACTTTACACCGGGCTGAAAATGTTGATCAAGAAAAACGCCTTTCTCTGTTTATCGAGGCGTTGCATCGACTTTACCGGGAATTTCAACTGCCGATAGTGTGCAGTGTGCATCCGCGAACCCGTTCTCAGCTTATCAAAAATAATCAATCCCTCGAGAAAGAAGGAATCATTGCCATTAATCCATTGGGTTTTTTTGATTTTGTAAATCTTGAAAAAAATGCCGCCTGCGTTTTAAGCGACAGCGGTACGGTTCAAGAAGAATGTTGTATTTTTCGGATACCCAATGTTACCCTGCGGGATGTCACGGAACGTCCGGAAACCATTGAAGTTGGCAGTAATATTATCAGCGGTTTTCAACCTTTTAAAATAGCCGATGCAACCAATTTAGCCATGAATACGGATCTTTCCTGGGATGCGCCACCGGAATATCTTCTGAATCATGTAAGTCAAGTCGTCATAAAAATTATACTGGGCGAATATAAAAACAGAACATAGCATGGATTTAATTTTTCCAATTCAATTTTCAATAAAATGCGAGCTCAAAAATGTATATCTTCCACAAAAAAATCTACCGGATTTTTAGCCGGTAGAGCTCAATAAATTCTCGTTATTTCCTCAATGATAAACTACGCGACCGGTGCCAAAATGATGATATTGACCGCAAAGAAGATGGTAACTGTAACTGCCACGATAGCTAAAGTACTGGGGTCGATCTCAGTGACCACCGTTTGATTGATTATAGACAAACTGCCTTGGACTATTGAATTGGCCGGGAAGGTTCCGGGAATGGTTTCAGTAAATACAAACGGAACCGTTATGGTCTGCGTATGGGTTAAACCATCCACTCCCAGGTATGTTACAGTTATAACTGCGTCTCCGGTAATTTGTACAATGACCGAGGAAAATCCGACAATTTGGAATTGCACATTTTGTAAGATTACATTGACGGAAAGGATATTCGTCGCTTCAACTAGAAGATTGACAGTTGCAGCCAGGCTCTGATTAAATGTGGTTGTATTACTCAAGACCACCAGAGTCCCCGGAGGAAGCGGTGGCGGTACTTCAGCCTGACACCTTCTGGAGAGTGCCACTAAAACGTCTCTGACGATTTGATTTTGAAATCTGGCGATGGAAGTACTAAATTCCCTGACACACGGAAGACTGCAAATCAAGGGCGCGGCTACGGCGTTTTGGGGAATGGTAATTGTAGACGTACTACTACCGCAGGTAGTACTTTGAGAACAAGAACAAGACATTATTTTCACCTCGCAAAAATTATCGATTATTTAATTCTTTTAACAGAGTCAACCAGTTCCGGGCAACTGATTCCGTACTATAAACTGTTTGCATCAATTTTCTTGCTTGTTGAAGCATGACGGCACGTTGAGTAGAATAAAGAGCTGCCTTAATTACTTCATACCATTCTTCAGAAGAGTCTTTAACCAGCCAACCATTTTGACCATCCGTAACTGAATCGCGGTAAGGAGCCAAATCGGAATAAATTCCCAAAACGCCACTAGCTGTGTAATCGCGGAATTTGCTGTTACTTTTAGCCTCGTTAAATGGAATCCTGCGGAGCGGCGCTAATCCTAAACTCCAATGACGTTCTGCCAAGGTTTTAAGAAAAAGTTCGTAATTGGGTACATAGGGAAAAAAGCGTGCTTTTAACAGTTGCCATTCTTGAGGGTAACATCCGATAAATTCGAATTCCACCTGTTCCTGCAACAATTCTTTGATTGCCAGTAAAGCGGGAAACACCATTTCAATGTCACACTGGTGGTGCGGCGAACCAAAATAACCGATTCGGTAAGGCGGCTCAGCTATATTTACCGGTATATCATAGACTTTAGCCGTATAGGGTTGATAAATCGCCGGGTAACCCCTCTCTTTTAAACGACGCGCCAATTCCGGCGAACCCGCTTTAACCCGATCGGCTTCAGCTAAAAACATTTTAATAATCTGTGGCAAATGACTTCTTTTGTATCTTAGCGCCCAACTCGCATCTTCAGGGGGTTCCAGCAAATCATCATCCAGCTCGTAGATAACTTTAATCTGGTTTAAATGTGCAAAACGGGCAAGCGAAAGGGTTGAATCTTGAATGCAACGGTAAAGAATCAATGTATTGAGATCCTGTAAATCTTCTAATTTTAGACTGTATTCCGAGACAATCCGCCAGGCCACTGCTTGCACAGGTAAATCACGGAAAGGAATTTCATAAACCATCCTGGTCATAGTAAATGCTTCAGGGGCCACAACCAAGACATGTGATATTATCCCAGAAATAGGATCTGCTGCTGGTTCCTCTAAATTATTATTAGCACATGTCTGGTTCATTGGTTGATCTCCTCTGTAAAAATCGGGCCAAAAACCTGCCTCAGTTTTTAGTCTATTCTATTATCACTATCGGGACTTTGCTATTGTTCCAAAGGCATAAATAAAAGAAAACACTTTCTCTAAATAATGAAGCACCGGTTCTTTGGATTGTTACTTAAGGAAGGCTTGTCCGAGAAATTACCTTACAAATCTCCCAGCAGAACCTGTTTCAAAAAATGTTCGAAATTCCATTGCCGGTTTCTTGTTCATGATTCGGTTTTAAGAGCGCTTGGATATGTTCAAAGCTTTTCTGAATTGGAATGTTTTTTCGTATTTCATTTACTCTTTCGATATCCATTTCATAAACGATTACCGTTTCCTCTGTCTCATTGGCGGTTGCTCTAACCGTCCCCCACGGATCAATGATACAACTATTCCCCAGGAAGAATGAACCATTATCAATACCTACCCGATTTGCGGCCGCAATATAAAGCTGGTTTTCAATAGCCCGGCACTTTAAAAGAGTTTTCCAATGATCCAGTCTGGGAAATGGGAATGCCGAGGAAATAATCAAACAAGAACAATTATCCTTCAGGTATTTTTGGCTAATATCGCAAAACCGGATATCAAAGCAAATCATAATTCCAAACTTGAACTGCTCGAACATAAAAGTTGCCGTTTGATTCCCGGATTCAAATAATTCTGGTTCTCCACTCAAAGAGAATAAAGCTAACTTTCGATATTTCGTTAAAATTCCTTTTTCACTAATGACAAATACCGAATTATAGAGCTTACCATACTCCGCTTCAAGCAGGCCGGCAACAATGTGAATCTTAAACTGTTGCGCTGTTGCCAGCAAATAAGATACACTTTGCTGAAAGTTACTTTCGTGATGCTGATAATTTAGGCTTTTAAGTAGGGCTAAATCATATCCTACGTTGAAAAGTTCGGGAAGAACAATAATATCCGTCCCTTTTTTTTTGGCTTTTGTAATAAAGCCGAGTGATTTTTCCATATTGAGCTTTATGTTATCGGGCTCACACTCAAGCTGTATGCAAGCAATCTTTAATAACTGCGCCAATTTAGCCTCCAAAGAGCAACATTTATACTTTTAGGCTTTCTTCATAAATTCTTCTGCCATCCGTTCGGCCCGGTAAAGAATTTGAAGAGTTTTTAATTCTTCTTCCAGCCCATAACCGTATTTTTTTTCACCTTTTACAGCCTGGATAAAAGCTTTCATTTCATCAAAATACATCGATTCCAAGTTGTATTTTTTGAATCCGGGCGTTTCAGGATAAACCTTCCAAGATTTTGCGGTTCCATCATAGACTTTGACTTTCTGATCGTCCCAGTTCCAGATGATATGGTATCCCTCACCAATTGCTCTGAAGTGTCGTTCCGGTATCCGGGAGATAATATTTACTTCCAGAGAACCGATAACCCCGGTACTAAATATCATCGTCAATAGATAAATGTCATCAATAGTAACATCCAAACGGGTACGTTTGGCTTTAACGGCAAATACATCCGTTACTTGGCCAAATATCCAGGTTAACCAGATTAATTCAAAAGGTACAATCTCCCGGCACGCCCCGGTATCTTTATTGGCTACATAAAAATTGCGATAATCTTCATATGGATGCCAATCCGGTAAATACTGTCCACAAACATAGGAAAATGAGGCAACTTCCTGTGGAGAGATTTGTTCGATCACTTTTTTTAACAATTGAACGGAAGGGTGAAAACGCATTGTACAAGAAGGAGCTGCCAATATTCCCCGGTTTTTGCAAACAGTAACCAATTCCGGAAGTCCTTCCTGGGTCACATTGGCTTCCATAAAAAATGGAATGCCCGCATCAGCCGCAAAATGACCATAAACTGGATGAGCTTCGGGAGAAGTGGAAATTACTACAGCATTACAATCGATACAGGAGATAGCTTCCCTGGCATCTGAAAAGACTTCGATGCCGAAAATTTTGTTTGCTTCCATGCGACGCTCCGGATTGGTATCGACTCCAACTATTTTTTCAATACCGATAGCCGACAAATCACGAATACGGCGTTTACCCATTGATCCTAAACCAATAACACAAATGTTCATCCCCATTATCTCCCTCAATTATATTTTCGAAAAACGGGTTTGACTTCCGGACCCAGCAGATATCCCTCGGCTCTCTCTTCCAATGCTTTTTGATAAATGATAGCTGTTTGGTCAACAGCTTCTAATGTCTGTTCCAGTTCAAGTTGTTGATGAGAAAAACTGATAGAGATATATGGAATTAAAATAGCCTGTTTGATCATTTCCTGAAGAAACAAAGTCCTCATTGCCGCGGAAGGCTTTCCGTCGGCTCCTTTGCATATGACTACCGGACTACAGGGATAACCTTCCAAACTGAGATATTCAGCAATTCCCCTGGAAGCGACTATCTCCTGAAATCCGGTTTGTAACTTCCGGCCGGTATTCCAAATGTGTTCAATGACATTTTTTTGTTCCATTTCCGTAATCGTAGCAATTGCAGCAGCAATAGCATGAGTTTCTCCACCGTTGGTTGTTGATAATAAGAAAACTCGTTCTTTATTGGAAAATAGTCCGCCGAGTTCCATGATCTCTCTTTTTCCAACCAAAGCAGAAACAGCAAACCCATTCCCTAATGCTTTTCCAAAAGTGGCCAGATCCGGGGTTACGCCGAAATAATGTTGAGCGCCTCGCAAGTCCCAACGAAACCCGGTTATCATCTCATCAAAAATAAATATGGCTCCATTTTTATGGGTTAAATCCCGTACCTGATCCAGAAAACCTTCTGCCGGCGGCTCGGATGTGACCGGTTCCATGATCACCGCTGCGATTTTCTCTGGATAAGTTTCAAATAAAGCGGCCAATTCACTGAGATTGTTATAATGAAATCCTTTGGATAATTCGGTAATAGAGCCAGGAATGCCGGAATTGCAAGGAGTGGTGCCAATAAACCAATCATCGATGCTAAAAAAAGGATGGTCGCAGCAATAAACGATTAAATCCCTTCCGGTATAGGCACGGGCCAGTCTGGTTGCTGCGGTGGTAACATCGGAGCCGTTTTTAGCAAACTTGACCATTTCTGCCCCAGGGATTAATTTCACCAACTGCTCTGCTAATTCGGTTTCGATCCATGAGGGCCTGGTAAAATTGGAACCTAGATATAATTGTCTGCAGACAGCCTCTAAAACCGTTGGATAGCAATGGCCGAGAATTACCGAACGGAGTCCCATGCCCCAATCGATATATTCTTTACCGTCTAAATCCCAGACTCTACAACCTTTCCCACGAATAATATGGGACGGCGCATTGGCGGGAAACTGATCATCGCCTTTGCTATAGGTATGAGCGCCACCAGGAATCAGATGATGTGTTTTACTCTTGCCGGGAGTATTGCCCATTAAATATCTCCTCCTCTGAGCCAAAACCGTCTGTCTTGAATATTTGATTTTTGCATGAAAGATCATTCTTTAGAATATTCAATCATTCCATCTGTTGTGATGATTTAAGAAAGTCCTGACCTTAATCGCGAATAATTAACATAGAAGTTCTTTATAAACCATATATTTCTTATGAAAGAAGCCCGTGTTTTCCCAGCCCAAGCACTAAAACTTAGTATTGTTAATATCTATAGGGTATTCCAAAAAATTTCAGAGGGCTAAAATAGATGGTTAAAATACTCTGTATTGTGCAAACAATGGTTCCTTCTACTGAAATTTCAATAATTCGGCCATTCACTTACCTGGAACAACAAAAAGAAATCGTTTGGGAATTAGTAAAGGAGGATTCTTTTAAACCGGAGCTGTTGGATCAAGTTAATATTGTAGTTCTTCATCGGAATTGTCATCCCAACTGCGGGGCTATCGTGAATATGATAAAAGCGGCCAATATTCCGATCATTTATGAAATTGACGATAATTATTTTGAAATGCCCGAAAGTTTGCCTATTGGACGGTACATGCGTAATCCTTATATTGTTCAAACTCTGGAGCATATATTGCGGTCAGCCAGCATTATTAAAATAGGTTCCCCAGAGTTACTGCCCTTGGTTTCAAAATATAATCTAAAAGCAGTTTTTCAGCCTTACGCTGTGGATTTGACAATACTGGACAATATTCCGCGCCGTCAAAATAATTACTTGACAGTTGGTTATGCCGGTACTGTTTACCATTATCACGACTTTAAATTTGTCAGCGAAGCGATTCTCCGACTCGCTAAAGAGTTTCCCAAAATTTGCTGGGATTTTATTGGTTGCTTGCCGGAAGAGTTGAAACAGTTATCCAATCATGCTTTTACACCATTCATCTCAAACTATACTGCATTTTTGCAAAACCTTTTCTGGAGAGGTTGGCAGATTGGACTATGCCCGATTTTGGATCTTCCGCATAACCGTTGTAAAACCGATAATAAATTCCGCGAGTACAGCGCCTGCCAAATTGCCGGCGTGTATTCCAAAATACCCCCTTATTCCATGGTCATCAATCAACAAGAAACAGGTCTGCTTGTTGATAATACCGAGAAAGATTGGTATGAAGCAATTAAACTTCTAATTATCAATGAAGAATTACGGGTTCAAATTGCAGCCAAAGCCCGAAAATGGGTTGAACAAGAACGTTCAATACCGGTAGTAGCAAAAAGATGGCTGGAACTCTTTCAGCAACTATTACCCCAAAACTATTAAAATCACCGAAAGGTAGTCAAAATGAATAGGGAAACAATTATTTATGGCACGATCTTGCACCGGTTTTTCGACCGTTTTCAAAGTGTTCAGCACCATAAGGTACCCTTATGCAAATACCTCTATTATCCGTTTTTATATTATGTCATGAACAAGAAGAATTTAATCCAGGCTCTTGAAAAGACAACCGATTTTCAAAACGAAATCAGTCAATTCAGTCCAGCTGCCATTTATGAATGGTCTGATGAGCCTTATTCTTATGGCCCTCATCCTAATGGCGTTGTTTTAATGCGGGGTGGTTTTGGAGATATTGCTTCCTTGTTTTTGCCCAAGGAACGCTTTGTGCTTTTAAGTCCCAATCAAGCAGAAGTTGACCTGATCAAACTTAACAGGCCTGATTTAATTGCTCATAACATCGAGACTTTTTACCATCCCAATTTACCTGCTGTTGAATTATGCAGCAATCAAATAAAAACACTCATTGAAAAAAATAAAAATGATCCGTTGTTTGGAAGCGAAGATTTTCTTCAATGGTTTCATAGTCAAATTCCTGAAACCATCCAAGTCTTGGATGCGGTGCAATCGATATTTGAAACCAATAACATTGGGATGGCGTTGACGATATCCTCCATTGTCTGGATGGATAGCGCTCTTAATCTAATAGCAAAAGCCAATCATATCCCTTCAGTTACTTTGCAACACGGCTTAATTCTGGAAAGGGATCTCTTTTGCCATATTCCAATCATCGCCACAAAAAAGATGGTTTGGGGGAAGGCCATTCAACAATGGTATCAAAGACATGGTTATCCCGAATCCAGAGTTTCCGTAGTCGGTTCACCGCGTTTCGATGTAATTTCTAATCGGAAATGGTGCGGCAAAGAACGGCTTTGTCAGATGTTGGGGATTATACCCGGAAAAAGAATCGCAGTTTATGCAACCGGCACTGACAAAGAAACGATTGTTCCTATTATTGTCAAAGGATTGGAAAATATTCAAGAGCTATTTCTGGTCATATTATTACATCCCAGTGAAAGCGCACTAGTCCCTCAATACCGGGAATTGGCCGGAAATTCTCCATTTTGTAAAGTGGTACAGTTTGGTCATATCAACCTGTATGATGCGCTAAGCGGAGCCGATTTTTTCATCACCCATTGTTCAACAGCAGGATTGGAAGCAATGCTCTTTAAACTTCCTGTAATAACCATTGAACCATCCCTGCCCCCGTTTTCTTACGGAGAATTGGGAGCATCAATCCGGGTTACCAACTCAGACGAACTTCATCAGACGGCGAACCGGTTAATAAACGATGAAGCTTATAGGAGCAGCACGATCAGTCAATATCAACAATTTCTCTCCGAATATTGTATTCCGGACGGTTCAGCGTCAAAACGGCTTTTTGAAGAAATCGAGCAGCTTTGCAATACCGGAGGAACCGTTTAAATTTCTACAAAGGTGTTGAATAATGGACTCTCAAACTATTTTCTTTGGCATAATATTACATCGGTTTTTCAAGCGCTTTCAAAATATTACATATCATGGTGTGTCGATCAGTCATTTTTTTTATTTTCATGTGTTGAACTTTATGAACGATTACTATGGTATGAATTGGGCAGAGGAAAACCTTCCCTATTGGCAGGAAGAGTTAAAGCAGTTGAATGATTCTGAAATTTATGACTGGAGTGATGGACCCTACACCTACGATCCCCATCCTGACGGTATTGTTTTGATGCGGGCCGGATTTGGCGATATTGCCTCATTATATTTACCGAAAGAACGCTACTTTTTGATTAGTCCCCATCAGGCTGAAGTTGATACCATTAAGCTAAACCGGCCTGATTTAATCGCTCACAGCATCACCGATTATTACCGGGAAAATCCCAAAGCTGTGGCCAGGTTGACTGAAGAAATCACTCAAACCATCAAGGACCAAACGGATGATTCCCTTTGGCAAAGTCCAAAATTATTAAAATGGTTTAAAGACCAAATACCCGGGATCGTTTACTTACTGGATGCAGTCCAATCGTTATTTGAAACTTTCCAAATAAGCGCTGTAATTTCCATTTCATCCACTTATTCAATGGACGGTGCTTTGAATCTAATTGCCAGAGCCAACCGCATTCCATCCTTCACGTTACAACATGGCTTAATTGCTGATCATGAGCTTTTTTGCCACGTGCCTATTTTAGCGACTAGAAAATTAATTTGGGGAAAGGCGACTCTCGCCTGGTACCAAAAATTCGGCTATCCTGAATCCAGGGTCTCGGTTATCGGTTCACCCCGTTTTGATATTATTTTTAAGCAGCAATGGTGGAGTAAAAATAAACTTTGTCAAACACTAGGAATCGAGCCCGGCAAAAAAATAATCGTTTATGCGGCGCAAATTATCCGATTCAATCAAACAATAGCGCCAATTGTTTTCGAAGCATTGAAGTCAATCCCAGAGCTATTTCTGCTCATGCTTTTGCATCCTGGGGAAGAACCGGCGCTCTACGAGCATTTGACCGGAGGATTCACCAACAGTAAAATCATTCGGTTCGGACAAATCGGTCTTTATAACGCCTTAAGCGGAGCCGATTATTTTATCACCTATTATTCCACAGCCGCATTGGAAGCCATGTTTTTTAAACTTCCCGTTATTACCATTGAACCCACTCCGCCAACCTTTTCTTTTGGAGATCAGGGCGCATCGATCAAAGTAACTGACGCTGAAGAGCTTCATCAAGTGGTAAACCGGCTAATTCATGATGAAATCTTCCGCATCAATGCTATAAACCATTATCAAAAATTCTTATCGGAATATTGCATTCCGGATGGGTTTGCCGGGAAGCGCCTGTTCGATCTGGTCGAATCACTTTGCCGTACCGGAGGAATTGCTTAAAAAAGAAAGGCTAAAAATGATGAATGAACAAAATATCTCAAATTGTGCATTGATTCGCCGGTTTTTTGACCGCTTTGGAGGAATCCGCCATCACGGCGTACAGATTTGCAAATTTATTTATATCGATTTATTAAGCAACTGGAAACAAAAGATCAACAAAAACGATCCGTTGTGGCAGGAAGATATAATCCGTTCCCACAATCTTCAAATTTATCAATGGGCTGATGAACCTTATATATTTAAACCGCATCCGGACGGAGTTGTTTTAATGCGGGGAGGCTTCGGTGATCTCGCTTCATCATATTTGCCCAAAGAACGCTGTTTTCTGATTAGTCCCAATCAGGCGGAGGTTAACCTGATTAAACTCAACCGTCCAGACTTGACTTCGCATAATATCGGTGATTATTTCCGTGACAATCCTCAGGCAATAGAGGATTTAAATCTTCAAATTACACAGGTGGTTAAAAGACAGAAAAACGATCCGCTTTTTGGAAGCGCTGATTTCCTGAATTGGTTCAAAAATAAAATTCCCCAAATAGTAGGTCAACTTGACGCCGTTCAGCTACTGTTTGATACTTTTCATGTGGCTGCGGTATTAACTGTATCATCCGTTTTTTCGATGGATGGCGCATTAAATCTGATTGCCCGGGTTAATCAGGTACCATCCTTCACTCTGCAACACGGTTTAATGTCTGAAAATGACCTCTTCTATCATGTTCCAATTCTGGCCACCAAAAAAATAGTCTGGGGTAACGCCATACAAAAATGGTATCAAAAATTCGGCTATCCTGAGTCCAGAGTCTCGGTTATCGGATCGCCCCGTTTTGATATTATTTTTAACCGGGATTGGTGTGGAAAAGAAAAACTCTGTACGATGCTGGGAATCGACCCGTCTATTAAAGTTGTCGTCTACGGAGCCGACATTATACGGATAGACGAATTAATAGTCCCCGTTTTACTGGAAGGATTAAGATCCGTCCCGGGTATTTATTTGGTCATGTTGCAGCATCCCGGAGAGAATCCGAAAGAACATGAAAAATTAGCCGCAGGATACCCCAATGGCAAAGTGGTACAATTCGGCCACATTAGCCTTTATGATGCGTTGAGTGGAGCAGATCTTTTCATAACCAGTTTTTCCACTTCGGCACTTGAAGCTATGTTTTTTAAACTTCCGGTCGTGACGATTGAACCGACTCCACCCACTTTTTCGTTTGGAGATTTAGGAGCTTCCCTCAAAGTAACCAATGCTGCCGAACTTAACCAAACAGTAAAACAACTTCTCAGCGATCCGGGTTTCAAGAGTCAAGCGGTTGAGCGCTACCAGGGTTTTCTTCATCAATATTGCATTCCGGACGGCTTGGCTTCCAAGCGGCTCTTTGAGGAAGTGGAGAGCCTTTGTCGCAATGGAGGAATTGCCTGAAGGGAGCGTTTAAATTGACTAAACTCCATCATCAATTATTGGCCATTATCCCGGCCAGGGCCGGTTCAAAACGAATACCCGGCAAAAATATGAAACCTCTTGCCGGCAAACCCCTCATTGTCTATAGCATTGAATGTGCCCTCAACAGCCCAAGTGTTTCACGAGTAATTGTTTCCACCGACTCCCCGGTGATTCGGGAACTTTCCCTTAGGGCCGGGGCCAGTGCTCCTTTTTTACGTCCCAGGGAGCTGGCTGGGGATAATATACCGACAATGGATGTTATCTTGCACACTCTTGATTATTTGCGAAATACTGAAAACGAACTTTATGAATTTTTAGTTTTACTGGAACCGACCTCTCCTTTTCGTACGGTTGCCGATTTGGAAACTGCTTTTCAACTGCTGCGTTCTTCCGAAGCCGACAGCGTAGTGGGTTTGGCTCAGACACCGGTAAAAAGCGACTGTTTAACGACAATTGAAAACAAGATTGTCAAGCCTCTCCTGACAAATGCCAATCAATTGTATAAAATAAACGGGGCCATTTATATTTCCCGTGTCGAGTTTATATTGAAGAGCGGAAAATTGTTGGGTGAAAAAACGATTCCGTATTCCATGCCGGATTTGCAATCGGTTGACATTGACACGTTTGAAGATCTTCAACTGGCGGAAATGTTAATGCAAAAGAAGTTAGAGCAAGGGTTGTCAAAATAGTTCCCCGAAATTAGCCAATTGCCAACGAATATCGCCGGTTATTGGCTCTATATTCGATAATGGTTTAACTTAAAAAGTTTATGGCGCTGCCGAAATCAAGGGCACAACGGCCGAGAGTCCCTCGAATCCAAGACGACAAAATCAAAGTTGGCATTCCGGCTGACAGGATTGCGATATCAAAATCAATTTGACTTAAATAATTCTGAACCCGGGGAATATCTTCGAAATAATTTACCTCCGTCTGCCCACCAATTTCAATGTGATTATTCTCCAAAAAAGGAACTAAATTATCGACATGATTCCCCAGCAGACAAACACGTTTATCTTTTAAAATTTCATATAACAATCCTGTATTATGCAATAATCTTCCCGTATAACTATCACATATCCGCTGGGTTGGTATAGAAAAAGTATTGAGAAAGGCTTCTGCTTCCGACCAATCTCCAGTATACAACCGGGCCGGCATGCCAATAATATAAGAACCCAAAACGCCATCAAGCATTGCATCCCGGATTGTTGGATCCGAAATATACTTGAAATAAGGCTCAATATCTGAAGGCGATGGCCATTTTTCAAATCCGGCACTCCGCCCGAAGGCGAGAAAAATGATTTCGCCATCCCCTAAATTGACATGATTAATTGGTCTTTTTTCCTCTAAAGCTTGACGAAAAGTTTCTGCCACTTGCTGAGTAGACATTAAACCATTCAAAAGTCTGGATGCCATTTCCAAGCCCCTTTCGGCTAACACTTCTTCTTTTTCGCTTTAAAAATTTTTTACAATCCTTGGAATCAATTTAAATAATGGACCGCACAACCGAAATCAAAAGCACAACGGCCTAGAGTCTTGGTTATCCATGGTGACAGAATTAAAGTAGGAATTCCGGCAGAAATTAAAGCCATGTCAAAATCGGTTTTTGCGATACACTCTTTAACCCGTGGAATATCTTCAAAATAATTCACTGTGGTATATCCTGCTAGTTCAATTTGATTTTTTTCTAATAAAGGTACTAAATTTAAAACACTGTTTCCTAATAAATAGACACGCTTGTTTTTTAGAACTTCGTATACTAATCCGGTATTATGTAAAAATCTTCCCATATAACTGTCACAAATCCGCTGTACCGGCACGGAGTAATAATCGAGAAAAGCTTCTGCTTCCGGCCAGTTTTCGGTATATAATGAAGCCGGCATTCCAATAATATCGGAATGTAAGACTCCATCCAGCACTTCATCTCGGATTTGCTTGTTCGATTTGTAAATGGCATAGGGATCCAATCCTGAGGGGGATGTAGGGAAGTTTTCGAAACCGGGAATTCGCTGATACGCAAGGAAAATAATTTCCCCATCCCCTAGATTCACATGACTGATTGGTTTTTTTTCTTCTAAAGCTTGTTGATAACTTTTGGCC
Organism: Bacillota bacterium; assembly: GCA_023426245.1. Classification (GTDB taxonomy): domain Bacteria; phylum Bacillota; class UBA4882; order UBA8346; family UBA8346; genus UBA8346. The sequence continues at coordinate 109,772 of JAFABB010000033.1, forward strand.
ACTTCTTGAACAGACAATAAATTATTTAAAAGTTTTAACACTATTGTTCCTCCCCTTTTAGTTACCGACCATTTTCTAGTTGGCAGCAGGCCCAAATAGGTAATTGTCAAAATAATCCGCCTGTTTCAAGTCAAGCAGTGATAACCTATTTTTATCTAGATCGTCAAAAGTCATTTTACTAATTTCTTCTGGCGAAAAGTGAAGCAAATTTTCAGGCGTTCCATAGTAAACAAAACCCAAACCATAATCAAAGTCGATTACAAATACACGAAGATTCTGTCTGGTTGAACGTAAATGAACAATTGTTTTCCAAACATCTCCACTACAACCGGTTTGCATTAATCCAACCGTTTTCGGATTGCAATCATGCATGACGATGATACCTGAGGGATTTAAATACTGAAGGCAATGTTCAACATCTTGCAACGACTGTTGATAGGTATGTAACCCATCAATAAAAGCAAAATCAAGACCTTCAGCACTCAACATTCCTGCATGATTTGAAAAAAAGTCATCACTGGTGGTTTGGTAATATTGAGTGGTTGTTGAGAGCAAATTTAAAATATCAGGAGATGGCGATATTGGGTCCACCCCGATTTTAAGTCCAGCTTTGATAAATGAAAACGTTCTTCCAGCAGCCACTCCTATTTCCAGATAAGTATTACCTTTGGTTTTACTCAAAGCCTTTTGAATCGCTTCATTTAAAAACATTTCAATATCTCCTTATCTCCACCTTATTTTTGATATTGTATTCCTCTGCGGTAAAAAAATTGTTGGCCATTTGCCATATTCAACCATCTCCTGTTCACCATATGCTCCTCCCCCCGTCAACCACAATGATTGCTCCGTTCACATAGGAGGAAGCATCGGATGCCAAAAAAGCGATGGCGCCTTTTAATTCATCAGGCCGAGCCATTCGGGCCATGGGGATCAAGACGTTGACTCTCGTCAAAAATTCTTCACCCTGCCCGTTGTAAACACCCCCCGGACAAATCGCATTCGCGCGGACTCCTTTTTTCGGCCAATAAGTGGCCAAATAGCGGGTAAGTCCGAGTAAAGCTGTTTTGACGACTGAATAGGTAACTGGTTTAACAGTTTGTAACTGCTCTGAAATGTTATCTTGTTTATAAAGGTTCTGATTGGGAGCGATGAGTGCCAGGTCCGAAGCAATATTAATAATGCTTCCTCCGGCGGAAGCAGCCATGGATGTTCCAAAGTATTTGGCGCATAAGAACGAACCGGTTAGACCGACTGCTAAATCCCGATTCCATTGTTCCAAAGGAAAATTTTCCAAGCGCGAAGCGTTTTGCAGTTGGTTCATTTTATCTACTTTCGGGTTATTGGCTGCATTATTAATCAAAATATCGATTCTTCCGAACTTCTTTATGATATTATCACAGGTTTCCCGGACTTGAGATTCCTGAGTAATGTCAGTAGCAAAGCCATAAGCTTCGTTTCCATATTTTCTTCTTAAATTTTCCACAACATGATCGTTTGCAGTTGGATTAAGATCGAGAATCACGGGGATACCGCCAAACTCGCCAATGGCTTCGGCGTGTTTTTGACCTAAGAATCCCGCCCCGCCTGTAATAACTGCAACTTTTCCGGATAAATCAAATAAATTTTTCATGGACTTCTCCTATTGATTCCATTCAGATTAAAAAAGGGTTGCGGTCTGTCCCCCGTCAATGATTAAGCAGGCCCCGGTGGTAAAAGATGAAAGCTCGGAAACTAAAAAAAGAACTGCCGCGGCAATCTCTTCCGGCTTTCCAAAACGCCGTAATGGCACGGCGCTTTCAATAAATTTTTGAATTTTTCCAGGTTCCGCTTTCATTTTTTCTTCCCATCTTCCCCCGGAAAAATAAACATTGCCGGGGGCTATGCAATTGACCCTGATACCCTCACCCGCCAATTTTCGGGCGAGGTTTTTGGAAAAGGCTATTAGGGCGCTTTTAGCTACGGAGTAATCCGTGGGAGCATCGGTGGCTTCAATACCGGCAATTGAAGCGATGAATAGAATATTTCCTTGGGATAACTTCAGTAAAGGATAAAATTCCTGTGTTGTTTTCACAGCCGAATCAAAATTGGTTTGAAAAATTCGCATGAAATCTTCAGGAAGAGGAATTGGATCGGAAGAGCTTTTTCCGCTTCCTACATTACAAACCAGGACGTCCAAACCATGCCAGATAATTTCGATTTGTTCCTTGAGTCTTTGAATCGCTTTGATATCTGTAAAATCACACGGCAATGCTAAAATTGAATTGGGATCAAACTTTTGCCCCAGTTTGATTTGTAATTGATTGAGATCGTTTTGAGAACGGCTGGTCAGAGCTACCTGGGCTCCTTCCCTTAAAAATTCTTGGGCTATCGACAGTCCGATTCCCCGGGAAGAACCACTTACCAGTACTCGTTTTTCATACAAGTTAAGTTCCATTGTGAGCCCCTCCCTCTCATTTTTATAACATCTAAAAACCTGGTTCTAATCGTAATCTTGGACTTTTTTTGCCAACACAATGTACTCACCGGGTTCCAGTTTAATACCGCTTTGGAATGAATCGAACAACAGGGAGGTAAAACCCGATTTCCAAAGGATTTCCATGATATCTTCCGGAGAATAATTCCGCAAAATATTGGTAAAGGTTGACCTTTCCTGTGAACCCCGCCGGATAAACTTTTTCTCCCAGACAATGTCTTTTTGTTCATCCAGCGAAAATTTAGCCAGTGAGAATTCCCACGGATCATGAATTGGGAATTCCTCCCACCAATGATAAGCATCTCCACCTGATAGATTAATTAACTGGATGATATTTTGAAAATCCATTATTTCCAGTAATAAATAACCGCCTCTCTTAAGAGAATGATTGATCCACTGCATCATATCTCTTTGGGCGTCGGGATATAACGGTGTGATTAACTGATAAACCAGATCAATCGCAATGATCAAATCAAAATTTGCCAGTGAAGGAGTTTCTAGGACATTTCCCTGAATATTGGATACCTTCCGGCTACGAAGAACTTTCTTCCATTTTTGAGAAAATTCATGGCGAGAACGACTGCTCTCATAACCAATGCCGCAGTTTAATAATCCCTCTTGTTCCAACCTAAATAATAAGCGCCCGCTTCCCGAACCTATCTCACAGATATTTCCCTGCCAGCAAGAATCATAGCAATTCTTGCGGATAAATTTAAGGTACGGATCACATGAACTCAACTTTGACCGGCAATAGAGTTCAAAACTTTCCGCTGTAAAATTTGACAATTCCTCAACATTATCATAAGCGGTTAGATTCAAATGTTCCATTATTTCTTGGCACTCCACCCTTCAATTGAGCGTGCAAGAGATGAGATTTTCAGAGACTGTCGCATTCCTCAACCAATTCCACGATAATGCCATCGGGATCATGGCAGTATAATACTTTCACTCGACCATCGGGTGAAAGTCGCGGACTACTATTGCAATAAAAACCTTTTTCTACGAGAGAACAGTAAAGATTTTCGATGTCACTCACTGTAAAGGCAATGTGCGAACAACCAATTTTGTTGGAAGGCTGAATGTACTCCCCTTCTTCAAATGCAGAAGGTTGTTGGTAATATAACAATTCCAGCAAGGTACCATCGGGAGCTTTTAACTTAACCCATTCAAGAATTACTCCTTGAATACCCACAACCTTTTCAATGAACGGTCCGGTTTCCAATGCCTGTTTCCATAATTGAAATCCCAGTAAATTTTCATAAAAAGAGCGGGATTTTTCCAAATCGCGCACGACCAGTCCGGTATGACGGTATCCGGTAATCATGACCTATTGGCGATGGCCTCGCCGATGGCTTCGTCTAAAGTTTGTATCCCTTCCAACAGGGCTTCTTTGGTTATTGTTAAGGAAGGAGCGAGTTTAATTGATTCCCGTCCAGTATGAACTACCAACAAGCCTTTCTCCATGGCTATCTGGGATATAGCTGTGCAAAGACCGGAGAGCGGTTTTTCATCACGATCATAAAACAATAAGGCTGCCACCATTCCTTTACCCAAAATGAAACGGATGTATTTCGAATATTTATCTTTCAGTTCATTCAGTTTGTTGTGTAGTAATTCACCTGCGGGAAGGGATTTGATAATGATTTCATCCTCGAGTAACGCTTTCAGGTTGGCTTTTCCTGCTGCACAAGCCATGGGGTTGGCTGAATGGGTTGAACTCATCGAGCCGATTTCGGGTAAATCCATAATCTCAACGCTACCTAAAACCAGAGATAGGGGAAGACTGGAACCGGCACCTTTGCCGCAGCAAAGCAAATCAGGTTCAACTCCATAATGCATATAACCAAACAATTTGCCGGTCCTGCCAAATCCGGACTGCATTTCATCAAAGGCTATTAACATTCCGTGATAACGGGCGAATTCTGCAATTTTTTGAATATATTCCGGGGGATAAAAAATGGCTCCCCAACCTTGGTAAGACTCAATCATAAAACCGCACAAATCTAGGTCCGGATCAAGCCCATGAGCGGAAATCAATTCCTGGACACTCTGTTGAAAGTATTCCCCCGGATTATCCATAGCCGCTTTACGCCAAGGATAAGGAAATGGCAAATGATAAATATTGGGGTCCCGATAACCGATCCATTCTTTCTGAGAATCATTGCCACCCATTAACTGCGCACCCATCGTACGACCATGCCAATTTCCTTCAAAACAAATAACCCCCGGGCGCTTTTTCCCCCGTTTCATTCCATAAAGCCGCATCAGTTTTAGTGCTGCCTCGGTAGCCTCCGTACCGGCGGATACCAGAAAGGCCTTTTCAAATTGAGCGGGAGTGTTTGTAATCAGATACTTTAAATATTCCGCCCGTTCCTTGCTTGCATAGGTATAAGTATGCAATAACGGTTTATCTAATAAATCCCGGAGGGATTGTATAATACGCGGATTGCCGTGCCCGGCATTGGCTACAAAGATGGTACTGGTGAAATCGATCCATTGATTGCCCCAGGCATCGCAAACCAGAAAATCTTCGGCCTTATCCCAGACAACTGGTAATTGGCCATGCATGGATACGGATTCATAAAGGTCCAAATCATTTAAAATTTTAATGCTTTCCGGCACCGGAATTTTGGTAACGATTTTCCGGTATTGGGTAAGGACCTGCGGTACTGATTTTGGAACGATATTGAATTTAAATCCCGACATTATTCCCATCTCTTTTTGTATAATTTTGATTTAGATAATCCCAAATCATACTGGGATATATTTTTAAATCGTATTCAAGCCTGGCAAAATCATTTTCAGTATCGACTTCCGTGCAAAAAGGCGTATGAAAGCCGAGCATGCGATCACCGTACAATAATCCGCAATCACGGATAAAGGCAGGTTTTACAATATCAACATAACCATCGGGAATAAAGGCTTCCGGGAACTGTTGACGGGGGTTGTTGATTTGATCATTGGATAATCCTTCAAAAAGCGCTTTAAAATACCCGGCTTGGTCCTTCTGAAACCATTTCAGAGGAGATTCCGGCGCTAGATGCGCCGAGCGTAACGACGTTGCTTCAGGATGTTGGATAATCGCCTCAATGGCAGCATCCACAACCTCCGGTTTTCTCAAAGGAGTAGTGGGACGCATTAAAACCAGATAGTCGGGAATAGCTTTTTCGTGATCCTCCAACCAATTGATGGCATGAAGCACAAAGCTGCAGTCTGGGGAATTATCCTGTGCCCATCTATCGGGTCGTAAAAAAGGTACTTCTGCCCCATATTCCCTGGCGATTGTGGCAATTTTTTCCGAATTGGTTGAAACAAGAACCCGTTCAATATGCTGTGTCAAGCGGGCTGTGACAATCGAATAGGCGATTAGTGGAAAACCTTTTAAAAGCCGGATATTCTTCCCCGGCACTCCTTTCGAACCACCGCGTGCAGGTACTATGGCCATCACCATCATGTAACATTCATCCTTTGATATTCATAATTTTTACTCTTTTTTTCATCTACTCAGGAAGTTTAGGAATCCAAGGGAGAATCCAATGAAGTTGTTTTTTAAAAATCGCCACTCCTTCATCATCCCGGTATGCCTGCATAATCAACGGACCATTATAGTCTGTTTGGATCAAAGCATCAAAAAAACTTTGAAAATCAGTATCACCAGTACCCAGTTCAACCGAACCAGCATTTTTCACCCGATCCTTAAGATGAACATCGGAAATTCGAGAACCGTAGGCCGCCAGCTCCTCAATGGGGTTATAACCTAATGCGGCACTGTTTCCTGTATCATAATTCACTGTAAATATTGGTGAATCCAACATTTCAAGTAATGTTAATAAATTTTTTGGAGGTAGGTCTGTTTCCAAAGCCAGATGAATCTGGAGTTTTTCAGCTACATCCCGAGCCGGGCCAATATTTCGACAAAAAAGAACCATTTGTTGTTCGTTCCGGAAAGCCGCTTGATCCACACAAGGAATTACAATATCGTTTATACTCAATTTTTTAGCTTTGAATAATAAAAGCTGTAACATTTGGCCACTATGGGTAGAGATTTTTTGATATTCGCTGTGGATGGGGGCTGTCATAAAATAATCGCCACAGATTGTTTTCACTAGAACCCCGGTTTCTTCAGAAAGCCTCCGGATCGCATCGATTCCTGACTGCGTCAATAGCGGATTTTGTTCAACATTATTATAATCAAGGATAAACTCGATGAAGGAAAGGCCGAAATTACTAGCGATTGGAAATTCTTCTTGCCAGTATCCTACAGGATGTGCTTGATAACGTTTCTGATATTTGGGAAGCAATCTTCCTTGCATTACACCCAGATTTCTAATCATTATCCACTCCTAAACTCCTAAGTACGCCAAGAGGGTATCACAGCGACCTATAAGTCCTAGTTGCTTTTCGTAAGCATCTGCAAGTTCTTGGCTATTGAGAAAATTCCACCGGGCATGCCCTCCGGGATTACCATTAGCAAGCCAATAAAGATGGTTTGATAACGGATACCGTTGGATTTGTTGAATCGAATTGATTTTGAGTCCAGCCTTTTTGGCAAGTTTTGTAAGAGTATCGCTTTTAAATAAAAACAAATGACAACTCCAATAAGTAAAGTTGGCAAAAGGACTATTTTTATAAAGGGTTAAAAGGGCATCTTCGGCGTTAGGTGTTTCAACAATGATACAGCCACCGGGATTTAATTTTGTCTTAAGTTGTTGCAATATTTTAAGCGGATCCGGCAAATGTTCCAATACATGAAAAAGAGTGATTATATCAAAAAGCTCCGGGATTTCTTCCAAATTGGAATGCACCTCTAATTTTTTCGAAACAAAATAAGGCTTCAACCTTTCTTCGAGTTCCATTCCGACTGCTTTGGCTGTCACTTGACCGGCTTTTTCCAAAAATCCACCGTTGCCGCATCCGAAATCTAAAATTGTTTTGTTAGTAATTAATGGTTGTAGCGTTTTGAAACGTCTCTGATCGTCTTTTACTGTTTCCCTGGCCCAGTTTTGGATACTTGAATCCTTGCCGTCCATTTGCGAGTTTTCATAAAAGCCCGAACCGATATGCTCGAAAGAAGATAGGAATACCAATCCACAAGATTCGCATTCCAAAATATCAAGGTCCGGCTTATCCCTTACCTTCCCGGATCTCTTCATAAATGATTTTCCGCCGCAAAGATAACAGGCATTCATGGTTCAATTCTCTTTCTAATATTTAATATAATGCGCTCGTAACTTTTTACTTATCGGTACTTCTTTCTCTGTAATCGTGATAGAACCATCTCCCATTGCCTGCTCAATTTTTCGGATCCCTCCAACTAGAACTCTTAATCCGTTAGGTTCCAAAGAAGCAGCCTGGTCGGAACCGTACATGGCACGATCCAAAGTGATATGCCTTTCCAAAGAAGTAATCCCCAATGCGGCCGCTGCGTACGAAACAGCCAAGCCAACTTCATGCCCGCTGTACCCCACATTGCAGTGAAAAGTTTCTCGTAAAGTGAGTATTCGATTTAAATTGGCATCTTCATCTTCCATGGGATAAGTAGAAACACAATGCATCAATTCAAAGGAACAGTTTGCACGAGTAAAGATCTCTACTGCTTTTTCGATATCTTCTCGCTGGCTCATTCCAGTCGAAATAAAAGTGTGTTTGCCTTCTGAAGCCACTTCTTTTAATAATGGTTCAAAGAGAAGCATGGCTGAAGCAATTTTATTGTATTTACAGCTGAATTGCCGCAAAAATTCTTGACTTTCCAAATCCCAAGCCGAAGCGAACCAATCGATATCTTGAGTCCTGCAATATTGATTGATTTCTTCATACGCAGAGAGACCGAATTCCAATCCTTCTTTTTGAGCCCGCTGCGTATGACCCCATGGACTTTCCCGGGGCGAATCCAGAAAATCCTTACTATAAACCTTTTCAATGCTTCGCTTTTGAAATTTGACCGCATTACAACCGGCTTCCTTGGCGATTGCAATTAGCTTTTTGGCAATATTAATATCGCCATTATGATTAATTCCTATTTCCGCGATGATAAAAATTGACATAAAATCTCTCCTCAATATTGAATCAAGTTTTCCGCCAACTCCCGGACCACTCCCTCTCCCCCATTTTTGGAAATGATATATTTGGCAATACGCTTGATTTCTGGATGAGCATCTTTGGGAGCTACCGGAAAGCCAATACATTTCATGACCTCATAATCATTGAGATCATTGCCGGCATATAACACATTTTGGAGATTGATTTCATTTTCTTTGCAGTATTTGAGCAAGGTTTGCTTTTTATTTTCTTGTCCTTGGATCACGGTTAGATTTAACTTTTGGGCCCGGGAGGTAACAACCGGATTTGTCTCAGTTGATAAAATCAGCATTGGAATATGCTTTGAATTTAACAGCTTAATCCCTAAACCGTCAGCACGTGTACAAGATACAAATTCTTTGCCTTCTTCGCTAACCATGACTTTATTATCAGTAAAAATTCCATCAAAATCCAAAACAATCAGGGCAATATCCTTCAATGGTATCTTGTTGGGTTTTGTTAAATGATTGAATATCTTCATTTGAGTCCATTTTTTTCGTAAATTTTAATCATACGAATTAAACGCTTATCCGTTTTTTCTTTATTTTATTTTATGAGGATTGAAAATTATAGTGTTTATGATAGTGTCACAAATCTATAATTTAAACCACCTTTTCTTTTGATGGGAAAATTACCAATTCTTAACTTTTTTCCGATAGAATTTTTACTCTGATTTCAATTCTTAAATCCCGGCACGATCCTCATTCAAAATCATAAACTATATTTGAAACTATTACGGAGTGATAAAATGATATCTCATGCAAATTTAGAACGTATTATCCAGGGGCGTAATATTTTGGTCACGGGTGGCACTGGCACTATCGGTTCCGCGCTCGTCGAAAAGATATTAACCTATCAGCCTGCGGTTGTCAGAATCTTCAGCCGGGATGAAACTAAACAGCTTGAATTGTCGCTGCGTTTAGGAAATCCTGCAAACGTTCGATATCTTATCGGTGATATTCGGGATGCAGCCAGGTTAGGAACTGCTCTTGATGATATCGATATCGTTTTTCATGCGGCAGCCTTGAAACATCTGCCAGCCTGCGAATTTAACCCTTTTGAAGCGATAAAATCCAATGTGCTTGGTACCCAAAATCTAATCGAACAAAGTATTTCCAGTGGCGTTAAATTAGTAATCGGCATCAGTACTGATAAAGTCGTCAATCCCAGCAGTATATTGGGAATTACCAAACTGCTGGCAGAAAAGTTATTGATTACTGCCAATTTTATTAAAGGAAAGCATCACACTACTTTTTCTTGTGTTAGATTTGGCAATGTAGCGGGAGCACGTGGGTCTGTTATTCCGGTTTTTTTGGATCAGTTATCCCGTACCCAAACTCTGACAGTAACCGATTCCCAGATGACCCGCTTTATAATGTCGACCGAAGAAGCAGTCAATTTGGTTTTAAAAGCAGCTTCTTATGCCAACGGAGGAGAGATCTTCATATTTCTGATGCCTTCCGTAAAAGTGATGGACGTAGCTGAAGTTATCGCTCAGCGCTATCAAAATATCACCGGAAAAACTGTAAAAATCGAATTCAGTGGTTTGCGGCCAGGTGAAAAACTTCATGAAGAATTAATTACCGGTGATGAACTTGGTAATGTGTATCAATTTGAAGATTTGTTGATTTTAGCAAGTGGATCCGGGCATCTTCCACCAGGAACGCCGGTGGATTTATCAAATCCGCCGATATTGTCTTCCAAGGATCAAACTTTTTTGGCGATGAGCGAAATTTTGAAGCTTATTCGGGCTGTTGATCATTTGAATATCTTACAATGGGAGGCATCATTTTGAACCCTTCAGCCATAATCCCTTTATCTAGACCCGATATCACGGAACTTGAAATGAATTATGTTCATGAAGCTCTTGGTTCTGATTATTTAAGCGGCGGTCCCATGATTAAAGAATTTGAAGCTCAATTGGCATCTATAGCCGGAACCAAGTATGCAGTGGGAGTCAGTTCAGGAACCGCTGCCCTACATCTTATTTTATTGGCGCTTGGCATTAAACCAGGGGATGAAGTGATTACCACCCCCTACAGTTTTATTGCTTCTGCAAATTGTATTCTTTACGTGGGTGCTACTCCCGTTTTCTGTGATATTTCGCCGGATGATTTTAATATTGATCCGGATTTAATTGAAAGTAAAATATCTCCCCGTACTAAAGCCATTTTGGTCGTTCATGTCTTTGGTTTTCCTGTACAAATGGATAAAATTTGCGCCATCGCTGAAAAGCATAATTTGCCAGTTATTGAAGATTCCTGCGAGGCTATTGGAGCGCAGATTAATGGACAGTCGGTAGGTGGACGCGGCATTGCCGGGGCATTTGCATTTTATCCGAATAAACAAATAACTACGGGCGAAGGCGGAGCTGTTGCAACCAACGATAAAACCGTCGCAATAATGGCTCGCTGCCTCGCCAATCAAGGCCGTGAAGCCGGCGATCACTGGTTATACCATAAACATCTCGGTTATAACTACCGACTTGATGAACTCTCTGCAGCACTGGGTGTTGCACAATTAAGAAGGTTGCAAGAAATTTTAACATCCAGGGCTAGAGTAGCAAAGTGGTACGAAAGTGAACTGCAAAATGAGTTACTCCTTACGACACCCGGTTCCAGAATAATGAAGAATAGTGTTGTAAGTTGGTTTGTTTATGTAGTGAGATTTTGTGATCCCAGCATACGGGAGATTGTCATTCGGGATTTGGCAGAAGCGGGCATTGAAACCAGGCCGTATTTTCCAGCTATCCATTTACAACCGTTATACCAAAAAAAACTGGGTTGCAGGTCAGGTTCTTTTCCAGTCACAGAATCTGTGGCTTCAACCACTTTAGCGTTACCTTTTTATACTAAGATTTCGAAGGATCAAGTACATGAAGTCTGTAAACAGCTTAAAACCATCTTACGCTTATCAGAAGTTACATCAAGGATCGATAATCAATAGGAAAACTTTAATTAAAAAGAACGAAAGGAGTTACTCCTGATGACAATCCCGGTTCTTAAGCCTTCCATTACCGATGAAGAAATACAGGCCGTTGCAGACACAATGCGTTCAGGATGGCTTGGCCTAGGCCCAAAAACTGCCGAATTTGAAGATAAATTTGCCCAATATGTAAAAGCCAAATTTTGTGTTGCCCTCAATTCTTGCACTGCTGCTTTACACCTGGTTATGGCTGCCCTAAACCTGCAGCCCGGTGATGAGGTTATTGTCACCCCGATGACTTTTATTTCAACGGTTCATTCCATATCGTATTGTGGAGCAACACCCGTATTTGCCGATATCTTGCCCGACACTCTCAATATTGATCCGAACGATGTAGCAAAAAAAATTGTTCCGAAAACCCGTGCAATCATCGGTGTTGATATAGCCGGTCATCCTTGCGATTTGGATGAATTGATGGCTATTGCATCAGAAAATGGCCTAATATTTGTTGAAGATGCTGCACACTCTTGCGGAGCATCATATAAAGATAAACCGATAGGCAGTATCGCCCCATTCACCTGTTTTAGTTTTCATGCAGTAAAAAATCTTACATGTGGAGAAGGAGGAGCCATAACCGCTCAAGATGAGTGGTATCAAAAGTGGTTTAACGAAATGCGCTGGTTAGGAATATCCAGGGATACCTGGAAACGTTCTGAAACTGACAAAGGATATCAATGGAAATATTGGGTCGAAGAGCTAGGTTTCAAGTATCATATGAGTGATATTGCGGCTGCTATTGGTGTAGTCCAATTAAAACGGCTCAGCCAATTAAATCAAATTCGGCAATATATTGTTAGCGAATATAACCGGGCATTCCATGATATTGATTGGTTGACCTTGCCCCAAGAACGTTCTTATGTGAAGTCGTCTTGGCATCTTTATCAAATTAAGTTACCCGACGAAACTTCTCGGGATCGGATGATTAATCATTTATTAGGCGAGGGGATTACTCCAGGCGTTCATTATTTGCCGGCTCATTTACATCCATATTATCGGCAATTCAAATCGATTTGTCCGGTTGCTTCCGAAATTTGGAGACGTATTCTTTCTCTTCCAATTTTCCCTGATTTAAGCCATCAAGAGCAAGAAAAAGTTATTGACGCTGTTCGAAAATTCAAACCTTGAACCTTCCAACTGGATGAATCTTTTGATTTAACCTAGTATTAAGTATAAACCAACAAAATTGTGACTTTTACGACCCAGAGACTAAAATGTGAAACCCTTGTTTAATAATTCATCATCAATAGTTAGATTCGATAGTGTATCGGCTACCACTTTTCCAGCCCCAGGATGGTATGGATTATACAGATTCGGATCTAATTTTTTTTGGAAGCAATTTGACAATGCCAGACGAACCTCAGATTCTTCTCCGTCAATATCAACCACATTTCCCGCCCTCACTCTGCCCTGTTGGCGGGGACCAATATTAATTACGGGAAGCCTAAAATAGGGAGCTTCAATAATTCCGCTGCTGGAATTACCGATCATTACGGACGCTTGCGCCAAAATCCCTAAATAAAGACGCCGGGGAACATGTAAAACGCGGTGGATAGCCTGATTATTTCGGTATTCATGGATTACCTTCAAAATAAAATCATGACCGGCATCGGCATTGGGCAGAAATAACAGACATTGTAATTCAGTCTCCAAAATTACTTTTAATACATTTCTTAGTTGGAGCGCTGACTTCTCCTGATCTTCCAATACGGGATGGAAAATAACCAACGCAAACTTTTCACTTAAGGAAATATTAAGGTATTTTTCAATTTCAGATCGGCTTACATCAAAACCTTGTTCAGCATCATCCAAACCGGGGACTCCGATTCGGATGATCCGCCACGCTTCTTCCCCGGAGGCAAGTATGCACTTGGCTGCCTCATCGGTCACGGGAAAATGGATGTGAGCCAGTTTAGTGATGGCATGACGCAATGATCCATCAATGGAACCCGATAGCTCCCCGCCATGAAGGTGAGCGGTTATAATGCGCATATGAGCCCCGGCAATTGCTCCTGCTAGCATTTCACCCCGATCCCCTAACACCAGTAGAAAATCCGGTTCAATTTTTTCCAACGCCTGGGATATCCCAAGCAATCCTATGGCCAACGATTTTGCCATAGCTGCTTTGGTATCACTTCTGAGCAGCATATCGACTTTGGATTCAATTTGAAATCCATCGCTCTCAATATCGTGAATTGTCTGCCCAAATTCCCCTGTTAAATGCATCCCTGTAACAATTAAATGGAGAGATAGATTTTCACGAGAATTAATTTCCTTTAAAACCGGTCGATAAATTCCATAATCCGCCCTGGTTCCGGTTACAACGGCTATTTTTCGAATCATTGTTCCTCCTTTGATTACCCCAAGTTTATTCAATAATAATATAGTTATAAAATTAAATAATGTTGAAGTTATGTCACTTCTTGCTATGAATTTCCCGGGCTGGTGTTCCAACTGCAGTAATATCATCAGACACATCCGATATCACTGTGCTTCCCGCCCCAATGATTACCCGATTACCAATATGAATTCCAGGGATAACGTTGGCGCCGATTCCGATGAAAGTATAACAACCAATTTCGATTTCGCCAGCCAAATTAACTCCCGGACCAATATGGATATGGTCGGCTAAAAGACAATCATGATCAATATTGGCTCCGGTGTTGACGATGCAATCGGCGCCAATAAGCACCCCGGGGCCTATGAAAGCATGGCCGCAAATTACTGTTCCAGGACCGATGACCGCACTGGAACTTATAGTGGCGCTTGGGTGAATCAAAACCGGAAGAGCTAATTCGGTTTTGATCAATTGTGAGAAAAGGCGTTCCCGGACTTGGTTGTTACCAATAGCAACCACTGCCTCTTCCAAGCGAAAATTCCGCCAGAAATGGATCAAATCATTTTCCGAGCCGATAATCGGCAATTCTGAATATTGAATGGATGGGAATTTGCGATCAAAAACACCGCCGATTTCAAAACTTTTAACGGCCATTAATAAATCGAATACTACCTTACCGTGTCCACCTGCTCCTAAAATTCCGATTCGCATCGATTTCCCTTTCTTTAACGCCAGGAAGTCTAAAATTAGGATTCTGTTAATATTCATTAAAAGGATTTACCGATAATATTTATTCCGGAAGGAGGAAAAAATGAAGTATCAGGCGGGAAATATCATCATCAAGGGATTAGAATTTGATGATATGAAGGAACGTCACCTATGGTTAAATGATCAGGAAGTTACCCGTTACTTTACAAATTTGAGTTCGATTCCCCTTTCCAAAATGGATTTGGAAAAATGGTATGAACATATTAGTCAAAAGAAGTCCCAAGAGCTTCATTTTTCAATTTATACCAATGAATCCAAGCACATTGGCGGCGCCCAAATAAAATCTATTGATTGGAAAAACCGTAACGCGGAAATGGGAATATTCATTGGTGATAAAAACGAATGGGGTAAAGGTTATGGAACGAACGCAACAAAATCATTGATTCGTTTTGGGTTTTCCGAACTAAATCTGCATCGGCTTTGGTTAAGAGTAGATCCGGACAATTTAGCGGCTTTAAAATGTTATCAAAAAGCGGGTTTTTTGCAAGAAGGAATTTTTCGGGAAGATGTTTTCCGGAATGGTTGTTTTCACGATACAATTGTTATGAGCATCTTGAGTACTGGGACTTTACAGAATACTTGATATGTCGGAGCGTCGGCCTTCATGATTGGATAATACTGTACATAAGTTTTAAGCATAATTTCTTACCGGATTTGAATAGGATATTTCTATAATCACTTTTAGCAGTTGAAAATATAAATTTATAAAATTCTTCAAGGGTGGGGCTAAAAATGATAGAAAACGTAACGAGCAAAAAACTGATAAAGCACCTTGATGATCGTGGATTTTTTTTGGAAGTGTTAAGAAATGACGATTCGGCATTTAAAAAATTTGGCCAGTTTTCGATCTCTCTAAGCTTCCCGGGTGTTATCAAGGCTTTTCATTATCATAAACTTCAGGATGACTTATGGTTTTTTCCGCTGGGTAATGCTCAAGTCGTCTTATTTGATCTTCGACCGGAATCACCTACCCATAAGGAGACAAATGTTTTTTATCTGGGTGAACATAATCCTGTTTTATTGCAAATTCCTGCAGGAGTTGCCCATGGTTACAGAGTTTTGGGAACTACTCCGGCAATGATTGCTTATGTAACTACAGAATCATATCAATCCAATAACCCTGATGAATATCGAGTTCCGTGGGATGACTCTACAATTGGGTTTGACTGGATGACACACAATAGGTAAATCGATTAGGAACCGCACGTGGATGTTAAGGATTTGCACCTGTTCCTATCTGAAACATCGTCCTTGGTCGAAAGATATCAAATCCAGGAGGGACCAAGAATGAATATTTTAATTACGGGAGCGAATGGTCAATTAGGTAATGCGCTAAAAGAAATTTTAAAAAATGAAAAATTAAGCTTGGCAGATTTGCCTAAAATCAACCTGACTATACCCCAGGATACTTTGGATTATATTTTAATGGTTAAGCCGGAGGTAGTTATTCATTGTGCAGCAAAAACTAATGTAGATGAGTGTGAAATGAATCCAACTTCTGCTTATTTGGGAAATGTATTAGCCACCAAGAATGTGGTAAATGCGTGTCAAAGTGCCAATTCAATATTAGTTTATATTTCTACTGATTATGTTTTTGATGGCTGTAAAAATCTTCCCTACCATGAATATGATCTCTGCAAGCCAATTAATATTTATGGAAAAACCAAATGGCAAGGGGAAGAAATTGTTAAAATGCATTTAAACAAGTTTTTTATCATTAGAACCGCCTGGCTTTTTGGTGACATCGGCCATAATTTCGTTAAAACCATTTTAAAGCTGGCGGAAGAAAGCAAATCTTTGACAATTGTAAATGATCAATTTGGTTCCCCCACTTATGCCTTTGATTTAGCAATGGTCATTGCAAAATTAATTCAAACAAAAGCTTATGGCATTTATCATATTACCAATACCGGGAATTGTTCTTGGTTTGAATTTGCCGGACAAATTCTAAAATATGCGGGCCAAAAAGAGGTTTCGTTAAAAGCCCTTTCTTCAGAAGAACTAAATCGCCCCGCCCCCCGTCCCCGGTACAGCATTTTAGCTCAAGATGCTCTTGATTTGATGGGTATCGCAATGCCATCCTATCAAGATGCTTTACAACGCTATTTCATAAAAAACTACCCGCTGTCAAAATAAAAACCGATAAAGGTTAGGAGTTTAATGGTTAGTTACCAAATTGATATTATCATCATCAATTATAATACGAAAGATTATCTATCGGATTGCCTCCAAAGTATAAAAAAATTTTCCGGCAATATTAATGATTACCGGGTTTGGGTCGTGGACAACGCGAGCAGCGACGGAAGTGTCGAGTTGATTAAAAACCATAGTGATTTTGTTAACGGTATTTACAACCAAGAAAATCGGGGTTATGGTCCGGCTTGTAATCAAGGAATATCAGCCGGGAGTGGAAATTACATTTTTCTTTTAAATAGCGATATTCTGGTTACAAACAAATGGTTGCCGCCTCTGATCACTACATTATCATCTTCCGGGGTTGCGGTCGTTGGTCCAAGATTAGTAAATCCCTCGGGTTTATTAGTCGGAGTCGGAGTAGTTGGAACCAATGCCCACCCATTGTTTCGAGGTTGGAATGAACCCAATGAACCTGACCGTTACAATAAACAGCTCGAAGTATTAAGCGTCGGCGGCGCCTGTATGGGAATAAAACGTGAACTGATTCCGAAATTAGGCCTTTTTGATGAACATTATTTTCATTATTTTGAAGAAACGGATTATTGTTATAACGCCCGGTTTCATGGCTATAAAATAATCTATTGTCCCGAAAGCACGGTTATCCATTGTGTATCCGGCAGTTGTAGGGATTTCCAAAAGTTACGGAGATATTATCGCGAAGGAGAAAAATATTTTCAAAAGAAATGGAAATCATTTTTGAGTGATACCACTAAATATGGCTAAACCTTTTAATTAGCGATAATAAATTTTTATATTTATAGATTTGTTATTTTTTCCAATATAGTTTTAGCACATTTTGCAATAGTTAATAACACTTTATAAAAAATTGCATATTATATATCATCCTAAAAAAGGAGGGGATATAAATGTCGCAACCACTTGCCATATACGCGAGTATCCCGCCTGCCACACCTCCAATTCCGGGTCCATTATGGGTAGGGACACAACCGGTAGTTGTTACCAATCCCTTTACATTTTGGCCCAGTCTGGATTGGACTGGAGATAATATCACACCAACAAGCGGTTTTGGAGAAATACCCCAATACTTATTTTCCGTACCGCAAGCAAATCCAGCCGTGGATACGGTCGCTACTTTTACCCGACGTTTGACCGTGGGAGCC
The DNA here is from genome assembly GCA_023426245.1 of Bacillota bacterium. Taxonomy (GTDB): domain Bacteria; phylum Bacillota; class UBA4882; order UBA8346; family UBA8346; genus UBA8346. Next base: position 127,728 of record JAFABB010000033.1, read on the forward strand.
ATCGGTTCAACATTTTCCGTTACGACAATACCACCTGGGCTCTATGATTTATCCTTATCTCATGCAGCGGACAATCAATACTCGGTCACCGTTACCGCGACATTACTGGGAATACCGACAGTCTTAACACCGGTTGGATTTAACACAAATACTCCCAGTCCTTTACAATGGCGGAATGTTAAAACATTTGAATATCTCGCAATATCTTTAGTAACTGGTGATACCATCGATATAACTTCCACAGTGGTGAACTTGGCAGCGCCAGGCTTCACCCCGGATCAAAACCCGGCAATGTTCACCTGGATTATGCAATTTTCAATTCCAATACTTGGATAATCACCAGTCATTTGGGATTTTCGAAAAAAAATCAAGAGAACCTCTTTGTATAAAGAGGTTCTCTTTTTAAGGGAATAAACCTACAATGAACTTATTACAACTTCTTTAAAAAACCGTTGGGGAAAAATGTCATGAAAAATTTTTCTCGGGATTTGTCAACTGTAAAACCTTTGTTTTCGGCCAAAAATTGCTGTAATGCTTCCATAGGTCCAGGACCAAAGTTTGGATATACGGGATGCCCGTTAATGTTTGTGTCTTCCAAAACCATATAACTTCCCGCAGTAACAAGCAGGGCATAAATGCGTAATTCATTTAAAACATGCCCAAAACTATGATCTGAATCTAAAATAACCATGACCCGTTCATGGGGTTTTATTGAATTACGAACATTATTATATATTTCCGGCGATACTGACGACCCGGTTAAATAAGTTATTCTTGGGTGTTGCGGCCTTGTTTTCGGGGTAATATCGATTGTTAAAATCCGTCCGTTCTGTACCAAGTCACATAGACTGGCAAGATAATAAGCGCTGCCTCCATCCGCGGTCCCGGATTCAATGATGACGTCAGGTCTTAATTCAAAAATCATTTCTTGATAAATCCATAAATCTAAAGGACATTTCTGAATCGGCACTCCCATCCAGAAAGTATTTAACCAAGTAAGTGAATCATAATACAATTGGTGAAACTGATCACTAATCGGGTTATCGCCCATTATTCGAATCCACCTTCCAATAGGATAAACTCAATTTTAAATACATAAAATATTGTATGTTATGCACGATAATACGGAAGTGAAAAAAGTAAGAAAATGCCGGAATAACAAGTAATTGAGCCGATTGTTCATAAAGGGTTGTGCTAATGGGCAATAAAATTTCCGTAATGAAATAAAAATAGCTGACGGTTTTCCTCATAACCGGCCATACTTACATCATGAACTTGGTGCAAAAACCATGGCTCGGTTTGGCGGGCAACCCCAACCTCATAACCTGCTCTAATAAATTCAAGACTCTGCGCGATATCATAAAAATGCCACCCTTTAAATATGTCCTCCCGCCATAACACATCGTATTGACTTATCATTGCCACTCCATCGATAACTTGTACCGTTTCATAGTCCCCCAACACTTCATTCCAGATAAATGGTGAACTACCCCACATAAATTTACCATAACAAGCAGAAGCATGAGGCCAGTAAGCATCCGGGGGTAACTGTTTGGCTCCGGCGACACCCATCAACCCCAACTGAGGATGTTTTAAAAATATCATTATCATTTCTTTTAAGAAATTCGGATTGATTATCTCCATGTCCTGATGTAAATACACTTTGTACTTTGCGTTGGAGCTTTTCATGGCATCGTTATATGCTTTAGTGATACTGGAAGCATTTTTAATAACACGGTTTTCAATAGTGTATCCTCCCGGAATGTACAGTTTATCTATGGTACAAAGCGATCTGAATAAAAGATGATCATTATTGACACAGTAGATAAAACAAATTTTACGAGGATCTACCATTTTTCTCCTTCTTTCTCTTTTAAATAAAGTACTTAGTTAAAAAACGGTTGGTATTCTTGAATGAATTTTTGTTGGGACAGTTGAAACGGAAGCATTAAACTTGAACAATTATGGGCGCACCAAGGGACGCTTTGCCGTGGGACACCTACTGTATAACCTGCCTTGATAAATTCAAGACTTTGTGAAACATCGTAAAAATGCCATCCGGTCACTATATCTTCACGCCATTTTATGTCATATTGGGTAACCATGATCATACCGTCAATGCCCTGGACGGTTTCATATTCATTGATGACCTCCGTATTGCAATTACAAATCTGATCAAAATATATACATTTTCCATAACTTTCTTTTGCTTCCCACCATACTCCGCTTGAAGGCAACCGCTTGGCTCCTAATACTCCTAGCATACCCAAATTAGGATTTTTTTTAAATAAAGCAAGAATCAAATAAAAGAAATTCCGTTCCAGAATATTGACATCTTGATGCAAGTAAAATTTATATTTTGCGTTGCTGGCTATCATGGCTTGATTATAACCTTTAGTTATACTACCTGCATTTTTAATAATTGATTTGTCAACCGTATAACCGGAAGGAACATTCAATGTACACACATGATTCCAAGAATTATGAAATTGTTGTTCATCATTAACGCAATAAATAAATTGAAATTTATGAAAGTCAATCAAACCCATTCCTCCTCTACTGAAAACAAAGGTCCGATTTTAAATACTTTCCAAAATATTGCCGCTTATTTATAAATTTCATATATATTTTATGTGTGTTATTAAGATTTGCAACAGATATTACATTGTTGTGACATTTAAATAAATAAAAGTGCTTAACTAATGAACTTTTTGGTATTACATCCATACGAGGAAATTTTCACTTTCTCTTAGATATAAGTCATTTATACCATTGTATTAATAACTTATGGCAACTAAAACGGCATCACTTTTAACTCCTCATAGACATAATTTATATAATATCAAGGAGGAATGTTTAATGTCTCAACCTATGGCAATCTATGCTTCAATACCGGCTTCATCAGGTGCAAACTGGGTAACGACTGTACCCAATTATAGCCCGGTCGCAGTGACCACCCCTTATCCCCAATGGCCAAATATCGACTGGTCTGATGGCAATATTGCACCTTCACTGGGTTATGGTGAAGTTCCGCAATACTTATGGTCAACTCCAATCCCGGATCCGAACGATAATGCACCAAAGTCATTTACAAGGCGTTTAACGGCCAGTACGCAAATTAATTTACCCAATATACTGAAAATACCGGTAGGCGGTTCTATAGGCAATCAGTTCAGGTTCATTTTTTCCATTGCGGCGGATGACGAATACACTTTTCAAATCCTATTGAATGGTCAGCCCATACCGGAAGAAGTTCCTACCACCGGGTATAACTTTCAAGTCCCTATCCCGTTACCTTGGCGAAATGTTAAAACTTTTTCATTTGGCCTTGGAAAGAAACCAGTCACGATTAACAATAATGATGTTTTAGATATTCAGACTACAGTATCTAACTTGCCGCAACCTCCCGGAACTGGTAACTTAGCAATGGTAACCTGGATTTTACAGTTTTTCTCATGATCGCCGAATAAGGTTCTGTCAAATTTGGTTTTAAAAAGACTCTTCTCAAATTACAGTATAAAATCCTAAGTTGCTTTCTCATTTCATGATAAATCTGAAAGCAACTTAGGATTCAATAGAGTATGTTCCAAGACTCATTATTAAAGGTTAATGGATAAATTCCGGATAATTGCGTTTAAATATATCTCGTTGTTGGAAAAAACGAATGATATCATCCGATGAATTATTATACGAACACCATGGTTCCCGTTGCATGGGAATACCTATGGTATAGCCCCTTTTAATAAATTCCATGCATTGGGCTGAATCATAAAAGTATGGATTCTCGAATAAATCTTCCCGCCAAGGAAGATCGTATTGGGTGATCATAATAATTCCATCAACTGATCGTACCGGTTCATATTCATTGGTTATTTCATTGCCATAAATAAGAAGCTTTCCCAAAAAAACGATTTTACCGCACTGCTCTGTTGAATCACGCCAATTACCACTAAGCGGTATTTTTTTGGCTCCTATAATTCCCAGCATTCCTAATTTAGGATATTTTTTAAATAAGGTTAGAATCTCTGGCAAGAAATTGCGATTAATAATATTCATTTTTCCATGAAGATATATTTTATATTTTGCACTGGAATTGCGCATAGCAAAGTTGTAACCCTGGGCTATGCTGAAATTGCCTTGTAAAATTTTTTTCGTTAAAGTATATCCGGAAGGAAGATTTAATAAGTCCAAGCTTTTCAATGATTCTTCACATTCATTTTCATGGTTGGTGTAATATATGAAACTAATATTATTATTATCTACCATTTCACCAACTCCTTTTAGCATTACGTATGGGTAATGTAATACCTATTTTTTTAAAAATCTTTTCCAACCGGTGATAAAACGTATGTTCGTGATACGCTCTTTGCTGCCCCGCAGTTGCAATTAATTCTCTTGTTTCAGGATGGCGGAGATATTCCGTTATTTTATCTGCAAGGTCTATTGAGTCATTGAAAACAATTATCTCCCGTCCGGCATTGAAACATTCCCATATATCGGGTCGACTACTATCCACCAGTTGAAATGCGCCACTTCCTGCCAGGGCAAAAGTCCGATCATTAGGGCTTGTTCCCGGAATTCCTTTGGAGTTCCCTGAAGGGGGATTTGTAGGATTGCGATGAATATTGAGATTAATCTTCGCTCCACAATAATATTTTTGAACTTCCCAAAAATCACAAATAACTGGAATAATAAATTTTCTTAATTCCGGAACAAGCTCTTCTCCCCAATTTCCAATTAATTTAACATTGAAATTTTTAATTGAAGGGGCAATAGAATTTAAAATCCGAACCCGATCCGGAAAAGCCACTCCAACCAGACAAAGGTCACTATGATACGACGGCGGAAATAACAATCGATTATGGATCCTGGGACTACAACACCAGGGAAGATAGTAGACATTTGGACGGTTGTATTCATTCACGGCTTGTTTTTCAGTTGTGAAAACATAATCATAAGTTTCAACCATCTGCCCACGATGGTAATCAATCTCATATGGATCTTCCACTAACCATAAAACAGTAACCGCTCCTTTGTTTTTTGCATGTTGTACCAAATGCAATGGAGTAAATGTTCCATGAATAACCAATAGTAAATCCGGTTTAAATTCATTGATAGTATGACTTGAAAGTTGGAAGGGATTAATTTGCCTAACATCACAAACAAAATCTTTACTTAATGAATCAAAAATACCATAAGCATATCGGGATTCAAAAGTTAAACCGCCGGAATCAACAAAAAGAATTCTCATTGAATAATTTCCTCGTATAAGCTTTTTATAGTCTCAAAACCGAAATAAAAGTCTTCTACTTATTATGGAACTATCTTATGAAAAATCCCTTGTTTTTGAAACATCAGCTATCGAAATATACCTATGTCAGACACACCATCACCGATAAAAAAACATATACTTGAGTATATTACTATAAAGTCCCTTGTAGAGACCCTTTATGAATAACCATTGAAAAAGGTGATAGTTTTTGAAATTCTCAGTAATTATCAATTGTTATAATACCCTCCCTATTATTAAAAAGTGCGTAGATTCAGTAATTGAATCAACTGATTCAGATACTGAAATTTTATTAGTCAATAATCATCCACCTTATCAGGATGTTCAAACTTATTTAAAAGGCTACATTCATCTGCGTGTCAAAATATTGGACCCCGGCAAAAACCTGTCCCATATTTTAGGCACTCAATTTGCTGAAAAGTTTGCCGGTGGTGATTATTTAGTTCGGATGGATGATGACGCTGTTCTTCCAAAAAATAATTGGATTAATGCGATGAACCAAGCGTTGAATCAATTTTCAGATTTAGCATATGTAGGGTTACCTTGGCCGGGTGTCCCTTTAACCGGTATCGATCGGATAAATACACCTGAATTCACACTAGAATATGCTGATGTGGTTCTTTTTACTTGTGTAATGTTTAGACGGGGTGTTTGGCGCTCCTATTTTGTAATTCCTCAACAAGGAATTTACGGAAATGACGATACCTATTCTGCCCAAAAGGCCAATCAGCTTGGTTTAAAAAAAGCTTATCTTGTTTCTCATCCCTGTGAACATTTAGGTCGAACCCCCGAATGCGATCCGCTTTATGGGGCCTGGAAGGTATTTTACGCAATGAATATTACGAATTTAGACTTTGAGGCATGGCGCAATTTGATTTCTCAAATTAACCTCCAAGAAGAAAATTTATTGCGACAATTCGGGTATCCCCAGGATCAAATCGAACAAATAAAAACGGTATTATCCAAACCATATAAAAGATAAGTCTTCCGAATCTACATGAAAACTGCATGCAAAGAAGGAGGAATATTTTTTGAAAGTATTATTCGTAGACTCTGGTGGGCCTGGGTTCAATACTCGTTACTCTTATGATGTTTATTCAACTTTAGCAAAAGAGTTTAAATGCATAACCCGGCAAGTATCACCTCAAAATCTCTCCCCAGGGCTGTTAACCAGTTTTCATCCGGATATTTTATTGGTAATGCATGGTTCAATTACATCTTGCCATCTGGTTCGTTTGGCGAAATCTTTAGGAGCAACTACCATATTATGGATAATAGAAGATCCATACGAAATCGATGTACATCGCGGAGAAATGGTAAATTCTTATGATTATGTTTTTACGAACGAACGATTAGCGGTCGGACAATATGCTAGACAGAATGTATATTATCTTCCATGGTGCTGTAATCCAGAAGTTCATCGAAGTTTAATCGTTTCTAATAATTACCAAAGTGATTTATGTTTTGTCGGAATGGGTTTTCGAAACCGGGTTCGGATACTGAATGCAATTGCTCCGCGCATTCAAAATTTAAACGTGAAATTAATTGGCGATTGGCAAAGTTGGGGCGAAGAGTTAGTTCCAAGCTTAAAACGATTTGTCCTTCCAACAATCAATGATTTCCGGGAAGTGCAAAAATATTATAACGGAGCAAAGATTAACCTCAATATTCATCGTGACCCTGTTGACCCTCCAACAGGAAACAGTTTAGGTATCGGAGCTTGCAGCCCAAATGATCGTACATTTGCCTTGGCGGGTTGCGGCTCCTTTCAACTGATAGATCATACCCGTTCCGGCGTTTGGGAGTATTTCACAGACGGGATTGAAATCGTTGGTTTTAACGATCCAGGAGATCTTGCCCAGAAGATTGACTTTTATCTTGTGAACCCGCAATTACGAATTAATATCGGCAAAGCCGCACAGCGGAAAGCATATTTATCTAATACATTTAAACATCGACTGAACGAAATCTTCCGGGTTGTCAATAAATCAATCCATCGTTATAACAATAAAAGTTATTCCAGTGGTAAGATAAACCAATCTGGCCAAGGATTTTATTCCTCTCTTACTAAAAATAACCCGAACCACGAATTTCGGGTTCGGTCTAATCAATAAAATTCATTTTATACAGCTAAAATGTAAATCTTTTTCCTGGGGAAAAACCGGCACATCATTTTCCATAAGATGCTCCCAACCAAATTCCCGGAGCTCTTTAGCCCATTTTTTATTAAAATGCTGGTAACTAATGTTTTCTAATCTTTTACACTCGGAAATATCGCTGTGATTAAACGAAACATGACAAAAATGCTTGATGAGAACGTCTAGGGCCACCCGCAATTGATAACCGGCTTTTCGAATGCGTAGGGATATGTCAAAATCATCGGCTCCTAAGGGCATGTTTTCATCAAAATAACCGATTTTTTCTATTAAACGTCGGTCAAAGAGAAATAAACACCCGATAATAAATTTCGCCGGTTCGGATTGGTGTCGGTAAACCGTTGCAAATTTGCGATCCGCAGCCTCCAATTTACTCGAATACGAAAGAGGTAAGGCGGCCTGCGGGCCGCCAATGCCAATTCCTTTCGGGCCCACCGCTAAAGTATTTGAATTGTTAAATAAATGCCAACATAAACGGGATAACCATCCTTTGGGTATTAAAATATCAGGATTCATGGTTACCAAAACATCTCCGCATGATTGGGATATTCCTTGGTTACAGGCTTTAGTAAACCCAAAATTGGATTGATTTAAAATCAATTTTATTTCGGGTTGCTTTATCTTTTGTAAAAAAGCCACAGAATCATCGGATGAATGATTATCAACTACAATAATTTCATAAGGTATATCCGTATTGGATTTTAGGCTTGTTAAACATGATTCCAAAAATGGCCTCGAATTAAAATTAACGATTATAATACTGGCTTTCAAAATATTCCTCCCGTCAACCTTATTTTCTAGGAAACCAGGTTACCGTTGTCAATCGTTCCAATGTTTTAAGGAATAGTTAAATATATTTTTAATAAATTGTTTTGATACCAGCAGCTCACCTAGATAAATATCTTTTTAATCATCAGCAGCAATAGCCTGTAGTGTTATAGATTTTATGATCTGTCCTCCCTTGATCATCATCGTAACTCTCCTCCCTGATATGAATATCAAGGATGCTTTAATCAGCATACAATAATAAGAGTAATGTGATCTTCTTTGGGAGGTCTTCGGTATGAAAGGAATCATCCTGGCTGGAGGGATAGGGACTAGACTATCGCCGCTTACGGAGGTTATAAACAAGCATTTATTACCTGTCGGTAGAGAACCCATGATCTGGCATCCTATAAGGCAATTAATTGAAACTGGAATTACAGAGATTTTAATAGTGTCATCCGCAGAACATATGGGGCTCTTGATTGAGTCTTTGGGATCAGGAAACCGTTTCGGATGTGAACTGACCTTTAGGGTTCAGGAAAAGGCCGGAGGTATTGCCCATGCTTTAGCTATTGGGGAACGATTTGCGGGTGGTGATCAAATTATAGTATTACTGGGAGATAATATTTTTGAATATTCCATCTCTACTTACGTTCATGATTTTTTACGGCAGGAGACTGGAGCGCGCATTCTTTTAAAGGAAGTCGACGATCCCGAACGTTTCGGCATTGCAACTTTTTATAATGAAAAGATAGATTCGATTGAAGAAAAACCAATCAAACCCAAGAGTCATTACGCTGTAACAGGGTGTTATATGTATGATGACCAAGTTTTTGATATCATCCGTGTGATTAATCCTTCAACCCGTGGTGAAATGGAGATTACCACTGTCAACAATCTTTATATCAAGCAAGGACAAATGGAATATAGCTTTATTCATGGACGGTGGACTGATGCCGGAACTTACGAATCTTTGAATGAAGCAAATTGTATTTTATCGGCAAATAATAATAAAATCCTTAAAAAAGATTTAGTTTAGAAGTTACATCTAAACTATAGTCCTAACTTAATACAAATCATAAAAAGCCCGGATAAACCGGGCTTCATTCATTTTAATTTGCAGTAGGCAACTTTTAATTCCATCAATTACAAGAATTGCATATCGTGCTGAAAGTATTGGAAGGGTGAACTATTGTGATGCCTTGAGTGCAAGGCAAACGAAGATTCTCAACTTTTAAGGCTACTGTTTGCAGAATCTGTGATACGGCCAAAATAATCTCAATATTCGTTAACCCTGTACCACCCTGCAAGAGAGCAATCGCTTGGTTTAAGCGATTGATAATGTCGGCTTTTCGAATGGCATTGAGCGGTAAGTCCTGAACCGCCCCCTGAACTAATAGTAATTGATTTATTAAAGAAGCGGCGGTAGCTGGGGTTAAACTACCAGGGGTACTTAAGAAAGAATCTATAACTTGAGCTGCATTTGCAATATCTTGAAGGACTGAACATTTACTACTCATTCAATAACACCTCCGAAATCATCTTATGAAGATAATTATGATAAGGCGCTATTCAATGATACAAAAATGCAAATTTCCTGATATTTTCTGTTTTTTTACTAGGAGTTACTTATTTGTTGAACTTTTAGCCGGTTTCTCCAATAGTCCAATAAATCTGCCAAAGTCTTTTCAAAAGGAATTTTGGGCTCCCATCCTGTTACTTTATTGAATTTTTTATATGTCCCTAGCAAAACCGGTACATCTGAAGGCCTGATTCTGGTTGGATCTATTTTAATATCAATTTTTTTATTCGAGTAACTCAAAATAATATTTAAAACTTTTTTAATAGGATATGAATTCCCCGTGCAAATTTGATATACTTCTCCCGCTTTTCCTTTTTGCAGGGCCAACCAATAAGCACAAGCTATATCTCTAACATCCGTGAAATCCCTTCTTGTTTCCAAATCACCGACATAAACCATGGGAATCCTGATACCCAGTTCGATCTCGGCGACCTGTTTTGCAAAATCAGATGCCACAAAAAGCTCTCCTTGCCGAGGGCCAGTATGATTAAACGCCCGGGTTCTCACAATATCAAGCCCATAACTTTTATAATATTGATATCCGAGCATATCTTGGGCTACTTTACTGACACCGTGGGGAGTAAGAGGTCTTAATTGGTTGTTTTCATTTATTGGAAGTTCTTCATCCAAAACCAAACCGTATTCCTCACTGGAACCGGCAATCATAATTCTGCAATCCGGCGATATATTCCTCACTGCTTCCAGAATATTGATTTGACCTATTATATTGTTGGTAATTGTATCATTGGGGCTATTCCAAGAAGCCGGTACATAACTGTGTCCTGCCAAGTGAAATAAATACTTTGGCCTAACATTTTCAATCAAATCCCGAACAGATTTGGCATCTCTTAATTCACATTCATAAAACTTAATTCGATTTTCAATTTTTTGCAAATTACTACGGTTACTTCGCCAACGAACCGAACCATAAATCTCGGCGTCCTCGATGTAGTCTAAAATGTATTCGGCAAGATGACTACCGGAAAATCCGGTGATGCCAGTGATTAATACCTTCATAATTGCCTTGGCCCCCCTTTATAAGTCAATCTTTTTACAAAATCATACTCATTCGAGAAAATCAAGAAACGAAAATTTTATTGAATGAGCATTCAATGATTCACTTCAGTAAATATTTACGCAGTTGTCCAAAATAAGAGAAGTAAAATATAAAAAAAACCGGGGGTTAAACCCCCGGCCTTATCACACTCGTCGTAGTAACGTTGGTAACAACCGTTATTGGTGTGGCAATCGTATCGCCAACTTTCCGTAATAAAACAGTTTTTTTCGTCTGGTCAACAATCCCCGGACCGGAAACATTCGTTACAACATTGATTTCTTCAAACTGATCACCGGTTGGTGTACGTACTAAAGCTTGCACTGCAACCTTATCTTCAGAAATTCCAATTCCTGAAACATCCGTCACAACTGTAAGCGTCTCGCCTTTTACAAATAAGCCTATCACGACTCCCTGAAGTATAATGGTTAATTCAACCATATTTCCTGCTGAAGTAAGATTGAAGATAATATCTTCGACATTGACGGCGATATTAGTGATTTGGTTTGAGTTTACTCCAGTAATATTGATGAGAATTGAGAATGACTTTTCCGTACTAACAGTTCTAACAACATTATCGTCACCTACATAAGTTGTTATTATATTCAAAATTCCTTCGAGGACGACTCCTTCTGGAATAATATGACTTGAGAGATTTGAGACTGATGCGTGAACCTCTTTTACTTTTATAGCTGCCACCGGCAGTGGTACTGATGTCTCTAGAATGATTTGTTGTGAATTCTTTATTTCATTGACTTCTGGATCGATGATAGCCGTTGTTACTACAGGAGTCGTCAATGACGGAACCGGAGGCACAGGCGGTATCGGTGGTGTCGGCGGAACCGGAGGTACCGGAGGCACAGGCGGTGTGATCCCCTGCTTCCCAATGACGAGCAATTGTTTTGTATTTTCCCCGATTACCTGCTCAACAGCAAATAATGGACCAACTCCGACGACAAGATTTAATTGAACTTGCTCAGTTACAATTGCGTCGATCGCGAAAATTACCTTTTGCCGAAGTTCTGTTTCAGTTATTAAATCAAAGAAAACGCCTTCAATCACCGTTTTGAGAATTACATCGTCCCCGGGTTCTATACCGTTGATATCGAGAAACACTGAGAATGGGACATCTTCGGCTTGGTGGTATTCAATATTATCGATTCCAATATAAAAAATTTGCTTATGGAGAATTCCTTGAACAATGAGTTTGTTGGGAATAACATTCGTCACCAAGTTCCTAAGAGTGGCAAGTATCTCCCTTATTTTAATAGCAGGGCGATTCAAGGAAACGAGTGTCTCTGTCAATTCTTCAACTCTGTTTTCACCCACGAACTCATCAACTTTTAATAATGGCCCGGTGCCTATCTCTACCGGTAAGAATACATTTTCAGTCACCTTTACAAAAAATTCAAGTACTGCTTTTTGCTGAAGCAAAGTATCCGATAGAAGATTATAAAAGATCCCTTCAATCCGCGGTTGAACGATTACATTCATTCCCGGAACAGCACCCGGTATGTCGACAAAAAAACTAAACGGTGTATCTTGCGCTTGATGTCGACCGACATTTGCCGTATCGATAAAAAAGATTTGTTTATGTAAGATGCCTTGAACGATGACTTTATCAGGAATCGTCTCAATACTCAAGTCACAAATACTACCGACAATTTCATCAATTTTAATAGCAGGTGTCAACAATGTTAAAGCTGATTCCACCAGTGTTTGAGTAGAATTTTCGCCAACCACCTGTTTTAAATAAAGCGTTGGGCCGTTGCCGGCTGTTACGTTGATTTGAACTGTTTCGGTTATTTTTACAAAAACTTCCAGGACTGTTTTTAGAATAAAGGTTAACCCGTTGGGTGCCAACTCGGATAGGGTATCTTCAATATCTGCAGTTACATTGCCATTCATTCCTGGTTGTACACCGGGAATATCCAAAAAGGTACTGAAATTTTCCTCATTGGCCTGATGATGAATAACCCCATCATTACCTACAAAAAATATTTGATGATGAACAATCCCTTGAATGATGACCTTATTGGGAATAATTTCAATGGTTAAATTATTCACTTTCCCAACAATATTTCTAATTTTAATAGCCGTTAAAGGTAATGCAATTTCCTGAGCAATTTCAACTTTTGAACTTTCCGAAAAAACCGGATCCGCAGATTCTGAAATCGTAACAGCACTCTCCTGTGACCCACGAGATTCTTCTTTATTATCTTCTTTTATACTTTCGGCGATTTCCTCCGCTTCGCCTGAATTCTCAACCTGACCCATGGGCTGAGATTCCGCTTCCTCGATTAACTCATCAACCATTTTGGCGATTTTATCGATTGTTAACTTTACGGTTTGAATCGGAATTTCAATGCTAGCTTGGTTATTGTCAACTTTTATATCATCCTCAACTTTTTTCTTTTCTAAAACGTTTTGAATTTGATTTTCATTACTAGCCTGACTAGCGTCGACTTTTATGTCATCTTTAGCCCGTTTTTTCTTTTTTAGAACGGTTTGGATTGAGTTTTCATCATTAGCCTGAACAGTGTCAGTTTTTATATCATCTTCAACCCTTTTTTGCTTTTTGGGAGTTGAAGTTATTTTCTTTTTAGAGGACTTTTGGGGGTTCTTTGAGTTCTTAAGCTCTTTAGAACCCTTCGGAACTTTCGGTTCTTTGTTGTCCTTTGTCTCCTTCGTATCTTGAGAAATGATACCCAAGTTTCGTTTGGTTGTGGTTTCCGACTTAGTTTTTAGACTTTTCTTTTTGGATTTCTTTTTTACTTCATCCTTGGTATCTTCCGTCTTCATTCTTCTTGCCTACCTCCCTTCGTTTCAATCCGGCAGAGAAATCTGCCGAATTTTGTATTTCTAAAAGGGGTTCCAAATTTCTATTACAGTATATGCAATCGTCAAAGTATGTGCCATCTATTCAGTACCCGATAAAGTCAAACACCCTATCTCAAAAAAAGGGGCTGTCTCAGAAGTAAATTGAGACAGCCCCTTTTGCATAAACAAAGAATGAAGAGGAATTATGGAGCTAAAATCGTTGCAAACTTGGTTAAATTATGAGCAATACTTAATAAACCCCATTCAATTTTAACTTTTTCAATCCCCCGAAGCATAAATCTGCGAAACGACCAGTTATTTTTCAACCGCCCAAATACCGACTCCACTTCAACCCCTCGTTGAGAACGTAGTTTCTGGCCTTGCTCCGTATGAAGATTTTCCCATGCCTTCTTTTTAAATGCATTGAGCTTAAAACTTACCTGAATCTGGCGATTGTGGACGGATTTTGTGCATTGACTTTTAAACGGACAATCCAGGCAATCTTCAGCTTGATATATCCGGCGTTCCGTGATATAGCCGTTTTCTGTAACCCGTTTCTTTGTCTTTATGTAAGTTAATCGTTTCCCGGCCGGGCATGTAAAGGTATCCGTTTGTTCATCATAGGGTAAGTTTTCGACGCGAAACTGGTCTTTTTTGAATTTCCGGGTATGTTCAGTTTGAAAGTTATTGTACTTGACATAATTGCCAAGTTCTTTGTTCTGGAGATATTCGTAGTTTTCCTCACTACCGTAGCCAGAATCGGCAATAATATTTGGAGGAAGCTGGCCCAACTTAGTGTTGACTTGCTCCAAATGGGGGATTAGACAAGTCGTATCGGTGGGTTTTTGATGAATGCTATATCCGACAATAAATTGTCCTTCTGTTCCAATCTGTACATTGTACCCTGGCTTGAGTTGACCGTTCTTCATGTGATCTTCCTTCATGCGCATGAAGGTGGCATCGGTATCTGTTTTTGAATAACTGTTTCTTCCGTCAAAGAGTTCTTCTTGGGCTTCATATTTTTGAGTCCGAGGAAGATAGTCCTCCTGAAGAGTTTTTACTGCCTTGGCTAAAGGTTTGTTTCTTGGGTCGCTAGCCAACTTTTCGTTAAGTTCATTGACTTTCTGTTGAAGTTTTTCTGCATTTATAGGCTGCGAACCTAATTCCTCTAAATCCCGGTCTCCATATTCTTCATCTTCGCTCTGATTAATTTGGTCGATTTGCCGTAATAGTTCATGGACTTTTTCATTGAGCTTGGCATGGTTTTTTCGGGTGGATTTAGCCCATACCCATGAGTATTTATTGGCGTTGGCTTCTATCTTTGTTCCCTCTAGGAAGTAGTTTTCAAATTGGATATATCCTTCTTGGATAAGCAGTTCGACGATTGCTCCGAACACTTCTTCAATAACGTTTTTCATGGTCGATGAACGAAATCGGTTTAATGTCCGGAAATCCGGCCGATTATTCCCGGATATCCACATGAAATTGATGTTTTCCCGTAAAGCTTTGGCGATCATTCGTGATGAGTATATTTTCTGAGAGTATGCGTATATCAGCACTTTCAACATCATTTTGGGATGATAGTTGCTTCGGCCGCCTCCCTTGTATTGCTTTAAAAGTGGGTCGATGTTCATTCGGTCTATTGTTGCTTCAATTACTCGTACTTGATGGCTGGCCGGGATAAGTTCCTCTAAACTTGGTGGCAGCAAAAACTGCTGGTTCATTGTGTATTCTTTAAAGGTTACTTTTTTATTGTTTTGTCTTTTCATATGTATATTTTACTATATTTTTCTTGCTCTTTCGATCCCTTTGATATACTAAGAGACTGTCTCTTTTGAGACAGCCCCATTTTTTAAATGCAATGAAAAATTTCTTCAATGTTATCCTAAGCCCTAGGAAAGCCAGTCCTTAAAAAAATCTCTTTCTTAATATTATTGTATCGAATGTTCTTCAACGATTTAGGATTTTTGCCATAGAATTTAAAAATTCCACCATGCGCACAAAAGGTCAAATGCACATATATTATACTAGCTAAAAACCGGAGGTTGATTATACAAGCGCGAACCAGCTGGTTTCCAGTAAAGTTTAGCCAAAGACCTGAGTACCTGGAGGACTAAGCGTGAATTTACCACTAGTATTCGGAATTTTAACTTACCTTTTCATACTCATTTTTCTTACGGCTTGGCTAACAAAATATCATCAATTTCATGGCCATGGTATGGATTTGTCCGATCAAGCAAAATCAACGGAAGAAAATTCCTCGACAGCTTCAGAATTAATCAGCCTTCCATTGAAAGAATCGGTAGCAACAACATCCGGTGATAGGTGTCCAGTTCAAGACGAACAGGGAGGTGCTAAAAAGTAAGTTGTATTTGTTTCAAGGGGTTAATAAAAAAATATAAGGAGGGAAATATATGGACCCTTTAATTCGGGCAGAAGTGGTTATTGGAGAAAATACGAGGCAATTATTGGTTGAACGAAATGTTACTTTAACAATTCCTGCAATTAAAGTCCGGAATATTAATGCCCGGGTAATAAATATAACCACTGATGTCATTGCAGATAAAGTGGTCATTCAAGGGGTTTTGCACAAACAGATCTTCTTTGTCGGAGAAGATAATATTGTTCACCACCAGGCGGAGGATATTCCATTTAGTACCTTTATTGACGTTCCGGGAGCGGAGCCCGGTATGAACGTTCAAGTTGATCCGGTGGTTGAAACTGTTATTTTTAACTTACTGACACCAACTCTTATCCATCAAAAAGTAGTATTGGAATTCTTTGTAAAAATTACCGAAAGCAGACAACTCAATGTGGTTACCGGTAATGGACCTTTAGTAAGAGTTGATCAGGTTGTAGGCGAAAATACCAAGCAAGAACTGTTCGAGAATATAGTAGCCCTTTCGACGCCTGCTATCAAAATTGATGATATTACGGTAGTTATACGCAATATAACAACGCATATCATTCAGGATAAAGTAATCGTTCAAGGCATACTTCATAAACAAATCTTTTTCATCGGCACCAATAATATCGAGTTACATCAGGCCGAAGACATTGAATTCTCTACTTTTGTAGATGTACCAGGCGCAACTTTCGGAATGGATGTCGAAGTGGTTCCGACTGTGGAATTTGTGAACTTTGAGCTACAAAATGCTACCACCTTAATTCAAAAAGTAGTCGTTGAATTCTTTGCCAAAGTTACCGAAAGTGTTCAACTTAATATCGTATTAGGCCCGGGAGCATTACTCAAACTTGAAACCGTAACCGGAGAAAATACAACGCAGATTTTGGTTGAGAATGTTTTCGGATTGCCGATACCTACCGTCAAAATTCGCGAAATCGTTGCCAGTATCCGTGACATTGTAACCGAGGTCATTAATGA
Source organism: Bacillota bacterium (assembly GCA_023426245.1). GTDB lineage: Bacteria > Bacillota > UBA4882 > UBA8346 > UBA8346 > UBA8346. The sequence goes on from JAFABB010000033.1 coordinate 144,780, forward strand.
TAAAGTAGTGATTCAAGGGATTTTACATAAGCAAATTTTCTTCATTGGTGAAGATAATTTAGAACATCATCAAGCTGAAAACATCCCATTCAGCACCTTCTTAGACATCATCGGAGCTACCCCCGGAATGAATGTCAGGGTTGATTCCAGAATCGAAACAATTCTCTTCGAACTTCTGGATAGTTCAACCTTACGCCAAAAAGTCGTCATCGAATTCTTTGTTAAGGTTACTGAGACTCAGCAGTTATTAGTACAGATTGTATCGCCGTATTACTTGTAATTCATAGTTAAAATGTAAAAATCCGACAAGGGATCGTTTCTAGAAACAGGTTGTTCAATTATGTTGAGCAACCTTCTTCTTTTTTCAATTGAACCCAAACTACAGTGGCATTTGAACGTGATTTCAGCCTTTAAAATTTTCCTGCGGTTGATTTTTAAAGAACAGGCGGCATATAAATTATCGAGATGGATCGAAAAGGAGCCGCAATGTTCGAAGAACGGGTGGGGCGATTTAGCACGGTCACTCGATACCGGGAGCTTTTTTCAAAAGAAATTTTCCAAATCGACCTTTGTTTGATAGAGGTTCGCTTGATGAACCACAGCCAAAATCTGTTTGCAACTGGAACGGTAAAGCGACAGATTCAGTATATCGAATTGGGTGAAGCTCTCCGAAAAATAGAAGACCAAATTCAGTTCACTGTCTTAATCGGAAGGTCTTTTGAGGGATCGCTTTCTGATTTACAAACCGACTTATCTCAAGAGTATTTTGTTCTTCAACCTTCACCCAAAAACTCTCATTTTGCTGTTTTGGAACAGGGATTCTTATTAAATGTCAAACCATTCACCCAGATGGAAAAAACGTTCCAATACAATAAAATAAAAGTAAATTCCGTAACCAACCAGGGAAAAGACAGCACTCTCATTCAAATTCCATATAGTCTTGCGACACCCGGTGGTCAACTGCAAAGTTTTACCGGTAAAGCCAAATTTACGGACCTTTCTGCTCTTCCCATCGCAGTTGCTGAAATTGAAGGAACAATGAACAGGGCTTTGGATAAAATTTTTTTCAAGGAGAAGGTCAGTTTATTGGTTAATGTTCCAACTCCGAACCGGGATCAAAAATTGACACTCTACGGTAATATTCAGGAGGCAGACTGGCAGTCAGATGCAGTTGATGAATGGTGTGGTATCATGACCCTCCGTTTAGACTATCGATGGTATCTTACAACATTTCGCGAGTTATTATGTTTAAAGCCTGGTGCAGGCGATACTTTACCGATTGAACAAATCGAAACTTTAACATTGAAAGATAGGGGAAGTTTTTATTTCTTAAAATCATTTCAGGTTGAAATGCCCAATATAAAAGAACTCATTGAAATCAAATTGGAAGAGCTTCATTACGAAAATTCCGGAACCAAGAAAGGCATCCTTTTGCATGCTGATTTAATTCTGGGGATTACTTTTATAAACTTGGACGGAGTTGAACAATATCAAGAATACCGGGCCTTTATCGATGAGTTATTCTCCGGTTTTATTTCCAAGAGTCCTCATTCGATTATTGAAGCTGTTTTGGAAAGTAAAATTGTTGAATCTGCTATCCGAAGTCTTCATCTGAATATTATTCTCGATTTCCAATATAACCCCCAAATCTATCAAAAGCAGGTAACTGCGATTGTAAGAGATGATTCTTCTTCGGAAGTAATTGAAGCCAAGGCATTTTCCGGTGAAAAAAATTATTCTTTCAGTGTCAATGAAAATCTATCATTGAAATTTCATCCGCTACGGATTATCAAAGTGCTCGGAAGGGTATTGGAGATTACCGGAACGGCTCATGAAGGATGGGTATCCATCCAAGGGGTGATAGCCATCAATATCAGGTATGTTGATCACCAACGACAGAATCGCGAGGATCATTTTCAACGGATTTTTCGAAATTTCTGTATATGGGGACAAATGAAACCGGAAATAGAATTGGAATTTGTCTGTGAACTGGAGTATGAGCACTTTCAACTTACGGATATAAACATCGACTATCAATGTTTGCTTAAGTCTGTGATGAAGGCATTCCATCAAAAGAGAATTGGAGTTAAAATAGCTGCGGAGTTACCTCAATTGGCTCCTTTAGCTTCAATTGGCCCAAAAGAAAATGTGGAGTATTCAATAAATTTTAAAGACTTAGGGTTGGATTGGAATCTGCCTTTGATGAAAGGTGGCCTTCAAGAGATTGCCAAAAGCGAAGTTCAAATTTCCCAATTCAATTACCAGTACTCTGAGAATGCCATTTTAATCAAAGGATGCCTCACCGGAAAGATCGAATATTGGGATCAAAAGCAATACCTCCAAAAGCTATCCCTGGAATTGCCGTTTTGGCGATTTATTCCCAATGACGAACATGTACAATTCACGAATCGCAAACTATTTCCAGAGATTCGCAATTGCAGTTATCAGCCTTTACAGACGGTTCCATGGAGGAAGAGGCGCCTTAAAATTCATTTGGATTTGGGACTTTGCACAATTTAGGAGGAATATTGAGTTGAAAGTTTTATTGCAAAACCGCAGTAGTTTTCGGAATTCGGTTGCCGGAGACGGAATTCAGCTTATTAAAACTCAGGAATATTTGAAGAAAATAAATATTGATGCCGATATCAGTTGTGATCCGCAAATTGATTTAGCAAAATACGACTTGGTCCATTTGTTTAACCTTATGCCGGTAGATGAGATTTATCCGCTTTTCCGGAATGCCCGGGATCAAAAGAAAAAAATTGTTTTGTCAACGATTTATTGGAATCCCGAGGAGTTTTTGCTGCAAAACGCCAATTTACAACATCTGAAGGATTGGTGGCAAAAAAGCATGCCGATGCGGGAAGAAATGCTCCGGGGCGTCGATTTGATTCTCCCTAATTCAAAAGTTGAATTGGCCGTGATTCAAAAAGGATTTTCACGGGTCCCCAAGGCAAGAATCGTGATTAACGGAGTTGATCGAGCTTACGGTTGGGCAAAACCGGAATCTTTTGTAAATCGCCATGGATGGCAGGACTTTTTACTTTCAGTAGGAAGAATATGTCGGCGCAAAAATCAATTGGCTATCATCCAGGCAGCCAAGAATATCGGATTACCTTTGGTGTTGCTCGGTCCTATCAACGATGGCCTGTATTATCGGGATTGCCGTCGGGCAGCTGCAGGCCATAAGGTATTATTTATCGACAGTCTTACTCAAAAGGACTTGAGTTCCGCTTATGCTGCCGCCCGGGTCCATGTTTTGGCAAGCTGGTATGATACTCCCGGCCTTGTATCCTTGGAAGCCGCCCTGGCCGGATGTACGGTTGTTACAACGGTGCGCGGCTGCGCCAAAGAATATCTGGAAAACTTGGCCTACTATTGCAACCCCGCCAATGAGAAAAGTATTGAAAAGGCGGTAGAAAAAGCTTGGCAGGCCAGGAAAAACTCCGAATTAAAAACACATGTTTTGAATTTCTTCACCTGGGAAAGGGTGGCCGAACAAACTTTAACTGCTTATAAAACCGTGTTGGAGTCCTTTTAATTTTCATTTTCATCTTGAGCGGGCTCCGTGATTTCCGGAACCGTAGGAACATTTTCGTTGGGATTAACAAGCAATTCCTGATTTGGTTCTGGAGTTGGGGTTACCTCTTTTGAAGCTTCCACGTTGATTTTCGGTTTAACTATTGGAGTTATATGGTGGATTTGAGGCCGCTCTTCAAGATGAAAGAAGGCCTCTAAAATCTTTCGGGCTACAGGAGCAGCTCCGCCGGAACCGGAACCTCCTTGTTCAATAAAAACCACGATGACAATTCGGGGTTTATCGGCCGGTGCATAACAAGCAAACACCCCGGAATTATCATAGGGGGGTTTTTGAGCAGTACCGGTCTTTCCGGCAATAGGATATTTATCCGTCGGAAAACTTTGAAATGCGGAAGAAGCAGTGCCTCCATCACCGATGACCTCTTTTAAACCTTGCTCAATGATGGATTGAACCCCATGGGGAAAGTTTAAATCAACCACCAATTCACGAGTAAACTTGGAAATCAACGTACCGGAAGGGGTTGTAATTTTTGAAACAAGATGCGGCCTATAAATCTTGCCGTTATTGGCGATAGCCGCGTAAACATTTGCTAATTGTAAAGGAGTTACAGTAAGATAGGTTTGTCCGATCCCGAACATGGCGGTTTCAATTGGGTGCCATACTTTTTCCCTGGTATTCTTATACTTCCAGTCCGGATCGGGGACCAATCCCGAACTTTCTCCGGGAGATAAGTTTAGCCCGGTAGGTTTACCTAAACCCAAAAGGCGGGAGTATTCCGCTAGTTTTTTAACTCCCACTCTCCGGCTAAGCTCGGCCATGACCACATTGCAGGAATTTTTCAACCCATCAACAATCGTTTCATGACCATGTTTCCTGGGACCTGAGGCGGCAGTTGCTACCCAGCATGGAAAGTTTTTCTTCCATATCGGATCATAGCCACCGCAATAAAACTTATCCGCCAGGGTCACTTTATTTTCCAATAAAGCGGATATCACAGTGATAGGCTTAAAAGTAGAGCCCGGCGCAAACTCTCCTTGAATGTTCCGGTTGGTTAAGGGATGGAATGGATCCTGATACAATTTATCGGCGGTTTCCTGGGGCATAACTCCGATAAACCAATTGGGATCAAATCCAGGTTTGCTGACCATGGCCAGAATGTTTCCATTTCGGGGATCAAGGGCCAGAACCGTTCCGGATTTGGCCTTTTTATATCGGGTATATTTTTGGAGGGCGATCAGCTGCTCATCTAGAGCTTTCTCAGCAGCCTCCTGGATTTTAAGGTCGATTGTCAAATGAATATTATTGCCGGGAATGAAGTCGGTTTTATCGACTAATCGTAAAGGCCGGCCATGGATATCCACTTCATAAATCTTCCCGCCGCTATTTCCACGCAAGAATTTTTCATAGGTTCGTTCTAAACCGGTTTTTCCGATACTATCCCCTAAATGGTAATCTTGATTTTTTAATTCTTGCAATTCCTGATGATTGATTTCTCGAACGTATCCAAACAAATGGCAAGCTAAATCTTTGTATGGGTAGTAACGTACCGGCACTTCCTGAACTTCTACTCCTTGCAGGTTGAGTTTGGATTCTAAAAGTTTAATGAAAGCAGTCGGATGGATATCTTTTTTTATGGTCAGATATTGATAAGGAAGACGTTGAATTTCCGCATCCGCCAACTTTCTTTGAAGTTCAAATTCATTCATTCCGATGATCCGGCATAACATTTTTTGGGTTTTCTCTTTTTTATTAATATCTTCCGGAACCACCAGTAAGTTGTGGGATATTCGATTGGTGACTAAAACCTGGTTATTCTGATCATAAATCATTCCCCGAGGAGCATCAGTTTTAATAATCCGGGTTTGGTTTTCCCTGGATTTAACCATAATCGCGGTGCCCTCCATAATCTGGAGGTCCCACAAGCGGGTAAAAAGGATTAAGAAAGCGACCACCACCATACCGAGCAGGTGTTTAAACTTTTTTTCCAGTTTTCTTATTTTATCATTATCCAAAGCCGAGCTCCGATTCAAAAATATTGATAAACATATTAAGTATAAGCAAAGATATGGAAAAATATTCCTTAATCACTCTTGTTTTACAATCATATTTTCCACTGTAAATTTTTAGAATCGCTTTATTTTGGAAGCCCGTTGCCTTGAAAACTCCGTCATGTTCAAAATTTCGAGCTTACCGGATACTGGCACTATCCTGGAAGCGATATTTCCTTTTGCAGGAAGAAAGCAAAACCGTTGAGAATTCAGCGGTTTTATTATTAAGTTTGTAAGTTGGATAAAAGGCATTAAAACTTATTTAAAATGGCGTAAAAATTTATAAAATGGATTATCAGTCCTTTATAATAGACAAATAAGGATATAATGCCTTAATTTATTAAAAATGAGGAAATATGAATGGGAAATAACCGATTAAAACAGGAAGATCACTGCTTTGAATGTTTGCGGAATATTAAGGGCGTTTGCACGGCGTTTAAAAACAAACAATGGCCATGTTGGGCCTTTATAAATGACAAAGTAGAATATGAAATACGGGAAAGGGAACGTAAGAATTATCTTGAAAAACATGATATTGCATAAAATATTCAGGGCTTCCGGTTTTGAGAAGCCCTGTTTTTATTTATCGTTTTGGCATGGGTGGCTTTGGAAGGATTTCTTCAATCGCTTTGGCTTGTTCAGGAGTGATCGTGCCATCTTTGACCAAAGCGCCGAGCGGATTCTCTTGGCCTTGGGGCGGCTGGTTATCTTTTGGTTTGGGCGGTGGGCCGTTTTGGTGCATACCCTGAAAGTACCGAATAACAGCATCTTCTTGACTCCGGGTAATTACTTTACTTTCAACCAGTTTATCCAGTTTATTTTTAAATTCCGCTTCCATTTTGGATGGATCCGGCGGGGGACCCGGTGGGTTTTCCGCAATGCACATTGCGGTGATTCCTAATAATGTTAACAAAGAAAATATGATGAGAAGTTTTTTCATCGGGTATACTATCCTCCTTTTGGATTGACTGTTTTTGATCATACATGGAAATTATGTCCATCGGGTGACGGTATTGTGTTTGAATTGCAACTTTTTAAAATATTATCCGACATTGGAGCCGATTGAATTGAGGTAAACAAGACAAGGGGGAGATTAAAAAAAGTTTGATGATGGTTTCATAGGTGCTTAATCAGGATTTAGTTCAAATTTTGATGTGTTTTTCATCGTTATGAGTTATAATAATATTAACAAGGGATGTTGCCGGTTATTAAGAGAGAGAACCTCATCTATCGATTGATAGAAGGAGAATCTGGTTATCGCAATGGAGGCGATTTCCGATACATAACCCGCAAATCGACCGGGAGAAGCGGGCAGGTAATGAAGACAGATATAAATGTCCGAACCTGAAACCGGTCATTATTAGACTTTTTTAATTGGCGCTGGATTAAGGCCAATTTTTTTCTGAAATAATGAACAAAACGAGAGTTTGCGGTTTGTGATAAAATTGAAGTCATTCATGAATATTTATTGTCATTATTTTGACTTTAGTTTTAATTGACTTTGAATCGGAGGTAATCAATGAGTTTACGGGAAGAAGCTTTGGCACTCCATAAGGAGCACCATGGAAAAATTGCGATAGCCAGCAAAGTCCAAGTAAGGGATGGTAAGGAATTAAGCTTGGCCTATTCTCCAGGAGTCGCCGAACCTTGCAAAGAAATCGCTAGGAATCCGCTCCTGAGTTATGACTATACCAATCGCGGCAATATGGTCGTTGTGGTATCGGATGGCACTGCCGTATTGGGCTTGGGTGATATAGGGCCGGAAGCAGGTTTGCCGGTTATGGAAGGAAAGGCCATCCTTTTTAAAAATTTCGCCGACATTGACGCTTTTCCAATCTGTCTTGGCACCAAAAAAGTTGAGGAAGTCATTCAGGCCGTAAAGTGGCTGGAGCCCACTTTTGGCGGCGTTAATTTGGAAGATATATCGGGCCCGCGCTGTTTTGAAATCGAGGAGAGATTGAAAGCCACGATGTCAATTCCGGTATTTCATGACGATCAGCACGGCACGGCTGTGGTTTGCGTGGCCGGATTGTGGAATGCTCTGAAAGTAGTCCGCAAAGATATCTCTGCGATAAGAATGGTCGTGAATGGAGCCGGTGCGGCCGGTATCTCCATCGCCAAACTTTTAATCGCTTGCGGTTTGCCACCGGAAAACCTGAGTATTTGCGATAAGAACGGATTGTTATACCCCGGGAGCAATCCGGATAACCCCTATATGGAAAAGATGGCCGCACTCACCAATCCCCGGGGCCGTAAGGGAACTCTTGCCGATGCATTGGCCGGCGCCGACGCTTTTATCGGTGTTTCAGCCGCCAATATTGTCAGTGCGGAAATGGTAAAAACTATGGCTTCGGAGGCGGTGATATTTGCCATGGCCAATCCGGCCCCTGAAGTCATGCCTGAAATTGCTCTGGGAGCCGGAGCAGCTATCGTGGGAACCGGCCGTTCGGACTATCCGAACCAAGTTAACAATGTTTTGGGTTTTCCGGGAATTTTCCGGGGGACTCTTGATGTGCGCGCCAAAGAGATCAATGAATCGATGAAGGTGGCGGCGGCTAAAGCCATTGCAAGTATTGTGGCTACCGATGAACTGGCGGTAGATTACATTATTCCCCAACCTTTTGATCGCCGGGTGGTGCCCGCAGTGGCTCTAGCTGTGGCCAAAGCGGCGATGGACAGCGGGGTGGCCCGGACTCCAAAAACAGAGAAGGAATTAATTGAGGGACTGAAAAAAAGAGGGTTATTATAAAATTGGGATCACTCAGGGAAAAGGTTTGATGTTTAGACTACTAACCGCCATAAAGTGTCTTTTATATGCCCTGGTTTTTATTTTGGCAATTCATAAAACTTCAGTCAGTCTTGTACTGGCGGGAGTAATGATTATCATATTAATCAGCGGATTTTGGCGCAGCTTTGAACGGTATACCCAAAAAAAGGTAAATGTTTTTACTTTGTTGTTGGATTTAATTTTGGTTTTTTCTTTCGCTTTACTTTCAAAAAGCGGCCACTACGATAAACTTTTTATGATTTATTTGGCCGAAGGTACGGCGATATTGCCCAAGCCATTTGTTTTTGTTTATGGTATACTTGCTACAACCGCCAGTATGGGGGCTACAGCATTACATAACTTTAAGGAATACGGGCAGCCGTATTTACCGGGATTTTTCGAGTTATTGCTATATGCATTGGTGTTTGTGCTGGTTTGGAGTGAAAGACGGCAACGGGAAGAAAGATTAGTTTATGAAAAGTTGACGAAGGAATTGCGATACGTTAATCTGCAACTGCAAAAAAGCATGGCTTTGTATGAAAGTCTGGCTTCCGAGGCGGAACGAAGACAACTTGTTGGTGAAATTCATGATAGTTTGGGATACCATCTTACCGGTTTGCTTTTAACTCTCGAAGCTGGGAAAAAGCTGGCGAGCCACGATGAGGAAGCTGCAAAGAATTATTGGGATAAAGCACTTGAACTTTCCCGGGTTGCTATTCTTTCTATACGGGAATTGGTTACGGTAAAAAAGGAATCAAAATTTGAATTTGAATTGACTTCCCGTCTAAAGGAAATGGCACGGGAGGTTCAATCATTAACCGGATTGCAAATTGATATTAGGATTCAGGATATGAGGCTTTCCAGCAAAGAACAGTTTGTAATGTATCGCATTTTTCAGGAAGCGTTCACTAACACCTTGCGTTACGCCAATGCCAGTCGGGTTAAAATCGTCATTATCGGCAACCAGGAATACTTGGATTTCTCCTATGAAGATAATGGCGAAGGGACGAATCGGATTGAAGCCGGCAACGGTTTAAAGGGCATGAACCGCAGAATTTTAGAGATGGGCGGCGTCGTTCATTTTCAGTCTCAAACAGGTATGGGCTTTAAAATTGACGGGCGTATTGCTGGGCGAAGGAAAAATAATGAATAAAATAAAGATTTTAATTGCCGACGACCAACCGATTGTTTGTGAGGGGTTAAACGTTATTTTAAAACTTGAAGAAGATTTTGAAGTTATCGGTATTTGCTATAACGGACAAGAGACGCTGGATTTTTGCAGGCAACTTCAGCCGGATATCATATTAATGGATGCACGGATGCCGCATTTAAGCGGAATTGAAGCAACCAAAGAAATCAGTCAATTGTTTCCCAAGATCAAGGTACTGATTTTGACGACTTTTAATGAAGAGACATTGATTTATGATGGATTGAAGAATGGCGCCAAGGGTTTTTTGCTGAAAGATACAGAGCCCGATGAGTTATGCAAAAACATCAGAACCGTTCATGCCGGAGGGGCTTGCCTTCATCCGGAGGTAACATTAAAAGTGCTGGGAATGATTTCAACTCAAGGGAGAGGAATTACATTCGATAATTTATCGGGTGACTTTGAGCAATTGACAGGTAGGGAAAAGGAAGTATTGAATTTGATTGGCAGAGGCTTATCGAATATTGAAATAGCCAATGTATTGTTTATAACCGAAGGAACAGTAAAAAATCATGTCAGTAATTTACTTGGTAAGCTTGGTGCCAGAGATAGGACACAATTAGCAATTTTGGCCCAGAAAAATATGACTTAAGGAAGAGCAATTTCTAACCCTGGATAGATGCGCAATATCGCCCTCAACTTTAATATAAAGGTGAGGGTTTTTGTTTGGGTACAAAAAATCATTTTTTACAGGAGACAAGAGTATGAAACATAAAAAAACAATGTCCGCCGTGGTAATCATTTTTCTGGTTTTGTTTATTTCCGTATTTTTCACCGTATTTCAGATAAAAACAGAAACCAAAGATTTGTTCCGGATGAATAAGGAGCTTCAAGAAGAAGGCTATTACATGGCCGAATTTGAATTCAAAATGCTGGGGATAGCTTACTGGCTAGACAAAGGCTGTTATTACACGGCACTGTCACGGCTTAACCAGTTGCACAAACAATTAAAATCGAAAGCGGGATTAATTAAAGTCCCGCGATTTACGAACAAAGAAGCGGAAATGGAATTTTATCTGAATCTTCAAAATCCGCGGACCGGCGCATTTATGGATGATGCCTATCCTTACTGCACTTATAACGAGGTTACTGAAAATGTATTAAACCATCTTGACGCATTGGCTATAGAAACAGGAAAGCCGTTGCGGTTAAAGTATCCCCTCAAATACTTGGATGGGATTAACACGCCTAAAAAGCTTAAGGTTTTTTTGGATGACGTATCCAAAGTCGGCTGGATTGCTTCTGGTTTTCCGCAAACCACTTTTGTTTTCGCCAGGAGCCTGCTTGGTTATTATAACGGGGAAGGCGTCATCGGGCTGAATAAGTTGTATGATTTCTCTCCGGAATGGAAACAGGCTTTATTGCAATGGTTCTATGAAAATCAAGACCCCCGGACCGGTTTTTGGGGGCCCAAATCAAGAATAAGCGCCAAGTTATGGAAGAAAGATTTGAACAACACGGCCTCAATTATCAAAGTATTCGTTGATAGAAACGGCAATGATATCCAGGGGTTATTTCCTTTGCGATACAAAAAAGAGATGTTTGAAACGGCTCTTGAGGTTATGTCCGAACCCATGCCCGCCGACACCGATTTGGATGAGTGTCATGAATGGGCATTAAAAATGGGAAAAGGTACGGCCATGCTGACCCGATATTTATGGAAAGACGCTTCTCGCGGAGATAAAGCGAGGGCTAAAGAATTGATGGCCGGTTTTGTTACGATCAGCTTTAAAAAGTATTACGTTGCGAAGGAAGGAGCATTCAGCTATTATCCTGATACAAAACATGCCACATTAGATGGCACGGGCGGAAAAATGGCAGAGTTTACCGACATGGGTTTTTTTTCGGTGGAAAAGCAAAAATATTTATGGGGAAATCCTGAAGACAAGATGATTGATCTTGGTATGCACGTTGTGTCAAGACTTACCGTTCATGATATGGCTAAAATAACCAGTCATCCGGAAATTAACGCGTTACGTTTTTATGATACGATTCCTAACTACGGCGATCTGGAATCGGGAGTTTTCGCGGTTGCATACCCGCAAAAAACTTCCGTTCTGGACATCATGGATTTTACTCCCAAAGTGAAACATTGGCTTGATACCACTTCACAAAGCATGGGAAATTGGGTCTCCAAAGAAACAACCATGCAAGAATTGGATTCTTTGAAAGTAAAAAAAGTTGCTGTTTACAAAGATGAAAACCCGCTTGAAATCATCACTGAATCTTTAAAAAAGAATGGACGAATTGTGGTGATCGGCTTCGATGTTTTACAAACGCCGAGATATAAAATTACTTTTGAATTACAATCAACCCCTTATTTTTACGAAAGAAAATAACTAACAAAAACACGATGGATGCCATTGATGGTATTTATCAATGGATACCGACATATCTTTTTATGGGGTGAATAAAGAATGTCGGTATCTGTCAAGATTTTAATATTAGCGGTACTTAATTTTGCGGCCTTAATCTACTTGGTCGGAAAGTTATTAACCAGCGGTAATCATTTAGCCGGAAGTTTAAAGTTGGCCTGGGATTTTATCCTGGGAAAACCGGATCAGAGTGATTATCCAATCTATACCCGGATGATCTGGGTGCCCATTCTAAGAAAATTCTGGTGGTTTATGTTGATCATCTATTCCTTATCCTGGATTATCACGGATAATCTTTATATGGATATTGGAATTGTCTTCCTGGTTTTCATTCATATTTTTTGGTATCTTTATGCATCGATGACTTTCAAGACAAAGTATGACCGGATTTTGCATTTTACCGCCGATTGGGGAATTATTTATAAGGAAATTCCCCGGGATTCTTTTTTGTTGGAGAAAACTCTGGCTGAACTGGACTTGCGAAAAAAGAATCTCCTGATTCTTGCTATTGAACGGAATAATCAATTAAATCCTTTCCCCAAAGGGTTGGAACGGATCGAAGCCGGTGACCGCATTGTAATGTTTGGTGATTTAGGAGCATACCAGAGTATTTTTAATGAACTTTAACCGGAAATGCCAATGGTATTTTGTACAATGATTTACTTGACAGAGATCCCAAAGCTAACTATAATGAATATATTATTGGAAAAATTTACAGTTTCAAAAATCTGAATTTTAGGATGAGTTCTATGGAGCCATTGGATCATACAGAAGAGATTAGTGGAGATTATGTTGTTGTCAGGGCATTGGAAGATGGTGTCACCATTATCGGATTGACCCGAGGAAAAGACACCAAATTTCATCACACCGAAAAGTTGGACCGGGGTGAAGTGATGTTGTTTCAGTTTACCGAACATACTTCAGCCATGAAAATTCGTGGTAAAGCCGAAGTTTTTACAAAACACGGCCAAATCCAAAGCGGCAGGGAATAACAGGGCGCTAGGCGCTAAAGTTAAGTTTAGTTTATAACAGTTGAGGGGCTGTGAAGCCCGGAGAAGTTGGGATAAACCCGTTACAGTGGGAATCCCGGAGCATAGGGGCTACAAAGCCCGCCAGTAGAGGGACAAATTGTTGTCCAAGTTGAGATGAGCTGAGCAGTCAGGGTGATGAAGACCAGACTCTTGGTAGTCTGGTCTTTTATTATATCCAGGAGGAGCCGAGATGAGCATGAGTGAAGCTTTTTTAGAAAATCTGCCTTTGGTCCGGGCAACCGGTAAGGCCAGCCGGTTTCTGATACGCGGTGTTGAAGTTGGGGGAAGCGAACCGGTGATCATCGCCGGACCCTGCGCGGTGGAATCAGCCGGTCAAATTCTTGAAATTGCCCGGAGAGTGAAGGCGGAAGGCGCCCAAGGCCTGAGGGGCGGTGTCTATAAACCCCGGAGCTCACCTTATAGTTTTCAAGGTTTGGGTGAAGTGGGTCTGGAGTATTTGGCAAAGGCCCGGGAAAAGGCGGACTTATTTACCGTGGTGGAAGTAACCAGCATTGAGCAGATAAGCCAGGTAATGAATTACGTGGACGTAATCCAAATCGGGGCCCGCAATATGCAGAATTTTGAATTGTTAAAAGCTGTGGGGCGGATTCAAAAGCCAGTTTTATTAAAAAGAGGTTTTTCAGCTACCATTCAGGAGTTACTTCAAGCAGCCGAATATATTTTGTATGAAGGAAACCCCCAGGTTATTCTGTGCGAAAGAGGAATCCGGACCTTTGAAACAATTACCCGTAATACTTTGGATATTAACGCAATCCCTCTGCTGAAACAATTAACCCATTTGCCGGTTTTTGCCGATCCAAGTCACGGAACCGGCCGCAGTGACCTGGTCATTCCAGTTGCCAAAGCCGCTCTTTCCGCCGGCGTCAACGGTCTGATTATCGAAGTCCATCCCAATCCCGATAAAGCTCTTTCCGACGGGAACCAGTCATTGGATTTTCAAGGTTTCTCGGATCTAATGAAAGAACTAAAACTACCCAAGGAACGAAACACCCATCGTATTAAGACTCAGGTTTTACCCTCATTTGAAAAGTTCACCGAAATCATAGCCGGCAACGACTATCATTACATTCCGGTTCAGGCCGAGTTTATCACTGATTCCGAGACCCCGGTAACGGTTTTTGCCAAACTCGCCGAAGGTACGGGACGCTTTTTACTGGAAAGCGTCGAACGGGGGGAGCAAGTCGGCCGTTATTCGTTCATTGGCTGGGATCCCCTGGTAACTTTGAAAGCTACGGGTAGTCATACCGAAATTATTGATAAACTATCCATCAGGAAATTCAAAGATCAAGATCCTTTGGCCATCCTCAAAGAGACTTTGGACTCTTTAAAGGTGGCTCCCACCATCCACCGGGAAAAATTTTTCGGCGGAGCGGTCGGCTATATTGGTTATGATTACATCCGTCAAATTGAAAAGATACCTCTTTTGAAACCTGTCGTCATCGAAATGCCGGATCTTTACTGGATTATACCCAAATATCTGACAACCTTTGACCATGTATCCCATAAGGTAACCATTATTGTATTGGCAAAGGTTGATCAAGCCGACTTGGAGCGAACATACCAAAACGCCGTCGCCGATCTGGAGGAAATTATCGCCAAATTTCACAATTTCGTCGATTTGCAACCCCTTAGCGATTTTCAGGAAACCGGCCGGGCAACCCAAAGCTGCTCATTAACGAAGGAGCAATATATGGAGAAGGTCCAGAGGATTAAAGAGTATATCAATGCCGGCGATGCTTTTCAAGTCGTTTTATCCCAGCGAATCGAACAGCCTTTCCAAGGGGATCCGCTGTTGTTTTACCGTTTACTCCGAACGATTAATCCTTCTCCTTATTTATTTTATCTCGATTTTGGCGAATTTCAGCTGGCCGGATCCTCCCCTGAAGTCATGGTACGAAAGGAAGAGCAAACCGTTACTTTAAAACCGATTGCCGGTACCAGGCCCCGGGGTGCTTCCGCGGCTGAAGATGAAATGTTGCGTCAAGAACTAATCCGGGATGAAAAAGAACGGGCCGAACATACCATGCTGGTGGATTTGGGCCGCAACGATCTGGGCAGAGTCTGTAAGTTTGGAACTGTGAGTGTCACCGACCTGATGAATATTGAAAATTATTCCCATGTGATGCATATTGTATCCACAATTCACGGCGAACTGATGCCCGCTTATTCCGGAGTGGATTTGCTGCGGGCCGTATTTCCGGCCGGCACCCTTTCCGGCGCTCCCAAAGTCCGGGCCATGGAAATTATTGAAGAGATGGAACCGATTGAGCGGGGCTTTTATGGCGGAACCGTAGGATATTTGGGCTTTAACGGCAATCTGGATACCTGCATTACCATCCGGACCGTTTTATTTAAGGACCATAAAGCAGTTTGCCAAGTGGGAGCGGGAATTGTGGCTGATTCGGTTCCCGAAACGGAATATCAGGAAACCATGAATAAAGCAGGGGCTTTACTGGCAGCGCTGGCGAAAGTAGGTGGGGGAGCATGCTAGTGATTATCGATAATTATGATTCATTTACCTATAATTTGGTGCAATATTTCGGTGAACTCCAGGCTGAAATCAAAGTCTTCCGTAATGATCAGATTACACTCGACGAGGTAATCAACTTTCATCCCGATCAGGTGGTAATCTCCCCCGGTCCCTGCACTCCGAAAGAAAGTGGGATTTCCCCTGAGGTGGTCCGGTACTTTTCCGGAAAAGTTCCCTTACTTGGCGTTTGCCTGGGACATCAGTGTATCGGGGAAGTGTTTGGAGGAAAAGTCATCCGGGCGCCCGCTCCGGTACACGGAAAGATTTCTACCATCCGTCATACCGGACGGGGTATCTTTAAGGGGATACCGGAAATCTTTGAGGCCGTCCGTTATCATTCCCTGGTTGTCGAGAAGAAGTCGTTCCCATCCGAACTTGAAATCACAGCCACCACCGACGACGGTTTGGTGATGGGACTCCAGCACTTGAAAGATCCAACCTTCGGGGTTCAGTTTCATCCGGAATCGATTTTTACTGTAGTTGGAAAGAGCTTGCTGGAGAATTTTTTAAAATATAGAGGAGATGAGCGTAGATGCTGAAGGACAGTTTAGCCAAGTTAATCCGTAAGGAAGACTTAACGGAAGCAGAGATGGTTGAGGCTACCAATTTGATTATGGAAGGTCAGGCTTCCCAGGCCCAGATTGGCAGTTTTCTAACGGCCTTGCGGCTAAAAGGGGAGACCGTGACCGAGATTGCCGGGGCTGCTAAGGTTATGCGGGAAAAAGCTTTAAAAGTCAAATATGAAGCGCCGGTTGTTATTGATACCTGCGGGACCGGTGGTGATGGTTCCAATACTTTCAATATTTCAACGACTGCCGCTTTTATTGTAGCGGCTGCCGGTATTCCGGTCGCCAAACACGGGAACCGGGCCATGTCCAGCCGTTGCGGCAGCGCCGATCTGTTGGAAGCGCTGGGAGTCAAAGTGGATTTGCCCCCGGAAAGGGTGGAGAAATGTTTGCAAGAAGCCGGCATCGGATTTCTTTTTGCACCGGCTTTTCACTCCGCCATGAAACATGTGGTGGGACCCCGGCGTGAACTCGGCTTTCGGACAATTTTTAATGTTTTGGGGCCCCTCACCAACCCTGCGGGAGCGAATTGCCAGTTGTTGGGAGTCTATGACCATTCGCTTACCGGAATCATTGCGGAGGTTTTGCAAAAGTTAGGCGCAAAAAGGGCCATGGTGGTTCACGGAGGCGGGGGACTGGATGAATTATCCTTGGAAGGAGTCAATCAAGTTAGTTTTTTAAAAGATGGAATCATCGAAACTTTTTCATTCCGGGCTGAGGATGCAGGTTTGGAGCCCGCTTCCAACGCGCAATTAAGGGGAGAAACCCCCAGGGATAATGCTCTGGTGACGGAAGCCATATTAAGCGGCGCCGAACAAGGTCCCAGGCTTTCGGTTGTATTGTTGAATGCCGCCGCGGCTCTGATGGCGGCGGGAGTTGCCGCTGATTTTAAAGCGGGTATTGCCGCGGCCCGCCGGTTGATTGATGAAGGGCTTGCCTTTGAAAAGTTGCAACAATTGCGAAGAATAGCCGTTTGATGAGGTAAACCATGTTTTTAGATGAAATATTACGATACAAAAGAACCGAAATTGCAGTCCAAAAAGAGATGCGCCCTTTCCGGGAGATCGAACGGGACCTTTACCGGTGTCCGCCGGTCCGGCCTTTTGAAAAGAGCTTGCAGGGAGACGCCATCCGTTTAATTGCCGAAGTCAAAAAGGCGTCTCCCTCAAAGGGATTATTGTGTCCCAACTTTAATCCGGCGGCGCTGGCAAAAAGCTACGAATCGGGAGGAGCCGCGGCGATTTCAGTCCTCACCGATGAAAAGTTCTTTCAAGGGTCTTTGGAGTATTTAAAACAAGTAAAAGAAGCTACTTTGGGCACTCCGGTTTTGCGGAAAGATTTTATCCTGGATCCCTATCAGCTTGCCCAGGCCAGAGTGGCTGGAGCCGATGCGGTTCTTCTTATTGTAGCGGCACTGATCGAAGAGGATTTTCATTTATTGTTGCAAGAGGCCGTATCATTGGATTTGGCGCCACTGGTGGAAGTCCATAATCAGAGAGAACTTGACATCGCTCTGGAAGCGGGGGCAACGATTATCGGGATCAATAACCGCGATTTAACAACTTTTGAGGTTGCTTTGGGGACGACTTACCGGTTGCTGGAGGCCCTCCCCGGGTCCTGCAGGCGTGCCATCACGATAGTATCGGAGAGTGGCATCAAAAATCGCCGGGATATCGAAGAGCTTGCTGTAGCGGGTGTTGATGCTGTTTTGATTGGTGAGTCGATCGTGACTGCAGAAGATCCGGAGCGGAAAATTCATGAGTTGTTGGGGGTGAGCGGATGATTCCGGTGAAAATATGCGGGATTACCCGCCTGGAAGATGCCTTGGCTTGTGTTAATCAGGGAGTATCAGCTCTGGGATTCGTTTTTGCGTCATCGAAGCGTCGGATAACAGTAGCCAAAGCTTATGAGATATCCCGGAAGATACCGCCGTTTATCACCAAAGTGGGGGTTTTTGTGAATGAAGACCCTTCAGCCGTTGGGGAGATTTTACGGGACTGCCGGCTTGATTTGGCCCAATTGCACGGAACCGAATCCCAGGCGATTGCCGATGTTTTACCGGGACGTGTGATTAAGGCATTTAAGGCGGGTTTGGACCAACCGGATCCGGCTTGGCGGGGTCTGCCCATCCGGGCAATTTTAATTGACGCTTTTTGCGCCGGTTCCGAAGGGGGGACCGGAAAAACTTTCGATTGGAATTTGTTTGAAGGATTCCGGAGTTTGGATTATCCGATGATTCTGGCCGGCGGCTTGCATCCGGGAAATATTCAAACAGCGATCGAAACCGTCAAACCGGATGCCGTCGATTTATCAAGCGGCGTGGAGTTGGAACCGGGGATTAAAGATCACCGGAAAATCGGGGAATTGATGAACAATGTCCGGAAAATATGAGACAGGAGTGAAATCAAGTGAATAGCAAACGACAGGAATGGTACTTCGGATCTTATGGCGGCCGGTATGTACCGGAAACTTTAATGGCAGCTCTCGACGAACTTGACGCCGCCTATCGAAAATACGCCCAAGATCCGGATTTCATCGCTGAATTGGAAGATTTATACCATAATTATTCGGGACGGCCGACTCCGTTATACTATGCCTCTCGTTTCAGCCGTGAACTGGGCGGGGGGAAAGTGTACATTAAACGGGAGGACTTAAACCATACCGGGGCTCACAAAATCAACAACACTTTAGGCCAGATTTTACTGGCTAGGCTCATGGGCAAAAAAAGGATTATCGCTGAGACCGGTGCCGGGCAGCATGGAGTGGCCACCGCGACCGTGGCGGCTAAGTTTGGAATGGAATGTGTTGTTTTTATGGGTGAAGTGGATATTGCCCGTCAATCCTTGAATGTTTTTCGGATGAAGCTGCTGGGGGCCGAAGTCAGGCCGGTTTCTTCCGGAAACCGTACTTTAAAAGATGCCATGAATGAAGCATTACGAGACTGGGTCGCCAATGTCGACGATACTTTCTATATTCTCGGCACAGTGGGAGGACCCCATCCTTATCCGGGTATGGTTCGGGATTTTCAATCGGTGATCGGCAGAGAGACCAAAAAACAAATTATGGAGGCCGAGGGAAAATTGCCTGATTGTATCGTGGCTTGTGTAGGCGGGGGCAGCAACTCCATGGGGATTTTTCATGAGTTCATTCCCGAGACTTCGGTCCGGCTCATTGGAGTCGAGGCCGCCGGCAAAGGAATTGAAACCGGGGAACATGCGGCAAGTCTGGGCCATGGAAAACCCGGGGTCTTGCATGGCGCTTTAAGCTATTTGCTTTCCGATCCGGACGGTCAGGTGATCGAGGCTTATTCGATCTCGGCAGGACTGGATTATCCCGGTGTCGGGCCGGAACACAGTTTTCTCAGAGACAGCGGCCGGGCGGTTTACCATTCCATTACCGATGAAGAAGCTTTAAAAGGTTTCGAATATCTTACCAAAACCGAAGGGATTATTCCGGCTTTGGAGAGTTCCCACGCAGTCGCCGAGGGGATGAAAATCGCTCCCACATTGAAGGGTGATCAGATTTTGATCATCAACCTATCCGGCCGTGGGGATAAGGATATTTATACGGTGGCCAATGAGATGGGGGTGAAATTATGACGAGGATAGCCCAAAGATTTGCAGAGCTGCGCCAAGGGAAGAAAAAAGCTTTTATTCCTTATATTATGGCCGGGGATCCCAATTTAGAAAAAACCGTTGAATTGATTCAACTGTTGTCCGAAAATGGAGCTGATTTGATAGAAGTCGGAGTGCCTTTCTCCGATCCGGTGGCCGATGGTCCGGTGATTCAGCAAGCGGGTGTTCGGGCGTTAGAAAGTGGTTGTACGTTTGAAAAAATATTGGATAGCATTGGGAAAGTAACACCGAAGGTTTCCACGCCTTTAATTTTGATGATGTATTATAACATGATCTTTCAGCGGGGATTTCAGAATTTCTTTGAAGCCATCCATAATGCGGGGTGCGCCGGGTTAATCGTTCCGGATTTACCTCCGGATGAAGCGGGAGAGATTACCGGACTCGCCGCGGAATTCGATATCGGATTGAATTTTCTGGTGGCGCCTACCAGCAATGAGGAGCGGATACGTCTGGCCGCGGAAGCTTCCACAGGTTTTTTATATGCCGTTTCCTTAAAAGGAGTTACCGGAATCCGCAGCAGTCTGCCTCCGGAGTTGCCCCAATTTATTCAAAACATTAAATCCCTTACCGATAAACCGGTAGCGGTCGGATTCGGAATCGCCACCCCCGAGCAGGCCGAAATGGTTGCCGGTCTTGCGGATGGAGTTATCGTTGGAAGCGCAATCGTAAAAGCAGCGTTTGGTGATGGGAATTTACATGAGGTACAGCAGTTAGTCGCTAGATTAAGAGCTGCAATATAAGGTGAAAATCTCTTAAGGAAAGAAGATATGAAGTTATTTGTGAGAGCAGTTATTTCAGGCTGCTCTTTTTGATGTTGTTTAAAAAAATCCCCGCCAAGGATATTGATTGACAGAGATAGGGATCAAACATATAATATTAATGCAAACAAACAATCAATATACCATATTTCATATTAATTGTCAATTCACAAATAGGAGTCGAAACCATGTCGTTACCATTCGTTTTAGATTATATCGGTAGGGTGCCGGAACATGTCCAGTTACAGCAAATACTTCAGATGAATGATGAATCTGAAAAATATGGATTAACCTTAACAACGCAAGAGGCGCAAGAAATTATCGAAGCCCGAACTCTCGCGCTTCAAAACTATGGCCGGGTGGAACTTGATTTGGATACTGTTTGTAAATTAATCACTGCTTTTTGCAGCTCGCCTTTGATTAGTCAAGAAGATTATGCCCTCACTCTTCGAGATCTTCTGGAATTGTTTTACTATTTGAAAAATGAAACGGATGACAATATTGGAGATGCTGAATTGATAAAAGAAATGAAAGATTGTTGGGTCAATATTTGTGGCGGTTCATTGAAAATGTTTAAAGGAGCGGGAATTGAAAATCTTGTGAAAGATTTGAAGCAAAAGAAGTTGCAAGAAGATTTAATGAAAGGAGCTATCTGATATTGAGAAATTTAACGACGCTAAGCCAAGCTTCACTCCGCCGTGAAAACTTAAATAAATATCATTATACACTTTCTTTACTTCAGGAGGGAATCCGGATTGGGGCTTTGGATGAGCCAATGATCAATCATATCCAAATTGAAATTGCTGCAATCTTAAAAGATTTAATCGGGCGTTATACCAAAGGGGAAAGTAGCTCCGTCAGGACCGAAACTGCAGAAAAACTGATGAATTCTGTTTTTTATGCACTCGATGCCTACATGACGAGTTTTAATGATCCGGAGCAGTCTCTCGCTTGCCTGAAAGCAGAAAATATTCTCAAAATCTATGAAAAAGGAATTCGACTAATTACTTTATGCATGGCGGATGCTAAAATGCTTTACCGGGAAATTAGGCAAAAAAAGCTTGATGTTCCTTTCGAGGTTTATAATACATCCATCGATGAAGCTTTACCTGGTTTTTTTAAAAATTACGGGATCGTCTTTGAGGCCCACGATACTGCATGTGTCTTGGATTATCCATTGGTGTTTGATGATATGAACCAACAAGGCGTTTATTATATACGGAATTATCTTGCAAATTTATCAACCGAGACTGAGTTTTGTCGTCTCTTTAATAAGGAAGATATATTGAAGCTATTTATAAATTACGGGCGCCTTTATCGCATCGATTTTCAGAAAACGCCAATCAATATTTTTGAAGTCATCATCAATAATTCATTTTTTTCAGTTCTAGCGGGAAACCACGGAAGTGAGCTGGATATTTCCTTATCTGAAGCTGAATTTCTCCGAAGCCGGTTTGGTAAGCAAAAACCTACGGAGCTGAGTTTGCAGGTTGATGAAGCCTTCGTCAAGATTATGGAGGATCTCCAAATCACCGGAATCAAGCTCCGAGATTACCTTGCTCGCTATAAGCGATTGTTTTATCCGCGATTATTAAATGCTGTTCAAAACGACAGCTTACTCAATATGATTGTAACAAAGACCGATCAAGAATCCGAGACGGGCAGCATTGCTTTTCAGACCGGAAGTAAAATGGATGAATTAAGCTTTGACATGTTAATCGAACACCTCATGGCGATTTCGGATGTTGGGGAAAAAATCGATCGGATCGTATCCAATGTTCACTCCATGGAAGATTTTATGGATTTGTTTCAAGCGGATTGCCTCTATGGTGATGAGTTTAGACAATTATTTAACGTTTTGGGCGATATCGAACTCGCTGTTTTGGGAAAAGTGGTGTTTTTTGATGAACTCCGTGACGAGCACCTGGACTTGGCTGTATCATCGAAAAATAAAAAGCAATTTGACAAAGAATGGCAATCGCAATATTGCCGCTTTATTCAAAATCTAAATCAAGACCGGATGAAAACAATTGAAGGATTCATCAACCAGTTCAGTCATCAAACTGAATGGTAAAAAACCAGTACCGGCCGACTATCATCCAATGGATGCAGGGACAAATTTATTCTTAACGAAATCATTCGGATGGAATTTGCGATCGATGGATAGGGATTGCCGCTCCATCGATTAAACAACTAAAGAGGATATCAATCGTGCAAATCTATCGTTTTGACTGGCAAATGAAAAGATTTATTTCGATAATAACGGTTGTCGGTTTTTTATTTTGTTTTCCATGGGTTTCCAGAGCGGACAGCAGTCCGCTGGAAGGCATGGGTAGGATACAATGGCAAAACGAAGTAACTTTTGCCCCCAATGCAACCTATAGAAATTATGTAGCCAATCATCAAGCCGAAGGAATTGAGCATGGCTTTACCATTCAATTCAAACCTTCCGATCATCAATTGAAAATGATTGCCACTTATGGGGAGCGGTTATACGGAGGAGACACTCTCACCCAATTCATTCGCCAGGTAGAAGGTGAAGGTTATGTTGTTTTTGGTGGAATCAATGCCGATGGCTTCAATATCAATACGGGTGTTCCCGATGGGCCAATGATTCATGACGGAAGATTGGTAGCCTATCCCAATCAAGACTTTTGCATTGGTTTTACCCAGAATGGGGAGCTTGTTGCCGGGAACCTGCAGGTGAATTTTTATTTAAAGTTACCCTCGGGAGATTTGAGAGTTCCCCATTTCAACGCCGATATGGGGGAATCGGGCGGCTATCTTTTTAGCCATGAGTTTGACGATTCAACCAAGAATAAAATCTATCCGAGCTATAATGTAATTTGCGATATTATTTCCGGTAAACAAGCCCTCGGGCAAATGATGACGTTGAAAATATCCGCGATTCGGGAGGCGGCTTCCGGTGCGGAAAGTGATATTCCAATTGGAGAAAACCAAATGGTGATCGCCATTGCCAAAACCGATGGCAATCAAGAAGCTGTTGCTGCTTTGAAGGAGCTCGTCATCGGCGATAGCTTGAATCTGGAAATTCGTGATGAAATTGGCGCCGCCGGGGGCAAAAGCAGCTGGCCTGCAGTACAGGAGGCTATCGGTACCCTATCGGTTATCCTTCAGGATGGGAAAGTGGTTACCAAGGATACCAACGTTCATCCCCGGACTTGTTTGGGTGTAAAACCGGACGGAACCATCGTTCTTTTTGTATTAGACGGACGGAGGCCCGGCTATAGCATGGGCTTAAATTTACCCGATACCGCCGAGTTTTTGCGTCAGCAGGGATGTGTGAGCGCAGTGAATCTGGACGGGGGAGGGTCTTCGACGATCGCGGTCAGAAAACCCGGGGAATCGGAATTGACGATTCTAAATCAGCCCTCCGACGGGAAAGAGCGGCCGGACGGTAATGCCTGGATTTTGGTATCCGCCATGGAAAGTGCATCCACGCGTGTGCCTGTGCGTGACGGCAAATTTGCTCACTTGCATATTAAACCCCCCAATGCATTGATTCTGGCCGGCGCTGCTTTGGATTTTAATGTTTTGGGGACGGATAATGCCTATATGCCGGTTGATCTTCCCGATCCGCCCATTTGGAGTACGAAAGGAAAGATTGGGTCCATTGATCAAAACGGAAAGTTTATTGCAGCGGGAGAAGCAACTGCGGGAAGGATTATCGTAAAGGCAGGCAGGCGGAGCGCATTTGCTCAAATCAGGGTGGTTTGGGATATTGATTTTCATTTCACTATTTCCAGTTTAGCGGCTGATTCGGGTTCAACCCACCCCATGACAATTGAAGCTACTACCGGCACATTTCCGGTTATTTGCCAGAATGATCAATTTACCTGGAGCGTAACCGGGAATATCGGCACGATTGATCAAAATGGGCTTTTTACGGCGGCGTCCGGTTCGGGCTTTTCGGGAACCATTATCGCCACATATGGGGGCCGAAGTTGTGAAATCCCGGTATCTGTGGGAAAACTACCGGTGGTCATTGAAGATTTCGAGGACGGCGTTACCGGCTGGGTAGCCACACGAACCAAAATTGCCCCAGGCGGCCTTGAAATGAGTGAAGAAACCGCTGAACCTTATGTTATGTTCGGTAAAAAATCTTTAAAGCTTGAATACAATATGACCGACGGCTTATCCGGAACCGCCGGTTGTTTTCTGAAAGCGGATCCCCTGATTCAAATCGACGGCTACCCCACAGCGATCGGAATGTGGGTCTATGGCGACGGCAAGGGCCATTGGCTCCGCGGAATGTTTCAGGATGGAACGGGGACCAAATTTGATGTGGATTTTACACCGAGAAACGAGGGCGTTGATTGGATTGGCTGGAAATATGTCGAAGCAGCCATCCCCCAGGATAAGATGTTACCACTTCATATTTACACTCCGGTGCGTTACATAGAAACCGACAATCATAAAAAATCTGCCGGGATCCTCTACATCGACAATATTCGTTTGCTATACGGCTATAAAAATGATGATCTCACTCCTCCGGTCATTGACGATATCACACCGGCAGACGGCACAATATTGACCGGTTATACCAACATCCGGGTGGCTGTTTCCGATGGGGACACCGGAATTGATCCGGAACGGATCAAGTTTTATGTGGATGCGGTTCAGAAAGATGATTCCATTTATAATCAAAAAGCCGGCAATATCCAATGGAATACCAAAGGGCTGTCAGAGGGGAAACATCAATTCACCTTGAAGGTCCGTGATAATTTCGGCAATCAAACCGAAGCGTCCTGGTATTATACATGGAAAACTGAAGAACTCCCGGCCATGCCGGATGATGGTCCGTCAACCGGAAATACGCAGGCTGCGGCGGCTGCGCCGGGCGCGAGTTCATCGACTGAAGAAATCCAAACAACACCCAATGAGACTTTACCGTCTGAAAAAAAGGATAATGAACCGGATTTGAATTGATTTTTCGGTGGGTTTGCAACCGGTATCATAAAAAATTGAGGCATCTAAAAAGCAATTTGAAATCAATATATGGCTTCCGTGTTTCCCAAAACCCCAAAAAACAGGCGAGAAGAAGACTCGATGTTGCCTGGAAATCCGCCGATTGAATTTGCCACAGAGACACGGAGGCACAGAGGAAGAACTTCATGGCAAAATTAGTATTCTAGAAAATACTTCGAAGCCTAAAAGATCGCTTCTTCCGCCAAGGCGTCGGCACTATAAGTGACGCAGACGCAGAGAAAAAAATTGTGGTTATATATAACCTTTCCAAGGGAGGATTACCGCCCGGATCGGCGAGGGTGACGTGACGGTTCCGTTGCCAAGCGCTGAAATTGATGCCAACCAGCGCTATCATAAAGAATTATTTGGGTGACCGGATCGATCCTTTGAATCACAGAAAGAATCATTTTTACCGCGGAAAGAATCCTTTAAGGGGCGGAAAGCATCCTTTGAATGAGTCAAGCGATCCTTTCCGTCACAGAAAAGATCATTTTTACGACGGAAAGGATTCTTTCAACGAGAGAAAGGATCATTTTTGTCACAGAAACAATCCTTTTTGGAGGGAAAGGGACCGATCGGAGGGAGAAAAGCCTCTTTTTTGGAGCCCGATCGACCTTTTGAACGATCGAAAGGACTTTTTATGGGAAGAATTGATCGATTCGGTTAGGGAAAGGATCCTTTTTGTGACCCGATCGGTCCTCCGGGCGACAAAATCGATCCTTTCCGTGACTCAAAGGATGGGTTGAACGGGAAAATGGATTTTTTACGAAAAGAAAAAATCAATTCCGTAAATAATAAATTTTTTTGAAAAAATTATTTCGATATCGGATAAAATAAATATTTTGAATGCCTACCACGCATAGTTAACTATACCGCAGGCCTAACTAAAAGAACTTAAACGGGATTAACATGATTTTATGGATTTACAGGATTTTTTTAAAACCCCATGAATTATCTATCTTCTAGCAGCCCAATTTTACCAGGTTCTAATCCTGTAAATCCTGTCTCCGTTAACCTTTTTTGAGACCTATTTTTCACCCGAAATTCAATTCAACATCCATCGATTAAAATTGAAAATCCTTTCGAGATATATGCTTATGGGATTAATGAAATAACTCATGCGGGATTATTTCCAAGCCTCCAAGGTAAAAAAATAGTTTTCGAACAAATCTCCAAACGAGAAGGGGTTTCATTGACAATTTTTAGCAGGAGTTTTTATATATTCAACGAAATTATAAAAATTGAAAACATTTAATTTGGAGTATTTTATGGAATTGTTGGGACAAGTCCTGATAAAGCAGGGATGTATTTCCGAGGACCAGTTGGCGGAAGGATTGGAGAAACAAGGGGAATTCGCTTTGCCCCTTGGTAAAACATTACTCAAGATTGGAACCATCCAAGGGGAACAACTGGCTAAAGCCCTAAGCATTCAACTCCAAATCCCTTACGGTAATCCGATGGAGTTTGGCATTGACCCCGAAACCATCGGGATCCTCACTTCCCGTCAGGCTGAGAAGTATCAGGTTATTCCGGTAAAACTTGAGGGAAACCGGGTTACTTTAGCAACTTCCGAACCGTTGGATTTGGTTGCTTTGGATCAATTGCGGGAAATCCTTCCTTATAAAATAAAACTGATGGTGGCTTCGATTGATCGGATCAAAGAGGCGCTGGAAAAATATTATGGTTCTTCTCTGGACTCGGTGGCCGCGGTATTGGAGGATTTAAACGAATCCGAGCTTAGCCAGTATCAAAACTCCTCCGGAACCATCGAGACCAGTTCCATTGTTCCGGAAAATATGGCCAACGAGGCCCCCATTATCCGACTGGTCAATACCATCATTACCGGCGCTGTGAAAGCGGGGGCCAGCGACATTCATTTGGAACCTTTTGAAGATGAAATCAAAGTCCGTTACCGGATTGACGGTGTTTTGCAGGAGGCGATTCCGCCACCTAAAAATCTGTTTTTGGCGGTCATTTCCAGGATTAAATTAATGGCCGGAATGGATATTACCGAACGGCGGATTCCCCAGGACGGCAGGATCCGGGTTCGGATCAATAACCGCGATTTGGACTTACGGGTGGCGGTGGCGCCTACCCTGTATGGGGAATCGGCGGTCTTAAGAATTTTGAACCGGGAAAGCATCATGCTGGGGCTCAATCAGTTAGGATTATCCAACCGCAATGTGGCTTTGTTCTCTAATCTGATCCGTAAACCCCATGGGATGATTTTGGTTACCGGGCCGACCGGCAGTGGTAAAACTACCACTCTATATGCGGCATTGCAATTGCTGAATGAATCAACCCGGAAGATCATTACCATCGAAGATCCCATTGAATATCAACTCAAAGGGATTAACCAGATGCAGGTCAATGCCAAGTTGGATTTTACATTTGCCCAAGGACTGAGAACCATTGTGCGTCTTGATCCGGATGTGATTTTGGTTGGAGAAATCCGTGACCGTGAAACTGCAGAGGTTGCCATCCAATCGGCCCTAACCGGCCATTTGGTATTTGCCACCCTTCATACAAACGATGCCTCCTCCGCTTTTACCCGTCTGGTTGATATGGGGGTTGAGGAGTTTTTGGTAGCTTCGACGGTTTGCGGAGTGTTGGCCCAAAGGCTGGTACGGAAAATCTGCCCGAAATGCAGCGTACCCTATGAACCGATCCCGCAGGAGCTTGAGATGTTAGGCAACGATGATAACGGGATTCGATTCATTAAAGGAAAAGGTTGTGACTATTGCAATTCCATCGGTTACCGCGGACAAATCGGCCTTTTTGAAATGCTGGTCGGTAATGAGGAAATTGAACGGCTGGTGATGGAGCGTTCGAATTCCGGCAGGATTAGAGAAGCCGCCACCAGACTGGGAATGGCGACCCTGCGGGATGACGGGATTGTCAAAGTGAAAGAGGGGACAACCACTCTCAGCGAAGTTTTACGGGTAACCCGGGAATAATTGAGGCGTTTTTTTATGATTTTACTTTGAGGTGTGAATTATGCAATTTAATTATAAGGTGGCCGACTCTACGGGGAAAATTGAATTTGGCCGGGAAGAAGCAGAATCCAAGGAGCTCTTGATTTCCCATCTGAAAGCCCAGGGTAAATTTTTGCTGGAAATCAAGGAAGCGCCGGAGATATTCTCCCTCCAAAAACAACGGATGAGGTTTTCCAGACAGGAACGGCTGACCTTTACCCAGCAATTGGCGGGTTTGTTGGAGGCTGGGATCCCTTTGGAACGGGCCTTGGGAATATTAAGTAAATTAAAATTCAGTCCCAATATCGGGAATACCGTGGTCCAATTGCGCCGCTCCCTACAGGAAGGTCTTTCTTTTACAATGGCTTTGGAGCGTTTTCCCGATTTTTTTCCCGAATTTTATGTTAATATGGTAAGGGCCGGAGAAGCAGGCGGAATTTTGCCGGAGGTCTTAAAGCGGTTAGCCAAATACCTGGAGGAAGAGATTAGCCTCCGGCGTTTCATCGTTAGCAGTCTGTTTTACCCGATGATCTTGGCGGTTTCGAGTTTGGCGGCGATTTTGTTTTATGTTGCCGTGGTGATTCCCAAATTTCAATCGGTCTTTCAAGGGATGGACACGGATTTGCCCGCGGTGACCAAGGCCGTCATGATTTTTGGGGAATGTCTGGATAATTACTGGTGGCTGGCTTTGCTCATTATCGGCGCTGCGGTTGTATGGTGGCTGAAGGAAGCGAACACCCCCGGGGGCAAGCTGAGGATCGATACCGTCAAATTGAAGATTCCTTGGATTGGTCCGATTTTGGAAAAGATTGCCATCACCAAAATGGCCTTCTCCTTGAGTTTGCTTTACAGCAGTGGGGTATCTCTTTTAAATGGCCTGGCGATTTCCGGCAAAATCATGGGAAACGCCTGTTTAAACCAGGCCCTTAAAAAGGTCGAAGAAGAGGTCAAACAGGGGAACACCTTGGCCAAGGGCATGGCGGCCCAGGGAGTGTTCCCGGTGTTAGCCGTGGAAATGATCGGTGTCGGGGAAGAAAGCGGCAATCTCGGGACCATGCTGGAGCAAGTCGCCACAAGCTATGATAACGACGTGAAACATTCTTTGAGCATTTTCATGTCATTATTTGAACCCTTATTAATCTTTTTAATGGTCGGAGTCATCGGTATTTTGGCGGTAGCCATTTTGCTGCCGGTGATCAATATGAATTCCCAAATGGATGGAATGGGTTAAGAAGTTCACGTAAATGAGAGAATCAAAGGAGTGAAGGTTGATGTTGCAAAAAAATTGTAAGAATGAAGACGGCTATACGTTAATTGAAATCCTGGCGGTTTTGACATTACTGGCTTTTATCATCACGATGGTGGCCCCCAATATTATCAACAGCCTGCAAAGCGGTCAGGTGAAGGCGGCTAAATCCCAGGTCAGTTCTACCGAAAATGTTTTAAACTCCTATTACTTGGATAATTCCGCTTACCCAACAACGGAGCAAGGGTTGAAAGCGTTGATTGAAAAACCCAATGCCTCTCCGATACCGGAAAATTGGAACGGACCGTATTTACAGAAGAATAAAATGCCCGCCGATCCTTGGGGCCACGAATTGCATTATAAATCACCGGGTGAACATAACCAGGATACCTATGATTTGTTCAGTTACGGCAAGGACAATGCTGAGGGCGGAACCGGAGCCAATGCCGATATTGGAAACTGGTAAAGGGACTGCAGGCTTTACCCTGCTGGAAGTGGCGGCGGTCATTGCGTTAATCGGCGTAATATCCCTACTCGCCCTGCCAAGAATCACTCTCTCCCTGGAACAGGTGGAAGTCGGTTCCGTGGGGCGGCTTATCCAATCCGACATCCGTCAAATGCGAAACGAATCGGTAATGGATCCCGCCACGGAGAAAGTTGTGTCTTTCACTAAAAACGGGTATTCGTTCACTATCGGGGATCACTGTATAATCCGCAACTTTCGCTATGAATTTGCATTGGAGCTACCCCAAAAGACGGAGGATGAAGCGCCTCCTCCCGATACCATCCGGGATGCCGGGCAAAATGAAACGGAAGCCTCGGAAACGATTGACGATGATGATGGTGATGGCATCGAAGTTCCTCCGGAATCGTCCTATGAAATTCATTTTATCGGTGGAGAATTAGAAAATGAAGTCCAATTCCATTGGCAAACCAGGAATTTTGAAGGCTCCTTTCTTTGCAAGGCTGATGGAGCTGTGGAATGGAAATATCAGCGGCAATAGCATACCACAAAATCAATGTGAATCCAGCGGCGGATTTACCCTGCTGGAAGTGTTAATTGCCATTACCATTACCGGGCTGGTGATTGCCGTATTATCCAACGCCTTGATCCAAAACACTCAAAATCAACATTTGTTGCAAGAGAGGCAAATAGCCCTTGTTCTCGGCCGCAGCAAACTTTCGGAAATCATTTATAACAGCGAATCGGGTTCTTTCGGCGTCTTTGACGATCCTTATAAAAAGTTCCACTGGTATGCTTCATCCGAAAATTTACCGGACGGTTATGCCAAGATTACTTTATCGGTAGAATGGAGGGATGTCCGTGCTTTTCCCCACCAAACCGTCCTTATCGGCTACAGTCTTCCGCAATGATCTAGGTATGACATTGGTGGAAGTATTGGCTTCTCTGAGCTTGCTAATGATTTTGCTTGGGGTTTTGTCGCAATTTTTATATACGGATGTCCGGTTATGGGGTAAAAATAACAAAGCCTTCGAACGCGGTTATCAATTGCGGGTACTCTCGCAAACTTTTCATAACGACCTGGTTTCATTGGTCAGCGGTCCTTTTCTCGCCGAACCGGCCGTCCAGGGAGATGATTACCAATTTGCTTTTTGGGCTCGAAACCCTGATGGTTTGGTCCAGATTCAATACCGTTACGATCCATCCGCCCAAAAAGTTTTTCGTTCGGCGGGATTTTGGGGAAGCAAACCCCAGGAAAAGTTGGTCTTTGATCGGGTGGAAGATTGGAAATTCGAATATTACCGGCCCAAAACGAAAAACTGGGATCTTTATTGGAAGCCGGATCAAAATAAAACGGATCTACCCTCTTTAATCCGGGTGACCGTAAAGATTCATAACAATCATGCTGAAATGTTGGTTGTGCCGATCCCGGTTTGGCACAATGAAAGTGATGATAATGGAACATAACGAGCGGGGTTCGACTTTAATCATTGTGGTTTGGTTTATCGCCATCACCGGCATCATTGCCACCTTTTTATTTTATAGCAGCCAGGCGCAATGGGCGGCAGTGGTCCACTTTGAGAAGCAACAGCGTTATACCCAGATTGCCCAGGCTGTCCTGCATGAATACTTGGGATTTCTGGTGAAAGACGACAAGGAATTCAATTCACCCCAAGACGAATGGTACGCTGGTGGCCGGGTTGATTTAAGTCCGGATGGGTATAAGGTAACCCTGATCATTGAAGACGAGGGAAGTAAACCCAATATCAATACTCTGAGTGAAGCCGCTTTGGGACAGTTGCTTCAGATTGTTGCCACGAATACCGCCAATCCATCCGGTTCGCCTTCTCTAACGGTAAGCCCGACACCGACCGAAGCGTCTCTAAGCGGGTCACCGGATGCCAAACCCGAGATTTCGTTAGATCCGATATTGGATTGGCGGGACCGGAATAGCGAACCCCGTCCGGCAGGCGCGGAAAACACTTATTACCAAGGTCTCAGTCCATCCTATAAACCCAGGGACGGTTGCTTTTCTTCCCGGGAGGAAATCAAACTCGTTAAAAACGGAGACCAGCTCTATGAACTTTTGGCGCCGGAGGTTACGGTTTTTGGGAAAGTCAATCCCAATATCATTTCCGGGGAAACCTTTTGTGACATATTACATTCGGCGGGGGATTTTTTTTCCGACGGCGATCTGGATACGCTCCAAGAGCAGTTCGAAGATTACCGGTCAACCCGAGGACGTTTTGCAGAAGTCGATAATGTCGGGGATTTAGGAAAAATTACAACCATTACATTGGATAAATTCAAAGGATTGTTGCAAATCGGCGGTACCTGTAACGTGAACATGGCGACCAAAACCAGCCTGTCAGTGATTTTGAAAGACGCCGGGTATGGCGACGCCGAGGTTAACAATATTTTAAACCGCCGCAAAACGCAGCCTTTTGAAAGCGTCGCCGATACTCATGGACTACTGGGCTACAACCCCAGGATGACCACGAAAGAGAAAAAGAAACCCGATGATTTTTTTACGACAATTTCGACGATTATCCGCTATCAAATCTGGGTCCGTTCCGAGAAAAGCCAGGATTGTTACTACCTCGATATGGTATGGCAACGGCAAAAGGCGGGGGTGAAAAAAGAGTGGCAAGTTACTCCTTTAGCGTCCCGGGAATTGTGGAACAAGGCAGCCCCGGAAATTCCCCAACTGGAGGAACAAACTGAGGATGAACAAAATAAAGAACCGAGTCCAAGTCCCTAAAATGAATTTTTCCAAAAATACCATTGTGGTGGAGTTGAGCAGGGACTCACTGACAGTCGTCGAACTGGCAAACCGCAACAATGGGGCCGAATTGGTCCGTTTCACGGTCCGTTCCTTTCCGGCGGAAGGCCTTCAGGCAAGCTGGCTCAAAGCGGTTTGGCACCATGAGCATTTTTCAGAGCCACGGGTGGTCTATTGCTTATCTCCGGAGATGGTTGAGTACAAGTCGGTGGTCATGCCGATGCTTCCCCTGGCGCAACTGGAAGAGGGAGTGAAAATCGAGCTTGAAAACAGCAATAACTCTCATTCACCAAAGTTGGTCAAGGTAATGGACTGGAAAAGCCAGGATAAAATGTTTCTGGTCAATGCGGCGCTGGTGAACGGCGAATTATTGTCCCAAAAAATCCAGTTGTTAAAAGATGCCGGTTTGGAAGTCCTTTGGACGGGATTACGATTTCAGGGGCTGCGCAATTTTATCAATTTTAACCGGGATTTTTTTGAGGATGCTCATTCCGGCACTGTTTATATAGACTTCGGTGAACACCAGAGCGAATTGGGAATTATTCAAGATGAAGTTCTGCTCTTTCGCCGCGGGCTTGACTGGGGGAGGGTGGATTTCCAGGACCAGCAGGATTTGGAGGCAAGAACCGATTTTCAGGATGATATCCGTTTAATGCTTGCCGCTTATCAGGCTGAAACAAAGCTACAGATTCCCAAGAAATTGATACCTTTTAACACCAACGAAGCCACTCGGGGGGTTTGCGATATTTTGGCCAAGGAATTGGGGTTCCACCTTTACGTGCCGGAAAAGACCAAATTGACCGGAGTCATCACCGGTATCCACACCCGTAAACTGGCCCCCTTAATCGGTTTGGCCCTGGATAATGCGGGGGTTTTGCAGTCAAAGACCTTAAAAATTTTTACCCCCCAACAGGAAACGACCAAAGTAAACCGGGAAAAACTGAAGATCGGCATTTACGTCGCGGTCTTGATTGGCTTTTTCCTAAGCGGTATCTTCATGAGTTTACAGGCAAACGCCATCCGGGGTGAGCAAACCGGGAAGTGGCTGCAGGGTAGAGTGTCGTTATTGAATAGTCTGCGGCTGATGGAAAGAGAGACCACCCAAAATACCAATCAGATTAAAGAGCTCCGGAGTTGGCTCGGCAAGCAAAACCGGGAGTTGGAATTTTTATTGCTCCTGCAGAATAATCTTCCGGACGGTACCCAAATCACCGATCTAACCATCGAAAACGGGCTTGTTAAGGATTTATCGGGGGTGACCCCTTCGGCATCATTGTTGCTCAATAAGATCAAGGCCGTGCCCGGACTGGAAAACCTAAAGCTAAAGGGGACGATATCCTCCAGTCTCCAGGGGGAAATCTTTCAGTTGGAAGGAGCGCTTTCCGGGAAGGGGACTTTGCCGTGACCAAAAGGGAACAACACTTGATAATCCTTGTTGCCGTCGTGATCGCGGGCTGGATGGTTTATCGTTTTTGGCCCCAGGATCAGGAGCAGGCTCAAAGCGGGGGTTTGCTCCAGGGCAACCAGCCGATTCGTTTGGAAGAGGCCAACCGCTTGTTGCGTTCGCGCCAAAATATTCTGGTCCGGAACCGGGATGGCAAGAAGGAATTGAAAGCCTATCAAGGTCGTTTTTATTCCTCGGCCAATCCGGAAGAGGCCAATCTCGCTTTGCTGAAAACTCTTGAAGGCCTTGCCGCTCAAACCGGCCTGGCGGTGCAGCAGAAAAATATGGCCCTATTTCGCGATAATACTATCGGCGTGTCCCTGGAGGGCAAAACCGGGCCGGAATCCCTGATCCGCTTTTTACAACTGACCAGTCAAAACTCACTGGGGCTACGGATAAACCGGCTGCAGATTCATAGTTTGCCGGAGTCAAAGCAATTGAGTTATCAGGTAACGGTCATCACCTTGATGGTGAAGAAATAAATATGCGCCTTCGTGGCCCATTCATTTCGCCACAGAGAGTCGTCCACCCCGGCAAACGGGGCAAGCGAAAGGATGAAAATAAGCCTAATTTCAGACCCTATCCCTTAAAGGGAACTAGCATATTTTTAGGGTTTTGAACGTTTAGGCTTCGAAGCAATTCCTAGGCCTAAGATTTCAGCGAATACCCTTTAAGGGAAGGGAAGATTTTCGAAACGACGCAAATGGATGAATGGCAGAATCGGGATGGAAAAGAGGCATTAAATTCTCGGTGAACGCTGTGTCTCTGTGGCAAAAAAATAGGCCACCGGATATCAAAAGAATGATGAGAAGGATGTTTTTCGATGGACAAAATATTGATTTTGATTAAAAAATATCTCAAATTGGCCTTCATATGTTCTTTGGTGGTCTTTTTCTGGGGCCTGTCCACCTGGATTACTGCACGGAACTATCAGCCCGATGTCCCGGTTCCGGAACCCACGCGGCATTCGCTACCGAAACCGAAAGAGAGCGCTTTCCCGGTTGCCCGCTATCAAAGTTTATTCGGGGGGAGCCTGTTTTTTGGTGAGGATGTAAAGCAGCCAGCGGGAGGTTTTCAGTCGAGGCTGATCCTTTGGGGCCTGATCAATAACGGCTGGGCCGTGGTGGGGGACGATCCCGCCTCCAACCAGAATACCTGGATCGTTAAAGCCGGGGATACGGCGGCGGGTGAGAAAATCGTTTCGGTGGGAGTAAGGTGCATTACGGTGAGGAACGGGAGCGGGGAAGGGATTGTGGCGATGAGGGAGTAGGTTTGAGTAATATTTTCCAAGAAAACATTATGAGATGATATTGATGAATTTATTGTCACGGGTCTTTGTGTATCCACAATTGAGACAAAACTCAAGGTAATCAGGCCGAGCAAAAAGTAGGCATTCCGCATATGTGCATATAGATGAAGCTTAACTAATAAAGTTAGGCTTTTTTTATAGTAGAGTCTTTTGGGATAAGAGATACTCGCTTATTTAACTAATGTCTTGGATTGAATCCCCCTTAAGCTCCATATTTATAAATCTTTTTACCTTTATTTTACATTTCTTTAATACCATGGATAGAAAATGATTGTATAATAAGAAAGTTCAGAATGATGCCCTATTCTATGGAAGTTCTGAAATGGTATGGGTTTGGTTAGAGATCATGGAAACCGGCCAAAGTTTCTGTTCATGATCAAGATGAAAAGGAGTAGAATCACACCCTATCATAAACATTTGAATATCACGATCATAAGGAGATTCACCGAGATGGAGTGGATAAGTGTTAATGAACGAACCCCCAATAATTATGAAAGCGTTTTAGTTTATTGCAATAACGGGGACAAGCCCGGCAATATCAATATTTTTACCTGGAATGACAAATGGTATAAAATGAATATGATTACGCATTGGATGCCATTGCCCAAGCCTCCAAAAATAAAGAATCCTTAAAAAAGCAATCCAGCAATGATCTGCCGGATTGCTTTTTTATTTCAAATTCATTGACAATGCCGCCGGTCGAGATAGGTTGTATGGAGGAGATGGTGCGAACGTTCCCCCAGGGGTTTGTCTAAAAATTCCCGGTATAATTGGACAACGGCCGGATTTTCATGGGACTTGCGCAGCGGCATCCCCTGGTCCAGTCCGTAAAGGGCTCTCATCCGGTCTTGGCGGACCTGCCCGGCGGTGTTGTTGTATGGCTGGCCCGCGCCACCGATACATCCGCCGGGACAGGCCATGATTTCAATAAAAGTAGCATCACACTTTCCTTGTTTGATTTTCTCCAGAATTTGTTTGGCGTTTCCCAGGCCATGGGCTACGGCCACATTGATTTTTTGTCCGGCCAGGTCCACCAAGGCCCCTTTGATCCCATCCAGGCCCCGTATCTCCGAAAATTCCAGTTTTTTTAAAGTTTGGCCGGTGACAACCTCATAGACTGTGCGCAGGGCTGCTTCCATCACTCCGCCGGTGGTTCCAAAGATGGCGGCCGCGCCGGTCGATATCCCCAGAGGGGCATCGAATTCCCCATCCGGCAACATGTTGAAGTCTATCCCCTGGTGGCGTAGCATCCTGCCAAGTTCACGGGTGGTTAAAACCGCATCCACATCGGGGAAAGTGCCGGAACGCATTTCCGGACGGGCGGCTTCAAATTTTTTTGCGATACAGGGCATGATTGAAACCAAAAAGATGTCACCCGACGGGATGCCGGTTATCTGGGCGTAATAGGTTTTCGCCAGAGCCCCGAACATTTGTTGCGGCGACTTGCAACTCGAGAGATGAGGCAGCAATTCCGGATAGTAATGTTCAATATAGTTAATCCAGCCGGGACAGCAGGAAGTGATCATCGGCAATACGCCGCCATTTTGAATCCGATCCAGCAGTTCATGGCCTTCTTCCATAATTGTTAAATCAGCCGAAAAATCGGTATCGAACACCCGTTGAAATCCCAGTTCCCGTAAAGCGGCAACTAGTTTTCCAGTGGCAAGATCCCCGGCGGGCTGAGCGAATTCCTCGGCGATGGAAACCCGGATAGCCGGGGCTACCTGGACGATAACATGCTTTTGGGGATCATGGAGCGCTTCCCAAACTTTGTCGGTATCGTCTTTTTCATGAATAGCCCCGACCGGGCAGGCCAAGGCGCACTGGCCGCAGAGTACACAGGCAGTCTCCGCCAATCGTTTACCGTATTCCGGGGCCAGACAAACATCAATACTGCGGTTTTGACTGTAAAGGATGCCCACTTCCTGGGTACTGTGGCAAACCTCGGCGCAGCGGCCGCACTTGACGCATTTATTGGGATTTCTCACCAAAGCCGGTGTTGAGGTATCGAGCGGCAAATTATTATGAATTTTTTCCCCTTGGATATCGCTGATGCCGAATCTGGCGGCTAATTGCCGTAGTTCGCAATTGCCATTGCGGATACAGGTCAGGCATTCCTGGGGGTGATCGGCAAAGATCAGTTCCAGAACCGTCCGGACGGTCTCACGGACCCGCGGAGAATTGGTGGCGATATTCATTCCGGCAGCCACTTGAGTGGAGCAGGAGGCCACCAGATTTTTGATTCCGGCGACTTCCACCAGGCAAACCCGGCAATTGGCTTTTACGCGCTGATCCGGATGGTGGCACAGGGTGGGAATAAATGTTCCTTGTCCTCTGGCAGCCTCTAAAATCGAAATCCCGGAGGGCACTGAGACTTCCTTGCCGTTTAAAACAATTTGCACCATATTCATTAAAGGGCTACCTCCGTGTAATCGTTCTCCGGATGGGGCCGGCAACATCCGAGATATTCCTCTCTGTAATACTCCAGGGAAGATTTTAAAGTATTTCCGGCCGCCTGACCCAGGCCGCAGAAGGAAGCGTTCTGAATGGCCCGGGTATAGCGTTCCAGAAGATCAACCGCATCTTTACCGGCCTCGCCTGCCAGCAGCTTCTGAAGAATGATGTTGGCCTGCCGCAAACCTTCCCGGCACGGTGTGCATTTTCCGCAACTTTCATGGAGGAAAAAGCGCAGCCGGTTTTGGACATTGGCCAGGATGGAGCGGGTGTCGTCCAGGATGAAAACGGCCCCGGAACCAATGGTAATCCCAGCCCGGGCGCAGGCTTGATATTCCAGCGGAGTATCCAGCAGTCCGGGCGGGACCAGCACCCCGGATGCTCCCCCAATATTAACTGCCTTGATGGAGCGGCCGGGTTTGGGCCCACCGCCGTATTCGTCGATGATTTGGGCAAAATTGATTCCGAAGGGAACCTCATAGAGGCCGCGCCGGACGACATCGCCGGAGAGGGATATCAATTTACTTCCCGGACTATCGCTGGTGCCGATCCGGCGGTACCAGGAGGCCCCATTTTCAATGATTTGCGGAATATTGGCCAGGGTTTCCACATTATTAATTAAAGTTGGGCGATTCCAAAGCCCGCATTGGGTCGGGTAGGGCGGTTTCACCCGGGGGCGGCCTTTCCGGCCTTCGATCGATGAGAGTAACGCGGTTTCTTCTCCGCAAAGATAACTGCCTGCTCCGGAAAACAGTTCCAGCGAAAGGGAAAATCCGCTTCCCAGAATATTCTGCCCAAGCAAGCCTGCCTCGCCAGCTTGCTGCATACTAGCTCGCAAAATTTTTTGGGCTTCCGGGTACTCATGCCGGACATAGATGTAACCGTGGGAGGCGCCGGACAGATAAGCGGCGATAGTGATCCCTTCAATCAATTGGAAGGGGATATGGGTCATGATAAAGCGGTCTTTAAAGGTTCCGGGCTCTCCTTCATCGGCATTGCAGACTATAAACCGATTGGTTTCGGCATTATCCCGGACCATGGCGATTTTTTTCCCGGTGGGAAAAGCGGCCCCGCCTCGGCCCCGCAGGCCGGAATCCTGAATCTCCCGGATCATGGCCTCCGGATGGTTCTCCAGTGCTTTTTTCAACGCCGTGTATCCGCCATTCTGGCGATAGGATTGGAGAAGGGCGGTTTGCCGGGACTGGATATTAAAAACCAAGGCATTTTCCGATGAATTATTCATGGCAGCACGCTCTCCTTCCGGATGACTTGAAGAATGGAAACGGCTTTTTCCGGCGTCAAGTCTCCATATATGGTGTCATCCACTTTGATGGCGGGCGACATGTAACAGGCTCCTAAACAATTGACTTCTTCCAGGGAGAAAAATCCGTCCGGGGTTGTTTGGCCCAGGGATATTGCCAGTTCTTGTTGAAGCGCTTTTAAAATCTTTATTTTTCCTGCATTTTCACAGGGGGCATTGGTGCAGACCCTGATCCGGTGGATTCCTCTGGGTTTGAAGGATAATTCCGTGTAAAAGGAGGCGGTGGAATAAACCCGGCAGCGCGATATTTTCAGGGATTCGGCGATTTGGTTGACATCGCTTTCACTGATGAACTGTTGGGGGTTTCCCTCCTGGACCGCCAGGAGGATTTGCAACAGGGGCGCTTTGA
The DNA here is from genome assembly GCA_023426245.1 of Bacillota bacterium. Lineage (GTDB taxonomy): Bacteria > Bacillota > UBA4882 > UBA8346 > UBA8346 > UBA8346. The sequence continues at coordinate 184,591 of JAFABB010000033.1, forward strand.
GGCCGCCGGATTGTTCAATAATATCCTGGATTGCAGCTGGATGCATAATTTATCTCCTTTCCCGGGGCTGTCGCTTTTATGCAAAGAAATTGGAAATCTTGATAAAGGGGTACGATTGCGCACCCATTTTACTTTAGAGACAGCCCCCTTGGCAGAGCGGGGTTTTCCGGATTGGAAAACATTGACTCTGACGAAAGTATATACTCAGATGCAACCGCCGGTCAATAATAGTTATTCTATCTGCAATTTCGTGAAAAACTCCTTACAATACCGCCCAATATTTAACGATATTCGCCAAAAATTTAACAAGCAGCCTGAATCAATGGAGTAATAAAAGATGTAGGCCACAGGGAAGAAACGAGAAAAGGAACCGGATTGAATGGTGTTCCGGTTCCTGGGTCTTCTTTAGTACTTTCGACAATTATTTCGTTGTCACGAATCAGTTGTTGGTTTCCTTGTCGTTTTCGATCAGTTTATACCCCAAAATCATCAGGCTGTCGCTGAGATGGATATTTTCAATGATCATTCCCGCCGGGACTTTTAATTCGATAGGCGCGAAATTCCAGATGCCTTTGATCCCCAGACTGATGATGAATGAAGCGACTTCATTGGCATAAGCTTCGGGTACGGTAAGAGCCGCAATATCCACCCGGTTGTTTTGGACAAACTCACCCAAGGTATCGAGATGTTTGATTTCGATATCTCTGATTCTCTTCCCGATTAACTGGGGGCTGATATCAAAGATGCCGGTGATTTTAAAACCTTTTTTTTCGAAGTCGCTATGTTTGGCCAGGGCTTGCCCCAGGGAACCCGAGCCGATAATAATCACATTCTGCAAAATATGCATCCCCAGGAGCTTATGGATTTCCCGGTGTAAAGATTGAACATCGTAACCATAACCCTGGAGACCGGTACTTCCGAAGTTGGAAAAATCCTGTCGTACCTGCGAAGGAGTTATCCCCATGATGTTGCTGAGATCTCTGGAGGAAATTCTTTGAATCCCCAATTGCATCAGCGCGGAAAGACTTCTGTAATATACCGGAAGGCGTTTGAGGGTCGGACTGGGAATTTTCTTTTCACATTTCATTGCAAACAATTCACCACACAATCCTCTGATTGAAATCTACAGATTGTATGATACAACAGTTTGGAATAAAAAATAAGCCTGATTTGTTCATTTCTGGGAAATTTAAATATTATTCACAATCTTGCGCAAAATGGAACAATCAAAAAAGAAACCTCAAACATCGTTTAAATAAAGAAACGGCAGGGTGAATGCCCGGCCGTTAAAAAGTTTCAGCGGATGTAAGAACCCGTATCTTTTTTACGGTAAGGTATAGGGCATACTGGCGGTCGTTGAAAGTACATTACCGCGAGCCCCGATATCATAACCGTTTACTCCGGCGCCCTTCAAATCGCTGCTGCTCACCAATTGGAAGAAGGTTCCGTAATTGATGGAGCCGTTGGAATTGCGGGAAACCGGCGCAGTACCGAAAGTGTAGGAAGGAGTTGATGCGAAATCAGCTGCGGTCGCCACAATACTTCCCGTATAGTTGGTGGAAGTCTGGGAACTCTTGTTATACCACACATTCGAATAGGAGATATCGCCCGCCGTCACATAATGGTCGTTGCCGCCACCCGCATAAGATAAGTTATTGCTTAAAGCATGCGTCCCGTTGGCAAATGCGAAATTATAATTGCTGGTTGATTGTGAGGAAGTACTGGTCATTGAATTATGCCAGGAAGTGCATTGAGTAACCGTAATCGGACCCGGGTTGCTGTTATCGGTGAAGCCGTGCTTCTTGTTGTAAAAGGCCATGCAACGCCGGACAGTATGTTGGACCGAATTGGAGGAGGAGCCGAGTTTATACCCGTTACCATCGCCGTTACTCAAAGTGCTGCCGTCGGAAAGTAATCCGTTGCTGTAGGAGACACAGTCTTCAATGACCACCGGCCCAATGACTCCGGTACTGCTCTTGGTATAGAGATCCCAACCGTCATCAATGTTATTATGAGCGATACAGCCACGGAAAACATTACCGTAACCGGTTGTAAGTTTGCAGGCAAAGCCGTCCGCGTCTTCACCGTCCGGATCTTTATTATCATAAGAATCGCAATTTAAGATCAGATTATAGCTCGGCCAGTCCCCAATGCTGCTAAGTGAGCTATCCCTGCGCCCGAGCTGCAGTCCGCTGTCCCGGTTGGAATAGGTAGAGCATTGATTGATTACGTTATAACTCCCGCCGATATAGATGCCGTTGTCGCCGGCCCCTTTCACTTTGATTCCTTTGATATGCCAGTAGTTTCCATTGATGGTCAGGCCGCGGTTGGCGTCAGCCAGGGCTTGGCCGGAAAAATCAAAAACAGGCGCGCTTTCACCCGATACCGAGGTAATGGTTTTGAATGAACCGTTCGCTCCGTTATTGCCGTAGGCAACAGTAATACCGGTGGAATAGGAATAGGTGCCGCTATGGACATAAATTGTACCACCGGAAGACAAATTCGTTATCGCAGCCTCCAGCGTCATTGGGCTGCTGGTTGTTCCTGTGCCGTTGGCAGTGCCGGATGTTGTGACATGGATCACGGATGAGGATGCCATAATATTGGATGTGCCCCAGCAGAAGACGGCAGCCAGACAAAGAATCAATACCAGTTGAATCCTAAAGTTACCATTGGTTTTCATTACCGAGAACCTCCCTTTTTAATATTTTTAATCATTAAAAACCAGTGCAGGTTGTTTGAATCCGATGCCTCCTTTCTTCAATTTTTTTCGATTGAATCTGGATGGCAAAATTTTATGGAAAAATATGGTACACATACATTATATTGCGCTATGCGATTTTTGTATTTGCAATTCTTGCCAATATTTAACAAATATGTCGATAATTTGTCATGGATTGGTAAGAATGCGATCTATCTCAAAGGTATCAGGGCTGTTCCGAAAGTAAATGGATTGATTTTGAAGTAATTATTAGAGGGAAAGGACAGATAATCCACCACGAAACAGGAAAGGGAAGGAAAAGAGGGAAGCCGGTTGGTTTTGAGCAACGCAAGTGGTTTTATTTCGTGGAAAGGGGATAAAGCTTAAAGTTCTTTGAGAAAAGGAAGCCCTAAAAGGAGGTTAACAAGGACAGGAGTATAGGATTTATAGGATTCAAGAGTGGCGGCGCGTCCGCGCGAAGGCTTAGATCCGGCAGATTGCTTTCTAAAATATAAAAACCGAGCCTCTGGGATCCATGTTCCTGAGGCCAAAGTGTTTTTTGTACCCCAGAGCGAGCTTTTTCTAGATCGGAGGGAGCTTTTGGTTACTTCCCTTATGGAACCACGAATGGCACGAAAAAATACCAAAATGGAAATCAAAAAGATGGCGTAATGGAGAGTGGCGGATGAATCCTTGGAGTTTTACTCTTACTCATTTTATTTAGCCCCCATATGCCAATATATGCCCCCATCCGAAACATTTATTGCTGTTTTTTCTTTTTCTTTTTCGGATCCTCGGCCGGCGGGTTTAGAGTATCTTTCAACTCCTGACTGGCGTTAGCGTTGATTTTTTGTGTAGCCGCCTTGGCATCCTCCGCATTGTAAACCAAATGAGGCGTGATCACGATCACAAACTCTTCTATCACATCTTTGGTGGAATAACTTCGGAAGAGCAAACCCAGCAGCGGGATATCCCCTAAAATCGGTATCTTATTGACAGTTTTTTCTTTCCGAGTATTGCGCAAGCCGCTTAAAATGACCGATTGTTTGTCATTGACCCTTACTGTGGTTTCGGTGGCATGTTCGGTGGTTTCCGGTAATGCGGAACCCTGTGGAATGGCTCCGAACTCGGAGATTTTCGGTTTGATTTCCATGGTGATTTTATCATCGGCAACCCAGGGTGTAACCGTGACAGTTAAACTGGAATCAACATTTTTATTCGATTTGGTTGTAGTTGGTACACCGTTGGTTGTAGTAGTTTCTTCTACTGGGTAGTATCTTTTTGTTGATACGCTGAAACTAGCCGGATAACCATTCAAAGTAGTTATTGTCGGGTTTTGTAACACTTTGGCTTTTTTATTTTCCAGTAAGAATTTAAGGCTTGTGCTACTTTTACTATCGGAAGTATCTTCCCCGATTGTGCCCGACTGAGTATTGATCCCAAATTTCGTGCCGCTAACACTGATCGAATATGTCGGAGTCCAGTCAAATTCATTGTCACCGGTAATCAACACTACCATCACATCGAAGACAATCGTCGGATTGACCTGGTCGATTTTTGCGATATATTGCTGCACTTGATTGATGAAATTTTGCGGGCCCGTAACCGTAATCGAATTAATTTCCTTCACCACCACCATATCGGTTTTGGAAATCGAGGAGGGGATGTATTTGAGTACATCCTCGGCCTTGAGATTTTTTATGGGAACGACCACGGTCCGGTCCTGGTTATCGTCAGTGTCGACCTGTTTCAAATAATCGCCAAACATCTTGTGGACCGACTCGGGAGCCGTCACGATTAAGGAATTTTTATCCGTCAGCAATACAAAGTTTTGCCTGGAAAAGATGGCCGGCAAGGTATTCAACAGCACATCGGCCTTGACATATTTGATGGGATATACCTTAACCGTATTAAAATCCGAGGTTTCGGGCCGGACTATCATTCCATCGCCGATCATATAAATATTGTTTTGCAGTTTATAAGAATAAACCGTGCCTTCAAAGAGGTATTTGAGGGCTTGCTCAAATGGGAGCTTATGAAGGCGGATATTGTTCACGGTCCAATTGACCTGTGCCAGAACGACCAAATCCACATTGGCTTTCCGGGCCATTTCCCATAAAACGGTGGTTAGGGAAGAGGACTGCACTTCCACATCAAATAGTTTTTCTTTACTGTCATAATTGATATTCATATTTTGACCGCCCGGGCCCATGGTAGGAGCCCGGGAGATACGCCAGGACTCTCCGGAATTCATTAATTGCAAATTATTGGCGCTGCAAAGCAGGGTTAAGGCATCCGGCAAGGGAAGGTTTTGTAAATAAATACTGATATTCATATTTAAATCCTGATTGGGGATAACCGATACCCCGGTTTTCTCGGTAATGGCCCGGGTTAAAGCAGCCAGAGGTGCATTTTGAGCGTCGAGGGAAAGCAGGTTGTTTTGATATTTGACCGTAAAATCCGCTTGCAGAGAACTCTTTTTGCGGATAAAAGTTACCGCGCCATTTTTTTCAGCTGTGCAATTGGCTTGAATTAAAATCGAATCCATGGCGTTTTGAACCGGAATTTGTTGCAGGCGGATGGTAATCCGGTCTTTGATGTCCGGGTCGGGGACTAGATTCATTCCGACTTTTTGGGCGATGGCTTGGACTAATTGTAAAAGTTTTGCTTCCTTGGCCTCGACCGATAATAAATTATTGCTGTATTCCACATTTAAAACCGAATTATCGATTTGGGTGATTTGGTAGACGTTATTTTGTTTGATATAGCGCAAATTGTTGGACTGGGTGATGATATTCAGCGCATCGTCAAAAGTTACTTTCGTCAAGTGAATCGTCACCGTGCCGCTGACCTCATTATCAATTAAAAAATTGGCGCCGTTTTGGCTCGCCAGTACGCGTAGCACATCTTTAACATCGGCGTTTTTGAAGTCGAGATCAATAAGTTTCTGGGGCACGCAATAAGCAGCAGAGGCCAGAAATAGGACCAGTAGAACAACTTCCATCATTGAATGGACTTTCGAAAATCGCATCATCATAGACACCATATCCAAGTTATTTTAAGTAATTGGAATATTCTTCAAATCAAGAATATCTCCTCCAATTTAGAACGAATAAAATTTTTTATTGGATAAATTTTTACTTTTGAAGGAAAATTTGTTTCTTTCCAGAATCCTAAAAACATGGCGCTGATTATATCCCTTTATGCTTTGGTGATTGGAAGCTTTTTAAACGTATGCATCTACCGGATACCTAGGGGTGTTTCCATTGTCTGGCCGCGGTCTTTTTGCCCGAATTGTCAAAAGAACATTCCATGGTACGATTTGATTCCGGTTTTGAGTTATATCATTTTGCGGGGCCGTTGCCGGTTTTGTAGAGCGACGATTGGGATTCAATATCCTGTTGTAGAAATTTCCACCGCTATTCTGGCGCTGGTATTCTATAAAAAATATGGACTGACCGGGGAATTTTTTAAGATTGCGGTTTTTTGTTGCTTATTGATCATCATTGCCTGGATTGATTGCTTTCACCGGCGGATACCCAACAAGTTATCTATTTTGGGCATCATCGCCGGACTAGCATGGGCTTACTTTTACGGCAAAGCCGCGCTGTTTCATGCCGGTCTTGGAATGCTCATCGGTGGCGGTATTTTATTTCCGATTGCCTTTTTCTATCCTCGGGGAATGGGGATGGGGGATGTGAAATTGTTGGCCATGATTGGAGCTTTTGTAGGGGTAAAGGCGGCTTTGTATACTTTGTTTATCGGCTCGGCCCTGGGTGCGGTGATTGGATTAGGCCTCCTATATTGGAAAACCATCACCCCTAAAACCCAAATTCCCTTTGGCCCGTTTTTGGCTGTTGGAGCAATCATAACCCTTTTATTTGTTATGTAAAATCATCATTTCTTCTCTGTCTTCACGCTGCTCTGCACCATTTATTTTTTGCCATATACCCCCGGTCACGGACTAGTGCAATATCCCGCTTCCCTTAATAGCTACGATTGCTTTCTTAATTTCCGTTTCCGGTTGGACCATGGCTAACCGGACATATCCCTCGCCGTGTTCTCCAAAACTACTACCGGGAACCACAATAATTCCGGCTTTTTCAATTAAGTCAAAGGTAAAATCCACTGACGACTTGTAGTGGGGGGGAATGGCCGCCCAAATAAACATCGTTCCCTGGGGTTTGTCGATATGCCAGCCGATTTCGCCCAAACCGTCGGCGATCAGGTTGCGCCTGATTTCATACGCTTTTACTGTTTGAACAACACAATCCTGAGGACCATTCAAAGCCGCGATGGCCGCTTTCTGAATCGGTAGGAAGATGCCATAATCCAGATGAGATTTAAGGTTCCTTAATCTTTCAATAATTTGGCGGTTTCCTAAAGCGAATGAAATCCGGCAGCCTGGCATGTTATAGGTCTTTGAAAGGGAGTTGAATTCGATCCCCACATCTTTGGCGCCGGGAACGGCTAAAAAACTGCCGCATTTTTGGCCGCCAAAAACCAGCTCACAATAAGCGTTATCATGGAGGATAATAATATCGTACTTTTTAGCGAACCAAACCAGTTTTTCATAAAATTCATAAGGTGCTGTCGCGGTGACCGGATTATTGGGATAGGACACAATCATCAATTTGGCCTGCTCGGCTACAGATGCCGGGATTTTATCAAGGTCGATCAGATAATTGTTGGACTTTACCAAAGGGATAGGGTAAAGTTCTGCCTCTGCCAGCTGCGGTCCGGTACTGAAAATCGGGTAACAGGGATCCGGAGTCAAGACCAGTTCGCCGGGATTGGTTATTGCCAGTGAAATATGGGATAAACCATCCTGAGAGCCGCTCATGGCCAGCACTTCATCTTTTTCCAATTGAACCCCAAAACGCCGCTGGTACCAGTCTTGGACCGCCTTTATCAGCTCCGGCAAGTCACGGATTGCATAGATATAATTTTCAGGTTTGGCTACTTCTTCCCGGAGTACTTCGATAATATGAGGAGCAGGAGGCAAATCCGGGGTACCGATGCTAAAATTGATAATGGATCGGCCTTTAGCCAATTGTTCTTGCTTCTTTTGCTCAAGCTGGGCAAAGATGGCCGAAGTCAATCCATTGGTGCGTTTGGAAAATTTCATGTTCACACAATCTCCTGTTAAACTTTATTTCAATTGAAATTGATTGCTTATCCCCTGATATTCATCGATGAGACGGGATTGCCAGATGACGAATTCTTTGATTTCCGCATCCCCAATCAGCATGCGAAATGCTTCGCGGACTTTTATCACAAAGAGCCGGTCCAATTCAAAGCGGGAAAGATTTCTCGCCAAAGGGCATAATGCAGTTGCCCGGGGATCCATCTTCATGATTAAGGTATTCTTCACCGAAAGATAGGGGACAAGAGGAAAAACCCGGCAAGCGAGAGGCCTTCGGGTTCTCTGGCATTTCCCATCGCAAATTGCCAAGGCGCACTGATAATTCGGAAAATCGACCGTCAAAATTTTCAAAAACGAATTCCGGGCCTGAAGTTCATCTTCCCCCGGGTAAAGATACATTCCTGATTCCGGGTCTCCTCCCTGGCAGCAGGCTTTGTTGCATAGTTTACCACAGTCTTTGGATAGGGGAGTCACAGCTTGTAAAATTTGATATGCTTTTGAATATAAAGCCATTTTATTCATTGCGACTTTCCATTTTATCATTTTCGAATTCGAAGCGGTTTTTCATTCTACTTTTCGACCTGGAAAATAAATTCCCTTCTGTTATGAAAATTAAAATAGCTGGATAAAAAAAGGTAAAAGGCTATTGAAAGCCGAAATATATTCATTTGATATCGAAGGCTCAATTTGATAAAATTATTTTTTGTCAAAGACTCAAATCGACTTTAATCGTTTAAGTGGAGAAAAAATGTTATCATTCCAATCCTTATTTGATTTAGTTCTTCATCTGGACAAGCACCTTGGTCTTTTCATTCATGATTTCGGTGGCTGGTCCTATCTTGTCCTTTTCCTGATTATATTTTGTGAAACAGGCCTGGTGGTAACCCCTTTTTTACCGGGCGATTCCTTGATTTTTACTGCAGGGGCCATTGCGGCGGCAACGATGGAATTGCGAGTGGAATGGCTTTTTTTCATTTTTTGGTTTGCAGCGATGATCGGCGATTCCACCAACTATTGGATCGGTTATTTTCTGCGAATCCACGTTTTTAGTGGTAAAAAGATTCCATTCATTCAAAGATCGTATCTTGAACGGACCCAGTCGTTTTACCAGCGTCACGGAGGTAAAACTATCGTTTTGGCAAGATTTATTCCGATCATACGAACTTTTGCCCCTTTTGTTGCCGGTGTAAGTGAAATGGTCTATTGGCGCTTTCTTTTTTATAGTGTGATCGGAAGTATGGCTTGGATTGCCATTTTCCTTTTTGGCGGTTATTTTTTCGGCAATTTACCAATTGTTAAGGCGCATTTTTCTATTGTGATTTTTGCGATCGTGCTCATATCGTTACTACCTGCGGCGATTGAAATTTTTCAGCAATTTTACGCGGCAAAGAGAAATAAAGGAAACGGCTAATGAAAATATTGGAAAACTACGGTTTTTTTTAGAGAAAAAAAGATCGGGCCAAGCGGGGTCCTATTCATTCGGTGCAGCCTTATCCGGCTTGACGGATCTTGCAAAAAAATGTTAAAATATTCACTGCTAAGAAAGTAAAAAATGGAAATCATCCGGAATATTACCGCGGTTTGCTATTCCGGATATTTTTATCCAATTTGTTTTTTAATCCGATGATGATAAACATGTTTTTTACTAAACGAATACTAAAGGAGTATTCATGGCCGGTTTAAATTTTCGATTCCTCATTTTATCGTTGCCTTGGATTGTGTTGGGTTTGGTATTTCATGAATTTTGTCATGCGTATGTCGCCAACAGGCTGGGGGATCCGACTCCGAAGCAGGAGGGGAGACTTTCACTTAATCCATTGGTACATCTTGATTTGATCGGATTTTTGGCTTTGATTTTTTTAAAGGTTGGATGGGCAAGGCCGGTTCAGATCAACCCACAGTATTATAAGAAGCCCATGAAAGCGATGTTACTGGTAGCCTTAGCCGGTCCGGGCGGAAATTTTATATTGGCCGTGTTTTTTGCAATGATCATTCGGATCATGGCTTATTTGAATATTAATCCTTGGTTTATGGAAATAGGCCTATGGTATAATGTGATGCTGGGATTTTTTAATTTGATACCGATTCCGCCCCTTGATGGTGGAAAGGTGCTACGGTTTTATTTGCGGGGAAATGCGGCCTATTATTTTGATCGATTTGAATCTTACGGTGTGTTTGTATTATTATTACTGTTACTGCTGAATCCGTTCCAGATTGCGTTGTTTAATTTGGTAAATATCACTTCTTCGTTACTTGCGGGCCATATGGTTATATAGCAGGATATTCTGAAAAGCGGGGTGAAAACTTTGGGGGTAATTAAAAGGATTACGAATTCATGGGGTAAAAAAACAAGCCCTGAAGATTTGGCCTTAATCGATTTTTATCTTGATGATCCCGGAAAATTTCTTTTTAGTCAAATGAGCCGGATTGATCAAAAGCATGCTTTAACGGTGGCGAATGCGATTTTGAAAAAAGCCACCACAGCCACAGAGAATATTGAATTAAAAACATTGGTAACAGCAGCCCTTTTACATGATATCGGAAAAGTTGAGGGTGATTTTAATTTTCTCAGCCGGATTATGGTTGGAATTGTAAGAAGGATTCGGCCTGCTCTGCGTGGTAAATTGGCGATGAGATATCCGCTAACTTTTTGGGAAAAGTTTCGTTATGGTCTTTATGTCGATTTAGTACATCCGGCGCGTGGAGCTCATATGGCCAGGATATTCGGCGTGGATCCGCAGATCGTGGACATTATCAGACACCATCATGATCCGCCTCGTTCCGATCAAAGTAACGAATTGACTTGGTTACAATTGGCGGACAGTAAAAGTTGATGGACTAAATTCGGGTTAAAAGTATTTTACGAAGTGGGAATAATGGATGGAATATCAGATTCAACTTGATGTGTTTCAAGGACCGTTAGATTTGCTTTTACATCTTATTGAAAAAGATGAAATTGATATTTATAATATTCCTATCGCTTCGATTACGGATAAATACTTGGAATACATCCATACCATGCAGTCCTTGAATTTGGAAACCGTCGGTGATTTTATAGTAATGGCGGCAACTCTTATGCAAATTAAAGCCAAAATGTTGCTGCCGCAGGTTGCTTTCCAGGACGAAAACGCCGAGGAAGAGGAAGATCCCCGCTGGGAACTGGCTCAGAAGCTCATTGAGTATAAAAAGATTAAAGAAGCCGCCCTAAGTTTGCAAGCTTTAGAGGGCCAGCAGTCCAAGTTTTTTACCCGGATTAGCGGGGAATTCGCCGATAAAAAAACCGCTCCCGAGCAGGATGGGTTAAAGGATTTATCCATTTGGGATCTGCTTGAAGCTTTTAAAGTGATTATGGAGAGCCTTGAACCTAAAACTCCCGAGGCGGTTCCCAAACAGATCGTTTCCATTAAACAACGGATGACGGAAATCTTAGATATGATGGCCCTGGACGGAAAAATCTTCTTTAAAAAGGTTTTTAGCGATGTAACCAGCAAAATCGGTTTAATTACTTGTTTTTTAGCGGTTCTTGAATTAATCCGGCTTCATAAAATCAATGTATTTCAAGAAGCAGTATTTGGTGAAATAACATTATCTCTACCGGAAAAGGTGTGTAATAGCGTTTGAACCTAACAACGGCACGGTCTATTATTGAAGCATTAATCTTTTCTTCCTCTGAGCCTATTACGAATAAAAATTTGGCGGATATTGTCGGAATTAATGAACATACAGTAAAACAAATGGTAACTGATTTAATTGAAGAGCGTGTCCAAAATAAAAGCGGTCTTCAAATCATAGAGGTGGCCAGTGGCTATCAATTCGTTACTCATCCTGATTGTGCCCCTTACGTGGAAAAATTACAAAAAGCTCCCCGTAATGCCGGTCTTTCTCAAGCAGCTATTGAAACTTTAGCCATTATTGCATATAAGCAGCCCATTACCAAAGCGGAAATTGAATCTTTACGCGGGGTTAGTATAGAAAGCGCTTTGAATACCTTGGTTGAAAAAAACCTAGTGGAAGAGGGCGGGCGCAAGGATGCCCCGGGACGGCCGATTCTTTACCGTACCACCCGGCAGTTTTTAAAATATTTTGGCTTAAACGATCTCGGTGAATTACCGAAAATACCCGAATGGGTTGATTCGGGGGAAGCTCTAAAATTCGGGGTTGAACAAAGCGGAGGCGTACAAAAATGAGAAATTGGATGAAAAGGATGTTTAATCTGGATTTGAACAGGGATAATAACTATTATTGGGGATTAGTTCTGCTACAACTGGCGATTCTTTCCCTTGTTGCTTATTTAGTAATGGATGCTTATGAGCCCTTGGCCTTTTTGGTCACGTTTTTAATTTGCGGATGGGGCTTTGTATTACTTTGGAAAAGCGATAATGATTTGCGTTTTAAAATGGCTCAAATGAAGATCGAAGAATTAGAGGGGAAATTGGAACAGTCCCGCATGTTCGTTATACCGGCTCACCTTCTTAAAAGAAAACGAGTGAACCACTGATGTTCTCAGTAGCAACCGGTTACGTACTTGATATTTTAAAAGATGACCCGGAACTTCAGGAATTATTGATTCAAATTGATGGTCAAGGGAAGCCCGAAAAGGCCTATAATTATCCCAAACTCAATCATTTAATTCGTAAGGGTGAAAAAGTTACTGTCAATACTGCTGCCGTCAAACTTGGACTCGGTACCGGAGGACGGCATTTTGTTATTCCCCAATATGCCGCTGGCGATGAATCCGAATTTCCGGGGCATATTATGAAATTGCGTTATACTCCCTGGCAATTTCCAGTTTTGGCTGCCGAAGAAGAGGACAGCCCTTACCATGAAGTGCTTAAAAATTGTAAGACTTTGGAAGGGACCCCGGTTGTAATGGCGCCTCTTCACAGTATGCTGCCGGGGGTCATCTTGGGGTTCCGGGCAGTTTTTCAAAATCCTCGAATCGCTTATATCATGACTGATGGAGCTGCTTTACCCATTGCGTTGAGTAATTTGGTCCGGGAATTAAAAAAGAAACAGTTGCTTGATTTAACGGTTACTTCCGGTCATGCCTTTGGAGGCGATTTGGAAGCAGTTAGCATTCCTTCGGCAATTCTGGCAGCCAAACAAGGAATAAATCCCGATTTAATCATTATTGCTTTAGGCCCCGGCATTGTAGGGACCGGAACCGCATTTGGCTTCAGCGGAATCGAACAATCCTGGTATATCGATATTGTGTCCAAATTACACGGCACAGCCTTAGCCGTTCCAAGAATTAGCGATGCGGACTCCCGTGAGCGTCACTTTGGAATCAGCCATCACTCTTTAACGATTCTTCAATTAGCAAGTCATCCGGCCCTTTTGGGATTGTCGAAACGGCTCCCGAAACCGTTTTTCGATCAGATTATCGATAAACTCCGAAATCATCATGTACTCAAAGAGCATCATTGGTATTTGGTGAATGACCCTGCTGTGGAGGAACAGTTTGAAAAATATCAAATTCAAGTTAAAACCATGGGCCGTGGCATTCAGGAAGATCCCTGGTTTTTTCAGAGTTCGCTCACTACTGGATTTTTGGCTGGTTTAGCCGCTAAGGGCGATTTATCATCTTTGGAATCAATTGTAGAATGAGAGCGTAGACAAAATGGACCTGGTGGAAAAAACTCAAAAAAAAGAATTGATTTATCAGGGGAAATTTACCGAATATTATAAGGATCAAGTGATTCTACCCAACGGAAAAATGTCAACCCGGGAATATCTTCATCATCCCGGGGCGATTGCTGCCGTCCCGCTCCTTGATGACGGCCGGATTATTTTAGAAAAACAATTCCGTTATCCAGCCGGCGAGGTTATTTTAGAGATCCCTGCCGGAAAACTTGAGAAGTCCGAAAATCCGGAAGACTGTGCCCGCAGGGAATTAACCGAGGAAATAGGGTATGAACCCCAGCAATTAATCCATCTGACCTCGATCTGGACGACTCCCGGTATGACCGATGAGATTATTCATCTTTATCTGGCAAAAGGTTTGAAACCCTTGCGCCGTCCAATGGACAGCGATGAGTTTTTAGAAATCGTCGTGATGACCAAACAAGAAGTTTTCGATCATATGAATAACGATTCCTTGATTGACAGTAAAACAGCTTTAGCTTTGATGATGATAGAATTAAGAAAATTGTGGTAATTTTGGTTATAAAGGCTTGTCAACTTGAGTAAAATGTGGAGATTTTGAAAATCGAAGAATAGGGTGGCCGGCTTGAAAACTTTAAGTTTGACCTATAATGCTTCCGGAGCGGTTGAAGGTGCAAGACGGGGCGATGTAGTTGTTATCGTGGATATTATCGATATGTCGACCAGCGCTGAAGTTGCAATTGAAAATGGCGCAATTGCGGTTTTCGGTGCTGCGCCCAGCGGTTGCAAAGCACCGGTAAATCTAAACCCGGATCGGATTGGATATATCGCCGGTAAAAATGCCTTAAAATATAAAGTTCCTTTAATCGTTGTAGCTGAGCCTCGTTATGGAACGGAAGACGAACGTAAAAAAAGAGCGGAAATCGCTTTAATGGGAGTTGCCCGCTCGGGTGAAATTGATTATCAAATTATTCCCAATATCGGCAGTGAAATCGGGAAACTGACCGATTTTAGAGGTAAAGTGGTATTAATCGTTTCGGATACCGGAGGAGTTTCTTTTGATGCCGCTTATAATAACGGGGCGCCAGTAGTTTTGACAGCCACCGTCACCAGAACTCCCGAGAAAAAAGGTATCGCGCCCGCGATGGCTGGAATCGAAAGAGCCATTGAGGCTGCCAATAAATTTAACTGTGGGATCACCGTAACCGCCGCTAGTGCCAACTCGTTGGAAGATGTACTGGCTGCTCAATATCTTACTCAACTGATTGTCAATAAAGGTTTTTTGGATATCCAAAACTAGTAGAGCGTATCGTAAATAAATGGCAATCAGAAAGGGGGGAAGATACGCTCCACTTAAGTAAAACGTTCACAATCATTGAGTAGTCATTTAGAGAACGTTTTACGAGAGTTACACCTTTTTCATTTATATTTTGGAATTCAATCATATATTCCTCTGCTTGACCATAAATTGAGTATGATGGGACAAGGGGGAGGAAATTTTTTATGCTCAAAATTCAAGATTTAATTCGCGATTATTTTCGTGAAAGAATATTTCTATTGGCTTTAGTGGCTATCCTTTTTACCATGGGAATCATCTTTGGAGTTTTGGCTGCCGGAATCCTGGATAAACATCAAAAAGTTGATTTGATGAATTATTTGAATCAGGGGCTTCACGGGCCACTCATTCAAAATCAAGCCTATACCAAACAAACCATCATATCCAACATTCAAATGGTTTTCTTTCTTTTTTTTATGGGAATAAGTGTAATTGGGGTTCCTTTGGCGCTTTTATTGGTTTTTACCCGGGGTTTTATTTTGGGATTTAGCACGGGCTTTCTTTTTCAAGCCATGGGCCTTAAAGGGTTTGTCCTCACAATGACTGGGATTGTACCTCATAATATCTTATTTATCCCGGCGCTTTTTCTGATGGTTATCGCCATCATGGATTGTGCGGCCGCTTTAACCAAAATCCGTTTCACCAAAAAACCAGTTGCCCTAAGCTCTGAACTAGTCAAATGTTCAATTTTAACTTTTGGTGTACTATTGGTGATGATTTTAGCCGGTTTTGTGCAAGGAAATATATCGCCTCTGGTGACAGCGTGGTTTACCAAATTTATCTGACAACATGGAGGATTTTTATTAAATTTGACTTTCTGGTATAAATCCCGAGGAAAATACGTTCTTTGCTTGAAATGGAAATGTTTCCTGTCACTCTAAAAAAGGAGTTGTCATAAAAATTGTCGAAAATTATTTAGGAACCATTCTGAAAGCTAACTAAAGGAGTGACAGTATTGCAAGAGACTCTTCAAGATTACCTCAATTACCTTTCGGTAGAACGTGGTTTGGCCAAAAATACTCTAGAATCTTATGGCAGAGATCTAAATCAATATTTGGATTATCTTCAAGAAAAGAAAAAACTTAACCTCGAGGGAACCACGCAAGCTACTGTAATTGGATATTTACTTCAATTGCAGGCCCGGGGTAAGGCAACTGCCACGCTATCCAGAAGTCTGGCTGCCATTAAGTCTTATTATCATTATATGGCAAGAGAAAAAAGGATTGAACGGGATCCAACAGTAAATTTGGATGCTCCAAAACAAGAAAAGCGTTTACCGCGAGTATTATCCGTAAATGAAGTTGAAAAACTTTTAGAACAACCGGATATTAAAAACCCGGTTGGAATTCGAGATCGCGCGATGCTCGAAGTTCTTTATGCAACTGGTCTCCGTGTATCCGAACTGGTATCATTAAAAGTAGAAGATGTTAATTTAGACACCGGTTATATTAAATGTTATGGAAAAGGTTCAAAAGAAAGAATTGTTCCTCTCGGCTCAGTCGCCATTAAATTCTTACGGTTATACCAAGAGCATGCCCGTAAATTTTTAGCATCTCAGATCGGAGAAAATACACTTTTTTTGAATCATCACGGTAAAGGCTTAACCCGGCAAGGTTTTTGGAAAATCATTAAAAAATATGCCGATAATCTAAATATCCTAACTGATATTACCCCCCATACACTGCGTCATTCTTTTGCCACTCATCTTCTGGAAAACGGCGCCGACCTACGCTCGGTACAAGAAATGCTAGGACATGCCGATATTGCAACGACTCAGATTTATACGCATTTAACCAACGGCAAGATTAAGGATGTTTATGAAAAAACTCATCCTCGAGCACAATAAAAGCGAATGCCCGGAACAGAATTTGTTTTCGTGATCGGTATGGGGATTTGAACGAATGAAAAAAATTGATATTCAATCATAATCATTCGTCAAAAATAGAATACTTTTAAGAGGCTGTCTAAAAAGTACTTGAAAATTAATAAGAAATACAATATATAGCTTCTATGAATATGTTTATTTCTTTCAATATATTGTATTTCTTTTTCGATCAATTTCTTTTTGGGACAGCCCCTTTTTTTCATTGGATTTGCTATACTATAATTAAGGGATCAACTTTGAAAACAGAGCTATTGTCCGGAAATAATCCTTTATCTTTATTAAAAGGTGGAAAGGAAAGGAGTTTTAATGCAGGAAATTCATTGGTATCCCGGCCATATGGCAAAGGCTAAACGGGAATTGACCGAATTAATTCGTTACATAGACCTTATTTTGGAGGTACGGGATGCCCGGTTGCCGATAGCCAGTCATAACGACGATTTGGAAACCTTATTAGCCCGAAAACCCTTGATGGTAATTTTAAATAAAGTTGATTTGGCAGATCCGGGGGTAACCAAAGCCTGGGTTCAATGGTTTCAAAACTCTTCCATTCCCGTATTGGAAGTAGAGGGTAAAAGCGGAACCGGTATTGATAAGATTTGGCGCTTAATCCCCAAGTTGATAACGACTAGTAAAACCAGAACCATCATTCGAGTCGGAGTTGTCGGCATTCCAAATGTGGGTAAGTCTACGATTTTAAACCGCTTAACGGGTACCGGTTCTGCCAAAACCGGAAACAGGCCCGGAGTGACCCGCGGCAAACAATGGGTCAAACGGAATGGTATCGAAATATTGGATACTCCGGGTCTACTGCCTCCGAAAATTATTAAGCAAGAAGATGGTTTAAAGCTGGCTCTTGTCGGGACGATTCGCGAGGAAATTTTACCGGCTTATGATTTATCTTTGAAATTATTGGAGATGCTTGGGGAAGAAATTTTTCATTGGAAGGCAAATGGAGCGGAAAAAATGCCAGCTCCGGAAGAACAGCTAGAGTGGTTTGCCAAAAAAAGGGGGTTTCTCTTAAAAGGGAATATGCCGGATTTAAACCGGGCGGTTTCCATCTTGTTGAAAGAGTTTCGGGATGGTAAGTTAGGACGGATAAGCCTAGAAGTTCCTGAAAGAGCGTCCTCGGACGGATAAGCCTAGAAGTTCCTCCAGAAGTTCCAAACCATGTTTGGTTAGGTCATCCCTCGGCAGGATCCGTCCCGTGATTGATGATTTTAAGTAAAACAAATCCACCGATAATCGTTGATAAATAATAACTCACAAAACGCCAGGCCAAAATGAAGATCGCTCTGATATGCAATGGAATGAATACAAACACCGAAAACAGGCTCAATTCCATGACGCCGCTGCCGCCGGGAATGGGTAAATACGCCAGAATGAACACTAAAATAAACTGAAAAAGAATACTCTCCAGAAAGACTTGGGTCGCATTGTAATTGAACGCATACATCAATAATGGAGCAATCGAGAAAAAAACCGCCCAATATAGGAAGGTAAAAAGTATTGTCAAATAAAAATTGAGGCCTTTACGGAATAATTTTATGGAGTCATGAAAAACATCCAATTCGCTTAATGATTTATTTAGCAACGGTTGAAACCTATTTCCCAGCTTCATAAACTCCAAGCTGCGAATCAAAAATGCCACCAAATTTCGGGCGATTTTGGGTTTGATAATAAAAGTAATCAGGACGATCGATAATAATAATGCTACAGGAATTGCAACTGTGGTGATTTGATGAACCAAACCACTGGAAAATTTGGCATAATAAAAAAACAGCAATAATGGAGAAAGCAGAGTAAATAGTAAAGTCGTAAAAATAACCCGAATTGTTACAATAGCACTTGATTTACCAGGTTGGATGCCGTTTTTACATAATAAATAAATTTGAGTCGGCACGCCTCCCGAACTGAAAGGCGTAACATTGCCGGAAAAGGCTGTGGCTAAATTAATTCCCAATACTTTGCGAAAGGATATTTGATCCCCTAAACCGGTTGCAATTAAGCGGATTCGAATGGTTTCAATCAGCCAGGAGCAAATTAAAGCGATAAAGGACACTAGAAAAGCCCAGTAATTAAGGGAATCCCACTGAAACCATTTCCGGGTTGAGGCCGACTTGAAAAAAAGATAACTTGAACTGATTAAAGTAAAAATTAATACCAAGCTGAGCCCTTTTTTTATCCAAGCATTGATGGGCAATGATGTCTGCTGGTTCAAACCGCGCCTCCTGAAATAAAACATAATCTAAATTAAAATTCTCCTTTTTATGAATATTTCCTGCTAGAAAATCCTGAAACTGCTGTTCATAAATTCCAATCGACTTTTTGCATATCGATTCATTTTTAGATGATAACCAGCAAAAGAACACAGTATATTTTTCGGCAAAAAATTAACAAAGATAACATCTTGCGATATGCTATAATAAATTTATTCTAAAAACATAGGTTTCATTATCGATTGAATCGGTAGCTGTCAGTTTTCTATAAAGTTTTAAAAACTTTTTCCGATGACACCGGTATAGGTGATTAATTTGGCAAAGAAAAATGCAAAATCATTCCAAAAGCTCGAAAAATATACCCATTTACCATGGGAAGAACGCATTATTCACGAAAAACAATGCTGGGAAAGGGGTTTCCAAAGAGTAGCCGGTTTTGATGAAGCCGGAAGAGGCCCTTTGGCCGGCCCGGTGGTGGCTGCCTGTTTTGTGATTCCCGGCGATTTTTATTTGGAAGGCCTCAATGATTCCAAACAATTAACAGTTTTACGCCGTGAACGTTTTTATCAAATTCTTACTTGCGGAAACTATGAATTTGGCATAGGTATTGTTGAAGCTGAAGAAATCGACAGAATTAATATCTACCAGGCCTCCAGGCAAGCTATGGCAAAAGCTCTACAGAACTTAAAAGAGTCTCCGGATTATTTGCTGGTTGATGCTTTGCAGATCCCGAGTACTGACATTATGCAACAGGCCATTATTCATGGTGATGCTCTTTCGGTTTCCATAGCTGCCGCTTCGGTAATTGCCAAATGCACCCGTGATGCCATAATGGTACGATATGATTCCCTTTATCCGGGCTATGGTTTCGCCAAACACAAAGGCTATCCAACCCAGGAGCACTACTCGGCTTTGGAAAAACTTGGACCATCGCCTATTCATCGATTGTCTTTTCGTCTGGATAAAAATGACAATTTGCGGACCTTGAATTTATTTGGAGAAGATGGGGTCGTGAAATTTTGAAACTATCTGGACCCAATTTATTTTCCACTGTCGGTCAAGTCCGGCAGTTTAATGAATTGAATTTAAAAAATGGCCAAAATGTTGTAGGGAAAATCATTTCCCTTGATCAGAATGAAGCCATATTAGAATTAGCCGGACATACCATCCAGGCCAAAATCGAATGTGAACCCCCGGTAATAGGTGCCAATCAGAATTTTTCGGTTTCTTACGACGCTGAGGGTCGTTTGATTTTGAAATTGATTAAAAATTCCCCGGTACTGACAGCTGGTAATCAAACCAATAATAAAAATATCGATTCATTAAAGGCTTTCGGAAATTCCGGAAATATTTCGCTGCAAAAACAGATTGCTTTTGCGTTGATGAAAGATAACCTGCCCGTAACTCCAGAGAATGTGACCAAGATAGCCCGTTCTATGCAAGAATTTCAATCCCGCTATCAACAACCGGTTGAACCCGAAGTTTTTAGTTTTATGATTGCCCAGAAGTGGCCCGTGACTTCCGGAACCGTTTTGGCTGCCTGGATTAACCAGGAACCTGAAGTTCGTGATTTATTACGAAAAAAACTGCAGGAAACAAGTTTAAAAGAAGATAGAGCTTTGCTGGAATCGATTTTAAAATTGTCAAGCAATGTTTCCGAGATAACCAAAAAACTCAAATTGGCATCCGAGTTGCGGATTTTGAATACCAAAGGGCAAAAAAATTCAGCTCCCGGAGAGCAAATATCGTCGATGTCCGGATCTAATTCGGAGATCCCCAAAAAGCTTCAATGGCTCCTTGAAAAAAACGTTGACATCCAGAAAGAACTTTTAAAAGAATTACCTATTTATGATTCTACGAATCTGGTTCCACTTTTGATAATGGATTCGGGATCAAATATTCACGAATGTTTTATGGAATGGAAAAAGGAAAAAGGAAACAACAGCCAGAATAATACCAATAATGATCAATCCATCCATGTGGCAATCCCAACTGAAAATATGGGAATAATCAATTTGGAACTAAAAATAAGCTCAAATAATGGTCTCCAAATTAATTTAGGGGTTGTTAGCGAAGATATACGCCAATACTTAAGGGTCCATGTTCCGGAAATGAAATCGGCTATCTCAAAAGAAAATGTAATGATATCGGTTAATGTTTCGGATGAAGAAAAACCTTATTCAAAGGCTTATGGAGTTGATTTATGGATGTGAAATCAGGCAATAAACAAAGAAAAACGAAATATGCCGCAGCAATCCGTTATAGGCCGGGGACCGACAATGCTCCGGTTGTAATGGCTGCCGGAGAGGGCCACGTGGCAGAGACGATTCTGAAATTGGCGGAAGAGGCCGGAGTTCCCAATCATATTGAACCGGAGCTTGCAAAGATTTTGGCCAAACTCGAACCGGGCACCCCTATTCCGGAAGAAACCTATCAGATTGTAGCACAAATTTTAGCATTTATTTGGCGGCTGGACAAAAACTATTCACCAAGAAGCGAGGCTTAAGATGAATCATGGAGAAAGTGCGCATTGAAAGTTTAAAATCAGGAATGAAATTGGCAAAAACGATTTATTCACCGGAGGGTTTGATTTTGGTTCGTGCAGATACTGCCATTACGGATCACATCATCTCCAAATTGCGACAACTTGGTTTACCGGCTGCCTATATCAGTACATCAAGTGAAGAAAAAATCCCCGAACCCGTTTCTGAAATGACCCGGGTAGACTTAATTCGGAGCCTGTCTAAACTGGATAGTGAAGTCCGCTCTGGCCAGAATGCGAACTTACTTGCCAGTAAAGAGCCTCTTTTTGATTTGGTTGATGAAATTGTTACCAATCATAAGAGTTTAATCGGAATGACCGACATTCGCTTACGAAAAGACTATATTTACGGACATTCGGTCAATGTTTGCGTCATCGCCGTTAAAATAGCGATCCATATGGGTTACAACCAGCTGAAATTGGCCGACTTGGCAGTGGGAGCACTGTTCCATGACCTCGGAATGACGAAAATTCCCATCGAAATTCTTGATAAAATCGGTGGCTTGACGGAGCCGGAATTAAAACTGGTTCATACTCATCCTGAGGAAGGCTATAATTTATTAAAACAAAACCAAAGTATCGCCGCAAGTTCGGCTCATGTTGCTTATCAGCACCATGAACGCTTCAATGGAACCGGGTATCCGCGGGGAATGGCCGGAGAGGCTATCCATGAGTTTGCAAGAATTACCGCAATTGCGGATGTATATGATTCTATGACCACAGAACGTCTTTACCGACATGCCAAATCTCCCCTGGAAGCTATGAATTACATTCACCAAAATCGTGGAATTGAATTCGACCCGAATATTGTCGATGTAATGGATAAAATCGTTTACGGATAAATTAACCCAAACGCTCTGATATTAAAAAACGGCTGACTAATACTTATTTACGGAGTGGCTTATTTTGACGAAGGCTTCCGAATTTAAGTTTTTTAGACAGCCTTTTTTGTTTTATTTGCAGGAAATTATCGAAAAATATAGAAAATAACAACATGAATACATTTTCTAGTAAAAGAGCTTTTGGTTGTTGGGGAGAACAAATTGCCGCGGATTTCCTTAAGAAACAAGGCTATCAAATCGTGAGCCGCAATTTTCGTTGCCCTTATGGTGAAATCGACCTTATTGCCAAAGAAAAGGATATCTGGTGTTTTATTGAAGTAAAAACCAGAAAAACCAAATCCTATGGATATGGATTCGATTCAGTAACCCATACCAAACAAAAGCATGTTATTAAAGTTGCCCAGTATTATTTGGGTCAATTGGCCCTATACGAAGCCCCGGCTCGCTTCGATGTTATTTCCATTGACTATGGTTCCGCAGCGGATTATCAAATCCAATTGATTCGAAATGCCTTTTATATGTCACTGGATAATTAGGGCTAAGGCTATCCGAGGATCGAAGCGGGGGGGATTTTATTGCTGGCTAAAATCGAAAGTATGGCTGTGAACGGCATCGATGGTTTTATCGTGCAAATCGAAGTGGATCTGGGCGGCGGAATGCCCAGTTTTGATATTGTGGGATTACCGGATTTAGCGGTTAAAGAGGCTCGGGATAGAGTACGGGCGGCAATTACAAACTCCAATTTGGAGTTTCATTATCACCGGATTGTGGTCAATCTGGCGCCGGCCAATATCAAGAAGGAGGGCTCCGGATTTGATTTACCGATTGCCATTGGTATTTTAGCGGCAAAAGGAGGATTAACTCTCACCAGGATATCAGATGCGGTTTTTATCGGAGAATTGGCTCTTGATGGTAAACTACGTCCCATAAACGGCGCTTTATCAATGACTATCGCTGCCCGGGAGGTTGGCAAAAAATACATCGTGATTCCGGCTGACAATCTGACTGAAGTTTCTGTTGTTTCCGGAATCACTCCGATTCCTGTGGTAACATTGACCCAAGTCGTAGACTTTTTGGAAGGACGATCAAACGGAGAAATCGTAAGGCCAATATATCATCAAGAAGCAGTAGCATCGGGCATTCTCGAAGATTTAGCTGATGTGAGAGGACAGGAACAGGCAAAAAGGGCTCTGGAGGTCGCGGCTGCCGGCGGCCACAATATTTTAATGATTGGTCCTCCCGGTTCGGGTAAAACCATGCTGGCCAGGAGATTGCCGGGAATTCTTCCGTCGCTTGGACAGGATGAATCAATTGAATTGACCAAGATTTATAGCATCAGCGGTTTACTGCCTTATGGGGTTTCAATGGTTCAAACCCGGCCGTTTCGTTCCCCTCATCATACGACGAGTCCTGCCGGACTCATCGGGGGAGGAAGGATTCCGCGGCCGGGTGAAGTAAGTCTTGCCCATCATGGAGTGTTATTTTTGGATGAATTGCCGGAATTTCCCCGGGAAGTCCTGGAAGTACTCCGCCAGCCCATTGAGGACGGAAAAGTTACGATTGCAAGAGCCGTCACATCTTTAACTTATCCAGCACGATTTATGTTAGCGGCAGCGATGAATCCTTGTCCCTGCGGTTATTTCGGCGATTCCCTGAAGGCCTGTTCTTGCACGCCGTTGCAAATTCAAAAATACCAAGGCCGGATATCCGGGCCGTTACTCGATCGTTTTGATTTACAGATCGAAGTCCCTAGAGTGGCCGAGTTCGAATTTGATACGGTCCCGAAGAGCGAATCTTCCAAAACAATCCGGGAGAGAGTTGAAGCTGCCCGTTCCCTTCAACGGGAACGTTTTAAGGGTTCGGAAACCTTTTGCAACTCCGGGATGAGCAGTAAAGAACTGCGAGAGTATTGTCAGATAGAAGGGGAGGGCCGAGAATTACTTCGTCAGGCGGTCCAACGATTTTCATTAAGTGCCAGGGCCTATACAAGGATTCTGAAACTGGCGCGTACAATTGCCGATTTGGAGGCTTCTCCCAAGATCGAAATCTCCCATTTGGCCGAGGCGATACAGTACAGAAGCTTGGACCGGAAGGGAATAGGGTAAAAAAGTTATAAGTTAAAAATTTGAAGTGAAAAAATTTGATTTATGTTATTGAAAATATTAGTATTTCCTATATTGGAAGGGTTAAAGGCTGATTTGATTTAGGAAATATTGATTAAGACTTGCAAGTGAAAATCAGGCTCTGAAGAGAGAATGCTTATCAAGACTTCTTTTCTCTGCCTCATTGCATCTTCGCCTTATTGGGGATTATCAAATCATGATTCCGAAATTATTCAAGAACTTGTATATATATGTTTCTATATTCTTATAGGTTATCTTTTTGTATGATTTATTGATTTTATTATTTTTATAAAAATAAATCGTGAATAGAAGAATAGAATGCCTACATTCTATATAATCTTCAAAATTTGCGAGCTGAACTGGATTGTTTTTTAGCAGGTCTCTTATTGTATTTTCAGTTTCTATTATCTCCCTTTCAAGTGCCTTAATTTCGAGGATTTCACTGAAATTTCTCTGTTTAAAGCTATTTCCATATTCAAAGATTTCCTCGTATATTGGGTAAATTTCATAACGGCTCCCACTTGCAAAGACCAATATAACCTCTTCCTCATTGGATAAAGTGGATTTAATTAATTTCAAGTCTTTTTTTATATTCTTAATTATTATATCTTTCCTTATTGTGGCATCTTGAAATGCTTTGATTTTGTCTTTCCAATCGATTATCAAAGTCTCATCTCCAGTTATATTAACAGTTTATCTGAAGATGCCTGTTCAAAATGATATTAGATAAAGATTAATAAACTAGTACAAGCTATACTTACAAAAAATATAATAGTCACAAATAGCATTGCCGACCTATCATTTATTTTCCAAGTAATGGTAAAATAGAACATATAAATTATAATTGTTGCTATATAAAACCAACAGTAGATTAAAAAAGCTTTTTCAAAACAATGAAGTATCAAACTGTAACCTCCCGGTTTCCGATTAAAGCCTTACACCATACAGGCATACACCCTGAATTCTGCACTTCTTACCGACTGTGGAAGACAATCCAGTTTTTCGGCCAAATCCGCCGGCGCCAGCCAGAATTGTGAGAAAAAAACGGCTGGCGGCGTATCCGGTATCAAAGGCTTCTGTCATGTTTCGGACGGTTACCTTGCCTGTACGTTCAAGTTCATATGGCGTTGAGAAAATGAGGGGCTTTCCCGGCTAATGCGGCGGACTTTACAAGCTAAACTTAAATATCTAACTAATCGGGGGATACCCACGAGCTTTTGACCCTGGAAATAATATTGGAATAGCAAATTTTAATTTATTTATGGGGGCTTCAGACTGTCTTACCGATCCCCCCCCGGTAATTACTCCAATACTATTATTCGTCGCGGTTTCTTCAATAGTAGTTACTGCAACATCAAATTCCACTAGTCTTGAAACATTAATATCATCTGGGTTATAGCTTATTCCTGTTTCGGACAATGCAAGATTCGTTGGATTAACTTTTGCACCAAGTTCTTCGGCTTTACTTTGAGCTTCTTTTACGCCCTCAATGATTTGAAGCAATGAAGTACTTATAAATTTTTTCAGTTCCATTATAAACTCCCTCCTAACTTTAATAATTGCATCACGGCCTACATACTTTGCGTGGTATATACCCTGCGCCTAGCGTCTCTTGTCTATTATGAAACACAACCAGATTCCCAGGACTAATCTTCTGGCCCACCCACTGTGGGACGGGTAATGAAACTTGTCAGATTTGGAACTTCCCCAATATTCTTGGCTGGCAATCGGTTCCAATCTAGTTTGAATATCGGTGGAAATACTACTTCCTGGGGGAGATAGGGTAGGGGAGGACGAAATTGCAAAACAACCGGGAGAGCAAGTGAAAATCATGGATGATAACACAGTGATGGCTAAGATTGTAGAGAAAATCTTGGAGCGCATGAGTATTACCTCCTTTGATTTATAAATTCAAAGTATAAATTTTCATCAATCTCCTGCAACAAAAAATATCATTTTCCATTCCCTATCTATTTTTTTGAACATAACACGGTAATCAATTGGGCTTCTTAAAAATTTCTCCAATACATAACCTTGTAAACCCGATGAAATTTCCACTTTACTCCAATAATAAGACCTGTTATTCTCTGTTTCTTTTACTTTTGTATCACATACATAAGATACAATTTCATAATTTAGCTTTTTAATAATTTTTGATTTAAAACTTGGACTAGTATATAATCCTACATTTTTATCGGTTACAACATAAGAACTAAAAGCATCAAATTTATCTGGAAAATTCCTAAAAGTATATGGATACGTGAAACTGCCGTCTTCCTCAATAACTCCGCCTAACTTAAGAACATCTTTTAGTTCAAGCCAAATCTTAGATTTTTTCGGATCTTTATCTAAATTCCAATCGTGTATGAAACTTTTTAAACCATTTTCAGGTCCAAAACTAAATTTTATGTTTTTATCAATATGTTTAATGAGAAACTCATGATCCTTATGGTCTAAGGCATTCATTAATTGATTTTTAAAGTTTTTAAAATTCAAATCTTTACCAGCATCGTCAACAGGTAGAACCTGATAAAATGGAAAATGCGTTTTTTTTGTTTCATTTGAATTACTTTGAACTAAGCCCGACCCCATGAATATTAAACAAAGAAACAATGAGATTTTTATGAATTTATTCATGAAGCAACCTCTCAAAAAAATTTAAGATGACACGATATCGTTGATTTTGCGTATGGTTACAAATAACAGTATTGACCTGTTTTACATACTCGGTATATGATGACGGAAATATAAATTTCACCCAACGACAAAGCAAAATGGATGCCCAACAGGATCAAGCATGACCGTCCACTCGTCGCAATACTGGGTGTCTGCTCTCGTTGCGCCACATGAAATTGCGTGTTTCACAGCACGTTCCATATCTTCCTTACTTTGTACCGCAAAGTCGATATGTAACATCTGCTGCTGCGCATTAGGTTCTTCCGGCCAAACCGGGGAAACGTAATCAATGTTGGTTTGAAAGGCGATTTTGACACCACCCAACGGAGAACGGATGTCTAGAAAATTCCCTTCCTCTACAAAATCCTTTTCCCAGCCGAGCATCCGAATATAGAAATCAGACAAAGCTTGAATATCGGGGCAATCAAGTACAATTGACGTCAATTTGATTGTGGGTATGTTATTCATTTACTGCTCCTTTCAAGGCTACTATTTCCATGCCAAAGTTTCTCAATATCATTCCACGCTTTTAAAGATTCCTCTTTAAGCCACTTTTTAAACACATCAGGACCCAATGATTCCCAAGATGAAATGTTTTGAATATCCTCTATCAGGCCAACTACTACCAATTCCTTAGCTTTTTCATTTCCTTCTTGAATAATCAATTCAATTGTATTGAATATCTTGGGGAAGTCTTTTGTTGATTGATTCTTGTATGCATTAACAATATAACGAGCTAAAACGACAATTTCGTTATAGAGACCAGGTTTTTCCTCATCCCAACCCATTTTTACTTCTTCTAAATCTTTTTTCCATTCCGAACAAGCCTTCAAAAATAGAGGAATGACATGTTTTTCGGTATACATTCTTTATCCTCACAATTAGTTTAGCTTTGACACAGAGCGGCATGTAGCAGATCTTGTTTTTGGAGAAGAGTATAAATTTTTATAGGAACTTATTTAGATTAAGGTAATTTTCTTCATCAAGTGTAATTGAATATGTTTCACCAGCTTTCACTTGAATTGGTATACACCAGCATAAAATAGTTCCATTTCTTTTAGTTGCGACCTTTGTTATAAGCCATTTTTTACCTTCTGGTTCATTTGAGCGCATCGAAAATTGATCTTCACTTTTAGGTGGTAATAACGCAACGTTATCTCCAGTTACCTTTTTAAATATTGAATTCCAAGATACTATTAATATTATTGCTCGATCAGTTTCTTTCGATTTAAGGATACCAAGTTTGGCTTTAAATAAAGGCATGGGATCTTCACTGGTGATTGCATATTGAATACCTTCAGGATATAGGTCATTTACATTCGTATTGATAGAAATAGCCCAAGTCTCCTTTTCAATTTTCGATATTTCTTCTTCAGTTAAAGCCATTACACATGGATAGTTTATACAGACTAGAAACGCAATAGCAATTAACATTAGTATGATTCGATTAAGTTTTTTCATTTTTTCTCCTTAGTATTAGATTGGTTCTCGACTAATAGGACATAACCTATTTCCACTCCCAGTCCATAGATAGGGTAGGGGAGACAATTTAAACCTACGACCTCTTGAACTTTTATAAAATAACAATTTGCCTCAATTTACTTTTCTATTAATTAGTTTCTTTATGATACTCTTCAACTGGAATACGGCTATCAAGGAAATGAAATCCTAAATCATTAATCTTATTTGTCGAATTCGATAAAACAATAACACCTGTCTTGTTTTTTTCATCAAATCCAATAAAGGTTTGAAATCCCCCCGTTAAACCATTATGCCAGATAATTTCATTCCCAAACCTCCTTGAAATGAGCCAAGCCATTCCAATATTATAATAAGGTGTCCCAGAATTTATCATAATATGTGTTTGTTGCATTACATGTGCTAAATCGGTTTTTATCAATCCCAAATTTGCGCCAACATAAATTAGCATATCGTTGGCACTTGAACGGAGTGCCCCAGCACCAGCAAGGGTGGAAACGTCCCAATTTTCGACAGGTGTACCCTTTTTGTCATGACCGGTAGCCATTCTTGACTTAAACTCTGGAGTGAGCTTAACAATTGTACTGTTCATCTTAAATGGCTCGCAAATGTAACGATGGACTAAAGTTTCATAGTCCAGACCTGTTTTTAAACACAATATATGTCCTAATAATCCGAATCCTAAATTGGAATATTCGAATTTTTCACCAATATCGCGTGTTAATTGATAGGAAGACAAGAAGTCATAGAGTTGATCTACAGTATATTCACTATATGGATTGTTGGGGTTCGGTTTCATGTTATCCGGACGCCTGGGTAGACCAGAGTGATGAGTGACTAAGTCGAGTAAGGTTATTTCTTTGCCATTTCTTGTAGGTGTTTTTACTGATTTAGGTAGAAACTTCGAAATAGGATCAGATAAATTCAAATTTCCCTGTTCAATCATATCCTCTAATATAATTGCAGTAAACGTTTTGGTAATTGAGCCGATTTCATATAAAGTATCTCCATTTGCTTCTTCCTTACTATCCCTGGATACTTTACCATAAGAAATGACTTTTTGTCCTTGTTCATTGATGATTCCAACAACAATGCTAACACTTCGTCCATGGTCGACTTCTTTTTTTATTGTTTCTTTGATCAGTTCACTAGAAAGATGATCTTGTGCAGTGGATATATTAGCAAAAGTCGAAAAGAACAAAAATAATGCCAAGAGCCCAAACAATTTTTTCCGCATATCTCTGGTCCTCCAAAATCAACAATCTATTGGGTAGGGGAGAAAAGGGGGTATCAGGATTTAAACCTACGCCCCCCAAGCCTGATTCATATCATTTTTTATTTTTTGCCTGTTCAATCACAATCTAAAACTATGTGTAACATAACTTCCATTCCTAGTCAAGAAAACGCACAGTTTCATCAAACGAGCTCCTGCCGCTGATGAAGTCGTTTATTCGATTCTCCTTGTCGGCATAGCCGATAGCAATGCCGATGGTGATTTTTAGGTTATCTGGGATTTTTAATTCCTGCCGGAGAACATCCGGATAAAGTACGAGTGTTATCGCAGGTATGGTGGAAAGCCCACGTTCGATAGCTGCAAGCATCAGGCTCTGCGAATACGCACCGATGTCATAAAGGGACCATTCCGAAAGAATCTTGTCCATGCAAATATAAATGACAGCAGGGGCATTGAACATAGTCTGATTGAGCAACCCAAACTGTCCTACGGCGTCACCACAGTCACGCGCCATATCAGGGTGAAGCTGCTGCATATGTTTTTTAGCTGATTCCGTCCATTCGGCCGGTCGTGCTATTTCCGGCGCGGCAGTGGCTTTGCTCGCGTATTTTTGCTGATAACCCTTCTTGATTTTGTCCAAAGTGTCGCCTGTGGCAACAAATACTTCCCACGGCTGTGTATTTCCCCAGGAAGGAGTGCGGATAGCCGCTTCTAAAACATTGGTAAGCTTATCTTTCTCAACGGGTAGAGGAAGAAATGCCCTGGTCGAGCGCCGAGTATTCAGTGCATCTTTTACATTCACTACAAATACCTCCCTATGTTTTTGGATAGTAGATATATTATTGTTTTTCTCTTTGAAAATAGAACTTTTATTTAAGTTTTGGCCATATCATAATCAAATTATCCCAATAGGGAGTAGGGGAGAGAGAATTGATCCATAGCTGCTAAGTTTGAACGATACGATTTTATTTGATAAGCTTTTTGAAATCTATCATAGCATATTATATAAATTAATAACTTTTTCCACTCACAGTCCATAGATAGAGTAGGGGAGATGAAATTGAATCTGGGCTTGCTAAAGAGAAGACTCGTATTTTGGTGCCATATCCAATCCATTATATTAGCCAAGAATGGTAATTGTATTAATTCACATTGGTTCCGGGATTATCCCGGTTGACCGAACCGATTAAACATAACTGATACCTGGTTAATTTTTTGAATATAAAAAACGGCCTATGTTTTAGCCGTTTCCTGATGCCCGTACTTTATTCGGTTTTCTTTCTCTATCAAATCTTCAATAATTTTTTACAATCTTTTTTATGGATTTTTTTACATCAATTTTTTTAATTGTATATTTCTGCAAAAAACCTTTAAATCCTTTATAAAAAGGAAGACAATTGTCTTTATCCCTTATAAGCGAGATAGTACAGTTCCTGTGAAGAATATAACCCAAAATGGACCATAAAGTAAGACTTTCAATACGAAAAAGGATACCCTTATTAAAAGGCATCCTCTTAGGTTTTATTTAGATTTATTGTTAAATGAAACGGCCACCACCGCAGAAGCAGCAGAAAAGTAAGAGAATCAGAATAATGCAAAGACAACCGCCGCCCCCAAACCATTCAGCATTTACACCGGCGCCGTCAGCGAATCCCATCCATATACACCTCCCAGCGAAAGATTCTAATATAACATATGTCGAATATTCCCGGATTGCATTAAGGAAAAAGGAATGAAATCATCCTATGATTTATGAATGGTTCAACTTTCGAATGACTGCCACTAGCCAGGCAATGGGGATTAACAAACCCAAAGGCAATATGATGATGGGGTTTTTCAAAGTATCAAGCCTAATCACTTCAATGACATTGGAGGGTAATAGGGTTAGGATGATAGTAATCAACATCATCGGCACGATTAACGGTTGATATTCTTTTAAATTAAGCCACTGTGCCAGTCCGACTACGGATGGATAATAAAAAACGAGGATTTCCAGATAGCTTGATACCAGCCATAATACCATAAAGACTGCTTCCATACCTGTAAGGAAATTGCCGATAAAGATGTAGCGCGACATGTAAAAAACCGGAAAAATAAAGCGAGCGGTCAACGTTATTCCGGTAAAAGCAATGTTGGCTGCCACCAAAACCGTTAACAATATTCCGGCCAGCGGCATGCCCAATAATATTGCACGGAGGCCGTCCTGACGTTTATTCAGACAGGGGAGCCATAAGGCCATAAATAAAATGGTTTCCAGTGCATAAGGGAATTGGACCCATAAGCCTTTCAGCACCGGACCGAACCCGTTTGCCAATACAGGAGTTAGATTATTCCAGGTAAAATTTGAAAAGTTAAGAGCAAGAATCAAAATAATCAAAAAGATGATCAGTACCACGAAAAGTTCAGCCGTTCTGGCATAAACTTCAAATCCTTTATACATTACGTAAACAACCAGCAATGCCATAAAAATAATAATCACTAAGGTTGGAGTGAAAGGAAGGAAAAAACGGATAAGTTCTGCAATTTCTCGGATGATCAGAGGGGCCATTATCCACCAGCCCAGGATATAGAATATCCCGGCCAGTTTACCCAATAATTTTCCGAAGACAGCCGGTAAAAGCTGAATAAAAGTCAGATTGGGAAAACGACGTTCCAAATCAAACAAAGAGAGGCCGATCATTGCGGCCATTCCATAGGAAATGAATACCGAAAGCCAACCGTCGCGGCCGGCTTCCTGGATGGCCGGAACGGCTAAAACGACGAAAATATTACCGATACCTGCGGCTAAAGTTAGCATGAGGGCTTGATTACCTGATATCTTTTCTTTATCCTGAAACAAAATCAAATTCCTTTCTTATTTGAGGTTGATAGGATCCGTAATGAATCCAGTCCCTTTGATTCTCGCTTTGGTGTTGATTTTGATTTTCAGACGTGAAAATTCCTTATCCCAGCTTGGTTCTAGCTGTTCCCATTCTTTGGGAAACTTGCGCTGGATCTCTTCGCCGAAACCGAAAATATCCGAATGAAATTCCCATTGGCATTTTTGGAGACAACGTTTGATTTCTCCTCTCATTTCTGCTGCTTTACGTTTTTCCAGGACCCGAATCATGCCATGATCGGTCAAATTCAAACTGCCGTCCTGTTCTCCTATACTTCCTTCTTCACTTACATTAATTTCGATTTCAATTTTCCCGTGGTTGAGCTTGGGCTTGATTTTACCTTTGGATCGGGTTACTTGCTGGACCAAATTCCGTTTTTGAGAATCAGGATACCCGGTTTCCAATATGCCTTGGGTAGATCGATTCGTAATCCAAAGCAATCCTTGAGTTTCCCGTAATCCCATCCACCCGGCCAGTTTATCCCGTTTAAAAACTGCAGTTCCGAATATTCTAACCTCGGGAGGCTCGCTGGTCCGTTCTTGGACGATTTCAATGCCGGAGGTGGCAGGGGAGGTTGAACGGCTTGAAAGCGCCAGGATAAAATGGTGGATATCTTCCGTGCCAAAAGCGGTAACTGCCTGTCTGGTGCTGCAATATAGTAAGTCGGTAATATAATTGGCAGGAATTTGGTTCACTTCACTTTTCCATTTTGCGATATTTGCAGCCTTTCCTTTCGCGATCAAAACCCAAGCCCGGGGATGGCTTTGCATGTTGCGGACAAAATAATCCATGACCGGTTGAACACCCTCCCGGGCTAAATCTTCGCCAATAATTAACAGACGGTTTTTTAGAAAATAAGGAATAGCGTTAGTTTGTTTCTGGAAATTAGTGGTAGCCTCTAAAATCGTCATACCACTGGTCGATATTACCCGGACTGCCGGCGCTTTTTCACTATGGCCCAGCGGGTCGGCCAATCGGGCCGGGATGATCGTTTGAAAGGTCAGGGTGATTTTTCCGGCTTCCCCGGCTTTGTCAATCCCGAGCGCCATAATGACGGCACGCTTGTCCAATTCAATCTGATCCCAACACCCGGCAATATTGAGGGTTACTCCTAAAAGAATGAATACTAAAATGAAGTATTTTTTCATGATTCCTGCTCTCCCGGGTGTTCCGGTCCGGGCGCATTGGGCTGGAGATTTTCACCCTCCCGGATCGATCCTTGCCAGTCGATGGATCGCGGCCTGGTTTTCATCATCCACCAGGGTACCCTGACGAAAGAATCCTTTAAATCCGCGAATGTAAGCGGCATAATCGGTGAAAAGTAAGGGGCGCCGAACGAACGTAATGACGCCAGATGAATCACAACAATGATGTAACTCCAGATAATTCCGAAAAGGCCAAAAAAGGAAGCGATAACTAGCAACGGAATTCGTAGCAGGGTGATGGAATCAGTTTGAGGCGGGAGTAAAAAACCGGTCACCGCAGTCAGGCCAGTGATAATAACCATAATCGGGCTGATAATTCCGGCATTAACCGCCGCTTCTCCCAGGATCAAGGCTCCGACTATGCTGACTGCCTGTCCCACGATGCGCGGCATTCGTACCGCTCCTTCACGGAACATCTCATAAAAAATTCCCATCACCAAAGCCTCGATGAAGGCAGGAAAGGGAATTCCTTCCCGGGTTCGGGCAATGGTTAGTAATAGGGTTTCCGGGACAATATTGGGATGAAATGTGATCACCGCGACATAGAGCGCGGGCAGGACAATGGTTAGGTGGAGTGCGAGAAAACGAATCAAGCGGATTAAAGAAGTAAAAAAGGAGCGGGAGTAATAATCTTCCGCAACCTGAAAGCTTTCAATAAACAGAAACGGAACGGTCAGAGCAAATGGCGTTCCGTCGACCAATATGCCGACTCTACCTTCCAATATTTTAGCGGCAAATTTATCTGGGGTTTCCGTATTGCCGACCGTTGGGAAAATGGAAAGGGGAGCATCCTGAATGAATTCTTCAAGATAACCCGATTCCAACACCGAATCGATGTCGATTTTTTTGAGCCGCCGCCATACTTCCGCTACAATTTTGGGATTGGCGATATCCCGGATAAAAACGACACAAACTTCGGTCCGGGTTCGCCGGCCCAGTTGAATTGATTCGAAAGATAATTCGGGATCCTTAATTTTTCGCCGGATTTGGCTAATGTTAATGGACAAAGTTTCAGTAAAACCTTCCCGAGAACCTCTGACGACCGGTTCAGTCTCCGGTTGTTGGACACCCCGATGGGCCCAGGTTTTGGTATTCATGATCAGAGCTTTGGATGAGCCATCCAGAAAAAATGCCGCATTACCATTGAGAATAGCAGTCACTGCTTCGTCCATGGAGCTGGTTTCATAAACCGCATTTAAGTTAATGGCGGAATCTTTAAGGTATTCCATGGTAATCTGCTCCGGTGAAGCGGCTTTTTTCATTTCCCGCATCAACGAACCAATGATATTATCATTGATTAACTTCAATTCACTCATTCCGCTTAAATTTACGACCATTGCCTCAGTGGAACGGGATCCAATGGTAAAGCGGCGGACTACTAAATCGGTACTGTTATCGAAAATTTCATGAATAAGTTCAAAATTGGTCGAGAGATTTTTCGATATTTCTGTAAGGGAAATTTCAGATTTCACAGGCAATTCTTGTTCGGTAGAGAGATGTTGTCTGCTTTTTTTTAAAAATGTCAACTTTTGTTTAAAAAATTGAAGCATGGGCTCTCCTTATGGAAAAGCAAAAGCATCGGGATACGTGGATATGTTCAAATTAATTGAGATTTTATTTCTTGTCCATCACAAAATAAGTATAAACAAAATGCACAGTTGGTATCCATTTATAATAATTTTCAATGGAAATAGTCTGAACGTATATTTGGGGTCGGAAGGCGGAGTAGTTTGCCAGCCTCAAAAGTATTTCCGCAAATCCCGGAGACACTTCTCCACGACTTTGTGGAAGAAGTGTCTCACTACAATTGGCAGTTCTTTCATTACTCGCTCAGTTCGTGGGTTGCTATCTTTATTTTTTCCCCATACTGGCCAGCCCTGAAGCCGAATGCAGGCCATTTTTCTTCCGGGAGCCCGACCCGGATTGATTTTCGCGCCAAACTGCATTGACGTTTCAATTCACCCATGATTTTTATCTGAGCCGTGGTGGCCTCCCTGGAACTGGCTTTTAATTCGTTGCGTTTTTGTTCTATTTTACCCGCCTGGTTGTATAGATTGATCATTTTCACAATGAGCTCTCTGGTAATTCCCAATTGGGTCACATCATCCCCGTAGGAATTGAGCCCTTCCAACAAATTTTTGGCACAGTTGATCTGATAGGCAAAAGTTTTACTCATAATGAGGAATTCACCTCCTTTCCCCCAAAAAAACGGCCCGCTACAAAGTAACCCGGCCGTAAACGGATATCATTTTTTTAGCATAAAAAAACCCTGAAATTAAATTCAGAGCGTGAATGAGATTTTATGCTTTTGAATCCGATTGATCCGCCAAATCCGCCTTTCTAATGGAGAAGATAAAGTCTAGTCAATATTCAACCACTATCATTATATCACCTTTTTTTGGAAAAAGTGTGTCGATTTTATGTCGAGAACTCTAAATGTTGATATGACGATGGCTTGAAAATTTTGTAGCAATAGAATGCCAGTTCGAAAGGATAAAATTAAATGGATCACCAGGCAATAAAATACCATTCATTCATACAGTATCGATCAGAGAGAACGAACGGAGTGGGTGAAAAATTTGACGGGAATTTTTTTGGAAAAGTTAAAAAATGGGAAATGTGGTATAATGAAAAATTAACTTGGCCATTATTTTTAATTATTATAAGATGAAACAGCAACTATTAATAATTAATAGTTGTTCCGTCCGCCGTGGGTTAAAGCGCACGCCTATGTGTTAGAATAACAATCGAATGAAATTATCGGCCGGAAAGATAGCAAAGACGATCTGCCGGATAAAATTATCGGCCGGAAAAATAGCAAAGACGATCTGCTGGATAAAATTATCAGCCGGAAAAATAGCAAAGACGATCTGCCGGATAAAATTATCAGCCGGAAAAATAACGGAGACAGAGTTCTCGTAAGCGGATTTTATAAGCTTCGCGGATTGTATTTTCACAATGAGCCCTCAATTGGGGAGATACCTTCGGTAGTTTTTCCCCACTTCAATGCCGTTATGTTATTTGCCTGCGGAATTCATGATATTGATTGCGGATATTGCCAGGCCGTTATGGGGATAATCTTTAAGACAGGATTGGTAATATTCTCTCGCTTTATCAACATTATCCAATTGGCTATAGGAGAAAGCGATATTGGCTAACGACATTTCCCGATATCCATATTCGCCGGGGCTCAAAAATAATATGCTCCTCCATTTATCGAGATTGCGATGGCGATCAAAAAATTCATAGCTTTTGGAGAAATTTTTGATTGCTTTCTCAAATTGTCCTTTTTTCATCCGATGAATGCCCTTTACGTGCTCTATTGTTAAGGTATATCGAATCAAATACCGATAGAGTATCAAAATAATATAGGAATATACCAAAGCCATAAATAAATCGGGTGCTAATCCGAAGAATTCAAACAGAAAAGTCAAAATGGCAATCAGCAACAATTGTGGGATGATTCGAAAATATGAGATCTTTTTAATAATCGGTATATCCACTTGCTAACCCCTTTCCGGTGCCTGGTTGAAGTAGGCTCATGCAAAACCAATATTTTTAATAAATAGATTCGACATAATCTAATTCCAGTCCTTGTCCATATCGGCTGGATTAGGAGAGGCGCGTGTAAAAAAGCGTACCGGCACAGAAGAAGCATCGGGGTGTATATAATCTCCGATAAATGTTTGCAGAGTAGGTCAAGAAACCATCCGTATTGAATCCGGCTAATTCTATAAATCCCGGTAGAATTTATGCCATTGAAAATATGCTTTTAAAAATTATCAGCATTCCTTTTCCTCCATATTATAATAGTAAAGACTTTTAAAAAATGGGGGAGATATAACAAAATGTCAATGTATAATCAACCCGATCAATATGGTCAACCATCTCAAGGTCAGCCTGGTCAGTATGGTCAACCTTATCAAGGCCAACCCGATCGGTATGGTCAACCAGACCAGTACTACGGTCAACCTTATCAGGGCCAACCTGATCGGCAGCGCTGCCGGCCTTATACGGTTCAACGGGGGGACACCCTTGGTAGCTTGGCGAGACGATATGGAATTTCCGTGGATGTACTGGCTGCCGCTAATCCCAATGTCAATCTTCAACGGGGACAGAGCATATGCATTCCAATCAGCGGCAGAAGGTAACCCTGAAAATCTTTTAGAGCGGATTCCATTAACCAAAAGAGCTGTCGCAAAAGAAATTTGCTTGATAGGGATATCGAACATGTAAATTATTGCCTATCTTTTGGCGATAATTGTTTTCGATCGGATTGACTAAAACCCTTTCGCGACAGCACCTTTTTTAGTCCGGATTTCGTCTCATATATTTTTCCGGTTCCCGTTTGAACCCATATTTTTCATATAACCCATGGGCGTCAAGGGTTGCCAAAACACCAAACATTCCTTTTAACTCTTCCATTTGGGTTAGGGACTCAATTAGTTTTTTCCCCAGCCCGTTTCCCCGGTATTGTTCATCAATGATTACATCACATAGCCAATACATTGTTGCATAATCAGTAACAATCCGTGCAAAACCAATCATTTTTTCCGTATCATAAATTCCAATACAAATTGAATTTTTTATCGAGTCTTTAATTTTTTCTTTGCTTCTTTGATTTGCCCAATAACTTTTACTCAACAAGTCACAAACTCTTTCTAATGAAATCAAGTCTTTATTTGTACTTATTTTATACTCTCCGAAAAATAATTCCATTGAACTTTCCTCCTGGCATTCAACTGTGATGACAGGCGTTCCTCGTCACCCATCTAAATATATGGCTGCATTACCGTAATTATCGCCGCGAGCATAACCTTTAAATTATTATACAATAATCCGATGAAAAGAAATCGATCCAATTGGCTCTGCAATACCTTGCTGCATTTTGTTGGAAATGCGGAGGGACTCTTTGTTAAACATATTTCCCCTGATAAAAGAGATTTTTTTATCGAATTATTATTTTTCATGGAGGAACTTATTAAAAGAACAAGAAGTACCCATAAAAATTTATTACACCATTGCTGGAGGTCTGACAAGTGTTGGAAATTGAAATTGTAAGTAATGATAAAATCACTTATAAGGGCAGGATTGAAGATCTTATTCTGCTTTCAAAAGAGCAACGATCTAAATTAAAATTTTTAACTCTTGTGGCGAATTCCCCTATGATTGAGAAAGAAGGCGTTGAGTTTGGTATTGAGGAACGACAAGCAAAAGTCATTTTGAAAACTATCCAGAAAATTATCGGTAAAAGCCGGATGATCGATATTACCAAAGAGGTAAAAGAATTAATTGAAAAAAGAATCGTGCTATTTCCGAGTCTAACTCAATATAATCATCAACCTGATCCTCATCGGATTTGCATTCACAGGAAAGTTTCTATTGAGCGTTTGATAACTGCTGGAAAAATTTTAAAAGTTATTGCCAGGTTCAATCCGGAGAACAAAGAAATTCATCAGCGTTTAGCTTACCTTACAGAGAGTAAAATTGACAGTGGCAAGCTATTGATAAATTTCTCACAGGACCAATATATCGTCATATTGAAAGCCAATATAAACGAAGGGGAGAAAATGTCTCCATTGTGCGCTGAATTATTGGAAATGATTGATCATACCCCTTTTGATTATACTTTGGCTGAAACGGAATGCAGCTGTGGAGGCATAGCCGCTCCTATTTTAACAGATGTAACTTATCGTTTTGATTCTCAAGATATTGTTGTCGAAAGCGTCCCGGTACTAATATGCTCGAAATGCGGGGAGCTATATAACGATGCATTGATCGGTATTCGAAGCGAACTACAAGCCTATAAGGGTATGCAAAAAAACGAAAGCCGGATCGAATTTTAGGCTGTTTATTTTTTGCCGTTCAGGGGAGAGACAGGCTGGATAATGGATTTAAACCATAAATAACATTTTATCCTACTCGGCATGATGGCTAATTCCATTGATTCGCTCGACACGGATAAATCCTCCCGTAATCCGGGTTCTGGGTGAATATCCCAAATTTCATCTTATTTGGGACAGTCCGGGGATTTTTGTCCATTCAAGCAATTGTTTGACCGGTATCTTTTCATTTCGATCATAGTTAAAAA
This sequence comes from Bacillota bacterium, assembly GCA_023426245.1. Lineage (GTDB taxonomy): Bacteria > Bacillota > UBA4882 > UBA8346 > UBA8346 > UBA8346. The sequence goes on from JAFABB010000033.1 coordinate 224,550, forward strand.
CATACTCATCGTTCATTCTATCGATGTAAAGAATGCCATGTAAGTGATCGATTTCATGTTGAAAACATCGTGCCATTTCATTTTCGGGTTCAACTTCAAGAAAATCCCCAAATCGATTTTGGTATTTTACTTTAATTTTTTGATAACGTTTTACCCGGCCTATATAATTGGGCATTGATAAACAACCTTCATAATCCAAAACTTCGCCTTTTTCCTCGATAATAATGGGATTGATTAATTCATAATATTTTTCTAAATAATCAATGACTATGATGTTTTTTAATAAAGATATCTGGGGAGCGGCCCCTCTCCCGTGTTCTTTGAGCGTATATGCCATAGCATCAATCATTTCATGCAATTCTTTATGAAATACTTCAACAGGTTTGCAAACGGTTCGAAGAGAAGTATCTCCAAAAAGAACGATAGGTTTGATTTCCAATCTCGTCTCGTTTTCCATCATTGAAATTCCCCAGTTATTCTTAATTACCGATATTGTACCTGATTTATTTATTTCTTACAATATGGCCCTAAGATGGCAAGTCATTGAATAAAGGCTCCCTTTTTAAGGATGGTTTTCTGATTATTAGAAAAGTGTATATTAATTTAATGCATATTCCCTCATAATTTCCACCATAGGGTGTCTCCTTGTTTATACAGTTTAAAACCGCATCGTTCCAAGATTCGCTGAGATGAAATGCCGTCTATATCGGTTTCGGCGATTACATGAGAAATATGCTTTTGCTTCATAACCCACTGGCACATGGCTATAACTGCTTCTGTCATGTATCCGTTATGCTCAAACTCCTTGCCAAGTCCGTACCCAATCTCCACTTCGCCGTCGATGTTAGGCCGGCCTTTAAAATCGGCAGATCCGACAACAATCCTGTCTGACTTGCGCACTAGAAACCAAAAAGTGTGATACAAATAGTTTGCTTCATCTTCCATAAGAATTTTCAATTGTCCATTTACAATATCAAAAAATATGCCATTCATAGGTTCCGCATGGTAGATACAGTTTAACTCTTTTTCCAAAGAGGGGACATTCTCTATCCATGATTTCAGTTGAGTAACTGTTAACGGAATCAGAAATAACCTATCGGTTTCAATCATCATTTTTTAATGGCCTCTTCCCAGTGCTGCTTCAAATAACGGTTTTAATACGGATAATTATAAGAGTCAATGTATATTTTGCTGTAATATACTTCAATACTGATTGTGAACACGAAAATTTTCAAGATTGGGGAATGAAAAATGATTCATAGAGAACCGGTTTCAAAAAAGCCAAGGTCAACAGCACTTTATTGTAATGAATGCGAGATGTACAGGAATAATTATTGTTATGGAACAAAGAAGATTATCCATCGGCCATGGAAAAAGAATTGCATATGGGCGGCTTTTTCCTGGTAAATGTTACTATTGGCGTCGAAGGTAACGGAAATATTATAAGGGTTTTTTACTTTCAATGATGAATACCATTATAATTAGTGGTAGTTTTAAGCAAGCATGATTATTCCTCTAAGTATTGGTTTAAATGCCGGAACGGAGTATTGCTGCTGTCTAATGAATGTCGGTCGAAAAAAACATAAATCAAAGTCTGGGCGCCCGTTACCTTTTTTGGGGTTGCCGGGATTTGGAAATAAATAAATCGCCGCCTGCATAAATACTGCTTAGTCGATAAAATAGTGAACCCGGTTTTGGAAGGGGCCCCGACCGGTTGTTTGGGTTTGATTAGGACTTAATGATCATTATCCATAAATCATTATTAGAACTCGAACGAATCATCAACTCCCGCTCCGATTGGACAATCTTCCACGGTACAATTTTCCATGTTGTCGCAATCAAAGGAAAAAGCCTCATAAACCGGCAGTTCATTACCAACCTTTGTTAAAGTATAGAGGACTTGGATAGTATGACTTGCTTTCAGTACCGGACAATAGCCTTCGAAAATTTTAACCCGTTTTTCTGGTTGCTGCATGCGTTGTCTTCTTTCTTTGGAAGTATTTTATTAAACAACCGTAAAGCAAATTGTTGAGTAATTTATACGTCGCCTGCTAAAATCCTTCCTCCTGCCTTCTTAAAATCAAATTCTCCGAACTAAAAACAATTGGTTTGCATGATGCATACCATACTTATGGGTGATGATCATGGCCTATTCAATAATAGTTTCTTTGGGGAAACGCCGGCTTTATCTATTGGATAATAATATAGTTATTCAATCATACCCGGTTGGAATTGGAACCATTTTGAATAAGACTCCATCCGGTCGATTTTGGATTATTAATAAAGCCCCTAATCCAGGCGGACCGTATGGAGCCATGTGGATGGGATTAAATGAACCTCATTATGGCATACACGGAACGAACGATCCCGGGTCGATCGGTAGGCAAGTGTCCAAAGGATGCATTAGAATGTATAACGACGATGTCCTCCATCTTTCAAGAGTAGTACCGATTGGAACGAGAGTTATTATTAGGCCCAATTAATCAATCCAACGGATAAATCCCAACCAATAACTCCTTTTATTATTTAAAACGGCCAGCTAATTTCCTCTATTTTCCAATATCATAACACAAATTCAATGAATAATCAATTTTCTCCATTTTGGAATCGATTTCCCGTTTAGATATATTTCACATTAAGGGGGACGGGAAATTTTCACCCTGAATGTGCTGACATATTCATTCATAGTCAATTATAAAATGGATTGCTCATAAAAATTCTATTTTTCCGAGGATATTCTTATTTCTGTTGAGGGATAATAATCTTTAGGAATCTGTTTTTAGTTGATTTTCAATTTTTAAAGGAGGTTTTTGAATGGAAGGTAAGGTCAAATGGTTTAATGCCGACAAAGGTTTTGGTTTTATCGAGCGTGAGGGTGGCGATGATATATTTGTCCACTTTTCAGCAATTAAGATGGAGGGCTACAAATCTTTGGAGGAAGGGCAGAGGGTTCACTTCGATTTAACTCAAGGCGTGCGCGGTCCACAAGCCGAAAACGTTACCAAAATTTAGCAACAAGACTTTGATAAGTACTGAATGAGTGAAGGATTTTTGATTGAGGAGAAAGTTATGGAAGATAGTAATGAAAAAGAAACCGGGCTGAATGAAGAAAAAAATGAAAAAAGCATTAACAAAGAAACTGACGATATTATCAGTAACGATAAGTCTGCCAAAAGCCTTGGCGATGGGCGCTGGAGTTATCAAGGAAAGATTTATAAAGAAGAACGTATCGGGAGAACTTAGGATGATTGCTTGTTCAATTTTTTTTAAAATTACCGGGATTGAACATATACTTTTGTAGATTTAATTATACTCCTGCCGATTGCTACAATTAGCTGAATCCTCTTATTTGCCCCTCATGACTTTCGGGTTACCGTTGCATTTCACGATTTGGGGAAAGCATGTTTTTGAATTTAGTAGAGGAATTTTATTCTACGGCGAAGAAATAATAATATACAAATTTTGGTAGGTGAAGGGATGAGAGTACATTTTGAGGAGAATCTTATGGGTTTTTACTCTAACGGCTATTTTAGGATTGGCTGTTTCGGCAAATGTATATGCGGGAAAACAAGATTTCACCTTAGTCAATCAAACAGGAACTGTTATTGAAGAACTCTATATATCTCCTACACAGTCTGACGATTGGAAAGAAAATATTCTTCAAAACGTGTTGGAAGATGGGGAGAGCATCGATATAACCTTTACCGGCCGAGACGAAAAATATTGGGATATCATGGTAATCGATGAAGATGGTAATCAATACACCTGGGAAAAGTTTAATTTATCCGAACTGTCAAAAATTACTCTTTATTTTAAGGGTGACAACGCAATAGCGGATTACGAATGATAATTTACAATAAGACATTCGATTTTAGTGGAAAAAGGACCTTCTTTGAGCTTGATGGGGGCTCCTTTTTTATTGTCAAAACAAAAAACACCAACTGCCGGGGAATTCTTATTGAAAGGACTCCTTTAAGAAAGATATTGGAGTTTTCAAGAGAGTATATTCAACTGATTTTTGGCCGATAATGTGATATTGGAATCCATTGTCAAAACGGATTTCATTCATTATAATACAAATTATAATACAAGTTATATTTTAAATGGATAAAGGAGTGGCCAGATATCAATGGGGAAATTAAGACTTCAACCCAGGGAATTTAGACTTCGCGCCGGAGCCCGCAGTGAGGTGGATCGCAAATTTTTGCAGATAGTTAACCTTTTGCCGGAAAATATTAATTTGAGTGAATTTATTAAAAAGACTGTGGTCACTTATTACGAGGAACAAAGTAAATTTTCAAAAGCCGACAAATTACAACAAGATTTTCTGGAAATTCAGGAACAATTAGGGCAATTCATAGAAAATCTCCAAAGGGAAGCTAAAACAATTCCAGATGAAGAAAAATTTAAAATTATTGCAATTAGAGAGCAAATGGGAATCCTTTTTAACAATCTTCTAGAATCAATGGAAAATGTTTCATAAAGTTCACCCAATTGGGATAAACTTTCTCAGAGTTCGATTTAGGGCCCACAAAACGGTTCGAATTCATCAAATGGAGTTTGAGTAAGTAAAGTGGGTCGCATGTCGTTAAGGCGATTTTTACATATTTCCCAATTGGTATCCCGAAATGAAGCATAGACGATTTCAGAACCATCCGGCGACCAAGATGGCCAGCGATCAGCACCTGGATTCACAGTTAAGCGTGATACTAAACTGCCATTTAAATTTGAAACATAAATTTCTTCATTTCCATCACGTTTCGAAACAAAGGCAATTTTTGTACCATCTGGTGACCAGGCGGGAAATTCATCATCTGAGCTGGTTTTAGTGAGATTATATAGGCCTGTTCCGTTGTCTCGCATGAGATAGATTTGGTAATTACCGTCCCGCTTGGAACGAAAAGCTATCCATTGGCCGTTAGGAGATAATACAGGTGAATCATCCGTAGAATTATTACGGGTTAGATTGGTTTGTCCTGTCCCGTCGGTATTCATCTTATAAATTTCTTCATTACCATCCCGATTGGAAACAAAAATAATCCGATGATTTTTCGGGGACCACAACGGATTCCAATTATCAGCGGCAGTATCTGTAATTTGCTGTAAATCACCGCCGTTTGCATCGATCACAAAAATTTGTAGATATTCATCAACCTTTGAAACAAAAGCTACTTTTTTACCATCCGGAGACCAAACAGGGCTGGAATTGCTTCCTCCATGGGTTAAAAAATGAGATTTTCCACCTTCTAAATTAATCGTACAAATATCAGTATTGTCATCATCATCGATAACTACAAAAGCTATTTTTTTACCATCCGGAGACCAATTAGGACTAAATTGCCATTTAGACTTGACCTTAAGGCTTAAATGACGGGTACCGTCTGATCGAATTAGATGAATTTGCTCATGTTCTTCCGGCATAGCAGTAAAAACCACCCAATAAACCTTTGGACCGCAGCCGGTAATGAATAAAAATAAGAATAGCAATACCCCAGTCAAAACTATTTTTTTACCCATATTCGCTCGTCACATCCAAGTATTTGCAATGAAAAAGCCCCGCAGGGCTTTTTTTATTTGCCAAATTGAATATTGCTTAGTTCATCTTCACATTCTTTTAATTTATCGACAATCATTGCCAAACGGTTTGAAAATTCACCATTTTCTTTTAAAAGATCAAGTAATATGGAGCGTGATTTCCCCAATTCATTACCGGCCATTATTAATTTCGCAATATGTTCTCCTGTCATTCAATGAACCTCGATTCTTAAAAAAATAATTATAACGAATTTAATATGTAAGAATACGGCAAAAAAATGCCTGAAAATGGAATTTATTACATTATCAATACCTATATTACATTTTACACTGCTTATAAAAGTTTATCAAGGAAAAGCTATCGGTAAATGTTAAATATTTCTACTTTCTCCAAGTCGATTGATTTTCTGGAGGAGGAATCGCAAAAATGTATAATATCAAGTCAATTGAATATATACTTGTTCCAATACGGAGGAATTATGAAATCAACAATTGAATTTAGGGTAAGGTATCAGGAGACGGATAAGATGGGCATTGTTCATCATTCGGTGTATTTGATTTGGTTTGAGGTTGGCCGAACCGAATGGTTAAGAGAACAGGGTTTTACATATCGGGAATGCGAAGAAAAGGGATTGCTGCTCCCTGTGGTTGAAAGCGGAGTGAAGTATTTGAACTCTGCGAAGTATGATGATCTTATTTCGGTTGAAACAAGCTTTATCCCGGAAAAAAACGCCTCTTTTCTTTTTGAATATGTGGCCCGTCTTGGAAAGGATGGACTGATTTTAGCGACTGGATTCACTCGACACGTATGCGTAACGGACAATAACCGTATCAATAAGGAAGCCACCCGATATTTGAAGGAAATATTAAATAAATAAGCAGCTGAAACTGAAGTAAAGTGATTAATATGGATTTTGTCTTTGGTTTTTCACAGCCATGTCATACCGGACATATCATGTATCAGAAAAGTATACCGCTTCGCACAGGACTATTCTAAAATGACTATCATTTGTGCAAATAGAATTCAGGAAATTTATGAATTAAAAACCTTTTACCATTATAATTTTACCCTTATATCTGCACTTGTACCAAATTGAACTCCTCCACCTGGGCGAAGTTGGTTGGAGGAGGAGAGGTATGGCACCGTTAATGAATGGCAATAGCCAACCTGATCCGGTAGAGAGGTTGAGCCCGCGCGAAAAAGAAATATTACCACTTGTCGCCCAAGGTTTAGATAATAGACAAATCGGCAAAATGCTTTTTATCAGCGAAAAAACAGCCAAAAACTATATCACAAGTATTCGTAAAAAATTGGGGCTTGCAAACCGGACTCAAATCGCTCTCTATGCAATCAGAGAAGGCCTTATTGATGTGAATCAAAAAAGCACCTAACGTTTTTGTGAGGCTGTCATCAAAGTAACCCAAACAAACCGTAAGATATACAATATATTTAACATCTTCGAAAATGGTCGTCAACATATATTGTATATCTTTACCATTAAAAAGTACCTATTGGGACAGCTCTCCATAATATTGAATATCAGTGTAGAAATACCTCGGTTTCCCGTTTTTTCATAAAGGGAATTGAGTGGGGAAAAAGAATTAACATTTTACCGAAATAGTTAAGTGGAATTGGAGAACAATTCCTAAAAAACGCTAAACGTTTTTAGGGACAGGGGGGAAATTACAGGAAATTGCATAGCAATCTCTGCAAAGGAAGTTTGCAGATGAGCTGTTCAAACAACAGACAAGCCTACACACTAACGTTAATTGCAGAATAGGTGATAAAATGAATTACGAACAATACACCCAAAATCACAGGATTTTTTTTGCATGCTGTTCACTGCTAATCGCGCTTATTATTGTTATAATTTCTCCATCTCTGGCTAAAGCTGATGTTCAAACCAATCATTACAGTTCTATTGTCAACAAAGAATGGCATTCTGTGGTCGATACCTCCATGGCTACTCTCAGGCAAGCTATAACCGGGAATACTGAGGCGGATAATTCTGAAAAAGATGGGTTATCCAGCGAGGAGGGACAAATGATTTCTTTGATAAACCAGGAAAGAGCGAAAGCTGGTTTAAACGAATTAATCATTGACAATTCTCTGGTTAAGCTGGCAAAAGAAAAAAGCATGGATATGGTGTCCCATAACTATTTCGGTCATAATTCCAAACGGCTGGGTACCATCTATGATCAGTTACAGCGTGAACAGATCGTATATGAAAGGGCGGCCGAAAATCTTGCCGGCACCGGAAACGTTCGAAAAGCTCAAGGTTATTTATTTGCTAGTCCCACGCATCGTTGGAATATGTTAAATCCGAAATTTAAAAAGATTGGCGTAGGGATAGTCCGTGGAGGCCCGTTTGGCGCAATGATTACTCAATTGTTTTTGGGATAAAAAGAACCACTGTGCCAAGATCAAGACCTAAATTTCTTCTGCAATAAATGAGAATTTAAGGGGCTGTCTCAAAAGAGACAGTCTCTTAGTATATCAAAGGGATCGAAAGAGCAAGAAAAATATAG
>JAFABB010000042.1 GCA_023426245.1 Bacillota bacterium
AGCAACACTACGCCAAGCGCTTGACCGATCCGGTTTTGAACATTGAACAAGGTGGTCGCCCTCCCCATGGAAACAGCGGTGATATGATGAAAGGCAAGGAACTGAGCGGCAACTACAGCATGTCCCAGAAACAAACCGACACTAAAGAATAAGATTCGGACTAGCCAGGGATCCGTTTCCGATCCAACCATGCTTAGTAACCCAAATACCGGTATAGCGCCTCCCAAGCCAAGCGCAATAACCGGACGCGCCCCTAACCGCTGGTATGACCAGGGCATTACCCGGGATGCAACCATCAACCCCAATGCTTCCGGGAAAGTAATCAACCCGCTGTCTAACGGGGAGGCATGCAACCTATTCTGATACATCAGCGGAAATATAAAGAGCATTCCCACTAAACCGGCAGCCGCCAACGATGAAATGATGCTCATCTTCCGAAACAGCCGATCCGACAATAACCCCAAGTCAAGCAGAGGTTCTTTGACGCGCAACTCCACCAGGACCAGTGCGCCAAGGAGAATGATCCCGCCAATTCCCGTTGCCAATATAGCCGGAGAGCCCCACCCTTTGGATGAACCTTGAATCAGCGCATACATCACCAGCGCAAAACCGGGAGTCGCTAGCAAAAAACCGGGCAGGTCCAGCCGGCCTGCCGCAGGCTCTTTATGCTCAACCAGGAACAGCCAACCAAACAACAAAGCGATCATCCCGAAGGGAAGATGAATATAAAACACCCAGCGCCACGATAACTGCTGAACCAGAAATCCCCCGACGATCGGGCCGAGCGCCGGGGCAACCGCAATGGGGAATACCAACGAACGGGATACTTTCACCCGTTCTTCCGGAGGGAAGCTCCGAAACAGCATGGCCATTCCCATGGGAGTCAGTAGCCCGCCGCCAACTCCCTGAATTACCCGGAACCAATTCAACGTCGCCAGCTGATTCGAAACTCCGCAAAAGATGGAGGCCAAGGTGAATATACCCAACGCCATTAAAAAGATTCGCTTGGTGCCGAAGCGATCCCCCAGCCATCCGGCCATGGGAAGAAACACCGCCACCCCGATTAGATAACCAGCGTTAATGCCATTGGTAGCCGAAGGAGGAATTTGAAATTCATGACTGATCACGGCCAGGGCTACATTAACAATGGTCGCATCCATTGCCGCCATAAACATGGCGCTCACGTAGACGATGCTAACCACTAATTTGGGATTAAGCTGCAACCTCATTTTTCATTTTCCTCTCCGCTACGAATCGCCAACTTGAGATGATTGGGTCGCATTTCCGTCCAGTGCGAGTCGATATGATCCAAGCAGCGTTGCCGGTTTTCCGCCCCGGATACGGCAACCCATCCGGCAGGGGTATCCAAAAAAGCGGGCCAGATGGAATACTGGCCTTCATCATTCATCAATACCCGGTAAGAACCGTCGGCATTCTCAAACGGATTGTTCATCACGCATCTCCTCCTTTATTACGCACTGCGCAAGGTCCCTGCCTCGGACAATTTGGCCGCCAGGATCCGCCCAATGTCCGCCAACGGCTTGGGCTGGCACATATCCTTATGATGGCAGTCAATGTCGTATTGCTCGATTCGGCCCTGGATATAAGGCTGCCACGTTTCCGGGCCCATGGGATCAAACCACTCCGATGTTAGAGTCGACCGGAAAAACAAAATGTTCCCGCTATATGGTTCAGGTTGATGTTCACTTAAAATGCCGACGGAATTTACAAACACCGCTTTCAGGTTCAAAATGGTCTCATCGTCCAAACTGGCCAGCGCGCTGCCGTCACTGCGGAGCATTTCGAGAACATTGGTCAGGTCCAGCGGTTTATCCCCCAGCCGGCTGGGATCATACCCCCCCAAAATCAGCAGGGCGATCAGCGCTTCCGTCTCATCAGGGGCTTTATACGGCAAGATATTGCTGGGATAAGCGTCGAACAAAACCACCAGGTTTAGGGATTCCCCTTGATTTTGCAGCTGGGTGGCCATGGCCTGAACGATATTTCCTCCCAGGGACCAGCCCAGCAAATGATAGGGACCGGTTGGCTGAATGGCCCGGAGCTGCCTGATGTAATCAGCCGCCATTTCATTCAGCGTTCGCGGCAGCGTTTCACGGTGGGCAATACCGCGCGCTTGTATGCCATAAATGGGATAACCGGGCCCCAAGCTTGCCAGCAAACCGGCATAGCACCAGCTAAGTCCACCCGCCGGGTGAACGCAGAATAGCGGCAGTTGTTCGCCACTGGTTCGCAACGGCAACAGAACATCCAAGGCACTTTTGCTGCTACCCATTTCCAGCCGTTCGGCGAGGCCTGCCACCGTAGGTGCCTCAAACAGATTGCCAATACTCAATTGAACCCCGAGCAAATCATGAATTTTACGCATCAAATGTACCGCCAGCAGAGAATGGCCGCCCAGGTCGAAGAAACTATCATCAATCCCTACCCGGGATAAAGCGAGCACTTCCATAAACAGCTCCCGCAGCAGCTCTTCCTGGGGCGTTCTGGGCCCTCGCCCGGCAACGGCGGTGACGCAATCAGGCGCCGGCAATGCCTTGACATCCAGCTTTCCATTGGGAGTCAACGGCAAAGCCGCAATTTCGACAAAAGCAGCCGGGATCATGTAATTCGGAAGAAACTTGGCGGCGTGTTGCCGCAAATCGGCCGGATCAAAACGGGTCTGGGCGGCAGCCACCACATAAGCCACCAGACGCTTATCACCCGGCTGGTCTTCGCGGACGGTCACTGCAACTTGGGCCACATTGGAACTCAGGGCCAGCACGGCCTCAATTTCACCCGGTTCAATCCGGAAGCCGCGGATCTTAAGCTGGTGATCCGCCCGTCCCATATAATCCAAGGAACCATCTTCATGCCAGCGGGCCAAATCTCCGGTACGGTACATCCGGGTGCCCGGAGTACTAAACGGATTAGCCACAAAACGGCTGGCCGTCAGGGCGGGGTGGCCTAAATAACCGCGCGCCAATCCCGCCCCGGCAACATAGAGTTCGCCAACCACGCCCGGAGGGACCGGTTGCAAGCTGGCATCCAATACATATACTTCAAGATCCGGTATGGCGCAACCGATCAGACTGTTGGCTCTCCGGGAAACAATACTCCGGCTAAGCTCAAGGTAGGTGACATGCACGGTAGTTTCCGTAATCCCGTACATGTTGACCAGGGTTGGCGCATTTTCTGGGTGACGGCTGTACCAATCTTCCAGGCGGCTGAGCTCTAACGCTTCGCCACCGAAGATCACCAACCGCAAGGACAGCTTCCCACCCAGGGCCGGGTTTTCCCGGTCGGCCTGCATGAATTGATAGAAGGCTGACGGAGTCTGGTTAAGCACCGTTACCTTTTCGTCTACCAGCAGTTGCAAGAACTCTGCCGGCGACCGGCTGACGGCATGAGACACCACTACCAGGCGGCCTCCATATAGGAGTGGCCCCCAAATCTCCCACACCGAAAAATCAAAGGCGTAAGAATGGAACATGGTCCATGCATCCTCCGCATTAAAGCGGAACCAGGCTTCCGTCGCGCTAAAAAGCCTGACCACATTCTGATGGGGGATCACTACCCCCTTGGGCGTACCGGTAGAACCGGAAGTATAAATTACATACGCCGGACTAAATGGCGATAGAGGCTGTAGCCGGTCGGCATCCACCAGATTAGCGGCCGGATACCCTGTTAATTCTTCACTGATGCCGGTTGAATCAAGCACAATCTGCGTTCCCTGGCTCAATGCCGCCAGTTTGGCCGCTATCTTGGAGTTTGTAAGTATGCAGGCCGGCCGGGCATCAGCCAGCATAAACCGGATCCGGTCATTGGGATATTCTGGGTCTAGCGGTAAGTACGCCGCGCCCGCCTTGACCACGGCCAACAGGGCCACAATCATCTCCACCGACCTGGGCAGGGCCAACGCCACAAACTGTTCCGGACCCGCCCCTCTGGCGATCAGCAAATGGGCCAGTTGATTCGCCCGCCGGTTTAACTCTTCATAGCTCAAAGCAGTACCCTCAAACACTACCGCAGGCTTCTCCGGCGTCCGGAGAACTTGCTGCTCAAACATGGCCGGCAAGCAATTCAGCGGCAGCGCTTGAGCCGTTTCGTCCCGCTGCTTCAGCACCCGCTCACGCTCTTCCGGCAAGAGCGCTCCGAACTGGCCGATGACCCGGTCCGCTCCGGCTACGGCCAGTTTTTCGAGCAACTGCAGAAAACGCTGCTGGTGAAGTAGTAAATCGCGGTCGCTGTATACTTTGGAGTTGGCCTCAAAGTCGATCCGCAACCCGTTCCCGTCGGACTTGTCATACACGTTAAGGGAAAAGTCATCAGCGGGGCCGGTCGCCAACTTGTGGATGATCCCTTGATTTCCGGCAAAATTCAAGCCGTACTCAAACGGCATGATATTAAGCTGCGGACCGGCCAGTCGTTGATTAGCGCCAACCAGCTTAAGCTCGCGGCGCAATTCTTCATGCCGGTAGCGTTGGTGGCGCTGCACCTTGGCCACTTCATGGGCGGCCTGGCTTACCAGTTGGCTAACACTCAGCTCCGGCCGCACCACTAAGCGGAGGGGCAGCAAATTCACCATCATGCAGGGAATATTCAGTGAAACCGACCCTAACCGTCCCATCATCGGTAAACTGAGGATGACATCCGTTGCTCCCGTCAACCGATGGACGTAAACCGCTGTTGCCGCAATCAGCAGCTCAGACAAGCTGTGGTGATACTTGTCCGCGGCTGCCTGGAGGGAACGGGTGATAACCGGCCCTAAGCTGACCGACCGGCGCAGGACTTGCCGGGAGCTCCGGGCCGCTCTATCCGTCAAACTGACAACTTCCGGTCGATCAGCAAACCGTTCCAGCCAAAACCGGCGGTCCCGCTGGAAATTCTCCGAAGCGCGGTAGGATAGATCTTCCTCCAGCACCCAATGGAAAGGATCAAAAGCGCCTTCAGCATAAGAACGCTGATTGACCAGGGCGGTATAGATGCTGGCTACCCGTTGGGCAATGAGCGTAAAGCCGAATCCGTCCATCACAATGTGATGAATCCGCTGATACCAGAAATAGCAATCGGGGGCCACTTTAAATAATGCCTGGCAGAAGAGGGGATCACTGCGAAGATCGACCGGTTGAGCCAGGTCTTCACCCATCCATCTTTCCGCTGCTTGCCGCGGATTCTCCTCTGCACTGACATCGATAAAATGTAACGGAAAGTCGGATGCCGGCCGCACAACTTGCCATAGCCCATTTTCATCTGCCCCAAATTGAACATGTAAAGCTTCCGCTTCCTTTACCGCCTGCCGCACCGCCAGCTCAAATGACTGCGGATCGATCCGGCCGTTCATTTCAACGTATTCAGCCGTATTGTAAATCGGATTTTCCGGTTCAAGCTGTTGCGCAAACCAGATTCCGGACTGCGCGCCGGACAAAGCCCGACGGCTCGCTTGGCAAGTAGACATTGCCCCAATTACCTCCTTCATGTTTCGATCCAAGTGAGGGAGTTTTTATTTTGGAGCCAATAGCTCCCACCAACCGGAAATGGTCGGCTTTTTAGCCAGCTTAATAAAAGTAGCCTCAACCCCCATACTGCGCCATTGCTCCACCAGACTCATCATTCTGATGGAATCCAAACCTCTGTCAATCAAGTCTTCATTATCATCAATATCCGCTCCGGATTCGCCCAGCAGCTCGGCGACATGTTGGCGCATCAGTTGCAGCGTGAACTGCTGAGCGCTCCCTTCCGGCACTGCTTTTTCAGTTGACTGCTGATTGCGCTTCAATTCCTGAAGCAACAGCGTTGTCCCGGTAACCACCGCACAATTATCCGCCGCATATTGCAGCGCCATCCGATGATGCTCCGCCGAGAAATCGGCCACTGCATCGCCAATCAAGAACGGCTCCAGATCTTGCATAAAAGCGTCACCAGCGGTTAGCAGGCAGCCAATATGAGCATAAACGCCGCCAATAATCAGTTGATCACGCCCCCGTTGGTGCATGAATTCCCGTAACTGAGTTCTTTTAAAGGCACTGTACCGCCACTTTGTAAGTACCGTGTCGTTCTCACCAGGCATTACTCCATCCGCTACTTTTGTTTGCCCAGGCTCATCCGCCAGTCCCGGTCCCCAAAAATCTTGCAATAGCCCTCGATCTTCAGGTGTCAGAGCCCCCGGCTGAACCGTATAAACCACCGGTATCCCCATTGCGGCGCATTGATTTTTTAATAAACGGATATTTGCCAACAGCTCCATCAGGGGTGACTCACCCGGCACATACGCATTAAGAAAATATTGTTGCATATCATGAATGAGCAGAACCGCACGTTGCGGATGGACGTGCCATAATACCCGGTTCTTGGGTAATGCTGATGCCAATGGCATCGAATATGGTGCGATCGCAGGAATAGCCATCAAATCACTCCTTTGTTTTTTTATAGCTGCCTTATCGCTGGGCGGCAGCCCGGGACACAAGTTTTTCAGCAATCAGCTCCCGCAATGCTTTTTTACTTACCTTTCCCAGCGGCGTATAGGGAAAGGCGGTGATGAACTCGATCCGATCCGGAATTTTAAACGCAGCAATGCCGCGCTCGCGCAGGAATTCTTTCATTTCGCCGGCAGTAACCGGGTGACGGGGGATCACAAAAGCGCAGGAACGCTCGCCCAAAAATTGATCAGGCATTGATACAATGGCAACATCGAGTACCGCCTCATGGGCCAGGAGATGATTTTCGACTTCTTCAGCCGCAATTTTTTCGCCGCCCCGGTTGATTTGATCTTTAGCGCGTCCTTCCACAACGATATAGCCTGACTGGTTCACGCTCACCAAATCACCGGTGCGGTAAAAGCCATCCGGAGTGAATGCTTTCATGTTATGCTCTTCAGCTTGGTAATACCCCCGAATGGTATACGGCCCCCTGGTTAATAATTCTCCGACTGCGCCCGGCTCCACTTCACCATCGTCTTCATCCACTATCCGTATTTCATCGTAGGGCGACATGGGCCTTCCTTGCGTACCGACAATCGTTTCTTCCGGATCGTCCAGCCGGGTGTAGTTGACTAATCCTTCCGCCATGCCAAACACTTGCTGCAAGGTACAACCAAAAGCCGGTTTCACGCGCCGGGCCGCTTCCTGGCTGAATTTGGCCCCGCCAACCTGCAGCACTTCAAGGCTGGACAAGTCATACTGACGGGACACCACTGCTTCCAGCCATATCAAAGCCAGCGGTGGTACCAGAGCGGTAATCGTAACCCCTTCCTGTTTAATCAGCGGAAAGGCTTCATCCGGACTGGCGCCAGATGCCAGAACCACTCTACCGCCTGCATACAGGGTACCGAGTACACCCGGTGAACTCAGCGGATAGTTATGCGCAATGGGAAGTACCGCCAGGTATACGCTATCCTGATTCATCCGGCAAATTTCAGCGCTGACTCTCAAGCTATAGATATAGTCGTCATGGGTCCGGGGAATTAACTTGGGTAATCCCGTACTCCCGCCCGACAATTGGAGAAAGGCGACCTCCCCGGCGCTTACCTCCGGCGGTTGAACCATCGTCTCCGCGTACAGCTCTGTCAGAGATAGAAATTCCCCGGTTTCACCGACTACAATTACATTTTGCAAAGTTGAAACGGCCTTTTTAACCTCTCTTGCCAAGGCGCGATAATCAAACTCTTCGGCTGTATCGGGGATAATGTAAGCCACCGCTTCAGTAAACCTGCAAAAATAGTTGATTTCATTGCTGCGGTGTGAAGGAAGCGCAAAGACAGGCAAAGCGCCTAACCTGAATAAGGCAAAAATAATTTCAAAGAATTCGCTGCTATTGGGAAGGTGAATGACCACCCGATCCCCTTTTTTTATTCCCAGCTTCTGAAATCCGGCCGCCAGACAATTGGCGCGATTATCTAATTCTGCGTAGCTCAGATTTCCCTTGCTATCGGTGATGGCAAGTCGTTCACCGTGACTCTTCGCCCGCTCGCGTAGCATTCCGCCAAACGTTTCCCCTCGCCAGCAGCCTTCCTTCCGGTACCAATCCGCCAATTCCTTAGGCCAGGCAGTGCATCCGGTTAACATCATTCCATCAACTCCTTGTTCAGCCCCATGGCCATAAGCATAGTGCGAAACTTAGCGGCGGTTTCCGCCAGTTCAGCTTTCGGGCTCGAGCCCTCCACTACGCCCGCTCCGGCAAACAGCCGCAGGGAATGGGGTTCCACCTCTGCGCAACGGATGGTAACTGCCCATTCACCGTCACCCTGGGCATCGCACCAACCGACCATTCCCGCGAAAAAACCCCGGTCGAACGGTTCAATTTCCCGAATCGCCTCGCGGGCCGCCTCGGTGGGAGAGCCGCAAACGGCAGGCGTCGGATGCAGGGCGATGGCCAGATCCAGCGCTGACGTGGCAGGATTAGCAATTTCCCCCTTAATGGTGGTTGAAAGATGCCACATCGTCTCGGTATGTATCAATGTGGGTTTATCCGGTACATCCAAGCAGCGGCAATATGGCTGAAGCGCAGCAACCACCGCTCTAATCACCACTTCATGTTCATGTAAATCCTTAGCGGAAGAAAGCAGCTCTGCAGCCAGCCGTTGATCTTCAGCGGCATCGTTGCTGCGCGGTCTGGAGCCTGCCAGCGGATTGGCCGTTAAATGCGCTCCTGTTCGCGAGACAAGCAGCTCAGGGCTGGCTCCAATCAAGGTTCTCCCGCTTGAAACCGGACCGTCCGCACCCGCTTCATCTGAATCCTGCCCGGACAAATCAACCGCAAAAGTGTACCCCAGCGTATTATGCTGCGCCAGATTACGGAGCAATTGCCGGACATCCACCGGGACCGGCGAGGTAAGCTGCAGCGTTCTTGACAGGACGATCTTGCGAAGCCGGCCGGTATGTATATAATGAAGTCCTTGTTCGACTCCCCGGATATACAAAGCGGGTTCCGGCACAAATGCAATGGTATATGCAGCTGCCAAAGACGGTTTTAAGGCAGTGGCGAAAGGAATTTGTAATGGAGCGGCTACTTTGATACGTTCAGGCACGATCAATCGGACCTTCTTTCGCTCATCGAAGGGTATCGCTCCTACAACCAGCGGCTTGCTATGACCCTGCCCTTTGGCATTTTCCAATACGGCCAAAACACGTCCACTAAGGCCTGCCCTTTGACTGGCGGGTTCTTTTTCATTTGGAACTTGAACAAACGAACCTTTTCCCAACAGCGTTCTGGTGGGTGAAGCCAAGAAAAAATCTCCCGTTTGATAGTCATCTAGCAGCTGCTTTTCTAATACAGTGGCATTACTTGCCTGTGACATCTCTTTTACTACCTCCCTCGGTCATGATTGACTTCCTTTACATCGCTCACTCGCGCACGCGCGCCGAATCTTGCCGCTCCCAAACGGTGCCGGCTTAAATCGATTTATTCATCAGAGGGATGATGCTGCGTAATTCGGCCATCAATTCCTGAAATTCAGCGATATTGATACTTTGTTCACCATCCGATAACGCCTTTTCCGGCTGAGGATGCACTTCAACCAGTAAACCGTCCGCTCCCGCCATCACAGCGGCTTTGGCCATCGGACATACCAAAAACCGTTTTCCCGTTCCATGGCTTGGGTCTACGATAATCGGCAGATGAGAAATTTTTTTGATCAGCGGAACCACACTTAAGTCCAAGGTATTACGGGTAGCCGTTTCAAACGTCCGGATGCCCCGTTCACACAAAATTACATTCGGATTGCCTTCGCTCAAGATATACTCCGCAGCCATCAACCATTCGTGCACGGTTGCAGACAAACCCCGTTTCAATAAAACCGGTTTATTTAATCGGCCCACCGCTTTTAACAAACTGGAGTTGCCCATGTTTCTGGCACCGATTTGAATAAGATCCGATATTTGGGCGACCGCTTCCAGTTGGTTAATCTCCATTACCTCGGTGATAACCGGTAAATCAACTTGGCCCTTGACGGACTTGATGATCGAAAAAGCCTTTTCTCCCAGTCCTTGAAAACTGTAGGGGGAGGTTCTCGGCTTATATATCCCGGCGCGGATGATATGCCCGCCGAGATTAAAAATATCTTGGGCGGTTGCTAAATATTGTGGTTCATTTTCGATGGCGCACGGTCCGGCAATAACAATAAATTTATTTCCGCCGACCACATATTTTCCGATATTCACCTGTGTATTACCGGTATGAGCACTCTTTAAAGCCAATATTTCGGTATCACCAGTTTGGGTATACATCGAACGACGATTCGCTTCCATCATAATCCTCCATTTCAATGAAATGTTTTAGATAAAAAGCCCATCGAGAGCTTCTTAAACGCCTAAAGTAGCTCCGCCATCCACACAGATGTCATTCATGGTAATATGGTTGGCCCGGTCTGAAACCAAAAAGAGAACGGCATCGGCTATATCAGAAGGGGTGGCGATTTTTTTCAGCGGAATTCCCAATTTAAAGATTTCCAGTGTACCGGCAATGACAGTGGCGGCCCCATTCTCATCTTTCCACAGCGACCGCTGCATTTCCGTATCCGTAGACCCCGGTGAAACGATATTGCAACGAATATTATGCTGGGCCAGTTCCAATCCCAAGCATTTGGTAAACATCGCGGCAGCCGCCTTCGAAGCCGCATAAGCCGCCATTGATATCCGGGGAACTTTGGCCGCATTGGAGCCCACCGTCACAATTGAACCTTTTTGACGCGTCACCATGTACTTACTCACCGCCCGCGCTACATGAAAAACTCCCGTTGCGTTCACTGCCAAAGTCCGCTCCCAATCCTGATCACTCAATGAATCAATTGCACCCGTATGCAGCACGCCGGCGGTATTGACTAAAATCTCAATGGGCCCCATGTTGCGCTCAATTAAATCGACGGCGGCATCAACCGCCCTGCTGTCAGTTACATCTACCGGAAAAGCTTGTACATTGCATCCTGCGGATTGCAATTCATGTACAAAACCGTTAAGTTTGGTTGCCTGGCGATCGAGCACGGCAACCATTACGCCGGATGCGGCCAAGGCCCGAACGATAGATTCTCCGATGCCTTGCGCACCCCCCGTGACAAGCGCAATCTTCCCTGTTATTTTTGAAAGACTCATCCGACCATCTCCTTATAAATTGAAGAAAACGATTAGTTAGTTTAGACTAACTTTTTGTCAGAAAAACATTACCTTTCATCGAATCCTTTATTTCAACATTTAAAATTCATGCTGTCTTTTTATTGTGAACATTTTCCAATAACTTGTAATTAATGATAACAATTTTCCTATAAATTGTTTTGAACTATATTGCAATTCTTGCAATTATATTTAACAAATTTTGGAATCGATTTCAAGGCTAACTTAGTTTCCCGTTCCGTGCTGGTCTTGAAGTATCATTACATCCTCAAAACTTTCTAAAACAATTGCCGACCGGGTTTCATCCCCGCAATGGCTGGTAGCTTGAAGCATTTATAGTCACCATCCCCGGTAGCTTTCAGCAGTACCCGGGATAATAAAAAATAAAGCCTTTGAAAACCGGACCATTACCATCTTTACAAATAGGCTCCCCCGGCTTAAAACCGTTTATTTGTCCGAAGTGGACGACCCCGATCCGTCCGGGAGCAGGGATCGGCTGTACGTTTGAATGTAAACAAATGGCATTCGGTTCATGAACAATACTTGACCTTTCATACGAATCCCAATTTAAGCGCCCTGAATAGGGATTCTCACCGGCTGCTGTTATCCTTGCTACTTTAGCCGGTATGGAAGGGATAGGTTATTTCTTTTAAAAACACCGAGCAATTTTAAATTAAGAAAATTTAGATTAGACAAACACCCTGCACAATTTTGAAAGGGTATTTTTTACGGATAACGAATATTTATTTGAATAAAAAAGTAGATTGTTACCATTCCATACAAAGAGAGGAATAATCAATGAAAAAAACATTCGTGGGGTTTATTTTTTTGTTTTTGTTGATTTTAAGTGTTCATGCCAAAGGGTTAAATCCTAGGGATTTTCAATTTTATAGCAAAGATATCGGAATTGCGCTCCAGTTCCCGGGCGAGTGGCAAATTTTTACCGATGAAAAAGGAGCTCCGGATTTTTTTAAAGAGTTGCTTAAAAATCGGACGACTAAAAATGACCCTTCATTTTTAGGGATGAAAAAAAACCAAAATGCCTTCACCCGGTTAACAGTGGAAAAATATGACGCTTCGCTGGATGAATATGTTCAATTATTTGAAATGATGCTGAAAAACTCAAACATCATAGTGGTTTCCGAAACTTTTTCTGAGGATAAAAATAATGCAACGGTAGTCTATTATTCCAAAGTCAATAATCTCCCTGTTCAATTTGTCGATTATATTATCATCAATAACGGGTATGCAATACGGTTAAGTTTTTGGTCTCTAGAGTCCATGTTCAATAACCAAGTAAACCAATTTAACGCCATAGCGCAAGAAGCTTTATTTTATGTCAAACCGGATAAAAACAATTGGGTTCCCCTGTGGGCCAATGTAAAAATTGCCAATAGGCAAGCAGCACCGGTTGTCCTAAACAACTATAAATATATGTTTTTTTCAGTGAAAAGCAAAACAAATACTGTTTATTTAATGGGTTCGATCCATATTGGAAAAAGCAGTTTTTATCCTTTTCCCGAAAGGATTGAAAAAGCATTTTCAAACACCAACAATATCGTAGTGGAAGTTGACCCGAATTCAAAAGAAAACGCCGAGAAAATACGCAATGTCGGCTCCTATGCTTATCTTGAGGATAATAAAACATTAAAAGATGTGTTGTCCAAAGAGCTTTATAGCGCTTTAGAAACCAATCTATCCCATTACAACCTTCCTATGGATAAAATAGCCCGTTTAAAGCCCTGGATGGCGGCATCTTCTCTGGAAATGCTAAAAATGATGTCCTTGGGCTATGTAGCGGACAGTGGAACCGAAAAATATTTTTTAGGGAAAGCGAAAGATAAAAAGATTTTTGAATTAGAGTCTTTTGAGGAACAAATGAAGATTTTTGACAGCATTGACGGTAATTTATACTTAACAATGACCTTGCTCTCCCTTTCTTCAATGGAAAAAGAATTGGACAATTTAATTGAAAGTTGGAAAAATCAAGACTTAAAAACATTAGAGCGAATAACCATGAAAGGTATCGAGGATTCCCATCAAAAAGAGTATTTTGATAAATTATACTTCAATCGAAATATTACAATGACTGAAAAAATTAAGAGTTATCTTGGTCAAGATGAAAACTATTTTGTAATCGTGGGTTCAGGCCATCTGGTTGGAGAGAAAGGGATTCTGGCTCTGCTAAAAAAAGCCGGTTATCAAGTGGAGTAAAAGGTTTCTATGTTATTGCAAATACCATCGTAGTACAAAGCCGTCGCCCTGACGGCCTTTTTATTACCTCCCTCATTGGATCGGATAATTCCCCCCCATTTCACCTTCCTCCCGGCCCTTGAGCGCTTGACTGTGGGTACGAATTTCCTTTTGGGATAGCCCCCTTTGTTTGTGAGCAAATAAAGGGGGAATTTTGATTGTATTCAAATTGAATACGAATATATTGTTTGTTAAGTTTTTTCGCTGTAAAAGGTGAGGCTTGTATCAAATCAGGATAACCCGATATCTGAAAACTTACATGTCCAAACTCCAATTCAAGGATCATTCCATAATTTGTAACAGCAATAACAATTTTTTCTTCATCGTGAGGCCACCTTGCTCAAATCCCTCTGTATCTTCGGAAACTTGAGGATATCGCTGTCTTTAGGACAAAATTTGGTTTGCTGTTCCAGGCCAGAAAAAGCTCTCTCTGGATAGAATTCCTCGATTCGATTCATTGGAATCAATTAATATATAACCAAGGATGCGTAAAGGCCTCCAACCTAAAGTTGGAGGCCTTTACTAAAAAAACCTGGTTATTGCACAATAATTGTTGCCGTCTTCCTGTCGGATAACTGGCCGTCGTATACAGTAAACTGAACTGTATAAGTTCCTACGGTAGTAGGCGCCCAACTAAATTTGCCGGTGCCGGAAAGAAAACTGGCACCAGAGGGTAAGTTGTCGGCCGAGTAAGTCAAGATGTCACCGTCTGAATCCGTCGCCTTAACGGTAAATGAAATCAGCTTCCCAACCTTCACGGTGTGACTTGGGATGACGCTCATAACCGGCGGCCGGTTGCTGCCAGGATAGACCGTGATGACAGCCGGAGCCGTCACACTGATCTGTTCGTCGCTGACCGTGAATAACACGGTATAGCTACCGGTGACGGTCTGCGGCCAATTGAACGACTGAGTGACCGGGTCAAAGTTTGCCCCTGCGGGTAGATTAGCCGCGGAATAAGTCAAACTATCGCCGTCGGGATCGCAGGCATTGACCTTGAAGCTGAGGGCATCACCGGTGGTATCGACAAAGTTGGCTAACGTGGCTATGACCGGTGGCCGGTTGACATTATTGACCACGATGTTCGCCGTGACCGGTACGCTTGCTGTTCCGTCACTCACCATCAATTGCAGGGCATAGGTCCCGGCTTGGGTATAATCCGGTACCCAGTTGAAACTGCCGCTGGCCGGATCAAAACTGGCCCCTGCCGGTAGATTGCTGGCGGAATAAGAGATGATGTCGAAATCGGGGTCACTGGCCTTAAGCTTAAAACTGAGCAGTTTCCCTTCATCAACAGCATACTTGGGAAGCGTCGCCGCCACCGGCGGATTATTGGTGAGGGTTAACGCGACATTCGTATAAACCGAGTAACGGCTGTAGGATAAATAGAACGGCTTTAGGGTAAGTCCGTTGCTGGTAAAGGTTAGACTACCGGGATCGCCGGTGATTCCTGAAAGTGACTGGCCGAAAGCATCGGCAGCCTGCAGAGTCGTCGCCCGCCAGTTGCTGGTATTGACGGAAGATTCCTGGAAGGCCAACAATACTGGACCGTCAAAGATAGTGGCGATATTAGGCTGATCCATAACCCGGCTCAGATAGAAGTGGAACGGCATTTTAAGATAAATAGTATCGCCGTCGACCCAGGTCCGGCTCAAGGTGAGATATGTACCTGGCGTCGCTTGCACCGTCTGGGTTACTCCATTGATCTTGACATCGAAGCCGTTGGTCGCCCACGCCGGGACCCGCACTTTGATGTCAAACCTGCCACCGCCGTTAATCGTCAGGGTGCTATTATCGGCATAAGGATAATTGGTGGCCTGGGTGACGATGACATTTCGCTCGTTCCAAGTGACGGTGGATGGAATATAGAGATTGACATACAGAGTTGTATTGTCAATGTCTTTGAAATAAATGGAATCCTGGAGCTTGGTGTTGCTCTCCAACCCGGTGCCGTTGCAACAGCTGAAACCATTCATATTGACGTTGCCGAAACTTTTGGATTGGCCAATATGATCAATGGGGATATGATAAGTATTGCCGGCATCATTTTGAGCTACCGAAGCCAGGATATCGTTATAAAGAGCCCGCTCATAATAATCCATATACTTAGGATCCTGGTCGTGCATGAAAAGCTGACGGGTCAGTTTCAGCAAGTTATAAGTACCGCAGGTCTCGTTCTGTCCGGAGGTATTAAAACCATTGCTGTAAAGGGTGTTAGGCTGCGCCGTAAAATTTTCGCTGTTATTGGGATTCCTGGCGCCAGCCGTGCCGCCGATACTGTATCCATAGCTGTTGATCACCATATCCCAGAAATTTGCGGCAACATCATAATATTTTCTCTCGCCGCAGGCGTCATATTCCCTAAGAGCCCCGGTCATCTGCGGGATGTGCTGGTTGGCGTGCAAGCCGCGGAAGTTGTCTACATTTTGGGCCAGGCCGCCGCTTTGGGCGGTGCCCCCATAGAAGACATTCATATTGTCGAACATCTTGGCCGCAGCCAGGTAGCGCTGATCGCCGGTATACTGATACAACTTGGCCAAGACTTCATTCATCCCTCCATATTCACCGGCGATATAGGTGCTCCACATTCTGATCAGCGTAGCCTGCGGGACTCTACTCAGGCGTTGATATACCCAAAGGCCCATGCCCTTGGCAATGGTCAAAGCTTTCTCATTGCCTTCCAGAGTGTAGGCATCCAGCAATCCGGCAATGATCTTATGCATGGTATAGTATGGAGCCCAAACATTATTATTACCGCTACCGTAAGTGGCACCGTTTTCCAACATGATAAACTGGTCGGGAGGGTAGGCGCTGAGGAAACCTTCACCCCAGTTCCAATAGTCGGTCCGGATCCCGGTAGTGGTAAGGTCGGAATTATAGTTGCTCTTGCCGGGTCCATACGGAATGGTGGCCGGATCGGCATTAATAGGACCGCCATTATAAGCCGGTTTACCGGACATCTGGGAGAGTGTATATAAATTGTCGACCAGATAGTCCAGCTTCTGCCGGAATTGGGCTTGAAGGTTCACATCATAGGCGCTGCTGGCATAAGCCTGCGCCAGGGCGGACAGATAATGGCCTGTGGCATGGCCGCGCAGCTTGGTTGTTTGGGTATCCCAGCCGCCCAGGGCAACTGCTCCCGCCGGCTGGGGCTGGCCAAAGGTATTTCTGAACATATACAGGAAGCTGTCGGGTTTGGCCAGATTTAACAGACCATTAAAGAACTTATTGCGGTTCAGGATAAACTGGGAGTCCTTTCCGTTGCTCTGTTGATTCAAAAGCACGTTACCCAAGGGGAATGCTTCCACTGTCACCGGCATTACGACAGGAGAACCGGCGGCCTCCACAATCACGGTCGCTTTGGGTGTAAAACCAGTGCCGGGTACAGTACCGGTAATGGTATAGGTACCCATCGTAAGAACCTGGCTGTTATCGGTGGGAGCGGGCCAATTGACCCGTACCAACGGACCCGGCACAGTACTGGAGTATGTACCAGGAATGTAGTAAGGCAGGTGTGGCAAAACGCCAACTTGGGTTTCCACCGTGATATCGGGCACCCCGAGCAACCGGGGAACTGCAAAGACCGGAGTTGCCAAAACTAACAATCCGATAACTACGATTAAAGCAAACAAAGTGAAAATGATTCTTTTCAAATAAGATCCCTCCCTCTCCATTTTCTATTTTGGGCTTGCCGAACTATTGCACAATAACCGTTGCTATTTTGCTGTCACTCAATTGGCCGTCGCTAACCGTGAATTGCACGGTGTACGTTCCGGCAACTGTCGGCATCCAGCTAAACTTGCCGGTTGCCTGATTAAAGCTGGCACCATCCGGATCACTAGTCTTGATGGTCGAATTGGGCCTTCCTAATAACAAACTGTAACCTTTTTGCCTTCACTTCACCTCCATCAAGATTCAATAGCCAAATATGAGAATCGCCCCTAATAATTACCATATTTTGACACGATGCTCCTCATTAGAATTACTGATTTGGATTGAATTTTATAATGGGCTATTTTTTTTTATCATGTAATTTTTTCGATACAATTCAAAGAGAAAGTTGAAATAGTAATCACAACAAAAAGACCCCCGGGAAAAGGGTCTTTTTGTTAATCCACTATCATGGGAGTCGACCGGCTATTCTTGGCCATTCATTATTGAATGAACCCAGGAATTGTTACTGTACAATGATGGTAGCCGTCTTGCTGTCGGTTAATCCGCCACTGTCGGTAACTATGAACGTTATGGAATATATCCCGATGACGGCAGGCGTCCAACTAAATTTGCCGGTGCCGGGAAGAAAACTGGCACCGGAGGGTAAGTTGACGGCCGAGTAAGTCAAGATGTCACCGTCTGGATCCGTAGCCTTAACGGTAAATGAAACCAGTTTCCCAACCTTCATACTATAACTGGGAATGGCATTCATCACCGGTGGCCGGTCGCTGCTGGGATAGACCGTAATAACAACCGGAGCCGTCACGCTCACCTGCCCATCGTTGACCGTGAAATGGACGGTATAACTACCGGTGACGGTCTGCGGCCAACTGAAGGTCCGGGTGGCCGGGTCAAAGTTTGCGCCTGCGGGCAAATCAGCCGCGGAATAAGTCAAATTATCGCCGTCGGGATCGTTGGCGCTGACCCTGAAACTGAGGGCTTCGCCGGCGGTGACTATCGAATCGGGAATCGTTGTCAATATTGGCGGCCGGTTGGCGCAGTTGACAATGATGGAAACGGTCCTGCTATCGGTTAACCGGCTGACGTTACTGACTATAAATTGTATTTTATAGATTCCTGTCTGAGAGCTATCCGGTGTCCAACTAAATTCCCCGGTAACCGGATCCAGACTGGCGCCTGCCGGGAGGTTGTTGGCGGAATAGACCAGATTATCACCATTGGGGTCACTGGCATTAATCGTAAAATGAATCGACTTTCCTTGATCAACGGCGAAATCGGGTAAAGCCTCCATCACCGGCGGTCTCTCGACTACCAACACATTGGCTACGGCTTTGAAAGCAGTAGCTTCTACAGTGCCGCTAACGGTAAATGTACCCGCCTTGCCATAAGAAGCCGGATCGATGGTATCCCAGGTTACATTGACGTAAGAAATCGTCCCATCACTGTATACTGCCTGTATGGTTGGGGGCAATACCGGCGCTGTATCGGTGCTTGTTTTGGAGTTGACGCTCAAGAGACTGACAATTGTTTTGCCTGCGCCATACAACGGCGATTGAAATTCACTAAAAGAAGTTTTCTGGGGTAGCGCATTGCTGACGGTTTGAACCACCAATTCAGCCGGGACGGTAAACGTTTTTACCATTCGAAGATCTTTCGCGGAAGCGGCCGCATAAACTACATAAGTGCCTGGTTCGATAACCCATGCCGAACGGATAGTGTCGAAGGATGCCAGCGACATGGCATTGAAGGTGGCGCTCATGGTTTGAGTGACCCCCGCCGCCAAAGTGTTGGTCTTGGTAAAACCTTTCAACTCCTTCACCGGTTTCTGCATGGACTTGCCCGGTGCTCCGATGTAGAATTCCACTATTTCTTTCCCTGCAACCTTACTCGTATTGGTGATATCAACACTGGCAGTCAGAGTGCCGTCCAGACTATCGAATTTGTTGGAACTTAATTGCAGGTTGCTGTATCCAAAGGTTGAGTAGTTCAGACCATAGCCGAACTCATAAGATACCGGAACTCCGAAGGCATCATAATACCGGTAACCAACGAAGATGCCTTCTTTGTAGGTAACACCACTGGAAGTTCCAAAGTTATCTTCAGCCGGTGAATAAGGCTTGCTTGGGTCATTGTTGTAATATCCCTGAACATCGATGGGGAAAGTTGAAGAAAGTTTCCCGGACGGATTGGCCGCTCCTGTCAAAACTGCGGCTATTGGACGACCGGTCGCTAGACCCGGCTCCCATACAAACAGAATCGCGTCTGCCAGCGCTTTCCAACTTTCGATTTCCATCGGGGCGCCCATATTCATCACAATAATGAACGGTTTGCCTACCGCACGGCATTTTGCGGAAGCCAGCGTAATCAGGTTCCTCTCCGCATCGCTGAGATAATAAGCCCCCTTGTTCTTGGGAGTATCCGATCCTTCTCCCGAACTCCTCCGGAGGGTCATGACCACACTGCCGGACTGCTTGACAAGCTCCGTCATCTGGCTGTCTGTCGGTTGCATTTCCCCTGATAGCTGGGGATAGTCAAGTTTGGTGGCATCGATTATCGTGCCGCCATTATAAATATTTTGAAGCGCAGCCGGTATCTGAATGGCCAGGGAAGGATCGGCATTCACGGCGCCGCTTCCCGTTCCGCCAAGGACCAGGTTGCTCGAGCCATTGCCGATGATGGCGATATTGCCGCCGATAATCGGTAAGGCCGGTCTGTTCTTAATATAAGCGTTCTTTAAAAGCGTCATGCTCTCAACGGAAACGTTCGTCGCCAGTTCCAGATTGGCCGTGGCATATGGGCTGGGTTCGGTACTCAATGCTTTGCCGTGAAATACCGGTGTCTTGATGACATACTCCAGAACCCTTCGAACACAGGAATCGATATCGTTCATGGTAATGAATCCGGCATTGTAGCCGCTGATAATGCTGTTGGCATTGCCGCTGGATTCACTGACATCCAAACCGGCTTTGACCATGGATGAGTAAGCGTTATTCCCGGTTTGGCTCGGCCAGTAGGAGGCGTTGCCTTGGCCACCCCAATCCGTCATGACGAAACCCTTGAAACCCCAATCGTTTCTGAGGACGAAGGTGAGCAGATCGGGATTTTCCGCCGTACTGACCCCATTAATCTGGTTGTAGGAGGACATGACCGACCAGGGTTGAGCTTCCTTCACCGCATATTCAAAACCTCGGAGGTAAATTTCGCGAAGAGCTCTCTGGCTTACATTGGTTGGCAGATTCGACCTTCCGGTCTCCTGGTTGTTACAAGCAAAATGTTTAATGGTCATGCCGACACCCTGAGACTGAAAGCCATTGACCTCACAGGCCGAAGTTTTCCCGGAAAGCAGCGGGTCTTCCGAGAAATACTCGAAGTTTCTCCCATTCAGCGGGAACCTTTGAATGTTCATTCCGGGAGCAAGCGCCAGGTCATTGCCGAAGTAATATCCTTCCTGGCCCCAGGCTGTTCCCATCTGCTCAATGAGGTCAACGTTCCAGGTGGATGCCCGGGCCGCTCCGTTGGGCCATTGGGTAGCGTATCGGGTTGTCTGATTGCCGTTTGAATCTTTAAATCCTGACGGCAGTGCCGTGATTCGTAGTCCCGCCGGCCCGTCAGAAAGGGAAGTCCCTATGATGCCCAATCTGGCGAGGGTCTGAGTGCCGCCGGCCGATCCGGCTAATCTCCCTGAGGCTCCTCCAAGTAAGGTTGCCTTCTCTTGCAGGGTCATTTCATTGATTACTGCGGAGATTGAGTTTTCATCCGTCAAGATCACAAAGTTCGGGTCGTAGGAATAAGTGAAGGTGGCTATATTACTGGCCAATAAATTACTAGCCGTTGCATATGCCTTAATCGTCACTGTGTTACCGAAGTTCATCGTGGCTGTGATGGTTATTGGGCTAGTATGCAGTGTACCGGCGAAGGTCGGATCGCTGCCGTCGGTTGTATAAAAGATGCTGGCACCGGAGGTGCCGGAGGTCAGCGTTATTTTAACTCCGTTCCCGATAGTCGAGCCGGTGGTTATATTGGAAGTGGGTACGGCGGTTGTAATAACATACGAAAATATGGAAACACCGCTGTTAAGGAAGCCGGTTTTAACGGCAATCGCTTTAACCGTCATATTCCGATTGACAGATATGGCGGAACTGTAAATGGTACTGGAAGTATTCGGTTCGCTGCCGTCAGTCGTGTAGTAAATAGTAGCGCCACTGGTTGTAGTGGAAAGAGTTACACTTTGGGTACCGCTGTATGTACCGGATGCTTTCGAAGTCGCCGGCGCGGCGACCGGAGGCAGATTTGGATCAATCCCATAACCGAATGAAACGATATTGCTGTTGTCCAAGGCGCTGGCGACTCCGATTGCCTTGATCGTGGTACTGGAGTCTATATGGATAGGTGAAACATAAAGAGCGCTGGCTGAGGTTGGAATGGTCCCATCGGTGGTATAATGAATTTCGGCGTCCGAAGTAGTACAGGAAAGCGTTACATCGATGGGTAACCCATAATTTCCTGCCATAGGACTAGCGGCAGGGTCACTCACAATCGTCTGGGAAATGAAATTCATCCAGTTAATATTGAAATTGCCGGTATTACATACGAAAGCGATGGTCTGCTGGCCGGCGTTTAAATTGATATCTCCCGAGACCGTCGTCCAATTCTGCCAACCGCCGGTAACCGGGGCGGTAACGGTACAAAGTACCTTCCCCGCCTGGTCCTCCAAAGAGAATGATCCTGCCGCTGAATTCGCCGCCACTCTAAACTGGACCTGATAAGGCCCTGACCTTGTTACATTGACCGAATAATACAGGATATTACCGGCTGCGGTCCAGCCAACATCCTGGCCTCCGCCGGTATCGGTGGTCGTTTCGGTGATGCTATCGGTCCACCCGGTTTGCGAAGTATAACTTTCAGCCTCAATTTTACCGGGGATACCCTGTGGCCCAGCCGCATAGGAAATTAAAGATAGGCTGATACCCATGACTAAAATGAAGGTCAGGATTAGAAAGTGAAATAAAATTTTCTGCGGTTTTCCGAACATTTCAATTCCCCTTTCAGATTCTTTTTTGCTTGGAACAAGTCCCGATACCGGGTATCAACACCACCTCCCTTCTTGCTCATTCTCAAAAATCCCGGAGTCCAAAGCCAGCATGACCCTGGAAGCTGAATCGAAAGATTCAAGAGCCGCCCTGGAGGGTTGCTCCGTTGATCCAGCCCTGAACTTTTGAATACCATGCAATTTGCGATACTCTTTATGGAAGCTAAAAATGGCAGGAGTCCGTGGCTGTCTCAAAAGAAAATTTAGTGATGAAAGAAATACAATATATTGAAATGAATGACCCGATGAAGTTATATATTGTATTTCTCATTGATTTTAAATTCCTTTTTTGACAGCCTCAGACTTTTCAATATAAAAGTGAGAAACAAGCAGTTCGTAACTACTATTGCACCATGATCATGGCCATCTTGCTGTCGGTTAAACCGTAGTTATCACTGACCG
This sequence comes from Bacillota bacterium, assembly GCA_023426245.1. Classification (GTDB taxonomy): domain Bacteria; phylum Bacillota; class UBA4882; order UBA8346; family UBA8346; genus UBA8346. The sequence goes on from JAFABB010000042.1 coordinate 22,519, forward strand.
TGAACGTCACATAATACGTCCCGGCAGCAGCCGGGGTCCAGCTGAACTTCCGGGTGGTCGAATTAAAGCTGGCGCCTACCGGCAGGTTGGCGGCGGAATAGCTCAAAACGTCGCCGCTATCGGGATCACTGGCTTTGATGGTAAAGGAAACCAGTTTCCCGACAGTTACGGTGTAGCTTGGAATGGTGCTCATTACCGGTGCCCGGTCGCCGTTACTATCGATAATGATAGTGGCAGTCTTGCTGGCGGATAGTTGCCCGTCGCTGACCCTAAATTGCACGGTATAAGTGCCGGCGACCCCCGGGGTCCAACTAAACTTTCCGGTCACCGGATCAAGGATGGCTCCGGCTGGCATATTGCTGGCGGAAAAGGTTAAGGAATCGCCGTCGGGATCACTAGCGCCGATGCTAAAAGTGATCGTAGTCCCGATTGTACCGCTGATGGGGTTGGAAAATGCCGTCATCAGCGGCGGTTGATCGGCGCGATTCACCACAACGCCGATAGTTTTGCTATCGGTTAACCGGCGGGCGTTGCTGGCTGTAAATTGTAAGGGATAGGTCCCGGCCTGGGTATAACCGGGCGTCCAGGCAAATTTCCCGCTAAGCGGATCCAGGCTGGCGCCTGCCGGTAAGTTGGCGCATGAATAAACCAAAGAATCGCCATTGGGATCACTGGCTCTCAGTGTAAAACTGAGCAATTTCCCTTCATCAACCGTATAATCGGAGAGTGCGTTCAAGACCGGTGGTTTTTCAAGGACTAAGCCGGTGATGGCTGCCTGCAGATTTGCCAGAACTTGATCAACCTCTGCCTGGATGGCATTTCCATCGCTGTTGACAGTGATGGCCGCATGTAAGGCATTCTGCAACGTTGTCCAGCTTGCCAAGGTATAAATGGACTCCGTTAAGGCTTGGGCTTCATTGATCTTGGAAGTCAAAGCGGCTTTACCTACAGTCACCGCATAGACCTTAAAATCATAAAAGGAGGCCCAATCGCCGGAATTCAGGCCGGTAACATAGATACGTACATATCTCCCATTAGCCAAATAATTGTTCACCTGGGTTTGGGCTGTATAAGGATTATTGGTATTATCCAATACCGTATTCCAGGTAGAATCGTTATTGGAAACCTCAATCCGGTATTTGTAAAGATGACCGGACATTTCCCAGATGATCTTGGAACCAACAATGTTGTACACTGCACCCAGATCAACCCGCCACCACTGGGGTGTGGAACCGGATGATGCGCACCAGCGGGTGGCCAGACTGGTATCGTTACCGTTGGCCGCTCCATTTCCCGATTCGTTGGTGCTGGCGGTAACCGGCTTACCGATGGATACCACTTCAGCGTTTCTTTGATAGGCAATCGTGACTGTGGCATAGCCTTCAATACCCGATCCGTCTTTGGCTTTGGCCATTACCTTTACCGTTGCGTCCTTGGCGGCAGTCAGTAAGCCATTCCTGTCGATACTGGCAGCATCGGTAGAACTGCCGTCAATGTTCGCGACTGACCAGCTAACATCTTGATAGGTTGCATCGGAGGGGGTAATCATTGCTTTCATCTGAATTATTCCGCCCGGTACGGTAATGGAATCCTCACCCCCGGCTCCGGAAACGGCGATACTTGTTACTTTCACTGCCGCCAGGGAGCCAAAGTTCTGTTTGCTTAAGGCCATTGGATCCAACTCGGCGGAGATCGGCCGAAGCCTCATATTATAGGAATAGGAGTTGGAACAGCTTAACTCATAGGTGGGATGTGGCCAAGCGCCCCAGCTGTTGTCACCACCCACACCCATCTGTCTGTAATTCAAATGCAGGTAGGTTTCAGGAAGCTTCGTCAATTCATAAGGATGGGCTTTGGAACCCAGATCATCCGCAGTATAATGTAAGGCGCTTGCTTCGATGAACGGTACCGACGCGATCGGATCTCCCGATACCATCAGACCCGTTCCTTGGCTGTCAGTTACCGTCAGCCAGCGGATGTCGGTCTTGTTTCCGGTTTCTGAGGGTTCGATATACGGGAAGAACTGCTCGGTTACGGTGCTTTGATACAGTCCGACCTGAGCCCCGGTATTCCGATCCCAGTAGTTTTCCTGCGGACCCCGGCCATACCAGGTAAAGTTCTCAAATCCGGCGGGCATGGTCAGCTCCATCCCAATTTCCGGAATCACCGGCAGTGACGAAGCGCCTGGCGTCAATGTGGTGCTGATAAAGACATCACCGCTGCCATAAACCGTATATTTATTGCTGTACTGTGACACCGTCGCGGTGGGCAGAGTCGCATGAACAGTGATCGACACTGTCTTTGGGGAAATCCGGGTCACACTGACATTCTGAATCATCCGTTTCTGTCCGGCGGTTTTCCAGGTTGCACAAGTAGTTGGTTCACCGTTGCCCTTATCATTGTCAACCGGTGCTCTCCAGAAGTTCGGAGTCAGTCCGCTCTTAAAAAGCTCCGTCCCCCGGTAGATCAGGGAAGTAATGGCCCCTTGCGTCTTACTGAAGGTTAAACGGAAATCCGGTCCGCTGATGACCGCCTCCGAAGCGCTTTCAGTCAACCCCAGGTCCGGCATGGAAGCAACATCAGGAACTGATGGCTGGGGTACATCGAAAGGAACTTTCAATTGAGTGGTGGCGATCTCATGACCTTTAGCCGCCCATTTCATATCCTTGGCCAATTTGAAGCTGACGGTCAGCCAATATTCCGAACCGGCCTTCAAAAGCGGCCTGACAAACGGGATATTGATGGTTTGGCTCTGCTGCGGTCCAATATCAAGCTTTGGCAGATCACCCTGCTCAATCACAGTACCGTCCTCCATCAGTTTCCAGGAACCGTCGAAATCACTTACATTGGTGAACAGAAATTTATTTTTGATACTGACCTGGCCATAAGCAACATTTACCTCACTGACCTTAATATTTTCATATACGTGTTTTACTTCTAAAAGTTGAGGTTTGGGGGTTCTGTCCGTCAGCAGTTCTCCGTTGGCACAGAAATTGCCGTCGTTGGGCGTATCACCCCAATCACCGCCATACGCCAGGAATTTACCTTCACCGGAATGTTTTTCCTGGAACTGGTCAAAATCCATCCATAGTACGCAACTTAAATCGGGGGCCGTGGTTGCTAGATTATAATCGGCCGTTACTTCTGCCGGAGATAAGGCCCGGTTATAAATCCTTACTCTATCGATATCCCCGGTTGAAGTAGTGCCTTTCTCAGCATTTTTGCCGATACTGACCGGATAGCCGTTATCGGTACAGCCAACGCTACAGGCTTTAGTTCCTCTTGCAACCCCGTCCACATACAAAGTTAATGTACTGCCGTCGAAGGTTCCGGCCAGGTGATGCCAATTGCCCACCCAATTGCTGATGTTGGATACCCCATAGGACGCTGTATACCATGTTGAAGTGGCACTGTTATACAAGAAAAATTCCAAGGTGGTGCCGGCTGATAAATGGATGGCATACTGTTTGTCACCTTTAGCGATATATTCACTGTTGGCCGTGGTGCTTACCGGCCGGACCCACGCCTCCAAGGTGAGGCCGCCGGTGCCGGTAATATTTAAAGCAGCAATATTCGGCAAGGTCATCGTACCGCTCATGGCCTGGCCGGTCTTACCATCGGTAACCACCTGACCGAACAGTTCTCCCTGTATCGCATTGCTACTGTTATCCGTCGCCATATAAGTGACGGGAGTATCTTTCCACAGGCCCTGATCCACCCAGTCCCAAATAAATCCACCGCTGCAATTGGGATATGCCTCATAGACATCCCAGTACTCTTGCAGGTTACCGTTGCTGTTCCCCATAGCATGAGAATACTCACATTGGATATATGGTTTGGTGTTGGCGGAATTGGAACAATAAGCGGCCACCGTTTCCTTAGATGCATACATATTGCTGTAAATATCGGCGGCGGAATTATCGCCTTCATAATGCACCGGCCGGGACGGGTCGTTACCATGAACCCAAGCCGCCATATTGCTGAAGGTGGATCCGGAACCCGCTTCGTTGCCAAGGGACCAAATAATGACCGCCGGGTGATTCTTATCCCTTTCCACGACATTCCGGATTCTATCAATACAGGGATTGAGCCACTTTGAATCACTTTTGGGCAAAGTACCGTTGGCGCCATGGGATTCCAGATTGGCTTCATCAAGAACATAAAGACCAAACCGGTCACATAGCTCGTACCAAAGAGGATCGTTGGGATAGTGGGAAGTTCTGACGGCGTTAATATTGTATTGTTTCATCAGGGTAATATCTTTGACCATAACTGCAACTGAAATCGTCTTTCCGGTTTGAGGATCGATTTCACAACGGTTAACTCCTTTGAGCATTAGAGGTTGGCCATTGATGCGCAGTTGTTTATTGTCCCACTCAATTTTCCGGAAGCCGACTTTGGTGCTTTCCGCCTCGATGACATTCCCACCAGGGTCCTTGAGTGTTAAAACCAGATCATACAGGTTGGGATATTCCGCAGACCATTTTTGGGGATTGGAAACCGGGATGTTTTGGGTCAGTATTACATCCGAACCGGTCGTTGCGGAAGTCATGTCGGAACTCAGCGTCACCGGTGCCGCAAACACTGATTTACCCTGGTCATCATGGAGTGTTGCTTCAACAGAATATCTTCCCGAACTACCAGCCTCGTATTTTCGCAAATTGACCCGAAGAGTCAGAAGTGAGTCGACATATTGAGAATCAAGATCGGTCGTCACCTTAAAATCCCTGATATGTACGGCTGGTGTGGAAAAAAGCAAAACATCCCGGAAGATGCCGCTTAAACGGATTTGATCCTGATCTTCGATCCAACTGCCGTCGGTCCAGTGATAAACTTTTACGGCGAGCGTGTTTTCACCAGAATGGACATAACGGGTGATGTTAAAATCAGCCGGGGACATACTGTCTTCGCTATAACCCACAATATTGCCGTTGACCCAGACATAAAAACCGGCTGCTACACCCTGGAATGAAATAAATATCTGACGGCCGTTCCACTGATCCGGAAGAGAAAATATCTTTTGATAGCAACCGACAGGATTATAGGTGGTCGGCGTTGTCCCGGTTGAGGCCGAGGGGCTCTGCCAGTGAGTCCATGGATAAGTAATGTTGCAATACATCGGGTAATCCAAAGTCTGCGCCACCAGATTGCCGGGGACAAAGCCCTGAGTCTGCCAGTTGCCGGGAACTCGAATATCCTTCCAGTTGCCGGTATCATAGCCGACTTGAAAGAAGTTAACCGGTTCCTGGCCCGGTTGGGATACCAGGTTGAATTTCCAGATGCCGTTGAGTGATTTAAGATAGGTGGAATCCGCCCGAATCCCCGTAGCCATATTGAGATCGCTGATGTCCTCCCTGATCGCATCAAGAGCGGTCTGGGAATCTGCATAAGGCACCAGGGTAGTATGGGCGGGTTCCCTGTTAACTTGAAATAGCGGCACATTGGTGGTTCCGCCGCTCCATTCATTGTAAGATGGTGTATCCGCAAAAATCTGAAACTGCAAGCCCAAGAAGATGAAGATAACGGCTAAAGAAACTGACCATGCTTTCCTTTTCATTCTTTCCCCCCTACCATTGTTAAAGTTAAAAAAATCGCCTCCTGGATGGGCGGCGTATTTTATTTGAGAATGCAATCACTCCTTTCGTATTTTGGATTGAAGGACTCTTTTGCGACGTTTAGCGGATCTTTCAAAAAACCCAGGGGATTTTGGGATTGGGTTCAAAGTCCTTCACAACATTCTTGAGAATTTTAATGCATTCATATCATATGGCTAATTCATGGCAAACTTGTACAAATTATTCAGCGGCCTTCATGAAAATTTGAAAAAAAAAGTTGTCTCCGCTTGGAAGACAACCCTTTCCTCCGATCAATCCGGATAGTTTCTGTGAAACTTATTCAAATTCAGTTATTGAACAATGATGGTAGCCATCTTGCTGTCGGTTAATTGTCCGTCATTGACTGTGAACAATACACTATAGGTCCCAGCTACAGCCGGTGTCCAGTTAAACTTTCCGATATCCGTATCAAAGCCGGCTCCATCCGGTAAAGAAGCAGCTGAGTAATTCAAAGTGTCACCATCGGGATCGGTTGCCTTCACTGTGAAGGAGATTCGTTTCCCAATCTTTACTGTATAAGTAGGAATCGCACTCATTACCGGCGCTTGGTTACCGTTACCTCCATTGACGATGATGGTCGTTGTTTGACTATCGCTTAACTTCCCGTCACTCACTGTGAACCGGACGGTATAAGTTCCGGAAGTATCCGGTGTCCACTGGAACATTCTTGTATCCGCATCAAAGCTGGCGCCTGTTGGAAGAGGGCCGGTCGAATAAGTCAAAGTATCTCCCGGATCGGGATCACTGGCATTAATACTGAAACTGACTGATTGCCCGGCATTGACTGTGGAATTAGGAATCATCGCCATTACCGGTGGTTGATCCGCATGGTTCACTACAAGGGTGACTGCCTTTTCCACCGCCACTTGTCCGTCGCTAACCATAAACCGCACCTCATAAATTCCAGCCTGAGAATAACCCGGAATCCAGTTGAATTTCCGGGTAGCCGGATCAAAGCTGGCGTTTGTTGGCAAGTTACTGGCCGAATAAACCAAAAGGTCATCTGTATCGGCATCAGTGGCATGGATGGTAAAACTCAGCGGTTTCCCTTCATCCACAGTATAATTGGGGATCGCCGCAATCACCGGTGTCGCATCGGCATAAACTTCCAGCTCGCATATTCTGGTGGCCTGGTCGGAGCTGTTGGTGGGTGTCATACAGACCAATTTAACATACCGGGCAGCAAATGGAGTATTCAACCAGCGATAGGTTATATTGTCAGTATTCCCTGAAATAGTATCGACGTCGGTCCAAGTGTCGCCGTCGGAACTAGCCTGCAATTTAAAATCTCTTGTGTTGTAACTGGCACTTTCTCCACCAAAGCCTGCGTGCTTGACAATCCATTTATTGATGGTGGAATATTCTTGACCCAAATCAACCATGAGCCATTTATCCGGAAAATTCGTCGTATTGTGACACCATTTGGTTGTTTCCAAACCATCCACCGCTTTATCCGGTGATTGCGTGCTATTCACAGAACCGCTGGCTGTTGCCGTTTTATTGAGAGCTAAATTTTGCCCTAACTTGTATAAAACTGCCGTAACCGTTATCGGTTCCGTGCCCATCGTAACCGTAGTGTTGTATTTATAGGGATCCGCCACCGGCCCTTCCCATTTTTTAAAGATATATCCGCTAGGAATTGATGCTGTAACTGGTATCACTCCACCTTCGGGATATGCGCCTGAGCCGGTACCATGATTGACGGTCAGGGTTTGTAATTGTCCGAGATGGTCGGCATACAATTCCAATTCATAGATGCGGGCAGCCCGGTCTGTATTGTTGGTGGGTACGGTCACATAAAGCCGAACATATCGTGCGCTGAAAGGATTGACCAGCCTATTGGTTACATTGGCGGTGTTGAATGTAACCGCATCCACATCAGTCCAGGTGGAACCGTTATCGCTCTTCTGTAGCTTGAAATCCCTTGTATTCCAGCCGGTACTTTCTCCACCGGCTCCAGCATGCCTTACCCGCCAACGATTGATGGTATATGTTCCACCCAGGTCAACCTGCAGCCATTGATTGGGGTATTTCGTATTATCACACCATTTGGTATTGGTCACCCCGTCAACTGCTTTCGAAGGCGCCTCATTCGCATTGACATAAGCACTAGCGGTCGCTGTTTTGCCTAAGGCCAAGTCCGGACCCAAGTCGATTAATTCCGCGGTCACAGTTATCGGATCTGTCCCCATGGTAACCGTGGTATTAACGGCATAAGGGTCTGCAACGGGTCCATCCCATTTTTTAAACATGGTTCCCACCGGCTCGCTGGCGGAAATCGATACCGCTAAACCCTCACGGTAGAATCCGCTACCTGTTCCATTGACTACGGTCAACGGGTAGGTCGGCGGCGCTATCTTTTCGTCATATAAGGCACCGGCCGGGGCCGTGTCATCATTGGCGTTATCCGATGCAGTCATTGCAAATACCAGAATATTACTATTATTGGGTAGCGTGACCGTATCAATACCCGCCGGCGCGTCGAGCCGGTATTTAAACAGATACTTAAAATCATAAGCACTGTTACCCGGAGCTGAAATCGGCGAGGAAGGCGTTTTGACATCCGGGTTGTGCGTATGAGTGGCTACCCAGGCAACCGCGTCATGTTTGAGATAGCCATCAATTCCATTAGCATAGAGGTCCCATTGACCTACATATTGCTTGTAGTCCGCAATTTTCACACTGACCGGTTGGCCGTTTACCAGGAAGGTGTCGGATAAATCTCCGGCAGTGGAAGCCGCCAGTAAATAGACATGTTTAAAACCGCCCGTTGAAATCGTTTGGCCGCTACAGGCTACCGCATTGTTCTGTCCGTCGGCTTTTGGACCCATCTGGAACAGGATGCCGCCGCTGGTTATCTCATCCGGCAGTAGTTCGGCGGGTAGGGAGTTTTTCAAAGAATCCAACGCGCCATCATTCTTATTACTGTTATAGGTAACGACATCTTTGTTGTAAGGCAGACCCAGGCTTTGGCAAAGCGGAGCGCTGATTACCGTGCCTGAGCCGGCTAAGGTAATGGCAAAAGTCTTCGGCTTATAAGCGCCGATATCAAAAATCAATTTGCCGGAATCAACCGCCACCGGGCCGATGGCATCTTCAAAACCGTTGACCTCTCTGGCGCCGGCAATACCGTTACCCATGGATAGTGCAACATTTGTTGCCGCGCTGCCGCTGGTTTCCTGGACTCTGACAATATACTCGCTGGTATTCTCGGCTAACTTGACCGCTTTAACGGTAATGTTCGGATTGCTTATCGTGAGAAAAGATAAGGCTTTCCCTATATTTCCCGAGTGGGCTTCCGTCTGAAACGCCCTCAACGGTTGGTTCAACCGTTCGCCTTGCGTCACCGTCCGGCCGTTCACCCAGTTTCCGCTATGTCCGTAAATGGAATAAATAAAGCGGTTCTCACCGAAATCCTGAGTATCCTGTTTGTTGTTGCCATAGGTCGCCACCGGCGTATGGATTAAACTGAGTCTTAAGGTGTTATCGTTTGGCTTATCCCAACCATATTTGCAGTCGTTCAAAATGCTGATTCCATAGCCTCCGTCCGTATGGGTCAAATCGGCCCACTGTTGTGCCGGAACTTCATAAAGACTGGAAGTGTTATTCCCTCTTTGAATCGTTCCCAACCCCAGATCGTAGGTTGCTTTCGGATTGGACACAGCCAACGGGAATGCTACCTTGAGATTTGCAGCCTTGGTATACCAATCAACCTTATTGACCACATCGACCCGTTGCGGACCTGATCCGGCCGTCAGGAGTATGGTTTGCAGATAGGTTGATCCTAGGGTGGTCCGCTTGATCTGCAGCCCTACCCGAACGGGCCCGTTCTCAACGATAGTAACCTCGGCGGGCCCGCTTACATAAGCCTTGGGAGCGCTGCTGACATCACTATAGAGAATCTCCCATGAAGGCCATGAGGTTGAATTGTCATTGAGTAATTGCAGTCTCGATGGAGCCGCCAGGAGTTCTTTACCGTTTTCTTTATCGTAAATACTGGCAATGTCGCCGTCGGAATTGATAGTTACTTTATAATTGGCATTTTCCAGTGTGGAAACGGTAACATGAAGTCCGGTCTGGATTTCGCATGATGCGGCAGTGGGCCGGATGTCATATACTTTGTAACCAACCGCCGGCATATCCGCAAGGAACAAAACAGTCGCACTGGAGCCATCTACCGTTCCGAGCTGGGAAGGGGTTTCATTGCCGTCCGGATCGTACACCCTCACGGCTGCCGGAACTCCTGTAGAGAAATTTACCTTGGCCTCAACCACATCCTGCCGGGCCTTGGAGACCGGATTATAAACCACGACCGGAATACCATTCGCCGAAGTATCCATGGCACGGGCGATAGCCCCAACCCCATTGGCCAGTTCCTGGGAGAACTGATTGAGGGACAGGGCATAATCATTCCAGGAAATCATGTAAGCGGAAGGTAAAGAGGTCCCGGTGATATCATCATGAAATTGATGCCAGATAACCCGTTGCCAGGCCATATCAAATAGTTGTTTCGGATATGGCGCGCCGCCCAACCAGTCTGCCATAACGCTGGCCCTTTCGGTGGCATCCGCCAACATCTCGTTCTGCCGATTGAATCTCTTGGAAGGGGCTCTTGAAGTATAGGAGCCGGTCCCATGAGTGGTCATCACCAGCTCGTTGTTCCAGGAAGGCAGTTTGTCCGCCAAACCCTGGGCGGCAATGTCCCGGAACAACTGATCCGAAGAAGCACTAAGAACCTGAACTCCCGTGGTTGGATTGACTCCGGCGTCAAGGTCCTGTTGAACGTAGCTAACAGAAGCGCTGGTGGGCGATCCGCCGGTGTCGCCGGTTCCATAATAATGGTAATCCGCATATATCCCATACTTGCTTCCATTGGTATTGACCGTATTAACCTCGGTACTGTTATTACTGAGACGGCCGGAAAGAGACGCACTATAACTTCCCGGATTTAAAGCCGAGATCAAATAGGAACCATCCACCCCATACCACCGGCCGATGTTGAAGGGAATCCCGTAGGCCGAACCCCAGGATAATTTTTGAGTGGAAAATCCGATTAAACCCATATGACTGGCTATGGATGGCAGGGCATACCCGAATCCGAAACAGTCGGGGAGGAAAATATCCAGGCTGGTTTTACCGAATTCTTTTTTAAAAAACCCGTTCCCATAAAGAATATTGCGCATCAATGCTTCCGGGGACGGCACATTAACATCGCCCGCATCCCAAGAACTTCCGGCAACATTCCAACGACCCTGGGCTATATAATCTTTCAGTTGTTGATATTGATCCGGAAAATACTCCTTCATCATCGCGTACCTGAACGCGCCTTCGAAATTAAATTCATAGCCGGGATAGCTGTTAAACAGGCTGAAATTACTGGTTAACGTATTGGGAATGTAACTATTGATAGAAGTTGTTAAATCCCAGTTCCATTGCGTATCAAGATGGGCGGTGGCTACCGAATAAATGGTTTTATCGGTTGTTAGATCAGTAGCATACACACCCATGGACCCAAAGAGGCTTGTGGTAATAAAGGTTAATAGCATCAATATTCTCTGCAGCAACTTACTGGTTTGTAACATAAGAACTTTCCTCCAATCATTTCACTTGGATTCGATTTCATGTTGCGGATGAATTCCTCATGGGGTTGTAGGTTCCGTTTTGCTATAGAAGTCGAAGTTCAATTCCGTTCCTGAATCCCTCCTTTCATTGATGGAGTCTTGATTGGCCGGGCATCCCTCCTCCCCAAATTTAACATTTTTGTTACACTAGCAGATACATATTCACAAAGGGTATCCGAATAGACTGATTTTTAAAATCGAATTCCAAAAAAATACAAATCCGAAAACCATGGGTTTTCACCAAGAATGTCATCATCAAAACCAATCAGCACCGTAATCGATATCGAACCGGCTTTCATAAGAAAGCACTCTTTCTATTTCAAAACCATCGCCTTCAAAAACCATCACCTTCAAAAACCATCGCCGGACCTTACTCCTAAAACTCAAAATGTAAACCTACGCCCAAAGTAGCAGCTTTTTCTCCAACCGGATGATCATACCGGAAAACCCAAGTATATTTGGAGTTGCCCAAATTGAATTGGAAGCGCCAACCATCTATGTTGGGGTGACCGGATGCTTCCACCTGAACGTTTCCCTTCCCCGCTTCCAACCGGGTACCTGCTTTCCAAGCGTCTTTGTCCAAATAGCCTTCACTGTCCAATCCATATATCCACGGATAATATTTCGCATAGAGACTCAAAGGTCCGAGGGGCTGGGTTCGATCACCAAACCCCACCATAAGCACAGCCTTCTTCAGCGTTCCCACCCCCTTGGCGGCTGAAAACTCCAAAGAAGTTTGATGCCCGTCGATTCCATTCAGTCTCTGCGATAATCCCATCCTGTAAAAATCAGCTTTTCCATACTCCAGTTCCAGTCTGGTATGGGATGACAAAACCCAATTCAATTCCGACCACACGTTTGCGCTTTCTAACCCGATTTCCCAAAATGATTGAGAAGGTTGCTCCTGTTGTTGCTCTTCTTCTAAACTAAAACCTCCCAAAGAAGCCATGGGCACCAATCCGGCAGTCGTAGCCAAAGTAGTCTGGATATTTACCGGAGTGGCTGTCAACAATACCGCATAATACCGCTGCTGATCGATTTTAACCCTTTCAAGCAGCCATTTCTGATGGCTGTCATTGGTTTGCCGAACCACCGCCAATATTTGGCTTTGGCCGGGAGAGGTGGCAATTGTGGTAGAAATCATGCTCATCCGTTGGGTAGTCTCTGGAGAAGCATTGGTAGTGGAGATACTTCCTTGCTTGGCGGTTCCCAGGGAATCGTCAACCGCAAAACCCCGTCCAATGTAAATTTCCGATAAAACCCTTCCGCTATCGGCGTTTACTTGGACCGGGGTCACCCGCAAGATAAAATGGTAGTCCAAATCGGCTGTTTCGCCTACTCGATGTTGGTTGGTAATGAACTGTGCGGTTTTTCCCGGGAGAGCAATCAACCAGGGCCGTCGAATTAGCTTGTCCGAACTCGAGGCGATGGTATTTTCGATCAAAGCCTGGACTGGCCGATGGAGGCTCCATTGGTCTGGAGTTATAATGGCTTGATGGATGCCATTTCGAGAATTATCATATGAACCGTTGAATAATAAATCCAAATCCGAATTTTGACCGATGTCAATGATTTGTAAATCATAAACCACTGCAACTCCAGTTGACCCCCGGGATATTTGCCATAGTTTTTCGAGAATCTTATTCCGCAACGATGTTGGCGCTTTAACATAGGCAATTCCCAATTTTGGATCGTAGCTCACATATCGCTGATATTCTCCTAGTTGTGCTTGGGCTTTGGGATCGATTAATCCAACCGGTACCAGACTCGAGTCGGTATCGGCGAATAGAGTCACAGGAGACTGCGGCCCGCTAATTAAATAATACTTTTCCAGCTTGGTATAATAATACCCCAGCGGTTCCAAGATTGATTTTAATGCTACATCCACCGTATCTCCGCGGACTTCAGCCGGGACCGCACCTTGCAAACGGGGGTCGGCGATGATGGTCACTCCGAAGAGAGCCTCAATTTTTTGGAATGCCTGGGACAGACTGAGCGTCCCTGCCTGTTCTGTTATCTCCTCCCCGGCCATTGCCCGGATACCGAAAATCATCACCGATCCACAAATAACCAATATCAACAAAACCTTTTTCATTTGCCGATGACTTCGGCGGTAAGAAAGATTAATAAGTCACTGTCATTTTTTTGATCCATCTGTTGTTTGAAAAACAATCCAATGAGGGGGATATCCCCCAATCCCGGAGTTTTGGAGGTACTTTTCTTGGTCTGTTTTTCGGTTAATCCCGCAACCATCACCGTTTGACCGGGAAGAAAACGGACCACCGAGGAGTATTCCCGGGTTCGGACCAGAATTTGGTCGGTCGTTGAGGCCGTATCGTCAAAAACATTCACTTTTTGGGTAAAGGTCAACTCGATCTGATCTCCGAAAAGTCGCGGGGTGACCTGCAATGTAGTCCCGGCTTCCACATTTTCCGTGGTGGAAGTGGTGGAAGTCGTGCCTTGCGATTGTAGGATCAAAGTCCGCCGGTCTCCCACAAAAAGATTGCCGGTCTTGCCTTCCGTAACAATGACCATCGGATCGGAGTTAATCACCGCTTTTTTATCATTCACCAAACCTTGGATAACGGCGGCGAAATGGCCGAAACTGGCGTCACCTTCTCCCGATATCACACCTGCGGCCAAATCCACGGCCAATTTTTTCGCCCCGCCGTTGGTCCCGTCAAAGTAGGCCGTCAATTTGTCCATTCCCCATTCTTTCAGGACTTGATTCTGGACCTCAGTCACCAGAGCCTTGATCCGGAACTGCCTTTTGGATACGTCTCCATCGATTTTACCCAAATCGTCCAGGATCCGCCGGAGGATGGTCGGAGGGGCAATTACCGTGGCCATGTTTTGGGCGCTGTCAACTTTAACATAGGGTCCGTATGGTTCCGGAACCAATGATTTAATGCTTTCGCCCTGTACATTCCGGAAATGATAGACCCCGGTTTCGGTCAGTTCCATGAAGGCCGGATTTTTGAGATTTGGGAGACCCACCAGGTAGAAATCTTTTATTTTCCGGAAGGTATATCCCCCGCCGACCAGCATCATGTACAAAGCCTCCTCCAACGGGACTTCTTTTAATTCCAGACTGATGGTTCCGTTAACGTTACTGTCGGCCACGATATTCACCTTGGTTCGCAAAGAGACCTCACTGAGGGCTTCCCGTAAATCCGATTCAAAAAAGGTCGCAGTCACCAACGGTTGCCCTGTTCCATCCCTATCGGCCGCCAGGCAATAACCATACCATCCTCTCCCCGAAATAAGCACCAAAAGGCTCATCATTATCAGAAACCTTAATTGCGTATTCCTCATTGCCAAAAAAACCTCCACCCATTTTCTAATTGATTCAACCCCAAAACCAGGAGTTTCCTGACAGCCGGCCAAGGTCATTTTTTTCGATCCATTGGCATCAGAATCGTTTTGATTACCTTGTCACCTTCAAGGACTGCCACATCGGCTTGGTAGGCGGCAGACTCCAGGTTAGGTAGAAACGCGGTCATGTTGATGGTTTGACCGGGCAGTACCGAAGTCTGCCGTTGGTCTTCAGGTTTCAATGGGAGCAATGTTCCCAGGCTTTTGTTAGCCTTGTCTTTTAAAACCAGGCTCACCACGGGAGTTAGTTTAATTGTTCCGGTATTTTTGATAATTGCCGAAAACCGATAACCGTTTTTCTCCCTATCCCCACGGATACTCAACACCTCTGCCGCCCGGGTTTGGATCCCGATGGTGATTGCTTCCAGAGAAATAGGTATCTCATCGAGTAATACCGGTTTATCGCCAGTTGAATACACTTGAAGGTTAAAACTGCCATAGCAACCTCGCACCGCCGCATCTTTAGGAATTTGGACCGAGATAATGGCCACTTCCGTCTGCCCGGCAGCAATCGTCAATGGATTGTCTGTCCGGACTGTCGGGAAGTTATTGGTAAAGATCGAATACGGATAATCCGGCGCGGCTTCTTCCGGAGTGAAGACCACTGTGACCGGCTTGTCCAATCGATTTTGCATTTTCAGTCTCTTCAACGAAAGCACTCCCGGCCGTCCTTCAAAGACAAGTTCATTTTGATCCAACTTCAAGACCTTCGGTGGGTGGGCAAAAACATAGTCACCCGTACCGATTTGGACATTTTTCACCTGCAAAATCTGGCCGGTTTCACTGTAATGATAAAAAAGGCGCAGTTCATATTCACCAGGGGATAAAGACTCGGTGAGGGAGCCGATGTAAGCCAGCTCTCCTCCAGGCAACAAACGAGCTTGAGAAATTTTATTTTTCCAGAAATAAGCCGGTCGCAGTTCCACCCGCTGAATCAATTTCCGTTCGCTATCCCGGAGAGTGGCGCTAGCGGTGGTCAGGAAATCGGTTTGAGAAATGTTTTTGATTTTTGCCCGGATCAGCGGAGTCCCTTTTTCATCCTTGACCAGATCCAGTCCGGTTACTTGGACCCTGGGCCGTAATCCGAAGCTATCGATCCGGATATAAATTCTGACCCCGTATTGAATACTGACATCGAAACCGCCTTTTCTGGTTGGTTCTTCCGGGGCTATTTTCAACATGGCAAGGTAAGTGCCGCCCGGAGTGTTAAGCGGAACCTTTACAACCCCATCGATTTGAGCACTTGCGCCCGGGCTGACCACGGCAGTAGCCGGAATGGCGATCCAAGTGGCAGGCGCTACCCCCTTCTCAAAGGGATTGTATTGTAAATCACCCGTCGGTTGCTGTATTATTTTTTCCAACGATAATTTCAGTTTCTCGGTTTGTCCGCCCGGGTTCAGCTTAACGCTAAAATTCATCGTATCACCGGGTTTGCCGCTCAGCTCCACGGTAAGAGGCACTACGCCCACAGCCAGGGAATAAGGAACCATTAAACTCATTGCCAGGCAGAACAGGAGTAAAAAAAGGAATTTTCTTGGCACCGCCGTAAACACCTCCAGTTAAAATTGCAATGATAAAAGATTCGGGCTGTTGCAAAAGAATTTTCGGTACGTTTACGTGCATTTATGCGCGCAGGCATGGCAGAGATATCGCGCTGTTGCGCACCAATCTATACACTTTTGCATATTGTCTGGTGCAATATATTAAAGTGCATGCACGTTAACACCATGGCGCGATATCTCGTTCATTTGAAATATTTTGCAACAGCCCCATAAACCAATATCCCATACCTGATTATCTGTTTCTATGTAAATCATATGATTAAATCATATGATTAAATCAGTATGATAGGGCAATTACATAAATCGTGACAAATGCCCGGTAATTACCTGCGTGTTGACTGTAGACCTCCGCTCCATCCTGTACTTGATAATGAAGGGTGAAGTCCTTGGATGCCTGATCCAGCGCACGATCCCAGGGCAACACATCCTGAGCCAGTTTATATTGGGGAGTGGTATTGCCGGTGGTGATGTCGTAAAGAGTAGTCAATGTGCCATGGGTATGTTCGCGTGTTTCCACGTTTCCCCAGTTATTCATGGAAGTAGCCGACATCAGTAATTCAATCCCGCAATTCGCTACGACTGTAAACTCCAGACTGCCGTATTGAACGTCATGGGCCGCGCCGGTGAGATGGGCGGGTGCGGTGAAAGTGCCGAAATCAATTGTAGCATAAGGATTTACATATGCGGAGATCGTTTTGGAAACGCTTAAAGGAGCTGCCTTATGCTTCGAGATATTACCCCCCGCGCGCGTGCCTTCAGCCAGGACATCATTGCCGCCCAATAGGATTGAACCGAGAAGCCATAACACCATCAGCAGTTTTCCGATCATCGATAACAATCCCCCTTTCATCAATGCAATCAAGGGATTAATATGCCTGGGCCACAACAGTCAATTTAATTTTCGCCGAATAATCACCGGCATGTTGACTGTAAACCTGTTCACCATCAACGACCTGGTAACTGATGGTAAATGTATCGGAGCTTTGATCCAAGGCGCTGGAGACTACCATCTCATTGCCAAAATCCGCCAAGTTTTGGAAAACCGGCGTTGCTGTTCCGGTTGTAACTGCATACAAAGTGGTCAGGGTACTGGCGTCATGATTCTCGCCCTGGCTGGTCATGGGGGTGACATCCAAAATGATATCAACCGCGCAGTTGGCAACGGCTGAAACCTTCAAAGAACCGATTTGTTGCTCGTTGGCTTGGCCGCTGAGATGAGCCGGCGCTACAAAGTCCCCCCAAGAGAATTCGGCGTAAGGAGTCACATAAGCGGAGACGGTTTTATTAGCGGTCACACCGTCAGCGGTCTTGGAGATATTTCCATGGGCGTCTGGAGCGGCAATCGCCAAACTACCGGCCAATAGCGATAAGCTGAACGCGATTAACAACGCAAATATTTTTTGCATGGTCATAATCCTCCTTTATTCATTCCTCTACCATTTTTTGAACCCGAGACTTAAATCTAAACTTAATAGGCTTGTGCCACTACATTCAAGGTGATGGTCGCTTGATAGGCGCCTGCATGTTGACTGGTAACGCTATCGCCATCGGAAACCTTATAATACAAGGTGAAATCTCTGGACTCTTGATCCAGGGCGCTCATGTATTTATTGGCGGTATTGGTTGAATACTCGGAAGATTGGGGTACATTAACATTGGGTTTACCGGGCTTTACCGCATATTGCGTGTTGATGGTGTCGGTATCCGTTGCAGCATGGCCGTCCTCCACTGAAAGATCAGTCTTCATTTGAGGGGTCGTCAGGGTAATGTCAACAGCACAGTTGGCGGCCACATTAAACCCTAAGGTACCGATAGCGAATTCATTAGCCTTTCCGGAAAGAGTTGGAGTTGAAAGGTCACCCCAGGTAATCTCGGCATAAGGATCGACTACTGCGGTGATGATATGCTCGGCCGAGATGCCGGCGCCCTGATTGGAGATATTTCCGGCAGCATCCGGAACCGCTAGAACGATACCGCAGAGTGTCCATAATAAAACGCCACCCACCAAAAGAAAACAGAACTTTTTCATTGTAATTTTCCTCCTTCAATTGAATTTTTCTGAGTTCACCAATTCTAAGCCGGGAGATTATAGGCGTTGACCACCCCCTTTACGGATTCGCTATTCGTTATTGACAGGCAGTTATCCTTACCCCTCCCTCGTAACGACCGGCGGGTTGAGCTATCACCTCACCAATGGTAATTCCCCCGTAAATGATGAACTCGATTGCCCGATGGCCTCCAAAATTACGGTAAATCCGTAAGGGAGGGCTCCCCGGTTTGAACGAAAACCGGTCATTACCTGCCTCGTTTACCCAATAAATTACGGTTAAAGCAGTTTTCTCTCTGGCAGGATCGGTATAATATAAAGGACTGGCTGAGAATTCGATCCGCAACTGCCCGCTTCCCTTGATTAAATACCTCCCGCACTGGAGCTCCCGGTAAAAGCCGGTGGTACCCGGCAAATCGAATTTTAAGGCCTGCAAAATTTCGATTTTAAGATTTTGATTGTTGCTTTCCGCCGACAAGTCAAGCGGAGCAGCAAAGCTGTTTGTTCCCCATCCAAAATAAAAACAGCCGATCATTCCGGCTATTATGAATTGGATAATTATTTTAGGTTTCATTGTTCTACCACTCCTTATCATACTGGCGCGCCCAAGATCCGTTGTTGGTAGTTCCGAATGAAAAAAGCAGATAAGAAATCCTGAACCTATCCCTATTGGTTTATATGTCAGGAAAATACAATTATGTGTAATTTTAAATAAAACGTGCTGTCCAAAAATCCATTAAAAGAATGCCGCAATTGGCTTGGACCTGGATTTAAAAAAAGTTACGTCACCGTGAAACCTGTTTTACCCCTTTACAATGATAGTATTTACAATTATTATCAAAAAAATAACCTTAAATGAAATAGGATTGCATTTACCGGTTGGATTCATCATTGGGTACTATTTTATGTAACAATTATTGTTGTCACTATTACAACGGCTTCGCCTTTTTTGAACTCCCCCGCATAGCGGGGGGTTTTCAAATGCATAAACAAAAAAACGCCCCGGTCTCCGACCGCAGCGTTACGTTTCATTTTTCTCTTACCTTCTGGACTCCACCGGGATCTCGAAGAAATCCCGCATTTACCCATTACCATATTGCCACATTTTTTCAAAAAAAGTGTGTCAATTCAGTTTGACATACTCTAGACGCACGGGTTGTGGCTTATAGCTATGCTTTCTGAGCTTTTCCAGCAGATTTTTGATATTTCCCTCAAGATTTTTAGCATATTCTTCTTTAGTTACTTCATCGATTCCATTCTGGAAAAAATTGATCAACTCCTGTGCATAGAAAAAACCTATCAAAAATCCCCTCCGTATGCAGCGTTTATCATTGCTTCAAAGCATCACGGAGCCCGGCCAAACCGGCGAAAAACATTTACCCTATTTCCCTCCCCCACAGCGGACTTTCCGGATTCCATGGGGGAGGACCGCCGTCTTCATTCAACCCGGGGGCGAGGGCATGGCGCAAACCCGGCATTGAAAAATGCCTAAAAAAAGTTAACGGAGACAAGATTCAACGTCTTTATTAGAGACGCGGATTCACAGATTTACAGGATTAGAACTGGTAAAACCGGGCTGCAAACAACAGATAATTCATAGGGGTTTTAAAAAAATCCCGTTAATCCATATAATCCTGTTTCAGTTCTTTTCGTTAGGCCCACGGAGTTTAGCGGTCAGACATTCAAAATATTTATTACATCCTCAAAGTTTTTCTCTTCGAGAAATGATTGATTCTTTTCGAAAAGGATTGATTATTTACGGAAATGATCCTTTCTTTTCCGAAAAAATCCTTTTTCTCGTTCAACGAATCGTTTGTGTCACGGAAAGGATCGATTTTGTCCTTCAGAGGACGATCGGGTCATAAAAAGGATCATTTCCGTAACCGGATCGATCAATTCTTCCCATAAAAAGTCCTTTTTATCGTTCAAAAGGTCGATCGGGCTCCAAAAAAGTTCCTTTTCCCCCTCCGATCGGTCCCTTTCCCTCCAAAAAGGATCATTTCTGTGACAAAAATGATCCTTTCTCCCATTCAAAGAATCCTTTCCGTCGTAAAAATGATCTTTTCCGTAACGGAAAGGCTCGCTTGAATCATCCAAAGGATGCTTTCCGCCCCTCAAAGGATTCCTTCCGCGGTAAAAATGATTCTTTTTGTGATTCAAAGGATCGATCCGGCCACCCAAATAATTTTTTCGGTGAGCTAAAACGTTCCCGCCCGCCCGCTTCGGTTTTTCCCCCTCATCAAAACATTGACTCTTTCCGATCCAACCAGCATCAAGACGATAAAGAAGACCAGAAAAAGCGGTACGACCCGCATGGTAGACCCTGAGGCGATCAATCCAACCAGCGGCGGTAAAAAAGTACTTCCGGTATAGGCAACTGCCATCTGGTAGCCGATAATTGTCTGTGAATGTTCCGGTCCAAAACGGCTAGGCGTTTCATGCAGCATACAGGGATAAATGGGGGCGCAGCCCAGTCCGACCAAAATAAAGCCAACGAGCGAACAAATGGCGGGCAAAGGCAGCAAAAGGACCACCGCGCCGGCGAAGGCAATAATTTGTCCCATCCGGATCAGGATAATGTTGGCGAGCTTCATGGTAACAAATCCGGAAATCAACCTGCCGGCGGTAATTCCCGCGTAATACAGGGATACCCACCGTGCCGCCGTCGACGGAGGCAATCCTTTGATATTCACCAGGAAACTGCCGCCCCACAAACCCAAGCTGGCTTCAGTGCCGCAATAGAACAAAAAAGCTACCAATGCGGGTCTAACACCGTTCAGCTTTAAAAGCTTCGGGGTTGGCTCCGTTTCCGGGACCAAATCCCTTCCTTCGTCTGGAACTTCGCCCAAGGCGGCCTGGCTGTTTGCCCCGGCATTTTCCGTGCGGTTCCATAAGGGTAAAGTGAAAAAAAGCAATACCGTCAGGGAGAACTGGATGATGGAAATCGTCAGGTAGCCGCTGCGCCAGGCGTTTTGACCGGCAATATACTGCGCCATGATTACCGGTCCAATCGTGGCCCCCACTCCCCAGAAGCAATGCAGCCAGCTCATATGATGAGCCTGATAATGGGTGGCGACATAATTGTTTAAGGCGGCATCGACCGAACCCGCTCCCAACCCAAGCGGCACCGCCAATAATATCAGCCAAAACAGAGAGGGCGCCAGCGAGAAACCCAGCAAGGCGCTGGCGGTCATCAGACAACTGATAAAAGTAACCCTGCCGGTGCCTAGCCGTTTGATCACAGTACCGCTGGCTAAACTTGAAAGGATGGTCCCGCCGGCGATGGTCATGGAGACAATCCCTGCCGCCGCCAAAGGCGCTTTAATATCGATTTGCATAACCGGCCAGGCCGCTCCCAGTAATGAATCGGGTAATCCCAAACTGATAAAGGCTAAATAGATTATGACCAAAAAAAAGGTTGCCATGAATGTCGAACTCCTTTTCCTATGAATGCTTTCTTTATATCCTTTTCTCAACCAACTGCAGGTGATAGGTTAAACTTTCCAGGGTGATGGCTATCAGCCCGTTCAGATAATCGGCGCGGACATCTTTCTGTAAAAATATCTCCGGCATATGTTCTTGGGGGATTATTTCAAGGCAGTGGTTATAAATGTCAACAATTTGATCATTCTTAAACAACTCTCCCGTTAACGCAATGGTTTCCGGATTAATGATAGCGATTAGGGAGACAATGGTTTTCACCACTAACGGAATAAAGGTGTGCTCGTTATGGAGCTGTATTAATTGGGCTTCATGCGATAAATCAAAAGGTAAAAAAGATACTTCACCTGCAAATTTTGTATTGCCTTTTAAAATATGTCCATCCACCATAATGCCCCCTCCGGGCAGGTTATTCTTCGGGAAGTATAAAAAGGCAATGGTTTTATCTCCATCATAATTTTGTTTTTTGTAAAAACCGTAGACGATAGCATTCATATCATTTTCAATGGTAAATTCCAGCTGATATTGTTCTTTAAGTTTAATCCCTAAGGGAACATGCATTAACTCTTTAATATCACAAATATCTATCACGCCCCGGTTAACAACACCGGGAACTCCAATCCCGATAGCTTTAATATTGGGGTATCGATTAATCAATTCGCCCACCAAACGTTCAATGACTTCATAATTGATTAGAGCGAAGTTAGCCGAATTTTCCTCAATAATTTCTCCCATCATGTTGGCAACAGTATAGGTAATGGTATGGACACCGCCTTCTGCTCCGGCATATAAACATGCAATCAAGGAATAGTCGGCGTTATATATAAAACGTCTTGCCGGACGACCGCCGTTCGGCTGGGCCAAATCGATCTCCATAATTTCTCCGGTTTGTAAAAGTTCATTGAGGATATTGCTGCAGGTGGCGACACTTAGCCCGGTGGCGTTTGCCAGAGTCAACTTCGTTCCATAAGTTAGAGCTTTTAATGCCGTTTTTACAAGCTCAGTATTGATTTGCTTGACTTTAAACCCGTTATTGGTGATTTGAGGCATGGTTTTTTCCTCTAACAACTTTCGATAATGGTTATTAAAAGTGGTATTTTAAAATAAATTATACCTACATATTTTGGAAGTGTCAATCGGGAAATAAATGTCCCCGATAGGTTTATGAGTGCTTTTTTTTGGAGGGGCGATTTCAGGAGTTCATCGGGAACATAAAAAAGGGCAGATGCAAAAAGAGTTAAAATCAATGAGAAAGGCAAAGTAAAAAAATAATTCATGTAAAATCTTCGGGTAATATAAAAGTGAAATCATGTCGAGGAAAATACGCCCCACGTTTTGCTGCAATATCGACATATTGTAGATTTTCCATGAATTCGGTGAAGGTATCGGCTAACTTGTAAACATTATGGTCCTCGGTGGATTCTGCGAAGACAAATTCGTCATAGAAAAGGTCGCAGGCATAAATACCCGCCGTCTCTTCCGCGGTGGAAAGCATGATAAACAAGCCACCCTCACCATAACAACTCCCAATCATGATGTATTCCGGCGGAATATCAAAATTAAAATTATAATTATAGTTTAAATTCAAGCAATCACTCTGAACAGCCAGGTCCATCCCATACAGTACTTTCAAGACGGCTCCCTGTTTTATCTCCGGAATAAAAAAGCAGTGGTAATCTTGGGGGTACATCCCATTGCAATCAAGCAAAAACCGGCGGTAATCTTCGGGGAATTTCAAAGCCGTTTTATCCAGAAATTGGCCTATTCTTGTTTCAGAGGTTCGTTTGTTTTCTTTTTGCAGTTTAATATTGGCAAACATTTTCTTTTCCGTCTCCCTCCGGTAAGCGAGTTTCGCTTACCTAAATTGTTCAGGGTCATGGGTTTTAATGATCGGCGTTTTATTCTGGAGATACCACTCGACAATATGATCCGTCAGGCGATCATAAAGGTCGTCCTCCAGATAGGGGTCTTGATAGTCCAGAATTCTGGCGACATCGTTTTTTATTTCCGCTTGAGTCGGTTCATCAAAGATCCCCGATCCGCAAAGCGTAGTTACAATAAACCCGCCAAAGATTTCATGGCCTTTGTCCCAATTGATATTGCCGTTTCTTTGCGCTTCATCTCTTAGTCTCTCCACCGCGCGAATCAGTTCGCCCTGAACCGTATCAGCCTGTCCGCTTTGGGGGACAAAATTTTGCCAGAGAATTTTCGCTTCTTCAAAATACTTCATGGTCGGCCTCCAAATTTTATGTCGTTTAGCGAAGAAAATGTTATTTCCAAGGATTTAGCTCGCATGTTTTTAAATACTTTTTCCATAGATTCGTCCATAATGATTTCCTCACCCGATAATTTCGTATTGAATGATACAATTAATTTTCTTCTTCAATCATTGAATGAATAAAAAAAGCATTTCTAAAAATTTTCGTACCAAGGAATTTGCTCCCAGTTGTTTTCTCCAGTTAAAACCTTTGCAAATTCAACTAAAAAATCATAAGATATTCCTTTTTTACTCATGTCTGCCGGGTTAAATAATTGTACGATTCGGCACTGATATAAGCCGTTTTTCATTATAATGTTTAAATCTTGCTGATGCTTCTCCGGCAATTTCACATCAGAAAACTGAGCGGCCATTGTAAGACTTTCGTAATTGGTTAGGCAGAGCATTTCTTGCGTTACTTTTATAAAGCCTTCAAATTGGCGCATTCCTTTTTCTTTTGAAATTTCGTTCCTAACTTCAACTTTCCAAATTCCTTCACCGCCTGTTCCCCACAAAAGGAGATTCTTCTTCTTTATTTCCATTTTAAAATGCGCAAAAAGCTGGTCAAATTCCCAGTTTTCATCCACAAACGACTGATACAGATCCGGATTAATAATTCCTAAAAAGCCAGAGTCATCGGTTACTTTATAGATCATCATACTTCCTTCCATCAAAGCGGCAATACGGCAATACTCTTTGCGTCCCAATACCAACCTCTGATTTTATATGTAATATAATCTAATATAGAATCTACTAATTGGTATTAAATTACAAGTAGGCGTCCAAATCTTGCAAACTTTTAATTTCAATTAATTTCTCTATTACGAGTTTCCTCTTCTCCGGTGAAAGACTGAATAATTTCTTTTCACACTCAAAAGGAATCTCACCTAATGTTCTAGACACTTCTGAAAGTAAGGCTTCTCTTGAATAATCATATCGAGTAAAGCCGATAAATTTTAAAAATCCAAATTTATCACTAGAAATTTCCCTTCTTTCTGGCACGTTAGCGCCATCGCCTTCCACTTGTTCACTGGTTTAACGGGGCTGAATTGCTTTAAGGTGTGCGTTCACCCCTACGGCCTATCAAGTCGCGGTCTACGCTTCGTTTCGTCTGTTGCCAGGTCGACGCGCAGGACCTACTACTGGTGGGTGGTTAGTCCTTTCCAGATAAAGGATTTCACTTTATTAAAACCGCCAAGCTTCGCTTGGGCGCGCTAACGCATGCGGATCCCGACGCCGTTTTGGCTTAGTCGCCACCGCGGACTTGGCTAAAACGGTGTGGCGCGATTCTTCGTGAATCCACTTCCTTGAATCAACTTCGTGATGCCACTTACTTCTTCGAATATTCATCTTCGAATCTCCGCGCCCGAAGCGGGAACCCTGCGATTATACGAAGTTCGGCGACAGTCATTTACTTTCAATTTCTCCAATTACCATCCGGATAATGTCCCATAACGTTTTGCCATTATCTGCATTTTCCAATTTGCCTTCTTTTATTTAGTGCATAAGTTATTTTTTTAGCGTAAGTTAATCTTTATTTGCTCCAAATGCCTCAGGTGTTTGGGGCTTTTTCTCGCTCAATCTCGGAAACACTCCTAATCGTTATATGAAAGTTTTTATTTCCCTTCCAATTACTAAATTTGTTTTATATGCTTTGCTGATTCATACATTTTTAATGAAGATATTGCCATTTGACTATCAGGGAATTTTAAAAGGGTTTTTTCATATAATTCTTTCGATTTCTCTCCATCACCTAATTGCCCGTAACAAAACGCCATATTAACCATAGCCATTTCAAGATATGATATACCGCTTGAAGATAAAAGAATTATTGATCTATATTTATCAATCCATTCATGCTTTGTAAAGAAATTAAAACTTTTCTCGAATTCTTGAATTGCTTTTTCAAATTGGCCAGACTTATAAAACTTAATTCCTTTTCTATGGTATCTGGGAATTAGATTTCGTAATAATAAAGACAAAAATAAATAAGTTCCTGCACCAAATAATACTGGATCACCAGCTTTTATTTGAAAATAAAGAAATATACATATAAACAAAACACTAAACTGAGGTATTATTGCAAACCAGTTAATTTGTCTTACAATAGGTCGAGATGAAGCCATAATTTCTCCTCCTTAAAATGTTTAAATATTTCACTTATGTTAGCTCAACTCTAGTATATAAATAAATACGAACTAAACTATTGAGCAATTTCACTCATTTTCTACAAAAAACATAATATGTCTTTAAATTTATCCAGATTAAATTTGATTTTGGATTTCTTTGCAATCTGCTCAACTGACTTTATAATAGCATCCATCATTAGTATTCTTTTGTTTCACTATTTCCTATGTGATAATCGTTGAAATTAATATGCCTCAATTTCAAGCAAACCGCATCAATATTTGATAGTTGTCCATGAAAAACTTTTCAATACTTTGCTTGATTTGTTCCTTTTCTTGAGCGGTTATTTTTGCACCGCTATCCCATTTTTTGATACTGCCGGAAAAAACAACCTCATCCATTACTGATATCTCACAAATGAAAGCCCGCTCATCCTCTTGATAAAATAACTGTTCGCCTCGATTGAGAATTTTCAGATAGCAAGTTTTGTTGTTGTTATTGACCGCAAATAGTTTTTCTTTATTATCCTTTATTGCTTGGATCAATTCATACTCAAGCTGTTCCGCTAAATGCTTGAATTTCTTTTCCGGCATATAATCCTCCCGGTTCTCTTTCGAACGTTCCCAATCAACAGTAACTCTTTTTGCGTTATAGACTTTCACCGAGCGTTTTATTACAGAACATGGACATCATCCATCTCTATCTTCAAGACTTCCCCAATATCATTAACAGTGGCGATTGCTGTTAATGACAAATCACTCTGTTCGCCGTCAATCCACAATTCGAAGGCGATTGAATATTCCGGGTAATTTTGCAACTTTCTCATTCTAAACCCTGCCGATTCATAAGCGCTATCCGGGGGTAAAGATAACGAACCTCCATAATCAAGTAGGGCGGTCTTAACTTCTTCTTCCGAAAGCCGCCCCATTCGGCCAGTTTTTCTTAGTTCTTCAAAATCACCGGCCACCAAATCATAGACTAAGATCTTTAAAGCGTGGATTACATTTTTAATTTCGCTCATTCGGCATCACCCCCTCTCAATTAACCGGGCCATAGCCACTAAATGAGTGCCGCAGCTTTCTCGTTTTCATAATCTTCAAATTGTTCATCTATCATAACCTGGTATTTCATTAATAATCATTTATAATCTGTATCTAAAGCTTATTTTATAACAATCAAATCTCCATCACAAAACCCGGTGGTGATATGGTCAACATTCAAAATCTCCAAATCTTTCAATTCCACAGTTAGTTCTTGCAGTATTTGGATAATGACATTTAAAAAATCTTCCCATTTTATATCTTCTACCACTTCAAAATTTGGGCAATCCCTCTGAGTAGGAACAAAATCTTCTTCACACGCCCAATCGCTATCATCCGGGTCATATACTTTTGCCCCAATGAGTTCAATCCCATAGGGTTCATACAAGCCAAAATTGAGAGCCTTAATGTCTTTCGATAATTTATCGACTTGATTTAATGAAATAATCCATTCTTTTATGCATTGTTTTAATTTTGCATACTCATGCTTACTTACATTTAATTCCATTTAGCGAGCTCCTTCAATATGTGTTTTGGGGCATCAAACCTTTGTACGGGGGCCGGACGCACCTGCTCTTTGCCTGCATTGCATATAATTCGGATAACTGTCCCAAATAGCATAGGGACGCCATCTCTACCCTATATGACAGTTTCTCAAACCTGAGTCAAAAAAACATTTCAGGCATATCATCCCAACGCACTATATCAGGCAGTTTATCTCCGTCAATAAAAGCCTCAAACAACCGCTTCACCGTGTTGATATCGATGATTTGATCTGATTTGACCCGAACCACCGAACCTGAAATGATAATCCTTTTCTCCCCGTCACTTTTTGCGTTCAATAAGCCCGCTTTCCAATGGGTAAATGTGCCATCTTGGGCTGTTATCCTAACCTCTACGGTAAATTCGATAGGGCCACCGCCAACTTAAATATAATTTCCTTGATCGTCCTCTAATGATGCATAGGAATTTCCTACTCCGTCAAGTTTGGCTATCGCTTCTAATACCTGTTGTTTTTCAGGGCTTACAATCCTCCGGCCGTTTTCCGATTGAAAAACCATCTTACCTCAGCCCTCTCATCTTTAGTCCATCATTGAAATCTTTTGAATCGCCGATTCCAATACTTTTTGTTGCGGTCTGCCTTGAGCCCACTTTTCAAACACCCTTTTTGCTTTCTCTTTGTTTCCCAAAATGCAATATGCGGCAGCCATTTGCAACTGATAATAATAATTACCGATCAGGGTTACCCGGGGATCTTCTCTTTCATACCCCGCAACAAGTCCGGAAATTGATGAGAAGTCTTCCCAAAATGGCACTCCATAATCATGAATGTAACCGCAAATAAGTTCGCCCAAAGCTATAACATCTGTTGTATCCGTTATCGGCCACTCAATGAATTCAGCTTCGGATTGCAGATTTCCGATATTACCGCCGGCAATTGGCCATCCTTTTCTGGGTTTCACTCCCTCCAGCTCCGCTACTAAATTATTTAGTTCATCATAGATAATTCCCGGGTAAACTGAGACGTAGCCCGCGTTTTGCCCTGGAATTTTCCGCAATTGAATATTTAGCTCGAACTTGAATTTGCCAACGGTTTTCTGGAATTTGCGCTTATAGGATTTAAACCCCAGCCGGACTAACGTAGGACTTAAGCCTTCAATCATTAATCTATCAATCGTTTCATCCATCAATGTTTGGGTCAAAATTATCCCTTCCTTTTCATTACCTTACAGTACATCATCTTTATAAAAGTTTTGCAACCCAAGGGCTAATCATCAACCATCCTCGGACAGCTCCAACTGCAGTTCATGAATAAAATTTGCCAGTAATGGATAGCTTTGATACTGCTCAATCATCTTTTTCAGGGCAGCGGGATCCCGCCTGCCAACAGCATATACCAAATCCAAGAGAGTACTATTCCATACTTCCCGAAACCGGCCGTAATAATTATTCACAAAAGAAGCCTCCGGAGGCTTGAGTGCGATATCAAACAGTAACTTTAAGGTATTTTCCACCTCAACCTTGGCGGACCATTCCTCAATGATCTCAAATTCCGCAAACAAGTCAGCCGCCCGCCGGTTTTCAATTTGCGAGCCGTATCCGGCAAATATTTCCGGCCCGATAGGCGAGGTTAACTCTACTAAAAAAGCCAACAGTTCATCTCGATCCATGCCTGGATCCTCCTGTTTATTGGATAGTTCATCAAAATAGGCTTTTGGCCCTATCCATCTTCGCTAAGACCGGATTTTGACAATCAATCCCACTGAAATCATTGCAATATCATCTCTGAGGTTGATAGAAATTGATGTCTTCTCAAAGATTGCAGAACTTATGATATCTTTTCCTTGATTGAAAATTAAGACTTGCTTGATTCCTGCTTCTTCTTGCTGATCCAATTCATAAATGCTTCGCCGGAGCTTATACCGGTCTTGGAAGAGCAA
This sequence comes from Bacillota bacterium, assembly GCA_023426245.1. Taxonomy (GTDB): domain Bacteria; phylum Bacillota; class UBA4882; order UBA8346; family UBA8346; genus UBA8346. The sequence goes on from JAFABB010000042.1 coordinate 52,045, forward strand.
ACCTCGGTATATTGGATAATCAGCATTATACTTGCCGGTTTTAACATCATAATGTAATTTTAATTCTGTTGGAACCGGCATGGCATATTCCTTACCCAACGCTTTTATCTTATCTAGATCTTCAGTACCCAATTTCAGGAATTGCATCATTCGATTATGGTCAATGCCTAATTGGTTTAACGTTTTTATCTCCCCAGCCGCTTCAAAAAAAGCATTAAACATTTGACTCTTTTCTTCAATTGAGGCATACGCATATATTTTATCAACTTTCTTATCCGTGACTTCTAAAGATAACGAAATAAGTTCTGATTGCAAATCCATAAATTGATCTTCAAATTTTTTACTCATTCCTTCTCTCCCTCTGGCAAGCTAAATTTCAACAAGACAAAACTCCCTGTACTCCACTGATAAGGATGAGATGAACTTGATACTTCACTTTTTTCAGGTTGGCGACGCTCTCTGCCCCACCCAGGCTTAACAATGGTTCATATCCAAAGCATTCATCATATTCCGGCTCGCCATACCGCTCCACCGCCTCGAAATAAGGATGCCATTGCCAATATTCGTCCTGGAAATAATGATTCAAGAAAAATTTCCACCTTATCTTTTTTTGGGTCCATAAAACTTTGATACGCTGATGGCGGTAATCCAGTATCACAAAATTCCCTCTGCTGTCACAGGCAATAATATCTCCCATTCCCGTTGCAAAAACGGGGATTTCGTCAAGGGGCATAATGTAGGTTTCTTCCAACAGCTCCTGCAAATCAGCGGGATTTATGATTTTTAAGTATCCTTTAAACGTGCTTCCAAAACCATACTTTTCCCAGATGGCGACGACATCTGCCCCTACTCTCTCCTTATACTTGGTTATTGTATCTTGGCTCACTTTTTCAGCTAACGTAAAATCCTTAAATACTTTTTCCATTGATTCGTCCATAATGATTCCCTCACCCGAATACTTAGTATTTATATGATTTTTGCGCAAACTTGCACATTATCGCCTTGATCATACTCTAATAATCCATGGGGCTACTTACTTCGTTAAGTTGGCTATCGCCTTGTCAATAGGTACAAAAAAGTTCTTGAGACAAATTCGTTAAACGCATTTCGATAGATTTCTTACTTCAATCTACCTCTTATATAATCCATTCTACCCATATGGTAGGAAAAATCTCTGTCAGGAAACAGTTTAGGCAAAAGTTCCACAGCAAGTTCTACATTCTCTAACACAATATTTTTATTGATTCTAACCAAATTCGGAAAATCATCCGGAATATCAATATAAAAATATTGCCAGCCCCGGACCGCGCAACTTGCAATCATTGCTTCAAGGTATTCTTCAAGAGTTAAATTCATTGGGAAATAGGCGCTATTATCATAAAAGTAGATCTGCGGAAAATCTCCCACTTCTCTTAAAAAACAACCATACCTTCCATCGTCTCCCCATGATTGTTTTTCAAACCAGTTTAATTTTTTCAATAATTCTAATTCTTTTTCGTCTGGTTGATGTTCATTGATAGAATTGGATACATCCCAAAAATCCATGCCTAACTGCGACTCACCCCCTGAGATCTATTTTGCTTTATTGTTACTCTTGAGCCATCCCCCTCTCTTCGAAAAGAGAGGGGGACTAAGGGGGTGAGTTGCTTTTAGACATCCTGAATCTATGGAAGCAAAATTTATTTCACCCTATATAGATAAGCAATTGATCCAGTTTTTCTTTATTGATTAATTTATCCTGCGCCAAATTAAGCATGCATAGGATAAACATCTCCGACATATCTTCCCCCTGAAAACGATCAAGGAATTCCGGCAATGAACAGCCCGGGCCAACCTTCTTATAAAAAGCGAGTGTAAGTATGTAGCAAGCAATACTGATAATATGATCCAAAAATAAAAGAAGCTCAGGGTTTCTTATCTCCAAGGTAAGCTCAACAATATCCGAACCATCTGCGCTGTCCAAAAGTGGGTACAACTCATCGATTGCAATACCTGTTCCCTGTACAAAACCTTTGCAGGTTTGAAGAGTTCTTTCCGTAACCTCCACCCAAGAACTGCCGTCCGCTAATTCTTCAGCTTCGGGTGAACCATCCTGTGCATGATATTGCTTCGTATCCTCCAATAGCATTTCACCTATTACAACCAGCAGGCTTCCAAGCTCCATATCGGATAACGATTCAAGACTTCCCAGCCATTCCAGCGGCTTTCGATATTCCGACAGCAGCTTGGGAATTTTCAGCAGGACCTCTTGTTCCGGCTGAAAATTATCCGCCTGATACTGATAATTCTTTGCATGTTTAAAAAATAAATCCTCACTCGTCTTGTAACGCTCGATTACTTTCGCTTTTTCATCGAATGCCATTTCATAACCAAAACCGTCCATCAGACAATGGGCCTTGGTTTTACTGCTGAAATATATCAATAAATCACCAAAATCGGGATTGTTTTTCAAGGCATCGGCTACATTCGGAGCAATCAGCTTCCCGATAAATAATTTCTCCAAAATCTCGTTCCGGGACATAACCCCACCTCTTTATTAGCACTATTTAACTCATAGCATACTTATTAATAGCATCTGTGGAAAACGGAATCGACTGTTTCTTGATATCTATCATCACTATCTTTTATTTCAGTCAATATCTTTATTATTTGATTTCTTGTATCGTTGTCTACTTTATTTATTGCATCGCTAAAATGTTGGGTGAATGATTCTTTTCTTAAAATCATTTTTGTCAACTTTACAGCACACCTTTTACCTTGTGGAAACATTCGGTTCATATTGAAAACCAGTTCATGGATCCCAGCACTCTCACCACATTTGTGGCAAAGATGTATTATGCATTTCATTATCATCTCTGAGGCTGATGGAAAATCGATGTCGTCTTCAAAGATCGAACATAACTCTTTGATTACAGTTAGATCCCCGTCATGATATATTTCTGAAAGTAGATCTTCAAAAACCTCAATACTGTCATCTTCACCTAAAAATCTCATTTTATTTAATTGATTTATCGCGCTCTGTAAATCCAATATATATCACTCCTCAATCCACATTAACAGCACAATCTACCATCCCTATGATTACATCTTCACTTTTCCTTAATAAATTCCATCAATTCCTCACGTTCAAACATATGAATCAGTTCTCTGGCGGTATATTTACCTGCTTTCAAATCCAAATCCGCCCCTTTGGTAATTAAGTATTTGGCTATTTCATACATCCTTGGATCTTTTTTGCTTACGGCATAGATTAAAGGGGTGTTTTCATGTTTATTGCGGCAGTCAATCTCCGCTCCCGCCTCAACCAATAATTTGGTGATTGCTAAATCGTAATTCATTACCGCGATATGTAAATAAGTATCTCCGTCGCCGTCTCTATAATTTAGGTCATACCCTTCCTTTATTGCTTCTTTTACCATCTCAATATTATGATGAGCTATTTCATATTTCAGTTTTTCCCGCGGATCCATAATTGTCTCCTCCTTGTTCCGTCGCCCATGATAGGGTATTAATCAAGCCAAGACAGTGTCTTCCCTGAATATTTCCGAACCGTTTCCACCATTTTTTGGACACCTACACCATAATCATTGACAGCATTTTTACTTGCCCCATATTCAAAAAATAATTTCACCATCGCATCATCTTTGAAATCATGCCTATCATACTCAGAAAGCGCTTTTATTACCGGAGTATTTCCCCATGCGTCTCGAATATCGACATCGGCTCCTCTGTCCAATAAACTTTTGGCAATATCGATTTCCCATGTCTCGGCTATCAGATGTAACAATGATTTTCCACTCTCTCGATAGTTGGGATCAAATTCATTATTATTTATAAGTTCTCTCACAGCATCATACTTTTCATAACATATATTTAGCCAAATACTTCCTTCAACCGCCATAATGTCTCCAACCTTCATTTCCTTAATCTTTCTTTGACAATACTTTTTACAATTTCCACTACAACCGTCACATGCATCCTCTCTTGCAATCCGTTGATAATAAAATTCCGCTTTCTTCAAATCCTTTTCAATGCCGTTGCCATAATAAAATAAATCACCGATTGCTTTGGCGTTGCAAAATACATCTTGCTTTAGCGCTTTATCAAGATATTGAACCGATTTTAAAGGGTTATGTATTTCTTTGTTCTCATCGAGATATAGTTCCGGCATTTTGCCATACATAATAGCCATCGTATAATCACTGACATTTTGGTTATCTGTTTGGAATATTTTTTCGGCATTCAAATAGTAGGCAATGGCCTCCGCTTTTTTATGTTCCAGTTGCAAAATATTTCCCATTAACATCCATGCCATTACTTTATTGTTTTTTATGGCTTCTGCCAATATTTCTTTGGCTTTTTCACTATTCTTGCTTATTCCCTGACCGCGGAACAACTTATCCGCTACTCGAATCTGCGCATCCAGCATACCCTCACTTGCGCAGAGTTCAAATAGATGAAAAGCCTTGGTATCATCCATTGGAACTTCTATTCCTTGTTCATACAACCTGGCGATTTGATAAATAGCGTGTATATCTTCTTCCCCGGCCTTTTCCATCAAATCTTTCGGGAAGTTATTGATATCACTGGCGACAATTTCTCGTACTTCGTTCCACACGGCATATTCCATCCTTTCAATTCCATCATTACTTTTCCTTGATAAACCCCATCAATTCCTCATCTTCAAACATATGAATCAGTTCTCTGGCAGTATATTTGCCGGCTTTCAAATCCAAATCCGCCCCTTGGGTGATTAAGTATTTGGCGATCTCATACATCCGGGGATCCGTTTGACTTACGGCAGAGATTAGAGGGGCGTTTTCGTGTTTATTGCAGCAATCGTTCTCCACTCCCGCCTCAACTAATAATTTTGTAATTTCTAGATCATAATTCATTATTGCTATATGTAAATAGGTGTCTCCATCTCTGTCTCTGTAATTTAGGTCACACCCCTTCTTCATTGCTTCTTTTAAGCTCTCAATATCATGATGAGCTATTTTGTATCCCAGTTCTTCCCGCGGATCCATGGTAGTCGCCTCCTTGTTCCGTCACCCATGATAGCCATTAACCAAGCCAAGACAGTGTTTTACCGGAATATTTCCGAACCATTGCCAACATTTTTTGGACACCTACACCATATTGATTGACAGCATCTTTACTTGCCCCGTATTCAAAAAGTAATTTCACCATGGCATCATCTTCGAAATCATTCCGGTCATACTCGGCAAGGGCTTTCATTACCGGAGTATTTCCATATGAATCTCTTATATCAACATCCGTTCCCCGGTCCAATAAACTTTCGGCAATATCGACTTCCATCGTTTCGGCTATCAAACACAGTAATGGCATCCCCCTTTTTATACAGTCGGGAGCAATTTCATTATTCTTTAGTTGTTCCCTTATCTGATCATAATTCTCATAACGTGTATCAAACCAAATACTCTCTGCTGTCTTCATACAAGCGGCCTCCTTGAAGCTATCCGAACATTTCAGTAATATCTCCAACCCACAATATCAGGCAATTTATTCCCGTCAATAATTTCGCTACACTTTTCACGGAGTCCTATAACATCTTGGGGTGATTTATTTCACCCCTATTTCCCCATTCCACCCTCACCAAATCGGCCAAGACGTGAAATGAAAATATGCCATATTCCCAAATGAGGTGATATATCCGTTACGATATTATACTTTTTCAAGATTATTACTTTTGTTTCAGGATGAACAAAATATTCCGGAGGGGTGATAAAGTTCACCCTTTGCACAAGAAGGGACGAGATATTTTTGTCGAAATAATTATTAAATAAGCAATTCACCGAATAGAAAAAATTATTAAAAAGAGGTGGGTATTCATGGTTAAAAAAATATTGATGATGGTTTTAGTGACCATTGTGGCATTACTTGGTGTTGATTTTGTTGTTTATGCAATGGATGCGGCAGAAACGGGTTACCCGGAAAATTGTCTCACATTTGGTGTTAAGCCTTTTATTTCTGTGGAATATGAACGATGTCTTGTCAATCAACTGGATTTGGTGGTCAATTATAGTTTTCTTCCAAATATATTCAGTTCCGGGGACAATGACAAGTTTACCATTTATTCGCTGGGCTTAAGCTATTATCCGCTGAGCGATTCGTTGCAAGGCGTTTATATCGGAGCGGAGGCAAACCGGTTCAAAATGACAGGCAGCTTTTTGGGGCTTAAATTCAAGAATAATTCTTATGATGATGGTTATGCCCTTTCCTTAGGCTATAAAAAAGTCTTTGGTTCCGGGTTTGCTCTTGATTTGGGTGCCAAAAAATATTTTTTTGATGATGACAATGGAACCATGGCCTTTTTTGATCTTGGCTTTGGTTGGTAATACCCATTTTACTGTAGAGTATCAAGAAAAGGGGTGTTGCGCAATGAACTTGAAAAGTTAATGAGCAAAGCCCCTTTTCTTGCATAAATGGTCTTCAAGCTATTGTAGAAACCTAAAACTTATTCCTCGGCTAATACGATCACCTTATCCTTTTCAGTAAAGGTCACCATCTCCGACTTGTTCGCGTTCACCCGAACTCCATAGGCGAGTGTCGCATCTCTCCCTTGATGATCCAAGCGGTAACCGATGGCAATCTCATTCTGACGACGGGCTGCTTCGCTCACTGTATAGAAGTTTACCGGTACGCCAGGTTTCACATAGTTTAATGCCGGTTTCAAATAGAGTTCGGCGCCATCGGGATCGAAAAGATCGGCAAAGACAGGCATTAGTTCCTTATTCTCGGCCACCTGCGACATCATTAGGCTGATCAGCCGGTCGCTGACAATGAAATCATCAGCATGAGCGATCTCCGCCAATTCTCGGTTTTTGACATCCAACATTTCGCTGGTGATTGAAAAGACGGAGTTGGTTTTCTCGGCAATATCCCTTAAATGAAGTAATGTTACCAAGGTTTGAGCATCCGCCGATTCTTCATCCAACATCCCGGAATAACTAAGGACGATGATATGCTGGTAGGTAGGAATATCTAAATCATCAAGGATTTGACGGTCGACCGTATCTCCCGGATAGAACTTGACCTTTTGATTCCTCCACTCCCTGTTGCGATTATTGATTGCTTTGGCAACTTCCTCCCAAGTCTCAGGCAGATTGGCGACTACAGTTACCTCCGAGTCCGCCGGCATATAATTATCAAGCTCGTTGACGATCGTCATACCCCAGGCATTCCATCCCAAAACCAAAGTCCGTTCCGGAGGACGCTGTTCCCTTTGAGCGCTTTGGATAGCCGCTTCATTAATCTTATAATCGGTCAGTCCCGAAAGACGAATGGTATCATCATCCTCTGAAATGGCAATAAGCTTGTCCCCAACTTGAATCGCAGTTTCAAATGGAGGTTTTAATTGAACCCGGCCATCCTTGAACCGTATCCCGATCAGCGTCGAATCTTCATATGCCATCATTGCTTGACCGAAAGTCTTGCCGGTCAGTTTCTTTTCCTGGTTAAAGTAAATCTCATCACCGCCAAAATCCAGCAACTCGGTATAAACAATGGAAAGGCCCGATTGGCAACAGGTTTGAACCGCAATCCGGGCAATCAGATCTCCCGCCAACAAAAGTTGAACCTCATCCCGGCCCACCATTTTAGCAACTTGTAGATTCTTGGGCTCCCGAACCTCGGCCACAATGTGATAAGGATCTTTCCGGCGGCCCGGATTGTTTGTAATCGCCAGAATTGTTTTGATCACCTGAATATCCGGGTCCCCCTCTTCCGGGGCCAACACCAGAATCACTTTAGCGTCGTTGGGATTAACCATTTCCAAATCGTTCAACCGCATTGGATTGCCACTTCGGCAGACAATTCTGGTCCTTCCGGTAGAACCTAGCTTGGAGCGGATCTCCTCCTCCATCTCCACCTTATCCCGATCCGCCAGAATAACAACACAAGAATGGTGTTTATTGCTATTGGCCACGACCAACTCAGAGATAATGGCGGTCACATGGGATGACCAGCCGAGAATGACGGTATGCCCGCGCTCAACCACAAAGGATTTTCCCTTCCGGAGATTTTCCAATTTCTGCTCAATACCAGTATTTAAAATACCAATCAAGGTGCTGACGATAAAAATACCGCCTAAAGTCACCACCAACATCAAGGCCATAAAGAGAAGTCCGCCCGTATCCCCGGCAATGGTTCCGGAGTCCATCGCCCGCATCAGGCTCATCCACATGACTTGCAGAAAGTTCAACGGTTTCCCATCTTGATCCAGCGCAGACCGGGTAAGATTTAGCGCCAGGGAAACTCCTGAAATCAGAATTAAAGACAATACTGCCAACCAACCGATTAAAGCCACCGAACCTTTGGATAAAATATTATCAAACCAGTAATTCAAACGATTTTTAAGTGTTTTTTTCCGTAACATGCCGACAGATCCTTTCCATTTATAGCAATATAAATGATTATTCGCTATCTTTTTCTTGGAGTCCTATGACATTTGTTTTAACGAAGGGGTGATTTATTTCACCCCTATTTTCACATCCCGTTGGAATTATCGTCGAATTGGCCGATAAAAGCTTTATAATCTTCTCTGCGCTTCAAAAGTATTTCATAATTTAATTCCCCGGGCTTTAGCTCCGTTTGGACAATTAACTTACCCTGATTATCCCATTCTTTGTAACTCAGTTGTACACCCTGTTCATTGTTACTTAAGGATTTCATCATACCATTCTCATGGAAACATTCCATTTTCCCGAACACCATACCATACTGTATCATTTGTTGGCATTTTAGATTTCCATTTTCATAAAACGACCTGTAGACTCCATGCGATAAACCGTTTTGATAGAAGCGATAATAAGCTAGATTCCCATTTTGGTAGAGTTCATACGCCACACCTGAAAATGGTTTTCCTTCCTCATCTTCAGGGTTGTCCAAAATGAAATTGCCGTCATAAGAATACCATAGGCATTCAAAATCAACCCCGATACTTTTAATATGTTCCATTGAATCATTGCTAAGCTCCATATCCATCAACCCCTTACTTATCACTTTACAAAGGAATTATGGCATTGACCATTGAACCACGCCTAAAGTTTTCCATGAAGATTACATTATTTCAGCAATATAAATACCAAATATAATAAGTGCTAGTCCATTTTCGCTTATTTTATAACAATCAAATCTCCATCGCAAAACCCTGTAGTAATATGGTCGGCATTTATAATCTCTAAATCTTTTAATTCCACAATTAGTTCTTGTAGATTTCAATAATAACATTTAAAAAATCTTCCCATTTTATATCTTCTACCACTTCAAAATTTGGGCAATCCCTCTGAGTAGGAACAAAATCTTCTTCACACGCCCAATCACTATTTGCATGTAACTCGTGATAACTTCCAAATAACATAGGGACGCCATCTCTACCCCCTATGACAGTCTCTCGAACCTGAGTCATAAAACATTTCCGTCATATCATGCCAACGTACAATATCCGGCAGTTTATCCCCGTCAATAAAAGCCTCAAACAACCGCTTCACAGTGTTAATATCGATTACTTGATCTGATTTGACTCGAACCACCGACCCTGAAATAATGATCCTTTTCTCCCCGTCACTCTTTGAATTCAATAAGCCCGCTTTCCAATGGGCAAATGTACCATCTTGGGCTGTTATCCTAACCTCTACGGTAAATTCGATAGGGCCACCGCCAACTTGAATATAATTTCCTTGATCGTCCTCTAATGATGCATAGGAATTTCCTACTCCGTCAAGTTTGGCTATCGCCTCTAATACCTGCTGTTTTTCCGGGCCTACAATCCTCCGGCCGTTTTGAGATTCAAAAACCATCTTAAGCTAGCCCTCCCATCTTTAGTCCATCATTGAAATCTTTTGAAGCGCCATTCCAATACTTTTTGTTGCGGTCTGCCCCTATCCCATTGCTCCAACACCCTTTTGGCTTTCTCTTTGTTTCCCAAAATGCAATATGCGGCAGCCATCTGCAACTTATAATAATAATTACCGATCAGGGTCACCCGGGGATACTCTCTTTCATACCCCGCAACAAGTCCGGAAATGGCACCTCATTTTTACAGATCAAATGTTTATTATCGCTATCTATTCATCATGCCTTCCAGTTCCTGTTGCCGATGAATTAACCTACGGAATATTTGTTGGCTCTAACCTTAATATTTCCCCGATCGGCCCCAATTTTTTAATGCGAATTACCGCTTTTGCATAAGGAACATTTCGCATTACGATACAGGGCGGTTGCTTTGAACCACTGAGAAGCTCACCGATTGAGATATCGGTTTGCAAAACTTTTTTAATCGTTAACAAATCTTTAATTCCTCCAACAGGCGCCCGTTCTAAAATGATATCATGCGGTTCGATGGATGATTTTGCGCCTTCAAATTTTGAGGTCGTAATGATGCAACCTCCCGAAATCCATTGCTCAAAGTCGGCGGCAATCATTTCCGGTCCATCCTCGGGGTTCATATACCCGCAATCAACGGCAATTACTTCATTGGCGCCGCTCTCGCTTTTCATTAAAAATACTTTGTCGCCGCTGTCATCGCCGATGGCCACATAACCCTTGGCATACTCTTTAACTTCCAAGGTCTGATTGCGCTCGACCAAATCATCCGTGCCATAAAGCCCGATTCCTTCGTCATTGATAAAGCCATTGGTGGTGTCTAGCAAGTCACGGTATACTTTGGGTAAAACAAGCCCCAATTCGCTCTCAACGTAGTTGAGCTCTTCCGCTCCGGCAGGATTATTTTTCTTGAGGCCGGCTATTTTTGATAAATCCATGGCAATCCCCATCCTTCAATAAATAGTGCTTCATATTTTTCTCAGCCGGTGGACCCTGAAGCTGCAATCTTCAAAATCACACCTCTCCACAGTATCCATCGTGTATGTCCCCGGTTTGATGATAATCTCACAATACCCGTATGCCCAATCCGGCCCATAATCGCAAGCGGGAAAAAGATAGACGGTATCATCACGGAATGAAATCTTTAAATTTGTAGGGGTAAACAGTTCATCCGGGATTGTAGTGTTCTTCCCGCTAATTACCTGATCCTCGATACCTGCCGCGCAATAGTTCCAAACAACCAGATAGCCTCCTTGGCCGTCCGTTCCCGGAATCCAGGCGCTTCTTGGCACATCATCGGATATTATAATTCCATATCCGTCCGCAACGGGTATTACTCCCAGATAATCCTCAATCTCACCTGCCCGATCATAATGAAGCGGGCACTTTGGCCCCTGCCATTGGTCGACGAGCCGTTTTTCCAGGACCAGATGGGGTCCGCTATCACATTCGATCCACATAAGGCTTGTACTGGAACTCATTTCAAACCCTCCGCGCCTTTCTAAATGTCCTTACAATAAGTTCATATCCTTTAACACTTCAAGGAAAGACTGATAGAAATAGTCACAGGCCTCAACCTCGGTTTTGAAAATTTTCAAACCGGTCTTTTGGCCGCGCTCGCTATAATAGACTTCCCATCCATTAACTATCTGATTAAGGCAGTGCGCTTCATTGGGCAATCCCCCGTCCAGCGAGTAAAAGTCCGCCGGGATATTCTTTTTGACCAGTTCTTTTCGGAAATCATTTTTAGTCACGCTGTCATGATCTCCCGCTCAATGTTTTTTCGTGACTTGCACACAGTTCCGTTCTTACCCTGTACCATAAGCCCGATATACGCTTCATGGTTAGAATGTCCTGGCAAGAAAATTGTCCGGCTAAATACTTGGCAAATTGTTTCATATCATCAAGACTGTTTAACTGTAAATCCATAAAAGTCTCCAGTTGGTGGATCATTTACCTCGAACCTTTGTAAATAATCTAAATATTTAAATCCTGAATTATCTAAGTTATACTACAAATGGTTTAAGAGAGATTCATCATATGAAACCGGTTTTAACCCATCCCCGGAATCTTTGCCAAGAAGAAGCTCTGGCGCTTCAACAAAATCTGGCCTTTATAATCTTCTCTGCGCCTCAAAAGTATTTCATCATTTGAATCCCAGGCTCAGTCGCCTATCTTGTTGCCAAGGAGAGAATATGGGTCCTCCCAAATACCTGTTGATATACGAAATCCAGCGTAACCCAAACAACAGCCGGGAGTTCGTCAATCTAATTTTACTATCAGCTTATTCCCTTCGTAAAAGCCTTCTCCATCAGCTTGTATCATTCCACCGCAATACTTAACAAAATAATTCAGAAATTCTCCATTGGCATTATAACCATCATCATCAAAATCTGAGGTGGGAATTTGATTAGCGATGATGTATTTTGTTTCACTAAGGTGTTTCAATACCTTTTTCTTATTCCAATTCAATAAACCGTTAACTTCCTCAAGAAATTCCTTAAACTCCTCAATTTCATCCTTTATAAGACGATCATCTGAGCCGTCATCTACGTTGACTTCTGATAAAAAAGGCAATTTCCCCTTTTTATAAATAATTCCAACTTGTTCCCATTTATCCGTATCTAAATTACTATCTTTAAAATCAGGGGCAACTTCTAATTCATAACCTTGAGTTTTTACCCAGTCTAATATCTCTTTAATGGTAGGAACTTTTTCGGATGTACAAAAAGCTCTTACATAATACCCCATTTATAAATCCTCCTATTCTTTGTTTTTAGCTTTTGTGGCAGCACAATGCCCGCCTTTTTTATCTCCGCGAAACCGCTTTCATCTTCCGTCAATCAATGTTATCCAACTAACCCGGTGCCATCGCCGAATAAAAGTCATATAACACCTTGAATATTTTCATGGAATCAAACCTAAAGTCCATTGGACAAAGCTCAAATAGGTCATAGACCGAGTCGGTCGGTTATTTTAGCGATATATTCCTCGATTTTCGGCGCGTTTTTCACTTCCCAATCGTACGAATCTTTCATATACGCCAGTTTTTCAACAGCTTTATCGATATCCCCATTAGCCGCTTGGTAAAACTCATAAGCCTGCTCAATACTGGCACCGGTTCTTCGAACTATCGGTTCCGTCTTGACTTTCTTAAGCATGTCCAAAGCTCGTTCCATGTCGCCATCCCCTTGGGATAATGCGTACTTAAGTACATCCATTACGCATCAGTTATCGGGTATGTTACAATACCAATTCTTCTTGATGAATCCTGCTGTATTTATCTATTTCAGCTTGCCAGCTTGCTCTTAAAGAATCAGTAATTACATGCCCGCTGCCTTTTGTAATTAAGATGGCCTCTCGTTCTTCTATGGAACGTGTTGCTGCTTCACTAATTTTTTCGCTTTTACACTTACTTACAAAAGACTGAAAATCTCCCGCAAGCTCAATATACTTTTTCGGTCTATCGTGATATAGAAAATATATTTTTCCCGTCCGTTCTCCATCAGTACCTATGACAATATAGTCACCAAAGACATTCGGGCCGATGGGAATCACCTTGTCCGCTAAAAAATCCTCTATTTCTTTCATGCTGTCAAAAATTGCATAATTCAAATTCTTTTCCGCTTTTCCCAACCCGTATAAGCCCCGAATATCCGAAGAAACCTTATTGATATTAAATTTTGTTTTAGGCGTATCGCCGCCGTTACATTTGAATAAAAAATCCCGGAATTGTTCAGGGAACCTAAAGCTGTACTTTGCTTCAAATTCTACGATATGATTTTCTATATCTGTTGTATCAAATTTTGATATTAGCATAACATCTTATTCCTTGCCTTTTGCATTAATTGAATATAATGTTTAAATAGTTAGACCTTATAACAACGATTATCAACCATGGAATAAAACCGTCTAAAATCCTCTGAATGCAAAAGGTCCGTCGAGCCCCAATTCGTCAAGCCACTCACTGCGTTCGTTAGGAAAACCCAAAACCGGCTCATCAATCCATGATACCCGAAACAATTTAGAAAATGAGTCCATTGTTTCCTTAAAGGGGGTTGGATACCCCCCGTTGGTGGGGAAATCCGGAGACTGCATCAATTTCTCAAAACTCTTTTCGAGCCGCTCCTGGAGAACCTCGGGGAACTTCCAATCCGGCTCCTGCTTTTTTTTTAAAATGGATAACAGCGCAAGGCACCCGGCCAAGGTAAACAGGACAGCGTAGAAATTAAAAGGTCGGGCATTCTCTTCCTTTTCAAATTCCGTCCCATCGGGTTCAAAGGCCAGGGGAGTTTTTACCCGCCCGATTGCCGCCGCAGTCCATTTCTCGAACAGACAAACCATCCTATAGATAGCGTCGTCCAAGGGCAATTTACCAAAAATTGCGGCGTAACGGTAGCTGTGATCCGGAATATGGAGGCCTTCGGCTTCTTCAAAAGCCTTATAATAGGGTTGATAATCCGAACCGATTCTGAAAAAAGTCCTGGCTGATTCCTCCCCTTCGCTGTCGAGCATTCTGCTGATAAATGGGTCCGGATTGGCGATGGCTGTTTCATAGGCATCTTTTTTGCCGGATATTTTTTTAGTCTCCCCATAGCTCACCCAATATTTTCCGGCTAGATCAAAGTCGACCAAGACAAACTCGTTTCCGTAATGCCGATGGGCGCCTTCGATTTTAACATGCCGAATCACACTACCCCGTTCCTTGTTTTTAAATATTTTTACTCTCGTCCCGGGTTCAAGGATTTGAACCTCTTTTTCAGGTGCTTCAAGCAATTTCTTAATCTCTTGAATTTTATCCGCTTGCCCGCCGCTAAAATATTGATCGGCCCAACCAGTGGCTAAATAAGCCTTCATCGCTTTTTCGATGAATTCGTCCATGGTCGCCGCAACCGGGATATACTCGGACTCTTCCGCAGGACGGGCCACTACGATTTGGGCGCTTGAAAAATTACCACCCTCAGCAAGCAGGTAATAAAAAGCATACTCCGGTTCAATCCACTCAAGCGGCATAAACCGAAGTCCCGCCGGGAAATTATATTCATCTTGCGGAGGAACCCTGAACTCTCCGATTCTTTCAATTGGGGGTATCCGAAGGCCCAGTGAAAGGTTTCGGTTATTGATAAATGTAGCAAAAATGTCACAACCGTTCATGACTGAATAAAAGTCCAGCAGGGACTGGGGTAAGGAGTCTTTCACCCGGTTGAGACTTTTTGGGCTGACCGCGGGTCCAATCTCGCTATAAGTAAAATGTAAATCCTTCCGCTTCCGAATGGTTTCTAGAAAACCCTTTAACTTCCGTGCCATTTCGATGGAATGTTGCATTTTTACCGTCCTTTTCCCCGATGAATTGAATGATGGGCTTAATAAGGCCCATCCCAATTATGCTTCTCATAGGTTTTGATTACCTGATTATCTTTCAAAATATCCAGGACGTAAACTTTTGCGGCATACTTGGAGGTGTGGGTGAAATATAATGAAAGCCGCATTGAAAATCGCCGATCACTGAAATAGCCTACTAAAATCTGTTCCGCCGCAACCATCGTATCATCCATGTTCACTTTTTGAGTCGTGCCAACCTTTACTTTAACCGCATCCGGATCTTTCAGTAATTCACTTCGTATTCTTTGATACTCCAAATTCGAATAGGGTCTTTTTTCACCATTCACTTGATAGTCAATTTTGGAAAGTTCCGCACCAAAAAAGGTAATTCCCATTTTGGTTTCTTGAGGCGGCGACTTCGTCTTGTAACGCAGCCCAAATTGTTGCAGTTGGGAAAGTTCCTCCAAAAAATATCGGCTTTCTTCCTCAATACTTGGAACGTTAGTTTTAAAAACGGAATCAAAGGAGGCTCCATAAAACTTTGCTTGTGGATCTCCCTCGCAGGGATAGAACTTGATCTGTTTTGGATACCCGGAAAATGCAAGGGGTTTATTACCAGGTTTTCTGTCAACCGCAAACGGCTCAATATAGATATAACCCGAACTCAAAACTTCTCCGATATATAAATCTTTATATAAACTTTCAGCCGTCAACGGTTCGCTCTCTTTTGCCGCTCCGTACTCCGGCTTTGATAAATCACTCCACCCATCCTGAGAATTATTTGAAAACTCGATTTGGATATCTCCACCGTTCATTGATAGGATGTAAACATTATCCCGTTTGAAATACAACACATCCTGCAATTCTTTGAAAGCCGGCTTTTTCGTGGGGTCCAAACACCACCGGAACCGGTCGTTTTCGGTCATTGATTTATAAATGGCATATTTGCCTTTTTCCCTGGCCGCCACTATCAATGTGCTTGGGGAGGCATTTTTCTCTTGATCGTTAAATTCGGTAAAGGAGAGGATATCGCCTTGAATGAAGGTCTCTGACAGTTTGATGCTCCTTACGATTTTTAAAGTGTTTAGATCGACTTTCTGTAGTTCCTTATTTTTTTTGTGGTATTGCCACAAATAGTTTATGTGAGATAACAATGATGAATCAAGCAATTTATAAGTAGTACCGTCATCAAGCCCAATCATCTCAATGGGTTTCCGGCTTTTGTCCGCCGGGACAGCCACACCCTCTTGTTGATCATAATATACACCGCCATCATCAGCATCAATCAAGGCCCAGCCTAAGGTGGCGGAATGGTCATAATGGGATTCAAGGCTATGGACGGAATAATAATACTTGTCATTATATTCAACGATACTGTCGATGAAATTAACTATGGCAACCTCATAATGCCCTTCTTCAATTAACCCGGTTTTGTGAGCTTCCGGTCCAAATTGTTTGATCATGATTCTCTTTGCTTGTTCATAATTAATTTTTAGATTGTCCGCCTTTGCGAATTGCTTGAAATACTTGTCGATATTTTGATAAGAAATCTCGATGTACTGCTTATCTTTGGGATTTCCTTTGACCTCAACTTCAAACAGATCGCTTACTAATTTATAGCTCCAATAACCATTTGCTTTTAGGGTATCCTTTAGCATTTTTTCAAAGGTTTCTTTTTCCTGCAACCCGGAAGAACCAGGGAAATTGCAGTAAAATATAGGATAGGTCTTATTGTTGATCAGTTCCACTTTGCTTAGATGGATGCCGTAACCCGTAAAAATGGATTTTACAGGATGATCCCAATGATTGATGTCGGTGATGATTGTGTTGTCAGCACCGTAAACGGCAAGGGAATTGAAGATAATCAAAAAAATTATCACCAGAAAACAGAATCTTTTCATCAAAAGAACCTTCTTTCTCAGAATGAATGTGATTTCAGTAATACCCACATTAACAATTATTCGCGATATTTTTCTTGGAGTCCTACGACATTTATTCCGGTTTAAGGGTGATTTATTTCACCCCTTAAGCCCACTCTCCCTGGAAGAGTACGTCACGATTGGAGAACCGTTCTTGTGACAGGGTAGCCCGGCGCTTTCCCTAACCGGACGGGACAAAAAAAGGTCTGAACAGAGAACATATCCCTATTAAGACCTGGCTAATTATGGCTCAAAACCCTTCAATGAAGCAGATTTTTAAGAGATAGGCAGGAACACCCCGCCCATACACTTTCCAAGCAAAATCTGCTTTGTCAATATTAGGATCAGCCGCAATCCCAACAATAAAAAACCCTCGTAAAATCCTTCTTGACCAGATCTTCCTTTCTAATAAAGAAATGCGCCACTCCGCCGTCGCCCCATGAAATATTGGCTTCGCTTACGATCTGCAATAATTGAATATCAAAATCATGATTGGGAAACCCGCGCCGGTCATCCTGTATAAAATGGGCATATCCGCTGATTTTATGGGCGATGTGTTTTTGGGTTTCCCGGCGATACCAATCTGCGATTGCCTCATTCTTAAATTGCTTAAAAAAACGATATCTCGGCATCAAGTAACCTTCGCTCCAAAATAACTTCGTAAAATATTCTTGATCCTCAGTCCCCTTGGCATTCTGATAATCTTGAAAATAACTGTTATATTCCGGAAAAAATTGGGTCCAACTTATTGGGTCAGTCATGGCTACCAGCTCACTGTTTTGTTGAAACGATAACGCCAAAGGATATTCTGCGATCGAAAATTCATTATCCTCCGGATCAACCAACGCTATTTTCCCAGTAACCGATTTATCGATTTCCGGATGATACAATATCCTGAAATGATTCTGATTGGTCCGGTCATCGTAATCCTGGCCATAATTTTCCGCCCAGCTGTTTAAAATATAGAATTGCAGGATTCCTTTTTCAGGGAAAAACTCGAGTCTGGGCATTTCTTCAAAATTGAGCTGCGCCAAAAGTTGCAATGGTTGGCCTTTGTTATTTCTGGGGTACTCCATTCCCTCCGGTAAGTAGGGTATTCCTCCGAATTTACTGGCCCACAAAGCCGTTTCTGCTTGATAAGTCGGTATGATTCGGTTATACGTAATGATGGATTTTTCAAAGACACTCCGGAACGGTTCTAAATCTTTATGGAGTTCTAAAATGCTCATGGTTAATCCGCCTCAATTTTTCTAACAAAACTTTTCAAAGATATCTGCCGCAAAATAGGTTACCGGTATGCAACATCACCTGATAACCTTACTCAATCACTCCGGGTATCCCAAAATTCTTTCTCTTGACAAGGCTCTCCATTGATATAGAAGTCCCAGTATCCATTTTCCAATCTTTGATTCAAATCAGTGTGTACCTCATCATCCTTAAGCCCTTTCGACTCGGTGTAAGATTTCATTAATCCGAGCTTATCGTTGGTTTCCCCGCCACAATAAAACGAATAGCCTTTATCTCCATACCAAACAAAACCAATCGTTCCGTTTTTGTAATAAAATTCGTTTGGAAATTGATCTCTATTTCTCCTGCGAGCAAAAGGATACTCATTCCAGGAATCAGCAATTTCTTTAACCGCATCCGGCTTGCCAAAGAACATCATATTGTATGTTAGGCGCAGACATAATTCATAGATGCATATTTGAAACAAAAAGTCGGTGAGATCATTTTTCTCCTGAATAACATGTTGATCCTCATCAATCTTGATGACTCTGAAATCGTTACGTTCCCTATATGTAGCCCAGCTGCAGGTTTCTCCTTCGTGAACATAAAAAATCACATGTTCATTGGTATAATTCAAATCACCGGACAGGATAAAATTCTTATAGGTAACAATATCGTTGATCCGGTCTCCGAAGTACCGATAAAACAAGGCCAACGGTTCCGGGAGTTTTTGACCGCTCTCTTGATTCTCAACTGGATCTTGTTTGCCAATAAAACTTTCTACAAGCTCAATCACTTTATTAAACCGGGTCTTCCAGTCCTCCATATCAAAAGTCCCCCCCATCACATTGACCCCCAATCTGATACCGGACATTTTCATTTATTGTTTTATATCATACCGAGTGCCCCTTCAACCGCGTTTCGAACTTCGGTTGAGGTATCATTTTTGATTGCTTCCCAATAGGGTCTGGCTTTACTATCGCCGATCATGCCCAATGCCGTGGCGGCATTATATCTAACCAATTCATCGGGGTCTATATCGCTTCAACAACTTCAATTTATCGATCTCTTCTCTTGATTCAGCAATATCATAAGCGGACTGACCATAGTTATTCCTGGCATTCACATCAGCGCCCGCTTCGAGAAGCGCCTCCATCATCTCTTCACTCTCCGCTTCGGCCGCCATGACTATGAGCGGCGTATCGCCTTCATTGCTCCTGGCTTCCAAATCAGCGCCGCTTGCAATCAATAACCCGGCCATCTCCGGCCAGGCTGCCAAATGGAGCGGCGTTATGCCATCCTCATTTTGGGCATTCACATCTGCGCCATGTTCGATCAGGAACCGGACGATATCATAATGCTCCTCTTCCGCCAGGCCGTGCAACGCCGTAAAACCGTATTCGTCCTTTTCGTTAACGGCCTCAGGATGCCGGGCCACTATCGCCTGAACCTGTTCCAAATCACCGGCCACTGCCGCTTCATAAATTAATGTTCCCATGAGTTACCTCCCGTATTGTACATCTCTATCCATCAACGATTCAATCTCTTCCATACTTCTCCGATTTGGGCATCCAGTTCCTCACTAAAACAGTATGACTCAGCCGGTTCTCTATGTTCATGATAGAATAGTCCTACGATGGCGCTTTCCACCGGCTTGCATAAAATACAAGCAACCTCCCCTTGTCTCCAGGTGCGGGGCATCATTTGCCCCTCCAAAGTAGCATTTAAATCCCTGATACTATCCCCATCGCCAAATAAGGTCTGGATCAAATCCTTATATTTCAATTTGGCCTTGTCACCGAAAGCATCAACCTTGCCGCTGTCCAAATCGTTAACGATAGCATAAATAAGCTGATGTTCACTCATAATTCGCGTTATTTCCGAAGCTAACACCTTGGCATCCATTGCATAACCTCCTTTTACTCACGTATCAAATTTCTATACTTAGGATCTTTACTATCAAATATTCTTTCTTCCGACTTCCGATTGGCTACAAACAACGACTCTTTGGCCTTTGCTAAGTTTCCTTGTTCATAGGTTCACTTTTCAGCGATAAATTCCCTGTCCCCTCCGGTTATGCATAAAGTCCATATTCTATTTCCCGAATACTCTCATAAAAACTTGTCCTATCACAATTAAATCCCAACTTTATAAGCATCACCCAAATCGCTATGGTTAATATCTTTCCAAAAAAAGTAATCCCCTTTGTAATCAAATAAATTCTGTAAGAACTGGGTAAAAGACAAAGCGACTATAGGACAGTTACCGGCTACCGCATGAGAATACTCAAAACTTTCATAACACCTGCCTAACCGCTCCGGCGCAAAGTCGATGGAAATATAATTTCCGTCAAGCGCATCGGCAATTAAGTACCAAGAAGATGAAATATCATTGGGACAACTTTCCCCAATCAATTCAAGGTTGGCCGGTTTGACTTCCGCCGGAGCAAGCACATTGATTGGAAATCCTCCGCTAGCAATATAGCATGACACCCCTCCGCACAGTCTATAAAACTCTTGCAGATCATCCGGTAGAACATGTCCGTCTAAAATACTCGGTTGCCCATTCGGCTTCTTGACTTCATAGTTCGAATCCTTACTCATTTGAATAATTAATCTTTCAATATCCATTTTTACACTCCATTTATATCATATAATAGATATTCACATGGTAAGTTCAAAGCCCCTTGAAGAGCAAGTAAAAAATCATGCCCGTTAGTT
Source organism: Bacillota bacterium (assembly GCA_023426245.1). GTDB lineage: Bacteria > Bacillota > UBA4882 > UBA8346 > UBA8346 > UBA8346. The sequence goes on from JAFABB010000042.1 coordinate 73,079, forward strand.
AATATGACTTTTTACTTTCGCAATGAAAACATCAGCTAATTTAAAAACTCTCTTTAAAATACGATCCAGATCAGCGTAGTCTTTGAATAACGGCCGAATTGTCGGGATTTCCTTTTCCGATAGCGTTTCGATCAACATACTCATTGGAACGCCGGTTAGGATTTGATCTTTCCACCATACGCACCAAACTATGTCGACCATACCTGATTTCAAAATTAGATTCATTTGAAATCTAGCATTATTATATTTCGGGTATGAAATTTTAAAGAAATTTTCCGTTTTATTGTAAGTTACATCGTATCCTTTCGATTGAATGATCTCAATAATCCTGTCGTTATCATGATTCTTGAACAATTCTTTGATCGGAATTTGATGTTTCTTGGACAAGGCGATATACTCATCAACAATATTCATCTCACGCAATATTTCAATTATTGCTGACTTTTCCACTTTCATTCCTCCAAGCATCTTGAAGGCTTAATGAGGCAATCAATTTCAGCAATAATTGTGTTATATACGTTTTTTTTCGTCTTTAAACTTTCCTCATCTCTGACTTTCTCCAACAGCGCTATTATCTGACCTTTATCGGGAGGACATGATATTTTATAAGTCCCTTTAATGTATGAATGCCCCGGTTGCCATGAGCGCATCATATATTCCAAGGCGTTGATTGCAACCATGCGATATCTGCCCCCGAGTTCCAACCATTCCTTCAGATCCTCCCAGGTTGGTTCGGAACGGGCATAAAGCGAATACCAATCATCTTTGGTGGTATTTTTGGTAATATACTGCTTCATCCAAGCGATGACTTTAGGACTTCGAAAATGGCCCAGATGTTTTGCTGCGATATAATCTTTAACTCCATCCGTAAACAGACTTTCGACATAAACAAATACTTTATTCAATCCCTCTTTGCTCGGCAGACATTGGGCCGTCAGGTAAGAGCGGTATTCCGGATCCATGCCCGGTTGCGGAATACTCCATAAATTTCGAACCCAATCTGCTGCAAATTCAGGTAAGGCCCGGCCGATAATTTGATAGAGTATCCCTTTTTGGCAATTATCCACTTGCTCCAATCGTTCCCGAACTTTGTCAAAAACCGCGCTTCGGTCATATTGCCTTAAAGCTGTCAGATCCGCTTCGGTAATCTCCCCATGATATTCTATGGATTTGATTAAACCGTTTAACTCCTGCTTTCCCGCTCCTTGTGACACCATAACGAATGTATCGAACCAGTCCCGCCATCGCCCGGCGGCCGGAGAATCCGGGTTGAGCCCGTGTTCATCAAGGAACATCTCATACTGCCATATTTCAGATCCGACGCCGTTTAATGTGGTGATATTCTTGAGATAGTCGCTGAAGGTATCCGCAAGATGATGGAGTTCAGCGCCTTCATGTGCCCAATAGACAACTGATGGTTCATTGGCCTTTGCCATATCAAATGCCAAAATATCCCCGTTACCCGCTTCCAAAAATGAAAGTTTGTTTCTTAACCCTGAATCTTCCCCTTGATACCTAGTCTCTAAATTATCCGCCAAAGGATTTAAATCGGTTAGCCAGTTTATGTCCCAACTTATTTCCCCGGAGAATATCCCTTTGAATTCCTGGGGCAAATTTGCCTGCTCCGGAAAATACCACTTAAACTCGAGGTGTTTTGAAAAATTCAGGAGCACTTCTCTAAAAGAGGACGGCAAACGAAAACCGAGATTCTGTTCGATTTGGGAAATTTCCGCTTGAGTAGCCGGCGGCTCGATAATCAATTCCCTGGCTTCCCCGCCGCATGCCGCTACCTTGCTTAATATTTCCTTCCATTTTGAAACTAAAACCGCATATTGAAATTTGTCCATGATTCAATCCTCCACGATATCATGCTCAGATGTTTACTGTTTAAATTGTTTATAAATTCATTAGATCGGCAAGCTCACTAACATTTATTTTGTCTGTTTCATCAAAGTGGACCTCATCTGCGGCAACTTGATAGAACTCCACCTCAATATTTTCGCGGCTGATTCTGTCGATAAAATCCTTTAAGCCCAAATCATATTCAAATTCAATTATCACATTTTCTTTATCCGATCGGATTACTTTATACTCACCTGTCAAGTGCTGATTGGCGGCAGGGATTACCGCTAAAATTTTGGTTGATTCCAATGTGGTCATTTTGTCAGTATCAGCTCTTATACCCTGGTTACACTCCATAAGATTATAAAAACGGCTTAGCGGCAGCTCTTCAAGTTCACCTTCGGATTCCTCATACAATCGAACCGCTCCGCCCATTTTCTCAATACCACTAATGAAATCGATGATTTTGTTATCCTCATCGAAGGAGTCCCATATGGCTAATGACTGTTCGTGGATCATTCGATTCTTGATTTCTGCGATCCCCATACAGGTAAATTTCTTGATAAACATCAAATAGTTATTCTCGTTACTGTCAGGGATAATGTTAATGTGAATTTTGGACATTGTTTCACCCCTCTAAAGCCTATATCCGGTTGCTTTTCCAGAAAAGTCAATGGTAGTATACTTAAACCAACCCCAATCATAATCGAGTTTACCAAGAGCCGGATCGTTCATTGCTTTTGTCATTATAAAACCTCCTATAATTTCATTAAATCCAATATCTTGCCAGAGCTTATCCGATCGGTTCAGACGATGTATCCGATCTCTTTCAATTCTTTAATAGCGCCTTTTATGTCTCTGTCAGGATTAATCATTTGAATTAGTTCTTCCGTAATATTACGCGTATATACTTTTTTGATCCAGTCCGCTTCAATCTTTGCTGCCCGTTTTTCATAATAACTCTTTGCCCAGTCAAGCCATGAATTGGCATTTTCAAATATATATCCCAATAGAAAACCTTCTCCATCATTCCCCTCTTCGGGAAGAACAACCTGGCCTTTGCTCCAAAGCGAATCATTCGGACTTCTCCAGATGCAAAATGTTACATCATCTCGTTCTACACTTTCATCCTCCAGCAATTTCATTAACTCAGGCGGTACCGAATCATATATTCCTTCAGCAATTTTTCCTTCTTGATTCGCATATGGCGATAGCTCAGACTCATGGTCAAATCCCTTAATTATGGTTCCGTTCTTTGAAAATAAAAAATAGCTATGATCTCCTGAACCATTGTCAACTTTGGCCATATCTACATCATCAAAATAATTTTTGTAAAAGCTGGTAACGCGTAACCACGCATCTTCTTGATCGTTCATCATAATATCCAGTGCAGCCTGGGATAATAATATTTCTTTTAACATTTCCGCAGTCGGTAAGCAGGTATGAGATTTTTCCATCGAAGAACCTCCTTAAGAGTTTTCTTTTGACACCTTTAACCCAAATCCGGCAAATGACTTAAAGAATCCTATTTTATATATTATCAACTTAGTTTTTAAATTTCTCAATAAAAACATCATATAGTTCAAAAACTCTCGTCAAAATGCTATAAATCAGCATATTCTTCATTTATGTAAACAAATTCATGTTCTTACTCATCCATTCTTTGATTAAATCTTCACATCCATATAACCCGCATTCCTCACTGTCAAAAAACTCCTCGATTTCATCAAACCGTCTTCCCTCGGCCTCTTCCAGGTCAAAAGGATCTAACTGATTATACTCTTCACTCGTCACCGCTCTTCTGCGGCAATAAATATCCAGCGCTTCGCTAAAATGTCGTGCCGCCTGATCCAGGCCCAACTCGGAAAACCAATGAATAACATCTTTACATTCTTCCAAGGTAAACGCTTGATAAAACAGATCCCCAAACCCATCCATATCTTTGGATGCCATAAAACGATAATAAAAATCGATTAATTTTTCGCCTTTTGAAAGCCCGGAGCTGGAATTGCGTTTTTCATCTAAATAATCATATAGTTCATTGATAAATGTCACTGCATTATCAATCTCAAAAATTTCTTTGATTTTCATAATGTCTGTCCTTTCATAGGTTTGAAAATTAGTGAAAGCCAGTTCGTCAATGCCACAGCATCAGGTCGATATCTTGCCGGAAAACCATCCAACCGCCCATTCTTTTAAATTTGAAGCCACCCTTATAAATTTATTTTCAGTCGGATAATAAACATAAATCGACGTGTCCTTGATCTCGGCTTCGAATTTATATCCGAAACGCTCGCCGCACCCATTATCCGCAAAAAATATACATTTGTACGAACATGGTACACCAATATCTTTCAAATAGGCATAATAGGCAAGTGTTTCTGATACAATCCGGCTTACCGGCCAAATAATTTCGCCAATCAGTATAAACTCATTATCGTTCGGATGTTTCATGAATTCACCAAGTCCATTAGAATAATAAAGATATTCAATTAATTCACTTGGAAATTTCACGCATAATTTATGTTCCGCAGCGCTAATTTCGTTAATTGTCGCGGGGGGAAAGGTTCTTATTTCATTTTCGGATAACCAATTTTTAATTTTTTCAACTAAAAGAGGCCATTCCATACCCATTCTCCTTTAATCCGGCCACCTCATGATATCAACCAACCGCGAACTCCGAAGCATATTTTTCGTAGGCCTTTTTGGTATTTAGTTTTTTAGCCGAAGCATTTATGGTTTCATCACTTGAGTCCGATAGCCACACCACCAGAAACCGTTGATCGTCTTTAGGTCCGAATAGCCCTTCCGATTCCAACTCAAGTAGAGCTTGTAGTGCTTGTCCCAAAACATCTTTTTTAAACTGGGGGAAATGGTCCTCTATATTCTGTTTATATTGTTTGAGTATCCGATTGACCTGATCAAACATTTCAAAGTCGTCCCAATCGCTCCACTCATCCGGACTGTATCTATAATAAATATAATCCGGCTCGGCACGCTTGGTTGCCAACACGCTCTCCCTGTTGGCCACGGGACCGATACTTGAAACATCATCCGAGGTATACAGGGAATACCCGTAAAAGTCTTCACCCGGAAATCTTGCAATCAACATCCGATAATGCCGGCTAACCGCTTGCTTCAATTCATTTTTAAGATTTTCCAGTTGCGATGGTTTCATTTCTTTAAACTCCTTCAAGTATCACTTAGTCAATAAATGGTTTCCAAATTCTCCCGATTTGGGCTCCCAGTTCTTTACTAAAGCAGTAAGACTCCGCCGGTTATCTATGTTCATGATAAAACAATCCTACGATGGTACTTTCCACTGGCTTGGATAAAATACAAGCCACTTCCCCTTGTCTCCACGAGCGGGGCATCATTTGCCCGTCCAAGTGAGCATTTAAATCCCTGATACTATCTCCGTCACCAAATAAGGTTTGAACCAAACCTGTATATTTCAATTTGGTCTTGTCACCGTAAGTATCAACCCTACCACTGTCCAAATCGGCAACGATGGCATAAATAAGCTGATGTTCGCACATAAGCCGAGTTATTTCTGAAGCTAATTTAGCATCAATCCCAGTCAGAAAACTGATAAAAGAAGTGCTAACTGTTTATTTAGAAAGCATATCCAAGAACTCCCCGAAACTATTGGCAATTGTATTGGTTGAAGGAGCTAAATCCTCCGATTCCTCATTGTACCAGATTGATATCTGCGGGTTTTCCCGGTCTTCGTAATAATCCAAACATACAAAATCACCGCCAAACAAAACCGCAATGGGCACTAATTCAGCGCCAACCAGGTCCTCATCCGTTATTAATCTGGCATCCAACTTTGTTAAATTGACGTCAATATCATACATCCCCATCTCATGATTTCTCGTATCCGCCAATATACATAAAAATCTTTCAATGACATACTTGTCTTCTCCAAACCTAAAGGTATTTTCTACAGGCACACAACCATTGTTTTTTGATATAAAAGTTCGATAGTCATTTGGAATTTTTACTTTCTAATATTGTTCTTCCTTAGCTATCAGCTTGTCACCGGGCAAAGGATGAATAATTGAATTTTCAGCGATTCTCATTCTATATCTACCTCTCTGCCGCCTTTTTTACCCTATAAGGCTGTTCCGCGATACTCTTTTCTTCATAGATTCAGTAAATTAAAAATCTCACTAACGCATGTTTTTTCTTCCCCTTATTTCAGCCACTTTTCAAAAATATTCTTACTTTTTACCTCCTTTGGGAAATTAGAATTCATCATTTTCCGATTCAATTTAATCTCACAAATCCTCTCAATTTCTGCAATAGTTTCTTTGAGGTTCATCACTGACGGAGCCGATGGAAGATGAACTTCCCTGCCTGGAAAGTATATCTCGCCGGAAGTATCATTATTTGTTACATAGGTACGAATCAGGTTTGTATAATTCTTGAAATGAATTTTATAGCATTCGCCATCTCCATAGGGAGAATGGAACTCCACCTTCAAGTCGAAACGTTGTTCCTTCTCTTGATCACTCATATCCTTCTCAAACTTAAAATCGACACAATTGGTCAATGTAAATGAGAATCTCCATGGCACTTCTTTTGGAACCGTCATTCCGATTAATTTCATCAGTTCATATACTGGAGAAGTATCATTAAGTTCTTGAAAGTAAAGTTTGATTTTTCGATACATTCCCTCGAGATTGGGGCAATTTGCATAGTATTGAAAATTTCGTTCGAGAAGTGTTGTATCTCGATGTTTTCTTGTGATCAAGTTTTCAGTGAAATTTTCAAGGAATTCCAAAATATTTTTATTATCAGACAAAGACAGTAACGCAATACAGTACCAGTATCCTACCTTATCAAAGATGGTGCCGTAATCATCGCTGTCCGGTACATGATAATCCTTTAAAATTTCAAATACTAGCTCCACTAAATCCTTTTGAGTTGCGAATGTTTCCATGCGTGCATATTCCTTGTCCGAAACCGGGCAATAACAAAACTTTGAAGTTTCTTGGCAAATTTCTCAAGCTAAGTTTTAATGTGGGATGGATAATTATCAGAACGTTCAATAATAAGTACACCGATATTTTCCATAAAAATTCACGCTCCTTAACCATTATAAAGCTAGATATGTGTTTATTTTTCCCCTGATAAACTCTTCAAAGGTCATTTCGGGCTCATATGGGTCACTGCAGCCGTCAACCTCTATTAAGTCCCAATTTTTATTTGTTGCAAAGCCTCCGCAAAAACCACTAAAATCATCGCCAAATAATAATATGCCGTCTAATTTCTCTGCAACTCCCGCGTCGAACACATCTTCGGGGGCTATTAAGCCGCTATATATCATATAGTGACCATCACCAATATCTCCATAACCGATTTCCCTTAAAAAATCGATATAATCGGCAGGCGCATTTGGATTTTCTCCAACTAATTTTTTCAACTCCGCTTCGGGAAGCGCTTGGAATCGCTCCGCTAAATTTCTATCGTTTAATACCTTTTTTAAATCATCGTATCTTTGCATTCAGACATCCCCTATCTATGTTATAAATCGGCGCATGGATGCGTTAAGGCTGGTAAAATAATTGTTACCTCGATTTAAGCGGTAAGCATCGCGAATCAAATTTCGGTACTTAGGATCTTTGCTACCAAATATTTTTCTTTCCGACTTTCGATTGGCTACAAAGAGTAGCTCCTGTCCTTTGCCAAGTTTCCTAGTAAAGCGTATCGTAAATAAATGGCAATCAGAAATGGGGAAGATACGTTCTACTTAAGTAAAACGTTCACAATTATTGAGTAGTTATTTAAGAACGTTTTACTAGTTCATAGGCTAACTTTCCGGCGATAAATTCCCGGTCGCCTATTCAATCCTAATCCCATGTTCTTCCAAGGGTTCTAATACGTCTTCATCTACCATGCTGATCAACACTACCGATTGTAAGTTTTTCAAACATTCAAATCCCCTGACTGATCCAATATCAAAGCAACAATCTTCTCCATCCCAATCAGGCTGTATCATACCATAGATCGCATTACCGCCGTCAAAACATAATTCGGTGATCTTGGTCAAATCTTTTGGTTCAATCGATAGTTCGGAAAAAAATTGCAACAGCTCTCTAATAGGTCCTGCCCCTTTATACCACTCGTAGTTTTTAGAATGTTTTTCGACTAATGCTTCCAAATCCTTTTGAAAACTGGGATCCTTATCCAACAAAGCTTCAATCACTACCAATTTAAAGTTAAAATCTTCAAAAAGCCCCGATTTATCGGTATATTTTTCCATTTTAACATCTCCTGTCATATAATCCATTTTACAAACCTCCTTGGAAACGATAACCTGAATTTTAATTTACCGGTTGCAATTCTAGCTTTTCACGGAGTTCGCCCAGGTTCATTAGCATATTCTCCGCTCTACCATCCGGAGATTAAAACTGAATCTTCCTGCTGATAATCGCTTCTAAAAACTGTTCCAATGAGGGGGCAACCGGGCTTGGCTCCTCGAAATACGGTTCAAAGCCCGATACAACCGTACCGAAGTCATCCTTGGCCTTTAAAGCATAGTAAGCATAGTCGTCCCTTACCGATAAGGCGATGGGCAAATGCTGATTCCAGAATGCAATAATGGGTTCATTATTGTCATCGTCGCCTTCGACCAAACTCATTTGCTCCATCTCATTCCATTTGAAAGCTGAATCCGCAGTTCCCAGATAATCGCCCAGACATAAGAACCATGATTTCTGATCCGGAGTGACACAAGATTTGACCCGTTTCAAGAACTCCAGAAATCCCAGGGGGATTTGGGGATACCGTTCCTGGATATTCTTGGGTAGTTCAATTTCCGATGGTCTTCTTCGCTCAACCTGCCACCCTTGAGCTTCGGCCCATTGAATGAACTGTTCGATTCCATCCATATCATAATCTCCTTTCTCACCGTAGGAACGATGAGATCCACCAGTTTTTTGCTCCCAAGGCGCCTTCTCTGCAGCGCAAAATGGAACTTCCCGTTGTAGTTGGAGCAACTCAACGCGGGTTTACATCTGAAACAACAAATCCAAATGAACCAGGGCATTTGCCTTTTTGATAAATTCGACTTCGGCGGCCCCGCCCATTGCCAGCGCCGGAACAAACGAATAGATCTCGTCGTTTTTCAAGGGTCCGTGCTTTTCAAGAGCTTCCCGAAAAAGTTCTTGCCGTAGAACTTCTTCAATCATTTCATCATTACATAAATAATCATTAAAGAAATCCATAAGACTCCAAGAACAAACATCAATCGATTTATAATGGACCTTAAGGACGCTGACGTCCTCCGCGCCACTTCCTAAATCACGGTAATAAAAAAGCTCGCCGAAAGCCGAAAGCGCAAGAGGGATACGCTTATCATTCCTTTTCCCGAGCCAGGTATAAAGAGTATCATTATAAATCTCCGGGTCAATTAGCCGGATTAATCCGCCCGCATAAGAACCAAAGCCGTAACCCCGCCATAATTCCAGGATGCTCGCGGGAAGCCGGGTAGAATATTGATCTATCTCGGATTGAGTAGCTTTTTGTAAGTTCTTCCCCGGTTGATGTTTTTCAATGAAGGCCTGCAATTCCATAAAGACATTCCTCCTCAATTTTTACATTTTTACGGTTTGAATCTTCTGTGTCTTTGTTATACGTCTATCTTCTCGGAAAAGTCATCCCAGATATCCAATTCCGGGTCAAGCTCCAGCAACTTTTTCAGGCAAGCAGTGCCTTCCACCGTATGGCCCAGCATGATCAAGCTTTTCCCTTTATATTCCAAACCCCATGTTTCTTCAGGTTCGATGGCTAAAGTTCGGTCACACAGCGCAACCGCCTCCGCATAACTTCCCATATGATATAAAGAACGGGCTTGACAGCTGAAATACGTAGCTTGTTCCGGATTGAGTTTCACCGCCTGTTCAAAAGCTTCCGCCGCCTCACCATAGCGGCTCAACTTGTCCAAACTCAATCCCTTGTAATACCATACCAGCGACGTTTCATCAAAGGTATTGAGACCTAATGCCCTGTCGCAACAGGATAAGGCTTCTTGGTAATTTTCCAATTTATAAAGGGCAATTCCCTTCCTAAACCAGGGAAAATACTCGTCAGTTCGTATCTCTAAGGCGCGATCAAAACACGGCAGCGCCTCTGTATAGCGTCTCAAACCGTTTAGTACCCTTCCTTTTTCGGCCCACAGTTCCCAGCCGTCCGGGCATAATTCCAAGGCCCGGTCGTATTGGGACAATGTCTCCCAACCGGCCGATTTTCCCAAAGCCCTTAACTTACATACCCAGGCATCCACGTTATGCAAATTGATTTCCAGCGCCCGGTCGCAGTCGGAAATAACCTCCGCGTATTTCTCCAGGCGAAACAGGACCAGACCTCTTTTATACCAAGCCTGGTCATCGGCAGAATTCAATCCCAAAGCCCGGTCCAGGCAATCCAGCGCCTCCTGGTGACGTTCCAATTCATATAAACTATCTGCTTTTTCCACCCAAGCCTCGCATTTATCCGGTTCCAATGCAATGGCTTTATCAAAACATTCAAGCGCTTCATCAAACCGCTTCAGAATATGAAGGCTAATCCCTTTATTGAACCATGCCACCGGATCATCCGGATTGACTTCTAAATAACGGTTGTACCAATCCAAACCTTCATAAAAACGATTTAGATGGGTTAGGATAAAACCTAATGTAAACCAGCCATCGTTATCTCTGGGTTTTACCTCTACATATCGCTGGCACCATATCAATGCCTCTTCATATTCTCCGATTTCTTCCAAAATTTTCGTTTTGTTCCACCAGATCTGCGTATTATCAGGTTCGATTGCTAAAATTTTGTGATAACAATCCAATGCTTCCTGGTAACGTTTTAATCCTTTTAAGGCAATCCCTTTGTTTCGTAAAACTGTTTCATCATTGGGCATCGTTTCCAACAGCTGATCAAAATAAATCAACGCTTCTTCATGCCGCTTTAAAGCGCTTAATTGAATTGCCTTAGCCAAAGGTAAATAATAATCATCCGGCTCGGAATGAGAATCAAGCCAATCCAAAGCCTCCTGACTGCGACCTAACTGTTCAAGAAAAAGTGACTTCACATACCAGGCGTCTATCCAATTCGGATCAATTTCCAATGCCCGCTCGCAAACAGTCAACGCCTCCGGATATTTTTTTAGGCTAGAAAGCGAAATACTGGCCAGGATTAACTCTCGGGCATCCAGTTTATAATTACTAAAGTCTAAAACCGGCGGCACTCCGGTAAGCTGATAACACCAGCCCGCCAAAACTTCTACAATCTCATCCCAATCGCGCGGGCGACGATCCGGATCTTTTTCCAAACACTTCAAGACAAGCTCTTCCAATCCGGCTGGAATTCCTGGTTTTAATTGGTTTAGTGAAACCGGAAGCTGTATCAGATGCATAAACCGCCATTCGTCCACGGCGGCAGCCGGATACATCCGGTGTCCGGTCAATATCTCGTAAAGGATACATCCGAAGGCATAAATATCAGTCCGGATGGTTATGGGTTCCTTCCGCCATTGCTCCGGAGCCATATAAGCCGGGGTCCCCGCATCGGACCCTGCGGCGTGGACCAGGCCAAAATCGGTGATATAGGGTTGGGCATACTCGTCCACTAGGATGTTGGCCGGCTTTAAGTCCCGGTGGATTAGTCCGGCCACTTTTCGATGGGCATATTGCATACCTTGGGCGATCTTTAAAGCCAGCTCCGCCCCAACCGCCAAGGCCAGCTTGGAACTCCCCAGCCAGCTTCGCAAGTCGTTTCCCTGGGGACTGTTAATATATTCGGTGATCACAAAGGGTTGCTCTTCAAATTTTTCTATATTGTAAGCCCGTACAATATAAGGATGCTTCTCAAGACTAACCCAAAGCGCCGCTTCTTCCGTGAACAACCCCAGTAGTTTCTTGTCAAAACGATACCTTTTTTGGATTGTCTTTAAGGCACGGGGTAACTCCTCTTCATGATCATAGGTCCCATAAACAACCCCCCAGGCACCGCGATGGATCGCCAGCACTTCGTAACGGTCGCCGATATAGTCGCCGATCCGGTAGAGTTCCTGTTCTCCCTCAGCTACTGCCGGTATTACTTGTAGTTGGGCTGCCAGTACTGTATGATAACCGTCTGTAGCCAGCTGGGTCTTGTCCGCATTCAGTTTGGTTTGATAGGCATCCCTTGCCAGACAGGTCTGTTCCCCAGAAAAAATAGCAGTTTCGTTCTTTGTCTGCATTATGAATCACTCCTAAGTTGTTATACGTCTATCTTCTCGGAAAAGTCATCCCAGATATCCAATTCCGGGTCAAGCTCCAGCAACTTTTTCAGGCAAGCAGTACCTTCCACGATATGGCCCAGCATGATTAAGCATTTCCCTTTATATTCCAAACCCCATGTCTCTTCGGGTTCGATGGCTAAGGCCCGATCGCAACAGGCCACCGCCTCTTCATATTTTTCGAGATGATATAAGGAACGGGCTTTACCACTGAAACACGGGGCCCGCTTTGGATCAGATTTTATCGCCTCTTCAAAAGCTTCCACCGCCTCGTCATAACGGCCAAATTTATCCAAAATCTGTCCCTTGTAGAAGAATAATTGAACTCTCTCCTCCTTATCCTGAGGATTAAGTTCTAGCGCCTTGCTAAAACAAAATAAAGCTTCTTGGCGCTGTTTTAAGTGAAAGAATGTGACTCCCTTTTGTATCCAGGTAAAATACTCATCAGGGGATATTTCCAGAGCACGGTTAAAATATGGCAGCGCCTCTTGGTAACGTTTCAGCCTGTTGAGAATTCTTCCTTTTTCCGCCCACAGTTCCCAACCGTCCGGGCATAATTCCAAGGCCCGGTCGTAATGAGGTAAAACCTGCTCCAAGTCGTCCAATTTCTCCAAAGCTCTCAACTTGCACACCCAGGCACCCACATAATGCTGGTTAATATTCAAGGCCCGGTTACAATCGGAAATCACGTCCTTGTATTTTCCCAGGCGAAACAAGACCAGGCCTCTTTTGTACCAGATTTTTTCATTCTCCGGGTTTAATTCCAAGGCCCGGTCCAGACAATCCACAGCTTCCCGATAGCGTTCCAATTTATCCAGACTATCCGCTTTTTCAACCCAGGCTTCGCATTTATCAGGTTGCAATGCCATTGCTTTATCAAAACATTCAACTGCTTCATCGTAACGTTTCATATTGTATAGGATAATTCCTTTGTTAAACCAACAAAAGGAGTAATCCGGATTGATTGCTAGCGTGGAACTGAAACAATCAAGCGCTTCTTCGAAACGATTCAATTTGGTGAGTATAACTCCCTGTTCGAACCAGCCATCGTAATCTCTAGGTTTGGCCTCTTCGTATTTCCGGCACCAGATCAAAGCCTCTTCATATTCTCCGAGATTTTCCGAAATCTTTGTTTTTTCCCAGAAAACCCCCGCATTATCGGGTTCAATGGCTAAAATTTTGTCATAGCAGTCCAATGCTTCCCGATAACGTTTTAATTTTTTTAAGGCAAACCCTTTATCTTCCAAAGCTCTTGTATCATTGGACCATGTTTCCAATATGAAATTATGAAGTTCCAGAGCCTCTTCATATCTCTCTAATTGGCTTAAATTCCTCCCCTTAATGATAAGTAGAAAATAATTTTCTTGATCGGGACAAGAATCAAGCCAATCCAACGCCTCCTGACTACGGTTCAGGTCACACAGGATGAGGCCCTTCATATTCCAGGCGTTTATCCAATGTGAATCAATCTCAAATATCCGCTCGCAAACAGCTAATGCCTCCGGATATTTACTGAGGTTGCTAAGAGAAACACTCGCTGATAACAATTCTTTGGCGTCCAGTTTGTAAGCGTTAAAGTCCAAAACCGGCGGCACACCGATGAGTTGATAACACCAGCCCGCCAAGACTTCTACAATCTCATCCCAATCGCGCGGGCGGCGGTCCGGATCTTTTTCCAGGCACTTAAGGACAAATTCTTCCAAGCCGGCTGGAATTCCCGGTTTTATTTGTTGTGGTGAAACCGGGAACTGCATTAAGTGCATATAACGCCATTCATCTATAGCAGTAGCCGAATACATCCGGTGTCCGGTCAGTATCTCATAGAGAATGCATCCGAAAGCGTAAATATCGGTATGGATGGTTATGGGTTCCTTCCGCCACTGCTCCGGAGCCATGTAGGCGGGGGTGCCCGCATCAGATCCGGCGGCGTGGACCAAGCCGAAATCGGTGATATAAGGCTGGGCATATTCGTCAACTAGAATATTGGCGGGCTTTAAGTCCCGGTGGATCAAACCGGCCACTTTCCTATGGGCATATTGCATACCCTGGGCAATCTTTAAGGCCAGCTCCATCCCGACCGCCAAAGTCAGCTTCGGACTCCCCAGCCAGCTTCGTAAGTCATTGCCCTGGGGGTTACTAATGTATTCGGTGAGTACAAAAGGTAGATCTTCATATTTTTCTACACTATAAGCCCTTACAATATAAGGATGTTTCTCAAGGCTGACCCAAAGAGCGGCTTCCTCCCTGAAAAGTTCCAACAATTTCTTATCAAACTGATATCTTTTTTGAATCGTCTTTAAGGCACGAGGCAACTCCGTTTTGTGGTCGTAGGTCCCATAGATCACTCCCCAGGCGCCCCGATGGATTGCCAGCACTTCGTAACGTTCGCCGATATAGTCGCCGGTCCGGTAGAGTTCCTGATCCTCTTCAGCAGTCGCTGCGGTTTCAACCGGGACCGACTGGGGTTGAACTGCCAGTACCGTATGGTAACCTTCCGCGGCTAGCTGGGTCTTGTCCGCATACAGCCTGGTTTGGTAAGCCTCACTGGCGAGACAGGTCTGCCCGGCAGCATCATTCTTTGGCTGCATCATGGTTCGCTCCTCAATTTTTTATCTCATACAAAATCAATTGTTGGATATTCGATCTCATGACATATTACTCTAGACAAATTTATACCAATCATCCTCACAAATAACCGGCTGAAAAATCTGCCGCAGTTTTCTTATCCGCTCATAACTTTTTTCCCCCATATACGGATCATCCGCTACCGCAAAATATACCCCCCGGTCATTTTTCCTGTAAAACGGCATCTCCGACAAGAAGACTTTAGTATCAAGCGGCAGTTGCTCCAAATGACGGTTGCTAATGAAGTTAAGCCAGCAGACATCCTTAATTAACCAGTCGCTATCCGAGATATAACGACTGGAATTGATACAATCCACCGGCAATAAGTCAATAGTGTTTTTATAGCATTCATTCATAGCTTGCGAATCCGTGGAGTCGACATGAATATTGGCAAAGCCGTAACAAGCCTCCGCCAATTCGCACAATTCCACGAAGAAGTCGCAGAACAGGAAACTTCTGTTCCTGCGATAACTTTCTTCAGATACCAATACTTGAAGCCTATTCATACCCGGCTCTTCCGGTATGGCATTTCTGCCAAATGTAAATGAAATATCATCATATTTGAAATTAAATTGATCATCCTAGGTTATATGTAGAACCCAGTGCTTTTAGTTGGCAATTGGAGATTTTTTCCCGGAGTTGCAACCATACGGTATCGGTCAATTTTCCCTTTTTGCTTCTCCCGCCCATGGTATAATAACCGTATTCATTAAATTTACTGATTCCATTGAAGTACGGCGTTACGAGGACTTTTTCGAAAACACTCGAAATCAATTCCTTTCGGTGTAGAATATTCTGTGCGTTAAATACTTTGAGGGTTATCGTTTCAAAAATCGGATAGATATCATTGTAGCCAAGACAGTACATCATTTTACCTCTCTGTATACTTACTTTAGCCCTTTGTGAAACTATATTAGACCGAATAAAGGCTCAAACATCCATAATCAGTACGTATAGCTAATTTTTCATTTACAAATGCAATTTGCCCGGTTTTTACCATATGCTCAACTCTGAAACTATATAAATGAACCCTTCGAACAAAATCAAAGACTCGTACTTCACCTTTTCTTATTAAAACCGCCAACTTATCTTGATTAGGATTAAAGCAAAATGTATGAACTTCACCTAAACCTAACGAAGGAAGTTCTTCTTTCCGCTTTACATCAAAAAGTCGGATTCCGGAGTTTCCTAAGGTGACAAGAATGTTATCGGAATCAGCAAATTCCATTTTACTGATTCTTTCAGATTCAGTATGTATGCTATCAATTAAAGCTCCGGTTTCTGCGTTAAACAGTTGTATTTCTCCTAATTTCACACAAAGTGCCAGGATTCGTTCATCCTTTGAAAGCGTACCGCATATTTGCGGTGTGTGACCCCCATATAACTCGCAGTTGATATCATGGGAAAATAGTATTTTGTCTGTTTTGATATCCTTTGCAATCATTCGGGGATGTGTGCAATAAACAGCCCGGGATCCTTCAACCGAAATGAAACTGGCCGGTTCTTCACACTTTGAAGTAAGTTGAATGTAGTTACCAGTTTCCATATTGTACTGAAAAATAAGATGATCGATATCGATGAATAAGGAATTGTTCACTGGGCTATATACGGCATCCCATGGTAGAAATTGAGGTAGTTTTATACTGTTAGTTAGGACACCTTCCTGGGTAATAAATACTAAAGCATCGTTCTCATTGTTATTGAAATCTCCATTTTTATTGGTCACTATTTCGTTTCGGGTATTTGCCACTACAAGGCATCCGGTATAGCCCCTTCCGATATAGTAATGCAATGTTGGTTCTCCACCAGGGCTGTCAGGGTTTCTTAAAATGTATCCCTTCTTGAGCATTTCCCATTCCTGTTTCTCCAATTGGTCCTGCGTAACAGAACTGGAATCGCAAATTTTTTCTTTGACCTTAGTTGCCCCATCTTTCCCTGTTTCTAATTTCAGGGTCTTATCCGACAGCGTGGCTATCCAAACTTTATCGGTTTTAGGATCAATTAGTTTCCGGGTATACATCGTTTTTATTTTCTCCTTCGTTCAATAATCGAGCTATTTATCTTTTCGCAATTTTCAACAGATTTCTTTTGCAAGTGTTACTTTGATTTTTATGAAATCGTTCTAAATGAGATTTCATGGTTGCCTATCCTATTGCAAGTATTCGGCCGGTCAAGCGCAATAATATCGTTGATGTTATACGCATCAAACCTGTCCAACAGCTTTTGAAATCCATTTTCCAATTTATAATCCATCTCTTCTTTGAAAATCGGGACCACCACCAAAAAACGGATCGACTTTTCCTCGTTGATCTTCAACTCAAAAAAAGTTTCTGCTTCACGGATGGGCGGAAGTAATACCATGCAACAAAATTCAGTATTATCGGCAAAAGGAGTGGCCGGTTCTCCGTTGGGAATCGTATCGCCCCAGCAGAACCAGGTATTGTTTTCATGAGGGAACCTGCCCAGCTTTTTTAACCATCCCACCGGCCAATAGTCCGCAAAATCCTTGATGGCTTCTTTGGTAACCGGCCAGGACTCCGGCAAATAGATCATCAATTCCGTATACTTCCACATGGATTGATCTTCCGGAACTTCTGCCGGTAGCCCGCTCATTCCCAAAGTAATAATGGTATGATAGGGCCGTTGAGGGTTGGCGCAAATCGTATATAAGTCTAGGTTGATGATGTTGGGCATGGTATCTATACTGATATACGAAGGCTTACCGATATATTGTTCAATATGTTTACGGATTTTGTCCAGTTCATCGCCTTGCTCAACAACCGAATCCAAAAAATTGTTTTGATCTGCCATCTTCAAAACTCCCACTATTTATATTATTAGTATATAAGTAGATTTCCATCAGGCCATTTTCCTTTCCAACCACAAGGAAAGTGACCGGCTTCATATACTTTCAACAGTTCGGTATAAAACCCGGGCTTTACGTAGGGACTATAGGCATGCTCCATCATTGCGGCGAGTATATCCCATCGGACACTGTGCAAAACGGCTATATCAAGTTGGTGGCGGTTCACGAATTCCGTGATCGCCGGTGTCACTCCTAAGTTCAACAATTCTTTGGCCTGATCGGTAATCTCATTCCACAACCGATCCTTATCCGGCCAATTGTCATGTAAAGCAACAGTTAAGATGTTTCTGGCTTCGATCTGGACATTCTCCCAAAGGGTGCTCTTACACTTTTTAACTGCCGTTTCCCAGTCCTTCACTTGCGCATAATTGATGCCGATATCATTCATTTCCTGGCCGTAATTGGAAAACCAATTGATTTTGACAATCCGTTGGTAGGTATCTTGAAGTGACTCCATGGTTAGCTCCTTCTGGATCATTACTTATTCAATCAACCCCATAAATTGGGTGATTAACGATATGTACTCTATTCGTTTTAGTAAACAATTGCCAAGATTTTTTTAAAGCAGGCTATCTTTCATGGCCTTTTCCAACATCGCGTCAAAATCGTTGTAGGTATACATTGGATCCCCCGAAGGATTATCAAGCTCCACATAAACTTCTTGGTTCAGATCCAGACAATACCAACTGATACTGCTTTCTCCAAAAAACAGGTATTGTTTTTGCCACTCATTCTCATACCTCATTGTTATCAATATAGCCATTTACTTTTTGGTGAGTCTGAACTTCCAACAAAGAACCGTCAACCCCATAGAAAATGAAGCCGTTATATTCCAGTCCATTGACGGTTCTAAGGAAATTCAGATACTGATCCGGCAAAACCTGATGAAACTTCTTCTGAACCATTGCGCTCAAAAGTACAATCTGTTGGTTGGAGGCTGGATCATTGATGCCTCTACCCCGCCGTTCCCGTCTGGCCTTAATTTCAGCTAACTGCTGTTTCCACATTTTTCAACGCTCCCAATGGTAATTGAGATGTTTATCACAGAACATGGATATCAGTGGATTAC
This sequence comes from Bacillota bacterium, assembly GCA_023426245.1. Lineage (GTDB taxonomy): Bacteria > Bacillota > UBA4882 > UBA8346 > UBA8346 > UBA8346. Next base: position 91,757 of record JAFABB010000042.1, read on the forward strand.
GTTTTCAGTTTCACTCATCTGACGCCGCTCCGTTGTTTTATGTCCCCTGCGCTTCAGTCTTTAAGATCAGGCAATCCTTGCAAAACAAAAAATACAAAGAGATTTCACCTAAAAGGAACGGTACGCCGGGGATGAGTTTCCCGGATTCATCATAGTTTTCGCTAGTAATCATCCCGACATAAGTCATCTCTTTCTTGCACAACGGACATTCCCGATCCGGCGGATTTTGGCTGTATAAAGGCGGTCCCAACAGTCGAGCGATATATTCGCTGCCGAACAAGCCCCATGCCTGATTATAGGATTCACGGTCGCCGGGAATATCCTCCGGTTTCAGCTCAGTTAACCCGGCCGGAACTAACGGAAGCGGCGAAGGTAACCTGTCTTCCGGATCTTGGGCAAAGTCCTGAGTATCGTTTTGAGCAATGACCTTAACGGCCTTATCTTGCAGATCTAACTGAAAAACTTGCGGTTCCCAATAAGCCGAACAATTAACACAGGATACCAGCGGTAAATCAGCCAGCCCTTCCGTATGTAAAATGGCAAGCCGCGGATCGCTTAAGTCAAAGGTCAAGATTTGATGCAACGGCGTGTGACATTTTTCGCAGGTTGGCACTTTCCAAAAACTGCCGCCAAACTGATGCCGATAGTTTTCGGTTTCTCGTGGGCATTGGCGCGCATCCACGACCCGATACCCTTTCATCCCTTGCCAGTGAGGACCGTATTGGTAACTGCCAGCTTTACTCTTATCGCCGGTATAGGGCCCCAGGATCGACACGGAATCTTCACCCCATTTCTTCTTTAAATTGTTATTTATAGTTCAAACCATTTAACTTTTTCGGACATCTTTAACGACAAAAAGAAATCCCCGGCTACGGCTTGGGCTAAAGAAAATGGGATGACCAAATGATTCGATATCTGTGTTTTAGTTGAGCCAATGGAAAAGGTAGTGGAATCGTTTTCATCGAGTAAGTTTTCATCACAGTAGGCATAATGCCCGCAATCGTCTTCGGATACAAAAAAATGCACGCAAGCCAGATTATCATGAACCAAAATGGCCAAATGAGGGTATCTTTCGCTGCCGTATAGTTCAAATTGATTTAACTTATTTTCATCCCGGCTCATTAAAATACAATTTAACCTCTTTAAACTATCACAATCGGTTTCTCTGCCAAAATAAAATACTTTCAAATCATCAGCCTCCATAGGTCGAGCAACATTTGTTACCTTACTCTACCCGGTTTACCTTTTTTCCAATTTTCATAAGCTTCATCTAGCATTTGAGCGAACTCTTGGTAATTCTCCCAACCGTCCTCCAAAGTATAAGGTCCGTCAGCTATGCCTAAAGCCAAATCGGCGAAATCCATCAAATAGTGTTCTTCGTAATAGCTCCTGGTAAAAGCTAAACCTTCCTCATTCAAATCCTCGGCCCAGAGTTTGCCGTCACATCTTTTGAGTATGAACTCCGTTCCTGTCATCTGCCGGTTCCGTACTTTTTCCAGGTCATCTGCACTTTCTTCTTTATGAATCTTTCCTTCAAACTCATATCTAATAATCCAAGCCATATATACACCCATATGGAAAGCGGCTCTTCGAAAGACTGCTTCAGCCGCTTCTTCGCAATGTTCAATAAAACCAATATCCTTTTTAGTTGCTTGCCATTCAATATAAGCCTGCGGATGCTTGTTCATAAAGCATTCGCTGTAAACATTATGCGCATCCTCAAAATGCCAGTCGGCATTATCGAAATATGTTTCACTCATAGCTTAGCCTCCAATAATAATGTAATCGTAGATACTTTATAAACCGCTATTTCTTTAACATCTCCAAAAACTCCCTAAGGCTCTCCGCCACGGTTGCAAAGACCGGGTTAAGATCATCCGATTCTTCATGATACCAGACCACCACCGGAGCAATTCCGTTTTTCCTGCAATCCAAACAGAAGCAATCCCCCGCAAAGGGAATTACATTGTACCCGATGAGATCTTCATCATCCAACAATTAAGACTCCATTGCGTCAGAACCACTTCAATATCATACCATCGGTTTACGTTCGACTCGAAATCATCACAAACAGACTCAAATTCTTGCATCCTTTGCTCACTTGGCGCCGGCAAAATTGCTTTCGGTTTTAACCTTCACTTTTACTCCCCCTCAAGTCCCCAACTTTACCTCAAACGAATGTATACCAGTTCCACATATAGGATCGGCTTTGGTTCAATTTTTGCCAAAACCTCGATAAACATC
>JAFABB010000011.1 GCA_023426245.1 Bacillota bacterium
AATCCTAGGTTTCAATCCCTCATAGGTAGTCTAAAAACATCAAATAACTAACTGCATTTGACAAAGTAGTATTAAAGTTTCAATCCCTCATAGGTAGTCTAAAAACTTGGGCTAAAGATGTTATTCCATTCCTAAAGTGAGGTGAGTTTCAATCCCTCATAGGTAGTCTAAAAACTCCAGTACCTAAAACAGGGGCAGAAGTTCCTAACGGGTTTCAATCCCTCATAGGTAGTCTAAAAACGATGATGTGGATTCCTACGTTGCCGCCTAATCCTAGGTTTCAATCCCTCATAGGTAGTCTAAAAACATCAAATAACTAACTGCATTTGACAAAGTAGTATTAAAGTTTCAATCCCTCATAGGTAGTCTAAAAACTCCAGTACCTAAAACAGGGGCAGAAGTTCCTAACGGGTTTCAATCCCTCATAGGTAGTCTAAAAACAATTATTGGTCGTCAACCCTCGTTGCCTTCTCATTCGTTTCAATCCCTCATAGGTAGTCTAAAAACGATAATTTTTTGAGGTAGGTGTGGCCCGTGGCAGAGTTTCAATCCCTCATAGGTAGTCTAAAAACGCAGGTATGGCGGCAGCGTTGGGACCGACTTTGGTAAGTTTCAATCCCTCATAGGTAGTCTAAAAACCTGTTAATGGTAGCGGGTTTAAGTTTCCTATCCAGGTTTCAATCCCTCATAGGTAGTCTAAAAACCGAAAAACATTGGAGAGAGATAGAGGGTGAAGATGAGGTTTCAATCCCTCATAGGTAGTCTAAAAACTTTACTACAATTAAATTTAAGTTTTGCCCGAGATCATAGTTTCAATCCCTCATAGGTAGTCTAAAAACGAGACTGGAGAAATTATTGGTGAAATTCCTACTCTGTTTCAATCCCTCATAGGTAGTCTAAAAACCCTTCTGAAATGGACTTTTTTTAGTTCAAAAACAATGGTTTTTTCCACCATGATCTTGAACTTAAATATAAAACACATTGGTTATCCCAAAAACATTCCATCGACTCCCGTTGTCGGTCTCCGGGATTTTTTGCATTACCGTAGGTCGACTACAAAATATTTTTTGCCCTCCACCCGGCTTTTTTTAAAGGAATTTATTCAGTGGAACCCTAAGCAATTGTCGCGGTCAATTCTTCACGCCATATCATCCCGTCTTTGAAATGGGTGTAAAAATGATTTACGATCCCCTTGGCATTCACGGGATCAAAACGGAGGGTTGATGAATTTATGCCCAGCAAAACTCCCCATAGGCGCACCGACGGCACCATTGATTTTTCTTGGGTACCGGAGGCATTTCCAAGTACACAATCCGCAAAATATCCCGGCTTACCCTGTCCAATTCCCGTTCCATTGTTTCATCCAAAACCACGGTTTCTTTCCTTTTCTCTTCCGGAAAACGCAACTCGCCACGGGCGATCACCCTTTTATTTTTTAATTCCTGCAAATAAAAGGCCAATTGCATCCGGGCGCTCTCGGTAAAGCGGGAGCTCTTTTTGATTTCGGCCACTACTAGCTCGCCGTGATCATGTTTGAGCCGATCAAGCTTCAAATGGCCGAGAGAAACTTCTTTTTTCTCCCGGACATAGCTCTGGTCATGGATAAAGCGCCCGATTTCCACATTCCCGTTATCCTGATCGGGCGTGATCTGCCGCCCCATCAGCCAGACTTCACGGGGGCAGATGAAATAATACCAGATAAGAGTGGCGGTGACTTGGAGATCGGAGAAATTCAACGTATTCATCATTTCTTCCTCAACACATTAAAGTTTTGGGGTCGCTTCGCAAAACAGCCCCAATATTGGGATCATAATCCAAATCACAAAACAGAATTTCTTCATTGCTTCTGGAATGATGGATTTTGTAATACCAATAAGGCACTTTAACTTCATATAAACGGCGTTCTCGCGGAGTAACGCTTTGCAGCTCATCAAAAAAACATGATGGAACTACAGAAATGGACTCATATTTACTTTGGCGTGTTTCTTCAAGTTCATCCCGCTTCCGGTTATCTAAAATCGCCAGCCGGTTTTTCTGGCTCAACCGGTATTGCTGTAAAGCATCTTGAAAACCTTCCCGGTTTTCGAACGGATAGTTTTGATAGACATTCTCAATAATATTTAACAAATCTTGTTCGGAAACATCCGGATCGACCGCGGAAAATTCCGAAAACGATTTCGCCAAAAGTTCTTTGTCGTTAATTGGATTATAAATCAGCTCCGATGTCTCATCGGCCCGATAGATATAGACTCGGCTATCACGGGTCCGATCTCGATAACGGTTCACCCTCCCCACCCTTTGGGCGATGGCGTCGGGAGGGGCGCATTCGGTGAATAACCAATCGTAATCGATATCCAAGGATACTTCAACGATTTGGGTTGCAATGACCAAGTTGGCCTTATCGATTCCCAATTCAATCCGTAGACGGTCCCGCAAAATAAACCGCGAATGATAACAAACCGGGTTTAAATCAGCAAGTATCGTGGTAAGCTTTTGGCATTTGTCCACCGTATTAACGACTACCAGCACTTTATGACCGCTTTGCACTGCCTTGCGTACCGTATCCAGATCTGCTTCAATCAACATGTTTTTGGTACAATACTTGCTACGGGTGGAGGCTAACAATACCGTATCCTTGATGATCGCCGTTCCCGGTAGTTCCTTTTGAAACAATTCCACTAAATTTGCAGGCATGGTTGCGCTCATTAACAGAAACCGGGCACCCATCTTCGAGAAATGCCGGATCGACGATACGATTAAACCCAAAGTCCATCCATCGTAAGCATGGATTTCATCAAGTATAATGACTGCATTGGCCGCATTAATCTCTTTTACAACCCATTTCCCCATATTAAAGCCAATCGTTAAAAATTGATCGACCGTCCCGACGGTAACTGGTCTGATAAAACATTGATCAAACAAAAGATTACGCCGGTTATTGGTTATTTCGGTTTCTTCTTCGATTTCCCGCTGAAACATTAAATCAGCCGACGAGTGTGTCAGTCCTACGTTTTCTTCCCCAAAGATATCCACCAAGCGTGACCAGATGCTATTGGCCGTCGCCATCGTTGGCAGCAGGTAAAGAATTTTGGATCCACCCATTTTCTGTGAATTGTTAAGCGCCCAGAGCAGAGAAGCTTCTGTTTTACCGCTTCCTGTCGGGGCAACGGCAATTCCATGCCCTACTTGTTCTCCCATCTTCTGCTGAAACGCTGTTAACCCTTTAAAAATAATTTTTTTGGTGTGGCATCGTTCTTCAATAATCGCGATAATATCCAAAGGATCTCTTTTGATCGAATATTCCAATGGGGCATTGGCCGAACCATGCCAATCGGCATAATGCAATACTCCCCGCAAAACGCTGTAAATAACTCGTATCTTCTCAACATTCTCAGTTTGGAGGCACTTTTGTAAGGATTTTTCAATTAATGTCATTAGAAAAGGAATCACTTTCATTTTCGTTTTTCCAATATCTCCGCTGTGTTCAAGGGAAAATTCCCAGCCATTCCTTTGAAAGTATGACTTCGCAATATCCAGCGCTTCTTTCACTCCATTTTCATATAAGGTAGGAAGCGGTTTTCCCCTTTCCCGTTCAAAGGCAGTGAAGTCGGTATTGAGCGGTCGGTGATGAGCCGCCACTGCGAAAACCTCTAACGGGCAGCTAGACAAAGTCGAACGTTTCTGAAGCATATTCCAGCCTAGCATCACAAAGGGAACGGAGGCCAACTCGTGACGATAATTTTGCCCAAAGTCAAACTTCTGGCCATTTCGAACGGCATCCATCATCTTCTGAAATGGTTCGATATTTTTTCCGACATCATGCAAAATCACAGTCAACAATGAGCCCTGGATTAATCTCTCTGCGGAAAATGAATATTGCTCCGCCAAGCGGTTAATCAAAGGCTTGATGGACACCATCATTTCTTCCCAAATAGCATAAACGGCATCCATATGTTGTTGATAACTTTGATCGGGTTTAGCCCAATATGTTGTCATATAAGAGCCACCACTCTCTCTCCCACCTGAAACCCATCAACGGCTGCTTTAAAACGGACCGGGGTATCGATAAAGGTGAATGGCTGCCGGGACTTCACGCGTCGTTCATTTCCCCAAAAATCAAATTCGACCGGTAACAATTGAACTTGTGGAGCATAAATATCCCGCATCAATGGAATGGTCCGGAGATCGATATTCGAATCATAATTACCGGAATGATTGCCGGGAATCATTGTATATTCAAAATCGCTTACCGGGATTATCTCTGCGGCAAACACCGGACTGATTGATTTTAATTTAAGCAATAAATCACTGTTTCCGGCCGTCAAAACATAGTGGGGATCTAAAAAACATCCTCGAATTTTATTCATTAAACTGTTATCATTACATCCTACATAAAGCCGCATTTCAAAATCAATCAAATACTCCCGGATCAATACAGCCGTTATCGTTTCCCCCGATTTTATTTTCCGGTATTTCCATAAATCACCGACTTTCCCACGATGGGTTCCAATGACCCCGAAGTGAATTTGATGATCACGGCAACAAAAATTCATGGCCTCTTGAAATGAAAGCCCCACTGCCGCGCCGACCAAGCCGATTAATGCCGTTTTCGGAGGAAGAGGTAAGGTTTGTTGAAGGGTATGGGTCTCTGGGACCCGAAATGAAGCCATTTCCGAATAAGAATGCACTTCGATAAAAAACATTTTCACTCACCCTATTTCTGACAATAATGGCTTTCAATCCAAGAGACCATCGTTTGAAACGAATCGCCAATCGACAAAATATTCTCCGGGAGGTTCGCAAACATTTCTTTTTTTGCACCCAAGACGTATTCGATAATTTCTTCTTTATAATCGCGAACCGTCTCTTGAATCAGATTAAAATTAATCCCTTTTTGCTGTGGAATCACTGTTTCCAAAAACACCGGATTCTTAACTCTCAGATATGCCGCAGCCACAAATTTCGGTGAAATATCCGCCAAAAACCGGGTTTGACGCCCTGTGGACCATAAATTTTTAACCGCATTAACCAGCGCCACGACCCGTTTGGACTTTTCTTCATCAGATATCTCTTGATCAAATCCATCTCCGCAGCCCACCCGGTCCAATTCCACCAATATGGAGCCCCGATACAGGCCGGAATGAATTTCGGTTTCAAAGATATTGGGATCCCCTCCGGCTTTAACTCCCATATAATTGGTTCCAAAGTCCAGGTCCCCTTCATACTTGTTAAGTGCGATCAATGGTGAGACTCTCACCGGTGAAGTGCGTTTATAAGCGCTCCCTTTCTTGTCATTATCAGCCTTTTCCGTGCCCATAAAGCCAAATAAATCATCATCAATAAATTCTTTCGGTTTTTGTTGGGTCGTAGCCGCACCTTTTGCAATCGAAGACTCCGCTCCTTCTGATAATTTCCAACCCATAGAACCCAATTGTTCCCGCAAAGCACGCCTGACCCACTGGGAAGATCCATAGGGGAATTGTTCCGTCTCCCGTGAGAATTTTTTAATGCTAGAAATATTATCAGCTTCTTTATCCGAACCGTTGAGACTCGATAGCGATACCACCGTCAAATAGGTAATGGTCAATGCTTTTCCCGTTTTCATTGTTTCTCCTCCTTGTTATTGCCTTTGGCGAAATTATAGCTGTTTAATGCAGCAATCATACAATACTGTTTAAATTCCAAAAAATTCTCATCGGTTAATTTTCCTTCGTAGACCTCTTTTGGAACAACAAAATCGGGCCCCAAACGAAACTGCAGGCGATTCACTTGCTCTAAAAAATCCACTTTACGACGGCTCTTCCGTAGTGCGTACAAATCCCCTTTTTTCCCTCCCTTTTTGGTGAGTTCACTTTTTCCTACAGCCATGCCGATTTTTCTGCCAAGTTCGACCGCTGCCTCTTGTTCTTCTTTTTTCTCCATGTTGTTTTCCCCCTTTATTAATAACTCATAAATCCGTACCAAATCATACAACGGTTTAAAGTAATTCAACTGGGCGTGATAAACATGTTGTTCCACCAGGTCCAAAATAGTCTGCTTTTTTAATATCCTTTCACAAATCTTATTCCGGGTCATGCTTTGCATCTCTGCTTTCGTTTGCTTAAAATCGATGCAATTGTTCAAAGCGTCCTTGATTTTTATATCCGTGGCAGTCTCAACTTTTTGTAACAAACGGAAAAAATAGTATGCTTCTTTAAAAGGCCATATCATTTTCCCGGCAAACGTACTGCCTTCATCTCTGGTATGAATGGCGTAAAACTCTAAAGGAGCTTTATCAAACGCAAATTCGAATATCGCTTCCAGCGCGACCGGTGGCAACTCATCGGAAATATTCTCTTGCCGAACCCGTAATTTATTAAATAAGGTATACAAAAAAGCAAAAGCGACTTCAAATGGATGCTGATAATACCCCCCTAATGGATGTTTGAAATTATGAAATAAATTGGGATCAATTTCTTTGGCATCCTGCAAGGTATCATATGAAACACACATTTTCTCTAACGAAGTCGAGTAGGGTAAAAAAATGTAAAGATTATCACCCTGACTCAAATAAAACCCGGTTACTGGAATGAATTTACCCAGAAAGGAACACTTCCAACATATCTTCTCCGGTTTACCCGCTTCAGGGTTGAACGATAAAACCCCTGAACTCCCTGTAAGGAAAGGGAACACGGTTTGGTTGGCTTCATCAAAAGTCCCGGATGGTTCTCCGCATAAATAGCATCTGCCTTCCTTATTCTTAGAAGCAACTTGTATGTTGACATTGGGCTTGACGGCGTTCGGCCCGTCGATTAACAGTCCGGAAGTCGTTACATCCAAGCCCTTGGCATCTAAAAAACGATCCAACCGCTCCTGCAAGTATGAATATTCATCCGGTAAAATGCCACGTTTCTTTTTCGAATTTTTTCCATTAAACACAAAACTGTGATGGATCTTTGCTTGCCAATCGATAGACCCCCCTGTTGGCCGGGGTGCTTTATTGTAAATGATGCCGGCAATTCCCACCGATTTTCTTTTCGGAAAATCAAAAAACTGATCTCGGATTCTATCGTAATAAAAGTTATAAGATGTTTTTTCTTCCTGCTGCTTCCGAGTGGATAGGTTATAAAACCTCTCCACTAGAAGCTCATAGGCTTCCAGCAGAGATTTTTGGATATTGTCATTTTCCCCTGCCAAAATTAATTTTTCATCATCGTGAAATATTTCTATCCCATCCAAAGGCGTTTCTTCCAACATCTTTATTAAACCCACTAAACCATTGTCCAGCCAAAAATGTCCGAGCTTGGGAAAAATGACTTGGTTTGTATTCATAGCTTCACCAACCTTTAAACATAATCATTATCTTTAAAAAAAAAATTATTCAACGACTTTGCCATCCAAATCGGAGTATAGATTGTTGAACAACAGCCAACAATAATTATGGGACTACCTAAAAGGGATTAAAACAAGATGATTATGATGTTAAGCTAGTCTACCTATAAGGATTCGTATGTTACCCAACAACCATCATATGCAACTTCGGCTGATACAAAGTGAGGTTAACTCGCCGATTTTTAAGTCAATCAGCACAAAACACTTAAGCAGAAAATTATAAAAGACCAGATCGATGAAAAAATGCTTAGTTTCCGTGGTAATCCGGTATTGCCGGCCGACAAAAGAAAAACCCTTGCCTAACTCCAGTAGAAATTGCTGCAAATTCTCGATGATCGCCGCTTCAAAATCCGCCTTGGAGAATCCTGGCGGTATCGGCAGTCCCAGAAACTCCAATACATAAGGGTTCTTGATAAAGTCAGCCGGTTGATACGCTTCACCTGCAGCCGCGCTTTGAGCCAGCGCCAGTTCTTTATCCCGGGTCGAAAGCAGCCGCTCGCAGTAAAGCGAATGGATATTCCGTTCCAACTGCCGTGTGCTCCAGTTCTGCTCCGCCGCTTCATTCATGTAATACTCCCGCGCCGCAAGGTTTTCAACCCGCATAATCAGCCGGTAATGAGTCCAGGTCAATTCGCTACGCAGTGCGTACCATTCTCTTTCTTCACTCCCAAAATCTCCAGCCCCATAGTGAACATAAGGCCACATCTCAGGCCATCTCCCCACACCCAAACCCCATGCTGTTCTTGCCCCCCAGTCCCACGTCCACCACCAGTTGCAACAATTCCCGCGGCCCCTCCAGTTGCAACGGGCCGGAGTATCCTTTGATCACCGTTCCCATGAACTTCATCACATGGAGCTTCGGCTGATGCAAAGGGCGGATTTTCAATTCTACATCGGGCGGAGGAGTGTTATATAACGCCAAATATTTCTTGCGGATATTTTCGGCGGCGTTTCGGCTAAATTCCCCGTCACCCGGTTGATAATAGCAGGTATACCGGCTTCCGTCCGGCCGGAAAAGCGTACTGTAAGCCACCACCGGTGATAATAGCTTGAATTTGATCGTTTCCGCCGCAACTTTGGGTTGTTCCGCCCGGACCGCCGCCACCATTAATCCTTCTTTTCCCAGTTGCATGCCGTCACGGGAAAGTAACCCGTTTACCAAGCTCTGACAAAAAGCCTCCACCGGCGATGAGACGATCAGACGGACCGGCGGAAAAAAGACGATTTGCCCATCGATGATTTGAAACTGTCCCAGCAACCGCGAAAAGGTAAAAAGCTTAAATTGCCGCCCGCTCCCATAAAATCCGGTATCGTGCAAAAACGTCGCCAGGTCGGCATCTAACGTCCGGTAAATGGCTGACTGCACAAAATGATTATATTCCAAAGGCAACCGGAGGGAGATATTATTTACAGGCTGTAGTTCAATGACTAACCGCATACGTCTATGCCTCCACTATTTACTTTCATCCAGCCAAAACCTTTCGCTATCCTCAATCACTTTCTGGATTTCACCGTCATTGTCTTTCCCCCGTTTTACCAGTTTCAAATAACCAATGAAATCCATGACCTCCGCCAACTCGGCTTCAGACAGATCCACGATCAAATCAACCAATTTCTCTTGCGTTATTCCCAATTTTATCCGTCCTAACTTTAGGCCAAGCCTAAGGCCAATCTGACATTTCTGCCTTTTATTTTACTCCTTCACCCCGACACCGGTTGTCGGGCTGATTAAATTTTTCCGCTGTTTCATAAATTTTCCCTAATTTTTGCATTTCTCCCCTCAACTCCGCTCTTAATTCCGCAGGTTTTAAAACCTCCGCATGGCTTCCGAACCCTAACACCCATTGTCTAATCTCCGTCAAACCGCTGGCTTCACTGGTAAAAATCAATCCACCATCCGGCAACTCCCGGATATTTTCATATTCTTTCAGCTTTTTCTCCCTGATCCATTTCCCCTGAAAAGCATCAAACCTTACTTCGACTTGATATTTTTTCCCCCTGACAATTCCTCGGACGCCATCAAGAAATTCCTCAAGCTGAAAATCATCCGGGTAACAATATTTTTCGATCAGCACTTCCAAGGATTTAATCCTATCAACCGCAAATATTCTGGGAGCATTCCGCAGGGAACAATGGCCAATCAAATACCAGGCCCCGTCGTAATAACGCAAATGATACGGGGAAACAATACGTTCTAGGGTTTCTCCCGAGCTAATGGATAGGTAGAGCATTTTTACTCGATTACGGTTTTTGATCGCAGTTTGCAGTCCGGCAAAAGACTTGGCCACCTGCCAGTCTTCACCCCGTAATGGCGAAATATTAAAAGAAACCGTATCCTCCAACAAAAAATTGCCGGGGTTGGGCTTTGAGTTAAATAAACATTGTAATTTCTCCGATAATGACCGTATTTCTTTTTTATAAATACCCCCCTCAACTTGGCTCAGCAATTTTTGCCCCAAAAATAAAACCACCATTTCTCCCTCTGTAAATTGAAACGGTGGTAGCGCAAATTTCTCCTCATAATAATATCCCTTATGCAATCTATCATAAACCAGCGGTGCATTAAAAAAATCACGCAACTGCTCGATATCTCTTTCAACAGTTCTGGCATTGACCTCCAATTGTTCAGCCAAACTTTGAATATTCGGATATTGGCTGTTTTCAATGAAGTTATGAATTGTAAAAATCCGAATCATGGCATTGCGGTTTAAATGTCGCTTGATGGACAAAATATCCACCTCTTTATTCATACTATTGTCTATATATCATTTTCTTACGTTCTTTCTTCTGAGATTGTTAATTTCGGTCAACGCCTTGATCGCCTCCACCTTGGCGATCCCCTCCGGTTATCTCCACCGTCTTAGCGGCATTCATTAATGATGTACCAGTTAAATCACGGCGGTTTTATTATCAATTTTCCCTATTACCTTTTGCATTTCAAACTTCTTTAACTTCATCCAACAATTTTTTCAATTATTCCTTCTTTCCTTTCTCCAACCTCTTCCCTACATCCTCAAATGCCTTCTCCAACTGCTTCATCACCCAATGCCGATCCCGTTCTCCCTCATGCCAAACCTTCAATATATATTGCAAATAAGCCGCTAATTCTTCGTCAATATCACTTTGCAAAATATCTCCCACCGTAACCAAATCTTTATCATCTTTACTCTCTAGCGTTTTACCCTTAAGTATCCAATCTGTTGACACATTATATAATTCGGATAATTTAATCAAAGCATAAGCCGAAGGAAAAGTCTTACCTGTCTCCATCGAGCTAGTGTTGCCAGTTGAAATGCCAGTTAGTTTATGTATTTCTCCAGCATTTAACTTATTGGTAATACGTAATATTCTTAGTCGTTGCCCAATCTCTTTGGCAATTTTTTCTTTTTCTTGTTTCAAAATCTTTTTATCCAATTTTAGAGTTCCTCTTGATCTTTCTCTGATTTTTGATATAATATACTTAACTAGATTAATCTCATAATCCTAAATAAGAAAAAATAAAAATCTTGAAATAATGAAACAACAGAAAAATCCAAGCACAAATTATTGATTTTGTGCCTAGATTTATATTGCCTAAAATCTCAATTATTTCCATTATAACATTAAAAAAGGAAAAAAATAAATGGAAAGATTATTAGTTTCAAATCTCCAAACAGATTGAGGCTTTTGATCCTATTTTTAGAGCCTTGTTTTACACCCCACGATTTTTAAAACCCAGCACAATCGTTCTGTCCGTCTTGCCACTCACGATTTACCGGCAACGATAACTCATCAATAAATCATGATACCAACAACGAATAGCAAACAACAAATCACTAGATACGAATAAGTAATAACTAGTAATCAATAACGAATTCCAAACAACCAGGAACAAGTAACCCATAAAAAAGGTGCCCATGTCCAAACGACCCCCTGAAACAATCGAATCCCTCCAACGGAAAATCGCCGCCGGACGGAAAAAACTCTACGAAGTCTACACCGCCCATGGCTGCCGCACCGACTCCGTCGTTCTCGCTTACAGCATCAAGCTGGATAAGCTGATCAATCAATGCCAGATCAAGCTTAACCAAAACACTCAGGATTGACCAGATTAAACGGATTTAAGGATTAGCTGCATTTGATCAAAGGACAACTAATTTTAAGCCCTTAATATGACCATCAAAAACGCCTACTTTCCTTCCACGAAATGGTCAACACGACGTTGACCACACGCGGGTTAGATTTAGGACGAATCTCACCCGTCGACCCTCAGAATTACCCAAGAAGCCGACTCCATGGATGGAGGAGTCTGTTCAATCGCGCCAGCACTCCTACGACATTCAAGGAGGAATGTCGCGATAGAGGGGTATCCCTGGGGGCACGGTGCCCCCGGGCGGCGGGGATTCCAAAGGGTGAGCCGTTTCACCCTTTGGCCTTAGAGGTTGCAAGGGGAGCAGGTGGCGTCCCCTTGTCGACGCCAGAGCAATAACCCCAAATTTACATACATTCACCCTTATTCATGGCTGCCCTAATTTTCATTCCGGCAGTCCCCCGCTTTTTCAAAAACGCACTTACGTGAGACCACCGGAACCAGTTTTTTCCTTTAACTAGCCTTGCTCTTCTCGGTTGTCCCTACCGTTTTACTGGAATACTCTCCTTTCCTGAACCCAAACTCAGGCCAGGTCTCTTCAACGAAGTCCATGCGAACGATCTGCCTGGCGTTGCCGCACAAACCTTCCAGTTCGCCCATGGTCTTTTCCGCTTCACTGGTGGCTTCCCAACGCGCATATGCATATGCGCGCCTGCGCCGCCTTGAGGGCATTGCGCTTGTCATCCAGTCCCACCGCTTTTTCGTATAGGGCGGTCATCTGGCCGATGACTTCCTTGGTAAACCCCCTTTGACTCACCTCATCGGCATGGGCGGTGAGCCCGGCGATCATATTTCCGGCTGTAATAAGCCGTTTTGCAAATGTGGCCATCTTTCATTCACCTCCTTTCCAGGCAATAAAAAAGAGCGAACTGTAAAAAGCCGCTCTTTAAACGTTTAAGGCTTGATTCTTCCACCAAGCCGCGGGTAAAGCACGCGCGCGCGTGACCTCCACCGGAAAAGCCCATCAAAAAACGCTCCGGTCTCTAACCGCAGCGTTTATGTTTCGCCATTCCGTCTTACGTTGGGGATTCCAACGGAATTTCGAAGAAATCCCGCATTTACCCATTACCATATTATCACATTTTTCCGAAAAAAGTGTGTCGATTTTGTGTCGATAACTCTAGATGCTGATATGAAAAGGTTTTAGAGAATCTTTTAAAGCATTATTCCTGATAAATGCCCGGTTGATAACTTTAAACGTTGAAAATCAAAGCTACTTTCGGGAATCACGCCTAGAGCTTATCCAGCCGGAAAATTCGCTGATTATGAATATAGCTCAGCTAAACTGCTCGCCTATCGACTCACCCCTTCAGGTACTTTGGGGGTCATCGTTATTTGAAGCCGTTCCTCTCTCTCTGACTGCCGGTGTTTATGAATGTCTTTACACATTTCGCTTCGCCATATTCATTATCCATCATGCATTGGTTTCCCATAAACGTGGGTAATGTTTAGTATTCCTGCCAATCCCAGCCGGGAAGCAATTGTCAGGTTCTCGGATTATGCGAATACGATTTAAGGAGTCTGCAAAGATCCGTCGCGCAGACGCGTTTGAGTCCAAGTGGTTACCGTATTCTCACAGGGATATTGAGCCGCTTCCTTTTCATCAATTTCCACACCGAGGCCCGGTTTGTCGCTGGCATAAACAAAACCATCGTTGCCGTATGCAGGCATGCCCGGGAAGACTTCCATCAAGGCGCCGCGGGGACCTTTCAGCTGTTGAATGACGAAGTTCGGGGGCTCAATGCCGCTCCACTCTTGCAACCCAAGATTGGCGGCGGCTAAATCAATATGAATATTAGCGGCATGGGCAACAGGGCTCATATCTCCAGGGCCATGCCAACAAATACGTACGCCATACTGTTCACAGAACTGCTGTAACTTGTAGGCCGGAGTAATTCCGCCGACTTGACTGATATGGACCCGGATAAAATCGATCATCCGGTTCTGCACCAAGCTCTTGTACTCGGCGGGGTTGTTAAACAATTCGCCCTGAGCCAGCGGAGTGACACTGGTCTGGCGAATCTTCCCCAGCCATTCGCTCTGTTCCAAAGGGACCACATCTTCCATAAAAAACAACTTATAGGGTTCCATTTCCTTTACAAAACGGACAGCATCGGTAGGATGGATTCGCTCATGCACGTCATGAAGCAAATCAATTTCAAAACCGATTTTGGCGCGAATCTCCTCGAACAGTTTTAATGTATCCCCCATATATTTTTTGGCATCAAGATAAATACCATCAGGCGCGCCTTTGGCCGCCCAGTCCGGAGCATTGCCATATCCGCCGCCCCCATAACCCCCACACTGGCAACGGATATGGCGGATGCCGATACTCCGGTATTTCGCAATGTTTTCACAGATCTCACCGGCGTCACGGCCGTCGGCATGGCGGTATACCGGAACACCTTCCCGCATTTTACCTCCAAACAAGTCATACAACGGCATCTGGGCCATTTTACCTTTGATGTCCCATAACGCCATGTCTATGCCGGAAATAGCGTTATTCATAATAGGACCGCAACGCCAGTAAGCGTTTTGATGCATCAATTGCCAAAGTTCGTTGATCCGGGCGACATCCCGGCCTATGACCAAGGGACGTAAATATTCCTCGATCAAGTGTTTTACTGTCAAATGCCGATATGCAAAAGTTGCGCACCCCAGGCCATACAAACCGGGTTCGCTGGTCATTACTTTAACGACAACCAGATTAATGCCTTCCGGCGCTGTCAAAATGGCCTTGATATCTTCGATTTTCGGATTCATCAACGATCCCCTCCCTTGTTACCAAATCATTGCAACGCCCGGCCCGTTTTCGAAATTAGAACCGTTCCCGCTGCGATATCACTTATGGTCCTTCCAAATTACTTAACCAAATATCCGCCATCCACAGGAATGGTAGCGCCATTCAAGTAATCGGAAGCGCTAGAGGCCAAGAATAAGACAGGGCCTTTCATATCGGCCGGGGTTCCCCACCGGCCGGCCGGAATCCGTTGGGCGCATTCGTCTTTGCGTGCTTGAGTCATATTGGCGCACATTTCCGTATCCATATAGCCGGGGCATAGGGCATTAATATTGATATTACGGCCGGCGCAATCCACGGCGAGGCTTTTGGTCAATTGGGAAACGGCGCCTTTGGAAGCGGTATAAGCAGGAACAGTCGTACCGCCAAACCAAGTAACCATCGATCCGATGGTAATAATCTTTCCCCCGGCCGGCTGTTTCAACATCACATTCAACGCTTTTTGGATCATGATAAATACATGGTTCAGGTTGATATTAAGAACCAAATCCCATTCTTCCAATGGAAATTCCTCCGGCAAATGACGGCGCTGAATCCCGGCCGCCGGAATCAACACATCAAGTTTCCCGTCTAAAACCGCCATCGATTCGTCGAATATCCGGTTAATGTCGGCCCGATCGGCCAAGTTGCCGGCGACAGCGTAAGCCTGGTATCCTTGGGCCTTGTATTGGGCACAAACACTTTCCAGCTTCTCTTTTTGAACATCGACCAGGACAACTTTACAACCATTTTCAAGCAAGGCCTCGGCCATGCCGCGCGATAACCCTTGCGCCCCTCCGGTAACAATGCAATGTTTTCCGGCAACATCAAACATACTATTGGCAGCCATTGTAATATCTCCTTTTATTCCGAAATGGTTTCCCGAAACGGTCCGTCAATCGAACAGGATTACGGTTTTCTTTACCGCGGGATCGGGATGCGTCATATTATTGAAAACTTTTTCAATCTCACTGAACGTAACAAAGGTAGTCGCCAATCCTTCCAGATGATATTTCCCTTCCGCCATATTTTGGGCGGTTTGTTTAAACTGGTAGGCGCTCATCCGGCTACCGATGATATCCAGCTCCCTCTTATTGATATCAGCCTGGCTGAAGTTTTCCGGTTTATCACAAAAACCCATCGGCACAATGCGACCGGCATTACAGACGATGCCAACCTTAAGTAAACCGGCCAAACTCCCCGGAAAACAGGCGGCATCAAAGGCAACCGTACAACCGTGACCTCCCGTGATTTCCTGTACACGGCTCACGATATCCTCCTTTCTGCTATCAATGATATAGTCGGCGCCGAATTTTCGGGAACGCTCCAAAGATTCCTCATCAATATCGCAGCAGATAACCCTGGCCCCCTTCACTTTACAGGCCTGTGCAATAATCGTGCCGATAGTTCCGGCGCCCAAAATAAATACGGTGTCTTCCGCCGATACCCGGCCCCGGTTGGTGCAATGTTCCCCGATAGCCAGCGGCTCGACAAGCGCGGCATCCTCCCAGCGGATAGCGGGGTCGATCCGGTAAACATCGCTTTCCGGCGCGGTGAAGTATTCACGCCAGCCGCCATCGGTGCCGCTGCCACGGACCAAAACGGTCTCGCAAACATTCTCCCGTCCATGGGTGCATTGATAGCAATGGCCGCAAGTAATAATCAGGTCGACGACAACATGATCACCAATTTTGAATTTTGTGACATTCTTGCCGGTTTTCGAGATGATTCCCACATTTTCATGTCCGGGTACTAACGGATAGCTCGAACACGGATTTTCTCCACGATAAATATGTAAGTCGCTGCCGCACACACCGGCAGCCATCATTTTGATCTGGACTTCATCATCCTTGGGTTCAGGGATGGGAACCTCACGGATCTCATAATGGAAAGGCTTCGTGATGACGCAAGATTTCATGGCGTTCGTTTAGCCGTCCTTTCTCTGCAGTTTATTTTTTTGGCTTTCCTTATAGCAAAAACAAGCCACATAATGACCCGGATCGGCTTCCAGCAATTGCGGACTTTTTTCTTTACATATCGCTTGCGCCATCCAGCAACGGCTGGCAAACCGGCAGCAATCCGGAGGATCAATGGGGTTTGGAACATCGCCTTTTAAAAGAATCCGTTTGGTTTTCTTGGCCAAATCAATCTTGGGAACGGCGGAAAGTAAAGCGATAGAATACGGATGAAGCGTATTGGAAAAAATAACATCCGCATCCGCAAGTTCTACAATCTGCCCCAAATACATAACCGCTATGCGGTTGGATATATGCCGGACAACGCTTAAATCGTGGGAAATGAACAAATAAGAAAGATGGAGTTTTTTCTGAAGATCCATCAACAAATTGATAATATTCGCCTGAATGGAAACATCCAATGAAGACACCGGCTCATCGCAGACAATAAATTCCGGGGAGAGGGCAAGGGACCTGGCGATTCCCACCAGTTGGCGCCTTCCTCCATCCAATTCATGGGGGAATTTATCCAGGACGTACTCTTCCAGACCTACCATCGCGGCGATGGCTTCGATTTTTTCATTCAATTCCCGCTCGTTCTTGGCAAGCTTATGGATTTTATAAGGCTCCGCTAAAATAATCCTGATGGTTTTCTGAGGATTTAAAGAAGAAAACGGGTCCTGAAAAATAATTTGCATTTTTTTCCGGAGCTCCATTTCCCGGGAGCCTTTGGCCTCAAAAATATTTTCCCCCTTCAATAAAACCTTACCGCTTGAGGAAGGCAATAATTTCATCAGCAGGTTCCCCACGGTACTTTTACCGCAACCGCTCTCACCAACCAGCCCCATGGTTTCTCCGGGCATAATGCCGAAACTGATGTCGTCGACCGCATGAAGCTGCCCTTTATTTTTCAGGGCAAAATATTTCTTCAGATTTTGAACTTCAACGAGAGGTTGGATATTATTTTGCGGCATAATCGGTTCCCTCCGTATTCCAGCAAGCTGCATAATGGTTGTCATTGATTCGGGTAAGTTTAGGAGTGGCTGTGCCACACTTTTCCGTGCAATGCGCGCAACGGGGATGAAAGGTACAGCCGTCCGGGAGATTTTGTGAATTGGCGACATTGCCGGTAATTGCATTGAGCCGTTCTCTCGGCCCTTCCAGCTTGGGTAGCGCGCCAATCAACCCTTTAGTATACCAATGACACGGAGTTGCAAACACTTCTTGAATCGTGCCATATTCCACAATTGAACCCGCATACATCACCGCCACTTTTTCGCATATTTCGGAAATAATTCCTAAATTGTGGGTGATCATCAGCAGGGAAGTAGAATGCTCGTGTTGCAACTTCTTCATGAGTTCAAGAATTTGTGCTTGAATGGTCACATCCAAAGCGGTCGTCGGCTCATCCGCAATCAATAACTCCGGATTGCAGGCCAGTGACGCGGCAATACCAACCCGTTGCCTCATCCCTCCGCTGAATTGATTGGGATAATCCAGGTAACGCGATTTATCGATCCCGACCATGTTTAATAAATCTTCAACCCGGTTTTTGGCTTCGTTTTTGCTTAAATTTTGGTGTTTCCGCAAAACCATGGCAATTTGCTCTCCGATTTTAAACACCGGATTGAGCGAGGTTAACGGATTTTGAAAAATCATGGCAATTTTATTGCCGCGAATACCGGTTAGCTCTTTCTTGCTCATTGCCAATACCGATTTGCCTTTAAAATGAATATCCCCTTGGATAACCTTGCCAACCCGTTTGGGAAGCAAATTCAACATCGCTAAAGCGGTGGTGGTTTTACCGGCTCCGGTTTCGCCAACCAGTCCCAAGGCTTCTCCAGGTTGAATCGATAAATTGATTCCGTTGACCGCATGCGATGTGCCGTTCCCCGTCCGATACTCGATCATAAGGTCTTTAATCTCTAACAAAGGTGCCATCTGGACATTTCTCCTTGATTTATCATTGATCTCGAAAGTGTCTTTGGGCTTAATCGATATTTTTGGGATCCAGGACATCCCGAATACCGTCGCCTAAAAAATTAAAGGCGAGTACCGTAATCATCAGAGCCATGCCGGGGGCGATAACCGTCCATGGCGCCGAGGCGATATATTCTCTTCCGTCGGCGATCATCGTTCCCCAGGAAGGCTGGGGCAAAGGAACTCCTAGTCCCAAGAAACTCAAGTTGGCTTCGGTTAAAATCACCATCCCCACTTGCTGGCTCATCAAAATGATCAAAGGCGGGACGATATTGGGTAAGATTTGGGTGAAGATAATATGAAGATTGGAGCCGCCCAAAACCCGGGAAGCCTTGATGAACTCCGTATCCCGGATTCCCATCACACATTCCCTCATCACCCGGGTATAATTTACCCAGCCGACGATAATAAGCACGATCAAAAGGTTCTGAATGCTGTTGCCGAAAATGGCCATCACGGTAATAGCGAAAACCATGACCGGAATGGAAAGCTGGATGTCGTTCAACCTCATAAGTATAGAATCAATCTTTCCCCCCGTGTAGCCGGAGAGCATCCCCAAAACCGTTCCGATAATACTCGGAACCACTACACCCACCAATGCAATAATCAAACTGATCCGGCTGCCGATGAGCAAGCGGGTTAAAATATCCCGGCCCAAGGAATCTGTTCCCAAGATATGCCCGGTGAATCCCTTGCTGAAAAACTCCGGTTTTGCCAGGCGGGAAGACAACGAAGTCGCTTCGGCGTCATAAGAAACAATCACTGGAGCCACCAAGGCAAGTAACACGATGATGAAAGCCAGAATGCTTCCGATAATAAAAAACTTGCTTTTGGACATCTTGCGAATAATGCTTTTTCTCCGTGAACTTTGCATAAAAATCTTTCCCTCCTAATTGAGTTTCATCCGGGGGTCAATCGCGGTATACAACATATCTACCAGTAAATTCACAACCACGAAAATCGCCGCTGTGACTAAAAGAATTGATTGAATCAGCGGAAAATCTCTCATATTGATCGCTTGCACCGTCAATGTCCCTAAACCGGGCCATCCAAAAACTTGCTCAATTATGATCGCGCCGGCCAATAATTGTCCGATTTGCATACCCGTTACGGTTACCACCGGCAAAAGCGCGTTTTTCAAGGCATATTTCAGATAAATTTTAGATTGATCGATTCCTTTGGCATACGTTGAAACAATATAGTCTTCCTGTAATACATCGTACATGTCGGAACGGAGCATCCGCACGACTATGGCCGAAAGGGGCAATCCCAACGTAAGAGCGGGCATGATAATATTCTTGAAACTACCGTATCCTTGGGTGGGAAGCCACCCCAAGGTGACGCCGAACAATAAAATGAGCAATAACCCAAACCAAACCTGCGACATGGATTGACCCACCAGCGCAAAAAAAACGGATCCGAAATCCACGGCTGTTCCTCTTTTGATACCGGAAATAATTCCAAGCGGAATACTAATCAGCAAAGAAATTAATACCGCAACCAGGGTTAATTGCGCCGTTGCCGGCAGCCGTCTAAAAATAAGACTTGCGCATGATTGGTTATAAAATATCGAATTGCCTAAGTCGCCATGCAAAACCTTACCCATATAAAGAAAATATTGTATAACAGGCGGTTTATCCAATCCCATTTTCACTCGCATATCGGCGATTTGCTGCGCCGTTGCATTTTCCGGAAGCATCAAAACCGCCGGATCGCTGGGAGCAAGTCTCAACAATGCAAAGGCAATGATCGAGACTCCAACTAACACCAGGATACATTCTAAAAACCTCTTGAATACAAACCGGGCTGTCGCCATGGTGCATTTCTCCTTTACCATGATAGGTGGTGACGATCGGATCTTTTTTGTGAGTTGTTATGAAGAAGGGCAGCTACTCTCAGCGCCGCCCTTCCATCCTATAAAATCAGTCTATGACGCCTCACTTACTGCTAACGCTCACTCTTCTCAGATCCATAACACCATCCGGATAAACGACGACATCTTTAACCTTTGAGGAATGGATAGCAAACATATCCAGACTCAACACGTAGATGATTGGCGCCGCTTCTTCCATGGTGATTTGGAATGCTTGTTGCATTAAAGTATCCTGCTTTTTCAAGTCCGTGCTCTGGGAAGCTTCTTTTATAAAAGCCAGCTGTTTTGGATTGAGGAACTCGGTATGCGCCGAATCGGTTGTATAATGCATATTGGCATGGTTAAGGCTGGAACCGTTGCCGTAAAAAATGTTGGAAAAACCAATATCATAATTCCCTTTCGAACGTTTGGCCACAAACGAAGCGCCTTCCATGATTTCCAGTCTAACTTTGAAGCCGACTTCAGTCATCATGGCTTGAATGGCTTGTAAAACTTCCTTCGTTCTAGGAACCTTACCGTCAATCGCCATAAAGTACACTTCCTGCCCTTTGTAAGAGCTGTTGGCCAATAGTCTTTTGGCTAATTTCGGATCGTATTTGGCATATTGCTTGGAAGTCTGCGCGGCCTTGTTATATCCAATGACCCCGGACATGGTCGGCCAAAAGGCGGCAGTGCCTGAACCCAGGATACTCTTAACGATTAACTCCCGATCGATACAATGGATCAAAGCCAAACGAGCATTTTTATCGGAAAAAACCTTGCCGGCGCCGGTTTCAAGCGACATAAAAGTCATGGTCAAGCCGGGTTCCTGACGGACAACGATTCCCTTTTTTCCCTTTAAAGCAAGAGCCTGATCCGGAGGAATATCTCCGGCGATATCGATTTCATCGGTTTTAATCCCCGAGATGCGGGTGGTATCTTCGGAAATAGGCCGGAAAATAATTTGGTCAACATTCGATTTCTTACCCTTCCAGTTCCAATAATTAGGGTTTTTTTCAAAAACCGTTTGATGGCCCGGATCATAGCTCACAAACCGCCAGGCGCCCGTTCCCGGGTTGGTTTTGAACAAGTTGGAACCTTCTTTTTCCAATGCCTTGGCCGGTAATATCGAAGCAACGGAAACCTCGCTCAAAAATGCGCCATACGGCTGGGAAAAATGAAATACCGCCGTATAATCGTCAACCACTTCCACGGACTTGAGGTTCACCCATAAATAGTGCATGGCCAAGGTGGTATCTTTCGCCATCCGTTCAAAGGTGGCTTTGACACAGTTGGCATTAAATTTTTCCCCATTGCTGAAAGTAACATCTTTCCGCAAATTGAACGTCCAATCTTTACCGTTTGGGGAAACGCTCCATTTTGTGGCTAAGGACGGCGTAAAATGGCCTGAGTGATCGCTCTCGATTAACGTATCATAGATTAAGATACGCGCGATATACGACGGCATACTGGGCTGTCCCGCCGGATCCCATGTGTAAAAATCTTCCGCCAGAGAATAGGTTACCACTTTTTTTGAAGCTGCCTGGATACTGCTGGCGATAACCGCTCCCAATAGAAGGATACATACGACAAAAACCAAAATTCTTTTCATTCGCTCCCACAATCCTCTCTATGAAATGTAATTTTCTTGGTGAATTTGATTTTGATGCACAAATCAAATTTTTATACTTCATTTATTCATCTTTCTGCGCCAAAATCAATTTTCACCTTTAATCTACAGCATTTGGTACGGCCAGTAAATAAAACAAACTTAAAACTGTTAACATTTTATATCGAAAAGAATAATATTTGTTAACAAACCAATATTATGCTCTCATAAGATGAAACCCAAAAATATCTTTTTACGCTATAATAAGAAATAAACAGACTGTTATCCAGCCGATTTTCAACACCGCCAAAAACGGATGGATTGTTTTTATGGGTACATACAAGAGCATATTTTCATCCATTTGTTTCATTGGCTGTTTTGACAAATTACCCCTCAGGAAATTGCAGGAATTCTTTTCCGGCCCCATTGTAAAAGAAACCGGTCTCAAATACGATCGCCTGAAAAACAATAGTTAAGACTCCATCTCAAGTCCTTTCATTCCAGGTGTATTTTTAGGATAAATCCCTTGGAAATTTTGTAAACAGGGGAAATGGATCATTTTATTGAAAAAATAATGGTGCAGAAACAAGTGGGAGGTTATTGCATGGCGAAAATTGGGAATTTTTTTTCACGCATAAATCGGAACATATTCTTTGAAACATTACTGATAATCGGGACCCTTTGCCTGTTGATTATGGCCTATGTTATCTTTTTTGCTTTTTTGCCCATTGTCAAGGCCAATAAAGAAAAAAATATCTCCCTTTATACCAATACGCTCAATAGCGTCCAATCCATGGTTGATTATTCTTTGTTGAACATGCATGATATTCTGACCAAAACCAGCCAAGAAGGCAGTATTATCAGTGCGGTTGTTTCTCCCCAATCCGATTCCCACGATACGGAGGTTCTGCTCAGTCTCTCCGCTTTGAGCGGAGAAAACGAACTCATTGACAGAGCATTTTTATATATTCCCCAAAACGGGAAAGTTTTCAATTCCCGGTATCAATTGACAAGCTACGACCGTTTCTATAAAAAATACGTTATTGATCAATACTATCGGAGCTATAACGCCGACGACGGTATTAACCGTAATGGGAGAATTACCCGAATAATCCAATATGGCTCGGAATTATTTTTGATAAGGGATTTTCCACTGGACGGCAACAAAAGACTGGGGACCTTTTTTATTAAAATCAATCGAAGCAAGCTTTTTTATAATATGGGCATCCGCAAGGCCTTATCTCCCAATCAACTTTTCATTTATGATGTGAAAGGGATACCGCTATTTGCAGGTAATCTCCACGACTCGGCCAAATACCGCCGGGTTTTATCCACAGTCAAAAAAGATATCATGAACACTACAGGGAAAAGCAATAAAAAGCTTTTCTTATATTCACGATCAAAAATTACCCAGCTCCAATATTTTTTGGTCACGGATGACATGAAGATGTTCAATATTGGGCAAATCATCATTTTGATTATCCCCATCTTTTTCTTATGTCTTTTCATGGCGTTTTTTTTAACGCAAAAAATCTTAATTCCCATTAAAAACATTATTTATATTGCCAACAATATTAAAATCAGCAATTCCAATCCCATTATCCATAGTCCTAATTCCGTCGGTTTACATTCCAACGTCGGCCTCCAAAGCAATCCCGCATCGGCAAATTCCATCAATGATTTAAAGATTACCTTTTATAACGCGGTCAACAGTATCAAACATTTGGAAAATGTGATCAAAATATTGCAACCCGATATCTCGGCGATCGTTTTTAACGATTTGCTTTCCGGCAAACCCATGCAAATTTCGGACATCGACAACATTTTAAATAGCGTAAACAGTCCCATCAGTGTCAACGGGATCTATAATGTGATGGTACTCGATATCGATAAAAATTCCGCCCTCAATTTGATTGATGAATTTATGGCTTTGATCAAGAATACCTTGGACGATAAAAAAAGCGGCAACTTTGACGCTTTTTACCTGCACATGATCAATAACTATTCCTATGTACTCATCTTTGAATTTGAAAAAAGTACTTCGCTGGGAACTGTTAAAAAATTTGAATCGGAGCTCCGGGAAGATTTTTTACGAAAAGCCGGCAACTTGCATATGGGGATAACCATTCAAATCGGAAAATTATGCAACTCCATTCTGGATATCCAATTTTCCTTCAAAAAAGCTTGCCAGCAAACCGGTCAAACCATGGCGGAAAACATCGTGGAAACCGATGGCCTTGATCTTCCCAACATGAATTCTTACTATAACAAGGATTATTTTGCCGAGTATTCAAAGAAGTTTTTCGAATTAATCCAAAATAGCAATGAGACCAGCGCTTTATTAATTGCGCGGCAAGTATTCCATGATATCCGCGATAAATATGAACTGGCTCAGGGCAAGCCTCTTTGTAATCTATATATCGAATCCATATTGGAAATCCTGTTGAAATTTAAAAATGTCGATTTCAATACGGGCGATCTCTTTCAAATCAGCGAAATGATTAACACTGCGGATGATTGGGGCCGGATGGAGGAGATCCTGGATAACTTCCACAAACAAGCCATTCCTTTGGCTTTAACCCATTATAAGAAATTAAATAACCAATATATCGTAAAAGCGGAAAACTATATTCAAAAATGCTACGCCGATGCCTCTTTATCATTAAGCACCGTGGCCGGATACTTGAATACCAATGCGACGTATCTCAGTAAACTGTTTAAAGATAGCCTGGGCACCAATTTCAATGATTACTTGAATTTGTATCGAATCGAAAAGGCCAAATCGATGCTTTGTAATTCAGATATTAAAATAGAATCGGTTGCCGCCGCGACAGGATTTAATTCACAACAAAATTTTATCCGGGTCTTTAAAAAATGTGAAGGGATTACTCCCGGTCACTATCGTTATTTAAACCGCGACTCCCAGAGGGATATTGCCAATCCGCCGGGGGAAGCCGCCGGCAAGCAAAAAACGGCAAAATAAGACGTTACCCCGTCCGGAGCCAATACCAGCCAATTCCCTTTGGGGGAAAGGGTATTTAACCTCCAAATGACCTCCACCGGAAAAGCCCATCAAAAAACGCCCCGGTCTCTAACCGCAGCGTTTATGTTTCGTCATTCCGTCTTACGTTGGGGATTCCAACGGGATTCCGAAAGAATCCCGCATTTACCCATTACCATATTATCACATTTTTTTGAAAAAAGTGTGTCGATTTTGTGTCGATAACCCTAGATGCTGATATGAAAAGGTTTAAGAGAATTTTTGAAACAATATGCCTAATAAATGCCCGGTTGATAATTTTAAACGTTAAAAGTCAAAATCGAAGCTGCTTTCGTGAATCACGTCTTGAGTTATCCACAGGAAGATGTCAGGCGATAGCTTCAAAATGAAAAATCTTTTTGTTTTTATACTAAAATCCGGCAAACTTATCCAGCCGAAAAAATTTCGTTGATTATAAAGATAACTCAGCTAAGCTGCTCGCCTATCGACTCACCCCTTCAGGTACTTTGGGGGTCATAGCTATTTGAAGCCGTTCCCCGCTCTCTGACTGCCGGTGTTTATGAATGTCTGAGAGAGAGGAAGTTCGCTATCCTAAGCATTGATTGCTTTATTAAAAGAAAGCTCCACGGAATTGGTTCCAAAACTCAAATATATCAGTCTGGGAAAAATCGATCAACTCCTATGCATAGGAACCCCCCCATCAAGAATCTCATCCGTATGCAGCGTTTATCATTGCTTCAAAGCATCACCGAGCCCGGTAAATCCGGGCTTTGGAATGCTTTTTATTACTTAGCCGCGGGGTTTAACCCGCGGTGGACAAAACCGGCTAAAAACATTTACACATTTGGCTTCACTATATTCATTATCCATCATACGTTTATTTTCAAGAATCCGGGTAATGTTTAGCGTTCCGACGGATGAGTGAGCCGAAAGTGGTTAAAATCCGCAAGTTTTATCAAGAGTGAAGTTCTATAGGCCCCTTTTCCCCTCCCCCATAGCCGATTTCCACGATCCATGGGGGAGGGCCACTGCGTCCGAACCGGTCCTAAGGGTGAGGGCATTGGCGCAAATTCGGCATTCATTTCCGAGTTAATTTCAGGGTTTAAAAATAAAAATTCCCGCCATAAAAATCGATTCTTGAGAAAAAAGTTTTTCCCTTCGAAAAATGATTTTTTTCTTTCAAAAGAAATTTATTATTTCCGGAAATGATTTTTTCTTTCGGGAAAAAATCCATTTTCCCGTTCAATCCATCCCTCGGGTCACAGAAAGGATCAATTTTGTCCTTCGGAGGACCGATCGGATCACAAAAAGGATCATTTCCGCCGCCCGATCGATCAATTTTTCCCAAAAAAAGTCCTTTCGGTCGTTCAGAGAATCGATCCAACTCCAAAAAAGATCCTTTTCCCCCTCCGATCGGTCCCTTTCCCTCCAAAAAGAATCATTTCTGTGACAAAAATGATCATTTCTCCCGTTCAAAGAATCCTTTCCGTCGTAAAAATGATCTTTTCCGTGACGGAAAGGATCGCTTGACTCATTCAAAGGATGCTTTCTGCCCCTAAAAGGATTCTTTCCGCGGTAAAAATGATTCTTTCTGTGATTCAAAGGATCGATCCGGTCACAAAAATAATTCTTTCTTTGACCCAAAATCTTCACAAGGCCCGCTCTTGCCTTTATAAAGACCTTACCCCATCCCCCTTTAACTCTAAACATTACCCATATCTTGGCGGATAAAAAATTGATAATATTCAATAAATATAAGGCATTTATGAATCCAGAATAGGTCTTTGCCTAATGAAATGAAGGCCGGATTCGTCACCGCGGGCTAAAGCCACACGGCTAAGTATTAAAAAGCATTTCAAAGCCCAGTTCCACCGGGCTCCGCGATGCTTCGAAGTCCATTCCAAAGTCAGAACAGTAAAGATTAGCCGATCCCCGGAGGGGATTTAGAATTCTTTAAATTGCCTAGCCGTGCGGTTTTAACCCGCGGCGGACAGAACAAGCATTAATTTTCTTCTGAATATTCTATTATTTATTAGAGATATGGGTAATGTTTAGCCCTTCAACTCTTGGAGGACGATCTTCTGGATTTCCTTGTGATCGGGCAAAAAGCCATGAATCTTGTGGGGCGCATAATTATCCTCCACAATATAGTGCCGGTTGGCCTCAATTTCAGTGCTTTGCACCGGAACTGTCTGATCACCCTCGCCAATCCAGGCTGCAATCTTCCCTTGGAATGGATGCTTTTTTTCATCAATATTCAGTTTCATGGCAATAATGGCGGTTTGAATATGGCTTGGGAAGGGGCAGCCGGCCAATTCCAAAAGCAGCGGATGACGGCGGCCCAGAATCAAGGGGGTCAATGCCCGGCTATCTCCGGGTAAAAAAAGGTCGCGCTTATTTTTATGAAATTCGGTTTTGCAAAAATCGGCCCGGGGTGAACCGAGGAATGGCGGAGCAATCATAATCAGTTTGTGGATATCGTTTTGATAGAAAGGAGAAGCTGTATAATACTTGCCGATAATGCCTCCCAGGCTGAAAGTGACCAAATCGATTTTCGGGCTGCCGGAAAGGGCTCTGGCCTTTGCAATCTCCAGTTTTAGGCGTTTGGCCGACTTTAAAATCGGATCGAGCGTAGGATAGGAAAACCAAAACAAATTTTCCCCCGGCTGATAACCCTCCAATATTAAAAAGCTAAACATACTTCCCTCTTTCGGTTTCCTGGAAAAACACCCCGGAACACCGAAAGTATGCCGGGCATTGCTGGCTATGCCGTGGACCAATAATATCGGTTTCATCATGACTCCTTTACAGGCACAAAGGGTTTTAACAACAATGTTTTTCGTCTTTTCTCGGCGTCTGCATCACTTATAGAGCCGACGCCTTGGCGGGAGATTTGATTTTTTAGACTTCGAAGTATTTTCTAAGTAGTCATCCACCCTGGCTTTGCCCGGGCAACGAAAAATCCGTCAGGGTGGCTGTTCGACTTAGAATCTGAGTTAAAAGTATTTTCTAAGTAGGAAAATACCGATCCGTGCTGAACTAATCCTAATATTGGGATTCATAAGGGCCTGCGTGAACGCCCGCTTCATTCAGCGCATAGACTATAACGGTAGGATTTTAGCGCCATCCGGAGGAGATTGAAATGGATTATCATGCCCATCCCGTCCCCATCCTTGAACGGAAAATCGAGAATACCCGGATTCAAATGACGTACCCTGAAATTCAGGGGCTGGGAGATTTTGATCTCCAAACGAAAATGAATGAAAAAATCCGGGATACCGTCTATAAAACTATTTGGAATCATGGCTTTGACAAAGATCCCGGCCTCTTTGTGACCGGAAATACTCAAGTTACCCTGAACAAGGCCGGTCTTTTAAGCATGGTCATGCGGATCAGTTTCGAAAATAAAGCCTATTCGACCCGTTTCCTGAAAATCAAAGCCTTAACGGTCAACTTGCAAAACGGCGCCATTTATAAGTTTGAAGATTTATTTAAAAACAACCGGGATTACGTCGCCCGGCTCAATAAGATTATCAAGCGCCAAATCCTGGAACAGGATATTCCGGCGCTCAAAAAGTTCCACACCGTTGAGCGGGACCAAAGATTCTATTTGACCTCCAACTCTTTGGTGATTTATTTCCCACACCATGAATACACACCTACCCATTTGGGAATCTTGGAATTTACAATTCCTTACGCGGAACTAAGGGATTTAGCATACGAAAAAGGGCCGCTTCATTCGATGAAATCGTTGGAATCCCAGAAGCTGTCCGTTGGCGAAAGCGCAAACGGGCAAAACATACGGTTGATGATTGACCAAACTTTGGAGGTATCCCTAACCACCAATCCTACAACCGGATATACCTGGCAGTACATACAAAAGCCAAACCCGGATATTCTTCAAGAAACCCGGCATTTTCTTTTGCCGCAGGGCAAAAACCCCGGCTCGCCATCCCAGGAATATTGGCAATTTAGTCCGGTGAATGGCGGTACAACTTCCATCGCCTTCGAGTATAAACGTTCCTGGTCGAAGGAACCGCCGCTTAAAACATTTGCGATCCAGATCATGGTTTCCTAAAAACCAAACCGCAATACCGTCCAGAACCAATGGACCATCACCCATGAAAAACTTCGGTAGCATAATGGACCATCACTCATGAAAAGCTTCTATAGCATTTTGAATCCATTTTAGTTCAGCTTGGTAATGAAGTAAATGATGGGTAAAAATAAGTTTGGCTTTTTTTTGAAATTCAACCGCCATTTGCGGCAGCAATTCGGTTTGGTGATCCTCGATATGTTGAATAATCCGCTCGATTTTTTCTTTTTGCCTCGTCAACGATGCTATTACAAGTTCCGCCTTTAAGAACTCATCAAAATATAATACCGCATCCTGCTCAAACACAAATTCACAAGTATGGTTCAACAATATCGTGAGCAGTCTTTCAAATTCTTTCCTTCCTGTCTCGGTTATTTCATATACTGCGCGTTCGGGTTTATTGCCCTCCCTTTCTTCGGAAACATTGACTAAACCCGTCTGCTGCATTTTTTCTAAATGATAGTAGATCGTAGGAAGCTTAATCCGGGTGAAATCCGCGGCATTTTCCGAGAGCAACAGTTTCAAGCGATAACCGTGTTGCGGGCCATAACGGATTAAAAATCCCAAAATATAGGTTTGAACGATCATATTTTTCCTCCAGCCAACTTTTAATTCAGCGCTGAGTATATCATTTGAATTTTATGAAGTCAATCATTGGGTTTATCCAGGAATAGGGCTTATTGACAGAAAGAAACATTTATTTTATAATTAGTCAGTATTGATTAGTCAGTACTGACTATAAAGAATCAATGCGAACTCATAAATGGGAGGAAAAAACAATGGTTAAGCCGCGTGTAAAAGAAACGGATAACGGAATTCAAAACCCCTTCGACATTACGGTTTTTGACAAAATGCGGCGAAAAATGAGGGACCATAACCATCTGGATACGGTTCGACTCATTAATTCGGGCATCAATAACGGCCTCGCGCTGGAAATTGGCCCCGGCCCCGGTTATCTTGGTTTGGAATGGTTACGTAGAACAACAGGCACGACTTTAAAGGCTGTTGAGATTAGCCAAGGTATGATTCTACTGGCTGAAAAAAATGCAGATGAATACCAACTTCGTAACAGACTTACTTACATTCTGGGCGACGCCCAAAATTTGCCCTTTGAAAATAAAAGTTTTGATGCCGTTTTCAGTAGCGGTTCACTTCATGAATGGGCTGAGCCAAAGCAAATATTCAATGAAATATACCGTGTTTTGAAGCCGGGCGGCAGGTATTATATCAGTGATTTACGTCGGGATCTGAATCCGATAATGAAAGCTATCATCATCAAAAGTACCGAGCCAAAGGAAATCGTTCCTGGTTTTATTACATCTCTCAATGCGGCTTATACAAAAAAGGAACTAAAAGAATTATTGTTATCTTCTAAGCTAAAGGATGCAGATGTCAAAAAAAATATAGTGACTCTTGAAGTAATCGGAATAAAAAAATCCGGATGATGAGGAAAATCATAAATAATCGTGGAAGCCATAATAAAAGCCCCACTACCTATTGACGGGGTAGCGAGGCGATCTCCAGAAAATGGATGGCGTCTTTTAAAAAGTTACATACATTTCTTTTTTAGCGCCGCAAACAGGACAGTTATCGGGAATTCCGTCAACAATCGTATGTCCGCAAATCGGGCAAATATTGACCGACTGAATCTCCAGATCCTTTCCTTGTTTGACTGCATCTTGGGCATCCTTAAACAAACCGGCGTGAATCTTTTCGGCTTCCAGCGCAAAATGAAAAGACCGCTCGGCGCCTTTTTCGCCCTGAAATTGAGCACTATGTAAATAAACCGGATACATCTGTTCCACTTCATGAAGCTCACCATTGATGGCCCCCTGTAGATTATCGACCAAACTTCCCATTCCAAATACCGCCCCGGCGGTTACCGAATGATCCCCAGGCTGACTGCTTAACTCTTTGAAATGATTGGTGGCATGAACCTGTTCCGCATAAGAAATCGCTTTAAATAACTTCCCCACATTCGGGAAACCTTCCTTTTCGGCCTGGTTTCCCCAAGCGATATACCGCATGTGGGCCATGCTTTCTCCACCATAGGCTGAACGTAAAAAATCTGCCGTCATTGGGTTTTGTACTGACATTTTCATTTCCTCCTTGTTTTTTTACTATTGATCTTATTAGTCTGAATTGATTGGAATTACTATATTGCAGACTCATTCATTTCAAGAACGCTTCTCGTTACATCCCTTCATTTTTTTGCTGCCAACACCTCCCATTCATAATTTAAACTAAGCAGTAATAATTACTATTTAAGCGCCAAAAAAATATCCGTTCCCGATACCACCGAATCCTCCCCATGCATCTTCATTCTCTGAACAAACAGCCCGAAGGCACCCAAAATAGTAAAGGTTATCATCTCATTTTATTAACATAACCTATCACCAATTCTTCCACAATCTTCTTTTTGATAATATTACTATATAGTAATCATTACTATTTGTCAATAAAAAAATAAAATTTTTCTTCCCGGAAATTAACTTTCTTCACCGGGTCAATCATTTTTAACATGAATCCGCCGAGTAACTTTAAGAATCCCATCAATAAAGAACTTGCCGGATTTTATAGAAAACCCGGCCGTCATTTACTGCCGGATCGAGGTTCAATGTTTCCCCCGGTACCGGGCAGCGGCTTGAGCTCCTCCAATATCTCACCAATTGTAATATTCTCCCATTCGATTCCGTTCAAGGATAATTTCTGCTCGATGGCGTTTTTAAATGGTACGGTTTTACCGGGGTCGCCGATGCAAATCGCCCCGATAATCGTTTGATTTTTAACAAAAATTCTCCGGTAAATATTCTTGGCATGATCTTCTTCCATGATCGTCCGGACTCCACCGGTGTCGGAGACATCGCCCATGGAAAACAAGGAAGTTCCAAAAGCATTCAGTGCCGTAACCGGAATGCCGGGCCGGTAAACCGTGGAATTGCCCGCCATATTATAGCCGGCAATCTTGCCTTGACCGGCCGCAATATTCCACAAACCATAAACTCTCCCCTCATACTCCGCCACATCGCCGGCGGCATATATATTGGAGACGCTTGTTTGCATCTTCCCGTTAACAACGATTCCCCGGTTGATTTGAATAGGGGTTCCTTTTACAATATCAGTATTGGGCTGAATGCCGGTTGAATACAACACCATATCGCATTCAAATTTTTGCCCATCCCTCATTTCCACTCCCCAGGCAGCTTGATTTCCATAAATCTTGATCACTTCAGCATTTGTAAAAACCCTGATTCCAAAAGATTCTACCAAGCCCTCCAGGATAGTTGCCGCCTTTTCGTCCAACTGATGAGGAAAAAGCCGGTTTTGGATTTCCGCTATGGCGGCTTTTTTGCCATGTTGTTGGATGACCCAGGCGGTCTCGAGGCCGAGTACTCCGCCGCCAATATAAAATACCCGGTTTTTATTTTCCATTTCATTGCGGATTTCGATGATATCTTCAAGGTTCCTGATGGAATACAGCTTGCAGCTGTCAAATCCGGTAATCGACAAAAGGCGGTTTCTAGCACCATTTGCCAAAAGCAACCCATCATACCGCATGCTGTTTCCTTGAGGCAATAAAATTTCCTGCCGGTCTACATTCACTCCCAGCACCTTAACATTTAAATGAAGGTTGACCTTATTTTGTTGATACCAATCCTTCGGCTTCAACAACATTCCGGTACTGTCTTCATCCAGCTTGTCAAAGAGCATTTTGGAAAGTTTAAGACGGTAATAGGGGTAATATTTCTCTTCACTAAAAAGGTCAATCGCTACATCCGGATCGACTTCCCGAATCGCTTGAATCCCATTGACGGCAGCGATTCCACCGCCGATGATAATTATTTTGTTCATCTTTTCAGCCTGAGCTGTAATCGCCTCCATACCTAAAGCCTGTCTATATCCCAAAATCTCAAATTTATATTTCTAATTTTATAATTCCTATCATGGTTGATCATTCTCTTCATAGCTTATCAATACTATACTGCCGCAATTCAATTTCTTTTTTGATCTTCTCAATAAATTCATTCAATCGAAGTGAACCCAAATCGCCATCTTTTCTGGAGCGGATGGCAACCTCTTGGTTTTCCATTTCTTTATCGCCTACCACCAGCATATAAGGGATTTTTTCAACCTGGGCTTCCCGGATTTTATAACCAATTTTTTCATTACGGGTATCGATTTCCACTCTGATTCTTTCAAATTGAAGCTTTTTTTGAACTTCCAAGGCATATTCTTGATGTTTATCGGTCAGAGGCAATACCCTTGCCTGGACCGGCGCCATCCAGGTTGGGAAAGCACCGGCGTATTTTTCAATCAATAAGGCCAGTGTTCTTTCATAGCAGCCAATGGAAGTACGGTGGATTACATAGGGATATTTTTTCTGACCATCCCGGTCGATATATTGCATCCCAAACTTTTCAGCCAGTTGAAAATCGATTTGAATGGTAATTAAGGTATCCTCTTTACCGTAAACATTGCGAATTTGGATATCCAACTTGGGGCCATAAAACGCCGCTTCACCCTCACGTTCCACATAAGGGATCTGTAAATGATCGAGAATTTGGCGCATCCGGTTTTGGACTTCTTCCCATTGTTCAGTCGTACCGATATATTTTCCCTTATTATTGGGGTCCCATTTCGAGAACTGGTAGGAGATATCATCAGCCAGTCCCACGGTTTTCAACATAAAAATGGCTAAGTTGACACATTCGGTGAATTCCTGCTCCAGTTGCTCAGGCATACAGGCAATATGCCCTTCCGAAATGGTAAATTGCCGCACCCGGATCAGGCCGTGCATTTCGCCTGACGATTCATTACGAAACAAAGTTGAAGTCTCATTCAGCCGCATCGGCAGATCGCGATAACTCCTTTGTTTAGCCAAATACACCTGAAATTGAAATGGACAGGTCATCGGCCGCAAGGCAAAAACCTCGGCGCTTTCATCCCGGGCATCCCCCATGACAAACATTCCGTCCCGATAATGGTCCCAGTGTCCGGAGATTTTATACAAATCGCTTTTGGCCATAAACGGGGTTTTGGTCAGCAGATAACCGCGGCGTTCTTCCTCATCCTCCACAAAGCGCTGTAAAATTTGAATCACCTTGGCCCCTTTGGGCATCAAAATCGGCAATCCCTGGCCAATGTAATCCACGGTGGTGAAATACCCCAGTTCCCGGCCAAGTTTATTATGGTCTCGTTTCTTGGCTTCTTCCACCCGGCTTAGGTATTCATCCAAATCGCTTTTCTTCGGGAATGATATCCCGTAAATCCGTTGCAGCATCTGATTGTGCTCGTTACCTCTCCAGTAAGCTCCGGAAACTTGGGTCAGTTTAAATGCCTTTACCATACCGGTGGAGGGTAAATGAGGACCCGCGCAAAGGTCGACAAAATCTCCCTGTTTATAGAAAGATATTTCAGCGTCCTCTGGTAAATCACGGATTAATTCCACTTTATAAGGTTCATTTTTGTCCATCATCAACTGGATGGCTTCTTCCCGAGGAAGGGTGAAACGCTCCAGCGTTAAATTCTCCTTGATGACCCGTTCCATTTCCTTTTCAATTTGCTGTAGATTTTCCCCGGAAAAAGCTTGGTCGCTATCAAAATCGTAATAAAATCCGTTCTCAATAGCCGGGCCGATGGCCAATTTCACTTGGGGAAAAAGTTCCTTGACTGCCTGCGCTAAAATATGAGATGTTGTATGCCAATAAGCGCGTTTTCCGCCTTCATCCTCAAAGGTCAGCAAGTTCAACCGGCAATCTTGCTGCGGTTGATAGTTTAAATCCTTCACTACACCGTCAATTTCCCCCGCCAAAGCCGTTCTGGCCAATCCTGCACTAATGCTTTCGGCGATTTTAGAAATGCTGGTTCCTGCGGGATATTCCTTTACACTGCCGTCTTTCAAAGTCACTTGAATCATAAAGCCTGTTACCTCCTAAAAGCATATTTAAAAATCAAGATCTTTCAATCCCTTCAATTCTGGAAATCGGCAATAATGAAGGAGGTGTTAAAACTACAAGGATTTTCGCCGGACTATCCTCAACATTCTGACAAAGATGGGGATAGGTGCTATCCAGATGGATACTGTCGCCTTCTTCCAAAATCGCCGCAAATTCTCCTTGACGGACTTTAACTTTTCCTGACAAAACCGTAATAAATTCTTCTCCATCATGGGTATGGGTACTATTTCCCGTCTGATATCCCAGGGGAAGGTCAATCAGCAATACTTGCAATTGACGTCCAAAAGCCGCCGATAATACTTCCATTTCAGACTTTTCGCCTAATTTTATCTTGGGGCGGTGTGTTTTCGGAACGAACTCCGGTTTAACCTGGCTGTCCTCTAAAAGATTTTTCATGGGAATATTAAGGGCAACGGCAATTTTCTGAAGACTATCAATAGAGAGTGAAACCTTGTCATTTTCGAGCTGACTGATGAAGCCCCGGGACAAACCGGTTGCATCAGCCAATTGGGGAATCGTCATATTGAGTGTTTGCCGGTAATCTTTGATTTTATTACCGATTGAAGTCATTCATGTTCCTCCCGGTTTTAGACTAAGAATTTTGTTTGCAACTGGAAAAAACACAATTTATATTAGTAATAATAATATATTATTATCTACACTAAATTTCAAGTCCCTATAAAAAATACTTTGTCTCAACTTGGAGCTGCCTCAAA
Source organism: Bacillota bacterium (assembly GCA_023426245.1). Lineage (GTDB taxonomy): Bacteria > Bacillota > UBA4882 > UBA8346 > UBA8346 > UBA8346. The sequence goes on from JAFABB010000011.1 coordinate 35,446, forward strand.
TGTAAATTCGGCGCATTTACGGGCATTTGTGCACGTACGCGCACGTGCGATAAAAAAATGCAAAATATCGGAATTGACCCATTGAATAACGCGATATGTGGTATTTCCGATTGATTTTATATTGCTCTTAAACAGTCCCTTTAAGAGCAAATCGATTAACGAAACCGGATGGCTAAATACTGCAATCACCCTTAATACTGGGTTTTCATTACCGGGTCTGCACAATGCCGTCTTAAGAGATACCACATAGGGGTATATGGCATTAAGAGAGCTTCTATTTAGAAATTAATAGGGAATCCTCATTAATAAGCTTTACATCATGAAACATTTCCATTATAATCAAAATATACCCCATAGGGGTATGTGATCTCTGAAGGAGGTTCACCATGAAAGAATGTATTGACGCTCCGGCAGTTACAGCCCGTCTTAAGCGAATCAGCGGTCAAATCCAGGGAATCGGCTCCATGGTAGTTAAAGATGTCCCTTGCGAAGACATCTTAATCCAAATTGGCGCCGCTAAAGCGGCGCTTCATAAGGTAGGTCAAATTATTCTTGAGGGACATTTGCGCCATTGCGTCGTAAAAGGGATTGAACACGGTGAAATCGAGGAAACCATTCAGGACCTGACCAATGCGATCGAGCAATTCTCGCGAATGGTTTAACTTTTTCAATTCCAATGGGTTTTAGTTCCTACCCCATTTCACAATCGAGGTGAACGTTTCCATGGAAAAACTGAAAAACTGGATGAAAGACGATCAAAAGCGGGCCATTCTTTGGGCTGGTATTTCCGGAGTATCGTTAATATTAAGTTTCTTTGGATGGACTCCAAAATTCTTACCCTTCGACATTGCTTGGGTCGCCATTATTATTTCCGGGTTACCTATTATTAAACAAGCAGCCATCGGTCTATTCACCAAATTCGATATTCGCGCCGATGTTTTGGTTTCCATCGCCTTGATCGCCTCGGTAGCCATCGGTGAAATATTTGCTGCCGGCGAAGTGGCTTTTATCATGACCATCGGTTCGATTTTGGAAAACCTCACGTCTTCCAAGGCGCGGAAAGGAATTGAAAAGCTGGTGCGGCTCACACCCCGCACCGCCCGGATCGTGCAAGACAATCAAGAAATAATCGTTTCAGCCGAGTCCGTCCAAACCGACGCTCTGTTACGGGTGCTTCCCGGGGAAACAATTGCCGTGGATGGTATCATAATTTCCGGCGAGACCTCCATCGACCAATCCGTCATGACCGGCGAGTCGCTTCCCGTCGATAAGGGGCCGGGAGATGAAGTCTTCAGTGGTACAGTCAACCAGTTCGGCGCCTTCGACATGCAAGCCACCCGGGTTGGAGAAGACAGTTCGTTACAGCGAATGATCCGGTTGGTAGCTGCAGCGGATGCCAACAAAGCCAAAGTGGTCCGCTTGACTGATCGCTGGGCCACCTGGATTGTAGCCATAGCCTTAACAGCTGCGCTGGTTACCTGGTTGGTGACAGGTGAAGCGATCCGGGCCGTAACCATTCTGGTGGTTTTTTGCCCTTGCGCATTGGTACTGGCTACCCCCACCGCCATTATGGCCGGAATCGGAAATGCCGCCCGTCACGGAGTATTGATCCGTTCGGGGGATGTTTTGGAACGTCTGGTTAAAATAAAACGGATTGCCTTCGATAAAACAGGCACCCTGACCTGCGGTAAGCTCGGAGTCGTAGCGGTAGAGTCCATTATCCCCGGTTTTTCAAAAAATCAATTGTTAAAAATAGCCGCAACAGTGGAACACCGTTCCGAACATCCTTTGGGCCATGCCGTATTAAGTCATGCCAAAACATTCGATTTAGGCCTGGCGGAACCGGAAAATTTTTTCATGATCCCGGGGCGCGGCGTCAAGGCCCGTGTCGATGGACAAACCATCCTGGCGGGTAATGCGGAACTACTTACAGAAGAAGGTATTAGGTTAACGGATGAACTACTGTCCATGGCGGCCAAATACCGGAATGAAGGGTGTACGATTATTTTCGTAGGAATTCAGCGCAAATCAGCCGGGCTGATCGCGCTGGCGGATACTTTACGTAACAACGCGCGTTCCACGATTGAAGATATTCATGCCACAGGCGTTAAAACTCTCTTACTTACAGGCGATCATATCCAGGCTGCTTCCCATATCGCCAATGCCGTCGGTATCACCGATATCCGTTCGGAACTTCTTCCTGAAGACAAAGTCTCCGCCATTCAGGTCCGTCAGTGCGCGAATGAGCCCATCTGCATGATTGGCGACGGTATCAACGATGCGCCCGCTTTAAAAACGGCTATGGTCGGAGTGGCGATGGGCGGAATCGGGAGTGATATCGCCGTGGACGCAGCGGATATTGCGCTGGTGAGCGATGATATCTCCCGGATCCCATATTTACTGCGTCTATCCCATCAGACCATCCGTACCATTCATGTAAATATCATTTTGTCCATGGGACTTAATTTAAGCGCAATCATCCTAGCATCTTTGGGTTTTATGGGGCCGGTGGTCGGGGCCTTGGTGCATAATTTAGGTTCGGTAGGCGTGGTCCTAAACTCTGCTTTGCTGTTGAAAACTAAAGATGATATCCATTTGAAAAAAACCGCCTAACGGAATTTTGGAAAGTCAGCAATTTGAATAACAAGGGCAGGGCTGCGTTGAAAGCACATTTGCAGGCAAAGGCATAATAAAGAAATACAATATATTAAACTGATATATTCAATGATGCGATATATTGTATTTCTTATTGATTTTAAATTGCTTGATCTGAGCTGATTGATTTTGAAACTTTTAGATGGGCAATCCTGTCATTAAAACGGTTCTTAAATACAGGAAGCAATGCCGGCCACCTCATCCATTTCCAACGTTCAGGATGGACATCAAAAAGATTCCACTCCTCCGTCAACCGGATTCGGGGATCATAGGTTTCCAGCTGCCGGCTGTTGTGGATTCCCCACTGGAAACGGAGCCCCATTTTCCCAACGGTGTCATGTTTTTTACTGAGTTTGACCAAAGTCGGCGGCATCACTTCCAATAACATTTCCGCTCCGGGAAAAGCCTCGGCCAACTGCTGCAATAAATCTCTAACCCGTTCTTCCTCGAAATACATCAAAACCCCCTCGGCAATGATTAAAACGCTTCTGCCATCTGTCCGAATTTCATCCTTCCAGGATATCTCGAAAGCCGATTTGGCAATCATCCGGTAACGTGCCGTCTCCTCAAAAAATTTCTTCCTGATCCGGATAGCTTCCGGCAAGTCCAAGTCGTACCAGTAAATTTTATCATGGTTCATTCTCAGAAAACGGGTATCCAACCCGCAGCCGATATTAATAATAACTCCTTCGGGATGTTGGTCGATAAAGGACCGGGTCGCCCCATCCAATATTTGACTACGGACGGCGACCCCAGTCTGAGAGAGCCAGGCCTTTTCAAACTTTGCAAAGTCATAATCGATCCGTTCCATCATTTTGACTGCATATTGGTCACGGATTAGCGAGTCCGGGCGGCCGGTCTCCACCGCTCTAGCCCATAAAGTAATCAACAAAGTCTCCGGAATTCCATTTAAATTAGCCTCCACTATTTTTTCTCCCTTCATGATTCATCGATTCAAGCTCCTATCTTCCACCCCAGGCTTTCCTGTTGAATCGTATACAATTTGGCGTACAATCCCTGCTGGATCATCAATTCCTCATGGCTTCCCTGTTCTACCAAAGTGCCGTTGTTCAGCACCAGAATTTGATCGGCTCCGGCCACCGTCCGCAACCGGTGGGCAATGATTACCACAGTACGTCCTTTAACCAGATGGGAAAGAGCCTCCTGAATATAGACCTCATTTTCCGGATCCAGGGAAGCGGTGGCTTCATCCAGCAATACGATGGGGGCGTTTTTCAGAAGCGCCCGGGCGATGGAAATCCGTTGTCGTTCTCCTCCCGAAAGAGTACTGCCGTTTTCCCCAATCAGGGTTTGATATCCTTCCGGCATCCTGGTGATAAACTCATGGCAGCGGGCTAATTTCGCCGCACGGATCACTTCTTCTTCCGTGGCATCCTGTTTGCCCAGGCGGATGTTATTGTAGAGCGTGTCGTTAAAGAGAACTACATTCTGAAAAACAATGGCTATATAGGATAAGAGCCGCTCCGGATCGATTTCCCGGATGTTGAGGCCGCCAATAGTCACGCTGCCCCGGTTGACATCCCAAAAACGGGCAATCAATCTGGAAACCGTGCTTTTCCCGCTGCCCGACGGCCCCACCAGTGCAGTCACCTTGCCTTGGGGTATGGTAAAACTGACATCCCGCAATACCTCATCCTGATTGTATTGAAACCCTACTTTTTCAAAAGCGATATCAAATTTTTTCAGAGCCGCCCCATCATTACCGTTCATGAGCGGTTGGGCCTGTAATGCCTTCATCCGGTTCACCGAGATGATACTGTAAAACATCTCGCCCAAAAGCGTCAAAATGGTAATCAAAGGATTGTAAATCTGGGCCGCCACAATCAAAAATATTGTGAATTTAACCAAACCCAAGTCTCCTCCGGTAATCAAGTATACACCGGTAAAAATGGCTGCGCTTAGGCCGAATTTCAAGATGATCACGGCGCTCATGATGAATGAACCGACTACCGCCTCTAACCTGATACTTTGATGCATCAAATCTTTGAGTGCCTTGTCCAGGCTGACGAATTTGGCTCCGGAAAGTCCGAAGGCTTTAATGACTTTGATACCCTCCAAATATTCCTGGGACTGCTCGGCAGAATTCAACTTGGCGGCAACCTGGCGCGCCCCTATCTTTTGTTGCACTCTTTTGGTCAAGAGCACAATCGCAAAAGCAACCGGCATGGTGCAAAAGATCGCCAAGGCCATCCGCCACTCATACAGCGCCATCATGATCGTAAAGAGGCAAACACTGATGACGTTGCCCGCCAGTTGGGGCATTACGTGGGAATATGTGTGTTCAATGCCGCTGCAATCACCCATCATATTGGTGGTCAGTTCCGTCAGGTCCTTTTGATTAAAAAAACTTAACGGTAACCTTCGTAAATGTTCGGCGATGCTGATCCGTTTTTCGGCGGCGGTGGAATAAGCCGCTATATAGGTTTTATCATACTCATGGCGGTTGGCGACCACCATGACCGCAATCAGCAATAATCCAAGCCCGGCGTACAGCCATAGTTTTATAAAACTTACGGTCCCGCCGCTGAAGGGCTTCAAAATTTCCATGATCACCATGGACATCACCGAAACCGGCAACAGGAAACTGAGATTGGACAAAACATTAGCCCAGACCGCCTTTTTAAAATCCCGGTATCCCTGATCCGATAAAAACAAAAGTTCTTGAAAGGATATCTTCTTTGTCATTAGGCTACCCCTCCTTCCCCACGGATCGACCAACTTAAGGTCTGGGTATAGGTGTCCCACAACCGGCGGTATTTGCCTTCCTCAGCCAATAATTGTCTGTGGGTCCCCTGCTGAATCAACCGTCCCTCATCCATTACCAGAATCTGATCGGCGTTCTGAATCGTAGAAAGCCGGTGAGCAATAATGATTACCGTTTTATCCTTGATCAACTCTTTCAGGGCCAATTGGATCAACTGTTCGTTTTCCGGATCGGCGAAGGCGGTCGCTTCATCCAGGACAATAACCGGGGCATTCTTTAAGATGGCCCGGGCAATGACGATCCGTTGCTGTTCCCCGCCGGAAAGGTGAACACCCTGGCTGCCGATGACCGTCCCATACTTATCCGGCAGTTTGATAATAAATTCATGGCACTGGGCTGCTCGGGCCGCCGCTATAATTTCCGCCGCGGTCGCCTCCGGTTTACCGATGCAAATATTATCCAGAATGCTTTGTTTAAAAAGAAACAGATCCTGAAAAACAAATCCCACTTTGGTGAGGAGATAATCCGGATCCATGGCTCGGATATCCACCCCGCCGATTTTGACAGCGCCTTCCCGGACATCCCAAAAACGGGGGATTAAGTGGGCGATGGTACTCTTCCCACTGCCGGAAGCTCCGACCAAAGCCGTAACCTCCCCTTGGCGAGCCTGAAAAGAAATATTTTTCAACGCTTCCACGTTGGTTTCTCCCAAAGTGTAGGAAAAGGAGACACCTTCAAAAAAAATTTCATTTCCGGCGGTTGTTAACGGATGAAGAGGTAGCGGCAACGGCTGCTCTGCAAAAATTTGTTCCAATCGTGCGACGCCGCTGCTTATCTGCCGGCCCGCCGATGTTACATACATTAGCTTCATAATCGGTCCCGGAAGCGCCGCCGAAAAGATCAAATAAAAAAGGAAGGAAAGAGCGAAGGATTGATAATTATTGCTTTGACTGCCAAGAAAGATCCCCACCGGTATCAAAAACACCGCAATGGCGTTTAATATCACCACAAAAGCCACCCAGGAATTTTTCCAGGAAAAAGTATAGCGTAAGGCGATGTCCTTATACGCCATAATCGAATCATAAAAACGCCGGAAAGAAAAGACCGTCTGGTTAAAGACCTTGACCACTGAAATGCCGCGCACATATTCAACGGCCGAGTTGTTCATATCTTCCAGATGATTTTGAAAAGTTTCCATCATTTCCTTGGCTTTTTCTCCGGAAAACGCCTTGATCTGAATGAAAAATGCCGCCAGCAACGGTACCAGGCATGCCAAGCCCATCCGCCAATCAAATGCCAGCAGGATGATTAGCATCACTAGCGGCGCCGTCATGGCTCCGGCTAAATCCGGCAATTGATGGGCCAAAAAACCTTCGATTTTCTCGATGTTTTCATCCAGCATTTTACGGAGTTTTCCGGTGGAGTTGGCTGTATGAAACCCCAGGGGCAGTGAAGCCAGATGCTTGGTAAAGGCCAGTTTCAATCGATAAAGAATCTTAAAAGCAGCAATATGGGAGCAAATGGTGGAAGCATAGAGCAGTAAAAAGCTGGCTATCATTCCCAGCATGGCCCACCAGCCATAGCCGATAACCAGGATCCGGTTGGTCCGGGTCAAGTCCGCTGCATGCTTCAAAAGTTCTTGAATGATAAAATAAATGCACATAAAGGGGATAAATGAAGCCAGTGTGCTGAGCACCGCCAATATGCAAGACAGCACCAGTAGTCCCTTTTTCGCACCGGCGATTTCCAACAGTCTGGTAATGCCGGTTTTTCGGTTGTTTGCGGTTTCCGCCATTCAAATTCCTCCATTTCCGTAGAAAACTGCAGGTTTCAAGTTTCTCAACTTTTTATCATGTCGTTTTTTCATCCGGCTCTTAAAACGTTTATGAAAGTTAGGAAAGACTAACACAGGCACTGTTATCTCTCCCTTGTTCCCGCTAGAATTATTATAAAATGGAGGCCGGAGGCTTTTCTACCCCGAACCGGACTATCCGTATCCCAAATGGTATTTTCGCAAAAGCTGATCGATATTCTAGGGAAAATGACGGTTATTAATAGCAAAAAGCCTGTCAGACCAATTCTTCAACGGTTTGACAAGCTTTTTTACTCCAACCACGATAACGAAAGCCGCATTAACACGCAGAGACGAAATCCCCTTAAGAGAACATTTCTTAGCCGCGGAGATATTCTCCCGGATTCAAACCGTATTTTTTACGGAACGCTTCTCCGAAGTGACTGATATTGGTATATCCTACTTGACTGGCTACATCTTTCACTTTCAACTTTTTTTCCTCCAAAAGAATCCGGGCTAATTCCATCCGTTTTTCCACAATATAAGCATAAACTGGCATTCCATAACTTTCTTTAAAACCTTTCTTTAACTTTAGCTCATTAAGGCATACCAAGCGGGCCAATTGGGTTAAGGTGGGCGGATCGGCATAGTTGAGATCGAGAATTTCCTTGGCCCTACGCAGACTCACCGCTTCTTCCGGCGAAAATTTCATCTTGAGCGGTTCCGTGCGCCCGGAGCCAACGATTTCTTGAACATAGAGGGCTATTAATTCCAGCACTTTCCCTTCAATATAAATCCCCCTGGCTCTCTCCTGATAAGAGCAATTCACGATCTGCTCCAAAATCCTTTTTGCCAACGCCGTGATTTTAAACTTCTTGCCTATAACCAGCGGACTTTCCAAACGGGTGATCGCCTGCACTGAGTGTAGATATTCAAAAATAGCCGCAAATCGTCCGGGATGAAGCGTCAATGTTATCCCATAGCAGTGCTCTCCGGGGATAAAGGTATGAAATCCGTCGATGAATTTTCCCCGGTAAACGCAACTATCATCCCGCTCCAAAGCCAATAATTGGCCGGACCCCCGGATAGTGTACTCCATATCATCCGCCAAATTGAATGTAATATGGCAGGCATTGGCGTAGGTGGTCTCTTCCAGGGTAAATTCCTTCTGAAAACAAAAGTCATAAATATTGACTTCCAACTCCGGACTCAGGATGATCCGCTGGCAATAGCCTTCGCCCAAGGCTTGGGGCAACCGATAGAGACTCTCGGAGAAATCCCGGCTATATATCTTATTCAGTCCTTCCACCAAGCAGAAATCCGTTCCGGGCCGTGAATCTGTCTTATATGTCTTTTGCAACATGACATTCATTGCGGTTATCCTCTTCTATCATTACTTTATCACCCTCGATTCGCTTCATCCAAGGGCTTGAACTAACTTAGCCCCCAGTTTTTTGGACTCTGCCATTCCTTCCTCATCCGGCGTACCTTGAACCGTTAATCCATCCGCCACCATCTTCGCTCCCGAAGCTTCCATACGTTCCTGCCATTCTCTCATCCACTGACCGTCGCCCCAATCGAAAGAACCAAACAAAGCTAACGGTTTTCCCTGTAAGTTTTCAGTTAATAAAGATTCAACAAAAGGTTCCATTTCCGATTCTTCTAAAATCTCGTTTCCCATGGCAGGGCAACCCAAGGCGATGCCGTCCGCTTTCAAAACATCTTCCTTAACAGCGGCATCAACAGTTGTCATTTTTACCTCGATATCATCGGCTTTGGCTCCTTCAGCAATCCCTACCGCCATTTTCTGCGTATTCCCCGTTCCGCTCCAATAAACAATCATAATGTTTTTCATTTTGACATTCCCCCATTTTAAAAAATTTTTTTCTGTTCAACCGGCTTACGTATCATGATCCATAAACCTTCCTTACTATAATTGATTTCATAATAGCCGATATCTGCTTCATCAAGTTTCTTTTTTAAACTGGCGATGCTTTTCCGCCAAACGTCTTTGGCCATCAATTTAGGGTCGACTGCATTAATTATTTCCTCGATGGTTTTGGAAGCCGGACCATTCCAAAAACCTCCCCCGATATACGCTACCCCGCTTGAAGCCAGCACCCGATAAATTTCTTGAAATGATTGTACCTGGTTTTGCTGAAAAAACACCGAACTTCGGCTAATGACCAAATCCATGCTCAGACTGGGAAATTGTAATTCATAGGTGCTGCCTTTGATTAAATGAAGCTGATTTTGATTAGCGCTTTTGGCAATATTTTTCCGGGCTTGGCTTAATGCCTCTTGAGAATTCTCCAACAGATATAGTTGTAAATCGCTAATTTGTGCCAAGGCCAAACCAAGCAAACCGCTACCCGCAGAAACAATCAAGCATTTTCCATCATGGATCCCTGTTTTATGTAGAATTTGTTCAGCCATATTCAAATAAGTGGGATAGACCCATTTCTGATCCAGTTGTTTCAATGAGAGACGAACACTCAGAACCATCACTCCTTTCCAGGCAATCTTCATAAGCGGCGAACTCCATTCCTCACTCCTTTTTTCTAAGGAGAAGCGACTGCATAATGAAGATAATGCTTATTGAATGATTGCTAATACCGAAACCGGTTTTATTCCTGCAAATATCGAAAATTGGTTTTCTTCCATTATTCTTATTAATTGAGGATCAAACTGTAAATCCCGGTTGATTTGTAATTGATGCCGGCACTCCTTAACACTTAATGCCTTTCGATATGGCCTTTCAGAAGTCATCGCGTCTACAGCATCACATACGGCAATAATTCGAGAACTTATTGGAATTTCTTCCCCTTTGATTCCATCGGGATAACCATTTCCATCCCAGCGCTCATGATGATGTAAAACAATTTTCGCCAAACCTTTTAGTTGGCTTGAACGGGTCAAGATTTGGTACCCTATCGTTGGATGCTGCCTTAATATTGCAAGCTCTTCCGGCATCAATGGTCCAGCTTTATTTAAAACCCGGTCCGGAATGCCGATTTTTCCGATATCATGAAGATGAGCTGCTAAATGTAAATCTTCCAAAGCCTCCCCCTTCAATCCGGCGATCTCTCCTAGCTTGTAAGCCATGTCCGCAACCCTGGTCGAATGACCTCTGGTATAGGGGTCTTTCGCTTCCAAGGCCGTTACCAGACATTCAATAATTTCATGATAAACTTCAGCCATTAGCCACCAAGTATTCATAAGCGGCTCCTCATCGTCTCATCTTTCATAGAAATCAAAACCTCTCGCAGTTGCGAACAAGAACGTTTCACAAATACCACTTTCAGCCCCCTTCGTTTGGCAGCGGCTTTCACTCCTAAAGCCAACCGGTGATTGAGAAAATCCGTAAAAACAATGACCCCTTCGGCTTTTCGGTGAATCACCGTTTTCATGTCACCCATTTTGCGACCGGTTATATGATCAAGCAGATCAAATCCATGTTCTTCCAACAACTGCGGAATATTTCCTAAACGATCGCCTCCAAAAATAACAATGGACATTTGTCACCTTCCCTTACTCCGTACAGATTATTAATTTATCCGTGAAATAATCCCCCGGTCGTTTCCCTTCCATCATCATGTGAAGAAAACAACGCTTAGCTTCATGATAACGCTCAAATAGGGCCAGTTTGGGACCAGGATCATGATAGACTTTCCAATATCCGTCGATTAGTGCCTTTTTCCCTTTATTATCGATGAAGCTTAATACATCCGGCAATGGAATTCCCAGAAAAACTCCTATTTCATGAGGACATCCCCCAGAAAACCGCTCTTTTAAATCTGCCAAAGCCGTCTCTAAAGTTAGTTCCTCTCGGTAACCGCAACGGATTAAAAATTGGTTGGTTGGCTTTTCCTGTAAAACATTTTGAAGCAAATCAGGGTTATAAAAAAGCACTATACTCTGTTCTGGAGTCCGTCGCAATTCATAAAAGCGAAAATTTACCGAACAAGGAATTTCATCATGGTGATTTGTCCAAATCTCATTCAGCCGTCGTCCGATTTCACTGCCAAAGTTTAAAGTCACGGCTGGTTTATGCGCTTCCAATACCGGCGCAGAGTAATAAGCAATTAAATATAAAAGGTAATCCAGGGACTGATAATTCCCGGCGAATTGGTTATGTAAAAAATTCATCGTTTTCATATCCTGTTTCATGAGTTTTCGTTTCCATTCTTAAGTTAGTTCAGACTAACTTTTTGTCGCTAAAAAACCTTGCCTAAACTTAATGTCCCGATGGATAACTTTTTCCCTAGAAGCTTGTTTTTACCAATGAGCCCATTGTATTCTTTCGAGCTATCCGTATTCACCTAAAACGGTGTAAACCAATTTTCTTCCGAACGAAATCATACGGATTCCGTCTTCTTATTCTTTCTTTCCACAGCACGATCCGGAACAACCATCTTCACAACCACAATTGCTCTCGCCCTTGGCTGCCCGTTTCACATTCCAAACGATTACAACCGCGAAAACCACAACGACACCAATTAAAATCAAATACCGCATATCCCTTTCTCCTTTCATTTTTTTACTTTTCTATGGTAGGTAACACCCTTTACAAGTACCGTAAACACCAACTTCTTCAACGGAAAATGCGTTTCGTTCCTGAATTTGGTCAATCCATTCCGTAGCTTGCAAATATTCTTCAACGAAACCGCATTTCCGGCAGATTAACAAACATTTTTTGACTCCTCCTATTTGTAGCCGATAACGCTTACGCTCATCATTAGGTGAAATCGCGGAAATCAAGTGTAATTTCTCAAGCAAAGATAATGTCCGGTATATTGTGGCGATTCCCAGATGATGATTTTTTCTTTTCACCCGATCATAAATAGCTTCACAGTCAAGATATTGTTTGGAGTTTTGGAACAATATTTCTAATATGATCTGTCTTTGACCTGTCAAACGATATCCTGCTTGATTCAGTGTTTTCATAGCAATAGGCAATAATTTGTTCATTTTCTCCATGCAATTTCATTAGTTCATTAAATTCTCCTGAAATCTTTTGGAACCGCGTTGGGAAAGACACATCCCAACGCGTTCCGTTTCCATTTTTTATTGTTTTCTACTCAGGCAGATAACCGGTGCTGGTCATTTCCGTCCAATACGCCCTTTTTCCCTTTACCAAGCCACCAGAAAAATGCAACCATAAGGACTAGTAAAGCTAATGAAACTGCAATCCAAACCATTTGATGTCCCAATGTAATTTGATAAAACAGTGTTGAAGTTACCCAGGCCACTACAGTCAAATATCCCATAGCAAGCCAGCCATAACCTTTGCCGATTTCCCGTATGACCGCCCCCAAAGCGGCTACACAAGGCATGTAAAGCAGGATAAACAGCAGATACGCATACGCCTGAAGCGGTCCTTTGGTAAAATAATGTTGCATCATACTATAAACCCGCTGATCGGCGCCAACTTCCTCGGCCACTGCTTTCTCGTCCCCACTGACTACGCCCAGGCCCAAGGGATCCCGCAAACTATCCCAGATTCCGCTTAAAGCGTCAGGTATCGACGCAAAGGCCTCCTTAACCCCGCCCCACAAGTCAAAACCCTGATCCTCTTCAGCGGCATCCCCTTCTGGCGCGGTTGCCGAATCAATCTGGCCATACAGAGAATTAAGAGTTCCTACCACTGCCTCTTTAGCAAAAAGTCCGGTAAAAAGCCCCACCGTTGCCGGCCAATTCTCCCGCTCCACCCCCATCGGCTCAAAGACCGGTGTAATCGCCCTTCCGATTTGGGCTAACACCGAATCAGGAGAGTCTTCATTGCCAAAAGTTCCATTGGTTCCGAATGAATTCAAAAATGCCAATATGGTAACCACAATAATAATGACTTTGGTACGGAACATAAATACTTTCAAACGGCTCCAAGTATAAGAGATAATATTCTTAAAGCGCGGTGCATGATAAGGCGGCAGTTCCATCACAAAATGGGAGCGTTCCCCTTTAAAAAGCGTATTTTTGAGCAACAAGCCTGTCAAAACCGCCATTAAAATTCCGACCAAGTATAGAGAAAACACCATATTAGAGGCTCCTGCTCCGAAAAACGCGGCCCCAAATAAAGCATAAACCGGCAAGCGGGCTCCGCAAGACATAAAGGGAATCATAAATACGGTCAAATAACGGTCCCTTTTGTTTTCTAACGTCCGTGTGCCCATAATAGCCGGTACACCACAACCCAATCCAACTAACATCGGAACAAAAGCCTTACCCGGCAGCCCAATCCACCGCAAAAACCTGTCCATTACAAAAGCGGCTCTGGCCATATACCCTGAATCTTCTAAAATGGATAAAGCCAAGAACATCATGAAAATAACCGGGATAAAAGTTGCCAATGTCTGAACACCGGCGCCGACACCTCCGGCCAGGATCGTAATAAGCCATTCCGGTGTGTGGATCACGGATAACAATTTGCCAAAACCATCCACAAATACCGTTCCAAATAAAATATCAAAAAAGTCGATAAAGGAACCCCCGACATTCATCGTAACCCAGAACATTAAATATAACACGGCCAAGAAAATAGGAATTCCCAGCAATCTATGCATCACAATTTTATCGATTTTATCACTGGCAGTCTCCCGGAATATGCCGCGTTGTACTATATTTTCCGTAAAGCTGCGGATCATCTTGTAGCGGCAATCAGCCATAATCACATCGGTATTCTCGCCCAACTCGGCTTCAAGTTTGCTGAGAGTCGTTCGGATCTCCGTTTCCGAGATGGCGCCGGATGAAATCACCTTTTCAGTAACCCAAGGATCTTGTTCTAATAATTTCACAGCAGCCCACCGCTGATTGGTGCCTAATGTTTTTTCGGATCCTTGCAATTGGGGACTCCAGGCGGTAATAACCTTTTCCATTTCCAACGGATATTGAGGAAGTTTCTGAGAAACAACTCCTTCCCGCCAAGCTTTTCCGATAGCATCCTTCACCTTATGAAGCTCTTTTTTGAGAGTGGCGCTTGAACCTACAACCGGACAACCTAGTTTTGTCGCCAGTTGCGGTAAATCGATTTGGATTCCTTTCTCTTCGGCCAGGTCCATCATATTAACGACCGCCAGGACCGGCACGCCCATTTCTAAAAGCTGGGTAGTTAGATACAAATTCCGCTCCAGATTGGTAGCATCCAAAATATTGATTACCAGCCCAGGTTCACCGCTTAATATGTAATCCCGGGCCACCCGTTCATCTTCGGAATGCGCTGTCAAAGAATAAATACCGGGCAAATCCACCAAGGTAATTTTTTGCCCTGCAACTGAAATGAGGCCTTCTTTTTTCTCCACCGTGACTCCCGGCCAGTTTCCAACCCGTTGGTTGCTTCCGGTAAGGCCGTTAAAAAGGGTTGTTTTCCCACAGTTAGGATTTCCCACTACGGCAATTGTGCGGCTGCCCGTGCGTACGCTCGCTTCTTTCATTAACTTTTCCTCCTTATCTGCAATACATCAGCCTCGGTTTTGCGGAGCGAAAGATTATAATCCCGAACCATGACCTCAACGGGATCTCCCAAGGGGGCCACTTTAATCAGTTTAACCTCAATACCCTTGGTAAGCCCCATCGCTAATAGTTTATTTCGATAAACAGGGTCGCTGCTTTCGTAACCGACAATTTCCCCAATTTCACCTGGTTTTAAATCTCTCAACCGGCTATTTTCTTTTAACTGCTCACTCACAATAAATTCCTCCTTATTTTGGACTCAAGTCGGACAAGATATATATCCGGCTTAAAAGATTCCAGTCGACCATTACCCGGCTTTCATCAATCCGTAAAATAAAAGGTTGATGTTTACCACCCCTGGCGACCATAACGGTTTTACCGGGGAGGATACCCAAAGCCAACATTTTACTGCGAAATTCTTCATCACCAGTCATGCGGGATACCACCCCGCTCTCCCCTGCCCGCAATATGGCAAGAGGTTTTTCAATCTGATGGCTTAGCGTATCGGTAGCCGCTGAGTACCGGGGCAAAACGGGGTTATTTTCAGTCTTCAACACCATTTCCATTCGGGATTCATCTCCTTCAACTTTGTTAGTCCCAACTAACTGTAAAACAAAATTATCTGCTGCCCTTTCCCATCCGGATATCCAGATGTTAGTTTGCCCTAACATCTGGATAAATTAAATTCTTTAGTTAGTCTGACCTAACAATGAAACAAAAATTTAAGTCTTGATGTCGGAAAGATTTTTTTCAGCACTGAATGGTTACTTTCGATTACCCGGGCAGTCCATCGGACAACCTGACTGAATCAAGCCGGCCAGATACTTCACTAATTTTTCCATGGTAACCGGACTGATATAATGCTCAATGCCGCATGCGTCTTTCTCTGCAATTTGGGGATCCACGCCTAAAGTTTCACTGAAAAACCGTGTCAAAATCCGGTGCCTTTCCCGGACTTTACGCGCTTTATCCTCCCCTAACTCTGTTAATTCCAACGGTCCATACCGTTCATGGGTCAAAAGTTGCAATTCCACCAGCTTGACTACAGCTTGGTTTACGCTAGACTTGGCTACCTGCAACTTTTCCGCCAAATCGGTCACCCGGATGGACTCGTTTTCCTCTTTCAAATCCAGAATGACTTCCAAATAGTCTTCCAGGGAAGGTGAAAGAGAGGTGGTTTCATCCATTCCATCACCATATTTCAATGTTAGGTCAAACTAACTTCAAATCTACTTTACCGAAAAATGTTATCATTGTCAAGCAAATTTTTGATTTTTTAACCTTCTGTTTATATAATTTTACGAGACCTGTATGAGACTCTGAATTTTTTTAAAATCCTTTTCTATATATTCAAAACGGGATGCCGAATTCGGCATCCCGTTTTGAATACTTTATGAAACTTGACTTTATTTAGTACGGCATTTTCGGAACAAATCCCAGGATTTTTTCAACCGAACTATAATTTACTTTATATTCGTTATCGGTTAAGAACTTTCTGGTAGAAGTTTCCTGAACTACCCAACCTTCTCCGGTGTTTCGATATTCCCGAAAAAACTGTTTGGCCGCGGTAGAAATATTATCCCAGTCTGTCCAACCCTCAGGATGAATCCGGTTGTGAAGCAGGCAAGAAATATAAACAACTTTAGCTTGATTCGTTCCCCCATTACTGCCGCCGTTCCAGGCACCCCGTCCCAAAAAAATATTTTTGGTTGCAACAGCGGGATCAACAGTCAAAAGGCAGTTCTTAAAGACATAACCCTTATTAAAACCGGCGCCATTGGTATCCGAAGGGGCTGCAGCAGTAATGTACCCTCCTTCTTTGTATGCTAAGGAGTGAATATGGCAATTGTCGAACAATGCGGTGGCTCCACCACAAATAAAGTCGACTTCTCCTTCAATATAGCAATTTTGAAAATATTGTCTGCCGGAACGTAAGTACATCGTATCTTGCTGTCCCAGGAAAATACAATTCTTCAAATAGGCTTTATCCACATTTTTGGCGGCAAACGCTATCGAACGCCTTTCGACATTATCCCATGTCCGGTTCCACTCAGGGCCCTTATTGTAAAACGTAATGTTTTCGGCATTGAAATATCCGGCTTCGGTTAAACTCACCTCCACCAATAAGTTACCATCAATAGCGCCATAATCGGACTCATAACCATAAATTATCGTGTTAACCGGACTCTCACCGACGAGACTAATGTTAGGCTTGGTAATTTTAAGCTTCTCCAGATAACATCCTGGTTTAATATAGATTAATGACCCGGGTTTCACAGCATCGATGGCTGCGGCGATTGTTTTATAGGCGCCACCGGCACCGTTAGGTTCCACAGTCGCTGTAGCTATTTTGGCAAGGTTAGGGCGGAGCTTCGGTTTGGCGGTTACCTTCTGAACAGCGTTTTTGCTATAGGGTAATTGCGCCAAGTCAATGGTACCCTCTTTGATGAAGGAAGGATCGATATAATTCAAATCCTTGCTGCCGGCTTCAGGTCCGGTCATATTGATACCTGCAGGTTTTTTGGCCGGTTTTTTACTGACCGGATCCGGATCATGAACCAGTTCGGGCCTGGCCTCCAAATCAAACCCGACGATTTTACTTAGGTCAGCCAAACTCTTACTGCTGACGTCTTCATTCTTAATCAGCAGTAAATAGGGATATCTCCCAAGGCCATTGGTACTTCCATCATTTTCACCAAATTGAAAGAAGTTGCCGGAACCGTTTTTCTTTTCAAAATTGGCAGTCTGGTGCCTTGGTTTGCCATCAATGAATGCACTGGCAGTTATGGCCTTACCATCTGCGCCAAGATCAAAAACAAGGCGGTAATCATGCCAATCCGAGACAATGTTATCCGGATTAAGGGAGGTTTGTCCGGTGCTTCCTTTCAACTGGTTACTGGCATTGTGCCGTAGTAAAGATTGATATTCACCCCGTTGCCACATGGCCCAGAGAATGCCGTAAGGAGTGCCCCTATCCGGGACTACCGCACCCTTCGCCTGAAAAATGAATGTAATTTTGGTTTCGCTGCCATCGAGCGGGATTGTTAACACATCATTTACAGCATCTAAAGTGTTCAGTTTAAGGACCTTGTTCCCTGCCTTGTCACTGACAAAAGAAAAATGGGCGTTAAAAGTATCCGATGCCGCAAAACCGTTCGCTTCGATATCAGCTTTAGCATCGAGAGAGTTCTTCAAACCCGGGATATAAAGAATATAATTCACTGGTAATTTTACAACCACGGCACCCGATCCCGATGCAGCCGCATCGTTCTCTCTCAAAAGTACCGGAAGAAAACAGCTCAGCATGAATATAACTCCTGTAAATGCAAAAATAAATCTTTTGTTCACTACTCTTCCCCCTTCCAAATTGCGCGTAGGCGTGAAAAAAATAACTTTGATGCTTAACCGTTAATTCTTTATTTATTACACGGTGAATTCATCAAAGTTCGTAAATTGATTTCGATTCAGGCGGGGTTAATCCTTTATAAATTTAAGAATAGATTGCAAATTAATAATAAACGGTTAAAAAATAGCCAATTCGTAAAATATGGTTAAAATATACCGACTAAATTCATTTCTAATGTTACCGTATTCTATTTTACAATAATCAACAGCAATAAAACGCCCGTATCATCTTCCGATCTCTCGACATCATGATGCCGTACCACCAAAATGAAATCAATGATTCCCATAACTTAACATCAATATTTTAACTTACTTTTTACAATCTCTGATGATTTGTAGTAAACTAGAAAGTGAAGTGCATGAAACAAAAAATCATCTTCATTCAAAGATGCCACTAATCTTTTCCGCAGACTGTGAACAAAGATTCAACACCATCAATTTGCTTTGCCAAGAGTAATTTGTAGCGATCCATTCATGAACATTTCTTTCAGGAGGGACATTTCTTGAATTCAAATACTGCAGTGAATAAAAACGGATTACTATTCTCCTGGATAGACAAGATTCCTATTCCCCGGCTCAAGGTCTTCCATCAATTACTGATTATCAGTTTTATCATGGTCCTTTTTTTTATTATTCAAGGTGTTACCAGTATTTATATCAACGATACCATGCAAAAGTCAAGCCTAAACATTGTCAAAATCAGTACCAACCGTTTCAATAACATCATTATCGTAAAAACCTATGTGGAAATCATCGAAAAAGAATATCTCAAAGCCCTTACCGGAAAAGGGAAGGTTCACTATCTGATTAATGAAGCCGAAGTCCCGGGCTTACCGCGGATTAAGGGAGAAATGGAACCTGCGGTAAAGGCTTTAAAATATGTTGCACCGCAAGATAGTGAACAAATCCTTATAAATATTAACCATATTAAAAAAATCATTCGTTTACCGCTTAGTGAAGCCAATTTCGTTGCTTTGAAACGCGATCTGAATTCAATCGAAATTTGCATCGACGATGCCACGAGTAAATCAATCAATACCAGTTACGAAGAGGTCACCCGGAGTTCCAATTTCTCTACCGCTTCAAAAATCGTTACCGTTGTGATTAGTATTATCGCCATCGCCATTCTGGGGATTATTTACATCTTTATGTTATCCCGATCCATTACCGACCCTATAGAGAAATTAACCGCTTATGCTATGGAGATCTCCAAAGGGAATTTTCAAACCCCTAAACTCAATATTCATTCCTCGGAGGATCTGAAAATTCTGGCTTTGGCCTTTAATAAAATGGCAGCCAGTATTCAAAACATGATCCGGGAGATTACCGAAAAATCAGATTTAGAACGCAAACTTCATGAACAGGAAATGAAAAATTTAAAAATCTCCCAACAGCTAAATGAAGCCCGTTTTTTAGCCCTCCAATCGCAAATCAATCCCCACTTTCTTTTTAACGCTCTCAATGCAATCATGCGGAAATCGATGTTTCAAGAAACAGAGGACACTACCCGGTTAATCCAATCCTTAGCCAATATCTTTCGTTATAATCTGGAAAGTTCATCCAAAGAAGTCCTTCTAGAGGATGAA
The DNA here is from genome assembly GCA_023426245.1 of Bacillota bacterium. Lineage (GTDB taxonomy): Bacteria > Bacillota > UBA4882 > UBA8346 > UBA8346 > UBA8346. The sequence continues at coordinate 55,058 of JAFABB010000011.1, forward strand.
TTGGAGGTCATCCAGGAATATGTTTACATTCAACAAACCCGCTTTGGTTCACGAATCGGATTTGAAATCGTTCTACAGACAGATATCAGCCGCATTCAGATTCCACGTTTTATCATCCAGCCACTGGTGGAAAATGCGATTATCCACGGTATTGAGCCCAAAGAGACTGGCGGGGCGGTACGGATCAAAATTTCGAAAAAAGGGCATTCCATACTCATTAAGATCATTGATAACGGGATCGGTATTTCCCAGGATAAAATCGAAAGGGTGCTTGCAGGTACCGATGAACCTTATTTAAAAGGACATACAACCGGAATCGGCATCACGAATGTCCGTGACCGGATGATTCTTTATTATAAAGATCCCGATTGTTTCTGTATATACAGCAAATTAAACCGGGGGACTGTCATTACACTCAAAATAATCCCTAACAAAGAAGGTGCCACCAATGTTTAAACTATTGATTGCCGATGATGAACAACTGGAACGGGAAGCCATTCGCTTCATCATCAACCAAAATTTCCCGGAAATTTTTGAGATCCACGAAGCTGCAAACGGCAAGGAGGCTTTGGAAACGGCCCTTTCTTTCGGACCGGATCTTATTTTTATCGATATAAAAATGCCTGGAATCGACGGGCTTCAGGCTGCTTCCCTGATTCGCAAGAGCCTTCCGGAATGCCGGATCGTCATTGTCACGGCATATCACTATTTTGATTACGCCAAGGAGGCGTTGTCGCTTGGAGTGAATGAATATATCACCAAACCGGCTCCGGTTGAAACCGTTGTTGCTACCATAAAACGCGTAATTACGGCCATTGAGGAGCAACGCGCGAAAGACTGCAGGGATGAAGAAAAGGAACGCCGGTTCAAGCAAATTGCCCAATATATCGAGGATAACCTTTTAGTCTTAATCGCCTATGGTGAAATTGAAGAAAAGGAAATTGAAGAATACCTAGATATCCTTAATTCTAATTATCAGGCCTTTCTATCGGTTGTAACATCCGTTTTTTATCAACAGAATTCCGCTGAAAATATGTCTGAAGCGAAAAAAAGAATCCTTAACAAGCAGTTGGTGGAGTGGTTGAAAAGTTATTTTCCCAAAATCGGTTATAGCGCATTTATCCGCTCAATTGGAGCGGAGATATATATCTTGTTTCTATTCGATGAATTTTTGGATGAATACCGCTCGCGCCTCATGGGAATTCGCCTTTTTAGCGAGTTAAATGAATGCTTGTCAAATGAAATGCAAATGACTTTGAGTATAGGAATTGGAAGAGTATATCATTCCGTACACGATATATTTCAAGCATTTTCTGAAGCCAAGCGAGCCTTACGCTATGAAACGGAGCCGGGGTCGATTATCAGTTATGGTGATATTCAAAAAGGCAATCGGAAAACTGTCTATCCGCAAAATAAAGAAAAAAAACTTTACCAATGTATTTATCGGGGGGATCGTCTCGGCGCCGAACAACTGTTGGAGGAACTGTTGGAATGGGCTCTGGATAACTTCTCCCATCTTGAGGTTTTCCGGCAAAAGGTGTACGAAATGTTATTGTCCCTACTTTGTGAAACCTACACCAATACCCACCTGACCGAATTTGATATTAACACGGAGGATCTTCGCCAAAACATCGGCTTACTCCATAATCGAGAAGATATCTATCTTTTCGCCAAGGATTATCTTTTAAAAAAGATAACCGAAGTCAACACGATTAAAGCATCACGAGCCAATGCACTATTGACTATGGCCATTAGCTTTATGGAAAATAATTACCAAAAGGATCTTTCCCTGGAAGAGGTCGCTTCCCATCTTCGGATTAGCCCCTTTTACCTCAGTAAAATCTTTAAAAAAATGCACAGTCAGAATTTTATCGATTATTTAACAGAGATTCGCATTCAGAAAGCCAGGGATTTATTGGCCAATCCAAGTTTAACGGTGAAGAATGTCTGTTTTCAAGTGGGGTATAATGATCCCAATTATTTTGCCCGTGTCTTCAAGAAGTTCTGCGGTCTCACACCAACCGAATATCAAGCCAAGTATTCCTATAGCCCTATTTTTGAACAATAATTTGCTACCTTGGTCAATTCTTTATAGAGTACTAGTACAAAAATTTCCTAAAACAGCCAATATTTTATAGAGGCCTTTACAACATTTTGATAGAAAGTTAATCAAATATTCATCTTAGATTTCACAACTTTTAGTACAACAAAAAAAGGGAGGTCTAGAAGTGAAAAATTTTAAGTGGTTAGTAGTCGTACTGGTTATGGTGTTTTTAGTGGGCCTTGTTCCAGTCAGTCAAGGTGCTTCCAAACAAATCACCTTACAAATTATCGATGTTGCAGGAAGCAAACAAATGGTGGGAGCGGCAGTTGATGCTTTTGCCGCCAAAAATCCCAATGTAAAAATCGATTATGTAATTGGAACTGCCCCCGAACTGCCGGCAAAAATAAAAGCCCAGCAAATGGCCGGTAATGTTGAAACTTGTGTTGTCTTAACCGGTTATGACGCTATGGGATCAGGTTTTGTACAACGGATTTGGGAACGGATTTTGCCCGAACAAAAGAAATATTTCCCCGGTATTGACAAGAATTATCTGCCAGCCGCCAAAACAGCCTTCGATCTCTTTGAAGGGTATGGCGTTGTGTTTGCATGGTGCCCGGGCGGCCCGATGTTTACTTATAATCCGGATAAAGTAAAAAATGCTCCCAAAACGGCTGCTCAACTATTGGAATGGTGTAAAGCCAACCCGGGAAAATTCATGTATGCCAGACCGGCAAATTCCGGACCCGGTAGAGCGTTTTTACAAGGTCTTCCCTATATCTTGGGTGATAAAAACCCCAAAGAACCTAAAACCTGGGATAAAACTTGGGCTTACCTAAAGGAATTGGATCAATATATTGATTACTATCCTTCGGGTACCGGTATTACATTCCGGGAGATGGGTGAAGGCACTCGGGCCATTCTTGCCAGCCATTTGGGCTGGGATGTCAATCAAAGAATTTTAGGGACCATTCCCGCAAACTCACAAGCATTCTTCCTTGAAGGTACTACTTGGGTCAACGATTCCCATTTCGCCTGCATTCCCAAGGGGCTTGACAAACAACACAAAGAGCTTGCTCTCAAATTGATTGCCTGGCTCCTCAAGCCGAATATGCAAGCCTTTAATTATGACACCGGTTATTTCTATCCCGGTCCTGCTGTTAAAAATGTCACACTTTCCATGGCTCCGGCTGAAAGCCAAGCTAAAATCAAAGCGGCTGAGCGGAAATATCTTGATGACGCCGTTACCAAATATCCTTCCACCACTCAGTTGGATGCCGAAGCTCTGACCACAGCTTGCGATATGTGGGATAGGCTGGTAGGAGCAAAAATTAAAAAATAATCGAAAAAATTAATTTCTAGAAAGAGGGGGGCTGTCGGTAAAAATTTGCAACATTTTCTCATGACAGCCCCTTTCTTTAATAAAACTCATGATGGATGTGATTAGGATGACTAAAGAATTTAAAAAGTTAACCATAGAAAATTTAGCCAAAAAATTTGGAGAAAAAGAAGCCTTAATTGATTTTAACCTGGTCATTGAAAAAGGAGAATTTGTCACTTTCCTGGGCCCCTCCGGCTGTGGAAAATCAACCGCCCTCAATTGTATAGCAGGGCTGCTTCCCATTACTAGCGGCCATATTTATATCAATGAAGAATGTATCGACGATGGAGCCAAGAAAGTGCCCGCTGAAAAAAGAGGGTTTGGAATGGTTTTCCAGAACTATGCCCTATTCCCTCACTTGACGGTATTTCGTAATGTTGCCTTTGGCCTCGAGCTGAAAAAAATTCCGAAAAATGAAATTCAGGAAAAAGTAGGCCAAGTCTTAAAAATGGTTCATCTTGAAGGCTACGAAAACAAATTCCCCAGCCAGATGTCGGGCGGTGAGCAACAAAGAGTCGCGATAGCCCGTTGTATTGTCCTGGAACCCAATTTATTAATGCTGGACGAACCCCTCTCCAATCTTGACGCCAAATTGCGAAATGATATGCGGTATGAACTAAAGGCTTTGCATGAAAGGCTCCAAGTCGCCAGTATTTATGTAACTCATGATCAACAAGAAGCTTTGGCCTTATCAGACCGGATTGTAGTAATGAAAAAAGGCTACATTCAGCAAGTCGGTACTCCCGAGGAAATATACTCCCATCCCGCAAATCTTTTTGTAGCCGACTTTATGGGCTTCCGTAATATTTGGGACGCCCAAATCGAAGAGATTCAGGAGAACAACGACGAAGCCAAAATTGTCGTCAATATCAACGGAAATAAACTTATTTCCCTTACCAAGTTTACCAGTCAAAACCGCCGTTTAAAATCAGCCCTTCAAGAAGCATTCAAAAACCAAAAGACTATTAACACCGCAATCAGGCCCGAAGATTTCTTGATTGGCAAAGGAGAAACCAACTCCCTCAAATGTAAGGTGGATCTTGTTGAATATCTCGGGCAGATAAGCCACATTACAGGTACGGTAGGCAATATCAACCAAGCTGATTTACGCACCTCCGAAAAAATTTGTATCGGAGATGAACTGGACCTCTGGATACCCCCGGAGAAGCTCTTGGTATTCCCGAAGGGGGTAAATATCTATGTCTGAAGAAAAACGTTGGGACGTTGGTTTGTTCATTGTTCTTCTTCCGGCGCTTTTATTCATCCTTTTTCTATTTATTTATCCTTTTCTCTATGGCTTATTTCTTAGTTTTACCAATGAAAATGGCGCTTTTACCCTGGCCAATTATACCCAATTTTTCACGGACACCTGGGAACTACGGACAGTTGGAATTACTCTTTGGATTGCCCTACCCGCAACTTTAATCAACATTTTCTTGGCAATACCTTTCGCTTACCACATGCGCCATGGCATGAAAAGTGAAAAATTAATCACTTTTTTCTTAATTATCCCTATCACCTTGGGTACAGTATTGATTTCAGAAGGAATGCTGACCTACATGGGGCCGCATGGTTGGCTCAATCAGTTTTTGATGGCGATTGGTCTCATCAAGAAGCCGTTTCTTTTCACTCATAACTATCTTGGGGTAATCATCTCAGTAGTCTTACAGGGTTTCCCTTTTGCCTTTTTAATGTTATTGGGTTATATATCCGGAATCAATCCCGATTTGGAAAAAGCCGCCCAAATGTTGGGGGCTTCGAAAGTGGAAACCTTCTGGAAAATATTATTTCCTTTAATGGTGCCTGGGATTGCCATCGCTTTTTGTCTCAATTTCGTGATGGCCTTCTCGGTTTATCCATCTGCGGTCTTGCTGGGGCAGCCTTCTGGACCTACCCGAGTTATCTCGATTGCCGCTTATCAATGGTCTTTTGAAAAATTCAATTTTAATATGGGTTCGGCGATATCCATGGTTATGGCCGCTATTGAACTTGTGGTGATTGTTCTGGTATTCATCTGGAGACAGCGAATTTACAGAGGTGCTTCCATCGTCGGAAAAGGATAAAATAACAAAATAAAGCCTGAGTTGAGATGAACTCTTACTTCAAACTTTGGACTTCGGGAGGCAATTGCTGTGCAAAAAAAAATTAATCTATCTGGAATCTTGTTTTTCATTGCAATTCTTATTTATTTACTGAATGTATCGGGAATCTTATTAACTGTTATTTTAAACTCATTCAGTAAAAACTGGTTTTCAGGTCTAATCCCTAAAGTTTATACCTTGGATTGGTATCGTTACTTGGCAACCGATCACGATATTTTCAATTTGTTGGGTCTTACCTTTATCGTGGCAATCTCGGTCGTTTTCATTTCATTGCTGATCGCCTTTCCGGCGGCCTATGCAATGGCCAGGCGCGATTTCCATTTTAAAGGTGTAATTCTATCCCTATTTCTATTGCCCATGATCATTCCGCCGATGGCCTATGGTATTCCGCTGGCAATGGTGATGTACAAAGCTCATTTGGCGATGAAAGTTATTGGAGTCATTTTGGTCAATCTCGTTCCCATTGTGCCGTTTATGATCCTGGTACTCCAGCCCTTTATTGAACAAATCAGCTCCAATCTCGAATCGGCCGCTAAAATGTTAGGTGCCAATGGGTTCACCACATTTCGCAAAATTTTAGCTCCCTTAACCTTACCGGGTATTTTAACCGCCGGTATTCTTTCGCTGGTTAAAACTTTATCAATGTTTGAATTAACTTATCTTGTTGCTGGCGGCAAGACTCAAACGATCATCGTTGCCTTATATTCCGACGCCTATGCCGCAGGTTTCCGGCCTATCCAGGCAATCGATGCCATGGCAGTTATCTACTTTTTAACAGCTATGGCCGCTTTAGTTGTGGCATTGAAGTTTGTAAGCCCTACCCAAATGGTATTTAAATTAAAATAAGACATTATTAGGTTCCCTACGGCATTATCATTTTACTTGATGAATGGTACTAAAGACAGTATTCATTTCCCTTCTTCCATAGCTATCAAAAAAATAAATGGCTACTTTCAAATAAGCCATTTATTTTTTGATTATCAATATTATTCCATAAATGTCGATAATTAAAAGGAAAAATTTGTTTTGTTTTTCAGGAGGTTAATCATGAAGCAAAAAACTTTCATAAACCGCCACAATTTTTGGAATACCGCTTTTATTTCCCGCTTGAAGGTTTTTCACCAAATTTTGGTTATTATCGCGATTATGATCATCTTTTTCATTATCCATGGAAGCTCCAGTATTTATGTTAATGATACCATCCAAAAAAACAGTTTACATAATATTCAATCCACCAATAACCGTTTCAACCATATAACCGTTGTCAAGACCTATATCGAATTAATAGAAAAAGAATATATCAAGGCACTTACAGGGCGAGGCAGAATTGAATTTCTAATTAACGAAGGCGATACCCAAGGCCTTCCCCGGATTAATTCCGAAATGGTTCAAGCAGTGAAAGCATTAAGTGATGCCGCTCCGGAAGAATGCAAACAAATTATGACCAATATCAATAATATTCAACAAATAATCCGGCAGGATGTCAATGAGGATAATTATATTGCCCTCAAAAAGGAATTAAGTTCCATCAACACATTAACCGATACGGTAAATACCAAATCAGTCGATATCAGCTATCAATCGATTACCAGGAATTCCAACTTCGCCTTTACTTCCAAAATAATGACGGTGGTGATCACCGTATTATGCACTTTGATATCCATTTTATTGGGATTTCTTATGGCCTCCACGATATCCAAACCTTTGGTAAAAATTGAATCCGCGGTAAAATCCCTTGCCGAAGGAAACCTGAACCAAAAAATTACCACCTCGGGCTGCCCTGAAGTAACGGGAGTTGCCGATGGGTTCAATAACGCAATAGCCAGCCTTCAACGTTTGGTCACCCAAATTAACCAACAATCGGATATCTTATTTACGGCCAGTAAAGAGTTAAAAGCGGCGACTTCCGATACGGGCGAATCCATGAATCAAGTCGCCAATACCATGGCAGACTTGGCCAAAGCATCCGCGGACCAATCGACTCAGGTTAACAATGCCGTTGAAATTATTCATCTTTTGTCGGACTTGGTAACCAAAGTGACCCAGGATACAGCCGATATAGCCAATACTTCTCAAAACGTTTCCAAATCAGCCGAGGCAGGACAGAAAGCATCATCCGATGTTTCCAATGAGATGAATGAATTATATCATTCGACTCTGCAAGTAGCCGAAGTCATTAAAAATTTAAGCGAAACTTCCGGAGAAATCAGTGAAATCACCAATATGATTCAAGGGATTGCCGAACAAACCAACTTACTGGCATTAAATGCCGCAATTGAAGCGGCCCGTGCCGGGGAACACGGGAAGGGTTTCGCAGTCGTAGCCGCTGAAACCGGAAAGTTGGCCGATCAATCCATCCAATCGGCAACCTTGATCACGAATTTAATTGACAATATGAATACCCGGATCGAACAGGCCGTTGCAGTAATGGAGAAAAATACCGAACGGGCTGAAACCGGTAAAAATTTGGCGACACAAGCGAGAGGCACCTTTGAGGAAATATTCCAAACTCTAAATGCTACCTTAATACAAATCGGGCTTATCGCAAATTCCGCCCGGCGGATGTCGGAAAGTAATAATGACGTTACGGAAGCCATCGAAGCAATTGCCGCTATTAGTGAAGAAACCAGTGCCAGTACGGAGGAAGTCACTGCCACTGCCGAGGAACAAAATGCTGCAGTTCAGCAAGTCAACGCTTTAGCGGAAAACCTCTCCCAGATAGCCGATAATCTAAATCAATCGGTGGCTTTCTTTAAACTATAAGAGAAAATCAAACAAAAATGATGCTAAACCCAGAGCAGAAATGATTTACCAACTTATTATCGGTTAACCGATAACCATACTCTTTAAACTGCGCATTGAAATAGATACCCCTCTTTCGGGGATCCCTCAGCGGAGCATTCCTTTATTTAACCTGCCGCGATTTATCCATGCCCATTCAAATTACAAGTCCAATCAACCGCAATCCCTTCGGGGATTGTTTGCAACCTCTTCCACTCATATTTGGACCTGTCCCTTGCCCTCTAAGCTTAAGCCCGGGTTGCATGAAGTCCGGGTGAGCGTTGAAGTTCCGCTTAGTAAACATCGCTATGTTGAATTGAAACAGTTTGAAGTCTTCGATGGAAAGGAAGACTTATAATAAAAAGATCTTCTGGATAATTGATCAAAAAAGCCTGCTCATGCGGGATTTTTTGATGTCCACCCCAAAGGATGATCCATCTTGGTCAGAAATTCCACATTCGGGAAGGAATTACTTACCTGAAAGTAGAATTAACAAATTTGAAATATATGAGGAGAAAATGACAATATGCGCTATTATTTTAAATTTGGAATCATTTTTCTATTCATTTTGTTGGCAGCCCGCGCTCAGGCTCCGATTTACGCGGCCGATCCACTGCAAATGGGTTCCAAAGGCGAACAGGTCCGGGAAATTCAAAACTATTTATATCAATTAAAATATTTGCGAACTTCCCCTACCGGATATTATGGCGCTTCGACCAAGGAAGCGGTTCAATCCTTCCAATTGGAAAACCATCTCAAACCCGATGGCATTGTCGATCAATACACCCTGGAAGTTTTGGAGGCGAGTTTTAATGATCGCAATCAAGCCATTCAATATACCGTAGTGGAGGGTGACACTTTACAGTCAATTGCCGTTAAATTCAATTCCTCCGTTGCCGAAATTCTGGTGAAAAATAAATTGCACGACAATCAACTTTCGGAAGGGCAAACCCTTTTAATCCCAATCGGACGCTACCGACAGATAGCCTCCCGTGGCGGCAACCGCGGAATTCAAGAGGTCCCCTGGTCACTTGTGAATCAATTATGGAACCAGGGAGAAGTCGTAAAAGTCACTGATGTTTCTTCCGGGAAATCTTTTGAAGTTAAACGCTACGGTGGTGTTTACCACGCGGATGTCGAACCCTTGACCAAACAAGATACCGAGAGAATGCTGGATATTTATGGTGGGCACTGGAGCTGGAACCGCAGAGCCGTGATCATTGAGTGCCATCGTTTATTTATTTCCGCTTCCATGAATGGAATGCCTCACGGCGGCAAAACGATCCGCGGCAATGGTTTCCGAGGTCAGTTTTGCATTCATTTTTTAGGCAGCCGGGTTCACCGCAGCGGCGCGGTTGACTCCCAACACCAAACAATGGTTCTGGAAGCTTTTAACGCTGATGTTCCTGATGAAGAGCTGAATAATGAAGAAAACTAGTAGAGCGCATCGTAAATAAATGGTAATCAGAAATGGGGAAGATACGCTCTACTTAAGAGAACGTTCCCAATCATTGCGTAGTTATTTAGAGAACGTTTTACTAGTTTCTTTTCCCGTGCTTCGAAACCCCAAATCAATTGCTTCTGTGTTTATGCATAGTAATCTCTAAAAAAAAATTATAAGGGCATCCGGCTATACTTTAGCTTGATGCCCTTTCTATTTCCATCTATTTTACATGTTGATTCAAATTTATCTTTTATAGTAGGTTTCTTTCAATGGCAACGAAGTTCGGAATTTTCCGTCCAAACGGTAATATGCGTGAGAACAGGCCGGGGCGGTCGGAATCAGGCATAACTCGCCCACTCCTTTGGCGCCGAACGCATAGGGCAGTTTTTCACCTTTGGATTGCACCAGCTTCACTTCAACCGTCGGCGTTTCAGGAGCCCGCATTAAGCCGAGGGTACCGAATTTAACTTGGGGATAACCGTCTTTCACCGGAAAATCCTCGGTTAAGGCATACCCTAAACCCATCACGATTCCACCCTCGATTTGACCTTCTACGGATTGGATGTTGACCGGTGTGCCCACATCATAAGCAGCCACAACCTTCTCCACTTTACCATGGTCATCCAAAACAACAACCTGGGCCGCATAACTGTAACTAATATGACTGACCGGGTAATCTTTCGGCGAACCCATCGGATCCGTGACGGCTGAAAATTCGCCATGGAACTCTTTTCCTTCTAAATCAGCAAGCGTTTTCCCCGCTTTTAACTCTTTCCCTAGTCCTTCAGCAGCCCGTCTGGTTGCTTCTCCGGTTAACACGGTCTGCCTCGAAGCGGTACTGGTTCCGGCGTTCGGCGTTCGTATGGTATCCGGACGTTCGTGATAAGTGAGGGCCGGATCTAGCCCTGTTTCGTTACATACCATCTGCGTGCACATGGTGGCGATTCCTTGACCCATGCAAGCTGCGGATGTCCTGATATGGACGATTCCCTTTTCCACGGAAAGAATGCAACGCCCGATATCCTTTAATCCCACCCCTGTCCCGCTGTTTTTAAAGGCGCAGGCAATACCGGCATAGGGATGATTTTCATAAATTTCTTTCACCGCTTCCAAACATTCCACCATGGCACAGTTGGGGTCGACTATCTGGCCATTGGGCAGTATTTGTCCGGGGCGAATCGCATTACGGTAACGGATCTCCCAGGGAGAAATTCCAACCATTTCCGCCAGGAGATTAATATTATTCTCCGTTGCAAAACAGCTCTGGGTGACGCCGAAACCGCGATAGGCGCCGCCGACCACGTTATTGGTGTATACCGAGAGGCCCAGGATGTCGATATTCTGATAATTGTAAGGACCAGCTGCGTGAGTACAAGCTCTTTGTAAAACCGGACCCCCTAAAGAAGCATAAGCACCGCTATCGGCGATGAGAACGGCTCTCATCCCGGTAAGAATGCCGTTTTCATCACAAGCGTGAGTGAACTCCATTTCCATGGCATGACGTTTGGTATGATAATTAAGGCTTTCCTGCCGTGAAAACTTCACCTTCACCGCACTTTTAGTATACCAGGCCATCAACGCCGCATGATGCTGGACGCTCATGTCCTCTTTTCCCCCGAAACCGCCGCCTACCAATTTCGATTGACAATGCACCTTTTCTTCCGGGATGCCCAGCATGTGAGAAATTTCATGTCTTTCATCATAAACCGATTGCGAACCCGTATAAAGGAGTAATCCATCGTCGCCATCCGGGATGGCGATAGCGCACTCCGGCTCCATAAAGGCATGATCGGTGAAAGGAGTTTTATATTTGCGGGTTACAACATACTTTGATTTCTTAAGGGCTTCATCGACATTGCCCCGCCTCAGCACTTCTTTGCGAAGGATATTGCCTTGTTCGTGAATTAGAGGCGCATCCCCTTTGAGGGCATCGGTAGGTGAAGTTACCGGAGTCAGCTCTGTGTAATCAACTTCGATCAGGGATAAAACTTCATCCAAGGTTTCTTTATGATAAGTGGCCACCAACGCCAAGGCATCCCCAATATAACGGGTTGTTCCGCCTTCGGCAATCATTACATCCCAATCCATCACCAAATGCCCGATTTTCTTATGGGGCACATCCTTTTCGGTAAGGATGCGGACACAATCCGGATGGGCCAATGCTTTGCTGATGTCGATCCTATTGACGATAGCCCGCGGATATTGGGAACGTAACGCTTTAGCATAAATCATCCCCGGAACCACAATATCGTCTACAAACTCACCCGTCCCTAAAATCTTTTCCTCAGCATCCACCCTTTTGAACCGCTTATTAAGGGATGTACTGGTTTCCCGCGGCGGAATCGGCAGATTCGTACGAAATAAATCGGCTGCATTTAAGATGGCTTCTTCGATCTTAACATAACCGGTACAGCGGCAGAGATTGCCCTTGATAGCCTCTTTGACCTGGACACGGGTAGGAGTCAAGTTATTATCCAGCAAACTCTTGGCTGATATCACCATCCCCGGGATGCAATACCCGCACTGAACCGCACCTGCCTCTGCAAAGCAGTGCACGTAGACTTCTTTTTCCCGTTCCGACAGTCCTTCAACCGTGACTACGGACTTGCCTTCCAGAGAAGAGATTTTGGGAATGCAGGCTTTCACTTTTTTGCCGTCGATTAATACAGTGCAAGTACCACAGGCGCCCTCGCTGCAACCATCCTTCACGGAGGTTAGGCGCAGGTCATCCCTTAAAAACGCCAATAACTTCTTGTCTTGTTCCGTCGTGACCCGCTCACCGTTGACTGTAAATGTAAACATACTAATCTCCTTCATCCATCCTATCTATCATACTATACAAAGAAAAGCGAATCTACCTGATTTCAGTTCCCAGAATAAAAGGTCTATTTGAACTGCATTTTATATAAGCCGGCATAAATTCCGTTTTGGGCCAGCAGACTTTCATGGTCACCCTCTTCGGCTATGCCTTCGGCAGTTAAAACCAAAATTCTGCGGGCTTTACGGATAGTCGAAAGGCGATGGGCGATTACAAAGGTGGTTCTCCCCCGGGCCAGCGTCTCCAGAGAGTCCTGCACCACTTTTTCGCTTTCATTATCCAGCGCTGAGGTGGCCTCATCAAAAATGAGCACCGGCGGATTTTTCAAAAACACCCGGGCAATGGATAAGCGTTGCTTTTGACCGCCGGAAAGCTTGACCCCCCGTTGGCCGATATCGGTATCATAACCATCCGGCAATTCCATTATGAAATCATGGGCATTGGCATTCTTCGCCGCAGCAATGATTTCTTCTTCCGAAGCGTCCGGTTTGCCGTAGCGGATATTATCCATGACCGAGCCGGCAAAAAGGTATACTTCCTGCTGGACAATGCCGATATTACGGCGTAGCGAACGAAGCTTGATATTGCGGATATCCCGGCCGTCCAGGATGATACGGCCCGATGAAACCTCATAAAAACGGGGTATCAGACTGCACAAAGTGGTCTTGCCGACTCCTGACGGACCGACCAAAGCAATGTACTCGCCAGATTTAACGGTCAGATTGATATGAGAGAGAACTTCGGTGATATTTTCCCGGTAACGGAAAGAAACATTTTGGAATTCAATATCTCCCCCAACATTTTTTAAAGTAACGGCATTCTTGGCATCGGCAATATCGGGGGCGATGGAAAGCACTTCATAGAAACGGTCAAACCCGGAGATTCCATTTTGAAACTGCTCGCCAAAATTAATCAACTTCTTGATGGGTTCCAAGAATACATTGATGTACAATAGGAAAGTTAGCAAATCAATGGCCCGGATCTGTCCACGGCCAATTAAAAAAGAGGCTGCCACCACCAAAACGACATAAATTAAAGAGCTGAAAGCATTAATGCCGCTGTTATAGCGTCCCATATATTTGTAACTGTTTTTCTTGGTTTCCACGAACCGCTGGTTGCTTTCGCGAAATTTCTGCAGTTCCAAATCTTCATTGGCAAAAGATTTAACCACCCGGACTCCGGAAATGCTCTCTTCCGTTCCGGCGTTAATCTCCGCGATCTTTTCACGGTTTTTCCGAAAAGCATGCCTCATCTGCCGGTTATAATAGTAGGCGAACAAACCCATCGGGGGAATGAAGATAAAGACTACCAGTGTCAGTAAGAAATTAATCTGGCATAATATGCAAAAAGCTCCGATTAACTTGGTCAAGGATATCAAAACATCTTCCGGTCCATGATGGTAAAGTTCGGTGATGTCGAAAAGGTCGTTGGTAATTCTCGACATAATCTGGCCGGTTTTCTGGTTGTCGTAATAATTGAAGGACAGCTTCTGAAGATGGTTAAAAATCTCGTTCCGCAGGTCATACTCCATCCGGGCTCCCATAATATGCCCGCAGGTAGTGATATAGTAGTTACAGAAAAACTCCACCACAACCATACCCAGCATAAGTAAGGCCAATTGCCAGATAATCGGCACAGGCGCAGTATTCAGGGTGGAAACGGCTCCGTCCTTCAAGAGGATATTGGCAATATAGCGGATGATCAACGGAAAAGCCAAGCTAATCCCGGCCGCAATAAAAGCGCACCCCAGGTCCGCCAGAAAGGTTCCCAGATAGGGGTGGTAATAGGAGATAAATTTTTTAAATTTGGATTCCATGAAAAGATACTCCCGTGTAATTCTTCATTGGATATGAATAGATTACCACGGAAATAATTTCAAGGCAAGTGCGGGAACGCGGAAAACATCACAGGATGTTTATTTTGTATTGGATGGCACATCAACCCTGAACACCGCCCGTTTGCCATCCCGGTTTGAGGTAAAATAAACACTGCCGTCCCCATGGTCCAGTATGGGATGGGGATGACTGTCCTGACAGTCCCAGAAAGAACGGTGTTCGCAGAGAGGAAACCATCGAATATTACGTCGTTCCCAATCCACGATCTGCAGGCTGATCCATTCGCCCCCCCAGTTTTCATTCACCGACGCACCGTCCGGATGAAAATAACCATCCGATACCAGCCAATCATTATGGCGGTTTCCGGCGGTAAAATGGCCGTAGCGTTCATAGCTCTGCGGCAGCCTGATTTCTATATTGTCATTACCCGCCGGACTTACTCTCCCCACATAGGCGTCACCGTTTTGAAACTTGCCGTGATAAATAATATATTCTCCATCGGCCTGCCACATCTCATGGCAAGTCCAGTCCGCCCGGGTCCGTTCCCCGCCCTCGGTCCGCAAGCGGACATGCTGATGCCCGTTCCACAGCCAGAGCCGCCGGATACCGCAATCAGCAGCCCATTCATGATTGTAAAGAATTTGCCGGGAATCCACCGGGCTAAATTGGACGTGGGTGATCCAAGCCTGAGGAACTTTTTCAGCCAAAACCTCCGCGCCGCTTTCGGTATCAAAGACTCTCAAATAGGAACTGAGATTTTCTTTACGAACCCGTTCATCAATGTCATAATCGGGTTTACCGGTAATAACCTCATTCTTTTTACCGCCATCACCCAAACGGTAACCCGGACTGTCATTGGTAAAGTTGTCGCCCTCCAAGGCGCGGGCATCGGTCGTCGGTACGCAAATCAACCGGCCGTCGGCGCTGACATGGGTGAAGGCCGTTACTTGCCGGGCGGGGATTTGGTTGATCACCTTGAGCGTGCCGTTTAAATCAACCGAACAAAGATCCCGGCCTTGAATAAAATATACCCTGGCATTTTGGGCATCAACGCTGATGCTTGCCAGGCCAAGACCGCGATATGGATTGCCGTTAAAATAGACATAGGATTTTAAAAAGCCTTCCCGGTTTTGGCTGAGCTGTTTTTCTTCTCCGGTCCTTAGATCCCGGCAAAAAACATTGGGATGGCCCGTCCGGTCACTGATAAACCACAAAATTTTGTCATCAGCCGAAAGGCTGGAGGAGGTAAAATAAAGCAACTGCTCGTTGGCAGCTATGTTTACAGTCATCCGTACCGGAACCATCCGATCACACTCCCTGAATCACTCTTTGATAGTCAATCGTCAATATCATCTTCCCGACTCCATTGTAAAGGAGTCAGCTTATTTCACCGGGTAATACAGATCAAACTGGGTATTTTCATTGGGGATTTTATCAGGAGAAATCGTTTCCTCGAGCCATTGATGGTCTCCGAAACCGTACTCACTTTTCTTTATCCACTGACCAAGCCTTTTCCATTGGTCGCTGATATTATGCAACCGGCAACATGTCACACCATATAATCCGCCTTCGAATTTTTTGATTGTTATTTGTCCGGACTCTTGAAGGCTATTGGGAACGCTTACCCATACTTCATACCCATATTCAGGTCTATCCGCGGCAGGACTGGGATTGTTAAATCCAAAAAATCGCGTTGTTGCCAGCTTCTCCAGCCCGTTATCGTCCACCCATCGCTTCATCACATTCCACGCATCCGTTTCCGGTGATACGCTTTCCGCCCGGTAATATGCCACTTTCATCGGTTTTAACTGAATTATCCTTATATCATCAAGTTCCTTGAATTTTTCATTCATTATCTTAGGGGCCTCCTTTTCAAAATGAATCTCTTGGAAGGATTGATTTTTGAGATTAAAGACCTTATTGAATTTTAGCTCATTATGGTTATGGTTGATTTGCTTTTGGAGAATGGACAAAAAGGCTTTTAACCTTTCCATTAGCTCCAGGGTCATTTCCGTTTCTTCCTCAAGATTTTTGAGTTTGAGCCTCAGTATATTCATAACAATCTCTACATTCTCCGAAGTAAAAATCCCTCGGATATCTTTAATCGGTATTTGCATTTTCCGCAAAAAAAGAATCTGCTCTATCCGGATTATGGCTTCTTGATCATAGTAACGATATTGAGATTCATTGCTGCGGATACTTCTTAAGATTCCGATTTCTTCATAATAACGGAGCGTGCGACCGGAAATATTAAATTTAGCAGCAACTTCTCCGATTTTATGAATTGCCTTCACCCCAAGCTTCTCTCCCTTCCATTGATTTTTGAAGCGCCTCTTAACCCATTGTAATATTTTCCGTTACGGAAAAGTCAATATAATTTTAATGAAAAAGGCGAATGTCTCAAGACATATTCGATGGAATTAAAAGAGATTTCATTTTCAGCCTTTGGATTGCCAAGTTTTTATTCTTTTTCCATTTGTGATTCTAAGGGGATGTCGCTTGTTATGGCGTGTCTTTTAATGGCCTTTGGTCCTCGATAAGTTTCATTTGCTGAAATTGCCGAAGTACCGCAGATTTAATCCTCTTAAATAAGATTCCATTTCTACCCTATAATTCCTACATAAAAATCTCGAAAATCCAGTACAATATTCATCATTTTCACCGCAGTTTGCATGCAATTACAAATAAAAAAAGTACTGCGCTTTTCAACAGTACTTTTTTGTCGTTATCGATCCAATCATAAGGTCATATAAGGTTGAGTGATGGTTTCCTGAAATTCCAAGTCATTGGCTCCGGTTCCATCCGCATAAAGAACCAGGACTTCCGCCGTTTCTTCCAGCGGAAAAGGCGCTAAATGCCAGACGCCTTCATGAATGATTAATCCTTGACCCGCAGGCAGATAAAACGCTTTGATTTCATTCTCCACCTCTTTTAGCTCTCCACCAGGAGCTAATGGAACAATAACCCCCTTATTCAAAGCAAACACAACTTCGACGCTCTTGATGTGCCTTTCCATTCGTGTTAATATGTAAGGGCGCTTCTTTACCCGGATATAAGTGGCCTCGCTCTTGGTCGGCAATGTGAAAACCCGGTTCCATAAATTTAAATTAGCATTATCGCGGTCCGGAGTACCATTGGGCAGGCATATCCGTTCCGCCAAAGCGCTTAATTGCGGATCATTCACGTTCAATAGGGAAATTGCATTGTTGCCTTCTGACATCAGTAAACATCTCCTTTATAAAATATCATTCATTACAAAAACCATTTCGGTATTTAGACAAATTGAAGATAATCGGCTTGACTTACCTTTTGGACTGGACTTAAGCCCAGCCAGGCGCCAATCTCCAAAATTTCTTTTGGGTAATCCCCCAAGGCAACGGCGTAATGATGCTGAATGCCATTGACTAAAATGGTATTGACCAAATCATTGACTTGAATGGATTGATCCTGCAATTTCAATCCGGACAGCCATCCTCTGCTCCCTTCAAAGCTTGGTTTTTCCGGATCTTTAAATTCGCCGCTCAAGATGAACATTTTATTGCCATCGCCGGTTATCCGTAAAACTGTGGCTGCTTCTTTTTTATAGATCATATTGGCGACCGGCGCGTGTTGTTTTAAGCCTTGACCCGCTATAAAAGCAGGGTTTGAATGGGCTGTTAAATCAATTTCACCTTTATAAGCAAGATCTTTCGTGCCGACGCCACAGTGCCAAAGCAGCACCGACCCATCATCTTCTTTAAAATCTATTAAATCCATTAACAATGAAGGATAAGCCGATAACTGGCGCAGCAAATACATGCTCAACATCCCGTAAACGTCGCCCTCACAGGTGGTAATGACGCCAAAATAATTGAGAAAGCCAATTGCGGCGCAGGTAACCATATCCAATTTTTGGCGAAATTTAGGCCAACAATTTAAGGTTACGGCGCTTAAATTCATTTCCGTTTTAAAATCGGTGATCGCCTTGATTAACCTGGCGCTGTCCTCAATCTTGGAACGGGCGATTTCGCTCATGCCAACGATACTGGCTAACATTTGCCTTTCAATACTTTCGATATCCGCTGTTCCATAAGACTTCATCCGTTCATATACATCATCAAACTCAAGCGTACGCACTATTCGAACTTTAAACTTGCGGTAGATGTCTCTTTCGTCATAATATTGATTATCAAAGCCATTGGCAATCCCGCCGATAATGCCCATTTGGCTTCCTTGCATATTCTTAATCACCTGCAAAGCTTTGACCGTTATTTTAAACCGTTCCTGAAACTTCACATCACCGGCATTTCCATAAAACCATTTATATTTCTTAATTCCAAGATACTCTTTTAAAATACTGGCATTCATGTTCATGCCGCAAAACGCGTTTCCCGGCAGCGGTCCGCAGGAGGCGGGTTCGGGTATTGCCCATAATCCCAAATAAACAGGCAACTCGGCCAAAATAGAAATAATTTTCCCCAAAGCAAACTGGACATTCAAAACAAGTAAGAAATCGATTCCAGCGCCTTTTAATTGGTTATAGGCATCCTGGGCGTCATTTTCGGTAATCATTCCCTTTGGAATAATGCAGGATTCAAAGGAAAGCTCTTCTGCCAATTGAGCAAAGTCGCTACAAGCTTTCTTGTATAATCCCTCCTTATCCCCGGGAAAATTACTGTGCATAAGGCCCACCAGACCGATTTTTAATTTTTCCAAAGCCGTCACCTGACTTTTTTTATTAATTAAAAAACATTGAAAACGATATTGAAGCGATTATTTATTATTAAGCAAAGCCTTGATTTGCCCAATAATACCCTTAACATCAAGCCCGTATTTATCCATGATGTCGGCGAATTTGCCTGATTTACCGAAAGAATCGTTGACCCCGATCCTCTTAAAAGGCACTCCCTGATTTTCACTCAGAACTTCGGCAACGGCGCTTCCTAAACCGCCAATTACATTATGATTTTCGATCGTAACGATAGCACCGGTTTCCTTTGCCGATTGGATAATGATCTCTTGATCGATGGGTTTAATGGTATGCATATTGACAACTCTGGCCTTGATATTTTCTTTAAGCAATTGTTCGTGAACTTCCAAACAAGTCTGCACCATAATTCCATTGGTAAAAATAGTCAAATCGCCTTCCTCGGTCAACAATGAGCCCTTGCCAAGTTGGAATTGATAAGACGGATGATTGTTCATTACATCCAGCGGAATTCTCTCCAGCCGTAAATAGGCAGGTCCGGGTTCATCAATAAGACATTTTACAACTGCAGCAGTTTCAATGGCATCCGCCGGGTAAACGATCTTCATATTGGGAATTGTCCTCATTATTCCTATATCTTCAAGGCATTGATGGGTTGCTCCATCCTTCTCAACGGAAAATCCGGCATGCGTACCGACAATTCTGACATTTAGATTCGGATAGGCAACGAAATTCCTTATTTGCTCAAAGGCCCTTCCTGCAGCGAACATTGCAAAGGAATGAGCAAAAACTATTTTCCCCGTTGTGGCCAGCCCTGCGGCTACACCCGTCATATTGGCTTCTGCAATTCCAATGTTATAAAAGCGTTCAGGATATTTTTCCCGAAACAAATCGGTATGATTGCAACAAGCGAGATCGGCGTCAAGAACAACCACCTTATTGTTTTTGCCATGTTCGAGCAAAGCTTGGCCATATGCAGCCTCTGTTGAAATTTTTTCTGACATTTTATTGGACCTCCAGTTGTTGGATTCGGGCACTCACTTCATGGCAAGCTTTTTCAAACTCGGGCGCGCCGGGGGCTTTACCGTGCCAACATGCTTCATTCTCCATAAATGATACTCCCTTTCCTTTGGTCGTCTTCGCCAGGATCATGACCGGTTTCCCCTTGATTTGTTTTGCCTTTAAAATGGCCGAATCAATCTTTTCAATATCATGACCATCGATTTCTATTACTTCCCAGCCAAAAGCGATTAATTTATCTTGAATCGGATAAGGAGACATCACATCTTTTAATTGACCGTCAATTTGCAAATCATTATTATCGATAAAACCAATTAAATTATCCAATTTATAGTTGGCTGCCGCCATTGCCGCTTCCCATATTTGCCCTTCCTGAATTTCACCGTCACCCATAACCGCAAATACAGTATAATTTTTTTTGTCCATCTTACCGGCAATCGCCATTCCTACTGCTGATGACAAACCCTGCCCCAGGGAACCGGTGGACATATCAACGCCGGGAACTTCTTTTTCGGCATGTCCGGACAAAAAGCTATGGATGGTCCGGAAATTTTTTAATTCTTCAACCGGAAAAAAACCCTTTTCCGCTAAAACTGAGTATAAAGCCGGCGTACAGTGACCTTTGGAGAGCACGAACCGGTCACGGTCTTCCCAGTGAGGATTTTCAACTTTAACATTCATTTCTTTAAAATATAAAACCGTCAAAATATCGATAATGGATAACGAACCCCCGATATGGCCCGAGCCGGCATAATTAACTGTCTTTAAAGCAAGTAATCTCAATTTTTCAGCTCGTAGTTTTAATTGCTTGATTTCTTCTTTTTCCATGGTGTCAACTTCCTTTTTGTTGTATTTTTTAACCCTTAAGACCCGACAATGCAATACCTTCGATGAAGTATCTTTGTGTAAAAATGAATATTGCTATGATTGGCAATAAAGCGGTTACAACCACAGCCATTAATAAATTCCATTGCGTGAAGTATTGGCCGGTAAAATAAACCAGTCCCAATTGAACCGTCTTCATTTTGGTACTATTTGTCATAATTAACGGCCAGAAAAAATCATTCCAGTTATATTGAATCTGAAATATCGCCAATGTAGCCAAGGCGGGTTTGCATAACGGCAAAATCATTTTTCTGAATATATGAAACTCTCCCATCCCGTCTATCCGGGCTGCTTCCATCAATTCATCGGGTATTGATTGAATAAACTGCCTCATCAAAAATATGCCAAATGCGTTACTGATATTGGGAATAATTAAAGCCAGATAGGTGTCAACCCAGCCTACGCGCTGGAGCATGATATATACCGGAATAATTATCGATTGCACCGGTAACATAAGTGTTGCAAGCACCAAATAAAAGGTCACATTTTTGCCTTTAAACTTATATTTGGCAAATGCATATCCAGCCATAGAATCCAAAAAAATGCTTGTCAACGTTATGCTTGCGGTAACCAGAAAACTATTGAAAAAGAATCTTTCAAACGGCGCCAAGGTCAAAGCAGTCTTATAATTATCCCATTGAATCACTTTGGGTATCAAAGCAGGAGGCCAAGAATAAATCTCGGCAGAGTTTTTAATCGAATTGGCAATCATCCAGATAAATGGAATTAAGATAATTAAAGCTAAAATCGTTAATAAAAAGTACATTAATCCATGGGAAAGCCATTGGGTAGAATGGTGATTTTTAGTTTCAACCGTATCAATACTTAATCTAATGTCCATGTTCAACACCTTTCAAATAAATTTTGGCTATTAATATTCAATTTTATCGCCGAAGAGTTTATTTTGAATGACAGTAAGCAAGAATACGATGAATAACAGAACCATCGAAATCGAAGATGCGTAGCCCATTTTAAACCACTCAAAACCGTTCTGATATAAGTAATAAACCAATACCTGTGTTTTATTAACCGGTCCGCCTTGGGTCATGACATAAATTTGGGCAAACACCTGAAAAGAACGGATAATCTGCATTGTCACCACAAAAAAAGTAACCGGGCTCAGTAGCGGTATCGTAATATTCCATAATTGCCTAAAACGGCTCGCCCCATCGATTTGAGCCGCTTCGTATAAATGCGCCGGTATTCCTTGGAGTCCGGCTATGAACAAGACCATGTTATAACCAACATTCGCCCAAATGGCGAGCAAGATCAAAGAAGGCATGGCCAATTTACTGTCGGACAGCCACCGCAGCTGCGGAAGATGAGCTAGTTGTAAAAGATAATTAAAAAAACCATAATTGGGATCAAACATCCACATCCAAATCATCGAAATAGCCACCATGGAACAAATGGTCGGAAGAAAAAATATCGCCCGAAATAACGTCTTCCCTTTCATCCATGTATTATTAAGTACTAAAGCCAAGATTAAACCGGCAATTACCGAAAATACCGTCGTTCCTACCGAATAATAAAAGGTATTATAAATCGCCAAAAGGAAGGTCTTATCCCCGAATAAATCAATGAAGTTTTTCACTCCGATAAATACCGGGCTGCTTACGAGATCCCATTTAAAGAAACTCATCAATAAAGAGGTTAAAATTGGGATTATTTTAAAAACAACCGTTATGATTAGGGAACCCGCTAAAAAAAGATAGGGTATTTTTCTACTCGTATTCGTCATCATTACACTCCTAAAGTCATTTCAAGAGAGAGTCGCCTCTCTCTTGAATAATCAATCAACCTCATTGCGCCAAAATTTTATTGATGTCTTTTTCCCCATCAGTTAATGCTTTTTGAGGATCTTTTTTTGTTCCTTCATCCAGTGTCGCTTGGAGTTCACGGACCAGCACAGGCTGAATTTCCAAAAATTTCGGATTCCATACATCAGCCCTAGAATACTCAAGCCCCTTAATAAAGGGCATCGCCAATGGATCATTTTTCAACCCTTTTTCCATCAGGTCATTGAGGCTGGTTTTAGTAACTGGAAAATGGCTGTGTAAAGTATTCCACCATAGACTCTGCTGTTCTTGTTCCATGATAAAATGAGCCAGTTTCCAGGCCGCGGCTTTCTTTTTTGTGCCTGCCCAAATACCGATACCATCCGCAAGATAATTATTGGAACGTGTTTTGTTGTACGGCAACTCGGCCACACCGTAATGAAGATTAGGAACCTCGGTTGCATAAACAGGCCTGTTCCAAGGCCCGGAAATAATCATCGCCACTTTGCCCAGCTTGAATGCCTGTTCGGCATTTAACTGCGAACCGACGGCGGGAGAAGGAGAGGCCTCATTCTTAATCAAATCACGCCAAAACCGGAGGGTCTCGGCTCCAGCCTCGCTATTGAATGCGACTTTAGTTTTTTTCTCATCAAAAAAGCGCCCGCCGGATTGTTCCAAAAATAAGGCAAACATTCCGGGAACTCCAGGATCCAGTTGAAATCCCCATTGAACGACTCGACCATCTTGTTTGACTGTCAGTTTTTGGGCTGCAGCAGCAAAATCAGTCCACTTCCACTCCCCTGTCGGGTATTTGACACCTGCTTTATCAAAAAGGTCTTTGTTGTAGAGTAAGGCCCTGCACATCAAGGTATGAGGTAAGCCATACTGTTTTCCATTATGCCGATAAATATCCAAAGGACCTGCAATTAAATCGTTATAAAATTTCGGCTCTCTTTTTAAGAAAGGAGTTAAATCAAGTAAAATTCCCTTACTTGCCCAGCTTTGCCCATAAGCGTGCGTCATCCGTGTAACATCAGGCGCATCGCCGCCTGCATTCGAAGTCAACATCTTCGTAGCGATATCGTTACTGCCAATGCTTTCAAAATCCACTTCAATATCGCGGTTTTTCGCTTCAAAACTCTTAACCCACTGTTTGGCAACGGCGATTTCATTTAGATTTCCGAAGAAATTAAATCGAATCGTGGTTTTTGCCGCGAAAGTACTGGTGCTTACCAATAAAAGTACAAATAACAAGCTTAAGATCGTGCAAAAGATACTCTTTTTCATTATTCCCCTCCTAATTTCTGAAAATCGCAACTAATAAGTAAATTGGCCTCCTTTCCCTATATAAATTCTATTGTCCGGTTCCTTTTGGGACAATCGGTAATCAATTCCAAATAGAGCCGAACATCATAGTGTCTGTTTCATTATCTTATTGTATATTACTTTGTGGCTAAATTTGCCTATCATCAACTTTGGAGGTTAAAATAATAAATTAAATTATTTAGGCTACTTTCAAGCGGATTTCGAAAAAAATAGGATTTCCCGAAGATTGATTTTCTCTTTTAATATAAGTATAATGGCATAAAAAGCTATTTTCTATAATTCTATTGAGAAATTTTATAACAATATTGCGCAAAAGAAGGGATTTATGATGGGGGAGAAAAAGCTCAAAATTGACGAGAACTTGATGGAAAAAACATTACATGGGGACTACACCTTTCCTTTTTACCTAAAACACGAAATCATCTCCGACTATGAAAAAAACCGTTTTGAATGTCATTGGCATTCTGAACCGGAATTTACAGTCTTTAGCGAAGGAAAAATGGAATACCAGGTCAATGATACCCTGTATAATGTAGCAGCCGGCAGCGGAATGTTCGTGAATAAGAATTGCCTTCATACGGGATGGGTCTATAAAGGCATGGACTGTAAATATACAATCATTACAGTCGATCCGGTGTTTATTTTCGGCTACGAAAATAGCGCCATTGAGACAAACTACGTTTCCCCTCTCCTTGAATCTTCACAGTTTTCTTCCTTGTATTTGAATCCCCAAAATCAAAGTCATCAACAGATGATCAATTTACTGCTGGAAGTCCACGCGCTATATGAAGAAAAGCCAATCTGCTATGAGCTGCAAATCAAGAGCCGGTTATGCGAACTTTGGAGTGTTCTTTTCCAGGATTTTCAAAACGTTACCAGCCAAAATGAGCACCCTCATTCAAAAGATATTCCCCGCTTAAAAAGAGTCCTGAATTACATTCATCAAAATTACAACAACAAGTTGACCCTTGATGAAATGGCTTCCTCCTGCAACATCAGCAAAAGCGAATGTTGCCGCTTTTTTAAAAAGCTCATGCGGCAGACGCCCTTTGAATATTTATTGAAATACCGCATTCAAAAAAGCATTCCCCTGCTAAGAAACCAAGAGCTTAACATCACCGAGATCGCCGAATCAACCGGCTTTATCAGTGCTAGCTATTATTCGGAGATTTTCAGGAGGATGATGCACTGCTCCCCGACGGAATATCGCAAGCAGCACAATGAAGAAGTTTGAAAGGGTTATAACGCGATGTGATACCATATAAAAAATAGGATTGTTCTAACGGATATTCAATACCCTATGGGAAACCTAACAAAAAGAAGGAATCTTACCATGAATTTAAAAATCCCCAAAGAACAAAAGACCCAAATTGTCGCTATGGTTCAACAATACTTCCGGGAAGAGCGTGGCGAGGAGATCGGTGATCTGGCGGCGGAGTTTTTGATCGACTTTATGATCAAACAAATGAGGCCTTTCATTTACAACCAGGCCATCGAGGATGTGCAAGCGGTTTTAAACCAAAAAATGGCCGCCCTCGAAGAAGACGTTTATGCCCTTAAAATGCCGCTGAAACTGTCTTCAAAGGGAAAAGGGTAAAGAGAAAAGAAAGTCTTGCTGCCGTATACTGTGGCCTTGGCGCTGGTCAGGCGATTCAGTTCGTCGTAATCGTAATTTTCGGTGAGGTTCGAATTATTAGACTCTTGCTTATTAGGCATGCAGGATAATTTTACCAATAGCCGAAATATTCATTCGGTGATTAAAAAATGCCTCATTCGTATAAAGAGTTATTCTATCATTTGGTTTGGTCAACCAAATATCGTGAGCCCTTCATTACAGAAGAGATTCAACCTGTTTTGCTAAAATTTTTAAAGGACAAAGCATCTGCGATTGGCTGCCGGATCTTTACCTTTAATGCCATGAATGATCATGTTCATATCTTACTTTATATTCCCCCCAGTCTGGCAATATCCGTTGCAGTTAATAGATTAAAAGGCGCCAGTTCTCTGGAATTTAAAAACTATCTGCCGAATTTCGCATGGCAGAAAGGTTATGGTATTTTTTCTTTACGCCGTTCTGATCTGCCAATTGTACAAAACTATATCAAGAGCCAAGAAAAACATCATCTAAAGGGAACCATTAATATATCATGGGAAGCGCCGTTGGAGTCGGAAATATGATGATATTTATCATCCGCCAATTATCCATCGCCCGTTCTGTCCGCCCAGACCTGAAGTTCTGGGCTATGCTTTTAAAACCATTCGAAACCCCGGCTTTGCCGGGGTCGGTTGTTCTTCGGGGCATCTTCAAAACATCTTCCTAGCCCCACCGTGAACGGTGGGGTGGATGTATATAAACCAAAACTATTGAACGATGACCTGATAATTACGAATTTCAACCATTCCGGCGCCCTGAACCAGATCATTGCCCAATTCTATACTGGTTATATACTGATTTTGGCTAATAATCCCCCTATCCAAAAGATAATCGATAAATGGGTCGAGCTCAAGCGGACCCCTTAAAGCCCATTGCCGTGCCACGAATAAGATGTAATTATATCCTGTAGTACTTGACTTATACGTTATATAAACATCATAATCGATACCGTTAACCGTAATTGAGCCTATTTTATCGCCATACGGCGTAACCCCGCGGTTATAAGTCCAGATCGAAATCTGATCGATAATATTCGCAACGGACGCCGGCAATCCTGAAACCACCATCAGTGTCAAGTCCATATTACATTTGCCTGTAGTGAAAAGATCGACATCGAAGTTAACCGTTATACTCTTCGTACCGGCCAGGAAAGGCAGCCCGGCAATTCTTCCGGTCTGGGCATCCCAAGGTTTATCCCCGTAAACAACCTCCGGATATGCGAGAATATTGTCGGAATCGGGCCATATCCACTGCCAACCGAAGACCTTTTCCCCCGCGACCTCTTTTAAAAAGATTCGCTGTCCGCCTTCGCCCGCAACGGCTGCCTTATTCCAAACGTTGTTACTCACAACACCTCCATTATCGAGTGGAATACTCGCCCAATCAACCGGTGAACCGGTAATCATCTGCTCTGCTCTGGCTGGATCCAGTTTTGTCCGGAAGGCGTCGATGAGAGGCTGATTGCCGGAAGCCTCGTCGGGCAAGCCGTCGTTTGAATAAATCCCCATGTAATATTCGTGGTAAGCATGGTAAGTGAAATTAACCCCATATTTCTTTAGCAAATCCAACATATCCCCGACCCATTGCACACCGCCCTTGTTTTCAGCGAAACATTCCCGGTTTACGCCGAATTCGCCGACGAAAAGCGGTACATTGTTAATCAAACCGAAGGCTAAAAGCTTCTGCAAACCAGTTTCTAAGAGTGTCTTGTTGCGCCGAGGGGGCATCTGTCCGGAGACGCTTTTTTCGAAGTCGATTCTAAAGCGGCAAATGCTGTTGGGACCGACGTTTCTGCCCTTCGCCCAACCGCTGATTTTGTAATAATGGCTATCGATGACCGGAAATCGATACCGGTCCGAATAAAGGTTGGCATCCCCTGTAGTCTGTTCGACAAACAAACACCTTGTATGCACCGGATCTAAGCTATCGTACGCGCCTGCAAAATAGCCACTGCCGTCGGCACTCCACAGATTCCAATCCATCATCTCCATTGAGGTGATTTCAACGATTTTTCGGAGATAATTCATATTTTCATCATACTCTTCAATAACTACACTATCAAAGCTGACCCTACCCGGCAGGTTCGCCGCCATAAAAGCCGGTTTTCCCGAGAAAATACCGGGGTCCGTTACCTTATATAAATCTCCGGAATAATAGGTCCAGTCCGTATCGCCTGGGGGTACCGTCGGACAATTAAATGCCGCTTCAGCCCAGATAAGATCGGAAGGGTATGTTATGACCCCGGTTTCATATCCCGGATATGTGCCGCCCTCCCCTAGTCCAGTCCAAGGAGTGTTCTGAAGGGTATAGGGAATCGGCTCATAAAAATGGAACGTATACATGGCGTTATCATCATCGATTAGGAAAAAGTTCACATCGCTGCTCCAGGAATTATAGGTACCGTTCGTGCGTTCCACGATAACCAGATGATTGGAATCAACCGAGCGGATCGCATAAACGATCTGATTGGCGAGATTCTCCCATTGCCATGCCGGTCCTGCCGGAATCGGTTCGTTAAGAATATCGTAACCCGCAATTCTTGTCTCGCCTCGATATCTTTGCGCAATGGCCTTCCAGAGCGCCACTAACCGCTTTTGGTTCTGCTGCTCATTCCAGAGCGCGGCGCCGCCTAAATTGGATTGATAACCGCCTTGAGGGACATGCATATTGAGAATAAGATAAACTCCATATTTTTTGGCCCAGGCGATATTCTGATCCAGCCAGTCCCAACCGCTTTGCCTATATTGATAGGGTTGGCTATCATCCTCGAACAATTGATAGTTCAAATAAAACCGGATGGCATTCATATTCATATCCTTAATGCGTTGGTAATCCAACTCATTGTGGTGCGCGACCGGAGGCGTTGACGCGTTATTCCAAACTTCATTGCCGAAAGACACCCCCTGGAGCCTGATGGGTGCATCCTCGGGGCCAATCACCAACTGCTCGCCTTTTCGTCGAACAAAGTTTGGATTACATGTCGGCATACCGGAGAGAACATACCATCCCTTTGGATTTCGCCCCTTGATTCCAAGCTTAATATCGGGATTTTCAAGGCTTTCATCCGTAAATAGGCCAATGGCCAGTTTGTATGTACCCAGGTGGTTTGTGAAGGAGAAGGAGAGATTTTCGGTTATGGATTGGCCAGGTAACCATTGTTGCGGGTTGGACTTCTCCAACCATTTTTTCTCCACAACATCCCCGGTTGTGGCGTCAAGCAATGCCACTGCCACGTGGGCGGGGATGAATATCGGCGCAACTCCCTTGTTTCTCCACTGTAACATCAGGTTGGCTGATGAGTTCATGCCTTGTGAATCATAAATAGCCTTTTCCAGAACAAAATAATATCCCATGCGGTTGCCGGTTTCGACCAAAACATCATGTTTCTCTCGATAAAACTCAGCCGTATCGCCATATTGACCCATACTGACATAAGTTGCACAGGAAGTCGCAATATCTTGGTAAAGATAATCATCCTGCCAAATGCCCTTATCGCGCATTTTAGGATAAGAGGAACAAAATTCCAGGATTGCGGGCAGTTTATTACGATACTTCCATAGTTTACCCGCCCCGCTTCGATCAGCGATGGCGCCGTCGTTACGACCTGCAATTCCTTGATCGATACCCCAATAAAAGGCGGAATTAAGATTATCCGTATCCGAATTGGCGGTAACTAATTGAAGATGTTTAAAAAGATTTCGATACATTTGCAGATGAAGGTTTTGATATTCCAATGCGGTAATCGTCTTCATTGTTATAACGTTATTGGGATCGATAAATCCCATGACATGGTTCTCTCCCCAATTGCCATAACTCCGAATATCCATATAGGCGATATCCGGATTATCATCGTATCTTTCCGCCAATGCCCGCATAAATTTCTCAAGTTTTTGGAGGTAAACGGGATCATTCCAAACCGGGATCTGCTCAAAGTGGCTGGGTACATCGGTGGATTGCATATAATAGCCGGCGGCTCCCGCATCAAATACATATTTCGGCGTCACATACAAACTAGAGGCAAAACCATTGCTGGGCATGACTCCAAACGCCAATTTTTTTCCGTGAGCTTTACAGTCGGCTATCGCTTTGTCGATGTATTGCCACTGATAATCACCTTCCTCAGGCTCAAGCGTGCTCCAATTGAAACGAACATACCCGATGCCGGCCGCGTTCCATGTATCCTCCGTTTGATTCATAAATGGTTCCATACTGTCATCGTTGCCATAAATAGCCCAACCTTTGCCGGGATTGACAATCAATTCGCTCTTCCAATCGATTCGTTCCGGGAGGACAATCGTTTCGGTCTGTTGATCCCTGGCGCTGACCATGACGGCTGAACACAAAAAGACCAAAAATGCGGCGAAAAAGCCTAGTATCACGCGAATTACTTTTCCGGTGTTCATTAGCGTTCCTCCTTATTTATCAATTTTTTGAGAGAAATAACATAATGATTGATTTATTTTCAAATAATCATTTTGACAAAGCTCTGCCAGTACCTTAGATGGTTATATTTCGTCAAATTTACTGTTGCCCCGCAAATGGGCTGAAGGCGAACCATAGGTAAACAATTTTTTGTCAATTCAAAAATTATACAACGATGTCATAATATTACCATTAATCTTACTTATTGTAAATATATACCAAAAACAACTAATTAAAATTAAAAAACCCGCGATTTGTGGAATTCCCAAATTTGTCGCCAAGAAAACAAAAACCGGTTGAGTCTATGAAGAGACACCCGAGTCGGAACAAAAATCGATAAATCAATACAATACCCAAAATAAAGAGCTTACTCCTCATTCCCTCCCATCTGAAAGACTTCAACTATTTTGAAAGGCTTATCCCCTTTTAAAAAATCGTCTTTACGATTTCTTTACGCCCCTCTTCCCCTTCTTTACACCCCTTTGACCCCGGATCGCTTTATAATAAGACCAAAGTTCATGCAAACATCGATACCAGAGGTGGTGCATATGAAGGATTTTTTAGCGGATGTCGGCCTTTATGCTATTTTTGCGGCCGTGTCATTCATGATCAAAATCTATTTTGACTATCATTCCTGATTGCACAAACAACGGCCGGACCTAATAACTTAGAGACGGTAAAAAGTATTGAATCCTGTTTAATCTCTTGAGGGAGTGAGAAATCTATCGATAATAAACAAAACCGGGGGGGGTTAAAAAATGGACTTAATTGTCGGAGCCGTGGTGGCGGTAGGTTTATTAATATATCTGGTTTATGCTCTAGTAAAGGCGGAGGAGTTGTGATTGATAATGGATATCTTACAAATGCTCTTGATTTTAGCGGTTACTCTCATCCTGGCGTGGCCCCTGGGCCGTTATATCGCCAAGGTTTTTGGCGGGGAACGGACCTGGATGGATCCCTTGGGGCGTCCGGTGGAGCGCTTGCTCTACCGGATGGCCGGCATTGATCCCCAGCAGGAAATGGATTGGAAGCACTATGCTTTGGCATTGTTATCCTTCAACATACTCGGCATCCTATTCCTTTTCATACTCCAGCGGATTCAAGGGGTCCTGCCTTTTAATCCCCAACACTTCGCCTCAGTTCCCGGAGTTTTGGCATTGAATACGGCGGTTAGTTTTGTAACCAACACCAACTGGCAGGCCTATTCCGGCGAAAGTACCCTTAGTTACTTGACCCAGGCTCTTGGCCTGACTGTGCAAAATTTTGTTTCGGCGGCCACCGGAATGGCGGTCGCCATCTCCCTCATCCGGGGGATTACCCGGAAGACCTGCCGTTTTATCGGCAATTTTTGGGTGGATCTGACCCGTTCCGTGGTCTGGATTTTGCTTCCCTTATCCCTGATACTGGCCCTTATCCTGACATCCCAAGGGGTGATTCAAAACTTCCACCATGATACGGCTGTTCAAACACTGGAAGAAAAAGTCCAGACCCTTCCGATGGGTCCGGTGGCTTCCCAGGAAGCCATTAAAGAATTGGGAACCAACGGCGGCGGATTTTTCAACGCCAATTCGGCCCATCCCTTTGAAAATCCGTCCCCTTTCACCAACCTTTTGGAAATCATGGCCTTGCTCTTGATTCCCATCGCCTTGACCTTCACTTTCGGCCATATGGCCGGTGAGGGCAGGCAAGGCCATGTCATCCTGGGAGCAATGCTGCTGTTATTTTTGGTGAGTTTAGGAATCGCTTACTGGAGTGAAGCGGAGGGCAATCCTCAAATTGCCGTCCTTGGCCTTAAAGGGCCCACCGCGATGGAGGGGAAAGAAGTCCGCTTTGGTATCGCCGGTTCAGTACTGTTTGCCGCGGCCACCTCCGCCACCTCGTGCGGAGCAGTCAATACCATGCATGACAGTCTCACCCCCCTGGGCGGATTCGTCCCCCTGTTTCAAATCATGCTGGGCGAGGTAGTCTTCGGCGGTGTGGGCGCCGGTCTTTATTCCATCCTGATCTTTGTTATTTTGGCGGTCTTTATCGTCGGATTGATGGTGGGCCGGACTCCCGAATACCTTGGTAAAAAAATCGAAAGCGCCGAAATTAAAATGGCCGTGCTGGGGATGGTAATCCCCTCCGCATTAATCCTGGTCGGCAGTGCCATCGCAGCGGTAACCCGCGCCGGTTTGGGGTCGGTTACCAACCCGGGGCCTCACGGCTTAAGCCAGATTTTGTATGCCTTTTCTTCGGCTGCGGGCAATAACGGCAGCGCTTTCGCGGGGTTAAACGCCAACACATTATTTTACAACCTGATGCTGGCTTTGGCGATGTTCATCGGCCGCTTTGGAGTCATCCTGCCGGTACTAGCCATTGCCGGTTCCATGGCCGGTAAAAAAATCATCCCGTCCGGCCCGGGAACCTTCCAAACCAAGGGACTCCTTTTTACCTGTGTTTTGATTGGAACGATCCTGATTGTCGGCGCATTAACCTTTTTTCCGGCTTTAGCCCTGGGCCCCATCATTGAACACTTGGTGATGAATGCCGGAAAGACTTTTTAAATAGGGGGAATTTAAATGAACCATGAAAAACAAGCTCCCAAAAACCTGAACCAGGCCATGGTCTGGCAGGCCGTCAAAGAATCCTTTGTCAAATTGAATCCCAAAACCCTTTGGAGAAATCCGGTCATGTTCGTGGTGGAAGTTTTAGCGGCGATGCTGTCCTTGTCAATCATCGCTAACCTCTGGACCCAGCGGCATACCGGACTTGGTTTCAACATTCAAGTCACTCTTTGGCTTTGGGTGACCGTGCTGTTCTCCAATTTCGCCGAAGCCCTGGCCGAAGGTCGCGGAAAAGCTCAGGCCGCGGCATTACGCCGGACCCGCAGTGAAACGACGGCTAAAAAACTCGCCGGGAATAAAACCCTCCCCACTCCGGCCGCAGAGTTGCGCAAGGGAGACCTGGTTTTGGTAGAACCGGGGGATATCATTCCCGGCGATGGTGAGGTGATTGAGGGTATCGCCTCTGTTGATGAAAGCGCGATTACCGGCGAGTCGGCTCCGGTTATCCGCGAAGCCGGCGGCGATCGCAGCTCGGTTACGGGCGGCACCCGGGTGTTATCAGACTGGATCAGGGTGCGGATCTCCGCCGATCCCGGCGAAACCTTCCTGGACCGGATGATTCATCTTGTCGAGGGCGCCAAACGTCAAAAAACTCCCAATGAAATCGCTCTGACCATTTTGTTGCTGGCCCTGACCATCATCTTTTTACTGGCTGTGGTGACTTTGGAACCTTTGGCCATTTATTCGGGGGCTTCACCGTCCGTTACCGCCCTGGCTGCTTTGTTGGTGTGCCTGATCCCCACCACTATCGGCGGACTCCTTTCCGCTATCGGCATCGCCGGTATGGACCGGTTGTTGAAAAGGAACGTGATCGCCCTTTCCGGACGGGCAGCGGAAGCGGCGGGTGATGTCGATGTGTTGCTGCTCGATAAGACGGGAACCATTACCCTGGGGAACCGGATGGCGACCGAATTCATTCCCGCTCCGGGGATCAGCGGGGAGGAGCTGGCCGATGCCGCCCAAATCGCTTCTTTATCGGATGAGACCCCGGAAGGCCGGAGTATCGTCATCCTTGCAAAAGAAAAATATAACATCCGGCAACGGGATCTAACCAAGCTGGGAGCGGTCTTTGTGCCCTTCAGCGCTCAAACCCGCATGAGTGGGGTGGATTTAAACGCCCGGGAGATCCGCAAAGGAGCCACCGATGCCATTATCGCCTATCTCAGGAGCCAGGGCGGAGAAGTTCCGTCCGAGGTTCAAAAAAGCGCCGACCGGATTGGCAAAGAAGGCGGCACCCCTTTGGTGGTTGCCGAAAACAAACGGGCTCTGGGAGTGATCTACCTGAAAGACGTGGTCAAGGGCGGCATGAAGGAACGTTTTGCCGAATTAAGGCGCATGGGAATCAAAACCGTCATGATCACCGGCGATAATCCGTTGACCGCAGCCGCCATTGCCGCCGAAGCCGGGGTAGACGATTTTATGGCCGAAGCCACTCCGGAAACCAAACTGAAACGAATCCGTGAATATCAGACCGGGGGCCATCTGGTGGCGATGACCGGTGACGGCACCAATGACGCTCCGGCCTTAGCCCAGGCCGATGTAGGGGTCGCCATGAACAGCGGTACTCAGGCAGCCAAGGAAGCCGGCAATATGGTCGATCTGGACAGCAACCCTACCAAGCTCATTGAAGTTGTCGCCATCGGAAAACAATTGTTGATGACCCGGGGATCACTGACCACTTTTAGCATCGCCAACGATGTGGCCAAATATTTCGCGATCATCCCGGCGATGTTCGCCGGGACCTACCCCTTGCTCAATAAAATGAATATCATGGGGCTGAAAAGTCCTGAAAGCGCCATCCTGGCTGCCGTGATCTTCAATGCCTTCATTATCATCGCCCTGGTGCCCCTGGCCCTCAAAGGAGTGGCTTACCGCCCCTTGGGAGCCGGTGAGTTGTTGCGGAGAAACATGTTCATCTATGGCTTGGGGGGACTGGTTGTTCCCTTTGTCGGCATTAAGTTGATTGATATGATGATTGGACTCTTTTCATAAAACATGGAAGGGAAAGTGTTTCCGATGTGGAAAATTTTTTACCGGGCTCTCTTATTATTTTTATCGTTGACCCTTTTAACCGGGGTTGCTTATCCCCTGGTTGTAACCGGACTGGCCCAACTTTGTTTTCCAAACCGGTCCAATGGTTCACTCATCCGTGGTCAGGATAAAATAATCGGGTCGGCTTTGATCGGCCAGGATTTTCAGAGCGCCAAGTACTTTCACGGCCGTCCTTCAGCCGCTCATTATGACGCCCTGGCCTCCGGCGGTACCAATCTGGCCCCCACCAATCAGCAACTCGTTCAGACCGTTGCCGGGCGTATCCTGAAACTTCGCCAGGAAAATGGCCTGTCCGCTAAATTTCCCGTGCCGGGTGATTTGGTAACCGCTTCAGCCAGCGGGCTCGATCCGGATATCTCGCCTGAAAGCGCTCTGTTGCAAGTTCCCCGGATAGCCAAGGCCAGAAGTCTTCCCGTAGCGGTTATCCGCCGGTTGGTCCGAAGACACACCGAATACCCTTTGTTAGGATTATTGGGCGCTTCCCGGGTCAATGTACTGAAAATCAATTTGGCGCTGGATGCTTTAAAAAATGGAGGTTGATTGGCAATGGTGCCTTTGGAATCCCGGGCCGATCCCGATGCGTTGTTGGCCAAGGTCCGCCAGTCGGAGCGGGGCAAATTAACCGTTTTTCTCGGTGCTTCGGCCGGAGTCGGCAAGACATACGCCATGTTGTCTGCGGCGAAAGAGCGCTTGTTGGAAGGCAAGCAAGTGGTGATTGGGTGGGTTGAAACCCACGGACGGGCGGACACCCAAAGTTTGGTTCAGGGAATCCCGGCCATCCCCCCCTGTTCTATTGTGTATCAGGGCAAAACCTTCCCGGAAATGAATACGAACGAGATTTTGCGCCTTCATCCCCGGATTGTGCTGGTGGATGAATTGGCCCATACCAATATTCCCGGTTCCCTCCACGCCCGGCGCTATCAGGATGTGGAGGAGTTGCTGGCCTCGGGTATCGATGTTTATACCGCCCTCAACATCCAGCATATTGAAAGCCTCAATGATGTGGTGGCCCGGATTACCGGAGTCGTCATGAAAGAAACCGTGCCCGACCGGGTCCTGGAGGGCTCGGAAATTAAACTGGTCGATATCCCGCCGGAAGCATTACTGCAAAGGCTGGCGGAAGGGAAAGTTTATGTGCCCGCCCAAGTCCAGACCGCCGCCGCTCATTTTTTCCGGCTGGGTAATCTGACAGCGCTCCGGGAATTGGCGCTGCGCTATACAACCCAGCATATCGATACCGACCTCGAAACTTACATGCGGGCCCATGGGATTTCCGGACCCTGGCCCGCCGCGGAGCGGATTATGGTCTGTGTGAGCGAAAGTCCGCTCTCCTCCCAACTGGTGCGGGCGGCCTACCGTCTGGCGGCCAGTTTGAAATCGCCCTGGATCGCGGCATACATTGAAATACCCCGGCTCGAAGTGGCCAGTGAAAGAGAAAAACTTGCTTTAACCGATAATCTCCGCTTGGCAGAAGAATTAGGGGCTGAGCTTGTCACGGTGGTCGGCGATGATATCGCCACCGAAATCTTGCATTTGGCCCGGCGGCGCAATGTCACCCATCTGCTCATCGGTAAACCCGCCCTTTCCAGTGTCCGCCAAATTTTTCGCGGTTCCATCTTCAGCAAAATCTTAAAACAAAGCACCGGTTTGAGTGTTCATATCATCTCCGAGCCCTCGAGAAACCCCTCCCTCCGCTTGGCTCCACGCCGGGCTCCGTCAAAAATCCGACCGCTGCCGGCCATCCTTACCCTGACTATGGTGGCCCTGATTACGGTTCTGGGTAAAGCGGTTGAACCGATTTTCGGGTTGGTCAATATCGGGCTGGGGTTCTTGCTGCCGGTGATGGTGTCGGCCATTTTATGGGGACGGTATACCGCATTATTGGGGGCCTTTCTGGCTACCCTATGTTTTGATTTCCTTTTCATACCCCCGGTTCTTCATTTCACTGTGGAGGATATCCGGTATTTATTTACTTTTATCATGTTTCACGCGGTAGCCTTCGTCACCGGCACATTGGCCGGACGGTTGCGCCATCATGCCCACGAAGCCCGGAAACGGGAAATCCGGATCTCGGCCCTTTACAGCTTAAGTAAAAACATTGCCGGCACCGAAGGCCTGGAAAAAGTGCTGGCCATGGCGGCGCAACGCATCGCGGAATCCGTCGATGCCACAGTAGCCATACTACTCCCGGATGAATCAGGAAATTTGCAAATCAAAGCCTCTTCAAATTCACAGGATAAAATCACTGGGGAATTTCTCAATGAGAACGAATTGGCGGTCGCCACCTGGGTTTACCACCACGGTCAGATTGCCGGATGGGGCACGGAAACCTTAAATGGAGCCAAAGGCCTTTATATGCCCCTCGTCTCCGATGAACAGAGCTTTGGTGTCCTTGCAACCCATTTCAACCATAACCAAAAAATCGTTGATCCCGAAAAGCACCACCTGATTGAGGCCTTCGCTAATCTGATCGTTTTGGCGATGAAACGGATTACTTTAGCGGAAGCTTCCAAGCAAACCTATCTGCTCCGGGAATCGGAGCGGCTATGGTTGACCATGTTCAACTCTTTGTCCCACGACTTGCGCACTCCTTTGGCTTCGATTATCGGAGCCATTACCGGACTTTTGGAAGAGGGCGAATTATTCGACACGGCCGCCCGCAATGAATTGTTACGTACCATTGAACAGGAAGCTTTGCGAATGAACCGCCTGGTGGGCAATCTTTTTGATATGGCCCGGCTGCAAAAGGGCATGCTCCAGTTGAAAAAGGAATGGTGCGATATGGAGGAAATCGTGGGAATCGCTCTTCACGATATCCGCCGTTCCCTGGGCAAACGTCCCGTTCAAATCGATATTGAACCCGCTCTCCCTTTAATTGAAATCGACATGGGGCTGATCGAACAAGTTGTTGTCAATCTGCTGGATAATGCCATCAAATATTCCCCGGTTGAAACGGGACTTACTTTAAAAGCCCGGCGTAGCCAGAGCGAACTTCACGTTTCCGTGACCGACCGGGGGGAAGGAATCCCGCCAACCGAAATTGAGGCGATCTTTGACCAGTTCTACCGGGGCAAAACTTCCCAGGCCGTCAAAGGGACCGGCCTGGGTTTGACGATCTGCAAAGAAATAATCCAGCTTCATGGAGGAAGAATTTGGGCCGAAAGCGAAATCGGTCATGGCACCACCATTACTTTTGCCTTACCCCTCTCCGCCAACGCTCCCAAGGGGATTCCGGAAGGAAATGAGTTGATGAATCATGGGTAATGACCATTCTGAAGTCCAGGCGCGCATTTTGGTGATCGATGACGAACCACAAATTCGCCGTTTCTTAAAAGTCGCCTTAACGGCCCACGGGTTTGAAATGCTCGAAGCTTCATCGGGGCAGGAAGGCCTGAGCGAAGCCGTCATGTCAAAACCGGACCTGATCATTCTCGATATGGGGTTACCGGATATGGACGGGTTGGAGGTCCTCAAACAATTACGGGAATGGTCCAAGGCGCCGGTGATTATCCTTTCCGTCCGGGAGCAGGAAGACACCAAGATCGCCATGCTGGATGCCGGAGCCGAAGACTATGTGACCAAACCTTTCGGCATGGGTGAACTTCTGGCCCGGATCCGGGTGGCCTTGCGCCGCTCCTCCAAAGAGGCCGACGAACCTATCCTGGATTTAAACGACCTGCGGATCGATAGGGCCAAACGTATCGTCACCGTCGGCGGCCATCCCATCAAATTGACTCCGACCGAGTATAACCTCTTAAAAACTTTGGGCTCAAGTCCGGGGCGGGTATTTACCAATACCCAATTATTAAAGGACATCTGGGGCCCGGCTTATGAACATGAAACCCATTACCTGCGGGTTTTCATCGGGCAACTGCGCCGGAAAATAGAACAAAATCCATCCCAGCCGGTTCACCTGATCACCGAACCGGGCGTCGGGTACCGGTTGATGTAGACCAGGATTCCGCGGATTGAGCGCCATTTCCCGGCGCCGGATTTAACGGATTTACGAATTCATTCGATCACTAAAAATGCTTTTCCCTATGACTCTCGTACAATTAAACCACGAAAAACACGAAATTACACGAAATTAAATACATTCTCCTTTCTGTCATCCAATGAATTCATTCCGTCACGGAAATGATTCTTTCTGTCGTTCAATGAATTCATTCCGTCACGGAAATGATTCTTTCTGTCTTTTTAGGAAGATTTGAAACCCGATCATAACGTTTCCGTTTACAAAGTTGGCTAAAGTTCAAACTTGGCCATCTTAGGTGTCTTCCTATCAAGTCTATAGGTATACCGCAAACGGACTCCGTATTTTGATCCCCACATACCCACATCGACCGAGGATTGACATCCCAGCTATTGGGCTATATGTGGGGATGTGGGGCAAAATAAATACATCGAAAAAATATAAAGGGGTTTGGATAATCATAATCTGATCATCAGAAAACCTGCAAAAACCTGTTCGCTATTGTTTCATTTGTATCCCCAGATACTGATTTCCATTTTTGGATATCCTATAATAAACCCGTGAAAGCAAAAACAGAGAAGCGGCATAATCAGAACCAAATTTCAAACTTAAAAAACAGGAGGACCTGTCTGATGCTTGAACAATTAAAAGAATCCTTAGTCAAAGCGATGTTTGAGACTGTTCCCATGGAAATCACCGTCATTGACGCCAACGACGAAGTGGTCGGCTGGAACAAACACGAAACCCGGATATTTCTCCGGCCCATGACTTGTATGGGTTTAAATTTCCGTAATTGTCATCCGGAGCACAGCCTGCCCAAGGTTGAAGCGATCGTCAATGAGATGAAAAGCGGGAAACGGGATAAAGCCCAGTTTTGGATTGATTTACCCATACCTTTGGGTTCCCAGGGGAAACTCCATAAAATTTTGATCCAATTTTTTGCCCTCCGGGATGAGCAGGGGAATTATCTTGGATGCATGGAATGCACCCAGGATATTGAAGAAATCAGGGAATTGCAAGGACAGAAGCGGTTACTGGACGACAATTGAGACTTTTATTAAGTTCGTACCGCCTTCACCGCCAGCGCACCCGTTAAAAAAGCTTTGAATTCTCCAATCGTGAAGCAAATTTCATCGGGGTGCAATTCCTTTAATTGTTGGATATCGGCTGAGTTTGCCCAAGCCGCCGAGACCGCCAATACATTGGCCTTTCGGGGGAATGGCTCAAGGCTCAAGAGTGACAATTAGCAGTATAAATCATAGGGGATAAGTTGTAGTTAGACATGCAAAGCAGTCAACTTATATATCAAACAAAAAACCTCCCGGTTCACAGGAGGTTGCATCATGATTATTGAACTCCGCCCTCATCACTCTTGGCCAATTGGAGGACGGCCCCAATGGCGATATCGATGGTCTTGCGCTCCGCTTCCTGATAAAGGCGGTCTTTATCTTCCAGGGTCAGTTGGTTTTTTAAGAAGATATTGGAGTCAGTGCCCACAATGGCGCCGGTCCGAATGCCTCTTACCGCCCCCACTGTAAAAACCGTGGCGCACTCCATCTCGGCCACCGTAACCTCAGTATCCTTAAACATCTCATTTAACTGAGGATTTTGGACATAGTAGGCATCCCGGGTAAAACTGACTCCCACATAAAACGGCTCCGGATTTAGGATCTCTTTAGCCGACTGCATCAGGGCCTGTGTCACCTGGATATTGGGCACCGCCGGATAAATACCCGGTAGATAGGCCAGACTGGTGCCATCGCCCTTGATCGCCGCATTGACAACGACTACGCTTCCTACGGGGATATTTTCTTTGCGTCCGCCGGCCGAACCGACCCGGACCATAGTATGAACGCCGATCCGCGCCAGTTCTTCCATGGCAATCGCAGTGGAAGGTCCTCCGATTCCGGTGGAACATACGCTGAGCCGGAGCCCATCCTTTATCCCGGTGTAGATTACGTATTCCCGGTTTTCGGATATTTTCTCAAATGTGTCAAAGCTACAGGCGATCCGCTCCGCCCGGGCCGGATCGCCCGGGATGAACGCGTATTCCGCCACATCTCCTTTTTTACAACGGATATGCTTCTGTAAAGTGATATCGTAAGCCATTTTATTCCTCCACAAAAATATCGACAATTTTATTTTGATCAAAGCGGATTAAGCCGCGATCGGTGATTTTCAAAAGCGGACTGACCGGCAGGCCATTGGTGGATAGGGACATCACCGGATTGTAATGCTTATATCCCAGCGTTCTCATAGCCGCCGTGACCCCGGCCAGTTCCCGGCCGATGGTATTCATATCTTTATCGGAAAGAATCCCCCCGATGGGCAGTGTCAATCCGGCCAGCAATTGCCCGTTCTCCACGGCAAAATAACCGCCCTGGCTTTCAATGAGCACATTGACTGCCATCACCATATCCGCTGCGTTTTTGCCGACAACGATGATGTTATGATGGTCATGGCAATAGGAAGCTGCGACCGCGCCTCTTTTGATGGTGTCGCCGGTTATCAGGCCCAGGCCGATATTACCATTCCGGCCATACCGCTCCAGGACAGCTACCAGGCAATAAGGTGAACCCTCCCAATCCAGATAGCCATCCCGGACATCAATCTCGGCAATCCGCTCATCCGTGGAGGTGGTTCCGTCCTGAACTGAAATAATCCGGCACTTGACCATTCCCTCCACTACCTTGGCCTTGATTTGAAGATCCTTTGCCGAAATCCGCTGTCTCATAATGCTATGGTAAAATCGTTTCGGAAATTTCTTGACTTTAACCGGGTCAGCACCGGATTTATCAGCGCGATATACCAATGCGCCCCGTTTATAAACACTGTTAATGGTAAATAGACTCAGATCATCAAGTATAATCAAGTCCCCGAGTTTACCAGGAGCAAGGCTACCCCGATCCATGAAGCGCATCCGTCTGGCCGGTGTATATGTGGCACAGTAAATGGCATATTCAATGGGCATTCCCAGGGATACCGCTTTTTTTACCAAATGATTGAGATGGCCTTCACTGATCAGCTTATCGGCCATTACATCATCGGTTACCAAGGCAATGTCCTCATAAAACTGATTTTCTGCAATACAAGCGATATTCTCCCGGTTCAAAGATTTTTCCTGAATCTCGAGGAACATTCCGGCTCCGATTTTCTCTGCCAGGCTAGCTACAGTCTGCTGCGTATGATCGGAACTTACGCCGGCCCATAGGACTTTGGCCAGATCCAACCCGCTCACCCGCGAACAGTGGCCCTCAATGGGCAACGCGCTGTATTTTTTGCGAAAAAAATCCAGCAGCTGGCTGGTCTTCGTGTCCGGGCCATGAATAATATCATAACAGTTCATCACTTCGCCAAGACAAATCACCCGTTCATTCTGCATCAATTCATTAAAATCCGCAATTTCAATCTCGGCTCCAGTGGTTTCAAATTCGGCAGAGGTTGATGGCACCGAGCTCGGCGCTGCATAATAGATATCCACCGCCGCTCCTGTCCCAGCCTTAATCATCTCCTTAATCCCCACAAGACCAAAGACATTGGCCATCTCGTGGGGTTCGGAGACGATTGTAGTCACGCCGTTTTTAATCACCGCCGCCGCAAACGCCTCCGGGGTGGCCATGGAGCTTTCAATATGCATGTGAATATCGATCAGTCCGGGGATGATATATCGACCCTCTGCTGCGATAACTTCCTGATAATCAAAATCCAGGGAACTGGCATCACCCACGTAAAAAATCCTTCCCCCGGCGATCACCATATCCGCCACCATAAACTTTTTCAGATAGGTATTGAAAACTTTACCGCCCTTGATGAGCAGGTCCATCTTCTCCAAAGCTACATCGCCTTTCCACACGCGCGTGCGTGTGTTCTTTGTCTATCCAGCCCTGCCTTCCCGGCATCGGGCCGGAAGTCTGCTTTTAAGTCAAAGGGGCTGTGGCAAAAGTAAATTTTGCGACAGCCTCTTCCTGAAACCAATGGCAATTGCAAAACGCTTAGTCGGCGATTTCTTCATTCCATTGTTGAATCCACTGAGGCATTACGCCGTTGATATAGTTGAAATCTAAGATTTTCATCTGTTTGAAGACTTTAGCGCCATAAGTCAGTCCTTCCGCTTGCTCTTCGGTCAGAACCACTTTTTTATTGACCGGTGAATCCAGTTTATCAAGAGCATTGGCAGTTTGAACCTTCTCGCTCAGCCACCAGTTGATGAACTTATAGGCCAGGTCGACATTTTTGGAACCTTTCACGATATTGATGGTGTTGCGGTTGGCGATGGAGCCCTCTTTCGGGTCCACATAAACTGCGCTGGGGATGGCCTGTTTAATCTTAGGAAAGGCAAAATCCAAGCCCACGCCGACTACGACTTCCTTTTGAATGAACATATTGTTCAAGTCCGACGATTTGCTGTAGATCTTGACTACATTGGGCTTTAAGGCAATTAATTCTTTAACAACCTTGGCATTTCCAGCCTCCAGGGTTGTCCGGGCCTTAATAGCACCTGCCTGGAACATGGCCGGGCCCGAAGTGATGGTAATATCGGGAATCGTAATCTTCTGTTTCAAATCCGGCCGCCAGAGGTCAGCCCAGGAGCGGATCGGTTTGGTAACTGCTTTGGAATCATAGATGATCCCGGTCCGGTTCATGGTATAAGCCGGTCCATAACCGCCTTTTACCGGTTGTTTGGCTATATCATAAATATCTTTCAGATTAGGAAGCCTTTTGGAGTCGATCTTCTCAAACAACCCAGCTTTGGCCGCATCCAGCGCAAAAGATTCTGCCAAGGTAATCACATCGACTTGGCTGTTTTTCATCAGTTTCAACTTGTTGACACGTTCGCCGTTGTTTCCAACTTCCAGAACAATCTTGACATTGTTTTCTTTTTCAAAGGGGGTAAATACATTCTTCCGGAACTGGTCCTCATTATAACCCCAAGTTGATACCACCAGCGTTCGTTCATTATCGGCCCAACCGGTTCCCAACGCCAAACTTAAAATCAACAAACCAAGCAAACCCCAGGTAATCTTATTCAATTTCACCATGCAACCCCTCTTTACACTAAGATTATTTTTTCTTTGGGCAGATGCAAGCAGATCTTGTCGCCTTGGCTATAAACCATGGCGGCGTCACTATTGACGTTCAACTGCCCGAGTGGAGTATCAACAATGTATTGATACTCCTTGCCTAGAAAGGTACTGATACCGATAATGCCCTCGATCGTGTTGTTTTCCGGAATATCACCTCTGTTTATAATCTCGATTTCATCAGGACGGATTGCGCCTTTGCAGCGTGTTGACGCCTGGATGGTACTATGGTTTTGGACCTCAAAACGGCAACCGCAGCGGGAAACATAACATCTTTCAGCCATTTCGCCCACGATAGGCTGCAGTTCAATAAAATTTTCAAAACCGACAAATTTAGCCACAAACTCGGTGGCCGGTTGCTTATAAATATTTTGAGGACTGTCCATCTGCTCAATGACGCCGTGGTTCATGATGGCCACCTTGTCGGAAATGGAAAAACACTCTTCCTGGTCGTGGGTTACATAAATAGAGGTAATCCCCAGCCGCTGCTGGATTTTTTTGATCTCCACCCGCATTTTAACCCGTAACTTAGCGTCCAGATTACTTAAAGGTTCGTCGAACAAGAGCAGATCCGGTTTGATCACCAGTGCCCTAGCCAAAGCGACTCTTTGTCTTTGGCCGCCCGAAAGTTCCCTGGGAAATCGTTTGGCGTAATCTCCCAAATCGACGATATCCAGGATCTCCGCGACCCGCCGCTCCGCTTCCCCATGGGTAAGTTTCCGTAATTTCAATCCGAACCGGATGTTATCAAACACCGTTAAGTGCGGAAAGAGGGCGTAGTTTTGAAACACAAAACCGAAGTTTCGTTTATGCACCGGAATCTTGGTATAATCCCGGCCGCCAAAGATAAATTTCCCGGAACGGGCCTCGATAAACCCGGCGATGGTC
Organism: Bacillota bacterium; assembly: GCA_023426245.1. Classification (GTDB taxonomy): domain Bacteria; phylum Bacillota; class UBA4882; order UBA8346; family UBA8346; genus UBA8346. Next base: position 99,832 of record JAFABB010000011.1, read on the forward strand.
CGCAGAGTGGTAGTCTTACCGCAGCCGCTCGGTCCCAGAAGTGATACCAGCTCCCCTGGTTCAATGGAAAGATTCAAGTTTTCCAAGACCACCTGATGGCCATAGGTCACTTTCAAGTCTTTTAACGTCAATAAACTCATATTCTCAGGCCTCCTGCTTAAGCATCCTGCTTACTTTACGCTAATGTTTAACCCCAGGGTCTTTTCCACGATCACCATCAGTACTACGGTCATTGCCATCAGCACCACCGACAATGCGGCGATGGTAGGGTCATAATTATATTCAACATAGCTCATCATCTGGATGGGTAGGGTACTCACTCCCGGTCCGGTCAGAAATACCGATAGCGGCACATTGTTGAAGGAATTGATAAAAGCTAGAATGAACGAAGCGATCATCCCGGAAGTAATATTAGGCAGCACCACCAGGAAAAAAGTCTTGACGCGGTTAGCCCCCAACGATACGGCGCATTCCTCGATGGAGTAATCCAGATTATCCAGGCTGGATGAGATCACCCGGATAATATAGGGCAAAATAATAACGGTGTGACCCAACAGCAAGCTCGGCAGAACCGGCATCCCCCATTGAACAATCAGCAACTTAATCAGGGAAAACCCAAGGACGATCCCGGGCACCAGCACTGGCGACATAAACAAACCTTTCAGCAGATCCTTCCCTTTGAATTCATAACGGCTTAAACCATAAGCAGCAGGCAATCCCGCCAAAAAAGCGATCAACGTGCCAAGGCCTGCAACCTCCAAACTGACGATTAAAGTTTTGGTGAACATTTCCACTTTGAAAATATTCGCCACCCAGTGAAGGGAAAAGCCGCTAGGCGGAAACTTCAAATAGGAGTCCTTGCCAAAACTGACAAAAGTGATAATGACCAGTGGAAAAAGGAGAAATGCATACACCAGACCGGAAAATACAGCCAGTCCCTTATTTCTCATGCGAGGCCACCCTTTCTTTGTTGTCCGGCAGTAACTTTATTTATGCCCGCGCTAATTATCAACGTTGTAACAATCATCACCGTGGCAATCACTGCAGCGGTATTCCAGTCCATCAGAATCATGGCATCTTGATAGATCAAGGTGGCTAATAACTGAGACTTGTTTCCGCCCAATAATTGCGGGGTGGTATAGGCGGTAAAGCTTCCGGTAAACACCAGAATACTGCCGACGATTAATCCCGGAATGCTCAGCGGCAGCACCACCGCAAGAAAGGATTTGAATTTAGAGGCTCCCAAACTTTCCGCAGCTTCCACCAAAGCCTGGTCGATATTTTCCATCACCCCGATCAGGGACATGATCATCAATGGCAAAAATAAGTTGACCAAGCCGATCACCACCGAAATTTCATTATAAAGCAGCTTCAAGGGACTATCGATAATCTTCAAACCCATTAAAGCATTGTTGATCAACCCAAACTTCCCAAGGACTACGATCCAGCTGAAGCTCCGAACCACCGGGCTGGTCAGCAAAGGAAATACTGCCAGGATGGTATAAATAGCTTTCAGGTTTTTATTGGCCTTAGCCACATAATAGGCAGTGGGAAAACCGAAAACAACCGCAATCATCGTGGTAATCAGGGAGAGCTTCAAAGTCCTCAAGTAAATCCTGAGCAAATATGGAGAGCTAAAAAAATTGAGGTACCTTCCCCAGGTAAATCCGCCGCCATCAGCCTGGAACGTTTGAACAATGGTCAAAAATAACGGAATGATCAGAAACAGAATAATCAAAATCAAACCGGGCACCATCAGAAGATAAATTCCTCGATTACGCATTGTATTCCCTCTTTACCTTTTCATTCATAACGCCGCATGCCGGAGCTCTCTCTGATAATCAATTTAGGAAATAACACGACCGCCTCGCCGTTATCCACCTCATGGTGAATCTGTCTTAAAATAAGGTCGATAACGATTGCGCTCATCCGCTCGATTGGATACTCTACGGTCGTTAACGGTGGCGTGACGGTAGCTGATAATTCGATATTGTCAAATCCGATGAGCGAGATATCTTCAGCGACCCGCAGACCCATTTTATTGAAATATTGTAAAGCCCCGATGGCCATCAAATCAGTCGCAGCGATCACCCCGGTTATTTCGGGGTGTTCCTGATAAAGCCGTCCTATACATTCAAACCCGCTCTGCATCTTGTAATCGCCATAAGCGATATATTCTTCCGCTACCGGCAGGCCGTTTTCAGTTAAGGCTCGTAGGTAACCTTCCTTCCGCCGCATCGATATTTCCATGCCGGCAGCGCCGCCCAGATAGGCGATGCGTCTGTGACCAAGCTTGATTAGGTGTTCCGTGGCGATAAAAGCGCCGTAATTATTGTTGACTGTAACTGAATTGATACAGGCATTTTTAATCTCCCTGTCCAGCACCACGATGGGAATCTTATGAGTTTGGGCCGCCCGAATGACCTCCATACTCCGATGGGAAGAAGCATAAATAAGACCGTCGACCCGTTGGTGAATCAGGTCAAATAAATGGTCATCATCGTAATGTTCAGGAGAGCCATTGATATTAAAAAGCAAAATGTTATAACCAAAGGTATTTGCAACGTTGCCTAAGTGTCGGGCTACTTTTCCAAAGAACGGGTTTTCGATATTGGGAACAATCAAGCCGATGGTTTTGGTATCTTTACCCCCCTCGATGCGTTCCAAAGGTCTGTAGCCAAGTGTCCTGATGGCTTCCATAATCTTGACACGAGTCTCCTGTTTTACATAACCCTTCTTGTTAATCACCCGGGAAACAGTGGTTATCGAAGAGTTCGCTAGTTGCGCCACATCTTTAATGTTTACCATGGGCTCTCCATTGCGAAAATGTTTTCATATTATAAATCATTGCAGTCCAAATCAGAAAGACAATCTTCCGAAAAATCCAATCAAGTCTTATGTTCAATTGTAGCCAGTTTCTGCACGCCTTGATTTTCAAAAATCCTTAAGGCTTGCCAGGCATAAAAAAACACTTATGAATATGAAAATGTTTTCATGTTTTAAATTTCGACGCTGTTTTCGATAGTCCTGTTCGTGAAATATTACATTTTGATGTCAATTTATTGTTATGCTAATGTCATTACATCTTTCGCAATCCTTACAAACTTAATTTTCTTATTCCTGTTAATCCCGATTGACATCCTGTTAGCCGTCCCCTTCAGCCATGGTGGTGCTGGGGTAAAAATACCTCCCCGGCCAACTGGATTTATCTTTAGGTATCACCTTTGGTTTGGGTGTTAGGATGGGTACGCGGATAAGAATGGATTGGTCTCCGCCATCCACTTGGTAAACTTTATACCGGTCATCTCCATCATCATGGTTCTTTCCTGACGGTACCATTATCTAAAAGCGTGAAGGGAAAAGGGTAAAATTAAATTAGAGTTACAAATATCCTCTCAAGGAATTATTAAAAAGCCCCTTTAAAGGGTATAGTGGATGATCATACAAATCCCTTTCAAAGGAGCTTTCACCAAAAATGGCCCAACATTTCCTGAAAAACATCGACTATCAAAAAGCTCTTCTCCTGGAGTCTTTGGTCGAATTTCAAACCGGCCTGGTGGTCAGCAGGACCTTCGCCCAAGAGAAAAATTTGAGCCTGTCCCTTTTTGCGTTCGACCAAGGTGAGGAACTCAACCACCACCGGCTAAAGAACCAGGGAATTCAAACCCGAAGGCAACATTAAGCTAAAGCTTTCGGCTAAAGCCGAGGGTTTGAATTCCCGTTGTTGAGACAATCAGCTCCCATTCATCTTCCGGCGATGCCATGGTGTATATCCTGGATGGCAAAGCCGATATCACCATTGGCGATGAACAATTTCAACTAAAAAAAGGCGAAACCACTGTCATGCCAGCAGAAATCTCCCATGCACTTTTGGCGGCGGAACGTTTTAAAATGCTGCTATTTCAATCCCTGAAACCCATCTCGCTACAGCGAATTACTCTCCGGGAGTCCCGGGCATGAGGGGGATGTGGACAATGTCATCAAGCTAAGCATCCATCAAATAGGAAATGGCTAAAAATCCTTTATGCTCATTCTGTCCACCCAGACCTGAAGTTGGCTAGGCCTTAAAAATCATTCCAAACCCCGGACAAGCTAAAATACGCCAGCGTATTTTTTGGAATATCAAGATATTCCAGGGCTGGGTTGTGATTTGAAGCTACGTGTATAAAAACACGACACCGAGGCCTGGAAGGCCTTTAGAACGTTTTTTAATATACCTAGCCCCATCGTTCACGTTGGGGTAAAGATGGAATCAAACATCATTTTCCGGTTTTTCACAGCATAGCTTGATGACATTGGGGATGTGGGCCTAAAAATGAAAAGCGGTATTTTTCGATGGTTCTATTCTTGTTATGATTTTTTTACTTTACCAAATTTTCGCCAAAATTGATAAGATCATTAACGTTGCCGGAATCAATAAATCAATCAAAATTATCATCGGATTCCCTTGCCTAAAGTTCTTATTCTTTATTCCATCCACGATATGAATGATCGCCGCTCCAACCATCATTGTGCTGAAAACTATGATAATCCCTATCCAAAATGAACCTTTGTACCCTATCGACAAAATACCGCCGAACGCCCAGCCCAATTGTGAAAAACCCAACTCTTTCTCAAAAAGATTTCCCTTAGGCCAGCCATTCTTTGTGGCGGGTTTGTCTGTAAACACATGACCGATAAAACAGATTAACCCGGTTAATGTTATGGTAACTGTCAATTGATAGAACAGCAAATTGGCGGCGATCGATGGTACGGTCCTTAATGACGGGTTGATGATTGTAGTAATGATTCCAACAACAATCCCGATGAGCCAAACTACCCAAAAAATCATGATGACCCCTCATTCTTTTTATCTCTTCCAGCTATATCTATTCAATAAATATCATTGCATAACCAACGAAATTTCCCCTATTCCCAATAAGGCCTGTCATAGCGTTTTTCAAAACTTCCATGTTTTTTGAGTTCTTTGTTAAACATGAAATTGAGTAAGCCGGTAACCTGTAACATCCATAATAACGGCAACAAGTACCACGGAATTTCTTCCATGCCGCGTATTTTTTCCATTACCAGCGGGTCGAGCTTTCCGGTTCGGCCATAAATCAATCCCAATTGATAAAATTGATGAAACAGTTTTTCGGTGGCTCGGGCCGGCATATCTTGAATCCCTTCAGAACCGCCTTTCACTATTACTCCCGGGCAGTCATAGCCCAAGCGTTTGGCCAGTTTTAGCAGATACCTGGAAATCAGGGCCGAATGTTTGGCCTCAGGAAATCCGGAATGGACTAAAAAGAACAGTTGTTTTGGGGAACCGGTTTCACCAGAAGCGGGACGCTGAATTTTAAGTTCATCGATAAAGGCCTTGACCATCCCCGGCATGGCATCGGTATACAGGGGAAAGACCAGTAAAACGGCATGGGCCTGAAAAAACAATTCGGCGTACCGTTGGTGCTCCTCAAGATCTTTGAGGTAATAAATTTCGAAAGTCTGACCACTGCTTTCAAAACCCTGAAGAAACTTATCCAGTAAAATCCGGCTATTCCCTTTTTCCCGACGGGGAGAGCCATTAAATACAACTAATTTCATGGAAAACCTCCTCCGGACTCTTTTCGGTCGTCCCGGAGAAAACCAGCCGGGTACGCATATTCAATGATAACCGTTTCATAACGCCATAAGTAATATCCAGATCTTCCCCATCGGTATCCGCTTCTTTTTCCACCAAAATTCCGAGTAAAGGCATTTTCGGGTAACGCAAGTAATGATGACATTCCTTTTTATAAATTCCGATATACGGTAAAACCAGCGGAATGGTTCGATCGAGCGCTTTTTTCAACAGGCTGTGAAGAAAACCCAGACTAAGCGGAGCGGCGTATATCACCAAATCGCTCTTTAAAATTTCCCGTAATATCAGTTCCATATCATCCTGAAAAACGCATTTCCCGGGAGTTTTCAGCCAGCAGCTAAAACAACCGATGCAATAATGAATCTTCAAATCGGCAAGGGACAAACTTTTGACTTCTAAGGATCTTTCACGTAGAGACTCGGTCAATCCATTCAGATACTCTCCCAAAGTGCTTGAAGCACCTCCGGCGCTTGAAGAGTTTGCCGGATTGCCGTTTATAATAAGTATCTTCATCCTAGACCTCCATTCTTTTACGAAGAATTTAATATTGCCTCTCTATCATTCCTCCCCTTGAAACGGCATCGTTAGGAAAGGGTCGGGGCTGTCCCAAAAGAAAATTCGTACCCGATGGCACGCATGATCAAGAAATCCCCCTTTTTTGTCGGGCGATTTTTGTATCGTCGGCACCGGCATGATGATATCTACCCCGTCCCGGAGTTTGGGTTCCCCGGATTTGAACGGCTTGGGCGGGACAATAATTAACACAGGCAAAGCAAAAAAGGCAACGAATGTCTTCTCTCCAGACCGGCTTGCCATTTTCGATCCTGATTTTCTCCGCCAGACAAACTCTCTGGCAAATCCCACACCCGGTACATTGCGAATCGGCGTAGAACTTCCTTTCCTGGCCAAAATAACGGGTCTTTTGGATGAGCCATTTTAAAAACGGAAATAGAACATGACTCCGGAAAAACGATTGGTGAGTATCGCCGGGAAAAAATTTTCGTTGATGGGCTATCCCATCTCCAAGTCTATCCATGATTTGCTGCAAATCGGCTTCTTGTCGAGGGATTTCATCTTGGGTTTGGGGCTCGTAAGACGGTAAGGGAATATAATTATTCGGCATGTTGATAAAAAAGGAGGCATCCAGGGATTTTCCTTTTTGCCGCAGGACTTTTTGAATATCGTCAAAAACCCGGCACGGTGAACCACCCCGGGTGGCGATCGCGAAGATGTAGGAAGCCGATCGTATATCAACCCGTTTTAAAAATTCTTGGACCGGAAAAGGCAAACCAAAGGCATGAAGCGGGAAGACCAGACCTATTATCTCACCGGAGCTTACGATGGGATCAATTTTTAATGCGCCGATTATCGGAACCAAAACGGCTTCCGGAAACCGCTTTTGAAGTTCCTCCGCCACATAAAGGGAATTTCCGGTTCCTGAAAAATAATAAATTTGCATATTCATGTTTCTCACTACCATACTCTACCTCCATCCAATTTTCATTCGAGCATTTTAAAAGGCAATCATCTCTTTACCCGGTTCCTGGTATTCCAGGAAATAATGTCCTTTCATATTAACGTTCCATGTTTGATTTTATTGCAACGGTTATCTTGAATGTCCTATATTACGCGAATCTAACCAAGCGGCAAATCATAAAGGCCGCCATGAAACTCTTCGCGCAAAAGGGGGTATCACGGCACCAACTCCAAAGAAATCGCCAGGGAGGCGGGAGTGGCCACCGGTTGTTTTTATGCCTATTTCTCGGATAAAAAAGAGGTTTTTATGGCTGCATTGGAATTATATTTTGACCGGTCTCACAACATTACCCAAACCCACATCGCTACATTAGCCTTTGAAAAGACTACCGTCAAAATTTTTTGTAAAGAATTGATCCAGAGTTTCATCGAAGCCCATGACGTTTTTACCAACTTCAATGCCGAGCTGACCTCCATGTATTATACCGATCCGGATATTCAAAAAATGATCGCCGAGTATGATAAAACCAGCATCGGCCATATTATGGAATATTTAATGAATGTCCGGGCCAATTTACGGGTCTCCAATCTCGAAGCAGCCGCGAAAATCGTCTATTATTCTTTTCATAGCCTGATGGATCAAATTGTATTTTCGGAAAAGGAAAATGCGACGATACTCAGTGATGAATTAGCCGATATGGTTGAGAGGTATCTCTTGGGCGATAGCTTAAACCATGGGCCGTCAGTCCATGGAGAAACGCCATTGTAATGGGGACGATGGAGTCGATCGTTAACGGAAACGTATGGATGATCGGTTCATTGTCCCCTTTTTTTGCCGGTAACGGCCCGGACAGTCCCCGCCTCTATTTTGTGACATCAAAATAATCGATAATCCCTTGATAAATACCCATAGCCGCATTATCCTTAAACTCAGCGGTTTTCATTGTACTCTCCTCCAAAAAATTCGATAAAAATCCTACTTCTACCAAAATACCGGGCATTTGGGCTTCCCGTATCACTACAAAATTGTCTTGTTTTACTCCCAGCCCGAGAAATCCGGTTTGCCGCGTAATTTTACTGAAAACATCTTGCGCTAATAAACGCGACAATTGATACTGGGGATAATGAAACACCTCGATGCCGTGGACGCTTAGATCAGGATGATTGTTGGTATGAACGCTGATGAAAAGATCAGCGGAAAAATAATTGGCTAGATAAGGGCGTTCATATAAGCCAACGAAATAATCGTCGTCCCGGGTTAAAATAACCGCCGCCCCCTCCTCTTCCAGCAAGTTCTTTAACCGCATGGCGATTTCCAAGTTCAAGTCTTTTTCCCTCATTTGCCGGCCCACTGCTCCATTATCAATTCCACCGTGCCCGGGATCAATGACAATCGTTTTATGAAGGATGGGAGAGCGCTTAAAGTACACCACCAACCGGTCCCGGTTTTCGGAATATCCTATCTTATAGGTGACAAACCGGTTTAAATTGATTTCCAATTGAAAAGTCATTGGATTGGGATATGTCACCATGATTCCATCAACAAAATCATCATTTGGGGTCGCCAAATTAACACCACTTATCACTCTGGCATTATCAAACTTGATGACAAGTTTACGGGGTGATGGCTCCTGCATAATGGCGCCAAACAATTCATCGTTTCCAATAATATACAATTCACCGCCATCCCTTGTACTTACCCATTTGATTTGTTGAATGGTTTGAGCTTTTCGCACTTCCAGCAAATTAGGGTTGTCCCCATGTCGAAATACATAATAGGCGGATAGATCCGGCCTCTCCAATGTCATTCGCACCGTGTCCTGATCGGTTTGCCATAGCCGAACTTCGGAAGAGCGCTTTCCATCGTTATCAATCAAGTTAACATCTCCCGCTAAAGTGGCCCCAATAAAATCGATAATCAATTGATGATTACTTTTTTGGACTTGATATTGGGCCGGCGCGGAACTGGTTATTACAATTTTATCTTCATCATTTTGGGGTAAAACGTTAACTTTTTTTAGGATGTAATTGAAAACAAGCACGATCCGATGAGGATGATCGGGTTGGGAAATCAATTGGTACCCGATGGTTTGATTCAAATCGAAGGCTATTTTTAAACCGTCCGGATCTTCCTTGATAAAATGAACTCCCGTAATCATCGTAAAAGGAGAAATATCGACACGTTCATTCATACTAAAATGTGCGGCCACACCGTGTAAATTAAGAACCAACTGATTGGGGCGAGTAAGGCCGGCATCAATTTTTAAATCTTGAGTGCCCTCCAATAAAAACGCCGGGCGACCTTGATACGTGGTGATCTCAACCCCCAAAAAATAATTTTGGCTCCACTTCAATATGAGTTGTTGTTGATTTTGACTCACGATCCTCAACCCAAGTTTGGATAAAAACTCCACCGGCAACCAAAATTGCCTGTCTTTTTCAAATGGAGCATTACCTAATTGCTGTTTCCGTCCATCCAGATAATAGGTGGAACGATTGGCATAAAATTTAATATTCGTCTTCCCGAATTTTAAAAAAAGATCATGCGCTTCAATATTCCAGGCAACAATGATGTTTAGATACCGGCTTAAAAAAGGGAGGTTGATATAATAATCGCCGTTTTCATGAATAACCATCACTTGAGAATCCAGCGGATGACCCTCAAAAATAACCTCGGATGGATGATTTGAGGCCGCAAAAGTCTGTCGGGCCGGTATCATCATCAATAAAATGATTATCAGAAGTATCCAGTTTCGTCGTTGCACTTTGAAAATACCACCTTAACTGTAAATATGTGCCGCTAATAAAACAAGATCCGGTTCACCCGTGTCCGCCTTCAAAGCCCGGTTATTCTTTCAGAAACGGCAAAGACTCCAATGGAAACAAACTGCTTACAAATCCGCCGCAATATGTTTAGGGCTGCAGACGACCCGAATATAGTTTTTAAGGTATTTGCAGGCAACTCTTTTGATATCTTCGGTTTTAATTTGTTGTAATTTGGGCCATAGGACTTGGTTATAGACCAATTGGGTCCGCATGTAGTAACTAAAAGCGTTTAAAAATGCGGTATTTTCTCCGGATGCACATTTTGCCTCATCGGCCGCTTTCATAGCCGCGAGTATCTTAACAATCTCGTCTTGCTCAATTCCTTTTTCCATCAACTTCGTCATTAATTTTACGGTTTCCGTTTCCACCGCTTCCACATGAGCGGGATCGGTCATACTGATCAAAACCAAATGAGGAGCACTGGGTTTTTCAAATTCATCGGAAAATACAACCGGTGTATAGAATAAACCATATTTCAGCCGGAGCTCATTAAAATACTCAAAATAGTCCGATAAATAAAATGCAATCAACTTGAAAACAGGATAATCAGGATCTAAAATGCGGGGAGCCGCGAAACCGATGCAAATGGATGCCGCTTTGCTATTTTTGTCCTCTTGTTCAATGGATTTGCTTTTAGTTAAATTCACCGGAGAAACAAATATTCGATGATCCACGGTTTCACTTTTCATATCGGAGAAATATTTTTCAAGATCACCAATGTTTTGATGGATTTTGCCGCTCAGTGACAAAATCGCATTCCCCGGCTGATACGTTTGCCGGTACCATCGATAAACATCCGCTCCGGTTATAGATTCCAAAGTTTCCGGATTAGGCCAGTCATTATAAGGATGGCCTTCACCATAAAAGGCTTTATTAAACTCAATATAAGGTTGAACCAGTCCTATGCGGGACTTGATTCTGCTGCAGGCATATTTCTGTAGATCGGCCACATCATCATAACTATATATGGGTTCACTCAATAAAAACTTGATTTTTGCCAAGACGGGTTTGATATTTCTTGCTAAGGTAGTGATATTGATAACAGAGTAATCAGGACTCGTTTGAACATTCATCGATCCGATACTATCTTTCGAATCGCTTTGAAGAACCCAGTAAACAATATTGTTCATGATTTGCGCGATGCCTTTTTTACCTTCCGGTTCAAGAGCACTCCCCGATTTCAAAAGCAAGACGATTTGTGCTACTTCCGATTGGTTTTTTTGGAGGATAATATTCATTCCACTAGCGGCAGTCTGTTGAATACCATCTGAATCACCGGCCAAAACCGGGCCGATAGAGCAAAAAACCAAAAGAGACACGAAACTCCATAATAAGCATCTTTTTATCATCTTTTAGTTTCCTCCTTCAACCGCATTTTTTACCAGAACGCTGAAAGTCGGAGGCTGCGAAAAACATTTATGGATAACGCTCTGTAAATCTTTATGATCGAGCTTTTTTAAGATGCTTAACGAATCCACGGTTATACTCTCGGGATCTATCAACCGTTGTAATTCATAGTCCAGGGCTTCCGACGGGGAATTATTGCTTTGAGCCTGCTCCATCTCTACCAAGAAAGTCACCATTTTCAATTGCTTTTGAATATCAACCTTTTGAAACTGGCGAATCAATTTTAATAGATTGGCCTTTTCCTCGCTGTATATTTGTTGATTATAGGGCCTGTCCCTTTCCAAATAATACAATCCAAAAAAGTCTTTCGATCCAATCGAGCGCATCATTACATAATAATCTTGCAATTCATTTCGTTCATAATGAATACGACGGGTTTGGCCGTAAAGATATGACAAAACTCGTAAAATCATCCGCTCAGCCGGTGAAAGTCCCTCAAATTCATATGCCAATAAAATCTGAAATTGAAAGGGATCAATATTTCGCTCTTCGGCGATATCTCCGTGGGGCAAATCAAGGTCTTTGATGGTCACATCGGAGATCTGCTGATGACTATCACCGTAGATGTTTTTTAGCTGTTTCAATGCCGCTATAACCATTTCGGGTTGAAAATCTCCGGCAATGATGTAAGTCACGTTGGCAGGCTGATAAAAAGACCGGTAATAATCTTTTAAATCTTGAGGAGTGATCCCATAGACAGTCGCAACAGTATCATTATTTTGGGGATAAAAGTAATGCAAAATAGGATACATCTCCAAGCGGGAGGGATAATTCATTTCCGCCTCATGAACTACAATCTTTTGCTCCAAAGCCATATTTTCCTCGGAAAGGCCGGCATTCCAAAGCACACTGTTGAAAACTTTAAAGGCTTCCGTAAATCCGGATTTCGGTACGATATATTTAAAAAATGTGGCGTCGAAAGAGGTCTCCCCGTCAAAGGTTCCTCCAAGCCGGCTGGTTACATCCAAAATATTGGTAAAAGAATATTGGGAATTCCCCCTAAAAATCATGTGCTCGGTTAAATGCGCCATACTACGCTTGGGGAAATTCATTCCGATGGGGACTGCCGCGCACATCGAAACCATCGGCTGGTCTTTCATCACCCGATACAACAAAGTAAGCCCATTGGGCAAAAGGATTTTCGTAAAGGTTTCTCTGGGCTTGGCTTGAGCATTCAGCGGTGCAAGAACCATTATCAACGCAAGAATAATCCATACAAAATTCTTTTTTTTCATCATTCCCGGTCTCCAGTAGGATAGAATCAGTATTTAAACTGTCGGCAATAATCATCACCAAATTTGAAGGTAAACCAAAAAACCCTCATATTTCATGAAGAAAATGTTTTCATCATCAAAGTTTTTCATTAAAAGTCCCATGCTTCGTTTCGGGAATCATCGTGAGTTTAAATAATTTGAATGATGAGGCGGGGCGCGCATTTGGATTTGGAGGCATAAAAGAAGTGATAAGAAAATAATTTTGATTCGGGGAATGCGGATAATCAAGAGGAATAACAGAAGGAATCCATACAGGGTCATCGAAGGGAACCCAACCGTTAAAAGGTCGCATAATAAACAATGCTCTTGATCCCTTTCAAAACCATGAATAAAGTAATGGCCGATCAAGAGCAACAAAACTGCTATAAAGATAAATACGGCGATCTTAACGATAGTCTTTTTCTTCATGTTTCCTGCTTCCAAACCATTGAGGACTCGTCACAAACCGAATATTCGCTTCTACAATATAACCCATAACTCATTAACTTACTTTTATAATTGGCTTTTTACAAAAGAACTCCTTTTTCTTTAAAACGTTTTCGAAAGGAAAAAATTCCCGTCCACTAAAAAAACTATTGGATTCAATCTTCAAGCGCTTGAATTACCATATTACATAGGGATATGATGACAGCCGTGGCCAAAGCCAACCAAAATCCGGGGATTTGCAGGCCAGAGAGAAATGTATCGGTGAGCATTACCATCCAGGTATTGATCACCAGTGAAAAAAGTCCCAGTGTCAATAAATTAACCGGTAATGTAATTAAAAAAAGCAACGGACGAATCAACAGATTGACACCGCCCAAAATAAGGCCGGCCCATACCGCCGCATCGATTCCACTTAAATAAATTCCCGGGAATAATTTCGCCGCGCAATAAAACGCCACCAAATTGGCAATGACTTTTAATAGAAGTTTCCGCATTGAGTTACCTCACTTTAGACTCACTGGATTTCTTTTCAAACTCTTTCATATTCCACATCATCAAAACCAAGCAACTGATTGCAATCAGATCAAATACGGGGAAAAGTACCATTTCAATTAAACTCACACGAACTCCCGCCCGGACCATCCCGATCATCATGGCGATTATCGCTGTCAACAAGGTAATCCCCTTAATCGTTATCACCGGAGCCAATAGATACCCAAAGGATTTTCTCCGGATAAGCAATAAGCCGGATAAAAAAGCCGCCGGAACCACAAATCCAAAATCCAAGGCTTGAATGACCAAAGTGGAATAATGCTCCAAACCGACAGGAACCGACCCTCTCATCAGGGATGGCATAATCCTGCCCAGCCACATCAGTCCGATGGTCACAGCAAGAAAAATTAAAAACCCGCCGATGAAATTTACCGGCATTTTGGGACTAAAATAAGCGCTCAAATCTATTTCGTCCCAGGACATCATGGTTAATGTAAAAGCGAAGAAACTAGCTCCCATCAGCAATACATATACCAAAAACAACGAATTGTACATTACCAGAAATGAATAGGAGGCATAGGTGTACAGAAAATATCCTAAAATTCCATTCAGCAATAATCTGCCTTTAAGTGAACCCTTTCTTGCCAGGTATAACGCAATCATCAGGGCAGGGATACCTAAAACCAAAGTCACCCCATCCTGGGCTATTACTTGAGAAGCCCCGGATACAGAATCATACCGGTATAAGCCTTTACCGTAAATTTTGATGTTCTCGCCATGTAAAGAATGAAACTCATATTTTCCCGGCCCTTGATTGGAAAATATCCCCCAAACCGAAGCAGCCGTTGCAAAAATGACAATCAGTAAAACCAGTAAGCCGATGGCTTTTTTGAATTTCATCGTCATTCTCTCCTGGAATTTTCAATTAAAAGAATTCTACGGATACCGCTTGACGCTGAGACCCCTTTCCAACCTCCACCTCAACGAAGGAATATCTTCCGTATCTGCGTAACTCATTGATCATTTCACGGCACAGCTCCAATATTTGACGAAGGGGCGGGATCTCATCCGCTGTTGGATTCCCTTTCCTGTTGCCATCAAGTCCCGCATCCAGATATTGAACATAAACGTGCTTTGGAATGAACTTTTGCGCAATCCAGAGCATATCGCCGATAATATCGAAAGTCTCATCAATCAAAAAGAGTGCCAGGGGCAATGTCATCCTAAATCCTCCGGAGCGAACCCGTACCAACAAAAAAAAGCTACGGTACATTTTGAACGGTTTGCTAATCCACATAGACTTCCACCTTCACCTGGCCTTCTTTGGGATCATTGGCATCGATGTCCACGATTTTCCCATCCACCAAACCCTGATTGATTTGTTCAACCAGTTCCTCGAAGTCGATTTGGTCCAAGTCAATTCCTTTCCGGTGCATTTCTTCCCTTGCCGCCTCCGGGATAACCCTGGTACCGAAATTGGCAAACTTGGAAGCCACTTTTAATAAGCCCAATGGCAAATTGACATTGACTTTGGTGTTGTTTTCGGTGTAAACGCGCACCCGTAAAAATCGATTGGCTAAATTAGGAGATACAGTTGCGGCGGCGGGTTTGTTTCGCCCTGCAGGTTCTTCAGTTTCTTCCAATGCTTTTAGCAATTCCAATCCTTCCGTAGCATTAATCTTTCCTTCCTGAATCATTTGAAGAATCTTCAGTTTTTCTTCACTCATTGTCTAACCTCTTTTCATAATCATTTTATATTCATCTTCTATTCCTCAGTTGCGAAATATTTCGCCGCCTAAGGTTGTCCCGGCTACGTTGCCGGTCACATTGCGGAATTCCACATCAGCGCCCATGGTATGAACCCGGCCGTCGGCATTCGAGTCACGCAGCTCAATATCTCCACCGGCGGTAGTCAAGTTGAGACGGCCGTTAATATGTGAAAGCCGGATATCGCCTCCAAGGGTCCTGCCGTTGATTTGACCGGAAACATCCCGGATGCGGATATCGCCCCCTGCGGTATAAATGGTCAAATCCCAATTATACGGCACCTTGACTTCATAATCGCTGCTGCCTAAGGAAAAGATCTTGTACCGCTCGCCGGTCCACTTATGTTTTTGGAAAGCGCGGGAAGACTTGGGTTCATCAATGATGATATCATTGCCATCCCAACCTCCCACACTGATATCGCCACCACCAATGAGAGTAACCTCCAGATGGTGGCAATCACCATTCCCCGACGATTTAAAGCCATTGCCTTGGCCATGTTCCGGACCTGGTCCACCGGTTGTTTGATTTGTCGTTGCATCATTTGTTAAAGTTTCATTTGCTCCCGCAGTTTCATCTAACGCGCCCAACAATTCCAATGTTTCTTCAGCGCTGATCTTCCCTTCCTTGAATAAATCAAGTATCCGCAACTTTTCTTCAGACATTTGTCTGCAGCCCTCCTTATGCATTTCGATCGGAGCTAATATTGATGGTAAATTGGATTAACGTACTATTTCGTAGTCAGTTTTTTCAGTTGTTTCGCTGCTTCCTGAGGAGTTATTTCACCACGTTCCAGTGAATCCAGCACGGCTTGCCGAGCTTGCCGTTCTTCCTTCTCTTCGGCAAGTTCCCCTGCATCCCGTTCAACCCGGTAACCTAAAGCTTCAATTGCCGCATCCAGCCGGTTGCGTACCGTGGGATAAGAAATTCCCAATTCTTTCTCAACATCTTTAATATTACCGCGGCATTTGATGAAAACCTCGATAAAATCGCGCTGTTCGGCGGGAAGCCGGCAAAACTTACAGGTTGAAAACTCTCCTTCCAATTTGGTCCCGCATTTGGCACAGCTTAATTTGGTAACTGTCAATTCATTATTGCAAACCGGGCATTGACCCGGCGCTTTATAGCGCATACTCTTCCGTTCCTTTCCACCCAATAACCTTTGCTGTTAAATTATGTTCATAGTCTACTACAATAAATTAATTTCGTCAATCATCATTTTAATAAAATTAATATATAGATTAATAATATTAATTTTGGGATATAAAAAAGATTGCCGAAGCGCCATTCCAAAGACAGGGCACCAACCGGCAATCAAAGCTTAGGTCCATAAACTGATGGGTCATTGCGGTAAAGTCGGTACTGGCGGAAATTCCGGAGCGCGCGCATTTCTAGTGACTCGTTTTACTATAGCCGTAGCAATCCTTTTTTTGTATTTCCTCGTTACCAAGGAGGGAATCCGATCGAATGCTCCGATATTGGAAAAGTATTGTGCCTGGGTGTTCTTGGAGAGGCATTTATAATATTTTATGGACCATAGGCATTCACCTGACAACCGCATCCAACGTCGCCCTAATCATTTCAACCTCGCCTCTTTTTGCACAGCTCTATATGCAGCTGATTCATAAAGAAGAAATCGGATTCAAACGTTGGATATTTACTTTCCTGTCTTTTTATGGAGTTTTCCTGATGATCAGTCAATCAACCGGTACGAATTTTAATTTCAATTTACGTTTTTTTGTAAGGAATCTGATAGTATTCGTAAGCGCTTTACTGTTTGCCGCTTATACGCTTTTTTCCAAACATTACTCAGCCATTATTCCCCGGTTAAGCTCAATGCTTTGACTATGGCTTCAGGATTGCCATTATTGATTATTTATTGCGCCTTGAATGGCTCCCGAGTCCCAGTTCAGGTTTCCTGGATCACTTCTGGTAAAATGTTTTATATCATTGTCTTGGGTACAGTGGCAGCTTATATCTGCTGGTATACAGGAATTAAAAAAACAGGCCCGGTAAAAGTGATTCTCTTTCACTATATCGTGCCTGTTTTCAGTATGATGTTAGGGGTCCTGTTCTTACGGGAACCGATGAACCGGTTTCAGGTGTTCGGCGGCATTTTGACGCTTGGTGGTATTATTGCAGCCAAATTAAAATCATCACCTATGAGAACTTAAATGCTTTCAATCCAAAAATATTGATGATGATCGTATTCTTCTTCCGGATTTCCCTCGCTAAACCGGTTCAGTTTGTATTCTTTTCCCTCGGAATTGGTGATAACTTTCCCGATTAATTCGCTTTTATCAATTTCCGGTATCTCCGGAATCTTACCGGACCACTTTTCTTCTAACCCCTCCGTTTCCACAAATCTCGCGCCAAATCGAACCGCGCTGTGATCGCTCTCGAGTTTGAATACATCCCGGTGAATACTGTTTGGCATTGCTCTTCTCCCTTTCAACAATTTCTTATCATGACCAAAATCATCTCCATAACCTCATCCATAGCATCTGCGAAGTAAAAAAAAATACGCTGGAAAGAAGCGGTTGTCTTTTCCAACTGGGTCAGTTTTGGATTGAACAAGAAATTTTTTCAAGAGACCGTTGAACTCTTCATGAGTTATGCCCGGGATTCAAAAAACGGAATATTCCTTACCCTGTTCCATGGGAAGATGAAAATCCCCGGCTTTTATTCTATTGAGTTCGAAACCGGCGATATAAAGCTTTTATTGTTCAGTTTCTCTCGTCAACCGGAATATACTTTGAAGGCGGTACGATGCTTTTATAAGCAGGCCGAATAATTCTCCCGCAACTGGTGATCTCCTCAATCCGGTGAGCCGACCATCCGACAATCCTTGAGATCGCGAAAATCGCCGTATATAACTCCTGGGGAATGTTGAGCATCTGATAGACAAAGCCGGAATATAAATCCACATTGGCGCAAATAGCTTTCGCATCTCCCTTTATCTCAGCCATAACATCCGGAGTAAGTCTTTCCACCGCGTCAATTAACATAAATTCATCCAATATGCCCTTCTCTTCCGCCAGTTTACGGGCACTCCGTTTCAAAAGAACCGCCCGCGGGTCGGAAAGGGTGTAAATGGCGTGGCCCATGCCGTAAATTAGACCGCTTCGGTCTCCGGCTTCCTTATTTAAAATTTTCACGAGATAAGTCCGGACTTCCTCATCCTCCTGCCAGTTGTTAACGTGAGCTTTAATGTCGCTAAACATCGAAACCACTTTGGAATTGGCGCCGCCGTGCTTGGGACCTTTTAGGGAACCAATTGCCGCGGCAATGGCTGAATAGGTATCCGTTCCCGTTGAAGACAGCAGTCGGGAGGCGAAAGCGGAATTATTTCCCCCACCGTGTTCGGCGTGGAGTATCAGGGCAAGATCCATTAATCTGGCTTCTGCCATCGAATAGCTTTTGGTGGGACGGATGGTCCGTAAAAAATTTTCGGCAGTCGACAGGTTTTCCTTGGGAAAATGAATGTACATACTTTCCATGTCATAATAGCGTTTTTTGACTTGAAAGGCATGCGCCACGATGATTGGAAAACGGGCTATTAACTCCATGCTTTGACGCAAAACATTTTCCAAAGACGTATCGTCGGGATTTCCATCATAAGAATAAAGAGCCAGCGTCGCTTGAGCGAGTTTGTTCATAACATCTTTGCTGGGTGCCTTGATCAGCATATCTTCGGTAAAATTTTCCGGTAAATGCCGGAGTTCACCCAATATATCGAGAAACTCATTCAATTGGGACTTCGTCGGCAGACAGCCAAACAGCAACAGAAAGGCCACTTCCTCAAAGCCGAACCGGTTTTCATTTTCGCAACTGGTGACGATTTCTTCGACATCAATGCCGCGGTAGGTCAATTTGCCTTCCACCGGCATCTTTTCACCTTCGTTCAGCAAATAACCGTGAACATTTCCAATCAGGGTAACCCCCGCTACTACTCCCGTTCCATCGGAATTCCGGAGTCCCCTTTTAATCTTATCATTATCATAACTTTGCGGATTGATTTGATTATGGGCTAAATAGAGTTGACACAAATTACGAATAAAAGCAGGATTATTTTCCATTATTCTTCACCAGCCTTATTTTTAAAATATAGTTCATTCGATTGGCAACGCTGAAATCCTTTTATATATCGTAACAAAAAAATTACTAAATAAATATCCTTATGACCAAATATTTTTATTTTGAATATCATGGAATATCTTCCAAGTTTCCATCAGAAAGGTGGTTCACCATGAACGAATCCCAAAAACACCTGCAAAACGCCTTCCGTTTCGAAAAAAACGGCTGGGTCCAGCTTCACATTGAAGGAGATCCTTATGAACGAGGTTATCAACATGGCTATTTACTGGCTCCAGAAATCGGAAGCGTTTTAGGAACCCTCAAACATATTACACTGTATAATACCGGTAAAGAATGGACTTTCTTCGTTGATGCCGCGGATCAAATATTTACTCCTCATATTGATAATGAGTTTATTGAGGAAATGTGTGGTATTGCAGATGGAGCTGTTGCTGCCGGCATTGGGACTTCTTTTGAGGAAATCCTGGCATGGAACGGTTATATGGAATTGGTTAATTACTGGTGGCCCAAAGCCCAAAAAAAATGGGAGGATAATTCGGAGAAACAGCATTGCAGCGCCTTTATCGCTACCGGTGCAGCCACTCGGACCCATGGTATTGTGATGGCTCATAACTCATGGGATCAGTTCGTTATCGGTCAACATATGAATATCATCCTGGATATTGCGCCTTCCGAAGGCTCCCGAATGTTCATGCAGTCGGGACCGGGTTATATCGATAGTTTCACCGATTTTTTTATTACCGGAGCGGGAATCATCGGCACTGAAACCACCATTGCGGGATTCAAACATTTTAAAGAAGATGCGGCACCCGAATTTTTCAGAGTTCGTAAAGCCATGCAATATGGACAGGATATCGACAATTGGGTCAAGTTGATGGAAGAAAACAACAATGGGGGGTATGCCAACAGCTGGTTGTTGGGAGACATTAAAACGAATGAAATTGCCCGTTTCGAACAGGGGCTTAAATTTACTAATCTAAGCAAAACCAAAAATGGATGTTATTGTGGATTCAATGCACCCGAAGATCCCCGCATCCGGAACCTGGAGTGCAGTTCCACCGGATACCTGGATATCCGTAGTACGGGCGCACGAAGAGTGCGTTGGGAAAGGCTAATGAAGGATAATTATGGTAAAATCGATACCGATATTGCCGCTGGAATGTTATCCGATCACTGCGATATATATTGGAAGTTAGCAAACCATCCCAGTATGCGCACAATTTGCGGCCATGCCGATGTGGATCCCGCCGAACTCACAGGGATGTCCGGAACACCACCTTTTCGTCCCTCCGGGGCTTTCGATGGTAAAGTGACCTGCAGTGAACTGGCCAAAGATTTTGGTTTTTGGGCCCGCTTCGGCCGAGCCTGTGGAGAGCCGTTCGACGCCGAGAAATTTTTAAACAGAAACCCCCAATGGGATTGGTTGCGTGGTTATTTAAAAGACCGGCCCACCCAGGCTTGGACTTTATTTAAGGCATAGGAGGTAGGTTTAAGGATCGTGCAATTGATCCAAATCACCGTGCCACTCCGTAAAAATAGAACAACAATTTTACCTAGGACTGATCGCGTTCAAAAATCAATGGAAGGTAATTTAAAGCCATTCAAAAGTATGTTACAATCGTAACGGTAATTCCCTTTGAATTCCAAGAAGGGTTATGTTCCGTAGCCTTGAAATCCGTTTTGAAATCATGCCATTCCCATTGCCCGTTTGAAACATGCATGATTTTGTAACCGATATTCAATACGGTCTGTTCTCCGATTAGGCAACTTAATTTGGGTCCAAACTGCCACATAAAATCATAAAAATCTCCATTGGTAGGGAAATCCTTGTTCCAAAAGATCACGGCTCCACTCATATCCAAAGAAAGTTCTATGACATCCCCTCCGCTGTAACCCAAAAAGTTCATTCCCATTAACCGCAGTCGGATCAGACCACTTGGCCCAATACCCCAAGCATCGCAGGTACTATAAACACCCCTGCGGGTCATATCTCCCCAGGCTCGGGTAACGGTTAATCCGCTATGAACCGATACAAAGTCATCGGCATAATTTACTTTTTGGAGATTGAGAGATACGGTCTTAATATCACGGTCCTTTTCGTGGAGAGGAGCGAAATATTCCAGTTCGGCCTCGGGTTGGGTATCACGGTTTTCCAGATAGCCATAAGTGTTTGCCGGAACGACGATTAATAAAATCATTGCAGTGAATATCAGTAGACAGATTTTTCCCATTGTCGGTACTCCGTTACATAAGATAATCTTTCTAGATTTTGATTTCAAAAACTGGACTCATTTTATCACACCCATATGGTAAATTCATGTTTCATTCCCTATTGTTTACACTTTTTTAACAAGGGGGGAACCCTCATAGGGTTTGTTACGGGATTGATTCGTTGAATGAGCGTCTCTTCTCAGTCGCAGAATTTATTCTATCATCTTCCCGGATTGCCCGAATATATCTTGATTTGAGCCTGAAATGCCGAAATATTGCTATCATGGATTGCCTCGGACTTTGCATTGACTCCAATACCATTTGGGGAATATATAGGAGAATACCAATAACAAAGGGTTGCCGATACTACTATAAATGTTTCCAGCAATCCAAAAAATTATAGGCACCGGGAAAACCGCAGTTTGAAATGAGCACCCTTTTCCTGGTTATTTTCCGCCCACGTCACGGATCATGGAAATAACGCCCATCCTGTGGTTGAATTGCCGGTGTTAATATATAAAATTAATTATATTTCAAGTAAAATTAAAAATAAACGTGGCTAAGTTGATTCCTTAACCACGTCAAAATTGTACCGTTTTTGGGATTCTTTTATCCAAGTTATTTTGAATTACGGGTAATAGATGTCCGGTGTGGGTGGAGCCGACATATTGTTGCCCAGGAAAAACCCGGTATGAGGAGGCTGATTGTATGCTGTATTCTGCCAAGCAATACCCAGCCGATATATGGGATCATGCATTAAAGTGTAAATCCTCCTACTGGTGGGATTAGTTGTCGTATAAATGCGCAGATATTGATTATCGGAGGTTCTCCAAATAACTTCTTCTCTCCAGTCTCCCAAAATATCCGCTTGTAAACAAGGTGTAGCTTTAGTGCCGTTATTTGAAGAACAATTGCCGGCTGTGAGTAAAGTACTGCCGCCATACTTGTAGATAGAAGTGCCATCAAGAAGTTCACGTAATTCATCGCCATCCCACCAAATTGC
The DNA here is from genome assembly GCA_023426245.1 of Bacillota bacterium. Classification (GTDB taxonomy): domain Bacteria; phylum Bacillota; class UBA4882; order UBA8346; family UBA8346; genus UBA8346. The sequence goes on from JAFABB010000011.1 coordinate 122,429, forward strand.
AAAGTTGGTATAAGACGGTGCACTGCCGATGACCGTTCCCGTACAACTATACAAAGAAGAACCCGAAGCCCATACTTCCTCTCCCGCATAACTGGCAGTCAGGTCGGCTGCACAGGCCCGCCCGACGTCGCTTGAATTCGCATAAGTAAAGATGATTGAGCCGGTTTTTGCATCCCGGAAGGTTGCTCCGCTACCGCCTTCGTGACATTGCCACACTTCCAGCCCGGAACGGTTCGGGTTGAGATCACCGAAATGCATGGCATCTCCATGGCCTTTACCCGTTGTATAAAGGCCGGTACCATTGTCATCAATAGCGCAAGCTCCGTATATGATTTCATCTTTACCGTCTCCATCAACATCGCCAGCACTTAGGTTATGATTCCCTTGACCTGTATAAGCACTGTTTGTCCCGCCATAAATGGCGCTAAAACTCCAGCGTCTTGTCAGCGCACTATTCCGATAGTCCCAGGCAACCAACCAGGTTTGGCCTTTCGTAGTACCGCTAACGGTACCGGTATAATAACCACGGCACATTACCAGACTTGGCCTTTGACCGTCAAGATAGGCTATACATGCCAGAAAACGGTCAACCCGGTTTCCATAGGAATCACCCCAATCACTGACAGTACCTCGCGGAGGCTGGTAACTAACATATTCCAACAATCTGCCTGAAGCACCGGAGAATATACCGAGGTATTCCGGTCCGGAAAGTATATATCCGCTGGAATTACGGTAATCTGCCGAAGAATTTCCGAATACCGCCCCGGTTCCATCGACGGTACCGTCGGCAATTTTGCAAGCTACTTCCGCTTTGCCGTCCCCGTCCAGGTCATAGACTATAAATTGAGTGTAATGGGCGCCGGCGCGGATGTTCTTGCCTAAATTAATCCGCCATAAACGGATACCCGTCATTTCATATGCATCAAGATATACATCGCCGGTATATCCGGACTGGGAATTATCTTTGGAATTGGATGGATCCCATTTAACTACGATTTCGTATTGTTGGTCCCCGTCAAGGTCACCAACGCTGCAATCATTAACATTATATGTATAGGAAACTCCATCCGGAGTGGTACCGCCACCCGGTATCTGAAGAGGAATTGAGAGATAATTTTGGTTCCAAACGCTAACTACTGTTGATTCTGTTTGCTCAGTACCGTCTACAACCGCTGTAACAGAATACGTCGAACTGGTAGTCCCGGCCGAATCCAGGTAGTTACTTACCGATAAACTTGAAGCAACCAAGTTTGAATTCCGATACAGGTTATATCTTACACTTGAACTTTCAGTGCCCAGAATTCTCCAGCTGATAAAAACACCGCTACTTACCTTAACAGCAACCACGCCGCGATCCAATTTCTCCATTTGACGGCTTGTTACCGCCCGTGTTACAGTAAAATTGCTTAAAACTGATAAACATAACAATCCAATCAGGAAAGCCCAAATCTTGGGGGATTCTTTCATTATAAACTCCTCCTTCCGATTCTGTCGTGAATTAAATGTAACGCTACCGCTAACGAAATTTGTTTTGAATTCTAATCATCACTCCCTTTTTATATTGATCTTAGGCCCTCAATTGGCCTGTTTTAGAATAGTGTTTGCTCTTAAACTCTGGCGGGAGATTTTTGTCTAATTTATATTTTACTTACCCAAGCCGCAAAACTCAAATTCAAAATTCTGTAAAATATTTACAATAATTTACAAATTTCTCGTTATAACCGATATTGCTATGCAACGCCTTAAATTTTAGCCTTTTTTCGGTTACAACTGTGAAAGCCATAACGATAACGAAGCGGTCGTTGACCCATCAATTAAAACAGACCCGCGCATCCTCTCACTTTTGTCGGCTCCACTAAAAACAAAAATAGCTCATCATTTATTGAATACTTAGGTCAAAGTACCAACAGCCGGATTTAAATTAATTCGAAGTATTTCCTAGGTATCACGCATGACAGCCCATCAAACGGGCTGTCATAAGAATCAATGAAAATAAAACGAGCCGAAGAATACAGCCTAAACCGGCGAAATTTTATTTTCATATTAGTGTTTGCGGTTTATTGCTCTCTATGATATAGTATAAAAGCAATAATGGAGGATAAGATGATCAAAGTAGTGAACGAACAAATTGGAATGCTGGCAGCCTTTCAGATGGACGGAACCATCATGCCCCTGCTATTTTCATGGCAAGGGCAAAAATACCGGGGCTTTGAAGTCAAAGCCACACGTACCACCCCCGAAGGACAATACGTGAAATTTTACTTTGACCTCAAATTGGAAGATATTACCTATGAAGTCTATTTTTATACCAAGCAAGCTATTTGGGTATTAAGCAAAATCCATCAATAACTCCCTGAATTATTCAGATTTTGAGCTAGTCCCCGCCATGAGTTGTTTTTCCATGGTTTGATCAACTTCCCGGTAAACCTGACGAATAGGAATATGATTTTCCATCGCTGCTTTTCGGCAATCCTCATACTCAGCCTTGTATTTGACCGGTATCCCTTGATAAAAGGATTTTTTAACCCGGATATTGCCGTATTGGGTTGGTAAAGTGACGGTTTCCCGCTGCAGCATAATTTTTCCCACCTGGTATTTACGAAGTCCGATGGAAGTGGTTTCCCGGAAAAGAGTGCCCTCAACCGCCTCTGTTTTCTCCGCACTCACCAGTATGCTCAGCTTTATGGCTGATCTTCCTTTTTTCATAATAATCGGAGTCCGGAAAACATCCAACGCTCCTGTTTCAAACAATCTTTCCTCGACATAGTTATAAAGTTCTGGATTCATATCATCAATGTTGGTTTCCAGGATATATTGGGTTTCGATCTCTTCCCCTTTAGAAGCAGCCAGGCCCAAACATACCCGCAAGACGTTAGGGACTTCCAAATCCCGGTGGCCGATTCCATATCCGATCTTGGTAACGGAAAAATTCATCTGATCGGTATATTCTTGGACATTGGAAGCCAAAATAGCCGCTCCCGTCGGTGTGGTGGTTTCAAACTGTACCAACCCCGACTTAATGGGGGCTCCCTGTAAAATTTCCATTGTGGCTGGCGCCGGAACAGGAAATAAACCATGAGCGCACTTTACAAAACCTCCCCCAACCTGAACCGGCGAAGCCATAATTTTTTCTACACCTAAATAATCAAGAGCAATGGCGGCTCCAACCATATCAACAATGGAATCGGTAGCGCCGACCTCATGAAAATGAACCTCTTCGATAGATTTGCCGTGAATCTTCGCTTCAGCCCGGGCTATTTTCATAAACATATCCATGCTGGATTTTTTTACTTTAGGACTCAAGCTGCTTCGATTGATGATTGTTTCAATATCATGCAAGTTACGATGATGGTGTTCGTGGTGTTGCTCAGCTTCCACAGGGCCGTGATCTTCTTGATCAAGATGATGATGTTCTGTTTCCCCGTGATTATGATGGTCGTGGCTGTGTTGGGCGGCCTTTAAAATGACATCCACTCTGGTCCCGGAAATCCCCATTTTTTGAGCCTTTTGAAGCTTGATTTCATATTCGGATGACAGCCCCAATTTGGAAAGTTCGCCGATTAAATATTGGCTATCGACACCCAAATCCACTAATGCTCCTAAATTCATATCCCCACTGATACCACAGAAGCAATCATAATATAATATTTTCATCGTTGTTTTCTCCCTATACCCGTTTGTCTATCCAAATCTTCCCGCTTAAATTAGCTATGTTTCTTCAAGTTCCTGCTTTAAAAAAGGCATATTGATGTAGGAATGCTTTCAATATGCCTCGAATACTAAAAATAGTTTACTCTTCTCGTAATGAATATACTGCAAAAAATTTTTGTGAATCTCCATCTAATCTTCAAATAACTCTTTGACCCGTTTTAACTCCTCGCGAATCGCAATACCTTGCGGGCAATGACTTTCACAGCGGCCACACTCCACACACTTAGAGACCGGTGCTGCTATTTTCGAAATAACTCCCCGATACCTTTGGGTCGTTGCTTCTTTGGCGTCAAAGACATAGCAGTCGTTATAATTTGCAAAACAGGTCGGAATATTGATACCGACCGGACATGGCATACAATAGGAACAGGCCGTGCAATTCACCTTGATCCTCTCTTCAAAAAGATTTTTGACCTGGGCAATCAATTCCAACTCTTTAGCGGTTAAGGAATTAGCTTCTGCCTTCCCGGCTATTTTCAAATTTTCCTCCACCTGCTCCATGGTGGTCATTCCACTTAAGACCACCGAAACTTCCGGGTGATTCCACACCCAACGCAACCCCCATTCGGCCGGTGTCCGTTGGACCCCGGCTTGGGCCAAGATCATTTCAGCCGCCCGAGGAAGATTCGCCAGATTACCACCTCGGAGCGGTTCCATAATAACCATTCCTAAACCTTTTCCCGCCGCATACTCCAGCCCTGCCTTGCCGGCTTGAAAATTCTCATCCAGGTAATTGTACTGGATTTGACAGAATGACCAGTCATAATAGTCGACGATCTCTTTAAAAAGCCCGGCCTGATCATGGAAAGAAAACCCGGCATATTGAATCCGCCCATCCCTGATGGCTTGATCTAAAAATTCACCGATGCCGTTTTCCTTTAAAATAGGCCAAACGCTCTTATTTAATGAGTGCACCAAATAAAAGTCAATGCTCCCCGTCTGTAACCGCTCCAATTGTTCATTGAGATACTTGTCCATATCGGCCCGGCTTTTGATCAACCAACTAGGAAGCTTGGTAGCCAAATGGACCCGCTCACGGTATCCGTCTTTCAAGGCTTTCGCTACTAAAAGTTCACTGGAACCACCGCGATCAAAACCGGTACCATGATAGGGATAAGCCGTATCCAGATAATTTACGCCCTCATCAATGGCATGCCGAATCATCTTAACAGCCTTTTCCTCATCGATTTGCGAAGGATCGTTTCCCAGGATCGGTAGTCGCATACAACCAAACCCCAATATAGAAACCATTTCATCTGTCTTTCCAAACTTCCGATATAACATAATTATTCCTCCTTTGATTGGTAACCAATAAATGGGGACTTTAAGCGGTCGACCCGATTTTGAAGTTATATTCAGTATATTTCTTAGAGTACACTCTAAGTCAATAGCAAAATACAACCCATTTTTAAATAAATCCATGGATTAGAGTGTGCTGTGAGGGAATCAATATGGTAAAATAAAAGTGTAGCTTGAAGAGAAATCCGCAAATGGTTGGGAAAAGGGTGCCAAGCGATGAGTTATTCCATTAAAGAGGTATCTGAAAAATTCAATATCTCTCCCTATACTTTACGTTACTATGAAAAAGAAGGGCTGCTGCCCTCGGTTCAACGCAGCCAAAACGGTAATCGGCTTTACAACGATACTGACTTGGAATGGCTGCAAATCGTTTGCTGCATGCGGGCAACGGGTATGTCGATCGCCGATATCAAAGATTATATCGAATTATGCCTTCGGGGATCCGATACCGTACCGGAGCGGCGTCAAATCATCCTGCGGCAAAAGGAAATCATTGAAAATCATATTCGGGAATACCGGGAATTGTTAAAAGTGGTCAATAAAAAACTGCAACGCTATGATCAAATTACTCAAACCGAATCCAACATGATTACCCCCCAAAACAAAGAGGGCGTATCTTAAAAAGGAACCGTTTTCATCGCGATGGATTCTTTACTCTATCGAACCAATACTGAAATAAAGGATCTTGTCTCCTTCCGGCATAAAACTCTTTCAGTTGTAACTGGGGATTGAAAAATGCCTGAATTTCCCCGTAGGTTCTAGGCCTCAAGCCTGCCAGACTATGAAAGCAGAAGTCGAAAGCGCGGCGCTTTCCGAAATGGACCAAAACATAATTTGAGTTCTCACCCATCCATTGTAAAATTTGCTCTTTATAGCGGAACCGGTTTTGGCCGCTGATACCATGAAGACATCCCGAATCCAAAATCAAATCATATTTTTCATGCGTTTCCCATTCCGTTACATCCGCCTGAACGAAATGAATGTTCAATCCGAGCTTTTCGGCCCTAATCCTCGCAAATTCCAGTGCTGTTGCGACAAAATCGATTCCGGTCACTTGTAAGCCTTGTTTAGCCATTAATGCAGCATAAACTCCAGTTCCACAACCGATATCCAAAACCCTTCCCTGGCCATTCAAGGATTGAACCGCTTTCTGGAGTAATAGAGGCATTTTTTCACAATACCATCCCAATTCCGACTCTTGATTGACACGATAATAAAGCATTTCATATAGCCGCCTGCGTGAACCCATTTTTCTTCCTTTCATTTACCCGCAAAAAATTTGCTTTTATTTATATAACGGATTCAGGATGGCTTTTATTGCACTCTGAAAACTTTTTGGTTAATCCTGGCGAACCCAAATCGACACATAAAGTAATATCCAACCGAGTCAGGCATTGCCTTATTCTTTTCGAATCCGATTCCGGGTTTCCCGGTCAATTAATTCCCGGATTCGGCTAATCGCCGGATGGTAATTTGTATAAGCTTGGCCGTATTGAAGATTGAATTCGTAATCAAAACCGGCAGGGTTATTTCCCTGGTTGTGCTGGATAATCGTTTCCATTTTGTCAAGGGCTTTGGCCATCTTTGCTTCCGGGCTCTCCCCCAGGTTGTATTCCCGGCATAATGCCAATATTTTTTCACGGTTAGTTTCCGGAAGCGGCGCCAATAATTTCGACAACGCTTCCTCTTCCTTTTTCAGCTTCTCCACAGGGTCAATTGGGATTTTAGCAGAAATATCCCCTTCATAAGCCTCACCCAAGTCATGAACCAGTCCCAGGCGAATGACCCGGTTTACATCAACATCCGGGAAGTCGTCCTCAAGAACGAGGGCAAACATGGATAACCGCCAAGAATGTTCGGCGACGCTCTCCGTTCTTCCTTCACTGGTCCAGGCAGTTCTGGTGTTGTTTTTCAGCCTCTCCAGCTCTTTGACAAACGTCATCATGCCGTCGTATTCTTTCATTAGGATCCGCCTCCAATTTTTCAGGATTTTCTACCCAAGGGCTATTTCTGCCATTGCAAATAGTCACCAAATTTATAGAATCGGCCTTATCCCCCTTCGGCATTTTCAAACTGGCTGAAATACATATGACGGTAAACTCCATTTTCTTTCAGAAGCTGGCGGTGATTGCCGCGTTCCACAATTCTCCCGCCCTCCACAACCATGATCGTATCCGCATCCCGAATGGTGCTTAATCGATGGGCTATCAGAAAGCTGGTACGGCCCTCCATCAGCTTGAGCATTGCCTCTTGAATCCGCAGTTCGGTCCGGGTGTCGACATTACTGGTGGCTTCATCCAAAATCAATATAGCCGGACTGGCTAGAATCGCCCGGGCAATCGCCAATAATTGCCGCTCACCCTGACTTAAATTGCCGCCGCTTTCCGTCAATACCGTATCATAACCATGGGGTAAACGCTGGATAAACATATCGGCATTAGCCATCACCGCAGACTGGCGGATTTCTTCTTCCGAAGCATCCAAACGGCCATAGCGGATATTATCACCAATCGTTCCGCTGAAAAGATAGGTATCCTGTAAAACAATGCCGAAATTCCGGCGCAAACTGTCCCGGGTATATTCCCGGATATCCCGGCCGTCAATAAGAATCTTTCCGGCGGTAATATCATAAAAGCGCGCCAGCAAGTTGACAACCGTGGTTTTACCGGCGCCGGTGGGACCTACCAAAGCTGTACTGCTTCCACTGTGGGCTTCAAAGGAAATATCTTTTAAAATAGGTACATCCGGCCGGTAACCAAAACAAACTCCTTCAAATACAACATCTCCCCGGGAGTCTTGCAACACCACCGCTCCTGGTAAGTCAGCCGGTTCCTCTGCCTCATCCAAGACTTCAAATACCCGTTCCCCGCCTGCAAGTGCAGTTTGTAAGGTATTGAAGGTATTGGCGATATCATTCAACGGCCTCGCAAATTGCCTGGAGTAACTTAAGAAACTAGCGATGATTCCAACGGTAATCAATCCTTTGACTGCCAAAATACCGCCGACTCCAGCTACTGCCGCGAATCCCACATTATTTATGACATTCATCAAAGGCATGATATAGCCGGACCAAATTTGCGCTTTAATGCCTATTTTGCAAAGTTGTCCATTTAGCTCGGCGAATCCCGTGATGACTTCCTCTTCGTGATTGAATGCTTTCACTACATGGATCCCGGAAATATTCTCTTCGATATGGCCATTCAATTTCCCCAAGACCGCCTGTTGTTCCTTGAAAAGGATCCGGGTCCGGCCGGCAATGGTCCGGGTTAACACGAAGACTAACGGAATGGTGACCAGGCTTGCCAAAGTCAACAATGGACTCAGAATCAGCATCATTACAAGAGAACCCGTGATCATTAACACCGCCGCCATCAATTGGGTAGTGGACTGGGAAATAGTCGTACTAATATTATCAATATCATTCGACAGCCTGCTCATCAGATCACCATGGGTCCGCTGGTCAAAAAAGGATATGGGCAATTTCTGAAGCTTTGCAAATAGAGTCCGTCGCAGACTTTGGACTATCCGTTGCGAAACTCCGGCCATCAGCCACCCCTGTACCAAAGTCAGCAGAGCATCTGAAAGGTAAGCGGCAAGTAAAACCAGGGTTACAATGGTTAACAAGCTGAAGTTGACCTGTCCATGGCGGGCCGATAGAGCGTCAATTCCCCGTCCGATTAAAAATGGGCCGGTAAGTCCGATTCCGGTATCCACCAGTACCAAAAGAAAAATGAAAGTCAGGCTTTTGCGTTCTTTTCCAAAATGTTGCCACAAACGCTTTAAACTTTGGCCAAACTGCTTCGGTTTGGCGCCGGACATTAACCAGCGGGCCCCGCCCCCCCGGCCTCCAAAACCACTCACAGAACCACCAGGCATATTCCCTGTCCTCCCTATTGCAGAGGAATCGATTTTTCTTGATTCATCTTGCCTACCCATATCAAAAATCCTCCTTGCCAATCTGGGAGCGATAAATATCCTGATATACCGAAGATGATTGCATCAACTGCTCATGAGTGCCCATTCCTACAATTTCACCATTATCAAGGACGATAATTTTATCGGTTCCCATAGCAGAGACAATCCTTTGGGTTATAATCAAACAGGTCATTCCCTGAGAATACTTTTTCATACCCATCCGGATTTTGGCTTCCGTCGCCATGTCCACCGCGCTGGTACTATCATCCAAAATCAGAATTTCCGGTTTTTTAATCAATGCTCTGGCAATGGAGATCCGCTGTTTTTGGCCCCCAGAGAGATTAACGCCGCCTTGCCCCAGATAAGTCTGATATCCCTCGGGGAAACTGCTGATAAACTCGTGTGCCTGGGCAACCCAGGCCGCTTTCTCCACCTCATCGAGGTCCGCCTTGCTTTTACCCCAGCGAATGTTGTCCATAATGGTCCCGGTGAACAAAACCGTTTTTTGAGGCACGATAGCGATTTTTCTCCGCAGTTCCACGAGGCTGGCATCTTTTACATTTACCCCGTCGACCTCGATGACTCCGGAGGTGGCATCATGAAAACGGGGTACCAGGTTCACCAAACTACTCTTGCCAGAACCGGTGGAACCGATAAGCGCCACAGTTTCCCCCGGCTGACAGGTAAAGGTAATTTTTTTCAATATGGCTTCTTCTATCTGGCCTGTGTAAGAAAAAAACACATCCCTAAATTCTATTTTCCCACGAGAGTCGTCGAATGGCTCCGGCTGAGGATTCTCACGCATACTATTCTCCTGTACCATCACTTCAGCGATTCGTTCCGTCGATGCCCGGGCTCTCACAAACATATTAAAAACAAAAGAAATGGTCATCAGGGAGGCCAGGATCTGGGTCATGTAATTGACAAAAGCGATGACCTGTCCGACTTGCATATGCCCGCTATGGACCCGGAGCCCACCCAGCCATAAAACAGCGACTATCCCTAAATTTACGGTTAAAGTAATTGTAGGTGTAAAAATGGCCATTATCCGCATGGCTTTTGTAGAAACCGCGGCCAAATCTTGATTGGCCTCCCCGAATCGTTCCATTTCATAATCAAAACGGTTAAAAGCCTTGACCACTCGTACCCCGTTCAAATACTCCCGCATCACGGTATTCAGTCCATCCAATTTTCGCTGCACTTTGCGAAAAAAAGGATAACCAATCCGGACATTGATAAACATCAGAAAAGCAATTACCGGTACAACCGCAATCAAGATTACAGCCAAGTGGGGATTGAGCATAGTGGCCATGATAATACTTCCGATACAAACTAGCGGTGCTTTAACGAAAATCCGCATCAGACCGTTCACAAAGTTTTGAACCTGGGTTACATCATTGGTAAGCCTAGTTACCAACGAACCGGTTTCAAATTGATTGATGTTATCAAATGAAAAGCCTTGTATCTTCTTAAACAGATCAAAACGAAGTTCAGCCCCAAAACGTTGGGAAACGTTATTCGAAATGATATTCCGGCCCACTGCGGCGATGGCTCCCAACGCCGTAACTCCCAACATGACTCCGCCCATCGTTAGAACATAACTCAGTTGATGCCGGGCGACTCCGATATCGATGATCTTGGACATAATCGTCGGCTGAAGCAGATCGCAAAAAGCTTCTGTCATTAAAAAGGCGACCCCAAGGCAAAAGAACTTCCAATATTTGTTAATATATTTCTTCATAAATTCCATCGTGATGTTTCCCTTCGGTATTGTTCACCAAACAGTCCGTAATCTTCGAATTAAGTATCAGGCTTCAAATACTTCAGTCCATTTAAAGGGTTCACCCTTTCCGGTGTGAATCATCCCTCATTGTTATCGTTATTCCCCAAATGGAGGCATAGTTTTTCAATGATCGTAACCATCTGTTCTTTTTCTTCTTCCGATAGGGTGCTGAAGAGACTGTCTGCAAAATCATCATGGATGGCAATTAATTGTTCGACTTCCCTCCGGCCTGTTACTGTCAAATAGTTTCGCATCATTCTTTGATCTTGTTCATCCTGTTTCCGAGTAATAAATCCGGAGTCTTCCAACTTCATCAACATTTCCGTCATTGAAGATGGTCTTATGTCCATTTGCTCCGCCAAATCCCTTTGATTGGCGCCGTTTTTTTTCGCTATCAAATGCAATAAATAAGCCTGCCGATGATAAAGGCCACCTTTTTCACGGATGGCCTGATGAGAAGCGCGCCGAATTTGACGGGTGAGCCGTTGCAAAGCATTAAAAAGCATATTCGAAGTTGAGGTAAACATCATAAACCCCCGGGGGTATTTTATTTAGGTACCTAAATTAATTTATACTATACCACTTAACCTGATAAAATTCAAATAAAAAAGTTTAGGTACCTAATTTTTTGTTGGCATATTCTCATCCAGTTTTTTTTTACAAAATAATTATAAAAGCCGTATTTCCAGGCATGTTAACAAGCCTAACTCCGAATCTCCTTTTCCGGTCACAACTTTGAAGGACAAAGTAGCAGATTCATTCACCCCTTTTATGTTTCATTAATATAATTTAGAGATACTCCGAATCCATTCGGTAAGTCTATCAAAAAAGACTCCATTCAATATCCATACGCCTGAATATGCAAAATGCAAGAACTCTAAGGTTCCCACAGATCAAAATTCCTTCGAATGTTTCATTAGAAAACTTGCCGAACCCGAAAAAAACCATAAAAGTAGAGTGATGCCATTTGAAACGAGCCTTGGTATTATCTGGAGGTAGTGAAAGAGGGGCTTTTGAAGTTGGCGCAATCGATTATCTGGTAAACCAGGCGGGCTTTGATTTTCAATGTTTTTTCGGAACCAGTATTGGCGCATTAAACGCCGCCATTTTAGGCCAGGCCCGCAATCATGAGGAATTAAGCATTCGGACCCGGCAGTTGATGAAACTTTGGCTTAGTATTCGGGGTTCTCGATCCGTTTACCGCAAAAATCCTTTGGGTTTAATCAATTTAGCTTTCGGTGGTCAGTCCTTATATAATCCGGCCGGATTACGCCAGTTATTGAAGAAAAATATCGATTTAAACTTATTATTCGACCCGGCAACCATGGTTAAGGTTGCAACGGTGGCCTTGGAAACTGGCGAACTATTTTATGCCGATTCACGCTTCCCTGAGCTACGGAAAGATTTCCTAAATTACATTTTGGCAAGTGCCAGTATTCCGTTTTATTTCCCTGGGGTGCCGATTCACGGAAAGCACTGGTATGATGGCGGGTTAAGAGACATCACTCCCCTGGGAACTGTTTTTGATGAAGATCCCGATGAGATAGTTGTGATCACAACTTATCCTGTAAATTCAAATTTAGAGCCGGTGCTTCCTGAAGTGCCCTATCAAGGGCCATTTAAAAATTTGAATCAAATGATTGCCATTATAATGAATGCAATTGCAGCCAAGGATCTACAACTGGCCAACGCCATCAACCAGGATAGCCGGAACTTTCCGCTTAAAAAAAGGATCCCTTTACGGATTGTTGCTCCGGAAAAACCTTTTCCCCAAAACAAAGTGGCTTTTAACCCAACTGCGATCCGCAAATATATCCAATTGGGTTTTAGCGCCGCCCAGAAACCCATCGTCTTGTCAACCTGCGGTTTAAAGTTCTGGTATTAGGGCTAGATCAGGTTTACATCCTGATCGGTTAAAGTCGTAATTCCACTGGATTTTAAAATATCCTCGGCTAACGGAAATTTCTCAACCTCAACAACTATGGCCGCCTCACGGTGGTTTTCAATCACAAAGCCGTAACAATCCTCAATGTTGATCTTATTGGATGACAAAATGTTTAATAAATTATACAAACCACCCGGTTGATCCGGCACTTTGGCAATAAGAATTTTTCGTTTCGATACCGTTATATTTTCCTGTTTTAAAACCAGATATGCTTTCTCAGTGTCGCCGACAACCACCTTGACAACCCCGAAATCACCGGCGCTGGCCATGGAAAAAGCTTTTAAATTAATTTGGTTGTCTGCCAAAATTTTGGTGATCTTCTCCAATTGACCCGGTTTATTTTGAACGAAGATTGATAAATGAAAGGCCATCCTGATCCCTCCGCAAAATTATTCTTCCCGCAAATCATAGACACGCTTAGCTTTTCCTTCCGCTGCAGGCAGACTGCCCGGTTCCACCAATTCCACCACCGGGGATACCACCAGATCGGTTTTCAGTTCTTCCATGATTTTATGCTGGAGCGCTGTCAGTCCTGACAGGGTTCCTTCAAAGAATTCTTTATCGACTTCGATTTTTACCATCAGTTTATCCATATAGTTTTCTTTATGGATCTCGATCAAATAATTACGGCCGACTCCGGGAATTTTCATAATGGTCTGCTCTATTTGGACCGGGAATATGTTGACCCCATTGATAATCAGCATGTCGTCAGCCCGGCCTTTGATCCGGTCGATGCGACGGTGGGTCCGTCCACACTGGCATGTTCCCGGTAAGATCCGGGTCAAGTCACCGGTCCGGTAGCGGATCACCGGCATCGCCTCTCTCCGTAAAGTGGTTAACACCAGCTCACCTTCCTCACCGTCGGGTAAGACTTCACCGGTTTTGGGATCAATGACTTCCACATAAAAATAATCTTCCCAGATATGCATCCCGGTCTGATAAGGACACTCAAAAGCCACTCCCGGGCCGCAAACTTCCGACAAGCCATAGGAGTTGTAAGCCTTGATTCCGTAAAGCTCTTCAATTTGCTTTCGCAGGCCTTCACTATGGGGCTCGGATCCGATAAAGGCGATCTTGAGCTTGAGATCTTTTTTAGGATCCAGATCGAGCTCGGCAAAATTTGAATAAAGCCGTAGCGCATAACTGGGTAAAATATGGACCGCTGTAGTTCCAAACTTTTGCATAAACCAAATCTGGCGCTTGCTGTTACCCGGTCCGGTAGGAATAGTCAACGCCCCGATCTTCTCAGCCCCGTAGTGAAAGCCCAGGCCTCCGGTAAAAAGCCCGTAACCCATGGTATTTTGAAAAACGTCATTTTTCCGGACTCCGGTCATATACATACAACGGGCCACCAGGTTGGCCCAAATATCAATGTCTTGATTGGTATGAAACACTACGGTCGGATTGCCGGTTGTTCCGGAAGAAGAATGCAACCTGACAATGGAATCCAGGCCGACAGTTAGAAATCCGTAGGGAAAACTGTCCCGTAAGTCCTGTTTATGTGTAAAAGGTAAGCTGGTAAAATCTTTCAAAGACTGAACCGGCTTTAAATTGAAAGCTTTGTAAAACTCCGCATTGCGCGCCCGTTCGATAGACGCATTTACCATTCTTAGTTGAAACCCTTGCAACTGTGAACGTTCAATCGTCTCCCACTCTTTTTCCCAGTACAAAAAAACTCCTCCCTTATCTACCGTGCTACAAAATTTGTTTCTAGAATGATTTCGCCAAATTAATTGAAAATCCTACCCAAAGCAGGAGGGAAAGAGAAAATGACAAAGGGATAAAACAGCGCACCCTTTGAATTATCCTTCACCGTCCGTTTTAACTGCTGATCGGGGCTTCTCTTCTTATCTTGCCGATTTATCAAACACCGGATGGTATCTTATCTTCCATTAAATTTCGAAGATTGATAGTGTTCCCGTCCACCACAAAAGTACCATCACCATTGGCATGAAAGGTCCGGCGTTCTTTGCGCTCATTATCGATCCAGGCGCCTATCCCATCCAAAATAAAAATCCCCTGGGGCTCCAAATAATCGGCAACCCGGCACTCAATGCAGGCAAGACACTCCGAAATCAGGGGAGCCTTTACCTCTTTTGCCAGTAATGGCGTTAGAATGAATTTTTCAAACTTGTCCACTTGGGTGCCGGTGCAATCCCCAATGCTGACCACCTTTTCCATCAAATCGACCGTAGGTATCGCCAGCACACATTGGCGGGTATGGATCAGGGCTTCGAAGGAATGATTCCACGGACCGGTTGTCAGAGCCATCCGCGGTGTAAAATCCACCACCATGTGCCATGAGAGTGTCATAATATTATTCCGCCCATTGTCATTGGTTGTCACCAGGATCACCGGTCCCGGCTCAATCAACATAAACGCTTTTCGAATCGGTAATTCGGACATTGGCATACCCATCCACCGCCTTTTTCCCTTTCTAACTTCATTATACTCTTAATCTTTTTCCAAAAACATATTCTCTCCTTTGCTCATTTCCCTATCTTTATATCCATCACTTCCAGCATCATCAACACGGCGAGCTTAAAACCATATCCAAAGGATGCGTAAGCTTCCATCACGCTTTCATTGCAATCCACATCCAAAAGCTCTTCCACCGTTTGATAATCTTCAGCCGGCAGTCTGGTTTCCAATATTTTTATGAGGCCGGATTTTTTCTCATTTGCGGAGTGGAATTCCGGATCTTGGGGGACGATTTGTTCCAAGGGGTATA
>JAFABB010000038.1 GCA_023426245.1 Bacillota bacterium
GTTTGGACGTTTCGGTCTGGTTAAATACATTTATCCGGAAGCAGCTTATCTTCGACTCAAACAAAATATAATTACTTTACTGGAACGCTTCTTTCCTGCATCTCCCATCGAATATTTCACTTAAAAAAACAAAAAGCCCGTCAATGACGGGCTTAAAAACTTAACCGGTTGCAATTTCTCCGAGTGTACCAATCCTGTTGTTTCCGACGGATAACTCTACGGCTTGAGTCAATAAGTCAGCATAACTGTACGATATTCTTCTTTCAACCTGCCGCTCTTTAAAACTTACCACAAAAACTTTGGGATAAGTTTGTTCCAAAATTCCTTCAACTTCAAATACTCTTTTTCTGCCTCGGTTAGCTCTTATTCGAATAGGTTTCCCTACGAATACATTTAAATCTTCTCGAATACGATCTAAAATCCCAGCCTCCTTCAAAGAGTTCACCTTCCTTTACAATATCGGAAGTATTATACCATGCCTGTCCCAAATTGTCAAATTTAATATTATACTGGAAAAACCCCTAATTTGTCAATAATTTTATAATAGAAAATTTGAAAAATAAATGGAATGGAATACTTTTCAAAAGAGGTTCCACAAAACTTATTTAGTATATTTATCGGCAACTTTTGAGGCACCATAAGAATCAGGTTTAATACGGGCATCAAAGCCACTCCCCACCACCATGCCTACAACTTCTTTAATAATTTCTTTTGTCTGTCCCTGCTCCCCAACATCCAAATGAATTTCAATATCAAGCTCCGCTAGACCATTTACAGTCAATTTCTCGGCTACTTTGGCTGCCACAATTAAACTTTTTGAAGTCTCGTAAAAAATCCGTTGCTTTAAACTTAATTTGGTTTTTTCACGTTCTTTTGAATAATAAAAACGGCCACCTTTACCTTCACGTAAAATAAGAATGGCAGTTACATAGCATACATCTTCCCGCAATTGAGAATCTGTGCCCACTATTAATTTATATTTAATTTTCGAATCATCGTGGATATATTCAACTATATCCTTAAAAACCTGATCAAATGTCATCCGCCCTTTAGTCGGGCTGTTAAATATCATGGATACACCTTTTAAGAGCTTCTTATTTGTAGTTCCTCCGAAATACGAAGGAATTCATCAACCGACAAGGTTTCACCCCGCCGCATCGGATCAATTTGGCTCTTTCTAAGCAACTCCGCTGTTAACTCCTTATCCTCGAATGAATTTCCAAGGGATGTCAAAGCATTCGAGATCGTTTTCCGCCTTTGACCGAAAGCAGCCTGTACTACTCGATGTAAATACGGATAAATTAAAGAATAATCCTGTCCACCGTAAGGTTTAATTTGAATAATTGTCGAATCCACCTGCGGGCTGGGATAAAAAACGGTTTTCGGCACATTTCCTATTTTCTTTACACTTCCATAAAAATTCAACATTACTGTTAATGCACCGTATTCTTTAGTTCCAGGTTCAGCAACCATACGCTCCGCAACTTCCTTTTGCACTAGAAAAACCATCATTTTCCATGGCAACCATGATTCAATCAACTGAAAAATCACAGGAGTCGTTATGTAATAGGGTAAATTTGCCATTACCTTATAACAATATATCTCCCTTGGATAATTTTTCAAAATTGCCGCCAAATCCGTTGTTAAAATATCTTGATTCAATAAGATTAGGTTTGTGGAATCGGCAAACTTTTCTTGGAGGATTGTAAACAGGCCGCGATCATATTCAATCGCCAGCACCTGTTTAGACCGCTCAACTATCTTCTCGGTTAAAGCTCCAAGCCCGGGCCCGACTTCCAATACTAAATCATCTTTTCCGGGATCACCGGCATTTATAATTTTAGATAAAATATTATCATCCGTCAGAAAATTTTGGCCCAAACTTTTCCGGGGAGCAAAATTCCTGGCTGTTAACTGTTCTTTTATAGCTGAAATCGAAGTGGTCTTTCCAGGCATTCATTCACATCCACGAATATTTTATCCGTCATTTTAAAACTTATGAACTGCGACGATCCTTTGTATAATGACTTCCCGGCATCGACTTGGTATATTTTAGCATTTCCACCGCTATCATTTCCGCCTCTAACCAGTTGCTGATTTTTCGATTGCCGTTGCTAATCAATACCATCGCCAATGTCATAATTGGCCATTGTTCAATCAGACCGCGGCGATTGGTTAAAATTAATCCTCCCCTGCTGCGATCACTTTCTTGGTAAAACTGTGGGATTTCTAAATCAAACCTGGCAATTATTTTTTTACTCAAATCGTTAGCATATCCCGGCTTAAGCAAGATACAAAAATCATCACCGCCGAAGTGGTATACTTTCCCCTCATGCCCATCCATTTTAGAAAGTTCGTCTTGAAATAAAGTTACGATATACTGAATCACTTTATTTCCTTCCTCAAATCCATAAGCCTTGTTAAAAGATACAAACCCTTTTAAATCAGTAAAAACTAAATCAAAGGAAACACCGTTTTGAATAAGTTGATTAAGTTCATCTTCTAAATATTGTTTTCCCGGTAATTCTGTTAATGGATTAATCTTTTTAACAAGCCGGGATTTTAAAGCCAAGGAATTAACCTTATTTAACAAAGTTTTTGGACTGAATGGCTTGGTTAAAGTTTCGCACATTCCTAATTTTAACGACCCGAATTTTTCCTCATTAAAACTCTGATCTGCCAGAAAAATTATCGGAACATTCTTTAATCGATCATTCTTCTTAAAATCCGAACACAACTCATACCCATCTTTTTTCTCCAAGTTTGGGTTAAGAACCAAGACATCGGGAGGATTATTGGCTGCCTTTTCGTATGCCTCTTCCCCATCGTTGGCAACTGCAACAAGCCATCCTGAATTTGATAGCTTGATTACAGCTAATTCAACGAGTCTGGAATCAGGTTCTACGATTAAAACCCGTTCGCCGTCCATGATGATACCTCCATTAATTTACTGCAAAAAAACGTATTTTAAATAAACCTGTTTTTTAATTCGACAATTCCAGTTCTTTTCCTGCCACATCATTGTGATGAATTGAACCATTAGAATCCACATTATAATACGCTACGTTCTTGTAAAACTTTTTTTACTTTTTTAAGCCACAGCAACTCCGATTGTAAAAAACCAATCCTATGCTCGACAATGAGAATTGCCGCTAAAGCTTCATCCGTTTTTTCTGCAATTTGGATTTTTTCCAAATCAAATTGTCCCAATTCTTCCTCGATTTTTTTAATTTTTTCAGAAAAAAGGCTTTGCAGATCGATTTTTTGGGCAATCAGCGTATGGGCAGCTAATGCTAAATCCATTCCAAAATAAATTCGGTCTGTTGTAAAATCATTTTCGGTAATTGCGGCAAGCAATGCCGCCCTTCCTTTTGATGTGATTTCGTAAACATTCTTTTGAGGTCGGTTATGGGATGCCACTTGCTTGGCCTGAACCCAACCCTGGCCTTCAAAATTCTTTAATAATCTGTAAACATAGGGCATACTAATATTAATCCATAATCCCGCATTACTCTCTTCAAGGAATTGGGCTATCTCGTAACCATATTTGGGGTTTTGATTAATTAAACCCAATAAAAATAATTCCGAATTATTCATTACTGACTCCTTAAATATTAATCTCAATATTATATTACTTATTAATATTATTTTTGTCAAATATTATTTAGTTTAATATTATACTTATATAATAAAGCCTCTCTTGTTTCGAGAGGCTTTAGAATTTTAGTACAGTGATTATATACTGTAGGAAATTTAACTTATTTATTGGAATCCATGGATAGAATTTCTTGTTTTGTAACTTTACCGGCTATCAAGTCATTCACCAAAGAAATAATTTTCCCGGTATCGGATTGAAAAGGCTTGTAGTCATCAAAATTGGATTGGCTAAACAAATTGTCATATAATTGTTCATTGGGGGATATATGTTTTTTCCATATTCTAAAAGCTTCTTTTGAAGCCGGACAGAATCCAAGATACTGCCAAGGGGATATATCAGGGTAAGAACTTAAATATTGACCAAATTTTACTGCTGCAGCTAAATGATCATAACCTTTGGTATAGCGATTTCTGTAAATAGAAATTACGCCGTTTTCTATTATTGCTGTCCCTTTTCCTTTTACTTTTGAGGGAATAGGTAATAAAACAGGTTGCCAGTTCAATTTTTCACTTTGAATTCTATCTAAAAGAAACTTGTAAGTTGGAGTTCGTAACCCGGCCAACAATATTACTTTTTGATTTAAAAATCTGCCTAGCATATTAGAGCCAAATTTTATTGGGATAGCTTTCTTATTTTTAAGAGTTTCAATTATATCAAGTGTTGTATTAAAATCAGCTATTTTTGAACCTTGACCCGCATTAGCCATCAATTGTGAAACCAAACCATTCGGACCTAACTTCCCTGAAAGGAGATATTGATTATATCGGAGATTCGAACAGAGAAAACTCAAGTCATCCCAAGTCCATCCATCATTTTGAATTTTTGATACGGATATTCCAGATGCTTCAATCAACGATCCATTACCGATCCAAAACTCCGGTTCAATCCAACGCGGAAAATAACATAAAATTTGCTGGTATTTTAATATTTTTTTTGTACCGGTGAAGTATAAATCAAGGTCTTCTTTATTCAAATAAGGACCAACCGGTATTTGCTTCCGAACATTAAAAACCGGAATTGTATAGGCCGAACAGTAAACATCCGGCGCCTCATTTTTATTGAGCGCTTGGATTAGTTCTCTATTTCCATCCAATTCCAACAACTTGAAATCGATTTTTATATTCGGATATATTCTTTGGAACTTTTGGATCACTTGATGCAAATAATATCGATAAGTGCTTTTACCTTGAATGGGCCAATTATAATCCCACAATCGTAAATGGTAAATCTTATTGGGGTCAATTTTCGCTTTTGGATTACACGGAATAAAATTTTCACCTAATTTCACACCGGGTCCGGTTTTAAGCCAAGGCAATAAGAAGCCGATGCCGAAAAGAACAAGCATTAACAAATAAAACAAGCTTTTTCTCTTTATCATTCTCATTGAAAAATCACTCCATTGAGATGGAATCTTCAGTGAAATCCCAATATAATCTGCTCATCGAGAGATACCCGGCCTGTAGGAGGTAAACCATATAGGAACTGTAACCGGTAGATGGCCTTTTCCATTTCAATACCAAAACGTCCATCAATTCTGCCAGGATTAAAACCGGCTTTACGGAGCGCAAATTGAAAAGCCACGATATCTCGCCCTGTATTACTTCTTTTTACCTCTTTCCTAGGTATAACAGGGGGTAAAGTTCCAAAAATATGAACAGGAGTTCCTATTTTTACAAGGCTATACAGTTCTATTACATGATAGTTTAGCATTCGAATACATCCATGACTGGAACGAGTCCCGATGGTCCAAGGTTTATTGGTTCCGTGGATTCCGTAAATGCCCCATGGAACATCAATACCCATCCAACGTTCTCCAAAACCGCCACCCCAGTTTCCCCCTTTATGAATTATTTTCCATTCTCCAATCGGGGATGGAGTTTCTTCATCACCTATAGCCACCGGATAACTATGCAAGAGTTTACCATTTTGAAAATACATTAAACGATGTCTTTTCATATCCACTTTAATCATGCTATCATCAGAAGGTTGAGAATGAACAGTATTTACTTCACTGCTCTTTTCAATAATAAATTGATCACCGTCCGAACATATTATAATTTGAAAGGGGTTCTCAGATGCTTTCATTGAGGATTGAATTAAGAAAAATCCGCAAAAAATTAATAAAATTCCCATTGTAATTTCCATTTTCATCTTTATGAAGCCTCCTGCATCGATCCATAAATATGTAAGATCGTAAAAGAATATGTTTCAGCTTCTGCAAAGCCTTGGCTTTTTATTATCTTCCCATAATAAAAAAGCCCGACCAAAATATTTGATCAGGCTTGCCAGAATATCTATGAAAACGATGTAAGGAACATTAGAAAATATTTTCGAATATGAATGAATTGATACTCTTCAGTATTTAACCCTTTTACCGGTTATAATATAAATTGTTTCTTCTCCGATATTTGTAGTATGATCGGCGGCACGTTCTAACCACTCAGCAATAAGTAGGAATCGAGCCGCTTGATAAGCCTTATCATGATCAGGTTCATTTCCGATGATCCGAATTAATTCGTCGCAAATCTCTTCATACATGTCATCGGCTTCATCATCTTTTTTACAAACTGCTTCAGCCAAGTCAATGTTCTTTTCCACAAATGCTTTTAAAACAGTTGAAACCATATTCATAACGAGAACTGACATTTGCGGAATATGAACCAGAGGCTTCATATATTTTTTGTTTTTTAGCTCCAAAACAAGTTCAGCTATGTTAGTTGCAAAGTCACCGATTCGTTCCAAATCATTGACTATCTTGATGGTGGCGAAATCACGACGCAATTCAAAACCCTTTGGAATACTGTTCAAGGTTTTTCGTTCAAGTTCTTCTTCAATGACAATCTGCATATTATCAATCAGATCGTCACGTTCAATGACTTGTAAAGCCAGGTCACCATTTTGTTCACGCAGGGCTTGAATGGCCATTTTAATTGTTTCTTCAACTAAATTTCCCATTTTTAACAAATCTTGCTCAATCCGTTCGGCAGCTCCAGTCGGTGTTTCAGCCATCTTGTCCTCCTTTATTAAGAACTTATTATAAATAAATTTATTATACAAAAAGTATTTTTATCCTACTGGCGCTGAAAATATTTTTTACAATTTTGTTAATTATCATTCTAAAAGTTATTAACTGGACTAGTAGAGCGTATCGTGAATAAACGGCAATCAGAAATGGGAAAGATACGCTCTGCTTAAGTAAAACGTTCACAATCATTGAATAGTTATTTAGAGAATGTTTTCCTAGATTGGACCTTTCCACATAATTAAAGCATCTTCCCGATTGTCAAGGTAATACTTACGACGAACACCCATGTGAACAAAACCGATCTTTTGATAAAGGTCTTGAGCTGATAGATTAGAGCGCCTGACCTCCAATGTCAAGTATTGAACTCCATTTCTTCTGGCGACTGCGACCAATTCATTTAATAAAGTCCTTCCTACACCCTGCCGCCTATAAAGAGGATGGGCGGCCAGATTCGTAATGTGTCCCTCATCAAACACCACCCACATACCAATATAACCGACTACTTTATTAAACTCATTTTTGGCTACCAGATAAATTGCCCTTTGATTCTCTGTTAGTTCATAAAGAAAAGAATTTCTTGACCATGGAGTTGGAAAAGAGACCTCCTCGATTTCCAATACTGCCTCAAGATCTTCAATCCGCATTAGTTCTATTTTGGTTTGCATTGGCTTTCCTCCAAACGTAATTCAGCCTCTACTTTTCGCAAATAACATGGAATCAGGTATTCCGGAGTCATTGGCAATTGTTGCTCGAGACTGAAAAAACCGATTCGAGCTGCGGATGTACCGTACGGTCTATCCCAATCCATGGGTGCGATTTTTAAATGGGAATATTTCTCCCAAATTTTCTGATAGCTTTTACTACCGTCTCCACAAAGCATTACTGATGGGATAGAACTCAACCGTAAAGCAAAATCTTCGGCGGAAATATAAAGAGGGCTTTCTACAGTCTGTAATTGCTGATTCCTATTTTGAAAAAGAGCAGCATAAACGAAACCATGGCGGGCATCGATTAATGAAGCAATCCATTCCGAATCCTGCCGGGCATTTTCCGCAATAATTCGTAAAGTATTGATTCCAAATACCTTGATATTTGTCCCCAAGGCCAATCCCTTGGCAGCCGCTAAGCCAATCCTGATTCCAGTATACGAACCCGGTCCAGTTCCAACAGTAATTAAATCAATTTCGGAAACACTTCGTTCCGATTTTTTTAACAAATTTTGTAAAAGAGCTAGTAAATATTCACCACTGCCCTTCCCGGCACGAAGTGAAATCTCAAAAATCACCTGGTTATTCTCAAGTAATGCCATTGTTCCCCAGGGAGTAGCCGTGTCAAAACCCAGTATTAACATTGGTCGATTCCTTCAATCAATTTCTGATACCGTGAACCAAAAGGACAAAAACTTACCTTTCGGCCATTGGATTCTTGATTATATTCTATTTTAATCTCCAAATAATGGGGATAAATTTTTTTGTTCCATAAATCTCCCCATTCAATCACTACAACCCCCGAGTCAATCAGGGAATCAGGATCAAGAATATCTAATTCATTTGGTTCCTTCAAACGATATAAATCCAGGTGAATTAAAGGAATTCGCCCTTGATATGTCTTAATGATTTGAAAAGTAGGACTGGTAACCTCTTCTTTGATACCAAGCGCTCTGGCAATCCCCTTGGTAAAGGTCGTTTTTCCAGCTCCCAAATGGCCTGACAAAAAAAGGAGATCACCGGTATATAACCGCTCTCCAATTTTTTCTCCCAAAAGTATCATTTCCTGTTCTAAACAGATTTCTACCATGTGAAAGTCCTTTAAGCGGCTTTAAAATTCTCCAAGAGAATAGTAACATGATGTTTAAATTTGGTCAAGTATTGCTCTAATACAAATTCCTTATGCCATATTTTTCAAAAAATATCGTGATCTTCCAATAAAAAATACAGTATGATGCTGTCTAAATCAAAATTAGAGCACGATACTGTAGATTTTAGGGCACGTGTACGCGCCCACAGGCAATTTAAATTAGGATTGGTTGGCCATTTTAATTTAATACTTTCAGCCCCAAACTAATCATTAATGCATTTTCAACTTTGACCATAGTTTCTTCATCAAGATGAGCTATCCGCTCTTTCAATCTTTGTTTGTCAATTGTCCGTAATTGTTCCAAGAGAATGACTGAATCTTTTTCCAATTGATACCGGATGGCACTGATTGCGATGTGAGTTGGTAATTTAGCTCTTTTTATCCTGGATGTGATGGCAGCAATGATTGTAGTCGGACTATACATGTTTCCAATATCATTTTGGATAATCAGTACGGGTCTGAGACCGCCTTGTTCCGAACCAAGAACCGGATTTAAATTGGCATAATAAATATCGCCGCGATGGATCATAAAGGCCTTAGTTCCCTTTCACTAGATAATTCTCATAATTCTCCAGCTCATGGAAATCCTCTTCCAATCCATCTTCAGCTAATAGACGATTGAGTTCGCCCATTTTTTCATAACCATCCCGGCATCTCTTCATTTTTTCGCAATAACGACGCTCTTTAATTAATAAAAGCATTGCTTCCCGAATAAATGCGCTTCGGTTTCCTGTTTCCCGGCGGACGATCCCATCAACCTCTTGGAGGAGACTACCGGGCAAACTGACCATAATTCGTTTAGCCTGCGCCATTAACCCACCTCCAGGAATACTTTACAATGAATATATTTATTATATACAATTTTTATGTTTTCAGTCAAATGGGATTGATTCATTTGAAAATGACAATACCGGATTGGAAATTGTCAATGTCGCACATCAGAAAAATCATTGTACTTCCTGAAAACCAACGACAATTAGGACCCCTTCATCTACTTTAATCATTGCCTTTTCTTCCGTGAATTCATTATGAATCCCGCGGCAGGAATCAAGATAAAGTTCGGCATTGGTCAATGGGTATAAGAGTCCCTCCGTCGTCACTCCGGTAACCTTTTGAGACAAGGGGATTAACGAAACGGCCCAACCTGGTTTATTGGTTATTTGGGCCGAGTTTTCTATGAGGAAAATGTCGTGATACTCATCGAGAAGATGAGCCTCTATTGACTTTGACAAAAGTTTAAGGAGCAGACCAATGTTTCCCAGCGTATGGTCCAGACGGTTACCCAGGCCCCCCAAAATACGAACCTGTTGAGTTCCTTTTGTTAATGCAAAGTCAATAGCCAACTCTAAATCCGTATAATCCTTATGCGTGGGAAATGTATTGATTTCCACATGAGCCTCTTTCATTTGATCCAAAACCGTCTTAGACAGGGAGTCAAAATCGCCCAGTAGAATATGGGGATACATACCCAGCTTTGCAAAGTAAGTGCCACCATAATCAGCAGCTATCACTAAATCAGGTCTTGAAGCGAGTTCTTGTTCTAATTGCGGCAAATGAACCGGGCCTCCACCAACAATTAAAGCTTTCAAATTTATCCTCCAAAAAAAATCCGGCATAAAACAAAACACGACTTAAAGTCGTGTTTAAATTTTTATCATTAACGTTTAGAGAATTGCGGAGCTTTACGGGCCTTCTTCAACCCATATTTACGTCTTTCCTTCATTCGAGGGTCACGAGTCAAAAATCCAGCCTTTTTTAAAGGGGAACGAAACTCATCCTCCACTTTAAGTAAAGCACGGGCGATTCCATGCCGTACAGCCCCAGCTTGACCACTGGTGCCTCCACCATGAACACTGGCTAAAACATCATATTTTCCTTCAGTATTCGTCACTGATAAAGGTTGTTTAACGATAAGTTCAAGAACTTTACGTCCGAAATAATCCATTACCGGCTTACCGTTCACAATAATATTTCCCTGACCAGATACTAATCGGACTTTAGCAATTGAACACTTTCTTCGACCTGTTCCATAAAAAACTGATTTGCTTGCTTTTTTAGCGCGTGGCATATATTTTCTCCTCCTTTCTTAGGCCTTAACCTCGAGTTTTTCTGGTACTTGAGCTTGATGAGGATGCTCGGAACCACGATAAACTCGCAATTTCTTAATCATTTGCCGACCTAAGCGGTTATGAGGAAGCATACCCCAAATCGTTTTCGTAAGTGCATATTCCGGTTTCTCCCGAAGCAGTTTACCATAAGATAAGGCCTTTAACCCACCCGGATACATAGAATGGGTGTAATGAATTTTTTCAACCATCTTTTTTCCGGTTAACTTAATTTTCTCAGCATTGATAATAATGACATGATCACCACAGTCAACGTTAGGAGTAAATTCAGGTTTGTTTTTTCCACGAAGAACAGAGGCAACAACTGAGGCCAATCTACCCAAAGTCTTTCCTTCGGCATCCACTACGTACCACTTACGTTGGACTTCGCCGGGCTTAGCTAAATAAGTTGACATTTTAAAATTCCCCCCTGCATGAATGCTGTAAATTTCTCAATCAGTCATCTGACACAAAACATAAACTGTTTGAGAAAAAAGGGCCGTATATAAATTTACGACTTTTATATTATACCAGAACGTTTTCAGAAAGGCAAATAAATTTATTCTATATTTCACAATCTATTATGGACTTGTTGTTGGTAGAGAAGGCTTAGCATCTAACTCCGATTTTATCTCTGCATCAGGCGCAACTCCCTCAACAAGCAATTCATTTTTTAAACGGTATTTATGGTAATCATAGCGACTACTCGGATTCCAAAATATCCATTCCTTAAGACCGGAATTTTCAACAGCCTTGATTTGTGCCAGCAACTGTTCTCTACCATAGCGATTCCTGAGCGAAAAGTCTTGAAGCCAGGGACGAATGATCACTTTCCGAGGTACATTTGCGATTTTCAGTTGGGCATCTGTCAGGCTTTTATAAACAGTCTCATAAGGTCTGCCATCAGGGTCCGCGATATTATATTGTCCGCGATAATAATGGGATGGATAAACCATTGGGCAAATAACATCAACCCCCTCGGCTACCTTTTCCATTACTTGCCCTATCCCCATATCATCTTGAGCTGAGCAGGTCAATCCAAAAACATCCGCTGAGATTTTTACTCCAAGCGGTTTTAACTCTTGATATGCATATTTCAAGTAATCCCTTATGACATCGGATTTAACACGTCCATCTATCTTTGGATACCTGCAATCCCGAATATTCCCATCACTTGTAAAACGTACATAGTCAAATTGAATTTCACGGAAGCCATGATTGACCGCTTCTTTGGCTATACTTATATTGTAATCCCAAACCTCTTTGTTATAAGGATCAACCCAATTTAAGCCTTTATAATCATGCCACAACCCACCGTCTGATCTTTTGACCGCTAAATCAGGGCGATGTTTGGCCAGATATGGATCCTTAAAAACCACGATTCGGGCAATGGGATAAATTTGATTCTGTTTTAATACAGTCATAATTTTTTCAGGATCATATTTTTTGTAACTGGAACCTATTGAATTGACTAATGGCACTTTACTGGGGTAACTAATCATACCGGTATCATCTTTTACATCAATAACCAATGAATTCACTTCGGTTTTATGAATAAAATCTACCACCTGATTAAAAGCTTTGGTTCCCGCAATCCAGCTGGTTAAATAAACCCCTTTGACAACGGCTGGCTCGGGTACAGGCGGTAACTCATTATCGCCAATTCCATTTTCACTATCATTGATACTCATCATTTCGTGAGTTTCTCCTAAGGTTTCCCGAAGTCGAATGTCAAATGCCCCGCTCATAGAAGGTACCCACCCAAATTGACGGTTGCCTTTGGAATTTTTTGATCTTGCGGTATTCACTCCAGTCCCTAAAACAAAAATCATCGCAAAACAAATAATCAATATATATATTTTTGTTGCCTTTGACATCCTTAGCCTCCTGCTATAGCAATCAATTATTCCAAGTAACCGTTTGAAGAAACAGTTGTAAACTTTATTCGCTCATCATTTTTAATTTTCCCTCATATAATGGGACATCTTAATCAAAGCTGCTTTGAAAATTGCTTTTAGATTCACTATAAAAAAACAATAAGATATACAATATATATAGCCTTTCTATAGGCAATTTATATATATTGTATATCCTCTACCTTGCAATTTATTTTAAGACAACCCCTTTAACAACGCAATTACTATGACTCGTTCTTGAAGTAAAAGAAATTCACGAAAAATCAGTTCCATGTGGAAACATGAAGTACTTTGTAGCCTTTTTCTTTTAACCTTTCAACGATTGCTTGCGATTGAGGACTATCAAGTCTTAATACTAGTTCTCCCGAACTACGATCCCGATGAAATAGTGCCAATGAAACAATGTTGATACTTTCAGCCCGAAGTAAGTCCGTTATTTGGGCAATTGCACCAACCCGATCTTCCAGATCAATGGAAATCCTGGTGCCAATTCTCTTTAACCCCATCAGATCGATGAAAGCATCGAATATATCCGACTCGGTGATAATTCCAACCAGTTTATCCTGTTCGATAACTGGCAGGGCGCCAACTTCTTTTTCCCTCATCAATAAAGCGGCTTCTTCCAAAGTGACATTTGGGTTTATCGTTATCGGATTCTTCGTCATGGCATCTTTAACCAATAATTTGGATAAAACATAATTTAATTCCCAAACACTGAGGGTCGTTGCTTGCGACGGACTGACTTTTAAAAGGTCATCTTGAGTAATGATCCCTACTAATTTTTCATCATGCATAACGGGAAGCCTGGCAAAATTATTCTTGCGAAATATTTCACCGGCTTCGATGACAGGCGCTGAATCTTTAATAGTAACCGGGTTTACCGTCATTCGATCTTTCACAAACATACCTGCGACCCCCTTTAATATTTGTTTATATTATTAAATTCGGCATAGCAAGATTTTTCTTTAGAACTTTTCTTCAACCGCCCAGATAAGCTTTCTTTACTTGCTCATTTTGGGCCAATTCTCCAGCCGGCCCTTCCAATACAATTTTACCGGTTTCCAATACGTAGGCACGGTGGGCTATTGAAAGCGCCATATGGGCATTTTGCTCAACAAGCAAGATCGTCGTTCCGTTTTTATTAATCTCTTCAATGATCGAAAAGATTTCTTTCACAAGTAGAGGCGCTAATCCCATCGAAGGTTCATCCATTAACATTAATTTAGGGCGGGACATCAAAGTCCTACCAATGGCCAACATTTGTTGTTCTCCGCCGCTTAATGTTCCGGCTATTTGATGTATCCTTTCTTTCAAACGCGGAAAACTCGAGAATACCTGTTCATAGTCTTTTTTAACATTATGTTTATCCCGCCTGGTATATGCGCCCATCTCTAAATTTTCCATTACCGATAAATTGGCAAAAATCCGCCTACCTTCTGGGACTTGAGCTAATCCTCTTTCAACAATCTTGTTGGCCGAAACACCAATCAAAGTTTGATTCATAAAGGTGATATCTTCGGCTTTGCTGGGTATCAGCCCTGATAAGCTATGAAGAATTGTGGTTTTCCCTGCTCCGTTTGCCCCGATTAAAGTGACGATTTCTCCTTCGGCTACTTCAAAACTAACATCATGGAGTGCATGAATGGTTCCATAATAAACATTTAAATTTTTCACTGAGAGCATATTGGAATGATTTTGCATTGATGAATGATTAAGCATCGGCACCCACCTCCTTACCGAGGTACGCTTTAATAACCATAGGATTTTTACTAATTTCTGCGGGTAATCCTTCCGCAATGATCTGTCCATAATCAAGAACCACAATCCGTTCACATATACCCATTACCAAATTCATATCATGCTCAATTAAAAGTATCGTCAATTTGAACTTTGTCCGAATAAATTGGATCAGTTGCATTAAGTCCTTGGTTTCTTGAGGGTTCATTCCGGCAGCCGGCTCATCCAATAACAACAAACGCGGGTTTGTAGCCAGAGCTCTCACAATTTCCAATTTACGTTGTTCGCCATAAGGCAGGTTTTTTGCCAATTCTTTACTTTTATGATGGATATTAAAAATTTCCAGTAGGTTCATGGCCTTTTGTGTTATTTCGCCTTCTTCCTTATAAAAGGCAGGCGTTCTTAAGATGGACTGTATTGCATTATAACGTACCTGAAAATGAAAAGCGATTCGTACATTATCAAGTACGGTCAAGTCTTTGAAAAGTCTAATATTTTGAAAAGTCCGGGCTAAACCCATTTTTGTTATTTGATACGGTTTTTGTTTATTAATGTTCTTTAATTCATTTCCGGTGTTGAAAAGAATTTCGCCTTCTGAAGGAGTATAAACGCCGGTAATCATATTAAAAATAGTAGTTTTACCTGCACCATTGGGGCCGATTAAACCAATCAATTCCCCGGGCTCGATTTTTAGATTAAAATCCGATACTGCCTTTAACCCGCCAAAAAATATGGAAATATTTTTTGCATTAAGAACACTCATTCGTGGCCACCTGCTTTCATAACGCCTTTCTTATTGAAAAATGTTTTTTTTACCCACTTTTTCAAATCCTCAACAATTCCAATAAGACCTGTTGGCTTAAAGAGCATGATAAAAATTAAAATTAAAGGATAAATTACCAAGCGGTAATCTTGCAATATTCGTAGGAATTCTTGAAGATAGGTGAGAATAAACCCCGTGGCCACCGTTCCAACAATACTTCCCATGCCGCCCAATACGACGATCATCAAAAAATCCATTGATTTTAACCAAGTAAACATCGTTGGATTTAGATAACCAAACAATAAGGCATATAATCCACCACCAATCCCTGCAATAAATGCCGAGAGAGTAAAGGCAAACATTTTATAATAAAAGACATTAATACCCATTGCATTTGCAGCAATTTCATCTTCCCGAATGGATACGATGGCACGGCCCTGAGAGGATTTGATTAAATTATTAACCAATACAATCATAGCTGCCATAAAAAAGTATACCCAAACAAAGGAGATCATAGGCCCCAAATTAATATCGTTGCTAAAAGAGGGAACACCTTTCAAACCGGCCGCACCACCGGTCAGGCTTTCCATATTAACCATAATCACCCGGATAATCTCACCAAAGCCAAGGGTAACGATAGCCAAATAATCGCCTTTGAGTCTTAATGTTGGAAAACCAATGATGATTCCAAAAAGAGCCGTAATAACTCCACCGATTAATATCGCAGGTAATAAAGGCATATGAACCTTCATGATTAAAATAGCGGTGGAATATGCGCCAATTGCCATAAAACCCGCATGCCCCAGAGCTAATTGACCTGTAAATCCCGATATTAAATTTAATCCTAATGCCACAATCACATTGATAGCAGCAAAAGTTAAAATCTGGGCGGTATATTCATCTAAAATTCCCAAATACATTAAAGCAACTATAATAATCGCGCCTGCAATTACTATAGCAAATGGAATTAGGAAATTTTTCTTTTTCGTATTCATCTGCTTCACCTCATGTTATACCTTTTCACTAATATTACGGCCCATAATTCCGGCTGGTTTAACAATTAATATAATGATTAGAATCCCAAAAGCGATCGCATCTGCCATTTGTGAAGAAATAAAACCTTTGGTCAAGGTTTCTGCAATTCCCAAGATAAATCCACCAATCATAGCTCCGGGAATACTACCAATACCCCCTAAAACAGCAGCTACAAAAGCTTTTAATCCCGGCATCATGCCCATTAACGGTTCGACTTGAGGATAAGCACTTGCAAATAAAATACCCGCTGCAGCGGCTAAAGCTGAACCAATCGCAAATGTGAAGGAAATAATGATATTAACGTTTATTCCCATTAAGTATGCGGCTCCCCTGTCAAAAGAAACAGCTCGCATCGCTTTGCCAACCTTTGTATAATTAACAATATAATTGAGCAGAAACATCAATAAAACCGATACCAAAAGTACAATGATCTGGGTTTGACTGATGTCAACCCCAAAAATCGTTAAACTAAATTTATTGGGAAGAAGGGGAAATTGCTTCGGATTGGGTCCAATCGGCGGAAAAACCCGTGCTCCGTTTTCCAAAAAGAATGATACCCCGATTGCAGTAATCAAGCCATTGATTCGAGGTGCACTTCTTAAAGGTTTATAACAAGTTCTTTCCATTAAAATTCCGATGATCGCACATAAGAGCATTGCGACAACGAATGCTAATATGAAACTTAATGGGGTGACCGTTGAAGCAATTAAGATAAAAAATCCGGTAAAAGCACCGAGCATCAGCAAGTCTCCGTGGGCAAAGTTAATCAATTGGGCAATTCCGTAAACCATAGTGTAACCAAGAGCAATGAGGGCGTAAATACTTCCTAACGATATTCCGTTTACTAATTGTTGTAAAAATTCTTGTGCAAATCCCATAGGACCACCCCTTAATAAGCAATATCTTCGCGCGCATGCGCATGACTGATAAATCTCTCCACGACTAACGGATCTGCAAAGATTCGTAAAGAACAATCTCGGAACTTCCGTGCAACAGATCTATCATAAATAATGGGAGAATTTCGATTCTCCCATTATCCTAGTTCATTTATAACCGATTCTTAAGTTTTTTTCAATATTAAATCCTAAAAAAATCACGGGTTAACTGTTCCTGCATATTTGGTTGCCAATTTACCATCCGCGCCTTTGACGATTTCCAACATAATTGCGGACTTAACAGGATTTCGTTTGGCATCAAATTTAATACGGCCCGTTACAAATTTACGGTTGGTTTTCATCATCGCCGCTTTAATTTTTTCAGGTTGGGTGGAACCAGCTTTCTGAATTGCTTCAGCCAAGATATAGGTGGCATCATATCCAAGAGCAGCTAATGCATTCGGAGTGATCTTATATTTGGCTTCATATTTCTTCACGAAATTTTTGACTTCCGGATCGTTCGCTTCAGGTGAATAGTGATTGCTGTAATAGCAATTTAATACTTCATCACCAGCATTATTAGTGATTTCATCCCAGCCATCCGCTCCAACCATCGGAATGGTCATGCCTTGAGCTCTTACTTGTTTAGCAATTAACGAAATGGTACTGTAGTAGTCCGGAATAAATAAAACTTCCGGCTTCGTGGCCTTGATTTTGGTTAATTGAGCATTGAAATCTTTATCATTGGTGCTGTAGGTTTCAGTTGCGACAATTTCACCACCGAGCGCTTTAAACTTTTGAGTAAAGTTTGTGGTTAATCCTTTGGAATAGTCATTGGTAATATCATATAAGATTGCTGCGCGTTTCGCTTTCAGAGTCTCATAGGAAAACTGAGCTACAACTTCGCCCTGGAACGAATCTTTGTAACAAGCCCTAAAAATGTAATCACCCGCATCGGTCACCGTGTCGTTTGTCGAAGAAGGTGAAATCATAATAATCTTCTTCGCCTGTGCGTATTCGGTAATTGCCAAGGAGCATTTGCTGGTCAAAGCTCCTACGATACCGATAACTTTATCCCGGGCAACCAGCTTTTTAATAGCGTTCATTGATTTATCAGGACTAGCTTCATCATCCTCAACTACCATTTCAATTTTCTTACCCAACACGCCGCCTTTGGCATTGATCTCACTCACTGCCAACATAATAGCATCCCGGGTCTGCGTTCCGTATGCGGAAACTTGACCGCTGATCGGTTGAATGGCACCAAGTTTAATAGTGCCCGCTCCGTATACAGTAACTAAAGAGAAGACCATAACAAGAGCCATTAAAACTACAAGGATCTTTCCTTTACTCATAAAACAACCCCCTTATTTTTCAACAACTTTTTTTAGGAAATCCATCATATAAGTTGTTAATTAAGAAAATTATAGATCAGATAAACTGATTTCGCAATGATGATTTTTCAGTTTTTGTTAGGTAATTGTTATAGATCGTCAACTATTCTCAATATATTTTTGAATCGCTGACTAAAATGGGAATTAGTTACTTCCTGTTGTAAATTCAAATCTCGCCAAGCAGCAACAGTTATCGAACAAATTCCGTGTCATGTTTATGTCTGCTTCAAGAAAGATTTTCATGTTCTTTGATTTGATGCTGGATTCTTTCAATCACTTTTTCTAGGGGTTGCGCTCCCAATTCGCCTTCTTTACGGGTACGGACCGCCACCAAACCTTCTTTTGCTTCCCGTTCTCCGGCTACCAGCATATAGGGAATTTTTTGCATTTGAGCTTCACGGATACGATAGCCAATCTTTTCATTGCGAAGATCCACTTCAACGCGAATACCGCTTTTTTCTAACTCTTTTTGGACTTCCAGCACATACTGATGTTGGTTTTCGCTGATTGCCAATATAATGACCTGAACCGGAGCCAGCCAAGTTGGAAATGCCCCCGCATAATGCTCGGTTAATATGGCAATAAATCTTTCAATACTTCCAAATACTACACGATGAATCATCACCGGCCTGTGCTTCTCGCCATCCGGACCGATATATGTCAATTCAAACTTTTCGGGCATTTGAAAGTCCAATTGGATGGTACCGCATTGCCAGGTACGTCCGATGGAGTCTTCTAGATGAAAATCAATTTTGGGTCCGTAAAATGCTCCGTCGCCTTCATTGACTTTGTATTGCATATTTTTAGTATTTAAAGCATCCCGAAGAGCATCCGTGGCCATTTCCCACTGTTCATCCGATCCCATGGAATTTTCAGGACGGGTTGAAAGTTCAACATGATATTTAAAGCCGAATACTTTATAAAAATCATCAATTAAGTCAATGACACCCAATACTTCACTCTTAATCTGTTCCGGAGTCATAAATATATGGGCATCATCCTGAGTAAAGCAACGAACTCTCATCAAACCGTGAAGTGCTCCGGATAATTCATGGCGGTGGACCAATCCGAGTTCAGCCATACGTTCCGGTAAATCCCGGTAAGAATGTAGCTTTCGTTTATAAGCCAACATACCGCCCGGACAATTCATTGGTTTTATTGCGAAATTGCCATCATCAATCTTTGTAAAGTACATATTTTCTTTATAATGATCCCAGTGTCCGGAGCGGTGCCATAATTCTTCACTTAAAATAATAGGCGTTTTAATTTCCTGATAACCCCGTTTTTTGTGCTCGGCCCGCCAAAAATCCTCCAAGACATTTCGCAAAACCATCCCTTTGGGCATGAAAAATGGAAATCCGGGCCCTTCATCCAGGATATCAAATAAATCCAGTTCCTTGCCTAATTTTCGGTGGTCCCGTTTTTTAGCCTCTTCAATCCGGTTTAAATACTCATCCAGCGCACTTTTGGTCGGAAAAGCCGTTCCGTAAATTCGCTGCAACATTTCCCGGTTAGAATCTCCACGCCAGTATGCGCCGGCCAAGGACATAAGTTTAAAGGCTTTTAACCATCCAGTGCTTGGCAAATGGGGACCCCGACAAAGATCAGTAAAATCACCTTGTTGATAGAAAGATATTGAACCGTCTTCCAACCCTTCCACCAGTTCTTGTTTATACTTGGCCCCGCTATTCTGAAAAAGTTCAAGAGCCCCTTTTTTAGGAACTTCCAAGCGTGTAAAAGGTAAATCCTCTTTTACGATCTTTGCCATTTCAGTTTCAATCTTCGCTAGATCCTCGGGTTTCAAGGGTTCCGGCAAATCAAAATCATAATAAAAGCCATTCTCAATGGCGGGGCCGATTGCGAATTTAACCCCCGGATACAAATGCTGAACCGCCTGAGCCATGATATGCGATGCCGAGTGGCGGATTATCTCCAGCCCTTCGGGATCGGTAGGTTTAATCAATTTTACATGAGCTTCTCCTGTTAACGGATGTTGAAGGTCAACCATTTCATCATTGACCTTTGCGGCAATTACTTCTTTCGCCAACCGTTCGCTAATGGACTGCGCTACTTGAAATGCATTGGTACCGTCGGGATATTCACGATGGTTGCCATCTGGAAATATTATTTTCATATTTTAATCCCCTTTCAAAGATGATATTATCGAAAAAGCCTTCGCGGCTAAAGCCTGATCGGCAGGAAACGACAAAATATTCCGTTGTTCTTTGGTAATCCACATTCCATCATTAAAAAATTCTTTTTCCAGGTGAATTTGGTTGGCATTTGCCACCATCAAAAACCAGTCCACCGTTTTTAAATGCTTAATTCCTTTCTCCAGGAAAGTATATGTGGTTGAATCAAGTTTTCGGATAATTTGTGCCGTAAGACCCGATTCTTCCTGAACTTCCCGCAGTGCAGCCAACTCCGGGGTTTCCCCTGATTCTATATGACCTTTTGGAAAAAGCCAAACTCCATTGAATCGTTTTAAAATTAAAAGTTGAGTCTCAAAGAAAACCAAACCGCCCGCACAAAATTCTCGAATCATCATCCACCCATTTTAACCTTTCGGCAAGTTCTTCATTGAACTTGTTTAAAAGCACCCGCGCAACCCATATCCGGTCGCACTTGCCTGTTTAGGTTTAAATAATAAAATACCCCGTCCCTCAAAAAAGGGACGGGGTTAACCGCGGTTCCACCCTTGTTGGAAAGTTCCTAAGGCACTAAAAAAATAAGGAACTTAGCCCACTTTTGGCCGACTGTAACGAAGTCAACGCCGACTTATTTTCGATACACCGAGTGTGCCGACCTTCGTCCGGAGCGTCCAAGGTGGTCTTACCCATGCAGCCGGGAAGTTCACAGCAATCAATGCGCCGAACAAATACATTGCTTCCCTCTCTGAAGGCTTTACTATGGTTATTTCCTCTTCATCCGCATCAAGTTAATTATCAATTAATAAATTACTAATAGTATATATCCACGACTGGGCTTAGTCAATGTTTTTCAAGGGGAGAAAGAATCAAATTTGTTGAACTATGGACAAAATAATAGGGAATTAATTGGATTCCGCCAAAATAGCAGCAAACTTTTTCGAAAATCTGGCATCATTCTGATAAGTTTGCTGTAACTCTGTCTGCAATTGAATCCACCGGTATCTTTCGGTGCCCTGATTTAGACAATATCGTTTTAGAATGACCATTAATTCCAAAGCGGCTTTCCAGTCATTCGAACTTTCTCTTAGCAATAGCTGTTTGATAAAACAAGGGTAGAACGGGATGAACCTTTCTCGAATCCGACTCCCTAGCATTCCGGTGACATATGCAAATAGCTTTTCCTCTTCATAAATTTGGGATATATATTTACTGATTTCCTGAACTTCCCCCTCTTCCATAAAAATTTGCAAAACAAGCAATTTATCAGCGGAATCTTTTAAACATTCCCGAATCTTTTTCGAATAAAACATCCAATCTTCAGAGAAATTGGCTAAAAGAACTTTCAGGCGGCAATACTCTTCAAAACTTGGATTTTCCCGAAACTGAATAAAACTGAGTGAAGCAGCTTGTCTAAATTCGGAGCGCTTTTGATGAATGGTTATTAAACGCTCCCGGAAATGAGTTTCTTCTCCCGGAAAACGATGTAAAATCCTTCGGGCCAATGGATAAGCCTGATCGAGATTGGATTCAATCAAAGAGTCAACCAGCCATAGACTACCCTCCGTTGTTTCAGTCAATTTAGAAACAATAATATCCAGGCAATTCTGGAGCCGGGAACCCTCAAATGGAGCTTCTGCTAATAAAGTATACAAAGAAATTAAAACTAATAAAGATGGTTCCCTAACCATACATTCATCAATGCGGTTAAACAGGAAGTCCGGGCAATACGGATGGAGATTCCATAGCAAATCTCTCAGATTTATCGATAACTCCCACAAATTCGGATCAATATAAAAAAGCCATGCTTTCTCGTAAATTAGTTCAAGTTCCGTTTGCTTACAGTCATTTAAAAGGGATCGGATTGAATGAATCTCATTCTTCCATAATTGAATCAATTCTTCATTATGATAGGACGCAAATGCCTTTTCATAACCGGACAAGAGTTCTAACCAAAGAGGGACGGCCAAAGGATCGCCGGATTTTATCTTTTGATGAATTAATTGTTCAACTCGATCGATTTTTTCCCATAACGCCTCTGCATGGTTGATAGTGATTTGCGGTAAGTCGAAAGTATTTCGAATTAAGTTGGCAATACCGCGGGAACTGATAAAATTGTTTTCATGCAAATCTGGAAATAGTGTTAAAAAATTAATCGGATCTTTATGAATTAAATCTAACAAAATATTTCTTTGAGCAACTGGGTTTCCCAAAATTGTGGATAATTGAGGATCCAAATCGACAAAAGCCGTTCTTTCTTCTAGCCATGCCATTCCTAAAGCTATCATGTGCTTGCAGCATTCAGGATAAGGGCAACTGCAGTCTCCTTGTAATTGGACGCCTTCCAACCATAACCGGACTTTATAGTCGCCTCCGGCTCCGGTAATAAGGCCGGAGATTTGATTATCGATTCGGCATGCCTTTACCAGGTGTCCCCCACGAAAATACTCGACTCCCCGTTGAAAGATTGCAGGGGATGTGGCAGCTTCTAGATTTTCCCGAGAGAACTCAGTCCATTCCATATTCTTGGTTCCTTTAAACTTTTTAACAGAATTTATTATAATTTTGCATGGAAGTTATGTTGATAACCATTTAAAAAGTTCATGGATCAGAGAATTAACGCAAGCTCCAAATGATTAAAAAGCCAACTTTAGCTGGGTTTATTCCCAAAAAACCGTCGTTGCTTAATTCTCCACACTATACACAAGTTATCCACAATTCAAAGGTTAATATACCGTTTTATTTTTAGTTTTGCACATCGTCCACAATGGAAATTCACTTGGTTTTGTGTAGTAATTTTGAATTTCATGGACCGGAAATTCCGGTGGAGAAGTTCTTTCGCACGCGCGTACCAGTTATCCACAACTCATAATTTTAAATTCGGTTCGGCAGTTATATCCAAATCCCCAGGCCCTTCATGAAGATAATGAAAATATCCAGCCGCAGCAATCATAGCGGCATTATCGGTACATAATTTGAATTCCGGAAAAAAAAGCTGCTTTCCAAGATGTTTTGTCTCTCTTTGGCAATAATCCCGCAACAGTGAATTGGCAGCCACTCCTCCGGAAAGTAAAATTGTATCGACATCATAATGCCGGACAGCATGAAAAAGTTTTACCGTCAATTGTGTAACGGCGCTCTTTTGAAAACTTGCTGCAATACGAGGAACATCGAGTTCCAGTCCCAATTGTTTTTGGTGTTGAATATAATTGATAACCGCCGTTTTTAATCCACTGAAAGAGAAATTATAAGATCCCGTAAAGTTGCCTTTTTGGATAAACTCCAAATCGTCCCGGGCACCTCTGGCCATTTTATCGATAAATGGACCACCCGGATAACCCAAGCCGAGAACTCTGGCAATCTTGTCAAATGCTTCTCCGGCAGCATCATCCGTTGTCTGTCCTAAAATTTGATAAGAACCCCATTTCTCCATCAGTAATAAATCAGTATGCCCGCCGGATACAGTCAGACAAAGTAGAGGCGGCTTAATTTCCGGATGGCCTAATACATTTGCATAAATATGGCCTTCAATATGGTTTACTCCAATAAAAGGAATTTGGGTGGATAAAGCCAATCCTTTCGCAAAGGATAAGCCGATAAGTAAACTTCCAACCAGACCCGGTCCATAGGTAGAGGCAATCAATTGAATGTCTTGGATGGCCACGCCGGCTTCAGCCATTGCCAATTGATAGATTGGCGCTATAGCTTCCAAATGAGAACGGGCCGCTAATTCAGGCACGACTCCTCCAAATCTCTGATGTAAATCAATCTGGGAAGAGATTATATTACTTCGTATTTTAAAGCCATCCTCAATTACGGCGACCGAAGTATCATCGCAGGATGTTTCAATGCCTAGTGTCAAAAAATGAGCCATATTAACCCCAATTTTCTTAATGATTCTATCCACTAGATTACAACCCAACTCATTGAATATACAAAATCTTCTTTTTTAGATTGCAGTTTCAGCTAAAATTCTCAATTCTTCCGAAAGTTCACTGACTTTAAACGCAATCCGGTTGGCTTCTTGAACATTAAGTTGATAATCGAGAGTTTCCAAATCAAAATTAAGATTACCGATATTATCTTCACTGGTTAATTCAATCGCCTGACGGATTTCTCTGGACAACTGGTTGCTTTGTACAAGAAGGGTTTCCATAACCGACGTCAACTTTTCGATATTCACAAAATTAGTTTGCGCTATCCGGAATAACTCATCACAAATCTTCCCAACTTCTTCACAAACCAGGAGCGAAGAGGGAAAAGCCTCTGAATGCTGACGAATTAAATTCAAAATATCCTCATTTTTTCCATTAATCCTATTAAGCATGTTACTTAACTGCATAGAAGCTTTCTTGGAATATTCAACCAACTTAGCGATTTCTTTCGCAACAACTCCAAATCCAAGCCCTTTATCACCCGCTCTTGCGGCTTGAATTGCCGTATTAAAAGCCAGAAGTTCGGTCCGTTCAGAAACGTCATTTAGAATGGAAATAACTCCTTGGATTTTTGCCGAAGCCTCATCCAAATTCTTTGCTAAATCGTCAATTTCAATGGATTCGTCATGAACCTCGGAATTTTGATTTAATATATTTTGGATTTGATCTTGAACCGCAGCTAATTGATTTTTTAAGCCATCGTGAATCACCCTGAGGTGCTGGGGGATCTTTTGCAATTCTTCTCCATTATTCGTAATTACCGACAATTGACTATGAGCACTTCCAATCAATTGATTTTCATCATTCAAATTATCATTGAGTTCTTCAGATACCTTCTGTAGTTGTATTGCAAACAATTCCGTCTTACGGATCTCGGTAACTAATTCTTTGCATAGTTGATCAAAATGACGGATTGAATTTTTAGAGTCTAAAAATTGAGTATTCCAGTACCGTAATGAATCATTTAAAATATGGCCGAAATGCCCTAATCCCTCTTCGGACATTTCAGGTAATTCAACACTCAATCTTTTTTGTTTCGTAGCATCAAGACATTCAGAAATTAACCCGGCCGGTTGGATGATCGATTTTACAGCGCGCATTATTAAGCTAGCACTGATTATCACCGTCAAAGAGAGAACAAGCAAACCAAGCAGAAAAGCCCATCCCAGATAACCCCAAACCGGAAAATTTCTTCTTAGGGATTGATTCAATCGTTGTTCCAAACTTTTTAGCGAAAGAATATATTGCCGGTTTAATCTTTTCATCCGGGAATATTGTGAGGGTGAGATCGCTGATAGATTATCCTTTTTCATTTGTCGAGCCAACCGGTGATAATCTCGGATCAAAAGTCGCTCGCTCGCCCGATAGCCCTTTTCATCGCGGAATAAAAAATGTATATGTCCAAGAACAGGCACCATTTCTTTGGAAAACTTCATTCGAAGCTCGGAAGTATCAACCAGACTTGCCTGCTCTAAACTTGTCCGATATCCTTCAAGAAGGCTGGCAGAAAGGGCCTCTAATGTATGAATTTCATCCCGTGATTGTTCCCAAATTTGATAAGACTTTTGAATTTTATCATGCGTGGTTCTACATACTGTGAAAACCAAAGTCCCTTCTAAAAAAATTCCTATTAAAAAAACACTTGCTGCGGCATATATTTTCCCCCGAAAACTGAGGAAATTAAAACAAGACTGCACTCCACATTTCTTCGAAGCGGATCGGGGATTGAACCGGTTCATGATTGTTCCTCCCAGTTGGATTGATGCTTTATTTGAGCTAGATTTCTTCGCAACTCCGGTAAATTATCCGCCAATTCATCCACTGACGCAATCAGTTTATCGGAATCAACAATTACTTCGAGGGCTGCTGCTGCTTTTCCACGACTAACCGGTGATTGATCCTTAAGTCTTGATAATACTGCCGCAATATTCTCCAGGGTTTGCTCTTCCGCTTCATATTCATTGATCAAAGTACCATAACCCTTTATTTGCTCCAAATCATTGGTTAAGGAAAGAATAAAGCCTTGAATCCGCTCCTGGATATCATCAAGGCATTTGCTTTCCGACTTATTAAAGTTCATTAATAATTCTAAAGAACGAATCACAGTCATAGTTTTCTTCCCCATGACCAGAGAGAGGGTTAACAGTTCCTTTGATGCTTTGGATATTTTCGAAGCCAATTCCTCAATTTCCAGTGCGGCAATACTGAAATTATCCCCGGCCTCGCCGGCGCGAGCGGCCTCGATTGAAGCGTTTAAAGACAGAAGGTTGGTTTGTTCGGCAATGCTATAAAATGAAGTAACCGTCATCTGTATCTCATCCAGCAACGTTTTCAATTCCTTAAGATAATCCGCAATCCCCCGAAAATATTGTCCTTTTGCAATCGAAGCATTATGATAACTTTTAATTTGATCCGAGCTCGCCGACAATAAATCCCGCGAGCCTTGAATTGCGTTTTGGAGATCTGCTGCTTCATCTTGGGATACTATAAAATCCTTATTAATTTCTTGGATTTGTCCCGATAAATCAGGGAACTGATCAAGTTTCTGATAGATTTTATCGGCGAGATCACCCAGATTCTGCTTAATCGAAACATGCTGGGAATTATTTTTCTTAATCCATTGGCCAAGCTGGTGAATTAAAGGAGTGAATTCATCGATTTTATTGAGTATATTTAAATATCGTTCCGAAAGCCGCTGCAAATAACCATTTAACGCAACTTGTAACTCTTCCAGCTCGACCGTTTGGTATGGCAATATCCCGGGGTTGATTTCACCTTTCCTGAGTTTTTCAGCAACATTATTGAAATGTTTGATGGCTTTTTGGTGATTTTCCCCTTCCCGGAGCAACATTTTTAAAAGCCAGGCAACTCCTGCAAGAATAATACCCAAGAGAAGGAGTTCGGTTATCCATGTGTTCCGGTAAATCGTCTTTAC
The DNA here is from genome assembly GCA_023426245.1 of Bacillota bacterium. Taxonomy (GTDB): domain Bacteria; phylum Bacillota; class UBA4882; order UBA8346; family UBA8346; genus UBA8346. The sequence continues at coordinate 27,383 of JAFABB010000038.1, forward strand.
GCTCCTGCGTGTTTGGATATCGAGCTGCTTTTGATATTGATCCAAATAACCTTTCGCTCTCTTGGCTTCCGAAGTGATTTTGGAATCGTTTAGCACCGGTTCATTCAAGGAAAGATTCAGCTTCCCCATACTCCGTTTCAATTTTTTAACAACTTTAGGATGTTGAATATCCGATAACCGATAGGCTATGCGTTTCATGCCGAGAAGGCCTTTATCGTGAACTTCTTTTTCCGGAATCCTTTCGCTAATGAGAGTGTTTAGCTTGGTTTGCAATTCCTTGATAATCTCGATTTTTTTATGATAGCCCTGATTAACATGGACCCATTGACGATTCATGGCAAATAGCAAAGAAAACCCGAGGAGAACCTCTAACCCGCCGAGTACCAAAAAAGCAAAGAATATTGTTTTAAATCTTGAAACAGTGGAAGATTTGTAAAGGTTGTCCCATAACCGGCGAAAAGATATTGTATGCCCGCGGCCGGAAGATATGCGAGGTAAATTATTGAAAACATTCGAGGGTTTGAATCGGGATTTAAAATTTTTTAGCATCATGTTCATAAAAATCCCCCCTGAGGCTGTCTAAAAGAATTTTACAATTAAAAAAGATATCCAACATATCGCCTTATTGAATATGCAAAACTATATCATGGAATATCTTTATCAATACGTTTCCTTTTGGGACAGCCCTATCAGAGGATAATCGGCTTATCCTCTGTTTTTTTAAAATTAAACCAACCAAATCTCAAATTACTGGTTATTATTTATCCGTTTGGTTCTATTCAAAGGCTTAGCATATAAAATCGAATGCAATTTCCAAACAATTGAAAATTCAACGGTTCCCTTTACGAGCCGCATTTTCAATCGGCTAGCATCAAGAAATGTTGAATTTTCAGTGTGAGCCTCTAAATTCAATTCCTAGGCAATGGAGCATCAGGAAGTCAATGGAGTGGTTTTCCGGGAATGTTCTTTTTTTTAAAATGATTGGGTAAAACTCTTTCTCTGGGGGATAAGTTCCCGGTCATTTATTTATTTAAGGAGTAAATTTGAGCCGCGTTTAAAAGCGAAACTCCTTTTTGCTGCAGCAAACTGATTGCTCCCTCAACATCCTCGACCCGGAAAACAACGACTGCCTTATCGTTGGATTTCCCAACAAAAGCATACATGTACTCGATATTTATTTTCACCGTATCAAGATATTGCAGAATTTCCGAAAGCCCTCCCGGTTTATCCGGAATTTCCACGGCAATGACATCTGTTGCGCTGACCGTAAAACCCTCCGCTTTTAATATCCCCATGGCTTCTTCCGGATCGCCGACAATCAGTCGTAAAATTCCAAAATCAGTCGTATCGGCTATCGAAAGAGCCCGAATGTTGATATTATGCTGGCCCAAAGTTTTGGTTATCCCAGCTAAGCGACCGGATTTATTCTCTAAAAAAACTGAGATTTGCTTGACCTTCATTCACAGCCCTCTCCCTTCTCAAGTTTTTTTATTTCTTATTCGTTTCAATCTTATAAAAATCCATATTAATTATTCTTGAATTAGCAAGAAATCCCTGCCGTCCAAGACAAATAATATTTTTAACCGCAATAAACATCCCGTCGATCGATGATCCGTTTTGCCTTTCCTTCACTACGGGCTATTGTTTTGGGTTCAACCAATTTAATGCGAGCCGAGATTCCCAAGGTAGTCTGCATCTCACGGCGGATAAGCGCCTCGATCTCTTCCAATTTCCGCACTTGATCGGAAAATAACCGTTCCGAAACTTCAACCCAAATTTCCAGATCGTCCATTGTACCTTCCCTGTCCACCACCAGTTGATAATGGGGCTCCGTTTCACCTATCTCCAGCAGGACGCTTTCAATTTGGGATGGGAAAACATTAACGCCACGAATGATCAGCATATCGTCAGTCCGACCCATAACCCTGTTCATTCTCAAATGAGTTCTGCCACAGCGGCACATATCATTATACAAAATACTGATATCCCTGGTCCGGTAACGGATTAAGGGCAAAGCCTCTTTAGTAATACAAGTAAAGACCACTTCCCCCTTTTCGCCGTAGGGTAACACTTCACCAGTTGCCGGATCAATAATCTCCACCAGAAAATGATCTTCCCACACATGCAAGCCATTTTGTTCCGTGCATTCACAAGCTACCCCAGGCCCGATAATTTCGCACAAACCATAAATATCATAGGCCTTAATATTTAATTTCTCCTCAATTTCTTTCCGCATGTTATTAGACCATGGTTCCGCACCGAAAAAACCTCTTTTCAAAGGAAAGTTCTTGATATCAATTCCTTCTTCCACAGCCGTTTCGGCCATATATAAAACATAGGAGGGAGTGCAGGCAACCGTTGTCGTTCCAAAATCGGCCATAATTTGCAACTGTCTTTTGGTATTTCCACCGGAAATGGGGACAACGGTCGCTCCGATCCTTTCGGCGCCATAATGGGCTCCAAGTCCACCTGTAAATAAGCCATAACCATATGCAACCTGAACAATATCCTTGCGAGTCACTCCCCCGGCTCCCATGGTACGGGCCATCACTTCCGCCCAAATGCCGATATCGTTTTTAGTATAACCCACTACCGTCATCTTGCCGGTGGTACCCGACGAAGCTTGAATCCTAACCACTTCATCCTGGGGGACTGCAAACAATCCGAAGGGATAATTATCCCTCAAGTCTTGCTTGGTGGTAAACGGTAGCTTTTGGACATCTTGAACGCACTTGATATCTTCCGGTTTTACTCCCGCTTCTTCAAATTTCCGGCGATAAAAAGGAATATTATGATAAACCCTCTCGACAGTTTTCCGAAGTCGTTCTCCCTGAATCCTTTGAAGTTCGGCCCGGGGCATTGTTTCCATTTCCTGATTCCACATAATTTCTGCCTCCTCATGATTTTATAAATTTAGTTTATAAATCCTCTTAACAGCCAAAAAGCCTTCCGTCTCTTTATGAGACGAAAGGCTTTACTTCCGTGGTACCACTCAACTTGGACCAACAGTCCAACTCTTTCAACCGCAATGATTCATTCGTGAATGTTTCATTCGCGCTCACGCGCAGTAATGAGCCAACCGATGAAACATGAGGGTTGTTCCTTGACGTAACGGAAGGAAAATCCGGCCTAGCCTAATACCTTTTTTAAAGTAAATCTGGTACAATAAATATGGATTCAGCAGGCAACTCCGAGGTGAACTTCCAAACAGCCTCATAAACCCTCTCGCACTTAAGGAGGGCTCCCTGAATTATGCGGAATGTTTGTACTTTTCCTCATCATCGTTATTATGATTATAACCGATAATTAAATTAGTAAAATTATACCATGGCGAATCAAAAATTTCAATTCCAATTGTGAGGTATCATGACTTTGGCCGATTTAAGAGTTATTGTTGACGCGGACGCATGTCCGAAAAACTGTTTGCAAATCATTCAAAAACTGTCCCAAACTTATCTCTACCAGGTCATAACAGTCGCATCATTTAATCATCAAATCCAGGGCGCTCATCATTATATCGTGGGAAACGAGTCCCAAGCGGCAGATATCATGGTGAGTAACTTAACCAAACCTGGTGATATCGTTGTTACCCAGGACTGGGGTCTGGCTGCGATTGTTCTGGCCAAAAATGCCAAAGCCCTTTCACCTACCGGCAGAATTTTTGAAACCTCAACCATCGATCTATTATTGGAAGAACGAAATATCCTGGCAAAATACAGGCGCAGCGGAGGAAGAACCAAAGGCCCGTCCAAAAGGAGCATCCAGGATGATCAAAATTTTGAAAAAAATCTCCGCCGATTGGTAACAGAAACCCCCAATTAATTCCCTCCAATTTCCCTACCGGTTTTTAGTTCCCAGAATTTAACAATATTTTTTCCGCAAGATCCTCCTGACTAAATCTATACTTTAATAGCAATAATAACTCTAATTTTATAAAGGAGGGCGCGATGACGAATATGGCGGATGAGGGATTGGGAACCAAGATTCAGAAAAAGCTCAGTGTTCATCCTCAATTGGCTTCCTATGCTTTAAAAGCAAGGATTTATCCAAACGGTACCGTACAAATTCAAGGTATAGTCGATGTCCTGGAAGAAAAGCTTCAAGCGGAAGAATTGATTTGGAGCATCCCCGGAGTTAAAAAGGTTGAAAATAATATTACAGTCTGCACAGATGGCCAAATTGATGATTTCGACGTGGCATTCGAAGTAGCCGAAGAGTTTCAGGCAAACCCGCAGGTTCCAGTCACAATAGGTGTCAAAGTAACCGGCGGTGAAGTCCAATTAATGGGCCGGGTTTCCAACTTCAATCAGGCCCAGGAGGCGGTGGAAACTGCAGCCAAAGCTCGCGGAGTCCGTGAAATTATCAGCCACCTGAAAATGTCCGAAACAATCGATGACGCCACTTTGAATAATCAGGTTCAAGCCGCTTTGATTGCCGAACCGGCACTACTTGCCGGCCGTATTAAAAGTGTAACCCAGCACGGAACAGTTACCCTGTTTGGTAAAGTCCCTGAGAATCAGGCAACGTTGGCTTTAGAAACCGCTATGAAGGTTCCAGGCGTTAAGCATATTAAAAATTCACTCAATCAACAAACGACGGAAATTGATGATCAAATTACCATCCGCTTTCTCGAACAAATTGCCGCCAATCCTTATCTCAATCAATCGCCCATCAGTATTAACGTCACCGGCGGGCGGATTATCGTTTCCGGGGCCGTCGATAGTTTAAAAGCCAAACGGGATATCGAGGAGATTCTTCATCGGCTGCCGGATGATTTTAAGCAAGATATTTATCAGATTGAAAATCAGCTCCGTTTGGAACAATAAATTTTGCAAAAGTTCGGTTTTTAGTACCTTTTGAAAAGAATAACCAAATTTACTGGCCTTGAATGAATATTTATCAGTCATTGTTTTGAGATAAAAGAAAATTCCGGGCCAGCTCCAACAGAACCAATCTCTGATTCCGGGCGGGCTCATCAAGGACACATTCTTTTAAATAATCCAGAATTTTTCCCACTTGCGGCCCTGGAGTCATATGAAATTCTTCCATCAAATCTTTACCGTTGAGGGCCAGCCGAAATGGATTATAGCCGTTCTCATCCGATAATACTTGGGTGAAACGTTCACGAAGTTCATTCCAAAATTCCCAAGTGCGATAGTCGATGCCGCCGATTCGCGAGTCCGTGGCGATAATGTCCGCCCGGCGCAACTCCAAAAGGTCAAATATCAGTTCCGGGCCAACTTTAGCAGCTAAACGTCTGATTGCTCCATCGCTGGTATGGCCGTCGATGTAAAACATGTGATTTTGAATTAAGAGTGCAACAGAGTGAATGATTTTTTGAGGATAATGAAGCCGTTCCAATATGGTTGCCCCAAGTTCAGCAGCGCGTTTTTCATGACCATAAAAATGGATACCGTTTTGTTCTATGCTTTTGGTTAGCGGTTTGGCAATGTCATGAAGCAATGCCGCCAACCTTAGATGAAGCAGCGGATGAACCGCAACAGTGGTGGCCACCAAATGGCTCCACAAAAAAGCTTGTTCGCTCCCACCCACCCAGCACCCGTCACTATCCGTGGGAGGATTCAATAGTTCCGGGATAAAAACATTCAATAAACCGCTTTGATGAAGTCCCTCAAGTCCGCGAGCAACGCCCTGGCCAACCAGCAATTTACTAAACTCGTCCCGAATTCGTTCAAAGCTAACTCCTGCCGCAAAGCTGGGATTTACCGCTTGTTCGGTTAATCGATGGGGCTGCAGTTTCAAAACAGCCAAAAAACGGTAAAAACGAAACATCCGTAAGCCGTCTTCCCGGAACCGCAGCGCAGGATCGCCTACAGCCTTCAAAAGACGCTTACGGATGTCTTTTCTCCCATCAAAAGGATCAATCAATTCCTGACTTGAAAAGTCCCATGCCAAAGCATTTACCGTAAAATCACGACGGCGTAAGTCCGTGACAATATCTCTGGTGAAGTGAATTTCCCGCGGGTGGCGCCCATCATCATAAGCCAGCTCCTCCCGTAAAGTTGTAATTTCCGTGAAATGATCTTCCCAGATTACTGCGATGGTCCCAAATTTCTCGCCGGTGGCAATCGTCTTTCCAAAAATTCGGGTTATTTGCTCTGGCAATGCATCACTTGCCAGGTCCCAGTCATTGGGTGTTGTTCCCCACAACAGATCTCGGACTGCGCCGCCTACTAAATAAGCCTGAAAACCATTGCCCAGCAACTGCTTTGCAACTTCCGTCACCCAGGCCGGGATTTGATGGAAATTCAGTTTCTCTGTCGTGGTTAGTTGGGATCGAACTGAAGCCATTGGGACACTCCCGTTTCAAGCTTTTTAGCCCGATACTTTGTCAATCCGGCGGATCGAAACGTGCAAAGCTTCCCGTTGGCAAAGATCCTGGCACTGCAGACAATAAATACATTCGGATTGATTCACTTTTGGTAAATCTGTAATCGTATTGGTCGCTTCGATTCCGTTCATCGGGCAGTCACCACCGGTGCATTTGCCACATACCATACAAGTGCCGGCATCGGCCCGTATTTTAAGAATGGCCATCCGGGAAGTCAACGCGAAAATAGCTCCTAAAGGACAAACATAACGGCAAAGCGGTCTTTCGATCACTATCGAAAGCACCAGGGTCAAGACTAAAAAGAACATTGCCAATTCGGTACCGTTAAAGCGGACCAGGGTTTTTAAAGGTCCGAAATGATCCCATAAATTGTTCCCGGTCCGCCAGAATACATACAGGAGAACTACCAGAACGATATATTTAAGATATTTTAATACCGAGTCCGGAGCCGAAGGCATCTTCATTTTAATTTTCGGATAAACCAACTCCTGAATGGCGCCTAAGGGACAAATCCAACCACAATAAAAACGGCCAAGGAACACCGATAAAACGACCATGATTCCCAAAATAATCAATGAACCGTTGAACGTAAATCTCGTTTTCGGGATTATATTAAACACTGCCGAAATCGGATCCAAGGAATTTCCCAAATAGAAGCCCAGTATAATTATACTTAGAAAAAGTAAAGGCCGCCGAAAATTTTTCATTCTCAACAAATAAAAAACAAGGCCGATGAAAGAAAAGATATACCACACTTGAAGGTTTAAGGGATTCGAGACCCACCAGTTTCCGATAAATAGCAGGATGTTCTCAATTTTCAAAGACGGATTGCCAGCCGGCATTTGGGTGGTAGAACGTTCACTCATGGGATTAGCTTTTGCCGGGGGTGACGGCTTTGTTTGGAAGTCTGCATTCACGGTGCCGCTGGTTTTCTCCTCCGCAGACTTGGAGGACGCTTTGACGTTTACGTCGCTTCCCACGCCGTCGTTTGATTGAGCCTGTTTTGCAGAATCTGTCCGGGGCTCGGCCATGTCGGAACTTTCCGATTGGGTGGTGGTAACTGCTTCCGCTAATAATAACCGGTTATTAAAAGATTGACCAGCCCCGCCTTCCATGGCCAATAAATGAACTGGATTCATCCATAGTGCAAAACAAATCACCATTCCAATGGAGAGCATTTTCTTCATCCCAAACCACCTCATATTTAATCGTGGATTCAATCCTGTTATTTATTCCGCTTATTACCGGTTATTTCCTACTTCAATCACTGATATTTTTAAAAAAATTCAATGCTTTATCCTCATCCGGGGAAATCGACGTTTTGGGTGTCACGGGAGTAAAACAAATCGGCATCTGCCGTGATTTAAAAAATTCACTTCCCAACACATTTAATAATAACTCATCAATATTCAGTTGATCATCATTTTTTTCTTTCATTCAAATTTCCTCCATGAAAACTTTATTTTTTATCGGCAGATTCCCTTCGGTTTTTATTGCTTTTTTGCAAACATTGAGTTAACATTTACAAATTTCTGTCTTCTTAAGTAAACTCTACGAGATTTCACTCATGCATCTTTTGGAATTCCAGGGCATAAGGTGAAATAATAAGGAGGTCATAGAGTGCGTTCCTTAAATGCTCTCATTCGTTTGCTGTTAATCGTTTTATTGATTTTAACCCCCTTGATTCTGCTTAAAAAAATTGCACCCCCTAAGCAAACTCATTTTTCGACGATACCGATTACGTTGTTATCAAGAAGCGAAGGCAAAATCTTTCATACTGATTTGGAAAGCTATCTCCTAGGCGTTGTCGCGGCGGAAATGCCGGCCAATTTTGAAATCGAAGCTCTAAAGGCCCAGGCAATCGCGGCCCGTACCATAGCCGTTCAAAGATTAAAACGTTTTGGAGGCCGTGGTTGCCAACACTATCCCGGCGTCGATTTTTGTGATGATCCCAGTGAAAATCAGGCTTGGCAGTCCATATCCGAATTGAAAGCCAAATGGGGCGCTTCAGATTTTCCCAGGCTTTATGCCAAAATAAACAGGGCAGTAAAGGAAACTGCGGGAATCATTCTAACTTACCGTAACAAACCCATCGATGCCCTATTTCATAGCACTTGCGGTGTAGGTACGGCTGACGCTTCGGAAATTTGGCAACATCAAGTTCCTTATTTACAAAGCGTCGGTTGCGGTTTCGATTACGACTCTCCCCGTTTTTCAAGTCAAATAAGTTACAGTTGGTCCGAGTTAGCGAGGTGTCTTCAAATATCTCAAAACCATTTAAAAACCATCCGGATCCGGAAACGTTCCCCACGCGGAAGGGTTTTATCGATATCAGTCGACAAAAACCTTTACTCCGGTGAAAATTTCCGGAAAGCTCTAGCCCTAAACTCGACCTGTTTTACTTGCACCGCTTCGAAAAACGGTATTGTCTTCAAAACGATAGGCTATGGACATGGGGTAGGAATGTGTCAATATGGGGCCAATGGTATGGCCAAGCAACGCTTTACTTATGTACAAATTTTACGCCATTACTACCGGGGAATTCAATTCAGTCGCATCAACTAAGAATCAGAGGACATTAAGCACAGACTATCTTTTAGGGAAATAATCGCGGATAATTTTTCCTGTAAAGACAAAGACTACACCTGAGGTGATAGTCTTGAAAAAAAGCAAACGCTTCGTAACCCCAAAGTCAAAATTAAAGGCTTGGTTCCTTCATGGCAGTCATTATTGTAAAAAAATAGCAGGCATTCTTTATCAAAATGCCCGCCCATTTCTGGCTTTAAAATATTGGCCTATTTATGGATTGGCTTTTTGTTTGGGTCTCTATCTATGGGGGCCCAGCCATGGATTTCAAAAATTGAAAACCTGGCAAAATGATGTTTTTTCAAAAAAAAGTCAGGGTCAATCCCGAGAAACATTGGAACTTCAGTTGAAACGATTGAGACGCCAATTGCAAGCCACCCAGAACCTTCAAAAGACTCCGGTTTTTGATCCCATCACTTTTAGTCGTCCGGCATTGGGACAAATCGTTCAGGGCTTTGATTGGTTCGAATCAGGTAACTCCTGGCGTTTACATACCGGAGTCGACATTGGAATGCCGCCCGGAAGCAATATTATTGCGGCAGCCGCGGGGACTATCGAAAAAGTCCAGGAATCAACAGGAGGAACTTATTCGGTAACGGTTAACCACGGCGATGGCTGGAAAAGTATTTACACAAATCTCGCTACTATCATGGTAAAAGAGGGACAAACCATTATCAAAGGAGTCATCATCGGTACGAGCGGTACCAAAGGCTGCGAACCTTCCATTCCCAGCTTTCATTTTGGGATTTACCACGACGGGCAGGCGATGGACCCGCAAAAATTGGTTCCGGGTCTGACCGATTAATTAAATCATAAACCCCTTTCCCAATCCATATACATGTAATAAAAAACATGGAAGGGTGGGGGGATTGAAGGATTATATTCAAAAAAGAGTGCTTGACCTCAGCCATTACATAGCCGATCAACAAGCCACCGTAAGACAAGCGGCCAGGTTTTTTGGAGTCAGCAAAAGCACGGTTCATAAAGATGTTACCGAAAGATTGCCGGATATTAATCATAATTTAGCTGTGGAAGTAAAACGGATATTGGAGATTAATAAATCCGAACGTCATATTCGGGGCGGCGAAGCTACAAAAAGGAAATATCAAACAAAAGTTGAAATAACGACAAAAAAAGGAGGATATTCAAAAAAAACGTAGAACTTAAATTAAGTAAAATTTGGAAGCATCTAGTTGGGGGGCTTTTTTCTTGAATTTTCGGAATCTAATAACTGATATCGGCGTGGATTTAGGCACCGCCAGTGTATTAGTTTATGTTAAAAACCAAGGCATTGTCATTCGCGAACCCTCGGTCGTAGCACTACAAAAAGATAACAATAAAATTTTAGCTGTTGGAGAAGAGGCCCGTCAAATGATTGGACGAACTCCGGGCAACATCGTAGCGATTAGACCGCTCCGTGATGGTGTTATCGCCGACTATGACATTACCGAAACTATGTTGAAGTATTTTATCGAAAGAGTTTCCCCCAAACCCCGTTTATTCCGGCCCCAAGTTGTTGTTTGCGTCCCTTCCGGAGTAACTAGTGTTGAAAAAAGAGCTGTTCTTGAAGCTGCAATGCAAGCAGGAGCTAAAAAAACTTACCTAATCGAAGAACCGATGGCGGCCGCCATCGGTGCCGGGCTCAATATCACTGAAGCCAATGGAAATATGGTGGTGGACATTGGCGGTGGAACAACGGACATTGCAATTATTTCCTTAGGTGGTATTGTAGTCAGCGAATCTCTTCGTGTCGGTGGAGATAAATTCGATGAAGCGATCATCCGTTACATCAAAAAGATGTATAATATGATGGTCGGAGAGCGTACTGCGGAAGATGTCAAGATTCAAATCGGTTCGGCTTACCCCGAAGGGGAAGGAAAATCGGTGGAGATTCGCGGCCGCGATTTGGTCACCGGGTTACCCCGAACCATCAAATTTACTTCGACTGATTCTTTCCAAGCATTATCGGAACCCATTACATCTATTATTGATGGAATTAAATCCGTTTTGGAACGTACTCCGCCGGAATTAGCTTCCGACATCGTTGATAAAGGTATCGTCATGACCGGCGGTGGATCATTATTACACGGATTTACCCGGTTGCTGGCGGAGGAAACGGGAATTCCGATTCATCTTGCCGAAGATCCTCTTTCCTGCGTGGCTTTGGGAACCGGTAAAATTTTAGAAAACGAGGGTTTTGACTCCATCCGTAATAATCTCATTGTCGGCAGCCGTTCGATATAATCTCTCAAATCGAAGTCAATGAAACCAAAATTCTGGCGCCCCTTGGAATCTAATTCGCCGGAATTTTTTATTTTTAGCCGCCGTTACGGACGTTCTGGTTCCTAAACATTAAGCAATAACCTATGGTAATTATGATTGCTCACTCTACTCCGGCCGGTCTCACCGGCATAATGAGCCAAGCAATGAGATAAACCGGTAAAATCGTACAACATGTGAAAAACAAAGCGATTGCTGTAATAAGCCGGATAAGCACCGGATCGACATCAAGATACTCGGCAAGTCCGCCACAAACACCACCTAATACCTTGGATTGCGAACGATATAAACGTTTCATCATGGTTACCCCTTTTATGGATGAATCCATTACTTATTGAACAACGAAATAAAGGTGACTTCATGGACAATCAAAAATTAACTCTACCCAAGACTGCCGTCCAAAAAATATTAAGAGCCATTCGTGAATTTCAGCTTATCGATCCGGGGGACCGGGTATTGGTCGGTTTCTCCGGCGGCAAAGATAGCGCTTTCCTATTATATGCTCTAAGCATCTTGAAAAAACACCGGATTATTCCTTTTGAACTTGGAGCTCTAACCATCGACCTCGGTTTTGAAGGCGATTTTGATTTTCAATCCTTAAGCGAATTTTGTCAATTCCTTGATGTGCCTTTTCAGATCATGAAAACCGAGATTGCCAAATATGCTTTCTCAGAATCCAATCCTGAAGGCCCTTGCGCAACTTGCTCCTTTTTGCGCCGGGGAGCGATGAACCGTTTTGCCAAGAACAACAACTATAACCGGGTCGCTCTGGCTCATCATTATGACGATGCTGTGGAAACCTTTTTAATGAGCATCCTTTACTCCGGCCAGATTAAAACATTCCTTCCCAGGACGGACTTACAAAGGACCGGTTTAACATCCATCCGCCCCCTGGTCTATTTCCGGGAAAGCGAAATTATTGAGATGCTCCCGCTGATTCATTTTAAACCCGTTCCGGCTCCTTGTGGGGTGGCAGGCCATACCCAGCGGGCCGCAACCAAAAATTTAATCCGTTCTCTCTGCCAAAATAATCAGACAGTATTCCATCACCTAGCTTCAGCCATGAGATCCGGTAAACCCCAGGAGCTTTGGCCGGCTGCGATGGAGCACGACCAAATCCGTAAAGGAAAACGCCATATTCCTTAAAAACCCTTAACTCCTGCTGAACTAAAGGGATCTTGCAACTTTGGAGGATTCGCTGGAGTCCAATGATTCATCAACTCCCGGGTTTCATCAAAAACCTCCCTCATTCTTTGCCGGGCGGCCTCATCAACCGTTGGATCATTCCCACGATACTCGGAGCCGGTTACCTTGATAATCCGGTAATGATACTTCCCCTGTTCCAAATATCGGTTAACCCATAAAGGCGTATACTCGGCCTGGGTGATACTGACTCCCGGCCCGTCTTTTTTCTTGATCAGCAAAAGTTTAACCAGCAAACCGTAATCACTATAACGCCAGCGCTGATTGGAGAGGAAGTTTCCCAAAGAGTAGGCCACAAAACCATCCCGCTCCGCCATCCGGACGGGATCGAAGTCCTTCCGCTTTTCCAAAGGCTGAACCACGTGAACATGGCTTCCTAAAACGATATCCACGCCCGATCGAATCAGCCAATCACACAGTTCCCGCTGTTCCTTGGAGGGTATCCGTTGATATTCAACTCCGGTATGCACAGCCGCGATGATACAGTCCGCTCCAGCCTCTTTCACTTCTTGAATATCTTGAAGCGCCTTTTGGCGGTCCATCATATTGACCATCCATTCCCGGCCGGATGGAAGAGGGTGATCGTTTGTAAAAGAGGTATAGGATAAAAATCCCAACCGAATCCCTTTGCAATCCACTATCCGGTAAGATTTGCCCTTTTCCTCATAACGACAGCCGGCATAGGGCAAACCAATTTTTTCCAAATACTGTAAAGTTTTTACCAGGCCTTTGGCCCCTTGGTCTAAGGAATGATTGTGGGCGGTAAATACCAATTTCAATCCGGCCCACTTTAGAGCATCCGCTATCGTCTGGGGAGACCGGAATTCCGGATAACCGGTATATTTTTCACCGGGCTCTCCCAATTGGGTTTCCAGCACTCCGGTTGCAAAATCGGCACTTTGCAGTTCCGGGCGGATCTCACTAAAAATCGGCCGGAAATCATAGGTTTGATCGAAAGGATTCAAAGCCGAATCCACAATCGGCATGTGCATATCGACATCTCCCACCGCGGCCAAAGTTACCGTTGGAACCGGCTCCTGCCGTTCCACAGTCTGAGCAGGCACAGACTGAGAACTTTGCCGCGTTGGTTTCATACTCTCTCGGAGAGAGCTCGTTTTTTTAATTATTTTCTGGGGAGCCCTTGAAGAAAGACGACCGGTTGTGGATTGGTACCACTTAAGGAGTTTTTCGGGCAATTTTCCGGCATTGCGGCTCCAGCCATAAACACAAGCCCCAACGAGGGCAGCTATTATCAAAAAACAAAAGAATTTTTTCACAAGAATCCCCACCCAAAATCAGATGAAAACGAATTCGCCGTTTGGAAATATTATCTTCGTTGTTTGGGGTGTCTTCTGCAATCGATAGGAAGTCTTTTACCGGCTAATTCGTCCCTCCGGGTGAAGGATTCACAACCTGGGGAACAATTTGCGTGCTCCCGGCGGCTATCCCCACCCCGGTTTTGGCATCATGAACCCGGCACTGTAACTCCATAAAGCCGGGATGATCCGTTAGTTGGCCATACATGATATAATCAACGCCTAACATCTTTCCGAGATTGCGAGTAAATTGCACGGTCCCGATGGTGTCCGGTGTAGCCGGCGTTGTCCCCGGCGTATTGGTTGATAATAACTGCTGAACGACCTTGTCCGTGGTTGCGCTTTCGGCCACCGCAAACCGTCGGGAATTAATCAGTTCATTCAGCATCAATTCCTGGGCTACCCGGGGGGTGGTAATGTCCTTTGAATTTAAGTACTCGAATTGAACAACCGCAATCGAAAACTGTTTGGTCTTTTCAATAGCGAGTTGTCCGGGCTTAATCGGAATCGGACTGGAGTCGGGCACCGGATTGATGACCTGACCGATGGAATAGGAATCCCTCACCGCAACAATCCGGATATCGGCTACATGAGTCTGAATGGTTCCAAGCTTGGTCCGCCTGACCGGGTCATTGACCGGTCCGCCTTCGGCGAGAATTTCATATTCCGTTTCTTCCCTGACATATTGTTTTTTGCCGACATTTAAATAGATGTTGTCCCCATCTACCGCCGCCACTTTCGCCTCAACAACCCCAAATTGGCCGGTAATCGTACGGGCTAAGGTAGTAACAGCGGTGGCAAGAGGGTTTTCCTCTCCCAAGGCCAGCGGGATTATGATAAAAAAGATGATTGTTATCAAAAAAGTAAGTCTGCCTTTTTTCAAAACCATCGCTCCATTTTCTACCAGTTCTTCATAGTTCTCCATTTTATCTATCGGAAGGAACGGGGTTCAACTTTAGATCCTTTCCCTTGAAGGGAATTCGCTAAAATCTATGATGGTTATGAATTACTTCGAGTCTACCAAACCCGAAGCTACGAGTTCCCTTTAAGGGACGGGTTGCGACTTATTTTCTCACGGCTGCGGGGTAGACGACTCCGCGGCAATCCCCGTTTAGGCCACAGATTCGGCTAACGCACCCCCAGCTTCAGGGATTTCTGACTTCATTTCTTCCAAACATTTTTCCCGTTTCTCTCTTGGATGATTTCATTTCTCCAAACATTTTTTCCCATTTCTCCCTTGGGTGATTTCATTTCTCCAAACCTTTTTTCCGTTTCTCCCTTGGGTGATTTCATTTCTCCAAACCTTTTTTCCGTTTCTCCCTTGGGTGATTTCGTTTCTCCAAACACTTTTCCCATTTCTCCCTTGGGTGATTTCATTTCTCCAAACCTTTTTTCCGTTTCTCCCTTGGGTGATTTCGTTTCTCCAAACCTTTTTTCCGTTTCTCCCTTGGATGATTTCATTTCTCCAAACCTTTTTCCCATTTCTCCCTTGGGTGATTTCGTTTCAAAAATCATTCTTGCCGCTTCTAAAATTTTCTCTGTGGCCTTTGTGGCTAATAGACTTAAAACGCCAGCTTCCCCGGAATGAGCAAAAATGTTCTTTGACAAGCATCCTAAAAAAAGTTATATCCTTTATAATACTACACTTGTAATCGAGGAAGGAAAAACCATGAAACAACTGCCGCAGATCTCCAACACAGAATGGCAAATCATGAGGATTTTATGGGCCAGCGCGCCTCTGACAGCAAATGACGTGATTCAAAGAATTGAAGGGATTACCACTTGGAAGCCAAAAACAGTAAAGACGTTACTGGGACGGTTGGTTAAGAAAAACGCGCTCGCATTTGCCAAGGATGGCCGGGCCTATGTTCATTACCCGCTGGTTACCGAAAATAAGTGCATCAAAGCGGAAAGCCAATCTTTCCTGGAAAAAGTATTTTCGGGCTCCTTGAACGGAATGTTTGCCCATTTTCTGGAAGAGCAGGAGCTATCCAGGGAAGAAATAGCGGAACTCAAGCCAATCCTGGATCAAAAGCAAAAATAAAGAAGGCTCGGCCTTTGTAAACTTTTGACGAAACCCGCATTTTGATCTTTATTTTGATGGCCTGAAAGTGTATAATCATTAATAATTTTATTGATACGCGCATGCGCGCTTAATGGGGGTTGACCAATGATCAAAATTGCAATTGTCGGAGCCACCGGTATCGTGGGCCAGCAGGCGATCGTCTGTTTAACAAATCATCCCTGGTTTAAAATCACTAAACTGGCAGCTTCGGAACGTTCTGCCGGTAAAAAATATCGTGATGCTCTTAAAGATGCCAGCGGCGCTTCCAAATGGTGGTGCCCGGAGGAAATGCCCGAAGAAATAGCGGAAATGATGGTCGAAGATGCCGCTAATTTCGATGCCACCAGCGTCGATATGATTTTTTCCACCGTTGAGACCGGGGTTGCCAAAGAACTGGAACCCAAGTTTGCCAAAACCACTCCGGTGATCAGTACCGCTTCCGCCTTCCGTTTTGAAAACGATACTCCGATCCTGATCGGCGGAATCAATATGGAACAAGCCAACTTATTGGATGTGCAACGAAAAAACCGCGGCTGGAAAGGATTCGTCGCTCCCAAGTCCAACTGTACCATCTCCGGGCTGACAGTTTCCTTAAAACCGGTTTTGGATACCTTTGGGGTCAAACAAGTGATTATGGTGTCCCAGCAGGCTATGTCCGGAGCGGGACGCACTCCGGGACTTTCGGCCATGGATATGACCGAAAATGTAGTCCCTTATATCCCCGGCGAAGAGCCGAAGGTGGAAATGGAACCCCAGAAAATTCTGGGCAAGTTGGCGGGAGAAGCTATCGTTCCCGCGGCTTTTGGAATCTCAGCCACCTGTACCCGGGTGCCGGTACTCGACGGCCACTTGGTCAGCGCCTTTGTGCAGACGGAAAAACCTTGCACCCCGGAAGAAATCAAAAAAGTAATGACGGAATTTGGCAAAGACTTCTGTGCCCTGGGTTTACCCAGCTCTCCCAAACACTTGATTGAAGTCACCGACGATCCTTTCCGTCCCCAACCGCGGATGGACCGTGAACGGGGCGGCGGCATGACCGTCACCGTAGGCCGGATTCGTAAGGATCCGCTTTTTGAGAATGGTTTTAAATATGTGTGTTTAGCCCATAATACCAAACTGGGAGCTGCTAAAGGCGCTCTGCAAACTGCGGAGTATTTGGCGAAGTATTATTTGAAATTAGTGTAATAAAAACTTTTCCTAGTTCGAGGATGTCTAAGTTCGACCTAACTCGCGCCTTTCCAGAAAGGCGGGCTCTTCCCCAAAGATGTTATTTCCAGTTAGATGGTTCAGGGGAAGAGTAACCTTGAACTTCGTCCTCCAAAAGCATTTTATCTACGGAGACATCGGTTACTCTCCCCACTGAATGTGCTCCTCGCTTTAGCATCGTTGGAGGAGAGCAAGAGAGAGGTCAAAAGCCAACTTTCCGGCTTGGATTCTTTGGGGGAAACGCGTCTTCTTGAAGGCGCGAGAGAGGTTTTGACCAACACTTACCTTAAACGAAAGCTAGTTTATTAGGTAAAAACAAGAACCCCATATATGAAGGGCATGAGGAATCAAACAACCTCTTGCCCTATTTTGTTTATAACCTTTTTACATGTACAAACTTAACACGCTTTTGGAATTACCAATCACAAATTCTTTTAACTCTGGCGGTGAAATCACTTCAACATTATCATTGAACCGGATAATCTGTTGGCAGGCATTTTCATACGAATATAAATTAACTGTCACTACTGCCTCGTCAATGCCGACTGATTTGTTCAAGATTTCAATATTCGCCAAGCAATCCAACACCCGGGACCATAATCTTAGCTTAACCGGGTATGATGGCTTATTGGACACGGCATCTTTAAACTGGCCCAGCCAATGTTCCCAAAAATTTTCCAAGCAAAAATCCGAAGGGATACGGAAATCTTCATCCAACCCGTCGGCCCGAATGATTCTTTCACATTTAAAAACTCGAATATCCTGCCTTTTTTCACAGTAAGCGGCCAAATACCATTCGCCATTCTTTACGATTAAGCCGTATGGACGGACTACTCTCGTGTTCACGTCGTGATTGCCCATACTGGAATTGGCATAAGTCAGCTGGACCTTTTGCGAGCGCCATAACGCCTTTCGCAATATGTCAAGAAAACGCAAATCAGGGCGTTCCTTCCACCAAGCTTCCGGATCAAAGTAGAAGCGTTCTTTGGCAATTTGGATATCCGTCCGGTATTTACCGGGAACCGTTTTCTCCAATTTTAAGAGGGCGTTTTTCAGATTCAGACTGGCCTCCGAACATTCCCGGGGAAAAAGGCCCATACCGCTTAGATATAATGAAATAACCTCGTCGCAATGGAGTTCCTTCATATTCACCGTATAACCATCCATAAGCGAAAAACCTCCCGCCGGACCCGCCATAGCTGTTATCGGAATTCCCGCCTCGCACAAAATTTCAATATCCCGGTGAATAGTCCGTTTTGAAGTCTCCAGCACCTCCGCCAGTTCCCCGGCCTTGAGGCAACCCCTTGATTCAATTAGCAACAAGATAGCGATTAACCGATGTAATCTCATCCCGTCCTCATTTCGCTAGAAAATTTTGTAATTTATTCTATAACGTTGCCATTATGTTGTCAACGTTTGAAAGTATAATGATAATAAAAAACCTTTTGAAAAAGAGGGTTTAGAACATGAAAATATTACTGACCTCGGCCGGCTTTCAAAACAGAAATATCGCTGCCAAATTTATAGAGTTGTTGGGGAAACCTTCAAAAGATGCCGGAGTGCTCTTTATACCTACCGCTGCCATTGATGAAACGGCGAAGTTTTATGCGGAGAAATGCAAAACGGAATTGTTGACATGTGGAATTATTGAACCGAACTTCCATCCATATAATTTTGAATACAAAATGACCGAACCTGAAGCATTATCCTATGATGTTGTATACTTCACCGGCGGGAATACACTCCATCTTCTTTCGCGAATTAAAGAAAACGGGTTTGATTCCATAATAAAAGCCATGATCAGGCAAGGCAAAACTTATGTAGGGGTTAGTGCAGGCAGCATGATCATGACCCCCAATATCTCACTGGATCATCCCTTGGACTCCTCTACCTCGGGTTTAAGATATCTCCAAGCTTATCTGGCGGTTCATTGTAATCGACTCGATGAAAGATGGGCGATGGAAACCCAAAGCAGATTGCCTTTACAGCTAATTACACTCCATGATATGCAAGGGATTTGGGTAAATGAGTATAGCTACACCATCATTGAATAAAAAGCAATAACGAAGCACTCCTGTTCGGTTTAAATTATCATGGAGGACTGTACATGAATCAAGTCATCAAACAAGTAGAATCCGGTTTAAACGATAATGGTTTAACTTTTATTAAGAAGCCCATCATCATAGGGGGCATGGCTATGGAGTATTATGGAATGAGAAAATCAGGCGCCGATATTGATTTAGTAATATCCAATAAAGATTACCTGACCCTCTCCGGAACGTATCCGAATAAGCGAAAAGATATTTATGGCGATTTAGGTTTGGTCATCGGTAAATTTGAAATCTGGAGAAGTATTGCGCTGCTGGATCACGATTTCTTTCTTAAGGACGCCATCGATGAGGGAATCCTATTTGTAGTATCTTTAGACAGACTTTTATTGATGCGTGTGTATGCCATAGAAGTAGAAAAATATAAGCAAGACTTAATGATGATCAAAGAATATTATGATCAGCATTTTCGCAATCAGGACTTTTTTCGGGAAGCCCAAACTCATATCAGGTCTTATGATAAATCGGGGGGTATTATATGGGGTGGTCAATATATTGACGAATAGATGCTTCACCCAAAAATCCGTTCCAAATATACTTCCAGTCCGGCAAAATAAACGGAACACGCCGTTTCCTTATCTTTATAAGTGGTATTTTGCTGAATATTCCCTTCTTCAAAAGAATAAACGGTGATTTCGCCGTTTAAGGGATTGATAATCCAGTATTCCCGCACTCCGGTAGACATATAAAGATCCAGTTTCTTGATAAAATCTTTTCTGCGGGTACTTTCGGATGTCACCTCCACCACCAAAGCCGGTACACCCATATAATAACCTTGTTCATTGATCTTTTCCTCAAGGTCACAAATCACCATGAGATCGGGTTGGACGACATTGATATTTGCAGCGTCGCGCAACAAGGTAATGTCGAACGGCGCAAAGAAAGGCCGGCATTTCTTACCGGAAAACCAGTTATCGAAGACTCCATAGAGTTTCGCCAATATTTTCTGGTGGATAACTTTGGGCGAGGCCAAACGATAGATTTCCCCGTCAATGTACTCGTATCTTTCCTCGCTGCTTTCGCTTAACTTGCGGAATTCTTCCCATGAGGCTTTATAGGGGGAGGCAAGATATAATTCGGCCTGTTCCTGAAGAAACCCGTTCCCGGCGGCGCGACTATCGTCATAAGCGGATAACTTGGCGATTGTTGAACCATTCTGGGTGATGATAATTTCTTCCAGTGCCGCTAACCGGAGATATTGCTCCAAATTATTCTTCAGTTCGCTGGAGTCGACTAACACCAGGACCACCTCGATCGATTATGCAATTTTAGCCAAATTAGCTAAT
This sequence comes from Bacillota bacterium, assembly GCA_023426245.1. Classification (GTDB taxonomy): domain Bacteria; phylum Bacillota; class UBA4882; order UBA8346; family UBA8346; genus UBA8346. The sequence continues at coordinate 47,785 of JAFABB010000038.1, forward strand.
CTCATTATATCCACCGTTTTCTGAAAAGTCAAAAATATTCTATTCATTAAAACATGTAACCAAAATGAGATTATCCGCCGCCGGCAGGAAAATCCATCTCCACCGCAGAATATTGCTTCCGTCAAAAGGAAATCATAAAGCAGGAAAAAGGAGTACGCTATGCCTGAATTGCCGGATCTGGAAGTCTTTCGGGGAAATTTAATCAAGCAGTTACAGGATCGTCCTTTGCTCGCCATCACAGTCGGCAATCCCCGGAATGTTTTGCCCGCCGCCGGGCCCGTTTTGGAACAATTCATCGGGAAGCCGTTAATTCAAATCGACCGCATCGGCAAAGAATTGTTCTTTGGTTTTCCGGAACAACGATCTTTCGCGGTCCACTTAATGCTAAACGGCATGTTTCATCTGTGCGGCAGTGGTGAGCAAGCCGCCGCAATCAAGTATCCGATCGCGGCTTTCCAGTTTCCGGAACGAATTTTAGTTATCAGTGACCCGGGCCGGTTGTGTAAAGTCCAATTTATGCCCAAGCCAACTACGGTCCCGGACGCCTTGAGCTCTGAGTTTACCCTGGAATATCTGACGGGCCGCTTAAACCGCAACCCCCTGCTGAATATAAAGGCTTTTTTGATCGATCAAAAAATGGTGAAAGGAATCGGGAACGCTTATGCCGACGAGATTCTCTGGGAGAGCCGGATCGCACCGCAATCGCTTTGCGGCAACTTGCCTCCCGCAGTCATCGCCCGCCTTCACGTCGTCATTTCCAAAGTCCTACAGGAAGCTATCACCAGCATATTGCAGGAAGCCCCGGAAATTATCAGCGGCGAGATCCGCGGTTTTCTGAAAGTCCATAACCCGGGCCGTAAGTGTTCACCTACCGGAGCACCGATTCAAGTCAAAAAAATAGCTTCCAAAACCACTTATTTCACGGAGGAACAAACGATTTTTTAAAATCCCCCGTAAAGGGCTTTATCGGTAGCCATCGTTATCCATGGACCTTTTCCTCAGCTTCAAATTTCCCAATTTGTCCGCAGCGAAGGGTCGAAATTGGCCCATGGCCACCACATATCATACAAGGCCGCTGATGGCCGGCATCTACTTCCTCAATCAATGCAATGACCGAATTACGCATCGCAGTTGCCTTTCCGGAGTCAACGTTCACACTGCGCATCAGAAAGGGAGCCAAAGAGTTAAACTCTGCCCTCTCCGGTGAAAGGCCATGGATATTCACCAAGTTATCTCCGGTGAAAATAATCCCCTGCTCCCGGCAAAGAAAAATCATTTCGCCGGGGAGATGTCCCCCGCTGCCTTCGAAAACTTCAAACCGGAGAGGGCCGATTGTAAAGTTCCCAAGCAAGAGCAGATTGTTATGTTCCTCCGGTATATCCATATCTTCCCCGAGAATTTCAAACCGCCCGCTATCCGGTGGAGTATATCCCGAAATAATCCGGCTTAATTTGCTGTAACCTAAACCCAAATCATTTTTCTCCCGGTTATCGGGAATGCCATCCTTTTGACGTTTCAAACTGTCGGCGCTCTTTTGATTCAAACAGATACGGGCTCCCGGAATTTTATCCAACAGGCCGCAATGATCAACATCGGCATGGGTGATCAATATCCGGCCGATTCGCTTCTCCCAACCGGGAAATAACCGGTTGAAAACCGTGGCCATTTCATCCGCATAAATGGCGTATCCCGTATCGATCAACACCAGCCCCTCTGTTGTGTCGAAAACATAGGTATTGCTTCCGCAGGGCGGCTCAATGCTGTATAAAGAGATTTTCTCAGTGATTTGGATCTTCTCAATATCGGTTCTAAAATTGGCCCCCTTATGTTCACAGATGAAATAGGCAAAACGACGAATCGTGTCAAAAACTTTAAGGGGATTCTCCCCTTTTTCCTGCAACATCTGCAAAATCCGGTTGGATTCAGAGATGAATTCCATGGTTTTTTCCGTGCTTAGGTCCAACAGTTTCTGCATCTCATTGGCCAGGCGGATATAAAAAATGGTATTGTCCAAATTTTTTTCGGAGTTCGCATAATCGATAATATTGACCTGGTAGAGTTCGCTGATTTCATCGAGGAGCATTTTAATGACATCCGGATTCTCAATTAAAAGCCCCATTTTAAAATTTTGATAAGGAGGTTGCTCGCAAACGCGTGTTTCGCTGGAATTGATGTAAGAAATATTAATGTCATAATTATCGAGAATTTTGAGGACCGGCAGTACAGCACCGGGTACATCCGGAATTTTAATCTCAATTACGATGACATTGATTTCCGATATCTTATCGTTAAGGTAACCGATGGTTGCCAACTCTTCGGTTATCCACCCCAGATTAATATCCTGAGCTTCAACATCGATAAACAGCATATGTAAATCCACGGCTTTATTATAGCTGACCCGGACGATGTTTCCTCCGTGTTTGGCAATGATTTTGGCAGCCAGCAAAAAAGCCCCCGTTTTATCCGGCATGCTGGTAATATATGATTTTCGCGACATCACACAATCCCTTTTCTGCATTTGACATTGTATATCGCTATCATTATATCAATTGGCGAGAATTTACGCTACATTCACCGGAGAGAACGAGGGGATGGATGAACTGAAGGAAAGTTTTATTTGATTCAACAGATAGACGGTATTTGCTGCAAAAAATCAAACGATATTCTTCCCTAACGATTCGGCTCTTTCAAGTCCATCAGTCTTCAAAATATCATCTTTATCATGAAGGCCGGCTACAATGATGACACCCCTATCCTTCCAACCCAGGAATTCAGCAATAAATTTGTAGGACTTAACAATGCCTTCAAACTTCGTTTCATCTTTAGCTCCTCCGCTGACTAAAAGCACACATTCCTCTATCTTCAACGGTCTTTTCGAAGTATTATAAGCATAAAACTTGTCGATAGCAGCTTTCAACTGTACCGGAAACGAAAACCAGTACATTGGCGTCGCAAACACGACCATATCGGCTTGCTCCAAAAGCGGCGCAAGTTCATTAAAGTCGTCCGGAACAGAACACGCGGTACCATTTTTGAAACAAGTCCTGCAATCTATACAGCCCTTAATGTTTTTACTTGCAGTCGCATATCTTACAGTGGTGTGTCCCGCCTGCCGGGAACCGGAGACGAAAGCATCCGCCAATTTATCGGTATTGCCACCTTTTCTTGGGCTACCGGTTAAAACAAGTATGTTTTTTGACATATTATAAATCCTCCTTTACGATATGATTGTTTTAACCAATTATATGTGGTACTCTTTCACTATAAAAGTATGCACTTTCATGATAGATACTCTATTTTAAGAAAGTCACTCTCTTTTGGGGAGTAACTTTTCAAAGGAGACCTGTACTATGCCTGAATGGAGTCAGTTTGACTTTGATTGTCCTGTGACCTATACCTTGTCTGTGCTCGGCGGCAAATGGAAGTGGTTAATCATTTATATATTGTCCGAGCACGGAACTTTACGATATGGAGAATTGAGGAGATACCTTCCGGGAATTACCCATAAAATGATTAGTCAACAACTCAAAGAACTGGAAACTAAGAACTTGATAAATCGTAAAGAATATCTACAAATTCCACCTAAAGTTGAATATTCCTTAACCCAAAAAGGACAGACGCTGGTACCTATTTTAGACCTCATGTGCGACTGGGGCGAAGCAAATTGCCCCAAGGCCGACATCAATACTTTAAAAGAATAAAGCGTTGTCTCAAAGTATAAAAAAGGGGGCTATTTCAAAATGCCTTTGGAACAGCCCTCCTGGCTACCCGTTATTATTCATCCGGACGGATTATTCTGACCCTAATTCTCCATTTACGCCTCAATCTCAATCTGGAATGTACCGGTATACGCCTTCGGTTCAATGAATCCTCCCATTGGAGTTGCTTGATAGGTCCCACCATTATCAAGGCGGACATTATGATGGATCCCCCTTAGCAAAAGGCTCCATCCTTTGCCGGAGCCATTGGCCTGGACGATAATCCTGTTTCCCTTCCGTTGTAAATCGACCTGTAACTCCGGGGTACCCGCCTGGTTATAAATCCTCGCCGAAGCATGTTTCCCATCCTCCAGTTCAAAAACATGCAATATAACATCCTGGGCGTAGTCATAATCAGGACGGTTATCGACCTTGCCTACAGCCAGGATCGTGTTGGGCCGGACCAGCAGTGGAAGGCTAATATAATCATGATGATCTTCACGCCAGCAGCCGCCGGAAATTTTTTCACCCGACAGATAATGGGTCCAACGCCCCTGGGGGACATAGTAGCTTACCAAACCATCTTCACTGAATACGGGAGCCACCAGTAACGAATCCCCCAACATATACTGCCGGTCCAGGTAATCGCATGCCGGATCCGTAGGATATTCCAGCAACATCGCCCGCATTACCGGTATCCCTTTTTGGTTTGCTTCACAGGCTTTGGCAAAAAGGTAAGGCATCAAGCTGCATTTCAGTTTGGTAAAGAACCGCAAGACATCGACGGCTTCTTCATCAAACAGCCAGGGAACCCGGTAGGAGCTGCTGCCGTGCAACCTGCTATGGGAGGATAACAGCCCAAAGGCTACCCAGCGTTTATAAACCCCGGCCGAGGCGGTCTGCTCAAAACCGCCAATATCGTGGCTCCAGAATCCGAACCCCGAAAGGCCCAAAGATAACCCTGCCCGCAAACTCTCGGCCATGGACTCGAAATTGGCCCAGCAATCACCGCCCCAGTGAACCGGGAATTGCTGGCCGCCCACTGTGGCCGATCGGGCAAACACCACAGCCTTGCCCGGTCCAAGCTTCTTTTCCAAAAGTTCGAAGACGGTTTTATTATATCGATAGGTATAGTAATTGTGCATCTTCATGGGGTCCGATCCGTCGAAATAATAAACCCCCTCGGTGGGAATGCGCTCGCCAAAGTCTGTCTTGAAACAATCCACACCCATATTCAATAGTTTTTCCAGATATCCGCTAAACCAGCGGCAGGCATCCGGATTGGTGAAATCGACGATTCCCATGCCGGCTTGCCATTTATCCCATTGCCAGATATCGCCGTTGCTCTTTTTCAGTAAGTATCCTTTGGCTTTCCCTTCGGCAAACAACCGGGAGCGCTGGGCGATATAAGGATTGATCCAGACACATATCTTGAGCCCCTTGGCTTTTAAACGGGCCAGCATACCTTCAGGATCGGGAAAAACTTGGTCATCCCATTCAAAGTTACACCAGTGATATTCTTTCATCCAGAAACAATCGAAATGAAAAACCGCCAGGGGTAGATCCCGCTTTTCCATCCCGTCGATAAAACTGTTGACGGTTTTTTCATCATAGTCCGTCGTAAACGAAGTGGACAGCCAAAGCCCAAAGGACCAGGCTGGCGGAAGGGCCGGCCTCCCGGTTAAACGGGTATATTTCTCCAAAATCTCTTTCGGTGTGGGGCCGTAAATAATGTAATACTCCAACTGTTCCCCGGGAACGCTGAATTGAACTTTAAAGACTTTCTCCGAGGCCACTTCGAAGGATACCCGTTCCGGGTGATTGACAAACACGCCGTAACCTCGGTTGGTAAGATAAAAGGGAATATTCTTGTAAGCTTGTTCCGTGTCGGTCCCGCCATCTTCGTTCCAGACATCCACCACTTGCCCGTTTTTCACAAACGAGGTAAAGCGTTCACCGAGTCCGTAAACACACTCGCCCACTTTTAAGTCGAGTTGTTCTTTCATATACACTTCATGGTGATCCGTAACCACATATCCGGTGTTTCCAAAACTACTGCCGGTAATCGCCCGGTCGCCGGCCAAAAAATCAACCGCCCATTTTTTGGTGGTCTCGGTATTTTTCTGAATCCGCGCCGTCAAATTGCCGCTGGTTAAGGTCAGCGCCTCAGGACCATTCACGATTTTCACCGGAACATCCTCACGGTGAATTTCAAACTCAGGCCCTCTTGATTCCTCCCCGGTAAAATGGGCGATCCGAACGCCGATGACATCGGGCAGGGGTGAGAAATAGCTCACTGTAAACAACGCCCCGTCCAAAGTTGCTCCCCGGGTATCGATGGGTTTGTAAGGAGCATAGACCGTGATTGAATCTTGAGCGATATCAAAATCGCGAACTTCTGCCGGAATGGAAATGGATAATCCTTCACGAATAAGCCACTGTCCGTTGGTAAATTTCATCCTTCCCTCACTCCTTCATTGATTGGAATAAAACTCATGATATAATTATACTGACTTTGATTTTGCTTTTCTTGCAGAATCCGAACCATCATTATCAAAATAATGACTCGATTGTTCCGATTTACCTAAAAACGTGGGATATCCCACCAGAAGGAAAGCGTTGGCCATGAATAAAGATTTTTTAAAAGAAAAAAAGGTCCACGGCGACGCCGTGTTTCCTTTGAGTGTTTATTCCTTAACCTATCACCGCACCGAAACCATTATCGATTGCCACTGGCATGATGAGTGGGAATTTATTTTACTCACTGAAGGCCGGGCGGTTTTTCAAATCGATACCGAAAGTTACGGGGTGGATAAAGGACAGGCTGTCTTTGTGGGAAGCGGCCAAATTCATACCGGACTCGCCCAAACCGAAACTTGCGCTTTCAGCGCTGTCGTCTTCCATCCGGATTTACTGGGCAGTTCCACCCTGGATGCGGTTCAATATAAATTTCTCGACCCCTTTAGGCAAAAAAAATTTCAGCCCCCGGTTCATATTACAAGTACCTCACCCTGGGGCCGGCAAATTTTAGAGAAGCTTCTGGAGATCATTGACCATTATGAGCAAAAGTCGCCAACCTATGAACTAGTCACCAAAGGCGATCTTTATCTGATATTGGCGGCGATGATCGCCGGCAGCACCCCCAACTCACCAGCGGCTCCGGGTAATTACAAAACCGAAAAGCTCAAACAGGTTATCCATTACATTCAGCAAAATTACGACCAAAAGATTACCATCCGCGATCTCGCCGGGCTCGTCAATATGAGTGAAGGTTATTTTTACCGTTTCTTCCGGCGCCTCACCCGGCAGACGCCCGTCGAATATATCAATTATTATCGGGTGCAGAAAGCCGCCGGACTTTTAAAGGATGGCGATCAAAAAATTGCCGAAATCGCCCTGGATCTGGGATTTGATAATTTCAGTTATTTTAGCGCCCTTTTTAAAAAGTACATGAAACAAACGCCCTGGGAATACCGGACCCGTTGCCGCCAACAATTGAAGGTTTGATTTACCCCTTGACCGCTCCGGCGGTAACTCCGGAAACGATGTAGCGCTGTCCCAACAGATAAACGACGATTACCGGTACGCTGGTGAGTACGATATCGGCGCAGACCAAATTCCATTGACGCTGCGCTTGCATACTGGCGCCGAAAAAATTATAGACAGTCAGCGACATCGGCCATTTGGCCGAATTATTTAAGTAATACAAAGGCATCATAAAGTCGTTCCAAGCGGCCATAAAGCCTAAAACTCCGACTGTAACGGTGATCGGTTTAAGCAGCGGAAATATTACCCGAAAAAACAAACTCCAAGGCCCGCAGCCGTCGATAATCGCCGCTTCATCAAGATCCTTGGGAATCGAATGGATGAAACCGGTAGTGATAAATAGACTAATGGGGATATTCATCGCCGCGTATAACAGACTGATTCCAATCCGGGTGTTATTGATCATCGTCACCTGCATCACTTTCATGAGCGCCACATAATTGACAGGCAAAACAATACCCGTAATGATCAAATAGTATATGAATTTATGCAAACCGGACTCATTCCGGGAGATGACAAACGCCGCCATCGAGCAAGTCAGGACCACGACGACCACACAGATAACAGCATACAGAAAGCTATTGAAAAAAGATGAAACGACATTCCCTTGTTCAATCACGGTCAGATAATTTTGGAACTGGAAAACCGCCGGCAATTTCAAGGTCATGGAATAGGATTCTTCCTTAGTTTTAAAGGAATTCACCAGCATGACGGCAAAAGGAATCAATACTACGATACTCATCAGCCAGGCAAAGGCGTTTTTTATAAGAGGGCGAAGGAATTTGACCATCAGTATTCCACCTCTTTCTTGGTTAATGCCTTCAGTAGAAAATAACAAATCCCGCATATAAAAACCAGTAAAATCGTTGATAATGCGCTACCTACGGCATAAGTGCCCTTGGAGAATTCTTTGAAAACAATTGTATTGATAACTCCGGTAGCAAATCCAGGCCCTCCATTGGTTAAAACATAAACCGAGTCAAATACCCTGAGCCCATAGGTGATATTCAATATTAACGTAATCGTGATCACCGGCATCAACAATGGAAACGTTACATGGGTCAATCGCTGCCAATAGCTGGCCCCATCTATCTGGGCAGCTTCATAATACATATCCGGTATGGATTTTAAACCGGCAATAAACAAAACCATAAGGTAACCCGCGCCTTTCCAGGTATCAACCGCCACAATTGAGGTAAAAGCCCATTGGATATCTCCCAGCCAGTTTTGGCCCAAAGCGCCCATACCCACCATTTTTAAAGTCTCATTCAGAAAACCTTCGGTGGGATTTAATAAACTGCGAAAAATAAGTCCGACGATGACAAATGACAGCACTTGAGGGGAAAACATCACCATTCGGTGGAAATTAATCCATTTCACACTGCGCATCAATAACAAGGCCGCCCCAAGTCCAATGATGGTTTTTAAAATCGTGGTATAAACCGTAAATTTAATGGTATTCAAGATATAAAATCCGTATAATTCATCCTGGGAAAAAACCTTTTTAAAATTAGCGAAACCCACAAAATGAATGGCCGGATCAAAACTGTTCCAATCGGTGAAGGAATAATAAATACCCACCAAACCGGGAAGCAGCACTAGGACAAAATAAACGATGAAGGCGCCAATTAAAAAATAACTGGGATAAATTTTTTCTTTCGCATAGGCGCGCATTCCTGGCAACTCCTTTCAAACCGCCGATAAATAGATTCCATATTTTTTTAAGAGGGCACTTGACCCTGATTGAAGGGAAAAGTGCCCCCATGTAAGGCAGCCGGTTAAACCGGCACGTCTTCTATGGTAGACTTGGCTTCTGCAGATTTCTTTATTTTTTCACCCAATAAGGATCTTTTTGAAGGGTAGCTTGCTCAATCCGGCGTTTTTGAATATTATTCACCACTTGTTTGGGTGTTAAAGCACCGGCGTACATGGCCTCGATGTCTTTTCCTACATCCATCCACTGGGAATCGATATATTTGACACCATATTGCATCACCGTGCCCTGTTTGGAATTCTTGAACAAGGCTTGAATATCTGCCGGATACCGGGAAGAGATTTCGGGCCAATTCAAAATCAGGGTCAACGGATCTAAATCTTGGCGCATTTGCAGGATATCATGACGGGTAAGGAACCGGAAGTATTGTAGAATTTCCTTTACGTGTTTGCTTTTTTTATTGCCGAATCTGGCGTTACCAGCCGGATTCACATTTAAAATCTGATTGTCGTTCCAAGGCATGATGAAAAATCCGATATTGGACCCTTTTCCGGGATAAAGCTGATCCATCTGTTCCCGCCAACCAAGACCCGCCATGAACATAGCCGCTTTACCTTCCGCCATGACTTTGTAGCCATCATCAAAATTTGCGGTCATAAAATCTTTATTATAAAAGCCCAAGTCGGCAAATTCTTTAAGTTCGGTCAGAGTTCTAAGGAGCCCCGGCACATCGGTAATCTGAATTTTATTGATATTCAATTGATCATAAAGTTTCGGTTGAGTCTTTTCATAAGTGGCCCCAATTTCGAATAACGGCAAAACCTGGTGCCAGCCATTGGCCAGCGATTCATATACCGGGACTTCACCCGCATCCTTAATCGTCTGGCAAACCTTTTTAAACTCCGCATAATTTTTCGGAGGTTCCAGGTTCAACTTTTTAAATAATTCCTTATCGTAGTAATAAATCCAGATTTTTACCCCGGGAAAAATCGACAAACCATAAACTTTCCCTTTATAAGAAATACTGGGTAAGAACACCGGGTCCATCCGGGAAATAAATTTTTCTTTGGAGAGATCAATGCAATTCTCAGCGGGGTGAATCCGATCATTCAAACTAAAGGGATCCGCGTCGACCAAAAAAATATCCGGTGCTTCCCCCGAAGCCAGTTTTACTTTTAATAAATCGCGCCACTGGGCATCGGGAACAATCTGGAAATCGATTTTAATGCCCGTTTCTTTCTCAAAAACCTTGGCTATTTTTTGGTCCACACCGGAAATGGGAACTCCGGCCTGATGGGCCCCGAAGGTAAGCGTAACATTACTCTTGGCTCCATAGGCAATGCCAATCGTAGCGATTCCAACCAACAGTATCCATAAGACCATCAATAACTTTTTCATTCCGTACCCTCCCCTTTTTTCATTTTCGAATCGCTTTGGTATCAAAATCAAAACCATTACCTGCTTTTGGAAAATTTGACACCCCCTTTCAAATTGGTTACAATATGATTACATATCGACTACCTATAGATTACTAAAGAGCCGGCTTTTTTAACATGTACGAAACAGATTTTTTCTTTGCACTTTTTTGCCACCTAAACTTTAAGTTCCAGTCTTTAAGGAATGGTGCTCTCATGAAGATTCGACTCCGGACCATCCGGGCCAATTTGTTCTTCTCTTACTCGGCCCTGATTATTGTCAGCCTTTTGATATTTGCGGTCTTTTTTTATTACTACACTTCATCCCTGTTGAAAACCAGGGCTTCCCAATCCCATCAAAGCCTCTGCGAATCGATTGGTGAGAAGTTGGATGTAGAACTCCAAAAGATGAATACGGCTTCGATGAATATTTGTTATTCCAACCTGGTCAAAGAACGTTTTTACAGGCACCTGGCTTATAACATCAGTCCCGATAGCGAAAACACCGAATTGAAGGTTGAAAAATATTACAATGCCAAGGAATTGATGGACATCTTCATGGCCATCATCGGCCCCTCCCAAATGGTCAGTCAAATTAATTTATACGATTTCAACGGCGAAATGGTGGGGGCTGGAATTTTCAATACCGCAACCCGGATTTCTTTGGCGAAGAAACCCTGGTATCACAAAGTCCTCGCCAAAAATGGCGATAAATACATTACCTCCCCCCATCCGGACAACTTGCTGGCCAGAGTTCGCGGCGGAATCAACGACGATAGCATCTATGTTTCACTCGGCATAGCCGATGACAGCAAGTATATTTCCCTGTGCCGCGTTTTATATGACCGGAATTGGACTAGGCAGGGGATCGTAGAAGTTGAACAGGACTGCGATACGATATTCCATGGTCTTGACGATCTAATGCGCCGGGAATCCGGTAAAAAGTCCCTCTATATCTTTAACAACCAGGGCGAACTGCTTTTTCCCTATAAACATCGAATCGATTCCCGTTATTACCGCTATCTGCAACTGACCAAAAATAAAAACACCCATGCCGTATCCGCCACTATCCGCAGTCCGCTGGATCACAACCGGGAAATCGTTACTTATAATCAATCGGAATACTCCGGTTGGAAAGTGTTAATCGTTGAGTCGCAGCGCCTGGTTCTGGCGCCGGTGGTCACTTTTACCCAAATTGTTTTCTTCAGCTGTATCGGTTTACTTCTGCTAACGCTGCTAATTTCTTACGGACTGGCTAAAAAAGTAACCACTCCCATCCAAAGCATTCACCGCGCCATTAAGAAATTGGACTTGGACATGGTTTTTACCCAGACCCAGCCCCGTTTGACCAGTGATCTGAATGAACTGGAAGAATTGAATGTGGCCTTTGAAAATATGAGTGTGAAACTGAAACAATCCATGGATGCGCTGTTACTCTCGCAATCCCAGGAAATCCAGTCCAAAATTCTGGCCCTCCAATCTCAAATGAATCCGCATTTTTTATATAACACCCTGGCGACCATCATCATCATGGCGGAGGAAAACATGAATGATGGAGTCATTACTTTATGCAAAAACGTTTCCCACATGTTACGATATATTTCATCCCCGGAGTCCCAGTTGGTCAAAATCCAAACCGAGCTGGAATATACCGAAAAATACTTGGAATGTATGAAATTCCGCTACCGCAACAACTTATCGTATTCGTTCCAAATCCAGCCTTCAATGAATGAAATGACGATCCCGAAATTGCTGATTCAACCCTTGGTGGAAAATGCCATCAAACACGGTACCCGGAACGAACCCCCCTGGGAAATAGCAATACGGGCTTTTGTTGAAAACGATCAATGGCGGGTGACGGTTCAAGATAACGGGCCCGGATTTGATCCCCAAGCCCTCGCCAATATTCGCCAAAAGATCCGGGAAATCAATGAAAACGGCTTACTTCCAAACTTGGAGCTTAACGGAATGGGCTTATTAAATATCTATATCCGTTTGAAACTCGTTTACCATGAGCAAATGGTGTTTCAAATCGGGAATCCCGGTGAAGGCGGAAGCGGTACAACCGTTCAAATTGGCGGCTTACTTGAAAAAAACATGGAGGTTCAAAATGCAGGATGAACCCATGATCAAAGTTGTTGTTGCGGAAGATGAAGAATTGATTCTCCATGATATCGTTAAAAAAATTCAACAAACCGATCCGGCATTCTCCGTGGTTGGGCTTGCCCAAAACGGAAAACACGCTCTGGAAATGGTGGAAACCTTTTCCCCGGACCTACTATTGACCGATATTCGGATGCCGGTCCTTGACGGGCTGGAATTATTAAAAAATGTATCCCTCAATTTCCCTTACATCAAAACGATCATTATCAGCGGCTATAGTGAATTTGATTATGCAAAACACGCTATTCAATACGGGGTTAACGATTATCTCCTTAAGCCCCTGGAACTGGATGAATTACGAAAGGCTCTGGCTAAAATAAAAATATCTCTAAAAGCAGAGAGTCATTTTCTCAACCGTAAAATTGCCAAAAACACCCGCGGAGACAGCTCTCCGGAGGAAGTCGCAGCAATGGTCATCCAGTTCATCAAGGAAAATTTTACTCACGATATCAATTTGAATACCTTAGCCCAAAAGTTCAATTTCAATGCCTCTTACCTGAGTAAACTGTTCAAAAAACACTATGAGGAGACTCCGGTCAAATACCTTGTAAACCTGCGGATTAATGAAGCGAAACATTTGTTACGGAGTAAGCCTGAGTTAGACATTAAAGCCGTCGGCGAGTTGGTGGGATATTTCGATCCATTTTATTTTAGCCGGATTTTTAAGCATATCACCGGCAAAAGCCCCTCCGAGTATAGAGAACATTAAAAAACATTAAAAAAAGCAGGAAAATGTGAAACACTGGAAAATATATTCAATAGCTTTCCATATATTAAAAACCTTTGGATTATTTGGAATAAGTTTTTATAACCAAACCGGAGAACTTCTATGAAAGCAACGGATAGCCCTGATAAGGCTAAAGAATTATTGATAATTATCGAAAAACTAAATCAAATTCAAGATCTTGATTCGTTGCTTGATCGTCTTCTCTATGAATCAAGAAAATTCACCGGGGCCGATGCCGGCTCCATTTATTTAATGAAAGACAACGTGATGGAATTCAGTTATGTGCAAAATGATTCATTGGCTAAAGTGGATCCGCTCCATAACAAAAACATCTATTCTTACTTTACCCTTCCCATTGATAAATTCTCCATCTGTGGTTATGTTGCCCTATCCGGTAAAGCGCTGATGATTGATGATGTTTACCATCTTCAAAGGTCGGTTCCTTACTCTTTTAATCCTCATTTTGACCGAATTTCAAAATACCGGACCGGTTCCGTTTTAGCGATTCCTTTGATAACCCGTTTCAGCCAAATCATCGGAGTGATTCAAATCATCAATAAAAAAAACGACCATGGTTCCACGGTTCCCTTTACCGAGGATGATAAAAGTTATATATCTTTTTTTGCCGGTAACGCAACAGTTGCCATTGAACGGGCCAGGATGACAAGGCAAGTCATTCTCCGGATGACAAAAATGGCTGAACTCCGGGACCCAAAAGAGACCGGGACCCATGCCAACCGAGTCGGCGCTTATGCGATAGAAATCTATAACCGGTGGGCAATAAAAAAAGGAATCGCCGAAGAAGAAATTAAACGTCAAAAAGACATTCTCCGGATTGCGGCCATGTTGCATGATGTGGGAAAAGTAGCGGTGTCCGATTTAATCCTCAAAAAAACTTCGGCCCTTACGGATGAAGAATTTACAGAGATGAAAAATCATACCCATTGGGGGGCGACCTTATTTTCGGACTCCGTATCCGATACGGACCAACTCTCAGCCCTCATTGCATTGACCCATCATGAGAAATGGGACGGCACCGGTTACCCCAGAAATCTGAAAGGAACTGAAATCCCCCTGGCGGGAAGGATCGTTGCTTTGGCCGATGTATATGATGCACTAATTTCAAAAAGGATTTATAAAAACCCCTGGGATGAACAGCGGGTTTTGGAATATATCCAAAATCAAAGCGGTAAGCATTTTGATCCCCAGGTTGTCGAAGCATTTATTGAAATCTATGATATTATCAAGGCGATCCGGGATCGCTATCCGGAAAAGTAGTTTTAACAGAAGATTCTAAACTAGGCGACAGACAACACCCAAATCTTATTTCCATAGCACTTTATCCTCACCCGGTTACATTTCATCATTAAAAGATGGGGTCGCTAAAACAATTTGGGTTATCTTTCGTTCTCCATCGTAGCGGGTGCAAATTTCTACATTAGACTTTTTATTTTCATAAGTCGTAGAGTCTTTTATTAAGGGAGTATATCCCTTTTGATTGCTATTCCCTGCGATATAAGAAGAACTGACATATTCCGCTTGCATCTTTTGAAATACACGGCTGGAAAACTCTTTAATGACATTGGCTGTTAACTTACCCTTATATTCACCAAAGAGCATCACTTTCACATGAGGTTCTCCGCCAATCCCGGCAATCAGGCTTTTTAGATGACTTACATAACCGCCGACGTCTTGAATGGGTCCAGTCTGGCTGGTATTGATTCCCAATTGCGTTTCATCGAAGGTTTCATCGCGCATCGACTGAATCGTAAGCGTCATCAGCGTGCCGTCCTTTATTTTATTTTCAAATGAAGCATAAGTCATTCCATCCTGCTGGCCACAAGTTGGTTTTACGCGACCCGTCATGCCCAATTTTCCCTGCAACTTTTGGGTCAATTGTTTCAGTTCATAGATGCTCATCCATTCCCGATTCAACTGCATCCAAGTCTCGGTCGATATTTCTTGCAGAGGCACTCCAACAGCTTTCCAGCCAATTTCCAGGGGATATTCCCTCCCAAGTTCGCCGGTGGAAACATCGACCAGTTTTAAAGAAAACAATGCCAAAAAACAAAGGGCCAGTGATATTTTGACTAAAAAACTTTTTACCATTTCTTTCTTCCTCCAAAAACCGTCCTACCCCATTATGGGAAAAACCAAACGGTAATATACCATCATCTGTGAATCCTGTTCCTTTTTGGCCGTTCAAATCAAACAACAATTCCCTGAAAAATTCACGTTTCTGCAAAAAAACATAAAAATGATGGGTGAAATGATTTTGTAGACCAGCAAAACAATATTGTCGGTGGGAGAAATGATTTTGAGAATCAGGAAAGCAATATTGCAGATCGAAAAAATGGTTTTGCAGCTCCCCGAAACAACATTGTTGATGGGAGAAACCATTTTACAGATGAGTAAAACAATATTGCGGAAGGGAGAAATGATATTGTCGAGCCACAATTTCATTTTACAGGGGATCTTGAATAACCGGATGACTTATTGAAAATGGAATTCGAATATCCAGAGTGAAATCCTTATCAATACCACCACAGAGGATACAGGCAAAAAGGTACTCGAGGCCGCCCGGGAAGGGATATCTTGCAAATTTGTTTGATCCAATTTTCTCCGACAGAGCCAAATAAAAAAGCAATACCTACATTCATCGATAGGTATTGCTTTTTCCTTATCCCCTAGGCCTTTTCCAATTATTTACCCAACAACTCGCAGACCATTTTCTTGCCGACTTCGAGAGCCTGATCGATCTTGGAGGCATCTTTGCCGCCGGCTTGAGCCATATCCGGGCGTCCTCCGCCGCTTCCGCCGGTCTCGGCGGCAACGGCCTTGATCAAGGAACCGGCTTGAACCTTGGAAGTTAGGTCCTTGGTTACCCCGACAACAAAGGAGACTTTACCCTCACTCACTGTACCCAATACCGCTACGCCGCTATTCATCGCATCCCGGAGTTTATCCACGGCATCTCGCAATTGATCCATCGTAAAACCATCGACCCGGGCCACAATGTATTTCCCGGTTCCGGCAGTTTGAACCTGGGTTATTAATTCCTTGATCCGGCCGGTCGCCTGATCCTGGCTGGCCTTGGCAATTTCCTTTTGGAGTTTGTTATGCTCTTCCAATAAAATTTCTAATTTGGCAGCCGCTTGATGACTTTCGGTTTTCAGTAGTGAACTGACCTCGCCTAAGATAGCCCGTTCCTGGTTATAGAGGGCTAAAGCCCCATCGCCGGTAACAGCTTCGATTCTGCGGATTCCAGTCGCCACACTGCTCTCGGAAATGATTCTCAACAAACGGATTTGGGCCGTATTGGTAACATGAGTTCCTCCGCAAAGTTCCTGGCTGACTCCTCCCATGGTGACTACCCTCACCTTGTCCCCGTATTTCTCATCAAAAAGGGCGGTCGCTCCGCCGACCACAGCATCCCGGTAATCTTTCACTTCGGTACAAACCGGAATTGCCCGCCCGATGCTTTCGTTAACCAACTGTTCAACTTTTTGAAGGTCCGAATCGGAAATCTTTTCAAAATGTGTAAAGTCGAAACGCAGACGCTCCGGGGTCACCAAAGAACCCGACTGATGAAGATGCTCTCCCAAAACCTTCCGCAAGGCGGCCTGTAAGAGATGGGTAGCGCTATGATTGCAAGCCGTGTCGCGGCGTCTCTTTTCATTCACGGCCAGTTCAAAACGGCCGGACTTTTCAGGGGCCTTACCGTTCTTTTTGATAAAATGAACGATCCGGTCATTCATTTTTTGGGTATCGACAACCGGATATTCAACCCCGCCGGAAACAATTCCGCCCTGATCGCCGACTTGGCCGCCGGATTCGCCGTAAAAAGGCGTTTCTTCGAATACCAGCTGCCAATATTCCTGGTCCTCGCCGAGAAAGGCCAGAGAGGACTGGAGTTTTAAAGTTTCATAACCTTTAAAGGCCGAATGAGGTCCTTCTTGAACCGTTTCCCATTTCACCAGGTCATCGGACATGGTAAATTTCCCGCTCTGTCTGGCTTTGGTTTTTTGGCCGGCCATTTCCTGCTCAAAGCCTTCCAGATCCACCGTTAATCCCCGTTCTTCCGCCATCAACTGGGTAAGATCCAAAGGGAACCCGTAAGTATCATACAATTTAAAAGCATCCGCACCCGAAACCGTCTTGTTTTTCTCCTCCGCCAAAGCGGCCGCAATCTTTTCAAACAGTTCAATTCCATTATCCAAGGTCCGGTTAAAGCCTTCTTCCTCGGCTTTAATCACCATTTGGCAATGTTGTTGTTGTTTTCTGATTTCCGGGTAAGCGTCCCCCATCGCGGAAACTAATCCCGGTACAACTTTATACAAAAAAGGTTCCGTCATTCCGAGATTTCGGCCGAAGCGGGCCCCGCGCCTTAAAATACGCCGCATGACATAACCGCGGCCCTCGTTGGAAAGCAAAACCCCATCTGCAATTGAAAACGTCAACGAACGGATATGATCGGCAATCACTCGCATCGGGACTTGGTTTTCCGGTTTGGAATAACTTTGGCCGGTGACTTCTTCGATAGCCTGAATAATATTCCGGAAGAGATCAATATCATAATTAGACTTTTGGTTTTGGATAACAGAGCAGATCCGTTCAAATCCCATTCCGGTGTCCACATGTTTGCTGGGAAGATCCTCTAAAGTCCCATCGGGTTTCCGGTTGAACTGGATGAATACCAGGTTCCAAAGTTCGATAAAACGGGCGCATCCGGCATTTACAGCGCAAACATGGCCGGGAACATGTCCCTTGTCGCAGCGTTCAGGTCCCAAATCAATGTGAATCTCCGAACAGGGACCGCAGGGGCCTGTTTCACCCATTTCCCAAAAATTCTCTTTTTCTCCAAAACGCATCACATGGTCAGGCGCGATATCGGTACAGCTTTTCCAGATATTCTCCGCCTCTTCGTCCGTTTTGTAGACAGTGGCATATAATTTATCCTTGGGTAATTTCCATCGCTCGGTTAACAACTCCCAAGCCCATGTAATCGCTTCTTTCTTGTAATAATCGCCAAAGGACCAATTGCCCAACATCTCAAAAAAAGTGTGATGGTAAGTATCCCGTCCCACTTCTTCCAGATCGTTATGCTTACCGCTGACCCTGATGCACTTTTGAGAGTCCGCAGCCCTTTTATAATCTCTGGTCCCCGTTCCCAAAAATACATCTTTAAATTGATTCATACCCGCATTGGTAAAAATTAAGGTCGGATCATTATGGGGAATTACCGAAGCACTGGGTACAATGGTATGTTCCTTTTCCCTGAAAAACTCCAGAAATTCCTGGCGAATCTGATTTGCTGTCTTCAATCCATTCACTCCTGTATCGGTAATCGGTAAACCGGCTCTCTCTTAGAACCAATCCTACCCATCCCGTTTTTTAATTTTCTAATTCCGTCTGCCCCGAATTTACATAGACTGATTCCATTTTAATAGAAATCAAACCTAATATCAACACCCTTTTCAATATGAATCACCAAACATATAAATTAGGTGGTATAATTCACCAAACTTGGGGGCATAATGTAATGAGCGGAGTATGGAAAATAGAATTCGAATTCTTACTCTAAAATTACCGGAAATCAAAAAAGCAAACCTGAAGTCATTAAAAATTTAAAGGGGGATCTGCAATGAATGATATTTTAAATTCAGAAAATGTTAAACCGGAATTTGAAAATACTTTGATCGATAATGAAGAATTTTTTGAACGGGATTTATTTCAAGATGTCCTTGAATTAAAATCCTTAAAAAAAGTAGCCGAAACCACAGCGATTGATGTAAATAAACTCCAAGACCAGGTTTATCAAGCACTTTTCTCTCTATACCAACAAACCCGCGGCCTCAACACTCCAAATCCCGGGCAAGATGATATTTTCCCGATTTTCGAGTTATTCTTTAAGAATTATTACCAATATTTCCGGGAAGCCATGGAGAGTTTGCTAAAAACCCAATCACCCGTAAAAATAGCCTATTATTTAGGAAAAAACAGCGATAAAGTGACGGCCATGTTCGATCAGTTTATCAAAGAGCTTCAACATGAAGTTGCCTGAGGTTGAGGGGCTTTCATTTACCGGACGATCTAAAATTAAGGAATAATGAAGACCCCGACCAATTTGCCGGGGTCCGTTATTTTTTTATGGTATTCATCAAACCTACTCCAAAATGTATACTTTTATCTTCTTGCTTCCGTACATTGCGGCTTCACGATACGTTTCGTAGCAAAGGTCGATACGGTTCCCCTTGATGGCGCCACCTATATCGGCGGCTTCTGCCTTCCCATAGCCCTCAATGTATAATTTCGTACCCAGTTTAATCACTCGCGGATCAACCGCAACCAAACCAAAACCAGCCTTTTTCCCGGTGTAGGTTTGGCCGTACGCCGCATATTTTCCACAGCTCTCCGGCCCCGGATAATATGCCGTAGCAACCATATTTTTTACTTCAACGTACCGGAACGACCCCCGGGAAGTTGTTAAAGTCCTAACCACATTGCGAATTCCCCGGGCCACCACCGTATTGACTACGGGCTTTAGCGTTTTTTCGGAAAGCTTGTAGCGTTCAACTTCCTTGCCGTCTTCATAAACCACTTTTACTTGCCGCTCTATCAAACCGGGTTTCCCTTCACGGATTACCTTTTCTTCGCCGCGTTCCAGATCTTTGTCCTTGTGGTATTCAGTCCCCGGTTTTACTGTAATCTGTTTGGTAATCAGCTTACTGTGAACTTTCACGACCTTGATGTTCTGGCCCGGACCAACAACCGTTTCGAGTGAAGGGGTAACCTTATCATCTTTGTCAATATCGATTTTAGCCGAGGCCAATACTTCTTTAATTGGCTGGGCAGTGGTGTTAAACTCTTTGGTTTTACCATCAGCCTTAATCTTAACCGTGAAAGCCCGATATACCTTTATTTTTAAGTCTTCGGCAACTGGTGTTTTTAGATCGGGGATAACTTTATCACCGGACTTTAAAACGATTTTCTTTTCTTGCAATACCTGTTTTACGTCCGAACTTAGGGTGTGCCACTGATAGGTGGATCCGTCTACCTGAAGAGAAACTTTATCGAGAGCTGTCATATAAAGGACCGAACCAAATAATGCAACACCCATTACAGAACCCAAGCCTATGTATACATAATCGCGAAACCTTTTTTCCCAACGACCTTTGATAATCTTAACCTTCATTCTGACCTCCCTTTTGTAGATTTAAAATCCTTGATGAAGATCCGCTACAGGGTTTCCATATAGAACCAGAAAAGCAGCATTTTATGATACTCTCACTTTACCATCGATAAAAACTTCCATCATCAGAATTCGTTTTAAAAAAACAAAATCCTTCTTTAAGCCAATTACTCCATCAATTCCCGTATCCGAAACTCCACACCCAAATTTTCGGCAATCCATGCTGCTTTCTTTATATCGACTCCCGGATACCGGACAACCGAAACCATTACTTTTGGAATAACCGATTGGCTGCGGCGGATAAAATCTAACACTGCCCCAAATGCCTTTATTCCATAAGGAGTTTTGGTTAACTTTTCATAAGCCGCGGCATCTTCTGCATTGAGGCTGATGGAGATGGTATCGATTAATCCGGATAAATCCGGAAGAACATCATATTCTAAAAACAAATCTGCCAAACCATTGGTATTGAGCCTTACACTAACTTGATGCTCTTTGACTTTCCGGGCTACTTCTTTCACAATTTCCGGACGTAATAGCGGCTCGCCATAACCGCAAAATACGATTTCCCGGTAGTTAAACCCGTATTTCTCAATTGCGGCCATGATTTCCGGCACGGAAGGTTCATGGGACAGCCAAAGGTTAAACCCAACCCCGCCGGTTGTTTCCCGGATACAAAACAAGCAGGCATTCGGGCAACGATTGGTGATATTTAAATAAAGCGCATCCCGGATGGGATATGCAATTACCATATCGCCGGTATTTAATTTTTCTTGCATGCAGGCACTTCCTTATATTACTATTTACCAATGTTCTAAAGTATGAATTGCAATATTCCGCTCTGTTAACGAAAACAACGTTAGCAATGCAACTCATAAGCATATCTTTCCTAAAACTGCAAAATTCATTACATCAAAAATCCTGTTGTTAAAAAATTTCCCGGCGCCGAAAAAATGATTACAGCTGGGTTTTCCCGGCAATCTAAATCCGGCGGAAATTACAAATACTGCTCCAGTCTTATTCCTTGATTTGGAATAAAGATCGGGTATTAGTGGCTGTGGCCTGCATTATTTCTTCTACCGGCAATTGCTTTATTTCCGCCAGTTTTTCGCCTACTGTAACAACCCGCATGGGTTCATTGCGCCGGCCCCTGAAAGGGTACGGCGATAAATACGGGCAATCCGTCTCAACAAGTAAGCGGTCTAAAGGTATTTCAGCAGCAACACTTCTCAATTTTTCAGCATTGGTGAAAGTAATCACTCCGGTAAAGGATATATGAAGCCCCATTTTTAAAAATTGAGCCGCCATTTCCCGGCTACCGCTGAAACAGTGCATGACTCCGCCCGCCGGGCCTAATTGCACTTCGTTTATTAATGAAAAAGTATCCTGATGCGCCTCACGATTGTGAATGATAACTGGTTTATTATACTCCCTCGCTAGCTGAAGTTGTTCCAAAAAGGCTTGATGTTGGTCTTTTTTCGGTGTGTCGAGATAATGATAATCCAGACCGATTTCCCCAAGGGCGACTACTTTAGGTTTCTTCAGGAGTTCTTCCAAAGACAGTGCCACTTCATCATCCCACAGGCGGGCATCCTGCGGGTGGATTCCAACAGCAGCCCAAAGCATTGGGTAGCTATCGGCCAATTCCACAGCCCGCCGCGAAGAATCAAGATCATACCCGACAACCACCATTGTTGAAACCCCGCCATTCACGGCACTCTCAATGACTAAGGGGTAATCTTCCTTAAAAGCTTGATCATTCAGATGAGTATGACTATCGATCCACATCAGCGCACTTTAGAACCTTCCCCAATCGTTTTATCGGGGTTAAGCAAAGAAACTTGCCCTTCACTATTTGATGCCGCCAAAAGCATCCCTTCGGATAATATACCCCGCAATTTAGCCGGTTTAAGGTTGGCCACGATCACAATTTCTTTACCTACCATCTCACTGGGCTGATAATGTAATGCGATTCCGGCAACAATTTGTCGTGATTCTTCTCCAACCTTGACTTGCAGTTTAAGCAACTTGTCGGATCCTTCCACCTTTTCCGCTGCAATAACTTTGGCAACTCGCAAATCGATCTTGGCGAATTCATCAATTGTGATTTGGACGGAATCGCTTTTTTCAGCTGCTTTTTCTTGAACCTCCGGTTGTTGTGCCACTTTCCCTTCCTCCTTTGGTTTTTCAATCTCTATCCGGGGGAAAATCGGTTCTCCCTTTCTAGTAACAGTCCCAGGCTTAAGCCATCCCCATTTCACGGCATCGGAATATTCCAAGTCGGACGGAAGGTCCGACAGGCCAAGCTGTGCCCATATCTTGGATGGAGTTTCCACCAAAAACGGCACCAAATAGACGGCAATAAGCCGCAAGGTTTCACTCATCGTATAGAGAACCGTATTTAATCGATCCCGCAATTCCGGATTTTTGGCTAATGCCCAGGGCGCAGCTTCATCAATATATTTATTGGTTCGGCTCACCAATTTAAAAACTGTGATCAAGGCTAAGTTAATCTCTAACTTTTCCATCGCCGCCTTAAAATCAGCTAGACTTTCTTGGGAAAGCTTGATGACCTGCTGATCTAAATCCTCGTAAACACCGGGTTTAGGAATCACGCCGTCATTAAATTTTTCAATCATCGAAAGCGTTCGATGCAATAAATTGCCCAGGTCATTGGCGAGATCCGTATTAATACGGAGAATGAGCGCCTCTTCCGTATAAGAGCCATCGGATCCGAAAGGCGTTTCTCTTAATAAGTAATAACGTACGGCGTCTATTCCATATTTCTCAATAAGTATCAATGGATCGACTACGTTTCCTTTTGATTTTGACATCTTCCCGCCATCAAGAACCAACCAGCCGTGTCCGAAAACCTTCTTTGGCAAAGGCAAACCCAAAGCCATTAAAATAATAGGCCAGGTAATCGTATGAAACCGCACAATCTCTTTTCCGACTAGATGGAGATCGGCAGGCCAGTATTTTTGGAACAAATCCGGATTTTCCGGATAGCCGAGAGCCGTAATATAATTGGACAGCGCATCCAACCAAACATAAACTACATGTTTTGGGTCAAAAGGTACTTTAATCCCCCAATTAAAAGTTGTCCTGGAAACGCAAAGATCTTCCAGACCCGGCTTTAAGAAATTGTTCACCATCTCATTTTTGCGGGACACCGGTTGAATAAAATCGGGATTTTCTTCAATATGCCGGAGCAAACGATCAGCATATTTGGAAGCCCGGAAAAAATAACTTTCTTCTTTAACCAGTTCTACCTCGCGGCCGCAATCGGGACATTTGCCTTCATTCAATTGCCTGGCCGTCCAGAAAGCTTCGCAAGGAGTACAATACCACCCTTCATACTCGCTTTTATAAATATCACCCTGCTGGTAAAGGCGATCAAAAATGATTTGAACCGCCTTTTCATGACGTTCCTCGGTGGTCCGGATAAAATCGTCATTACTAATCTTTAGTCTTTTCCAAAGATCCCTGATACTGGCGACAATGTTATCGACATAGTTCTGGGGGCTAACCCCGGCAGCCTCAGCCTTCCGTTGAATTTTTTGCCCATGTTCATCTGTACCGGTGAGAAACCAAACATCATCTCCGATTTGACGGTGATAACGCGCTAAAGCATCTGCATTTACGGTTGCATATGCATGCCCAATGTGTAAGTTATCACTCGGATAATAAATCGGAGTCGTAATGTAGTATTTACCCATCTCAAATCCCCTCCCAAAAAGTTATTGGCAATGATTATATCGGTTTATTTTAACCCAATTTCAAACTTAGTCCATCATTTCGGTTGATAATTAATTTGAAAAGTGAGTGAACCGTCATCTCTCCTATACCCAATGATAATCAATGATCTTTCAAAATCATGCCCAGTCAAATGGTTTCGGGCAAAATAAAAACCCCTCGCCTCGCAGGGGACGAGAGGTTAACCTTCGTGGTACCACCCCAGTTCTCTTCTTGAATTAAGAAGACTCCGGAGTTCATAACGTGAACCAAACGTCCGTTCCTACTTGTTTTCAAAACGGAGACTCAGGAACCATTTTTTCCGCCGGCCCGATCGGGATCCCACCTTACCCGACTCTCTTATACGTAGCCCAACAGATACTTTTCCTTCATCATCTTTCATCCATATAAAACTGCACTGCTATTTTATTAAATATATCGGTAAAAAAAGACTTTGTCAAGTATTATGAGTCATTGAAACCAACCGGAAAGGAACCGGCTCAAAATATTTTACGAAAACTCCTAAAAAAAATGCTAAAAAAATTCAAATCATCCATATTCTATCTCACAAAAAGCACTTTTCCCTGAAATTTTAATATGTTAATACCAAGTAAAAACATATTGGATCAATTTGACTTTGCATGCAAATATAGGTATAATGTGTTTGTCAGCAATGTCGAATTTTAACGAAAGGAGCTGGAAAACCCATGATGAAATCTACCGGTATTGTACGCAAAGTCGATGAGCTTGGAAGAGTTGTGATTCCTATTGAATTACGCCGCACTTTACAAATTGATGAAAAAGACGCGCTTGAGATTTATGTTGACGGTGAAAAAATCATTCTTAAGAAGTATGAGCCCGCTTGTATTTTCTGTGGAAACGCAGACGGCATTCGAAATTTTAAGGAAAAAAACATCTGTAAATCCTGCTTGGAATCAATGAAAGGCGCATGCTAAACATTACGAAGGCTGTCCATAACACTTTTGGAAAAAGAAAGATATTCATAGGTATTCCGCAACAATCCTACTTCATTGAGTATCTTCGCTTTTAAAGAGCTATTTGGAACAGCCTTCTTTTTTTTGACGTTGTAAATAAATTTGATAAATTTCTTTAGAACTTTTACCTGTTTGCCTGGCTATTTCTTTCAATGCTCCCCGGAGTGAATCCTGTTCCCTCAAGGTTGTTGTAAACAAATCGTCAATGTCGATATTTGTCGAAATCCGATTGCTTTTAGCAACTGATTGATTCCCTTCAACCAACAAGGTAAATTCACCTTTTAGCTCTCTTTTTGATAAGGTCTGAATAAGATCGGATAAATTTCCCCGCAAAAATTCTTCATGAATTTTGGTCAACTCTCTCGCCACAACTGCCCGACGATCACCAAAGGCTTTTTGAATATTCTGCAATGTCGCCAAAATGCGATGGGGAGCCTCATAAAAAACCAGAGTGCCTGAAAAGTCAGTCATTTCTGCCAGTTTCCCATTCTGCTCACTGTTTTTGCGGGGTAAGAAACCGGCAAACCAAAAAGAAGCAGTATCAAGTCCAGATGCAGCTAATGCTGTAGTAACAGCAGTAACACCCGGTATAGGAATTACTGAAATCCCGTGTTCAATTGCCGCAGCCACCAAAAGGCTTCCTGGATCTGAAATACCGGGCATTCCTGCATCCGTAACCAAAGCGACGTTCGCTCCGGCTAACATTTTTTCAATGATTTGATTGGAACGTTCCCGTTCATTATGTTGAAAATAACTTAGTAAACTCTTTTTAATTTGAAAATGGTTTAACAATTTTAAAGTGTGACGGGTATCCTCCGCAGCGATAAAATCGACTTCGTTTAAAACCCGCAAAGCCCGCTGGGTAATATCTTCTAAATTGCCAAGGGGTGTACCAACCAAATACAATTTACCGGCATTGAATTCATCCGGCATCTTTTCTGTTCCCGCCATCTAAAATTCGATTCCTTTTCTAGCTCCCATCCCATGTTGATACGGATGTTTGACCATTTTCATTTCAGTGATCAAATCGGCCAATTCCAGAATGGATAGCGGCATCTCTCTTCCGGTTAATACCAACTCAAGCCGGGCCGGTTTTTTAACCAATGTGGAAAGGACCATATTGGGGTCCAAAAGTCCTACATTCATGACATGACTTAATTCGTCGATTACAATGAGATCATTTTCATCCGAACAAATGGCTTGATCGATTAGTTTCCAACCGTTAAGTGCCGCTTCAATATCTTTTGGGGTTGGTTTATTGTTATAAATGAACTCACCATCACCTAATGCGAAAAGCGGCAGAGGCGGATCGAAAACCATAAATGCCCAATGTTCGCCGGAACCTCCGGCAGCTTTTAAAAACTGATAAACCTTGACTTTCAATCCCCTGCCCCAAGCCCTTACTGCAAGTCCGACAGCCGCAGTCGTTTTGCCTTTGCCATCACCTGTGTAAACCTGAATAATTCCTTTATCCACTTGTCTCTCCTCCGTCACTTGGAACTGATGTTTATCGTTAGCCGTGGTCAAGATCAATCGCCACCGCAATGGCAACTTGATTTAAATTTTGTTTAAAGCCAATCAATTTTCCATTTTTAGCGCCGATAAGAGCCGCCATTTCGCTTTTTTCCGGCGGCGTTTTTAGGGTATCAACAGAGCCCCCCCTCTTTTTCACAGTAGGTTTCAAGGTTGATAATTGATCATCCGTTAAAGTAATGAATGGAACACCTAACTCCCTGCATGCTTCCTCCACTCCTGAATTCGCCCCTCCCTGTCCGAGAGTTTGAACGGCCTTAATACTCCGAAGTGACCAAAAATGTTCCCGAAAGTAGCGACGAATCGCTCCAATAATCCTGGGACCCAAGACTCCTTCAGCGATATCGATTCCTATTATAAGACATCTGGGTCGCAGACCGATGATTGAAAGTGACGGATTAGAAAATTCCAGCTCTCGATGGCCGATAACGACCAGCATATTCTCGTCCGGGGCTAATCCCAGTGATTCTTCTTTCACTAACCTTACATTTTCAGGCCATGCCAAATCAATTCCCCAATGATCCCAGATGACCACAGGCTGATCATTGATAATGGCTCCGGTAAATTTAGGCAATAAATCCCCATGCTCAACTGTTAGTTTATATTCCTGGGCCAATCTTTCCAAACTTGGTAATTCGTTAACTTCCGATGCAGTAGTAATTACAGGCGTTGCTTTTAAATATTTTGCTATTTCACCGGCTATTTTATTTGCATTTCCCAAATGCCCGGGCAACAAACTAATCACAAAATGTCCTTCTTCATCAATTACCAGTACCGCCGGTTCCGGCTGCTTATTACCAATTACCGGTGCTATACTGCGTACTGCAACCCCTGTAGCCATTATCAACACTAAAATTGAACACTCACTAAAAACGCTTTGAATCTCTTCGGTCACCAAGCCGGTAAACCCGTTTTGTTTTTCGGATTCATTTAAATAACGGCGTGGTATCTTTAAAGAAGCTTTAAAGTGAGCAGACAATTTTTTGGCAAGCTGAGAGCCCTTTTTTGTAAAGGCGATAATAATCTGGTCATTACGCATAGCCTATCCATCCACGATTTATTAGTCATTACTTCGCTTTTTTTCGAAAATTTCCTTTGGTAGGCCAGCATTTTTAAAAAGAATTCAAATGTTCCAAAGCAGCAGTATATATTCTGCCCTTCTTTCCAGAATCCATGAGGTCCCTTGGGTATGGTTCGAACAAAATCAAGGCTGTGAGCATCACTGCTTTGAATTTTAAAACTCCGCTTCATTTATTATATTTTAGGTTTGAAAATGTTCATTCTCATGCTGCGCATTATAGTTTTCAAGATTCAATAGATTGGTAATGAAGAACTTCTTTCTCCATCGCATTCCACGTCATGGTTTTAATGGTTCAAACAGGTTTAAAATGGTTCACTTTTGTGCTATAATGAAAACATCTTCTTCCAATGGAATACGGTTCTTCAACCCGATTCGTTCTATTATAGGTATTGCTAATCGTCTTTTTCGAATCGTGGTTTAATATAAAAACAGATAGGAGTGTAATATCAATGGAAGTTAGAAATGCCGCCAACCCCAGAGAAGTATGCAACTACGATACCGACAGGTTGAGAGAAGAATTTTTAATTCAAGATTTGTTTAAGCCCGGAGTCATAAAGATGGTCTATAGCCATATTGACCGGATTATTACCGGCGGAGCTTGTCCGGTATCGTCTCTCCGATTGGAAGGTGAAAAAGAGTTAAGAACAGCTTTCTTTCTTGAACGCCGTGAGATGGGCATTATCAATGTAGGCCCTCAAGGCACAGTTAGCGTGGACGGAACCAAATACGAACTCAATACCCGTGACGGCCTGTATATTGGAATGGGTGCTAAAGAAGTGATTTTTACCAGCACGGATTCAAAAAATCCTTCCCATTTTTACTTTTTAAGCACTCCGGCCCATCATCCATATCCAACTCAAAAAATTGAACTCAGTCAAACCGAAGCCACCCACCTTGGTTCGATTATCGATTCCAATGAACGAACTATCCATAAGTACATCCATCCAAACGGGGTAAAAAGCTGTCAATTGGTAATGGGCATGACCCTATTGGAACCCAATAACGTTTGGAACTCTATGCCTTGTCACACTCATGAGCGGCGTATGGAAGTATACTTTTACTTTAATTTGCCGCAGGATGCAATGATTCTCCATTTGATGGGACAGCCCAGCGAGACCAGACATATCATTATGCATAACGAAGAAGCGGTCATTTCGCCAAGTTGGTCCATTCATGCCGGTGTAGGAACTAAAAACTATACCTTTATCTGGGGTATGGCCGGTGAAAATCAAACCTTTGGCGATCAAGATCCGGTTGCAGTGGGAGATTTACGATAAAGCGAGATTCAAGACACTGGGGGCTCAGCCTGCTTTCGAGGGTGCTCATTTTCAATGAACGGATTTAACTTCTACAGTGAACAGCCTTTACTCTTAGACCGAAGAAGCCGGCTATTTTTAAAAGCCGGCTTCTTCGGCAACCATAATAATGCTGATTCGACCAGGAAATTTCATTCCGTGATTTACAATCCCAATTGAATTACATACTCTAGCTGGGGTTTGGCAATCCATGCATCGCCCTTTTTCCACACATGGAGTGTGATGATTATTTCTCAACGCATTCATGGGCGCAATCTGCTTCAACCGTTTCAGTGCCTCATCCAAATCATCGACAACTTTATTGGCTCCGGCAATCACAATTACCCTTCGGGGTCCAAAAATAATCCCGGCCACCCGGTTACCCGAACTATCAATATTCACCAATTCACCCTTACGAGTAATCGCGTTGGTGCTTGTCACCAGGAAGTCGGCCAACATTGATTGGCGATAAATTTCCACGGTCTCCTCGAAAGGGACATCCTGATAGCGATCAAAAAAATGATAGTCGCCTTTACGAAAGATATCGACTAATCCCATCTCCCCTATGGTTTCAGAGCCTCCCACCGCGATGCTGACTCCCAATGGGATCATTCCTAAAACCAAGTTCTTGGCTTGATTCAAGTCTTCCGCATAATGGGCATCATAACCTTTTTGTTCCAGCAATTCCACCATGTCTCTGGCAATACATTGATAATGCCATTTTTGGTAACGATTCATTTAGACTTCCTTTATGGAGGTTTACTCCCAGCTGCCAAACCATAAAAATTGGTTTTGGGGTTCAATCCGGGTAATCAAAAACTTACGGTCATCATAATCACTGACCACAATATAACCGACCTCATAAGGAAACTCACCGGTGTTAAATTTACCTTTAACACGGATTTTAAGGCCATCGGCATCCTTTTCGATAAATTCAAAACGCTCTTTCATAAAACTCAAAGACTTATATAATTCAAACTCCAAACGCTCATCTTCAAAAGGCTCTACAATGACTTCAACCGGTATGATTTCATTCCCCGTCGGAATCACTCTCCTTATCACTATCCAGAAAATACTTTATCCTAGATTCCAGATAGAACGGCCACCCCAGCAATATTTTAGCCTCATAAGAGCTGAAGCGGATGACTGATTCCATTATATCAGCTTTTGGAATTTCCGACCAGCAATTCACACACTTAAATCCATTTTCAAATCAACCATTACCCTTTAAATCCCAGCCCGGTAAATATTCTTTGGTATTCTCCAACATCTGGCTGAACAGTTCCCGCGCTTGAGATAAATTAACCGTTACCAAGGGATCGTTTACAAAGGCTTCCAATGCCATTTCCCAATCCTTATTCAGCGCCGCTTTTAAAATAGTCTCTTGATTGAATACTTGGCGAGCCACCAGAGCTTGTACAGCCGGAGGTAATTTCCCAGCCATTACTGGGCGGATACCATTTCCGGAGAATACAGCATTAGTTTCCACGACAGAACCCAAAGGTACATCAGGCATCTGGCCTTGATTGGGCAGATTTACATTGGTGATATAGTCGCCCAAACCCAATAAAGCTTTGATTTGCCGAATTCCTTCCTCGCCGGATTGTTCCAATTGGACTTGTTCTGCTCCACTGACCAGTCGCTTACTTTTGGCCGCCAGCTCTTGTTGGTGAGCAATTCTCCAACTGACCGGAGTTAATTGGAATTTCCAAAAATGAGCCGTTTCCGGGTCTTTTAAATACCAGGGAGGCAAGAATTCCGCTAAATGACGGTCACCGGCGGCGGCAATCAGCCTATACCGCCTAAAAAGATCAAATTTTACCCGTTGGGCGGAGGTAAAGAAATCATTGATCCAATTTCCGTCATGACCATTCTCAAATCCACTCTCATAATAACGCTCAACAAACCGGGTATATAACGGAAACAAGTCCAGCCCTTTATAATTGGCCTTATCAATCCAGGTGAAATGATTGATCCCCAGCACATTCACGGAAATTTCATCCCGGGCCACTCCATCGAAACCCTCCATAACTTTTAAAGCCTCAGCCAGCAACTTTTGGGTTCCAAATACCTCATGACAACATCCGAAAGCCTTAATTTCAGGAAAAATCTCATATAACGTCCGGGTACAAAGAGTCATCGGATTGGTATAATTAATGACCCAAGCCTTTGGAGCATACTTTTTGATTTGCTCTGCAAACCCGACGTAAATCGGAATCGTCCGTAAAGCCCGGAGCAAACCTCCGGGGCCAACAGTATCCCCAACCGATTGGTAAATACCATATTTCTCCGGTGCATGCACATCGGAAGCCATTTCCCGAAAAGTACCCGGTAAAATTGAAATAATAATAAAGTCAGCTCCGACAAGAGCCTCCTCCATGGTTGGGACGGCTTGGTATTCCCATTTTCCCGGAACATCTTTCCGCTTTGACAAGTTATTACCGATGATTTGATTATCATGAGCCGCCTGATTATCTAAATCGTAAAGAGCAATTTTACCGCCCAAAACCGGTTCCAGCGCCAGGTCGCTCATAAGCCGCCAAGCCCATCCCCGAGATCCTCCCCCGATATAAGCTATTTTCAGTTCGTGAGTTTGATCTGTCATTATGTATCACCTCAAAATTCCTATCAATGAATTGGTTCTTCAGTGAACGGATATCCATTTAGGGCCGTGTCCCCCGCCTTAGATTAACTTAGGATTCGTTCTTATATTTCAATAATGCAGCCAAAAATGCCAGTATAAGCCCCTGCCCCCAACCTTGAACCCTTTTTTGGGGAACCTGTTTGTAGCCTTCCACATCGAGCATGACAGCCGTACCGGCAGATACATTTTTTACGGAGCCGTCCGCCCCGATATTGTTGCAGATACCCTCCCAAGCCTTTTGAACATATTTACGATGCAAAGGATGGCCGTAGATCACCAAACTGGCCGCTATTCCGGCAGAAGCTGAGGTTTCCAACGCCGAACTTTCATCCGTCAACACCGTATGCCATAAACCTTCCTTAGACTGTAAACGGACCAAAGCACTCAATTGATCCCGCAACGAACCATCAATTCTCATAAACATCGGATAAAGGTAATTAATGAGTTTCAGGGCTTCAGCCATCGTTAAAGCAGCCCAGGCATTTCCACGGGCCCAAAAAATTCCCGACATGTGATTCTGCTTGATATTATCCCAGCCATGGTAATATAAGTTGGTGGTTTCATCCTGCAAGAATTCTTCATGCCAATAATACTGATTCAGTCCGTCGTCAACATATTCCTTGTTACCCAGTTTGATTCCCATCCGCACCAGAAAATAGGCTGCCATAAACAAGGTATCAGCCCAAGCCTGTTCCGGAAAATCATTATTGGCGGAGACAGTATGTTGAAATACACCCTCTCCGAATCGGCGCGCTTTAGTCCGTAAATATTCAGCCTTGGCTATCGCCAGGTCCAGATACTTTTGATTATCCGTGGCTTCATAGAGGCTTAATAAAGTGTGTCCCATGGAAACCGCATTGACAGTAAAAGGCGGTAACCCAACTTCCAAATATTCGTCAACCCACCGCACGAGAAAGTCGCGATATTCCTCATTTCCCGTTACCTGCCAGGCCTGGCAAACACCATAAAAGCCGACACCACCCGGCCAATCCCAAGTAAAATCGATCTGGGTGGTTCTTCGGACCACAAGGTCGATCAACGTCTTGATCTGCTCTTCATCGATGGTTGTAATCCACTCGTCCAATTTGTTTCCCCGCCTTCGTTTCATTATGAACCGCCTCGCGCGCGAATTATCCTTTTAACCCTGAAGTACTGATTCCTTCTACCAAATACCGTTGGAAAATCAAGAATATCACTAAAATCGGCAACAAGGACAGGGTACCCATGGCAAACATCCCGCCCCAGTCGGTGGCAGTCATCGGATCAGCAAACATCCGCAATGCCAACGACACGGTGTACATTTTCGGTTTGTTCAAATAAAGTAACGGCCCTAAGAAGTCATCCCATTTCCAATAAAACTGGAAAATCGTAGCCGTAATTAAAGCCGGGGAGAGTAAAGGCAAAATAATATTGTAAAAAATCCGCCAGCGGCCACAGCCATCCATTTTGGCCGATTCATCAAGTTCAATGGGCAAGCCCCGGATAAACTGAATCATTAAAAAAATGAAGAACGGTACGCCCGTGAACATAGGAACAATTAACGGTAAAAAAGTGTTGGTCCAACCGAGTTTGAAAAATAATATAAACTGCGGAATCATGACCACCTGAATCGGAAGCATCATCGTCATCATCATGCAAGCAAACCAGATCTTCTTCCCGGCAAATTTAATCCTGGCAAATCCGTAGGCCACAATAGCGGATGAAATTACGGTTCCGATAGTTGATAGAATTACATAATAAAATGAATTCTTAAAAAAGATCCCAAAAGGAACTCCGCCTACACCCTGCCAGCCCCGGACAAAGTTGTCAAACCGGAACTGTTTGGGTATTAACGAAGCCGTACCAAAGATTGATTGATTATCCTTGAAAGAACTGAAAATCATCCATAATACCGGATAAATCATAATAATTGCAAATAGGGTAACCGCGATATGATAGAAACTTTTTTGGAAAGATTTATGAAGGCCACTCATGACTTAATCCTCCTTTGTTTCATAATAAACCCAAGAAGACGAGGATTTAAACAATAATGTTGTAAAGACAGCGATAATTACTAATAACACCCAGGCCATGGCCGAACCATAACCCATTTGATAAAATTCGAAAGCTTTTTTATAAAGTTGCAATGCATAAACTAAAGTGCTGTTCATCGGGTCGCCTGCGGGACCGGTAACCACGTAAGCTTGGGTAAAAACGGTAAATCCATTAATAAGCTGCATGACCAAATTAAAAAATATAACTGGCGTAAGATGGGGAATCGTAATTTTATAAAACTTCTGCCAAGCGTTGGCCCCATCGATATTGGCTGCTTCATAATAACTGACCGGAATTTGTTTTAAACCTGCAAGGAATATCAACATTGAAGAACCAAACTGCCATACCGCTAAGATGATTAAGGTCCAAATTGCGGTCTTGGGATTACCTATCCAGGAAGTATCCGAATGAATTCCAATGTAAGAAAGCAGGGAATTAATGGCCCCGTCGTTCATAAAAAGCCTTCGCCACATAACCGAGACAGCTACGCTACCTCCCACAATCGAGGGTAAATAATAAACCAGCTGATAAATCCGTACACATTTAGCTTTTCTATTAAAGAGCATTGCCACCAGCAGTGCAAAAATCAAACGCAACGGCACAGAAACAAATGCATAATGAAAAGTAACTCCCAATGACTTCCAAAACAATTCATCACTTACCATGGCCTTGAAATTGACAATACCGTTAAAAACCGGTTTGGATAGCAAGTCATAATTGGTAAATGAAAAGTAAAGGGAAGCCAGAATCGGTATTAACGTAAAAGCCAAAAAACCGATTACAAAAGGACCAATAAAAAGATAACCCGCAACGTTTTCTGAACATTCGGTCTTTGTTTTACGGGAATCTTGGTGTATCGTTAAAGAATGAAAAAGCTTTTCTTGAGGTTGGGTCATCTTGATAACGCCTCCGCCCATACTATTAAGTCGTGCGCGCACGCGCGCAGCCGGTTACTGATAATACCTACCGAATAACCGGGCTTGAATCTTCCTTCTTTTAACTTGGGCTGTTGCAAAATATTTTTTAAAATATCCTGCAACAGCTCCCGCTTCCGTGAGTGTGTGAAATTATCTATCCAATGAGATTATTTCGTTTTATTGGCTGACAAAATTTGATTTGCCTGTTTAATAAATTTATCGGCCCCTTCTTTGGGTGAGGTGGTGCCGTATAAAACTTCTTGATCAATGGTGCGGAACACTTTTAGCACTTCACCAGCGCCTGCCGGATCAGCCGGATCAATCGGACTGGCATGCTTATTGCCAACCTGCTCGATAAATTCAAAGATTTGCTTATTGACAGGATCAACCATTCCCTTTAATGCTTCCCGCACGGAAGGCACAATCGGAATACCCCTTTCGGCCAGGAGAACCTTATTGGCTTCAATGTCGTTGGTGAAATAGTTGATGAATTTAACAGCCTCAGCCTTATTGGCCGAAGATTTGGAAACCGAGAAGAACATCGAAGGCTTGAAATATGTGCCTGGTCTTGAAGCGCCTGCAATCTTAGGTGCCATTGCAATGGCAACCGGACGATTGGCTGCTGCGGCAAAAGCGACGACCTGATTACTCCAGGTATATTCCAACCAGGACTGTCCTTTGGCGAAGGGTGATTCCTGGGGAGTGGTATTGACGAATGCTACATCCGGTTTTACCATGACTCCGGCTTTTAAAAGACGTAGTTGCATAGAATAAAACTCAATCAACAATTTATCATCTTTAAAGCCTAATGAAGCTCCGGTCTTGGGGTTAAAGAAGGGTTTGCCGGTTTGGCGGATCATATTTTCAAACATGACCCGTGGATCAATGGTTGATAAGATTTGAGTTTGGACACCGGTTTTTTTGTAAATTTCAGTACTGATTTTTTCAAAATCAGCCCACGTCCAATCGGCAGTGGGTGCCGCTACTCCGGCTTTTTGCAATACAGCCGGATCATAAATGATGGACCAGGCATTGGTACCCAGGTTGATACCATACAACTTGCCATTTACCTTGCCCCCTGAAGTATATACATCAGAGACCGTACTTAAATCGATTTTTTTGGATTTCACATACGGTGTTAAATCCAACAATAAATTCTTGCGAGTATATTGACTGATATAAGAATAATCTTGTTGAATGATATCCGGTAGGTTATTGGCTGCTGCTTGTGAGCCTAATTTATCCCAATAACCGCCCCAGCCTGTGGTTTCAGTTTCAATGGTCACATTGGGGTTTTTGGCCATATACATTTGGACCACTTGAATGGTACGAGCATCGCGGGTTGGATTACCCCACCAACCGAGGCGTAATGTAACCTTGCTCGGCGCGGCAAAGGTGATGCCTGTCAGGGAAACGACCACCATCAAAAGCAAAAGGATCCGTAAGCCTTTTTTCATTTTAACTCCTCCTAAAGAATATTTTAACTCCCTATCTATCATATTAATTTTCAGTAAACATCCTGTAAATACAAAAAAACGTTTTTCTTGTTTAAAAAAAGGATATTATGTTGCATGGAGTAGCTTTATCATCATAAGAAGGCAACGAAAACCCTCATATCTGCGGATACGGAGCGTTTTATTGAAACTTCGAGGAAATAAAAGGAACCTCGGGATTTTGGGTTCCTTTTTTCTTTTTATTAGCCGTTTTCATCGGAAAGCGCATGATCACATGGCATATTTCGCCCTGCCCAGATTTTTTTGGAAGTCCATTCACACTCCGGGTCTTGCCAAAACGGGGTATCCAAGGGCAGGCCCAAAGGCAGGAAAACCGTGGTACATAAATACAAACTGCCGGTCGAAATATATCCTTCTCCAATATCAGGCTGACTTCCGCAAAACCCGATCTTGAGCCAGCCTTCCCCATCGAATGTATCAGGTATGTCCATCATTCGTTTGATAACGGCCGTTAATCCACAACGGACCTGAGCCGGTTCAATATTTGCAGGAAGGTTCTTTTGAAGCGCCATTTGGGCTAAATGTTGAAACGCTCCGAAACGGTAGGCAATAGAACGTCCAATTGCCGGAAAAGTGCCATCCGGAGCGATGAATCTTTCCAACAATTCGGCATAACGGGACGCCCTTTTTAAGATCCTTGGTTGCATCGCCTGCCATTCCGGATACTCGGCTCCAACAGTCTTGATGATGTCGACCAACATCGGCTGAATCACAAAACTGTTATAATAGTCCCAATGGAATTCGGGCCCATCACTATAGATCCCGTCCCCCAAATACCATTGTTCATGTTGATTGAGAGCATAGTCGATCCGCATCGGATCCCAATCTTCCCCAATCCTATATAAGGTTGTTTCAATCATCGCTCCAAATAACAACCAATTGCAAAAACATGGTTTTCGGGTCCTGGTAGCTTTTAAGGCGTTGATCAGATTTTGTTGAATCCTTGGCTCTAACTTTTTCCACAATTCATTTGGACTTCTGAGGATGGCATGCGCTAAAAAAGCCGCATCCACAATCGGTTGTAATCCGGAACTAAAATTCACATAATCCGGGGAACCGGGATCAGTGGCCGCATCAATAGCATTTCTAGCCAAAATGCAAAACTCCACCCGTCTTTCCCTCTCAACCGCCGGGATATTACAATTTTCCAACCATGGGGCGATACCATCCAAAGTCCGGCCCAAGGCTTCAAGATAAGTGTAATCTTTCCGGTCATCCCGTTCATTGGTGATACTTCCTACAGGCATGGAACGCTTTAAGCGTTTTTCAGCCAGAGCCTCCAAAACCGGCCGGCTGATTTTTAAAAGCGAATCAAGCCAATATTCCCTGTCGGTGATTGAATTTTCCATTCCTCTGGTCTCCTTACCGATGGCAGCTTCTAAATTTATACTTCAATGGTGTAGATTCTATCCCATGGAGTGTAAATCCTCAAATCCATTTTGTAAATCTACACTCGGCTTGGGCCGATTTTATCTAACGTCACCAGTATAGCCGCCAATCTTTCACCAACCTGACCAAAGCCTCCAAATAAAAATAATCGCCCCAAATCATACATTCATCCACTCCATCACCGGCCGGTTTGCTATAAACTCCGTGGAGCAAGATACCGTTGGATTTTTCTACACCGGCAGTAGTATAATTGTGGGCTAAAGAACCGATCATCCTTAAAGCAGCATTTTCATAAATTCGTTTTGCTTCATCGACTAGTGGCAAGTGTTTACTGATTTCCAACAAGCCACAAGCAGCAATGACTGCAGCCGAACTGTCTCTCTCTTCGCTTCCATTGGTAAAAATTAAATCCCAATAGCAAACATCATCCTCAGGAAGACGGTTCAGAAAATAATTCGCCAGTCTCTTTCCTACTTCTATAAAGTGCCAATCCCCGGTATAAAGATAACTAAGTGCAAAACCATAGATCCCCCAGGCTTGGCCCCGGGCCCAACAGGACGAATCGGAAAAACCCTGGGCCGTCTTGCCAAATCTCGGTGCGCCGGTTTCCACGTCCATATAAAAAGTATGGAAAGTGGAAGCATCTTCCCGAATGATATATTCCGCGGCCTGACAGGCATGGCTATAGGCAATCCGATAGTATTGGGACTCACCGGTAACCCCGGCGATCCAATAAAGCAAGGGCAGATTCATCAAACAATCAATTATCATCCTGCCGCGTTGCTCCGGATCTTGCAAATTGCCCCAGGCCTGAATAATGCCAGCTTTTTCGAAATAACGGGTTATCAGCAATTTCCCGGCTTCCACCGCAACATTTTTAGCCTCAACATTTCCGGTACATTTAAAAGCGGCCACGCAGGACAAACTGTATAAAAAACCCAAATCATGGGTGTCAGTTGCGATTTTTTCAGAAATCCGCCATCGAAAACTCTCCAGTTGACCTTCAGCCGCTTTCCGGTATCTCTCTTCCCCGGTCAATTCATAAGCCAGCCACAACATACCGGTCCAAAAGGATGATGTCCATTCGGTATTTTTAATACCCGGATAGATATTGTTCCGGCTGGCGGGGGCGGGGATTTTATCAGCGAAACCAGCCAGATTTTCATCAATTTTTTGAAGAACAAACGCAATAGCCTTCTGGCAAAATTCCCGGTCGATATCGGGACGAATCTCATATTTGGCGGTTTGACGGATGCCTTCATCCTTGATCTGTTTCATTCAACGACCTCCTTCAACATGATCTCCGCAATGATCTGCATTGCGGATGGCTGAAAAATAAAATCAATGAAGTAAACCTTCTGCTTCAAACCTTCATGAGTTATAAAAGAATCTACTACAATTTCCTGATGAACCAAAGGACCTTTCCATAGGAGATCTATTTTGCTTTTCACACCTTGGATCCGGACCCTTCCCTCACTTACGATTTGCGGTGGATAAAATGTACAAAAGCGTTCTATCACTGTTGTCGGGATTTCTTCGAACTCATACTTGTCGGTTAGGACTAGATCCGGACTTGCGTCTTTGCGAAATTCAAACTTTCGTTGTAACAATTTCAAATTTTGATTGCCATAGGCCCCGGCAATATCCATGGTCAGGATATCTTCCTGGTCGCTGGTTTTAAAATCAATGATCCGGGCTGCATAATCCCGTCCGGCTTTTTGATATTGGCCCTCAATAATCGGCACCGAATGCCCCCGGGAACTGTTACATAAATAGTCGTATCGTTCCGCTCCGAAATATTGCCGGGTATATTCACCGCTACCCATGTCCACGAGTAAAAGCTCTTTATCAACCTGTAAGAGAAAACTGCCAATATCATTATGGTTATGGGGCTCATCATTATGTCCGCCTTTAGCGGCAAAACAGATGGAGATATCCTTCTTCCTTTTTTTCGATATCAACCACTGGGCATCTGCTAAATAAAATGTACCCTCCGGCAAGGGGCTATCTTGATAGGGTTGATTCCAAACTATATTCCTGATGGCCGGCGCCCAACGGTGGCAATGATCTTCATCCACCTTGCTTGCATATTTCCGTTCCGGAATCAAGACTTCACTAAAAACGGATTTTAAGTAACACACAAGGCCGGGTAGATAGGTCTCCGTCAGGGAGGCATCAGAAAAACTCACCCCATGATTTCCCGAAAGATAGCATTTTTGAGGAAATAAAGCAATCTGTTGAATTTTCTCATTTTGGAAAAGATCAATTTTACCACCGGTTCGCTGTTTAAGAAGAGACGCAAAATAAGTAAAGTAACCAAACCCATAGGTCCAATACCCTAATCCTTCAAGGCAGGCGCCATCATCTCCGAAGCCTCTCAAAAAGAAGTTGATAGTCCCCAAAACCCTTTGCAAAATGCGGGCCAAAATTCTTTCGTCCGCAATCAAATACATTGCAGCAGCACCGATAGACCCGGCGCAAACTGCAGCCCAGTTCATTGTGGCAGTCTCCCACCAGTAGGAAGTCGCCAGGTTGAAATAGGGTTCGAGAATTCGCTCGGTAATTTCCTGCCTGCCCCTGTAAACCACCATTGGCGCCAATTTATCTTCCAGCAAACTCAAAATCTCAGCCAAGGCGAATCCGGTTTCGCAGGCAAATAGGTCGAGCGTTTTTCGGCGTTCCGCCAGTTTCTGTTGTAAATCCATACTTTCTTTGAAATGAGGGCGCCCTTCGATGATATTCCGGGTGTCATCCAAATGAGCCGGCAGACTCCAGGTGTATTCATCACAAATACCCCAGATGGTATCTTCCAAAGCTTTCCGATATTCAGGGTTGTCATCCACCATTTCAAGAATTGCAAACGTATTCAAACGGGCCCGGTGTTCAAAATATTCGGCTTCATACTCTATCCTGGAGCCGGTTTCTTCAAACAGTTTAAATAAGGAATACGGTAATGAGCGCAGTGGTTCCCGCCCATACTTTACAGCCTTATTTCTAAAATCGGCTAAAGCATCCTGGTAATAATCGGATGTTTTAATTTGCCATCTCTTTGGATCCCTGGCTTCAGCAAATAAAAATTTCACATCCCCATGGGCAGAAACGCCAACTTTCAAGGCTTCCTGGATTTCTAGCAAATTCATGATTTACCCTTTCAAACCAGTGGTGGCAATACCTTGAATGAATTGTTTTTGGAATAATATATATATCAGAATAACCGGTACCAATGAACAGACAGCTCCAGCCATAACTAACCCGTATTCCACACCATATTGGGTGATAAATTTACGTAACCCCAATTGAATGACTTTATTGGTG
This sequence comes from Bacillota bacterium, assembly GCA_023426245.1. Taxonomy (GTDB): domain Bacteria; phylum Bacillota; class UBA4882; order UBA8346; family UBA8346; genus UBA8346. The sequence continues at coordinate 88,692 of JAFABB010000038.1, forward strand.
TCCGAGGTTAAAAAAATCAGGGGCGCTAAAAAATCATTCCAAACAAAAACAAACTGAAAAATTCCCAATGCCGACAAAGCCGGCTTGGAGAGGGGCAAAATAATTTTAGCATAAATGCCGAGTTCGTTTAGACCATCGATCCGGGCCGATTCTGATAATTCTTTGGGAATACCCATATAAAACTGGCGTAATAAAAAAACACCGAAAGGAGAAAAAGAATAGATCAATACCAATGACCATAAAGAATCGCTTAATCCAATATGCTTAATGATGATAAATAACGGAATAATTATAACCTGTATCGGGATTGCCATTGTCATAATATATAATATAAATAATGCTTTCCGCTCCGGAAATTCGATCTTGGCAAAAGCGTACGCCGCCAAACTGCTGGTCAAAAGCGAAGTAAAAGTTACTACTGTAGCTAACCACAAGGTATTCTTGTAATAAGTCAAAAAATTAATCCGTTTCCAGATGTCCATATAATTTTGCCACTGAATGACTTTGGGAATCCAGCGAATCGGAAATTCAAATACATCATTCGTAGGTTTTAATGAAGCGGATATCATCCAAATAAAGGGTAAAATGACAACGATAATACCACCGATTAGTAACAAATAAACCAAAAGTTTTTTAAGAAATGAATTCTCATTGTTCTTACTGCCCAAATGGAATAGTTTTTGAATATCGGCCGCTTGTAGTTCTTTCAAATTAAACCCTCCTTGTTGCGGGAAAACATAATCTATAATGATTCATAGTTCACTAACTTATCTTCATATTTAAACTGAATAATCGTTAAAACAAGCACCATGGTAAATAAAACCATGGCCACCATCGAAGCATAACCAAAATTAAAAAACCAAAAGGCTTGATTATAAATACAATACACCAGTGTGTTAGTGGCTCGTCCAGGTCCGCCATCGGTCATAATATAAACTTGGTCGAAAATTTTAAATGATCCAATAATCAACAAAAGCGTATTGAGAAACGTGGCTGGAGTGAGCATCGGCAAGGTTACATAACGAAATCTTTGCCAACCATTGGCGCCATCAATGGTGGCTGCTTCATATAAGTACTCGGGAATATTTTGTAGGCCTGCAAGATAAATGACCATATAATAGCCGACTTGCCGCCAAACACTGACTAAAATTACTGCAGGCATTGCCCATACTGTTGATGCTGTCCATCCGGGAGGATTTTGGATACCGATCCATTTTAAAAAACCATTCACCGGCCCCATAGTCGGCTGCAAAAGCATCAGCCAAACCACAGCCACTGCTACCATGGATGTTATATAAGGGAAGAAATACAGTGTCCGAAAAAATTGAATCCCTTTGATTTTTTGATTTAACAACACAGCTAAAAAAAGCGCCACAATAATCGTAAGGGGTACCGTTACCGCACTAAAATAAATGGTATTTAGCAGAGAAATTTGAAAAGTTTCATCCCGAAAGAGTTTGAAAAAATTTTTCAATCCCACAAATACTGCAGGATTGGCTGAATCCCACTTATAAAAACTCAGTCCAAAAGCAACAATGATCGGCACTAAAGTGAACGTCAGAAAACCGATAAAATTCGGCAATAAAAAGGCATAAGCTGTTAAACGATTTCTGCGTGTAATATTACTCGATTTTTTGGGTGCCGTTACAAATACACTCATGTAAATTTACCGGAACTTGACTCAACCACCACCGACAGAAAGCACGTTGTTGAGACAATCATCATCCGGTAGTCCTCCTATCTATCATTAAGATTATCTTATATATGTATATGGGGCTGTCAGAAAAGCCCTTTAAACTTTTGGGACAGCCCCATAACTTCATCGATTATTGCAGCTACTGATAAAAAATTATTCGGTCGGAATATTATCCTTAAACATTATTCTTCCAGCAATTCTTTAACCCGTTTCTCCATATCTTTGAGTCCCTGATCCAACGGCTTTTGCCCGGTCATAATCAGGTTATGTTCTTCCTGCAAAGTCCGCTCAATTGCAGCAGATTGCGGATGTGGGGGGATCTCAGCCACCAGATTGGCAGTTTCAAGTGCAGTTTGAACTCCAGCAGGTAAAGATGGGTTTGCAGTAAATGTTTGAAGTACAGCCGGGTTTCTGTAAGCCGGGAAAGTTCCAAAACTGGCAAGAATCTTGGCTCCTTTTTCCCCACCCATAAAACTGATAAACTTCCAGGCCGCTTCTTTTTTGGTCGATTTAGCATTAATACCTGCAGTCGTCAGGACGGTGGCTGAAGAACCAGGTTTTTCTCCTGACCAATGGGGTCCTTTGACAACACCCCATTTCACATTATGTTTATCCATTAACAAAGAGGCGATATACCAAGTCCCCATATAAACCATACCAACTTTTCCGCTTTCAAAGAAAGCCCTGTAGTGGGTTTGGGTGGTCATAATCTCAGCAAGACTCATTAAGGATTTATCATTGTTTTGCATCTCTAAAAACAATTGATAAGCGGGTTTTAGGAACTTATATTTCCCTTCTACCAAAGACGTTTTAGTAGTAGGAAGAATGGTATTCATCACCTGACTTCTCCAGGAATGAAGGAAGAATCCCCAGGTCTTTTCGTTTCCACTACCACTGGTAAGTTTTTTCGCCGTGTCCCGCACTTGTTGCCAGGTCATGTCATTGGTGGGATATGGGATATGAAACTTATCAAAGAGATCTTTGTTATAATATAAAATATAAATATCGCTCCGCCAAGGAAGCGCCATTAGCTTATTCTTTTCTTTTATTACGTTTAAAGCAGCTCCATAAGGTTTAACATTAAATTTATATTTTCTTACGAATCCATCTAATGGTGCTAAATAGTTCCGTGTGATATAACCACCGTAATCCATGAAATTTTTAATGGCAAAAGCATCGATATCTTCTCCAGCGGCCAACATAACCGTCATTTTCTGTGAATACTCAGCATTGGAGATATCAATGATATCCACCTTGATATCCGGATTTTCCTTTTGAAACTCAGCGACTGCCGTTTGTAAGTCCTTATTCATACTATAATCCCAGACCGCGTATTTAATCGTAGTCTGCGGTGCCGCCCAGCTACTGGTGTTTAATGTGCCTGATACAACAAGAACCAATAAAAAACAAAGAATCGAAACCCATGTTTTTCTCATCTAAATACCTCCCTTTTGTTATACTATTTATATTTTAAACATGTTACAAAATAATTAAAATGGGTTAAACCACAAAACCTTGTAATATTCTCTTTAAGAAGCAGACAACGGGATCAGGGGTAATACTTTTTTACGATTTCCGTTAATTTTTTTATCCGAGTAATTCCCAAACCCATCCAAGAACCCAAAGAGTCGTAATAACTTGGGTGCTTTAAAGTTTTACTTTATCGCCTTAAAGTTGTTTGCCTGAAAATTCACTGGGAGTCATCCCGGTCACTTTCTTAAAGACTTTGCTGAAATAATAGGCATTCTGAAACCCAAGCAAGTCCGAGATTTCATAAATCTTGGAATCGCTCTCCCGCAATAACTTTTTGGCTTTATCAATTTTAATTTCCGTCACATAATCGGTAAAACAAATCCCGGTATATTGTTTAAAGATAGTACTGAAATAGCCCGGGCTTAAACTCAGCGCACCAGCAACATCATTTAAACTGATTTCCGCCGGGAAGTGTTCCATAATATATTTTTTGGCTTTGGCAATTAAGCGAGAATTTTTTTGTTCTTCATTTTTGGATAGTTGTTGATAGAGGCCTTGTTCGATCCGATCAAGCCAATGGATGATCTCCGGCAAAGTATTTAATGTAAGGATATTTTCATATAGACTATTTTGATAGCCGATAATTTCTTTGAGGGCCGCGTCTTTAAAATCTGGTATTCCTCCAATTAAGTACGCCATTTGAAAACAAACATCCAATGCTTGTGCCCTGGATATTCTCTGTTCATTTAAAACTAAGCTCATTCCCTTAAAAACGCTTTGGATCGTTTCCAAATCATGCAGTTCAATGGCTTTGGGGAGTATCTCTCTTAGGTCTGTAATATCGACTCGTTCTTGTTCTCCAATGATTTCAGGCACTTCTGCATAAAAAAGAACCGGCTGCAATCCTAAATATAAACAATGTTGAACCGCCTGGCAACATTCAAAATATGCCTGGGCAAGTTGATGATACCCTTGGTGTGGATTGCTGATACCAACGGAAACAGAAATATTGAAATATTGTTTTAATACTTGAATTAATCTTTCTGCAATATTCATAGCTTTTTCTCTGTAAATCTTTGCCGCTAAATTGGTATCCGCGGATAAAATAACGATAAACTCTCCCTGGTTCCAGGTGAAAGTATATCCCTTAAAAACATCATTTACAATTTCGTGGATCGTATTTAAAAAGGAAATTTCCAACAACCGAAACTCCTCAGTGTTATATTTATCAAGTCCGGCTAGGTTATTCATCCGGATCAGGGCACATGCTAAATGAAGGGGATTGAGTTCAATGCCGAGATAATCAAGCTGTTGCTTAATCTCCTGTTGATTTTGGATGGGGCGGTTGATCATCCGCTTGAAAAAGCCTTCCCTGAGCATTAAAATATTTTCCCGTAAATTTTTTTCAAACCGTTCAGCTTCTCCGGATTTCCCCTTTTCCGTCAGTATTTTTTCCCTGACCACCGATAGCGTATTAGCTAATATCTCCGGTTCCAAATCCAACTTGATTAAATAGTCCTCCGCACCTAATTTCATGGCCTGTTTTACCAATTGAAACTCATCATAACTACTCAGGATGATAAATTTCGGTTTACAGCCGGTTTTGAAAACCGATTGCAACATTTCCAAACCATCCATTACCGGCATTTTGATGTCCGTGATCACGATATCCGGGCTATTCTTGATGATCAGATCCAATCCGTTTTGACCATTTGTAGCCTCATCAAGGATCTCAAAACCAAGTTCCTTCCAATTAACCATGGATTTAAGACCCACCCTTACCAGAGCTTCATCGTCGATAATCGTTACTTTCAACATTCACTATCACCCACTCTTCATTGAGGCTCTACCGCCGGACTTCGGAGACGGTCCCCTTTATTCTTCCAGAGGTATTTTTAGATAAACTTTGGTATATTCACCAACCACACTTTGAATGGTTAAACCCCACTCGGAACCATAGGTCAACTTAAGCCGTTCCGCTACATTTTGGACTCCAATCCCTGATAATCCTCTGTTTTTCTTGGATGGGGGTTTTATCAGAACCGATTCAATTTGCTCCGCAGTCATGCCAACCCCATCGTCTTCCACACAAATTAATAAGGAACCTGCCGGATTTGAAATATGAATGACAATGCTGCCGGCATCTTTTTTGGGTTCAATCCCGTGAAATATTGCATTTTCGACAATCGGCTGCAAGGTAAATTTAATAATCTTGTATCTTAATAAATCCTGGCTTTCTAGAGCATAATCCAGTTTAATCTTTCCCTTGTATCGGATGTTTTGAATATATACGTAATCATTCAGCAAAGCAATCTCCTGGGAGAGAGCTATTTTTTCCGTACTGTCCTTGGAAAGATTCATAATCAACCGTCCAAGAGCCGTAACCATCTCGCGAATCCCATCGGCTTTTTGAATGGTTGCCATTAACTTCAATGAGTTGAGGGTATTATATAAAAAATGTGGATTTACCTGATACTGAAGCATCTCAAGTTCCAGCCGACGTTTTTCCTGTTCATCGGCAATTACTTGATGTAAAAGGTTTTTAATATTTACCGCCATTTCATTAATGCTCTTCCCTAATATCCCCAACTCATCCTGGCCTTCAATCGATGGATCGCCATTGAAATCGCCTTCGGCTATCGCCCTCGTTTGTCGGAGCAATTTCGTAAGGGGATGAGCGAGATGGCTTGACAGGTAAACCGTTAAAATGGAAGTGAAAATGAAACTGGATAATAAAATCAGTAAAGTAATGGAAAGGAGCATCCTTTTTTCCCGGTTTAATTCGGCAGTTGATAAAATTTTAATAATACTCCAGCCTGTTAATTTCGATTTATTAAAAGTCACAACCCGGGTTCTACCTTGGATCTTCATATGAATATTCCCCGGTGTGGTCTGTTTTAAAATAAAACCAATATAGGAAAGCTTGCTTACGTTTTGACCAATATTGGAGTTATCATTATGATAAACACAATATCCTCTTGAGTCTACCATCAGTAGAGTTTCATCCTGCTTAATCTCATAATTTTTTAGCATATCCGCGATCAGTGAAGTTCTAAAACCAATCATTTGCCACCCGATCACCTGGTTTTTGAAATAATGCTTAATCGGCCGAACCATCGGCAGGATATATTGGGAATTGGTAATCGTGGCAGGATTTCTGACAATCCCATACCAATGTTTCTTCCCTCCCATCGCCAGTCCCTCCCTGAACCAGTCTTGTTGGACAAGCGCCGCTCTATCAACCGCGGCCCCATCGTCACCGGCGCGGAAATCCATTCCATTTCTACCGCTGATTAAGAGGGATGAAACATAAATTCCAACTGCCATATTGTTTAATAATTGATAATCAATGAAGTCCCGGAAATCATTCAAGGTCGGGTCAAATTGTTGTTTGGAATAATTTCTTGTCAAAATCTTATCCAGACTCAAATTCACAAAAATCTGGTCTGAAAACTGTCCGGCATTGGCTAACTGTTTATCAATCATCTCCATGGAATAGCTCAATTCGCTAACCGAGGTGTCGATTAAATTTTTTTCCGCATTGTATTGTGAAACCTTGTAGTAAAAATAACTGATGATGATGGAGGGCACAATCGTTATGAGTAAAAAATAAAGAATCAGTCTACTTTTGAGGCTTTTGGGGGAGTGGAAATGAACCATCGATGTTGCTCTCCTTTGTAAGAGTCAACCTATTGATTAAATTCGCTAATTATTTGGGCTGATGATAGAAGTGATGGACATTATCGGGCTTTATGTAGAGAATTTACATCTTCCAAGTTAATTTCTCCATTTTTATTTTCTCTATTATGTTGGAATCTCCTCCAAATAGGCATATCCATCAGTCATGAAAATAGTAATCGTTATATGAAAGAAATCCATTTATATTTTTAATTTCTCATTTATAATCATAAATAATATCATGAATTTTATTTTTACCGACAAGGGGTTTTTATAATGGCTGAGCAAACCAATAATTTTGTTTCCAACATCCATGATAATGATTACAATTCTCCTTTTTTACAAAAAATAATTACCCACCATACCATGCTATTCGATCACGGCCGCGAAAAAGAATCGCTTAATGGCTGTTGGCATTTTGGTATTGATCAATATGATACTTGCATACGTTCTAAATGGTATGAGGAAAAATATCTTGATCCGGAAGGACGTGAGTTACCGGTCGATTTTACTTTTGATGCCTGGGAAACTATCAATGTCCCCGCTTGTTGGAATGTACAAAAAGAACGTTTTTCCCTATATGAAGGTAGTGCAGTATATACCCGTACTTTCAAATATATCAATCATGGTGAACAAAGAGTTTTCCTCAAGTTTGGGGCTGTGAACTACGAAGCCAAAGTTTTCTTAAACTGTCAATATATCGGTATGCACAAAGGTGGTTCAACACCTTTCTATATCGAAGTAACCGAAAATTTGAAATTAAACAACCGTTTATTGGTCGTTGCCAATAACACCCGCCATCGCAGTAATGTTCCCAATGATAATACCGACTGGTTCAATTATGGAGGTATCTACCGGGGTGTTGAGTTAATCCGCCTTCCGGAATCCTTTATTCAAGACTTCGAAATCAGCTTGGTTCCTCATAGTCAATTTCAAGAAATCCAAGCCCGGTTGAAAGTAAACGGGCAGGTTCAATTTGGTCAGGCTCTGCTCTCTATTGCGGAACTTGGCATCGAAACTATAATTAAAGTTGAAAACGGCATAGGGAGTGTAGTATTTGCAGCAAAACCCGACTTATGGTCCCCGGAGAACCCCAAGTTATATACTGTAACCTTGACCTATAAAAATGATATCATCCGGGACAAAGTCGGTTTCCGGGAAATCATTGCGGAAAGAACGAATATTGTTTTAAACGGAAAGCCACTTTTTTTAAAAGGCATCTGCTATCATGAGGAAAGTGTGACAAACGGTAAAGCGATGACCGCTGCGGAAATCATCGAAAATATCAACCTTGCGAAGGAATTAAATTGCAACTACATCCGACTTGCTCATTATCCCCACACGGAGTTAGCCTCTCAGATTGCTGATGAGCTAGGAATCATGTTATGGGAAGAAATTCCGGTTTATTGGGCTATTGACTTTGAAAATTCCCCGACTTATCAGGATGCAGAAAATCAATTAATCGAACTGATAACCCGTGATCACAACCGGGCCAGCGTCATTATGTGGTCAGTGGGTAATGAAAATGCTGATACGGATGCCCGCCTTAAGTTTATGAGTTCTTTAGCCCATAAAGCTAAAGAATTGGATCCGACCCGGCTGATATCTGCCGCCTGTCTTGTCGATCACTCCAGGCTGAAAATTGCCGATCGGTTGGCCGAACATTTAGATATCATAGGATTCAATGAATATTACGGATGGTATGATCCGGACTTTTCCAAACTGATTCAAATTTTTGAAAACAGCAAACCTGATAAACCTGTGATTATTTCGGAATTTGGAGCTGATGCCCGCTCCGGAGCCCGTGGCACAATAGATGAGCTTGGAACTGAAGATTGTCAATTGGCCATTTATAAAAAACAATTATCCACCATCGCCCAAATCAGTTATGTAAAAGGAATCAGTCCTTGGATACTCTATGACTTCCGATGCCCGCGCCGACTTAACCAGTTACAAAATTATTATAACACCAAAGGATTATTATCAGCCGACAAAACCCATAGGAAACTGGCTTTTTATGAAATTCAACGTTTTTATAAAAAGCGGAGCTGATTAAACTCCTTGAAAATTGCAGATTAAGGAAATATTGCAATTTAATATGCCTTGATGCCTTAGATAAAGATTTCAGTCCTGAAATTCATTTCTCTTTATAAAACTCAGATGGAGTGAACCCGGTATATTTTTTAAATAATTGGCTGAAATATTGAGGATTATTTCCAAATCCAACCTGTCGAGCTACTTCATAAACCCGATTATCATTTATCATTAATTCCTTGGCTTTTTCCATTCGAATTCTCGTCAGATAATGAGAAAACTTTTCCCCGGTTTCTTTCAAAAACAATTTACTCATATAGCCCTCATTCATGAAAAGCACTTTTGATGCCAACCATTTTAAGGACAACTCTTCATTGGCGATATTTTCATGAATTTGTTTGATGACGAGATGAATCAATTTGCTATATGTCAGCGTCGAATGGAATGAATGTTCCAACGAGTCATGCAAATATTCCGCGACTTCTCTGTAAAGCAGTGGAATGTTTTTGAAATAATCGATTTTACTATAAGCAACCAAGATCTCATTTGCAAACTGCAACAACGCAATCTTCTTTATATGATGAATTTGATTGATAAGTTCTCCTTCAGCCGCCAAGTCAACTAATTCTATGATCTGGTTATTTTCAAGGATGCTAAAATATTTATGTTCCCCCATTTCATTATCAATTACCTGTTTAAACTTTGGCATTATTTCACTGATGGTTTCACCTTGAAACTGAAATAAAACTAATCGTAAACGCTGGTTTTCAATATCAAACTCTTCGAATAATTCTTGATACTCATTTTTAAAATCATTACGACCTGTTATATAATCACGTAAATATTCTTCCTTAACTCTTGGTAAGATGATATCGAGAATCTCCTGGTTCTTTTTATTACACGCTTCCTTTTCCTCCTGCTGTTGGAGCTCTTTTTTGATCTCCTCCAGCGTCTCAAGAATCTTTTTTTCATTACAAGGTTTCAATAAATAATGTTTCACACCGTAATGCATGGCTTGTTTAGCTAGTTCGAATTCTCCATAACCCGATAATACCACGAACTGCACATCCGGGAATTCACTCTTCACTTTAGCAATCAAATCAAGTCCATTTAAACCCGGCATTTTAATATCCGTAATTAATATTTGTGGTGGTTCCTGAATCACCATAGCAAAGGCTTCGATTCCGTTCCGAGCAGTTCCAATCAAAGAAAAACCTTGGGATTCCCAATCGACAACTGCAGCGATTCCTTCCCGGATCATTTGTTCATCATCAACCAATAGCACTTTATACATTATTTCCCTCTCCTTGAAAAATAGGAAGCAATACTCTAGTGCCTTCTCCTGGCTTAGCTTGAATTATAATCCCGAATTCATTACCAAAAATTAATTTCAACCGGTCATTAATGTTTTTAAGACCGATTCCTGAGCCTTGGGGCTCTATCGTTCCTGTTTGGATGCCTTTAATCGTTTTTAAATCGATACCAGGCCCATTATCATTGATTACTACATATAAATGCCCTTCCCACATCATTGTCTGAACAGAGATCCTACATACTCCCAGCATTTTTTCCAACCCATAATTGATCGAGTTCTCCACAATCGGTTGTAATGACATTTTAGGAATCTTAAACTGCCGGTACTGTTCCGGAATGGAGAGAAAAAAATCCAACCTATCCCCGAAGCGCGCTTTCTGGATGGTAATATAATCCTCAACTAACTCAATTTCTTCACCAATCGTAATCACTTGCTCCGATTTACCAATGGTTTTTCTTAATAAATTACCCAGTGCTTCCGCCATTAAAGATATTTGATGCTGTTTATTAGCCTTGGCAAGCCAGTTCATTGAATCAAGCGTATTATAGAGAAAATGCGGGTTAATTTGGGCTTGTAGGGCTTTCAATTGGGAATCTTTAATGATTAATTGTTTGGTATAATTCTCTCTGATAAGCGTATCAATTTTTTGAAGCATCATCTTGAAATCATTCTGTAACTCGCCGATCTCATCGGTTCTTGGACATTCTGGACCAAAATCACTGGAACTTATCAGTCCCATATCCAATTCACCATTTGCCACACCTCTCATTTTAGCTGTGAGTCGCTCTAAAGGAAGGGACAAATTACGGGCCAGCTTTAAGCTCCATAACAGGGTTAGTAGGAAAAGTAACAAAAAAATTATCAAAATCATTTGTCTCATAAGGCGAATTTGCTTAAAAATGATTTCATAAGGTATTGCGCTGATGTATTCCCAATGGGTAAAGTTCGAACGTGTATGAGCAATAAAGTAATTTTGACCTCCTATTCGGAAAACCTGATATACCCGGTCCTTTTGAAAATAAATATGTCCTGCCATCCCTCGTAAAAAATCATTGGACGCAAAAATGATTTTCTTCCCGGAACAAATCAATAAATGAACATCCTGGTTGATAGGTTGTGCAGTGCTTTGATAGACGAATCCGGCCATGTTGACTAAAATAATCAAAGTCCCAATCGGTTGAAGGCTGGGATTCCGGGGATTGCCAATTTCCCGTATTTGTCTGGCACAGATTAAAACCGAACCGCCTTGATACGGTCCACTGAAAACCATAGCCCCTTCCTTGGCTGCGGCTTGTTTGATTACCCCTTGGATGACCGCCGGGGGAATCATTCTTCCTCCGGCATATTGTTTTCCCCTTGTATCAACGACATTGACAGAAACGATATTATGTTCAAAAGTGATTGCCAATAGATCTTCGGTCACCTTATCGACCTCTAAAGATCTTTCAGAATACGGCAAATCAGTTTTTAGTTTTGCCAAGCTTCTCTGAAGTTCCGGATTGGAGATGATATTGGCCGAAAAGCGTTCCACCTGTTTTAATTCACTTTCAATACTAATCGTAGATAAATTTAATACCTTTGCCGATTCAACACCTAATATTCCTTCATAAATTGCGAATGTAACCTGAATGACGATAATACTTGTTAAGCCTACGATTAATAATATCAAAAATTGGATTACAAAAAATTTATTTTTAATCCTTAGATTGAGGTAAAAATTTCTCAAACTCCATAAACCGTTTTCAAATATAAGGTGGTACCGATTTTTATGCGAATTTTTACTCATCCATTTCTACCTTTAAATAGAGTTTAAAAGGTGCAACATACATTTCCATTTCAATAAATTATTTCTATTTTGTTTCTATATCTCCTACTGGGAAAATATTTTAAACCTAGATTATTCGGCTTTGCTGGTAAGCTGCAGGCGAATTGCCATCCTGGCACTATTCCTACGCCTAGGGCTGGTAAAGAAATACTATATAGGAAATTTGGTTTATTCTATAAAGCTATCATTATATTTCTTCTTGATTTTAAGTTCTTATTTAGAAAGCTTCGGGTGCACAACTTTGTTTCTCGGCTAAAGCCAGGGTGGATGAGTATCTTACTATATGAAAAATGAAAAGACCTAAGGCAGATATTTCTGCACCTAGGCCTTGAGAATATGGATCGTTAATTTGCGTTCACGAATATAGGGATATTCATCGGAGTATTCTGATTAAATCAGAGAACGATTAACTTCGAATGATAATCGTATTCATTGGATTGGTTTTGGTGAAAAAACCAGGTTTTACAACAACATCAAGTTGGACCCACTCAGAAACTTTCACCAAAAAGTCAGCTACGACTTTTTGTTTCAAAAGTGCCGGTTCATGACATGCTTTGGGTTGAAGAATAAAATCTGTTTCAATTTTTAATACTTTGTCTTCAATCTCCAGCCACGGATTCTTTTTATCCAACCCCGGAATATCAACGGCCAAAACAAATGGCACATCTTCATTCATTTCACGCACAACTCCGGTTGCATCAACGAAAAAGATTTGTTTATGAAAAGTTCCTTGTTTAACGATTTTACCAGTAAAGATATGATCCGTTACGTCTTTAACTGATACTTCGATGCGATCAATTTTCACGGCAGGAATCTCAACCGTACTTTCAACTACAACCTGAGCGAATTTCTCATCGATTACCCTTAAAACCTTGAGACGTTCGGTAGTTAAGGTTACCAATTGACTTCCTGAAGTTTGACTTTGACAACAGCTCATAGCTTACCTCCTTAAGAACGCTCCTTTTTCTTTATAATATGGGATTGTAACTTTATTCGCTATAAGCTGAATGAACTTTTGTTTCAAACAAAAGCCCAAATATACCGGTTAAAAAGGACTTTAGCCACTCTAACCTCTGAAACAATAATCTTGTCAAGAAAATTCTGATTCTTCCTATCCTAACTTTTGTACCAGTACCTGTTGCATCGGAAATGGCAGTGATACATTTTCACGTTTAAACGCTTCCTGCAAACCAATCACCAATTGATCAGTGGCATTGCCGCCCATGCGGCAGTTTTCCACCTCAGCCACAATTAATATTTCAATATAATAAGGACCAAAACCCATACAAATAGCGGCAACCGGGGATTTTTTAGATATTAAAGGCTGCTTATCGCAAACATCGATGATGATTTTCTTGACTCTCTCCAGGTTTTCATCCATACCAACCCCGATTTTTAACTTAATTTTTGTCGAAGCATCAGGTTGACTCCAATTGATCAAACGAGACCCAGCAATTTCTTTATTCGGAACAATGATTAATCGCTGCTCAAGGGACATGATCCTGGTACTACGAAGACCAATTTCAACAACATCGCCGATGAGTCCATCCTTTAGCTCAACCCGTTCACCAACATGAATAGAGCGATCGACCAAAATACTAATACCCGAAATCACATTGGCAAGCGTTTCTTGGGCACCAAAAGCAATTGCTAAGGAAGCTACTCCAGCCGTTGCTAAAAACCCAGTTAAGTTGACTTTAAATTGCCCAAGAATTACTGTGGTGGCAATAAAGTAAATGATGACTGCGCCTGCCTTCCGCAAAATCGGAAAAAGTGTGTCATCAAGTAATGAATCGCTCTTGGATGCGTAGTCTTCAAGATACCAATCAATAAAACTTTTCAGAACACTATCGACCAGTGTTGCCAAAAGAATAACTAAAATGAGATAAATCAAATTTTCAACTGGTTTTACATATTTTTGTACTTGTGAAGCTTGGACTATAGTCAATTGTGCGGCTAAATATATTGAACCTAAAACTAAAAGCCGGGAAACCGGTTTATGCAAGTTTTTAGCTAAGTGATCGTCTAGAGTGCTTTCTGTTTTGGAAGTGAGTGGTAAAATAATTTTCTCATATGCTAAAATCAGTAATTTACTTAATATCCAGCCTCCAACGCTAAAGGCGATAAACCATAATATTTGTTCAGGAAAGGTCTCTTTTTGAAATAAAGTAAGCAGCATGTAAATCCTCCTTAGGATTTTTGTTGATAATTTCAAGATGATTTTTGATAATCCTGCATTTTTTTCGTATGGAAGATTTCATCAGAATTTGACTTTTGTTAATAAAAACCACCAAATTTTAACTAAACGTATAGAATTTCCACAATTTGAGATTTTCCAATAAAATATATTCCATCTCTTTTACATCTTACTAACAATCATTAAAATAACATTATTTTAGAATTTCTTCGATTTGTTTCAATTCCTCGGTACTAAGTTCTAGCCTTTTAATAGTCCCAACACAGTCCACAATTTGTTGGACCTTGCTGGCTCCAATGAGAACCGAGGTAACTTTCCCTCCGCGCAATACCCATGCCAAAGCCATTTGGGCAAGACTTTGTCCCCGCATATTGGCTAATTCATTCAAACGCTTGACTTTATTAACTTTTTCCTCCGTTATATCATCCGGTTTTAAAAAAACACTACTGCTGGCAGCCCTAGAATCCACAGGAATCCCATTTAAATATCTATCTGTCAGTAATCCTTTTGCTAATGGTGAAAAAGCAATACTTCCCACTCCTTCTTCTGCCAACAAATCCAGGAGTCCATCTTCTTCTACCCAGCGATTAAACATCGAATAGGAAGGTTGATGAATCAAACATGGGGTCCCCAATCTTTTTAAAATTTTAAAAGCCTCTTTAACTTGCTGTGATTTATAATTGGAAAGACCAATATAAAGAGCTTTCCCCTGGCGGACAACTAAATCCAAGGCCGCCATAGTTTCCTCCAGCGGCGTTTCCGAATCCGGGCGATGATGATAAAAAATATCAACGTATTCAAGGCCCATTCTTTTAAGACTTTGATCAAGGCTAGAAATTAAGTATTTCTTGGAACCCCAATCACCATACGGGCCCTCCCACATTTTATATCCGGCTTTTGAGGAGATAATCATTTCGTCACGGTAGCCTTGAAAGTCTAGTTTTAAAATTCTCCCAAAGTTCTCTTCAGCAGAACCTGGAGGAGGCCCATAATTATTGGCAAGATCAAAATGAGTTATCCCTAAATCAAATGCTTTTCGAACCATTTCTCTACTGGTTTCAAACAATGTAACTTCTCCAAAATTATGCCAAAGGCCTAATGATATAGCTGGTAGCTTTAATCCACTTTCACCACAACGATTGTATTTCATTTCGGAATACCGGGAGTTGCTTGGCAAATAATTCATTTGAAAGACCTCCTATTGAAAATAAATTCTAACTTCTATTTTATCATTTCTTCATACTTTACGAGCTATTTTTCATCTTTTTGGGCATTCGAATATTACTTAATCCAAACTTATATCAATACCGCTTTTATCACTTTAACAATAAAAAAGAAGATCTTGTCTCCACAAGATCTTCTTTTAAAAATTACTCCTGGCAACGACTTACTCTCCCAGCCGGTTACCCGACAAGTACCATCAGCGCAGAGGGGCTTAACTGCCGTGTT
>JAFABB010000049.1 GCA_023426245.1 Bacillota bacterium
AAAAATGGAATAAACCCGTTCCTAACTGGGCCAAAATTTTAAATCAATTATTTGTCATTTTTGGAAACCGAATTTCTAAATTTGTTTCTTAACTTTTCCAAGTTTACACATCGATCTTGACACGACCCCTTCCGATCTAGAAAAAGCTCCTTCCGATCTAGAAAAAGCTCCCTCTGAGCTAGAGGTTATACCTCTTCAATCCCCCCTATCGCCTCCGAATAAACCGCCAAGAAGACCGCCTCCGATTCCTCCTATGCCAATCGATTCATCCTGTCTTCTGTATGTTGCGGCGGCAAGGATCCGGTCGGCCAAACGGGAAAAAGGCAGGCTCTGTAAATATACCAAGCCTGGTCCGGTCAAAATCGCAAGGAAGATGCCTTCACCGCCGAAAAGGGCATTTTTAAACCCACCGACATACTGGATATCATAATTTACTGAAGGTTCAAAGCCTACAACACAACCGGTATCAACCCGCAGGCGCTCTCCCGGAGCCAAGTGCCGTGGAATTATCGTCCCTCCGGCATGAATAAAAGCCAGCCCGTCACCGGTTAAACGTTGAAGAATGAAACCTTCGCCACCGAAAAGGCCAACACCGATTCTTTTGGTAAAGGCCACCTCAATTTCAATACCCTGAGCCGCGCATAAAAAGGCATCTTTTTGACAGATGAAATTTCCACCCAATTTATCAAGCTCCAACGGAATAATCTTTCCCGGATACGGAGCACCGAAACTGATATGACGTTTGCAGCGGCCGTTATTTAAAAAAGTCGTAATAAAGAAACTATCCCCGGTAATCATCCTTTTAAATCCCTGGAACAAGCCGCCCCCGGTGGAGGTCTGCATCATGATGTCGTCTTCCATCATCATCATCGCCCCGGCTTCCGCCCGTACCCCTTCGCCGGGATCCAGCTCCACCTCGACAAGCTGCATGTCGTCTCCGTATATTTTATAATCAATGATGTCGGCCATTCCGATCTCTCCTTCGGTAGGATATGAATTGATCAGTAATAACGCCGAACCCTTACGAGAGTTCCTGCATCATTATCAATATTTCCTCTAAATAATATTAACCGCCCTTGCTTTTTAGAAAGGGGTGAAAATAACATGACAATTACATAAATTTTACTAAATATTCCCTACCAAAGGGAGATCCTCCTCGGCACCTCATTTGAAATAATCGAATAATTTTATTAATTTACTGGGATCATCTTTCTGTTTCAACTCTGCAAATGATTTACCGCGATGGCAACCCTCGCCAGACCGCTTTGCTGAATAGCATCGAGCAGTTCGACCACTCGCCCATGCCGGACGCTGCGATCAGCATTAATAATCACCGCCAACGAGGCGGCGGATTTTTGTTGATCAAGCAGCTTCAGCACTACTTCGCCTGGCGAGGCGACCGCTTCTTTGTTGTAATACAGCTTGCCTTCTTTGGTGATAGTTACCGTCACCACTTGGGGGATTTTTTCCGATGCGCCAGCCGCCTTGGGCAAATTGACCGGTACGGTATACTGCTGAGTCATGGATAAACTCGCCAGCATAAAAAACACCAATAAAAAGAACATGGTGTCAATCATCGGAATAATCTCGATCCGGGCTTTTCGTGAGGTAATTCTTGGCAATTTCATCCCGTTCTCTCCTGTAATGACTCGTTGAACGCCAGTTCAAACCGGGTCGCGTATTGTTCAATCGTTTCGGTTTCCTGTTCAACGCGGCGCAAAAAATAATTGTAGGGTATCAGCGTAATAACAGCCACAGTAATACCGGTTGCCGTAGCGATCAAAGCCTCCGCTACCCCGCCGGTCACAGCGTGCGGTTGGCTGGTTCCGGAAATCGTCATAATTTGAAATGAACCGATCATTCCGATGATCGTACCCAGCAATCCTAAAAGCGGCGAGAGGGTAATGATGGTTTCAAGTACCGTCAAGCCCCGCTTCATCGTGGATATTTCGGACAACCCCGCCACTTCCATCGCCTTGACCGGATCGCGGCGATAACCCAACCCGGCTTTTAATACCTTGACAACCGGCAGATTGAACCGTTCCGTCTTGGCCAATGCTTCTTCATACCGTCCTTGCTCAACTAAGGTCAAAACATCATCGGCCGGTTGATGAAGGCCGATCATGCGAAAAAAGATCAATCTTTCCACGATGATGGTCACTGCCAGCAGTGAACAGGCCGCCAGCGGCACCATGATCCACCCCCCCTTCATCAGCATTTCAAACATTATGATCATCCTTTCTAATCAATATTGACAGCATTTTTTATTCCGGACATTATGGTTCAGTAAGGCGAAAACGGACCCGGACATCATGAAAACCGGCAACCGGCTTTCCGTTTTTAGTTGCCGGAGCGAACCGCCATTTCTTCACTGTCTGAAGTACTACGTCATCCAATAATTGGTGACCACTGCTCTCACGAAGTGATACAAGCCCGGCAGCCCCCCGGCTGTCAACCAGTACCCGTACCATAACCACTCCTTCCCAACCCGCCTGACGGGCAGCTATCGGATAGCCGGGTGCGGTGCCGCGGAGGATCTTGACTGCTTTTTCTCCGCTTCCCGCTCCCGCAACGCCAATCCCTCCCATTTCATCGGATACGGTTTTACTGGTTTGTCCATCCGGGTTTCCCCTATTTTCCAGCCCCGATTCCCCGGATGATTCCATAGGTTTCACCGTTTCGGTCACAGCTGGATTCCCTGACGCCGGTGCGACCAGTAACGGTTCGGCGACGCTCTCGTGGAATACCGGGGATAACTGTGAATCTGTCATAACGGGTTCCGGTGACTCGGTTCGGCTATCGCCATTTTCCTCTGCTTGATGCAGGATCCGTTGGGGCGGTGCTTTGGGGGATCCGGTGGTTCCTGCTTCCCAATCACTTAAATCTCCTCCACTCAACAATTTAGCAGGTACAATCTCCACCGAAGCGGGAGATTGGGCGGAACGGAGTGATTGATCCATAGCCGATTGGCTAAAGGAAGGCGCCAAACCCAGCAACCCATGGAGGAAAATGGAGATTCCGGCTGCGATAGCATATATCCGGTGACTCATTTTTAAACTTAGCTTTTCTTTCAACATCTTGTCTGTTATTCAGCTTCCTCCTCTTCAATTTCTTTTTTCAATGAAAGGTATCCGGAACCCTCGCCCGCTAAAACCACCGTGTTGATTGTCCGGCGCTCTTCCATGCCAAGGGGTATATTCGCCGGGAACGATCTTGAATGATCCGCAATCATTCAACCCTTCATATCGCTTCCTCCGAACAATAGTTCATCGGAGCATTATCATAACCAAAGCAAACCGGTGTTCCGCTAAGCGGATCTTTTATCAACCGGGCTTCGATTTGAAAAACCTTTCGTAAAACTTCCTTGGTAATCGTAGCCTGTGGCGGGCCAGTTGCGATAATTTTCCCTTGTTTCATCGCCACGATCTCATGGGAAAAACGGGCGGCATGATTAATATCATGCAGCACCATGACAATCGTGCAATGCCGTTCTTGATTCAACTGCTTCACAATCTTCAACATTTCCAACTGTTGGGCGATATCCAAATACGTGGTAGGCTCATCCAGCAGGAGAATTTCAGTCTCCTGAGCCAGCGCCATGGCCAGCCAGAACCTTTGCCGTTCACCGCCTGACAGGCTCCCGATGGGGCGCTCCCGCAGGGAAATCACCCTGGTAAGATCCATCGCCCAGGCAATCACTTCCTTGTCTTTTGCCGACAGCTGACTTAGTCTTTTACGGTGAGGAAATCGTCCAAAAGCCACCAGTTCTTCCCCCTTTAATTCGGGGGGCGCCAGCGGATGTTGCGGCAATATCGTCAGATGCCGTGCAACCTGCTGAGTGGGAAACCGACTGAGGTCTTTACCGTATAAATAAACCTTTCCTCGCTGCTGGGGAATGATCCGGCCCATGGTTTTGAGCAATGTTGATTTGCCACAACCATTGGGTCCGATAATGGAGGTGATCTTCTCCGCAGTGACGGTTAAATGAATGTCACTCAAGATCACTTTTCTCCCGTAACCGACTTGTAATTTTTCCACCCGTAAAATACTCATATTCACACGACCTTTCTATGCTTTAACAGTCGATAACAGATAGATAAAGTAGGGTGCTCCAATTAAGGAAATTACAATTCCTACCGCAATTTCAGCCGGAGCAAAAAGGGTTTTCGCTATTAAGTCGGCGCTGATCACTAAAACCATACCCACGATTGCAGAGATCCCAATAATCTGCCGGTGAGCAGTGCCAACCAGCCGCTTGGCAATATGAGGCACGATCAAACCGACGAAGCTTATTCCTCCTGCGATTGCCACACACGCGCTGACCAGTCCGACCGAACCCAACAGAAAGAAGGCTTTCTCTTTTTCAATGGCCACTCCCAAACTCTTCACGGTACATTCTTCCAATTGAAACAAGTCAAGCAGCGGCGACTTCCGAAATAACAGTGGTATCAAGGCGATGAGCCAAGGCAATACCGCCGCGATCTGTTTCCAATTGGCTTTATCGATGCTTCCGGTAAGCCAGATCGTCATCACCTGAAAATCTCCGCTGCCCATCCTCAAAGTTAAATACAATATCACACCACCAAGACCGGAACCAATCGCAATCCCAGTTAATAATAGCCGTTGCGGATCCAGCTGACCGTTATGCCGTGCCAGATAATAGATGAACAATGCAGTCCCCAGTCCTCCAATCAATCCGCAAAACGGCATGGCCATCACGGCAAACCAGTCGCTACTGTTGATTTTCTCCTGAAAAAAGAGGATGTAAATGACAATCCCGACACCAGCCCCGGAATTGATGCCCAAAATTCCGGGATCAGCCAGTCCATTCCGGGTAATTCCCTGGATGACCGTCCCGGCGATTCCCAATGCTGCGCCAACCAATCCGGCAGTGATGATCCTGGGCAGGCGAAACTCCAGGATCAGCAAGTCATATTGGCGGAGGGGATCAATCCGGGCCAGTGTTTTCAGCACATCTTGCACTGTAATTTCCATTACACCACAAGTTAAGCTGAAATAGGCCATTATCAAAACCAGTCCCAATCCCGTCCATAATACTATCGGATAACGGTGGCGCGTTTCCCTAAACATCCTGGCCACCTCGTTTTCGGGCCAAATATAAAAAGAAGGGCACTCCAATCAATGTAGTGATCACTCCGACCGGCGTTTCAAACGGATAATTCAGGAAACGGCTGAGCAAATCCGAAAAAGCCAGAAAAATGCCGCCCAAAATTCCGGCACAAGGAATAACCCATTTATAATCAATGCCAACCAGATAGCGGGTGATATGGGGAATGATCAAACCCACAAATCCGATTTTACCGGCCAATGCCACCGCAACACCTGTTAAAAGCATTACGGAGACCGCAGCCATTCCTTTGATCAAACTGACTCTCTGGCCCAGACTCGTGGCGATCTCTTCTCCCAAAGAAAGCGAGGTCATCGTCTGTGACACCCATAAGGCGATCACGAACCCGACAGTCATAATCAAGACGGCTATTTTTAAGTGTTCCGGATTCATCTGGTGCAACCGGGTGTGATACCAGAAACTGATGTCTTGAGCAGTTTGATAATAAATTGCTAAAGCAGCCGAAATCCCGCTTAAAAAAGTCCCGATGACAGTCCCCAAAATCGCTAACCTTACTGGAGACAAGCCATCGGGTATCAATGATCCTAAACCGAATACCAGTCCCGCGCCAAGCGCTGAACCGAAAAAAGAAAAGGCCATCAGCTGGAAAATGCCGGCATTGGGTATCCATATCATACCTATAGTAATCGCTAAAGCGGAACCGTCCATCACCCCCATCAAACTGGGAGAGGCTAAATAATTTCTGGTAATCCCCTGCATAAGTGTTCCGGAGACCGCCAGAGCGGATCCAATGAGCAGCGCCCCGAGCACTCTTGGTAACCGGGAACTGATCACGATCTGATGATTGACGTTATCCGGATTAAAATGAAAAAATGCAGTTTGCATAGTCTCCCAATCCATCGTTTTTGTTCCGTAGCGGATTGACAATAACACCATCAATAAAACCAGTACCGGTGCTATGACCAAAATCATCAAAGGAATGCCAATTTTTAAACGCATCGTCACTAACTCGCTTATCCAAAATTTTAAAAACACTTGGCCAAGAAAATGCTTTTTATCAAGTCCCACCCTACCGACTAAACTCATCCTTGTGAATATAGAATTTAACCATACTGCAACACTTTCGGGATTGATTTCGGTTCAAAGTTAGTTTAAACTAACTTTGAAAGCACCCGTCCGAACTTCCGGTGTCAAAAAGTAGTCCTCTTCATCAGCCGGAGCCGACAGGGCCATTGATTCGAAGACATTCCATAGCAATATTCATCATACCATTTTCTTCACGAATTGCTTATAACGATATTGCGATTTTTTTAACCAGATTTCATCATTTAAAGGAGGGCTGACCATGTTGGTCACAGAACATATTCGGGAGATGGATGAAAAATTTTACGTATGTACCCATATCCCCATCCGCTCGGTCGATTTTAATGGAATTCCCATTCATTCCGTGGGATATTCGGAGACCTGGAATGAATTCTATGAAAGTCAGAATATCTTCGAACAAGCAAAAAAGCAATTGACTGTGCTCCTTAATCCTCATATCGTAACCATCTCTTGTTTGGAACATATTCATTTCACCGCCCGTCCGATCTGCGGTAAAAATATCAACCGGGGTTTCCATATCATCGGACCCTACAGCTCCCGGCGCGAGACCCCTTTCGACCCAGTCGTATACAAGCCTGCTTGCTGCATCCCCTATTTATGGGAATTACTGCGGATCATCGCCGCGGATAGCTTGTACTTTAAACAAAAAACAAAAACCTACTATGAGCAGCCCTATTGCTTATATGTCAAAAAAGCGATCGATTTTATGGATGCCCGCTATCATGATCCCATCACTTTGGAGGAGGTATCGCAGTACCTTAAGATCAGTAAATCCTATTTGTGCAATCTGTTTAAAAAAGAAACCGGAAAGACTTTTTCCCAATTTCTGAATGAATTACGGATTGAGAAAAGCAAAAAAATGTTGATCGAAAAAGACTGGCCGGTATTGGACATTGCCCTTTCCGTCGGCTTCAACAATCAAAATTATTACAACTTGATTTTCAAAAAACTAACCCATCGCACGCCGCTGGAATTCAGAAAAAGTAGGATGTTCCAAGTTACCGATGCTTCAATCACCCTTCCTGCTTCTGTTTTCGCCGATGGTCCGGTGAGCAGTCATACTCCAGTCAGCGGTCAATAAGATGAGCCCGTCGGCTAATGTGCCGCGCCAATTTAGGAAATCATGACCGCCGATAAACTCCCGGTAATGTACCGGATAGCCCTTTGCCAGCAAAACATCCCGCAGATAGCGAGTGTTGAAAAGGATCGAACGTCCTTTGCCCGTGAGATCGATTTCCCCTGATCCGGCATCCAGATAAAAACGCAATGGCAGCCGGGGACTGCGCGCAAATGATGAAGCGATATAGTTCGTTTCCCCAGATGGATGAGGGAGTATCTGCCCCGGTTTTTCCGGTAGCCGCCACCAAAAGGAACCGGACTGAGAAAGTACATTACCGAACAGCTCGGGATATTCCAGGGCAACATAAGCGGAAGCCAGTCCGCCATAGCTGGATCCGGCCAGAATAACGCGGCCGGGATCACCCGTAACACAATAATTTTGTTGTACCCAGGGGAGCAGTTCGGTAGCCATAAACTCCGCAAATCGGGGATTGCACGGCAACTGCCTGCTGCGGGCCTCACCCGGCCCATTGCCAATGAACACCCCCAGTAACGGGGGAATTTCCCCCTCCGCCAGCAGGTTATCCAGAATGGTGGGCGTAGGCACCCGGGTCAGGTACCATTGTTCATCAAATACCAAAAGTAGTCCGTAAGGTTTTTCCTTCTCTGAATAGCCGTGCGGAGTATAGACGGAAACAAAGCGGTCGTCATTCAATACTTTGCTTTTAAATGGATACCGTTTAAGGATTCCTCGGCTGACCTCCCGGCGTTCATCGATCCATGGCTGGGGTGATGCCCCCGGCAGTTCCAGCAACGACATCCCTTCATACTTGCTGATTGCATCGTAGCAGCGTCGCGGGTTGAGTGGATCGGCTTGGGCCGATACCAAATAGCGCAATTTATGCTCAGCAGGGCTATCGAACTCCGGCTGCGGCAGTAGTGGTGCATTCGGCAGCAGCATGTAGGAAAACCGGCCGCAGGACGGCAACTGAATGGTAGTGTACCAAACGTCGGTATCTTCCAGCCGGGTCATAGCATATTCGTTGGGCAGTGTAGTCCGGAACAACAAACGTACCTGGACGTTACGGGTTTGCTCCGTTCCCCGCCATACAAAGGTACAGCGGGTCAAATGGGGCGACAGCGGGTCTGTTTCCAAAAGCGGACTGCTCCCGTGGTTCATTTCCTGCCAGAACTCTGCAAGAGCCGCTGCGGGATCAAGTGTCAAATCGGCCCGTAACTTTTGGATCCGGGTTCCCTCCAAACGGGCCGCCGGGGCGGCTTTAACCCGTTCCTCCAGTGTTGCGATTTCTTTCAGGGCTATAGTATAATTGCCCCTTTCTAAACTACAGCACTGGGCTTTGAGCTGCACCCGGTATGCGCCTGATTTCTCGGCTACAAAGGCCAAAGAGTACTGACCGTCACTGTCAATCTCGCTACTCCGCAAGGACTCGCCCTCGGGATTTAAAATAGTCAAAGAGCCGCGCAGACCGTTTACTTCCAGGAACAGCCAGGCAATCGCCTCACTCTCTAAAGTCAAAGTGTAACACTGCACTTCATCGCCACCGAGCGTAACGCTGACCGGTGCTCCCGTTTCCAACGGCCATGTCCTGATCATCCGGCCCGTTTGCATATTTTGATAATCCATGGTATCACTCCTTTTCTTTGGATAATTTGATTACCGCAGCGTTTAAAAACTGGATTTTTCCGCCCAACGCCACTCCCTGGATCAAGGGATCAACCGCATTGATGAATATTCGGTGGTTCTTGACCGCCTCCATACTTCGCCAAATCGGATTTTGCTCCATTTCAGCCAGCACTTTGGGATGGGCCGGGCTTTCACTGACAGCATATTGCAGAAAAATACAATCAGGGTTCATATCGCTGAATTTTTCCAGCGACATGACTTCCGGCCCTTTGAGCCCTTTAATTTCCTCAGGTGCGGGTAAACCTAGTTCTCCGTACAGAATGTCATTAAAAAAAAGTTGTACCGGATATACTAAAATATTGCCGACTCGGATGCGTACCGCTACAACCTTCTTGTTTTTGATGCTTTCCGGCAGGCGCTCCCGGGCCGCTGCCGCCTCCCGGCCGTACTTTTCCAAGATTTCCGCCACCCGTCCCTGTTTGCCGGTTAACTCCCCCAGAAAGCGCACATTGGCTTCAGCATCCGCCGGAAAGTGGGAAATCGGAATGGTCGGAGCTATTTTCCGCAATTGCTCGGTGATGGCCGGCGGAAATTTGTCAGTGCTGATGATCACATCCGGCTGTATTCTTAAAATAGCTTCCAAATTGGGCTGCATTTTTTCGCCAATCGGTTGGGCGTCTTGGGCAATTTCAGCGAACAACGCCGGAAAAGTTCCACCAATACTGACCATTCCAACGGGTTTCACCTTCAGCACCAGCAGATCCTCAAGCGCCTCCAAGGCACCCACAACGACAATTCTTTCGGCTTTGACAGGGAGCAAGTATTCTTTTCCAAGATAGCGAAGAACTCTTCGTTCCGCTCCTTGACGCTCTGCTGCCGCCGGTATCCTGACGGGAGCAGTTTGACGCGGCTTTAAGGTCATACAGATTCCGAGAACAAGGCCTAAGCCGACTAATATCATAAGGTAGTTGACCCGGATTTTTTTCATATAAATTACTCCTCTCAATCCAGCGCATCTGAAACAATCGATTCAGGCCAACCCATCAAGGATTAGCCTGAATCGCTAACTCTGTTAACCCCCTTAGCCCGATACGGGATAAAAATCCCATTAAACCCACAGGTTGGGACAATTCAGCCGTTGTTTAGAACTTCATAGTCGCCGACAACTTAACGGTACGAGGGGTTCCTAACGTGGCAAGACCCTTGTCGGTATAACCTGACCAGTAGTGTTCGTCAAACAGGTTTTCCACGCTGAGCCGGTAGATGACCGGAATTTTATGAATCACGGTCTTGTACCGCACGCCGATGTCGTAGCGCACCCAGCTCGGTATTTCGAAGGTGTTGGCATTGTCGCCGTATTGGGAACTGGTATATATGGCCCGCAGCGAAAGTGATAAATCCTGATTCCAGGGCGTGTCCCACTCGACGCCAGCATTCATCGTCCATTCAGGTACGCCCAACGGCGTGTTGCCGTTATTAGCGACAGTATTGGAGCGGACCAGTTCGCCATCGGTATAGGCAACGCCGCCCAACAGGCGGAGGTTCTGCGCTATGTTGCCGAAGGTATTCCACTCAATGCCGCGGTTTTTCTGTTCGCCGTCATAGGAATAAACGTTGTCAGTAATCATATAACTGGGTATCTTGATTTGGAAAAAGGCCAGCGTATTGATAAAACCTCTCTTGTCCCACTTGACGCCGACTTCATGCTGTTTGCTTTTATAAGGCGCCAGTACTTGACCCGCATTGTCGTAGCTCGGTCCCACCACAGTGCCGACGGAAAGCGCTTCAATAAAATTGGCGTAGAGAGACACCGATTCACCCCACGGTTTGACAATAAGGCCGACCATCGGCGTGTTGGCGTCGGAGTCGTAGTAAGTTGTCGATTTCACCCCGCCGGTGGTATCGGTGTTGTAGTAAGCGTAGCTTGTCTGTTCTACATTTTGCCGCCGTATTCCCAAAGTTAACTGGATTTTTTCCTCGTTAAAGGAAAGCGTGTCGGCCAGGAGGAAACTGGAAAGCTCGGTGACGGCGGTCTTGTTACCCTTTTCCACCGTCAGGCTATTGTAAAGGTCGGCCACCGCAGCCGGGCTATAGATATTCGTTGCCATATTCAGTGCTGTACTATTATAAGCATTGGAAAAATCTGTATCCTGGAAGTTCGTTCCCAAAACGACCTGGTGCTTTACCGCGCCGGTCTGGTAAGTACCGCGCAGTCCTATTTCGGAGGCAGTGGCGTCGGTCCAGAAATATTGCTTATAGATGCCCTTGAGAGTGGCCGAGCCATCTGCCTGAAGGTCCTGCACATGATTGCCGTTGATGAAGCCGTGGGCCTCGGCGGATAGTTTGCCAATGCTGGCATAGGCGGTTAAATTGTCCTGGATGTCATATTCGCCTTTAAACAGAATCCCTTCATTCCGTGTGGTGCCCGACACCCCTTTGAACAGGTTGGTCGAGCCGTCCGGCGCTTTCACATAGCCGTAGGTGGATAAGTCATACATGGAAATAAGACCGCCGTCGTAATTCTCCTCAGTGCTGTATGCGTCCAAGGACAGGCGCCATTTGTCCTTGCGGTAATCCACAGCCAGGGCACCCAGCATTCTTTCCCTGGACTGGTCGTCGGTTGTGGTATCGCCGTCGGAGTAGGCGCCATTAAAACGGATGCCCCACTCCTTGTTTTCGCCGAAGCGGCGTCCTATGTCGATATGGCCGCCGAGCTGGGACGAGGAGGCGTAGCTGGTGGTAAAGTCGGTGATATCCTCCTCGCCGGCCCGTTTGGGCACCAGGTTGATGGCGCCGCCCACCGAGGTGCTCACGCCGCCGTAGAGAAAGGAACTGGGCCCTTTGAGCACTTCCACCCGCTCCAGAAACTCGACGGGAACCCGATAGTGCGGTGCCAAACCCGATATACCGTTAAAATAGAGATACTGATAATTGACCTCCAGACCGCGGATTCTGTAGTTTTCACTGACCTGCCCGCTGGGGGTGGCAACGCGGACGGATGGATCGTTGGCAAGCACGTCAAACAAGGTATCTGCCTGCTGGTCTTCCATGGTCTGCTCGGTATAACTGGTGACGTTAAAGGGAGTGTCCATAACATCGTTGTCGCCCAGTACGCCGACATTGGCGTCGCGAGCCACCTGTTCCTCTTTTGAATCCGTCACTTCCATTTCAGTAACTCCGACTTCGGTAGCGGAATCACTTTTTGAGGTATCGTCACCGCCGGTATTTTCCTGTGCCGTTGAAAAC
>JAFABB010000023.1 GCA_023426245.1 Bacillota bacterium
CGGCAGGGACAGCAGGAGCCACCGGAGCGACCGGGGCCACCGGACCGGCAGGGACAGCAGGAGCCACCGGAGCGACCGGGGCTACCGGACCGGCAGGGACAGCAGGAGCCACCGGAGCGACCGGGGCCACCGGACCGGCAGGGACAGCAGGAGCCACCGGAGCGACCGGGGCCACCGGACCGGCAGGGACAGCAGGAGCCACCGGAGCGACCGGGGCTACCGGACCGGCAGGGACAGCAGGAGCCACCGGAGCAACCGGAGCGACTGGACCGACCGGAGCGGGATCAACCGGAGCGACTGGACCGACCGGAGCGGGATCAACTGGAGCCACTGGAGCGACCGGAGCAAGCGGACCGACCGGGGCTACTGGGTTAGGAGCCACCGGGGCCACTGGAGCGACTGGAGCCACCGGGCCGGTTGGATCAACTGGACCAATAGGGGCCACCGGAGCTTCTGGAGCGACCGGAGCAAGCGGACCGACTGGAGCAACCGGACCGGTAGGAGCAACCGGACCAGTAGGAGCCACTGGGGCTAGCGGACCGACTGGAGCCACTGGGCCAATAGGAGCTACAGGAAGTACCGGGTTTACCGGAGCAACCGGACCTGGATTTCCTGCTACATTTGCCTATATCTATAACACAGTTGCAACCGATGTTGCTATCGAAGCAGATGTACCTTTGAGCACCAATGGTATCATTGCTGGTTCTATAACTCATATCCCAGGGACTACCGGAGTAATCATCAACACTAGCGGTACCTATGAGATTACGTTTATGGTAGAAGCAGATCGAGTCAATCAGTTTGCATTATTTGGCAACGGCACTTTAATACCTGGATCAATTTATGGCATTAATTCGGCAAATATTCAAAATACCGGCAGGGTGATTGTTTCCATAACGGTCCCGACTACGATAACTATTCGGAATCATACTTCCTTCCAGCCTGTTTCGCTGTTGGCCAATATCGGCGGTTCACAGTCAAATGTCAATGCTTCGATACGGATTATTCAGTTGATATGATTTTAAAATATAGAATGATTAAGGCTGACACACTCGTCAGCCTTTTTTTAATCATGATGAAACATTACACGCTGGCGCTGTCATTTATCTTTTGAGACGAATAAGATGGTATTAAATTTTTAAATTGAAATGAGGTTCCCATGAAAAAGCTGCGGTTTCATTTGCTGGGTCTGGCCCATTTACCCACTCATAAAGAGAACTCGGCCTGTGCTTATACACAAAAAATTGTGAAATTGGCCAGAATCATTAAAAATTATGGGCATACCCTTTATTTTTACGGCATTGAAGGTTCAGAGGTTGAATGTGATGAATTTATCCAAGTTTCAACCCAAGAAATTTTAAAGCAAACGTATGGGGATTACAATAAGTCAAAAGAATTTTTTAAACATGATCCGAGCGATCTTGCCCATCGTACTTTCAATCAAAACGCTATTTCTGCGATATTGGAACGGAAGCAAGACCAGGATATTTTGTTATGTCCTATGGGCAATTATGATAAACCAATCGCTGATGCAGTCGGATTGCTTACTGTGGAATCAGGAATCGGTTATACCGGTGTGTTCACATCACATCGGGTATTTGAATCCTACGCCTGGATGCACTATATTTATGGAGTGTTAGGTCAGGATGATGGTGGCTGGTATGATGCAGTGATTCCCAATTATTTTGAGGTTGAGGATTTTCCCTTTCAAGCCCATAAAAAAGACTACCTTTTATACTTTGGACGCATTATCTCCAGAAAAGGTGTTCAAGTGGCATCGGATGTCGCTAAAGCCACCCATCATCAACTCTACATTGTCGGGCAGGGCTCACTGGATAATCCCTCTGAAGGATTATCATTAGGATCAGAAAAGCATATTCAGTATTTTCCGGCCGTTGGTCCCGAGGAAAGGGCGGAATTGTTGGGAGGGGCTAAAGCGGTTTTAATGCCGACGTATTACTTGGAACCATTTGGGGGGGTTAATGTAGAAGCGCAATTATGCGGAACGCCGGTAATTACAAGCGATTGGGGCGCTTTCCCGGAAACAGTTCTTCATGGAGTCACCGGATTTCGTTGCCGCGTTTTTGAAGAGTTCTGTTATGCGGTCAACAACATCGAGATGATTCAACCGGAAAATTGCCGGAATTGGGCGTCCAATAATTATTCATTGGACCGGGTGGGCAGGATGTACGAGGAATATTTTCAACGGGTTCATAATATCTTTGAACAAGGTTGGTATCAGCCCAATAGCGAACGAAAAGAACTGGAATGGCTAAACCGTTATTATCCGTGAATCTGATTTCGACGGAAAATAATTCTTGATTTTATAAAAATTAAATTTGTTCAAGACGTTTAATAACGATATGATTTTGCCAACTTTCGCTCTTAAAACGGGCATAAAAAGCAACGCTACGGACTATCCAATCTGTATACATTCCAAGCCAGATTCCGAGGACCCCCAATTTAAAATACACACCTAAAATATATCCAAATGTGATGCGAAACAACCACATACTTCCGGCAGATACCGTTAAGGTATAAGTGACATCACCGGCGCCTTTCAGTCCGGATGGCAGGATAAAGGAGGCAGACCAGAAAGGATTAGCCAAAATCAAGGTTCTTAATAAAAAAGTGGTTGTCTCGATGATTTCAGGATTTGGAGTATATAAGGATACCAGAAACGGAAAGAACAAGAAGCATAAGATCACCAGGGTCATCATACAGATGTTGCCCAGTTTAAGCATATAGGCCAGATATTGACGGGCCTTCTCCCGTTCTCCCTTTCCCATATATTTCCCGACAATGGCAGTTGAGGCCAGTCCGATGGCATTCCCGGGAACGCACATTAGACCTTGTAACGACATGCCGATATAATAAATTATAATAGGAATTGTTCCCAGAGATACAATGAAAGTTTGAGTAATTAATTTTCCGGCGTTAAAAAAAAGCGATTCCAAACTAGCCGGTATACCAATTTTAAAAATGCAATTCAATAATTCGAAATTGGGCTTATAATGAAACATTCGGCGTAACTTAAGTCCCCAAGATCCTCTTACTAAAACATATAAAGAAATGAAAGCACCCCACACTCTGGCGATTCCGATTCCTAAAGCGGCTCCAACCACTCCAAGACCGGAAAAATGGATAACCAAGAATCGTAGTTTTAAATGGATACCGAAAATGAGAATATAACTGAAGAGAATATTCATGATATTCATCAGGATTACAATTTTAGCCGGTGTCTTGGTATCACCGGCGCCACGTAATACACTACAGGAAATTGAAGTCAAAGCAATCAGCGGGTAAGTTAGTAAAGTGATCCGTAAATACGATATTGCATAATTCCTTACTTGAAAGTCAGCCGAGCCATAGAGCAACTTAATCAGCGGATAACGGAAGATATCCAAAGAAAGTGTAATTAAAACAGCTAATAGCAGACCGGAATATAGGGCTTGTTTAACGGATTCAT
Source organism: Bacillota bacterium (assembly GCA_023426245.1). Lineage (GTDB taxonomy): Bacteria > Bacillota > UBA4882 > UBA8346 > UBA8346 > UBA8346. The sequence continues at coordinate 3,470 of JAFABB010000023.1, forward strand.
TGGCGTATTTAGGATTGTTTTGCCCGATGTACTGTGCGACAACCACCGTACCACCGACAGCCAGCGCCGAAAAGAGGGCAATGAAAATTATATTTAAAGTGTCTACAATGCCGATGGCCGCTGTGGCTTCTTTTCCAATATGACTGGCCATCATTGCATTGATTACATCCATTAGGGTTATGCAGGCCTGTTCAGTAAAAACCGGAAATGTTAACGCCAATATTTCTTGACGCATTTGCTTGTGGGAATCATCGAATTTAAACATGATAGCGGGAAGCCTTTCAACCGGTTAGACTTAAAAAATGTAATTTTATTATATAACATTCTATTGCAAATGAATACGAAATCTTATATTGAGCTGCTGAAAGGGGAAGAAACTCGTTTGGAGGTTTTAAAATCTTGTAGTTTAGGCATAAAGAGCCAGGCTAAATAGAATGGGGGATCGATGAAATGTTAGTCTAGTGGAATTAAAGGGCGGCCTGCCGGTTTTTTCGCAGGAAACTTTCTATACAAAACTTTATTAAGCTTGATAGTAAAGGAATCCTACCGTCGAAATTCAGGTTTTAAGCCCTGCCGGCAGATACGACGATGGGCATTTAACCGCCGCCGTTTATATTCTATCCAGTGATTGAATGAATATACTTCTGTTTTAAAAGATGAATAAAGCAGGATAATCTTGCACTCCATAAGGCCAGGTGGTATAGTATTATTTGTCCTTTTACGGGACTATTAAAAAAATTGGATAATTCTTTATCATCGAGGTGTAGTTATGGATGACTCTGAAGTGATTGTTCGAAAAATTATTTTGCATATATTGGATACCAATGTTGGTACACCGGTATTATCTAATAAAGAATTAAGTCCTGACGATGAGGGTTTTGATTTCGCCGAGAGCCTGATTCAAAAGATGCTTACGGATGATAATGTAAAAAATGCTCAGTTTACCGGGGAAGCCAATCCAGTGAGAGAATGGTGTGATAACTTCAAAAGGGGTCAAAGCGATTTAATTACTGTGAGCCAAACATTGGCCAGTATGATATATGAAATCATGACTCACCAAGCCTCAATACCTGCGGCGGATTTACTTTGTTGCGAGGTATTAATTGACGGAATCCCGCATTTTGGACTTTTTAAGCTTAATTACCGTACTAACTACATTCATCATGTGGAATATCAGGGAGAGACCAATACCAATCTGCTGATAAAACAAAAAACCGTCCTTCCGGATGAGCATAAAAAGCCGGAGGAAGCGGTGTTGATTAACTTGGAGGATTTAAGTATCCGCCTTACGGAGAAAGAGTTTGAGATTGACGGCGCCAAAGACTATTATTTATCCAAGCAGTTCTTAATTTGCAGCGACCAACTGTCAACCGGCGAAAAGGCAAAAATTATTCAAAAGGTTGCTGAAAAATTGGGTGAAAAATATAATAATGAAAAATTCGACAGTGTGGCCCGGTTGCGAAAAACTGTGGCCGAAACAATGGATACAGGCAATACGGTTACAGTAGAAAGCGTAGCCAGGGAGATATTCCGGGACGATCCTCAGGCGCAAAGGGAATATGTTCAGGAGGTTAAAGAGGCCGGTATTGAAGAGGAAGAAATTCAATTAACCGAGCGGATTGCCGAAAAGAAATTTCGTTCCCATAAAATTAAAACCGATACCGGGATTGAAATTAATTTTCCTTCTACGTATTACAATAACAAAGAGATGATTGAATTTGTCAATCAACCCAACGGAACCGTTTCCATCATTATTAAGAATGTGGGCAGGATCTCCAATAAGTAAATGTGGACCTCATCCCCATCCTAGACCGAGGTGGCATTAAAAGACAGGAATATATTTTTGTTCGTGAAGTAACAACCGTAAATTAAAAAGTCAAGTTTTTTAGCTTGGCTTTTTTTGTTTCTTTTTTTGGCTTAAAAACAAAAATTTGTACCTAAAATACAAAATTGGGTTTTATTTTGATTTCTGAGATACAAAGGTTTTGAAGAGGATTTACAGAACTTTTTTCCAAAATGCTATAAAATGAGCAGAATGATAACAATTGTTTTATAGTCAGAAAGCTAAATGGGTCAGAAACAAATCATAAACCCTTATCATGCTAATCATGTCTAAAGGTTCGAATGGATTCACAGAATAAGCAAAATGTTTATTCAGACGTTCTCATTTTATGAAAAGGGTACATCCCTTACCTTTTGATAAACCTAACAACCAAGAAAATGAAGAGGTACGATAATGTGAGGAACATTACGGTAAACGATATTTTAGCATTGGAAAGCATGAAAGGCAGTAAGGTGGTTGCTGGCATAGCAGGCCTGCAACATGAGGTCCGAGCTGTGACTGTCGGCGAAATTCCCGATATTGGTAATTGCTTATATGGCAATGATTTTGTCCACACAACGGCTTGGTTTATGCGAGAAACTCCTGATGATACAAAGATTGGGGAATGGACCCGAGAATTGATTAGGCATGGAGCCGCCGGATTAGGAATTATGACGAAACATTTCCTTGGCGCAATACCGCAAATAATCATTGATATTGGTAATGAAATGGATTTCCCCATCATCGAATTGCCGCCTCATCTCACCCAAGCAATGGTCAGTAAGGAGATTATTAACCTGATCATGGATTATCAGACAGAAATCCTCAAACGTACCCAGTATGCACTGAATTATTTGATGGAAACGATGCTGAACGGACAAGGCCTGAAAAATATTGCGGAAATATTGGCGAAGTTGCTCAGAAATCCGGTGGTGATTGAAAGTGCCACTTTTAAACTTTTGGCAACCGCAATTACCTCGGAGAAAAGTATGGAATTTCTCATCGCACGGCGCAACGAAAAATTTTTGACTTGCTTACGGAAGCGCTATAGCGATATTCGACTGGAGAATCGCGAAGGAAAAAGCAATAAAGCGCTCAGAGATATGTATATGAGAAAATTGGAATTGAGTACGGAAAACAGTTCCTGCCTTCAGATTACATTACCGATTTTAGTAAGAGGCAATCTTTATGGCTTTTTATCAGTTTTGGAGCTTGAAAATGAGTTATCTGAAGCTGATTTCGCTATTTTGGACCAAAGTAACGCCTTGATTGCCATGGAACTCTATAAGAAAACATTTTCCTTTATAGCCGAGGAAAGATGCCGTAATGAATTTCTTTCCCTCCTGCTGGACGACAAACAGGATAATGTGCAAATGATTAGACAAAGCGCCCATATGTTGGGCTTAAATTATAAAAAAGCCTGTTTGGCCATAATCGTCAAGCTTTACTGGATAAAAATGACCGACCAAATAGCCGCCCATATCATTGATGAGGATGTAGCTCAAACTATAACCGAAATATTGGGCCAGACCGATCCCGACGTCTTTGTAGCGGGGAGGAATGGAGAGATAGTAATCTTTTACCACCCGATTCATGATGAACAAAGCCGGAAGGTCTGCCAAAAAATCCTGAAAGCGGTTGAATCCATATACTATGTGAAAGATTTGATGATTGGCATCGGCAGAATGAGTGACAGTCTCTTAAGCCTCCGGACCAGTTATGAAGCAGCCTCAAAAGCGATTTGGATCGCTGAAAAATTTGCCATCTCCGGCAAGATAGTCGATTATCGCGATCTGGGTTTTTTTCGTTTTTTGGCAACTGATATTTGCAACAATACGGAAGCTGTGCAATTTTGTCACGATGTCATGGGAAAATTGATAGAATTCGACAAAAAGTATCACAATGACTTGCCGGAAACACTGTATATGTTTTTGAAAGAAAATTGTAGTTTTGTCAATACAGCCAAAATGATGCATATGCACGTCCATACAGTACAATACCGCATAAAAAAAATAAAGCAAATGTTATTCGTTGACCTTGACAAAATGGAAGGGCGGGCTAATCTTTGGATGGCTTTAAAAATATATCAATATATTAAAAATTTTGAAGGGATAGGGGATGAATTTAGAAATGAAAAATGAAACAACATTTGAGGAAAATCCATGGATTTATCAAACTGGCCGGGCTGAAACTTCGGCTCAACACCAGTAAAGATGCGATAACTTTCTAGAAGTCTGACTGATTGAAATGTAAAGGGGAGGAATAATTGATGAAACTGAAAATGAAACTAAGCAGGCGGATTCTGTTGGGTTTTGGTTGTTTAATGATGCTTATTATCATCATGGCATTATTTGCCATTTACAATATGCATCTCATTGATGAAAAAATCTTTGTCATTGAAGACATGGATCGAAAATCAAATGTAAGTGTCACTATGGAAAGAGCGGTTTTAATTATTTCCCGCGGAGTGCGTGGCATTATGGCCGGCTTCAATATTAATGAGAACCAACAGGCCATCGATGATGCATTGAAGAACTACAATGATGCCTATGCGGAGGCCCAAAAAACGTTTTACACCAAAACGGGAATCGAAATGCTGGCTAAATTAAAAGAAGTGTCCGATACCGCCATACCTCTCATGAATCAGCTGGTTGAATCGGTTCAATATGGCAAAGGCCAAACTTTAGTTGATGTTAGTGAGGCCACTGCAAAAATTAATGAATGGACTCTTGATATTACCCAACTGCAATCTATCAGTGATAAGAATAGTGAAGAGGCCATTGCTTCTGCCCGGCAAACGTATGTTGAGTGTTTCAAAATGTTAATTGGATTGGTCATCATTGCTTTGCTTTTAGGAATGGTTATGGCTTTTTACATCACTCGTAGCATCACAAAGCCAATGAATTCGGTCGCTTCCAGGATTGGGGAAAGTGCCGGGCAGGTAGCTGCGGCTTCAGGACAATTATCAGCCTCTGCCCAACAATTATCGCAAGGCAGCACGGAACAGGCGGCTGCTATTGAAGAAACCTCATCCACATTGCAGGAAGCAGCATCAAGATTGCAGCAAAGTTCGGTCAATAGCCAACGGGCGTCGGAACTTTCTGAACAGGCCACGGAGTCGGCCAGTAAGGGAAATGCCGAGATGAGGGAAATGATGGACTCAATTCAGGAAATCAAAAGTTCCAGCGTTCAAATTGGCAAAATCATTAAGGTCATTGATGACATTGCATTTCAGACTAATATATTGGCTTTAAATGCGGCTATCGAGGCGGCCCGGGCAGGTGAAGCCGGGATGGGATTTGCTGTAGTGGCTGAGGAAGTCCGGAATTTAGCCCAGCGGAGCGCTCAGGCGGCGAAGGATACTACAGCCATTATTGAAAACAATATTGTCTTATCAGGCAGGGGTGTGGCGGTAGCAGAGAGGGTACATGAAGCGCTAAACACTATCACCTCCCAGGCAAAAAAGGTAAATGAGTTGATGAACGAAATCGCCGCCGCCAGCCAAGAACAGTCTCAAGGCGTCGAGCAAGTAACCAAGGCTATGATCCAAGTGGAAACCGTGACGCAGCAAAATGCAGCCAATGCAGAAGAAAGTGCCTCGGCTTCCGAAGAGCTGAACTCTCAGGCGGAGAGTATGAGGAAAATCGTGCGGGAACTCTCGGAGTTAGTCAACGGGATGAAGGATGACTCGAATATGGATACTTCAGGACGTTCAATACATTATTTGGGAACTATCAATCACTCTTTTCCGGGAAAGGGCAAAAATAATCAGGATCAGAAGCTGCATGATCAACCCTCCCAAAATGGATTATCAACGGATAATGCAGGGTTTAAAACCAAAGTCATATCTCCGGAAGATGTGATCCCCTTAGAGAAAGATCCGCATAATTTTTAAAAGAAACGATAGTCATTGACTTGGATCTCAGTTATTTTTACTCATTTATAGTCTAAAAAACTCCTCCTTTGCATTATGAATACCAATAGCAAAAATGCTAAGGAGGCTTCTGGACATTGTTAAAATAACAAAAGATCTTTTGGCTTTTCTGCAATCAAAGCTTAAGAACAAAATTGTACCCCCACAAGAAGAAGCGCTAGGTGGAAATTCAAGCTTTATCACAAAATTTACTTGGTTCAGCTTGTTGTTTGTTTTCGCCTTTTTGGCGGTCCGTTTATTCGTTTCCTCAGGTCAGGTATACATTCAATCAAGCGAACCGGTTCCCAATGTTCACTATGTTGACTCGGCAGGCCGTAATTTTTTATTCCGGGGTGGACTTCCGCTCACCAACAATGAGAGGACTTTTAATTATCAAGGTTTAAAAAGAACCATCATTGAAGCGGGAAATGCTGCCGGGGTTTCTGTACCAAGTGATTTTTTTATCATTGATGTGAATTTGCTTAATATTGAAAATACCGTGGATCGGAACCGGATTTTCGTGGAACACCACTTTTTTCAAACCCACCCGACTCTCGGGTTCATTCAAGTTTGGGGGATCAATGGAACCGGACTTCAGGCAACCGATCCTCAATTGGCCGGGAGCAGGAATTACCTAGGACATCACCTTGACAGTTGGCTGCGGGATGGTCTGGGAAGCAGAATTGAAAAAGTTAGACAATGGCTGACTGGGGATCAGGCTGATTCAAGGGTCACTACTGATTTGCCAATCGTCATTTTTGTCCATTGCGCGGCAGGGTGCGACCGTACCGGTGAGTTCACCGGGGCCTATTATTTGCGTTATATGAATAAATCCTGGCAGGAGATGAATGCATTGAATCAACAGATGTGTCACCATAATCGTCCATTCAACTGTCGTAATTACCGTGCTGCTCAATGGTATTGCCTTTGGCTCAATTTGGAGCGCGGTTTCTCACTGGAATGGTACCAACAATTTCCTTGTTCAGGTAAATAATTCATTGCCTCGATGTTATATTCATTTTTTCTCCGTTTTCCCTTTGGTAGGTAAGATGGTTTTATTTCGATTTTTATCCAAGCATTGAAATAGATTATTGTGATTGAGGTATGGATATGCCTTATGCTAAAGCACAAATGCAGTCCCAAATTCGTCAAACGATTTTGAATATAAAAAAGGCTATCTACCCTGTGATTGGCGAGTTAACGATTACAGCCTGGGTTACTCCGGAGCCGGTGCCGTTTGACGCCAGGATGAGCGGGAAGAAGAAGACTGTGCAAATTGGGGACAAATGGGGAGAACTTTGGGATTGTGCCTGGTTTTATTTTGAGGGCAAAATACCGGCGGAAGGCTTGGATAAAGGAGTTGTATTGCTTATTGATATTGGTGGGGAGGCTCTGGTTTTCAATGACAAAGGCAGCCCGGTGCAAGGACTTACCAACCGGAACTCTGAGTTTGATCGTTCGCTTGGGGCTCCGGGAAAATGCGTGGTTTATCTACCGGAGAATGCTAAAGGCACGGAAGGGGTTCATCTTTGGATTGACGCCGGCACTAATGATCTTTTTGGAAAATATCGGGATGGCGGCAGGATTAAGATGGCTTTTATAGCCATTTGCAATGAGTTTTTAAAAACACTTTATTACGATATGGAATTTCTGTTTGAAATGATGCAAAGCATTCCTGAAAATAGCGCCAGACATGATAGCATTCTGTTTACTTTGTACGAGGCAACTCTGTATTTGCATCGACTCACAAAGGAAGAAGCGAACTCCGCAAAAGCAATCATCGACGGGGAACTCCGTAAAAGATCCGGCGATCCCTCTTTAATGGTTAGCGCGTTGGGGCATTCCCACATTGACCTGGCCTGGTTATGGCCGTTGCGGGAGACAGTCAGAAAAGGGGCCCGTACCTTTGCTACGGCACTGATGATGATGGAGCGTTACCCGGAATATACTTTCGGAGCCAGCCAACCTCAGCTGTATCAGTGGATGAAAGAGTATTATCCGGAATTATATCAGAAGATCCGCTTCCGGATTTCTGAGGGGAGATGGGAAACCCTCGGCGGAATGTGGGTGGAATCCGATACAAACCTGCCAGGAGGAGAGTCTCTCATTCGCCAGTTGTTGTATGGAAAAAGGTTCTTTCAGCAAGAATTTGGGAAAACGGTAAAGATAGCCTGGTTACCGGATAGTTTCGGCTATAGCGCGGTTTTGCCCCAGTTGTTTAAAAAATCGGGAATGGATTGCTTTTGTACAACGAAACTTTCTTGGAACCTTTATGACCTCTTTCCCCATCATACTTTTATATGGAGAGGCCTGGACGGCAGCACGGTACTTGTCCATATGCCTCCTGAAGGGACCTATAACAGTTCGGCAGCTCCCCGGGCCATTGTCAAAGCGGAAAACAATTATTTGGATAAAGGGATATCGAATCACTGTTTAATGGTATTTGGGATCGGCGATGGAGGTGGCGGACCCGGAGAGGAACATTTGGAAATGCTGGCCAGAGAAAAATACCCCGCCGGTTTACCCCCGGTTCAGCAAAAGACAGCGGAGGAATTTTTTGGGGAACTAACCCAAAATTGGCGAAAATATCAGTCATGGCATGGGGAACTTTACCTTGAGCGGCACCAAGGTACCTACACAACCCAGGCTCGTAATAAACGGTATAATCGTAAAATTGAGATCGCACTCCATGATTTGGAATTCTTTTCATCATTAGCAATGATTACAGTGAATGCCTTTTATCAGGCACAAGATATTGAAACGATCTGGAAAGAAGTACTGCTTTATCAATTCCACGATATTTTACCGGGTTCATCCATCACCAGGGTTTACCGGGAAACTGAAACCCGTTATAAAAATCTTTTTGGCTGGGTGAATCAGCTCATAGAAAATACCTTATTGGCTTTAGTACCTCAATTCGATACAACAGGCATTCAAAACCCGGTCGTGATATTCAACAGTATGTCCTGGTTCCGCAGGGAATGGCTTAAAATCGATAATTATTGGTACTTCGTTCAAGTGCCAGCTTTAGGCTATCAGGTGATTGATTTGAACATTCCTTCAGTATGCCCTTTGGAAATAAAGGCCGGGAATGATTGGTTGGAAAACGATCGGTTGAGAATTGAATGGGATTTGGGTGGGGCTATTACCAGGCTTTATGACAAAATAAATGATTTTGAAATCATTGCTTCCGGAAGTCGAGGGAACCGCTTGGCAATTTACCAGGACAATGGCGATGCTTGGGACATTCCGATCGGCTATACCGATAAAGATCCGGATTATTTTCGATTAACGGAAGTCAAAAGTCAGTTGGAAGGTCCCAGGGCATCATTAAAACATTGGTATAGCTTTGGGGATTCCCGTTTGGAACAGGAAATTCTAATCTATGCCGGCAGCTGCCGGGTTGACTTTATAACCAAAATTGATTGGCGAGAATCCCATAAAATGCTGCGGGTGGCTTTCCCATTGAATATTCAAAACAGTAGTGCCGTCTGTGAAATTCAATTTGGGTATCTCCATCGGCCAACCCGGAGAAACACCACTTGGGAAATGGCTGAATATGAAGTTTGTGCGCAAAAATGGGTGGATTTATTCAATTCCGGTTATGGGATAGCCTTACTAAATGATTGTAAATACGGACACAAAATCTTGGACAATATTTTGGATTTGGATTTACTTCGGAGTCCGACCTTTCCGGATCCTGAAGCTGATGTCGGGGTTCATGAATTTATCTATGCACTGTTTCCACACAAGGGAAATTTTCTGAAGGAGAGGGTAGTTCAACAAGGTTATCAATTGAATTATCCCTTAACCATTACCAAGCAGTCCCTGAAAAAAAAAGGTTTTTATTCGAAATTTTCCTTGATTTCCGTTCATCCCGATAACATTATTGTCGAAACAATAAAAAAAGCTGAAGATAGTTCGGCATTGATCCTTCGGCTTTATGAGTCGGCCGGAAGCACCACCCGGGCAAAGCTAATTATTCATTGGCCTATAGAGGCCGTCTTTTTGGTTGACCTTATGGAACAGCCTTATGATTTACCCAATTTGGGATCCGCTTTTGAACTTTCCTTTGCTCCTTTTGAAATCCATACTCTTAAAGTGAATTATCATTCCGTTTTCATTTAAATAATTAGACATTACAAATTTAAGCTGTCAAAAAAAGGTTTTTAATTATGAAACTCGAAAAAGAATAGCAATTAAATCATCATCAGACGGAGCAGCCATATGGCCCAAAAGAACTGTCGCCGGAAAACAGGAAAGCTATTTCAAATCGGTGTTCATAATGAAAGTTCCCTCCATGCTTCGTTGAAAGAATGGTATGGGTTGCCGGGTGATCAATTTGAAGTGAAGGTTGATAATTTTTTTGTCGATATTGTTAGGCCTTCTCCAATTGGAGAAGCACCGATACTCATTGAAATCCAAACCGGCAATTTTACGGCAATTCGCCATAAGCTACTGGATTTGCTGCCGGATTATCCGATACGGCTCGTATATCCGATACCTCAGGAAAAATGGATAGTCCGCATAACCAGCGATGGTGAAATTAAAAGCCGCCGAAAATCGCCCAAGTCCGGGAAAGTGGTTGACTTATTTGGTGAATTGGTCCGGATTCCCGATTTGATTATCAATCCTAATTTTACGATTGAAGTGGTTTTAACACGGGAAGAACACATCTGGTGCGAAGATGGCAAGGGAAGTTGGCGGAGAGGCGGGGTGAGTATTAAAGACCGCCGCTTATTATCGGTTGTCGAGCACATTCCGCTGCTTGTCAAAAATGACTTTGAGCGTTTTTTACCCTCTCAAATAAATAATCCATTTTCCAATAAGGACTTAGCGGTATTAGGCGGTTATTCGATTTATCAAGCACGCAAAATGACCTATTGTTTACGAAAGATGGGCATTATAAAGGAAGTCGGTAAGCGCCGTAATGAATTGCTATTTAGTTTCGTGCTAAAAGGAAGAGCATCCTCATAAGGTAATGAGATGACCAATTTTCACTTTGGCAACTTGCGCACATGCTTAGTCGCCTGTTTAGGCGATTGCCAGATCGAGGTTAAAAAAGAAAGGAGTAATCGTTGATGCATCCTGAAATTCAGGAATTAAAGAATCGTCTGAGTGAAGTCAATGATTTAAATGAAGCCAACGCCATTTTATCCTGGGATCAGATGACATTTATGCCATCGGGGGGCGCTGAGGCCCGGGGACGCCAAATGGCAACTCTGGAAAAGGTTTCCCATGAAAAATTCACCGATCCGGAAATAGGGAAACTGCTTGAGAAACTCCAGCCTGTCTTGGAAGAACTGCCGCAGGATTCCCCCGATGCTGCTTTAATCCGGATTACCACTCATGATTATGAAAAAGCTATCAAGGTACCTTCAGCTTTTACGGCCAAGTTTTCAGAGCACACTTCGAAAACCTATGCGGCCTGGGCTAAAGCCCGAGCTGAGCGAAATTTTAAGCTGGTGGCTCCTTTACTGGAAAAAACGCTTGATTATAGCCGGCAATTGGCGAATTTTTTCCCTGGGTACCAGCATATTGCTGATCCTTTGATTGACGATCTGGATGAAGGAATGACTGTAGCCACCATTCGTCCGCTTTTTCAAATACTTCGCGCCGAATTGACTCCTCTTGTCCAGAAGATCGCTTCCCAACCGGCTCCTGACGATTCATTCTTGCACCAGGATTTCCCGGAGGACGCCCAATTAAGTTTTGGTTTGAAAGTCGCGCAAACAATGGGTTATGATTTTAACCGCGGTCGTCAGGACAAAAGCCCGCATCCATTTACTACGAGTTTTTCCATTGGCGATGTACGGATTACAACCCGGGTAAAAACGAATAATTTGGCGGAAGCTCTTTTCAGCACCATTCATGAAAGCGGTCATGCCCTTTATGAACAAGGGATTAATCCGGATTTTGACGGGACATCCTTGGCTACGGGAACCTCCATGTCAGTTCACGAAAGCCAGTCCCGCTTATGGGAAAATTTAGTCGGGCGTTCCCGTTCTTTCTGGCAATATTTCTATCCGCAGCTTCAGGAACTCTTTCCGAATCAACTTCGAAATGTTAAGGATGAAGCGTTTTATCGGGCCATCAATAAGGTGGAACGTTCGCTGATCCGGACCGATGCTGATGAAGTTACCTATAATCTCCATGTAATGCTCAGATTTGACTTGGAGACGGAAATGCTGGAAGGAAAATTGGCGGTAAAAGATTTGCCTGAGGCTTGGAATAGGAAATATTTTAGTGATTTAGGAGTTTTGCCTCCCGATGATAGCCTTGGAGTCCTTCAAGATATGCATTGGTATAGCGGAACGATTGGCGGATATTTTCAAAGCTACACCCTTGGCAATATTTTAAGTGCGCAATTTTTCGAGGCGGCGGAGAAAGCGCATCCCGAAATCCGTTCCGGAATTGCCGCTGGAAATCTTAATATTTTACATAACTGGTTAAGCGAGCACATATACCGCTTCGGCCATCAATATCCCGCCAAAGAGATTATTGAGAGCGCCACCGGCCGGCCTTTGGAGATTGGACCGTACATTAAATATTTAAAAACAAAGTACGGCGAGATTTATAAATTATAGAACGTTTTGCCGATAATCGTTGAATTGGGGTTTGGAACATAAAAATAAATGCTTAAAAACCGCTTGATAACCGCTACTTTGGCGGTTTTGTTTTTGTCCCTAAGCTCATTTGAAATTTATTCCTGGCTCTGATATTAAAATATATTATTTTGGAAGAAGGAGTTTAAAAAATTGAAAGGAATTTATATAACTGGAAAGCTTTCCGGAAACGTTTTCGGAAATGAATATTTCCCCTTGGTGGCTTTGTCGGTTTATATCGAATTACCCTCATTCTTTTGGAATGAAATCATTATTATGTTTGTGTAATCTTCTACGAGGTAACCATGAAACATGCTACCCTTAAAGATGTCGCCAAAACGGCCGGAGTATCTCTGGCTACTGCCTCGCGGGCTCTCAATAATCGGGGTGATGTTGACCCAAATACTAAAAAGAAAGTACTGGAAGTTGCAAAGCAACTTACCTATACTCCTAACCCACTTGCCCGCGGTCTTCTTTCCGGTACAACCAAAACAATTGGAGTTTTAGTAACAAGTATTCAGAATCCTTTTTATGCTGCCGTTGTGACTGGGATCGAGGCGGCTTTGGCTAAAGAAGGTTATACCATTATTTTATGTAATTCCCATGAAGATGCTGGGGCTGAACGATCAGCGATTGAACTCCTTATCCGCCGGCGGGTCGATGGTTTGATTATAGCCCCGGTTCAGAGCGAATTTGAAAGCTTGGCATTGCTTCAAGAACATAATACTCCTTTTGTTTTTATTGCAAGACATATGCCGGGTATTGATACGGATTATGTCGTATGTGACGATCAAGAAGTAGGACGTATTGCCACGGAGCATCTTATTATAAAAGGCTACCGGCGGATCATGTTTTTGAATTCATTTTCCAATTCAAGCTCGGAATTAAGGCAACGGGGCTATGAGAAGAGTTTGAAAAATCATGGTATGCCTATCGAGCCGGAGTTAATCCGCATTGTCAGGGGAGAAAATAGAGCCCAAGAAGTTATGATGGCAGCGCTTCGAGAAGGCTTGAGGCCAAACGCCATTTTTTGCTTTTGCGACGATATGGCAGTTGACGTCATCCAGGCCTTGAACACCTTCGGAATTAAAGTTCCGGACGATATGGCGCTCATTAGTTGCGATAACCTACCGTTCACCGGATTGTTACAGCCGTCTTTAACAACGATTGATATTCCTAAGTTTGAAATGGGCGCCCAAGCGGTAAAAATTCTCCTCACTAAAATTAAATACGGCAAGAAAAAAACGAGTCAGGTTGTTTTGGAACCGAAGCTGATTGAGCGGGCTTCAACACACTCCCGGGCTTTATGATATGAATAATCTGTTTTCGGTTAAGGAGCTTTTTTTCCATGAAATCTTTTACAAGGGGATAGGAGGAATGAATTAAGAGAACGTTTGGTGTTTTTCTCATTTCACAAAAAGATTTATCAAAGGAGGGTATAATATGAAATCGGTAAAATGTACAATCGATAAAGACTATGTAATCGGAGAAGTTGATCCTAAATTATTCGGTTCATTTATTGAACACTTAGGGCGGGCGGTTTACACCGGTATCTATGAACCAGGCCATCCTTTAGCCGATGAGCAGGGATTTAGAAAAGATGTTTTGGATTTGGTGAGATCTTTGAGGGTTCCGATTGTAAGATATCCGGGAGGGAATTTTGTCTCCGGTTATAATTGGCTGGATGGTATCGGGCTCAAAGAAAATCGGCCCAAGCGGCTGGATTATGCATGGCAATCCGTTGAAACCAATGAAGTGGGAATCGATGAATTTGTCGATTGGAGTAAGAAGGCAGGCGCTCAAGTGATGGCAGCGGTCAATTTGGGCACCGGCACACCGCAAAATGCCGGATATATGATCGAATATTGCAATCATCCATCCGGAACCTATTATAGCGATTTGCGAATAAAAAACGGCCACCCGGATCCCCATAACATTAAAGTATGGTGCCTAGGCAATGAAATGGATGGACCCTGGCAAACCTGTGGACTTTCGGCGGAGGAATACGGGAAAAAAGCGCTGGAAACCGCTAAAATTATGAAATGGGTTGATCCCACTATTGAATTGGTGGCCTGCGGAAGCTCTTCACCGGCCATGCCGACCTATCCGGAATGGGACCGGGTTGTCCTGGAACATACTTATGAGCATGTGGATTACATATCGATGCATCGTTATTATGAAAATGAAGGCAGCATCACTGACTTCTTAGCTTCATTTGCCGATATGGATGATTTTATCAAAACCGTCATAGCCGCCGCCGATTATGTTAAAGCCAAGACCCGCAGTAAAAAGAAACTTAAAGTGTCCTTTGACGAGTGGAATGTATGGTATATCAAAAAACAAACCCGTTTCCCCTGGGAAGTGGCTCCGCCAATTCTGGAGGATATTTACTCGCTGCTGGATGCGTTGGTTTTTGGTGGCATGCTTTGCACATTGCTGAATAACACCGATCGGGTTAAAATGGCTTGCCTGGCGCAGCTTGTTAATGTTATCGCTCCCATATTCACTCAAAAAGGCGGTGGAGTTATCAAACAAGCTATATTCTATCCATTCCAGCAAGTTTCCCTTTATGGAAGAGGCAAGGCGCTGAAGACCTTGGTGAATACCCCGAAGATTGAAACCGAATCTTATGGGTCTGTCCCGCTGGTTCAGACGGCTGCAACCTATAATGAAGAGGACGGGACTGCGACGGTATTTGTTTTAAATTGCGATCAACAGGAAGATGTGGAATTAAGTTTGGATATGAGATCTTTTGACAGTTTGCACCTGGTTGAACATTTGATTATTGATGGTCCTGATTTGTATGGTAAAAACACTTTTGAAGAACCGGATAAAGTAACTCCAAGAAACACCAAAATTTCAGCGGATCAAAGCGGGGTCCTAAAGGTTATGGTGCCGAAACTTTCCTGGAATGTGTTGCGCTTTGGAAAAAATTAAAATTCAATTGTTATAGGGCGTAATAAAAGCGGGCTGGTGCAAGAGATCTACAATATACACCTTTTTACTTATTCGTGGATGCGATATATTGGCGCGCTAAGGCGTGAAATCTCATTTATTGAAAGTATTTTGTAATAGCCCCTTTTGTTTTTAAAAAGCCCGGAATTTATGGGCTTTTCTGGAATCGTTGAATAAATAATTGAGCCGATAAAAAATATTGAAGAATATTATTGCCGATATTGGTTAACTATGTTATAATTCAACTAGTTAAATAGTTTGCAATTTAAAGAAAAGGGTGAATGAAAATGATTGGATCGAAAGTATTACAGGCTTTTAACGAACAAATCCTTCATGAACAAGCTTCCAGTCATATATATTTAGCGATGGCGGCGGATTTTCATTATAAAGGATTTGACGGAATGGCACAGTGGTTCAGGGCTCAAGCCCAGGAAGAGGAAGGGCATGCTCTAAAATTTTTCGACCATATCAAGGACCGTGGCGGGAAAATTGAACTGGAAGCGTTGCAAAAACCAAAGGCTGAATGGGCTTCACCTCTGGATGCATTTGAAGATGCTTATCAACACGAACAATTTATCACCGCAAAAATAAACGATTTAGTCAGTTTGGCAGCATCCGAAAAGGACAATGCAGCAGCCGTGTTCTTGCAATGGTTTGTCACGGAACAAGTGGAGGAAGAGGCCCAAACTTCAAAGATTGTCCAGACTCTTAAAATAATCGGGAATTCTGGTAGCGGTTTGGTGATGCTTGATCGTCAACTCGGTAAAAGGACCTGATTTGAAAAAAGAAAATCAAATCGAAAGAGGCTCTCCCAAAAGAAATTTTGAGGATAAATTTTTTTTAGACAGCCCCTTATTCGATTTAATGGAATTGCCTCAACAATCGAGTAGAAGATTTCACCATCCTTTGGTTAAAAAGATGTGATTGCCGATTCTGGTAGTCACTCTTAATTTTGCAGATCGGAAGTAGGCTAACCCCTCGGGTGAGCTAAGCCTTGGATTATAATAAAACAATGCACCACGAGAAGGATCTTGTCCGTTCAAAGCGGCGATTGTCGCCTGATAACAGGAATCGGTGGGGATGGTGGTATTGAGCTTCGGTAAACACTTAAATTGGTTGGTCTGATAAATGACTCCGCGAATGCTCCCCGGGAACTCCCCGCTGCTTACCCGGTTTAAAACGACCGCAGCCACGGCGACTTGACCTTCGAAAGGTTCATCCCCCGCTTCGGCGGTCACCACCCGGGCCAATAACTCGAAATCCTCTTTATCAAGGTTGGAAGGGGGCTTCATCTTTGAACTGCGCTTGGGAAAACGAAAACTTGGAATCCGATAATTAAGAGCAAAACTGATAGTGGGTTTTAATATATCAGGATTGGAATCATGAAAAGCGGTATCCGGAACCGCCTTAACCTCCACATTCAGAAATATCCCTGTTTTTGGATTCGGGCTTACATTGAATGCCACGCCGGCAACCATTTCCATTTTTTCTCCTACTGAAAGTTTTTGGTTCGATTCTTGTAATAAATCCCGAATACCAATCCCCAGGTAAGGTTCAATTCTTGAACCGACTTTTGTTTTATAGAGAAAATCAGCGGCTAAATCTTTATTTTCTTGATCATAACTTCCTTGAAAAGCCCAGTGCTCAGTGAGATCCAAATCAACTTTTAAAGCATCCAGTGAATAATTATGATTATCATCACGATAGCGCCATTCCAGGCCCGCTGAAACACTGGCATAAGCCGGAAATGATATTGTCAATAAGAGCAAAAGCAGAAACAAGATGATTTTAGTGTTACGCATCTATTTTTAACCTCCGGTTTTTCTTTCAAAATCTAAAGAATAAGCGAAACAATCCGATTTTACCTTAACGATTCATGCTTAATAGATTTGGGCTCGCACAGCGAAATTCCTTCAAATTTCTCGGGAAATACCTGGCAAGGTTGAAATCCGGTCTTCAAAACGAGTAAGGATAAATCATCATAAAAATATCTTTTCTTAAGATATCGACTTATATTTCATAAAAAATAAGAATGATCGTGATCGATTTGATTGACAAGTAAAAAACAACAGGATATTATATATCTATACTTTATATATCGATTCGATATAAACAAAATTTTTAATGAGGCAGCTGATGTTGGAATATATTATTTTAGGATTTTTGATGCGCAGGGAAATGAGCGGTTACGACTTGAAGTTATATATGGCCGAGAGTACATCGAATTTTTTTGATGCCAGCTTCGGAAGTATTTATCCGGCTTTAAAAAGATTGGAGACGAAAGGGCAAATCAGTTCGCGGGAAGTGGTGGATTGCGGGAAATATAAAAAATTATATTCCATTACCAATACGGGAGAAATATGCTTTCGTAATTGGTTGGAGCAACCGATCGAGTTTGCTAAGACCCGACTGGATCATCTGGTAAAAGTGTTTTTCTTGGGTTTTTTACCGAAAGAGAGGGCAATGCAAGAATTACAATCGTTAATCCCGGAAGTCGAGGCGGTTTTGACGAATCTGAAGGAATCCCAACCAAAAATAAAAGCAAAAACCGACATGTTTCAATATTCGACATTGATTTACGGGATTCATTATTATCAGTTTATTATTAATTGGTGCAATGACTTGCTCCAAGAATTAACAGAACCTCAAGAGTGAGCTCGGAAGAGCAACCGATAGTTTTGAAAATCCAAAATTCGCTAAAGAGGTGTTTTTTATGGTCAAGGTTTTTATTCATTATTTTAGTGGAACCGGCAATACCAAGCGGGCTGTGGATGTAATAACAGGGGATTTGCAAAAGAATGGTTATGAAGTGCAACAGTTGGCCATTACTGATTTGGAGCCAGCCCATACTGAGAATGGCGATTTTAATATTTTTGCTTTCTCGACGCTGAGTTGGTCTGCCCCGGTACTTGTAAAAAAATATTTGCACCGTTTACCCGAAGGTCAAGGGAAGAAAGCGGCCGTATTGGCAGTTTATGCCGGCAATCCTGGCCAGGCCATTGCTAAGATAGAACAGCAGCTCGAAAAAAAAGGCTTTGATGTCTTTTTGAGCGGAGGGGCCTTATATCCTAATAACTGGTCTCAAATGACCAACCCCCCCACTGCCAGCGAGGCTAAAGAAACATTGGCGGACGGCGATCAAATGGCGCTTGATTTTGCAGAGCGTTTCCGCAAAGGAGAGCAGAGATTGATCTCAAAAGAAAAGGCCGGTAGCCTTATCACACGTTTCGCAGCGCTTTCCTTTGGCCTTTTCGGCAGACGCTTTTTGGGAAAAGCTTATATCACTGATTCCCATTGTAACCGTTGCGGTTTATGCGCACAAACATGCCCGGTACATGCCATTAAGATGGCCGGGGTTATCAGTAAAAAGCCGCGTTGGAAATTCAATTGTGAAGATTGCGCCCGTTGTATCAATATTTGCCCCCAAAAAGCCATCCAAGTTTCCATGCCTAAGTTGATTATCCACTGTTTGCTCCTGTTTGCCGGGGTTGGAACCTGTTTCCGGGTCGCCGGATTCACTGCTTCAATGTTGCCTGGAGCTTTTCAAATTATCGGTTGGATTGTATCATTGGGGATAGCACTTTCGGTGCTTTTATGGCTGCAATTTATGGTTATCGACCATTTCATTTTCTTATTGGAACAAATCCCGGCTTTCCGGAGATTCTTCGAGAAAAGCCTGACCAAAAACTACAACCGCTACGTGGCTCCTGGTTATAAACCTGAACGATGGTGAAATGGATTATTGAAAAAATCCGCGGCTTGAAGTTCCAATGAAAATAGTGACCCATGATGTAAAGAGCGGCGACGAATTGCGCGCTCTTTTTTATTGGGTTTATAAAAGGAAATAAAACACAAATCCCGTTAGTCAGAAATACGATTGACCCATCGATTAAAAAAGCCCCAACCATGCTCACTGATTATGATTTTTACATGCAAGAGTGTAATACGGATTGTATCCCATGCAGGGTTTGTAGAATGTAAGCGGAATTGGATTTGGGAAAAATTGTTTAGTCTATCTCCAGATTATGCGGATGTGGGTGAACGTGGTTTTTTTTACTTTGATAATGTCTCCGTAGGTCGATGAATAGACCGGTTGTTATATTTTGTAAGATTATGGCAGAGGAATTTTAAACATTTCCCCTTGAAAATTCCAGAAAAATAGCCGAGAATTAAAAAAGATGATTTTTTGCATCATTTATCATAGAAAAAGGAATTTTTACTGGGAAATGAAACTTCGGTTATTATGTTTGCTATCCGTTTTGATAGGCTTATTTGTAACCATCCATGTAACTTATGGTGCAACATTGCAATCCGGCATCATCATCGGAAATAACGTCAATGTCCGTACCGGCCCGGGACTTGATACCGAAATTGTTTGCAGGTTGCAACAAGGTGATGCGGTCAATGTGCTTGACCAAACCGGTGATTGGCTCCAAGTTCAGTTGCTCGATCAGCAGACCGGATGGGTTCATCAACAGTTTGTACAAGAAAAAGTGGAACCGGACAATATTCTGACGGAGAGTAATCCGCCGGAAGTTGATGCGAAACCCGGCCTGCACTCTCTCTTCATCGTTAAAATTCTCGATTATGCCCAAAGTTTAATCGGTATTTCCTATGTTTACGGAGGTGCTTCGTTACGGGGCTTTGATTGTTCGGGGTTTACCATGTTTGTCCTCGGGAAATTCGGAATTCAACTACCCCATGAAGCCAGCCGGCAAATGACGATGGGCCTGGATGTACCTTCCAGGGATGATTTGATTCCCGGAGATTTGGTTTTTTTTAAAACTTTAGGTTCAAAAGTAGTCAATCATGTTGGGATTTATTTGGGAAACAATCTGTTTATTCACGCGGCTTCCGGTTTTGGGACCGTGCGCATCAGCGTTTTGAATGACAGTTATTATGTTAGCCGTTATGTCGGTGGGCGAAGGCTGATTCCGAATGATTCGGAGAATAGTCCCGGATAAATAACAGAATTTAAAGATTGTTTTTTCGACAGACACTCCTGGGGAGTGTTTTTTTAATGGAAACGGACGGGGAAAACTTGTAGTCCCAAAGGCCTATAGGTGATAACAATGACTGTTTTTTTTATTTATTTATCGGCTTTGTCTTGGAATAATATCGTTTGGAAAGGAAAAAATAACTTTATCAAAAATTTCCGGAGAAGCCTGTTGTTTCAAGAGAAGGTTAGCGATAAACAAAGGATTGCCGTCATCGTTCTTTATACCATCGGAACCTCTTCCATGGTAATTATGGCCTTGGAAGCCAAAAAAGATTTGTGGTTAAGCATCATAATCTGTTATTTGATGGCGATGCTGATGGCCTTGATGATCGCCAGAATAAAATATCTTTTTCCCGAACTGGATATTTTTCAAATTTTTGAAAAATGTTTCGGAAAAGTGCTTTCCAAGGTAATCATTACCATATATATGTTCGCCGCTTTTTATGTCGCAGTGTTAATCAATACCTTTCTGATTCATTTTATTAGAGTAACGGCTTTACCGAATACGCCTAAAATCGTTCTGGATATCTTTATCACCTGGATATGTGTGTGGATGGTAAAGGAGGGAGTGGAAAACATCAGCAATTTGGCAACTTTGTTTTTTTCCCCTGCTTTGCTTTCCATTACCATTATGATTATCGCACTGTATCCCCAAATGAATTTTGATAATTTGCTGCCGCCGTTCCAGGAGAAATTTGGCCATATATTGTACGGTTCCCTGTCGACTTTTGTTTTTCCATTAGGAGAAATCGTAGTATTCACCGCCTTTTTCAAGAGATTCAGCACCCCCAAATCCTCTTATAAGGTATTGTTGATCGGTCCCACCATCGGAGCATTGGTGGTTTTCACCATATCCGTAGCCAACGTAATGGTGCTGGGAATTAATCTGGCTTCCGATGTTTATTATCCTACTTATATTTCAGCTTCCAGAATCATATTCGGTGCTTATATCCATGGTTTCGAACTTATTTTATCCATTGTTTTTATCTTGGGAGCCCTTGTAAAGACCAATGTTTATTTTTTGGTATGCTGCAAAGCGATAGCCAGAACCTTCGGATTTGGCGACGATTACAAGTTCATCGTTACTCCTGTCGGGCTGCTGATTTTTTGTGCTTCGCTTTTTTTCTATGAAGGCACCCTTGATTATACCGCCTGGTTAAAAACCGATCTGGTGCCTTACTCGATTCCTTACCTTATTTTGATTCCCATCATGACTTTTATTGTTGTGGAAATAAGAAAGAAAAAGATTTAAATAAGATTTTTGTCAACGTATCCAACCCTGGAGCCGGACTGGGTAGTTTGATATTCATGGTTAGCAGCAGGCAAAGAATGAATGCCGGCAAGAAAATACTGCAATATAATATCAAGGCCTTAATCCGGGCTTGTTTTATCAGAGGCGTTATTTCGACATATCCGATGATTGCCAAGGACGCCACAACGACTAAAAGCATTCTATATCCCCACTTTCGTTACTTTCATGCTTTCCTGGCTGCCGGGCACCGTCAACTTCAACCGGATTTTGATTGGAGTTTTGGCATATTCGGTTAGCCAGCGGTTTTTGATTTTCTTCCATAGGTTTGGCAATTTGGCTTCAACTTTGTTTCCAAAGCCGATGGCATCGCATTGATAGTCTTTTTGAAGCGTTGGTAGGAATTTCTTGATTCGACCCTCTATTATTCCTTGCCACGCTTGGACCAACTCCTTCATTTTATTGGTTTTGAATACGTCTTGATCTCCGTCCACTTCGCCAATTTCAGCTTCCATTTTAATATGGATCATCATGATTAAACCTTTGGGGCCGATAAGCGGTTTGATGGCGGTTTGACAGTTCTCCATTTCCAGGGACACACCTTTGACCTTTTTGACATCGGACGGCTCCGGAGCAAATACAGCCTGTTTCAGCCGGTTCATCAACAATAAGAGGGTTTCGGTCTGTTTGCCGTCAAGCCGGCCGATCTGATTGGTTTCTTTGAATAAAGCCGTTCCCTCAAGCAAGGGGAGTGTTCCGGTGCTGGAATCTTCAAGACCCACCATGGGCAGCGCGGCGCACTTGCTTAACGACTGTAGGTCGCCGATAAATTTGGAGAAAGGAACACTTAAGAAAGTTTCCGATTTTTGGGGCGAAAGAAGTCCATCCAAATATGCGGAGATAATTTTTTGAGTCTGGGGGTTTGATTTTAAGAAAATTTCCCCGGCGGTTTTTTCCTTCGATACAACCAGCCATATGGTATCGCGAACTTCATGGTTTCTTTTTATCCAGTCCAAGATGCCGATGAATAATTTTCGTTGATCCATAAGGCCTTTGCTGAGAATAAGCACTTTCAGATGGCTCCATAATAATTTTCGGCCCGCTTTTGACCGTAAATCGACGACGGCATCCAGCACGCTTCGGCCAGTGCCTTGATAAGTCTTGGAACTAAAGTTGCTTTCTTTTCCCGAAGAAGTCGGCAAAGTAATTTCCGCTGTGAGAAGGATTCCCTTGTTCTCTTGATCATAATCGGCGGCCACACCGGAAATAATGATTTGGTCGTCGATTTCTTTGTAATCCCAGCATCCGGTGATGAAAACGGTCATCATGAGTAGCAGCATCAGTATAAAATTGTTCATTTTGATCGGCATGGGTTTCTCCTGGCAACGCACTCCTTGATCAGTGCTCTTTTGATGACTGGCGGATGCGGTTCATCACACCGATGAATCTGGGGCGTTTTTCCATATACCACCACGGGGCCCTGATGACGGTATCTTTAATTTCTTGTAGGTTCAGTGAATTCAAAGGGGTCATATAGGGTACCCCGAAGGAACGGATTGCGAACAAATGGATCAACATCCCGACGATACCGAAAATATAGCCGTAAAAACCAATTAGGGTAGTCAGAATGACAAAAATAAAACGCAGCAAGATAATGGCCCCGCTCAGGCTGGGAATCATCAATCCGGTGACTGCGGTTAATCCGGTGATGATTACCATGGGAGCGCTGACTATCCGGGCTTCCACCGCCGCCTGACCCAAGATAAGCGCTCCTACAATACTCAAGGCTTGTCCGATGGTGGTAGGCATCCGGTTCCCCGCTTCCCGGATGATTTCAAAGGCAAATCCCAGGATAAGCAATTCGATGATGTTGGGAAAGGCTATACCTTGCCGGGCTGCAGAAATGCTTAATAAGAGGGGGGTCGGAAGGATTTCTTGATGAAAATTAGTGAGCGCCAGGTAAATAGCGGGAACGCTGATGGTGAAGATAAATGAGGCGATCCGGATCAGCCTGCTGATGGAGGAAAAAAAGTAATTAATATAATAATCATCGTTGGACTGAAAATATTCGATGAAGATATGGGGTAATGTGAGCGCGGCAGGGCTACCGTCGAGAAGCAAGGCAATCCTTCCTTCCAGCAGTTTTCCGGCCACAATATCAGGACGTTCCGTATTGCCAATGGTTTTAAAAGGGGAGAAGGGGGCGTCTTTGATTAATTCGGTGATATAGTTGGTAGCCAAAATCCCATCAAGGTGAATTTGGTCAAGCCGTTTTTCCAATTCGGCAAGGATTAAGGGATTGGCCAACCCTTCAATATAACAAAGGCAAGTTTTCGTGTGCGCCCGGTCTCCCAAGACCTTGAATTTGAATTTGGAATGGTGATGGGTGTTCAGTCTACGCCTTACCATGGAGAGGTTCATCATTAATGATTCGGTGAAGCCTTCCTTCGGTCCCCGCAATGTTTTTTCGTTTTCCGGTTCGGTAATGGAACGTGTTTTCCATCCCTGGGAGCTGATGATCAAAACTTCCCCGGCGCCGTCCAACAGTAGTATGGTGTTGCCGCTGGAGAGGGCCTCGATTATTTCGTTCAGATCGGCAGTTTTTTGGACATCATGAGCCATAATCACCTGGTTTTGCAAAACATCCAACGAACAGTGGTTTCTAGCAGGCATGGCATTGCTGATAACCGGCCAAATGATGTTTTCGTTGATGATCTCCTGGTTGACCATTCCTTCGACAAAAATGGCGCAACATTTTATGAGAGGGTCCTGCTGGTTTTCAAAATGCCTGTAGATGACCATATCGTCATTTTTGAACATTTCTCGAAAGAGCGATTCGTTTTGCTCCAGGGAACCGGTTAAGGAATTGTTTTCCGGAGAGTTGCCCAAAGCGGCCATTCTTTTTTTACGGGAGCCTTTATACAATCGGATTCACCTGCGCGGGTTATATTTTACCTTGGTATTTAAGATTTGTTTTCAAAGGGTTATTTTATCCGGGTAACCAAAAATTTAATGAGGATATGAGGGGAAAATAATTAATCCAACATATATTCAGAGGATTTAATTCTCTTGAGAGCCTTTTTATATTCCAGAATTAAAATAAAAATATTTTATATAATTATCTTAATTTTCATACAATTGTATTTACAAAAGTTAATAACTGTGGTTATATTATTAACATAGAATCTTTAATTATTATAGAATATTCGAAAAAACAATTTCGCTGGATTTTAACGAAGCGGGGGGATATTCGTGAGAAAAAACTTGAAAATCGTCTTGATTGCAATTGTTTTTGAAATTGCTTTATGGGGAATTCCGGCATATTGCCAAGCAGAGGCTATGATCGGAGGAACCTCAACGAATGATGCCCCTCTGATCAGCGACTCTGCAACGGAAATTAAAGTAAGCGGGGATGGTCACTATTATTTTAAGTTTATTCCCTCGCAAGATGGAACTTATATTATAACGACATTACCTCAAAGCGTGGATACAGAAGCTTATATATACTATGATGCTTTAGAATCTTCAGGTAAAGCGGCCGACCATGGTGATTATCATCTGGTTGAATTTTATTTAACAGATGAACTTCGTGCCAATCACGTGTACTATCTTAAAGTTTATGAATTTTATGCGAGCGCCAGGACGTGCACTTTGACCATAACTGGCGGAGGATTGAAGGTAAATCACACCCCTACCGTCACCATCGCCGATCCTGGTATCGATCGGACTTATAAAGATTCCCAAATTTTCAGTATTTCCGGTACTGTAAATGATCTCGACAGTGATAATGTTACCGTATCAGCTCTTATGAATGGGCAATCAGCCTCGACCCTTGTGAGCGGTGGAAACGGGACTTGGACCCTTTCGTGGAATACTGCCGACATTCCAGAAGGTGTTTATCGAGATATCATTTTTACAGTTGCCGACGAATTGGGTGCAACCAGTGCCGCTCAGTATACCGGAAATATTGTAGTTGATAAAACAGCTCCAAACGCATCAGTGACCTATTCGAAGAATCCTGTTAAACAAGGAGATACATTAACTATAACGGCGAATTTTAGCGAAGCATTGGCGGATTCTTCCCATGTAATGATTGCTATCAGCGGTGCCAATTCGTTACCTACTATCGACATGACCAAGATCAGTGCGACTCAATATACCCTTAATTATACCGTAGGAAAGGGCAATGGGGCCGCCACGGTTTCTCTAAGTTCGGGGGCGGATGTGGCAGGTAATGTGGTTGTGGCTATTCCCATCGAGGGAGCCAATTTTATGGTTGACAACATCGAACCCGCTGCGCCTATTATAATTAGCTTAGCCAATCAGCCCGACACAGCATGGAACGATGAGTATCTGAGCAGGAATGATATCGCAAGCAATAGATTGTTAAGGGTATCATTACCCGCATTAATCGACCAGGTGGTGGCGGGAGATATGTTGACTATTGATTCGGAGAGTATTGCGATTGGTTGCAAGTCATTAAACAACACGGATATATTGAACGGATTTGTCGATGTAATGATATCTTCCGCAATGCTTTCAGATTTGCCGGAAACAAGGCATATTTTTACAGCCAAAATAACAGATCTCGCAGGCAATATCGGCGATTTCTCGGAGAATGTGTCTGTAATAGTCGACAAGACGGCACCAACGTTGACCAGTGCGCTTAGAACGGATTCCACCCATCTTACAGTTATTTTGAGCGAGAAATGTTACAATTTAAACCATTTAAATAACGGCGGATTTACAGTAAACCAAAATGGCGGAAGCAGCTTTTATGAAATCGTTGGAACCGCCCGGGGTGCTGATGATTGTCAAATAGTCTTGACCATACCCGATTTGGAACAAGCTTGCGGTGGCGGAGTTACCGTAAAATATCCAGCAGGAGCTGATGGTACGGTTCAGGATACGGCGGGAAATTTGATGATTGCCGATAACGTGGGAATACCCATAGCGGCCTGGGACGCTGTTGCTCCCAACATCAGCCTGGCTACTCTTGATCGCGCTAATGGTTATATGGATATAGTCTTCAGTGAAGGAGTCTATGGCGCTGATAACACGATTGATCCCTTGACAACTTCTCACTTTACTCTGATTTTCTCCACAAACGGCGGTACTGTTAATGATGTATTCATTACCGGAGTCAGGAAACCGGATAATAAAGAGTTCGCACTGGCTTCGGTTTTAACTGGCGGTGAAGCCACGGTGCGGGTGTTTCTGGGTAAAAACGGTATTCCCAGTGGAATGGAAACTATTGAGATCAGGATGTCCAGCGCTTGTCCCATTTATGATCGGGCGGGCAATCCAATGTCTTTGTTACAAACCACCGGAGCCAAAACCCTAACCGATCAATTAGCGCCTGCCCTTACAGGCGGAAGCCTGGCGGAAAGCAATCAATATATTGATGTTGTATTCAGCGAAGGAGTGTATGGAACCGGTAGCGGCACCGGAGCAGTATCAGCCAGTCAATTGCAGGTTACATATA
>JAFABB010000008.1 GCA_023426245.1 Bacillota bacterium
CCAGTCCGCCATGGGTGAAGATGCCCGATACCGGCGAAAGGGTGGCCAAGACTGTGAAAGTGTTGGTACCGCTATCTTGGGCGCCGTATTCCAGGCTATATTGATTGGCTCCGCTGGCAACGGTATCGCTAACTTGCCAGCTGAGAAAGAATTGTTGCAACGAGGCATCGTACCCGCCGTCCAGGTTTTGCAGACTGCCCAGGGCGGCTTTGGTGTATGCGGTGTAGGTAATGGGCGCTGATTGGTTGCCGGCTTTATCGACGGAAGTAATGGTTATGCTTACCGGTTGATTGGGGCCGTAACCGGTTACGGGAACCGTCAGGGTTCCGGTGGCGAGCGTGCCGTCACTCACCGGGGCAACCGTATAGCTCTTGACGGCGCCGTCGGGCAGGGTATATGCGCCTTGATATCCTGCTACGTCACCACTGGTATTATCGGCTTGCCAGCCAAAGGTGATCTGTCCGGCCGTGGTGGTATGGCTAAGCTGGCTCTGGTCCGGAGCCGGCGGGAGTGTGGTGTCCAGCAAGACTTGGTAAGTGACTACTGTGCTGTTGCCGGCGTTGTCGACTACTTCCATGGTGACGGTGCGGATGCTGTCGCCGCCGTCCTCCAGTTCCCAGTCGATGGAAGAAGGGATATCGGCCAAGGCTTTATAGACGGCATTGGCCGGTCTGGTGGTCAAGCTTCCGTTCCAGAGATAGATGCCTTGGATGCCGGAACCGCCGGGGTTGTCATTCAGGGTGATACCGCTGATTCGGATATTTCGGCTATTGGTCGGGTTATTGCCGGCGTCCAAGATTTTTCCGGTCTTTGATTGAATCGTGAAATTGTTGGAACTTACGCTGCTTGGCGGTGCGGTCAGATCGACCATTAAAGTCTTCTTGGCTGTCGTCTGCCTGGTGTAACTGTTGTCCGATAATTCTGCACCATTTACAAACTCTGCGGTTTCCAGCTGATAATACCATATTCCTTCCGATAAGCTGACGATGACCGGTCCGCTGGATAGTGCATCATCGCTTGGAAAATATATCGTTTTGGAACCATCTTTGGTTTGGCATTTGACTCTGAATTTTAACTGATCGCCTTCACTGTCTTGGGTTGAAGATAGATTGAACCCATAAGTAGGTTGATTAATGGCCAGGTTATCGGCAATAGTTTGTCCCTTTGTGTCTATGGCTGTGACTATGGATGCGATATTCGGCATGGTGACGGTTTCAGCATAGGTCGTACTGGAAATAGCGCCGATCTCACTTTCGGTATAGATGGAGTATATGTATTGACCGTGTTTTTCCAAATTGGTCATATCCGTATAGGTGAATCCGAGAGCGGAAAGTTGCGTTTTGGATAAAGATGCAATAGGAGTCGCTGTGCTTTCAGATGCTTTTCTGCGGGCAATGACATATTGATCGGCATTGACGTCTTGAACGGGCAAAGCTACGGAATATGTCGGTCGGCCGTTTTCGATTGTAGCACGGGGCGTGATCGTGCCGAAGCTGGTGGGAGGATAGTATAGGACTATACTGCTGGTTTTAGTCCAGGAGCTAGTATTACCGACTATGTCGACAGCCCGGACGTAGGCATAATAGGGCGTGGATGAACCGGCAACGTCTGAAAAAGTGCATTGATTTGCCGTAACGGATGAAATTTCGCTATCATAAGGCTGATCGCTGTTTTGAGATAAGGCAGCTTCGTAATGGTCGATTCCGGAAACGTCGGTTACGGTATTCCAATTGAACGCTACATCATAATGGAAGGTACCGTCGGATTGTTGTTTGAGGTTTGCTATAATCGGTTTTGCAGACAAAGTGGGATGATTAATGGCATAATCCACTACCACGTTGATTGGATCGCTTAAAGAGCTGGCATAGCCTTCATAGTCGATAGCGTTTACTTGGATGTTATATGTTCCTTCTTCCGTCAAAGTATAGTTATTATTATTCGGATTGGTCGTATCTGAACTGAGTTGAGTTACCATGCTTCCATTATTGTATAAATTATACGTTTTGATTCCACTCGACGGCGTACCCGGATCACCGGGGTCATTCCATTGGATGACCGTTGGCTTCATGCTGGAATAATATACCCCGTTTATAACTTTTACTTGAGAATTGCCTGTAGCGTTGTTAAAATTAAGGAATGGTATGTTCGGAGCGGTTTGATCGATTTGATAGGTGATAGTGGCAGAACTAGTACACCCTAAAAGTGCAGTACCGGGAGTATCTGGATTACCAAAAAACCAACCACCCGTGTATAAACAACAACGAACATACTGGTTCGTCTGAAGTGAAATAGTTCCCGAAGAATCATTTGACCTTTTTATACTATTAACAGCAACCCCATCCGGAGAATAGACTATAATTTCAAAAAATGGCGCAGAGACAATTTCACCAAATATTACTCCACGAACGTATGTATAGGAAATAGTGATTGGATATGGCTTAGGTCCTATAGAACTAGGAAAAGTATAGCTTTTACGATCACCAATATCCGGACACGGATAGCTTCTTGGAGTGTTGGTGGTAGGTAAATTGAAATAAAAATAATCATACCTATTAAAACTGTTATCATTATAATAATGATAAGATACAACTCCCGCGCTCACTGGCATATTAGTACACAATAACGATAGCCCTAATATGCAAAACCATAGCAATATCCTCTTTATCATTGATACTCTTGTCATCCCTAAAAACCCCACTTTCGCCGAAACAAATTAATCCTTGTCGAAAAGCGCTAATTTTTGTCGAATGAAAAATTAAAACCCAGCCATTCTCTGGCTGAGCTCATGATTCATAAAAAGTTCTTTTTCCAAAAAATTTTCAATTAAACACTTCCTAATACCTCTTTTTTAGTTTATTCTCCGAATTCTATAATTTTCCTATTGTAGAGTCAAAAAATTTATAAAAAATTTTATTAAAACTCCAAATAAGATAATTAATAAAGTGACAATTTTCATGTATTGCGCTAATCTATTCACCCCCTCACTACCTCATTCAATAAAAATAACGCCCGGTTTCAAAACCGCAGCGTTATGATTTATCCTTGTTAAGATTAAATTCTCAGGAATCCTTCGTGATTCCTCGGGACTCCAAAGGAGTCCCGTATAATTTTTACCCATTACCATAATACCACGTTTTTTTGAAAAAAGTGTGTCGATTTTGTCCCGATAAGCCTAGAGCCCTACAAATCAACAAAAAATAATCCCCGTCTATAATAATTCTCTGGAAACCATGACCAACATTGGGTTTAAATAAACTGATTTTTTCACCGACAATGCAAATACTTGTAGGTCAACGAAAGGGAGCCTCAAAGGTCATTGGAAAGTCCCCGAACTCAAATCACTGTTATCTCTCCCAACGACTTCAAACAAAACCCTTTTCGCTGCAAATTATTTATTCCTGTTTCTAAATAATTCTTTCCCTTCATAAATAATTTTTTCTTTACGGAAATGATTTTTTTCTACCGGAAATAATCGATTCTATCGTCCAACGAATCCCTTCGGTCACAAAAAAAATTATTTTTACCGTCCGGAGAATCCCTACAGTTACGGAAATGATTTTTTCTCCCGCCCGAGGGATTCATCGGGTCACAAAAATGATTGATTCTGTCGCCGGATCGATTCATTGGGTCGCCAAAATGATTTTTTCCGTCACCGGATCGATTCATTGGGTCGTAAAATTGATTTTTTCCGCCATTGGATCGATTCCTCCGGCGCCAAAAAGAATTATTTCCGTCGCAGAAGTAATTTTTTCTCCCGCTAAAAATTTTTTTCCGTGACAAAAATAATTTCGTTCATCACTCCCGTGGTCCCCACTCTGCTACTTTAACGGCTCTAAACTCAACCACCACCGGATAAAAAGTAACTTGTGAGCCTATCCTATCCCAACAAGCGAAGCAATCCCAAATAAAATGACGGTAATCCCCGCCCCTATCAATGCCGGCCTAAGCTTAAGACGGGCATAGTCCAGGACATCCAAATTCAAAATCGTACATAAGGTCACCGTATTGTCGCTGAGCGGCGATGCGAAAGCGCCAAAGGTGCCGCTGGAAAAGACCGCTCCGATGGCCAATAGAACATTTCCCCCTGTATGTTGGGCCAAACTCACCCCCAAAGGCATCAGCAAACCCCAGGTACCCCATGACGAACCGATAAAATAGGATAAAATTGCCCCCAAAATGAACAAGGCCGGTCCTATCAAGGTGTGGGGAATCACCCAGGCGATGTGGGATACAATATACTTCGAAAAACCCAAATCCTCCGATACGGCCGAAAGCGCCCAAATAAGGGCCAACATGATGATGACCGAAACCAATTCATTGCCGCCTTTGACAAAATGGGTAGTCAACTTGGCCATCGAAAAGCCCTGCAATAGAAAAAAGATCAAAGAAAGGATGAAAGTGATAAAAACCGCTTCCATCATAACACCAAGGGCATCGGCTTTTAAAAAAGCTTCAAAAAATCCGGCAGCCTGCCTGTGGCCATCCCACCAACTCAAAAACAAGGTGCTTATCAAAACGATTCCCAAAGGGATGATTAAATTCCATGGCTTTACCGGCGTATCCTTTTCAAAGGCCCGGTAACACTCTTCCAGCAACGCTTCCTCTCCTTGTTGCAAATTAGGATTTCCGCCTTCGGAACCTTGTCCGCCGGAACCGAAATCATGCCAAAAACTGTAGTAAAGGCCAACAATCAGAATAACCCATGCAAAAAAATTAAAAGGAATGCTCTGAATATAAACCTTGTACGGCGCATCCGTCAGCCCCGCTTGTTGCAGGGCGATGCCGATTACAGATACCATATAACCTACAAAAGCCGTGGCCACCGGGATCAATACCACCACCGGATTGGAAGTGGCCTCAATGACAAAGCCAATCTGCCGGGCTGGTATTTGAAGCCTTTGCCGTAAGACTTTCATAATGGGAGCCACAGTTACGATCCGAAAATCCGGATCGGAAAATGTTCCCAGGGTGGACAGCCATGTCAAAGCCATTGCCGCCTGTTTCGTTTGGACGACATTTCTCACCAAGTGAACAAAACCTTTGATTCCGCCGGTCATCTTGGTCAAGCTGATGATCCCGGCAAATATGTACAAAAAAATAATAATCCGGATGTTATTCGGTTTTACCAGATTGGTAACAATGGCGGAAATCACCGTTTGAATTCCACCGAGGATATCCGGGGTATTCAGAAAACCCGCCAAAATCAATCCGGCAAAAAGTCCCGGCTGAACCTGACGGGTGATGATGGAAACCGGGATAACCAACAAAAATGGCAGAACGGAAAGCCAAGAACCCTCTATTTTAACCACCTGCTTTGGATGAAAATCGCTATATTTTCCCCCAAAGCCGTAGGGAATTATGTTTTACTCCATTCAAATCTTTCATCCATCACGCGCGTTCACCCGGCTAATCCGCTCCGGGCCGCAATCAACCCGACCCAGCCATCCTCGGTGATATATTTTTTCAAGAAGAAACCATGCTGCTCCAAAGCTGACTTTACTTCCGGGAACCGCTCTTCGATGATTCCGGAGGCGAGAAACAGGCCGCTTTGCTCCAAAACCTTCGGGAGGCTGGGGATAACTTCCAAAATCGCATTGGTGATGATATTGGCGACCACCAAATTGAATTGAACCGGCAAAGGCCGTTCCAGCAAGTCGCTCTGATAGACCTGGATTTGTTCCTCCACTTGATTGCGAAGGAAATTCTCTTTGGCAACCCGCACCGCCAGAGGATCGATGTCGGTGGCCACAACTTGGGAGGCTCCCAATTTAGCGGCCGCCAGCGCTAAAATGCCGGAACCCGTCCCCAGATCAAGCAATCGGGTCCCGCCGTTGACAACTTCCGGAAGTAGGGTCAGACAAAGCCGGGTGGTCGGATGAGTGCCGGTCCCAAAAGCCATGCCGGGATCAAGCTCGATCACCAACTCGCCCAGAACAGCCGTGTATTCTTCCCAGCTTGGCTTAATGACGATTTTTCCGATATGTTCCGGCTTAAAATAGGACTTCCATGCTTCGGCCCAGTCTTCTTCCTGGACTTGCCTTAACTCAAAAACCGGCGGATGTCCCAAGATTATCGCAATTTTTTCCTTAAGCCGTTCGATCCGTTGACCAAGCCTGTCGTCAACCGGATAATATACCCGCAACCCAAAATGATCCGGGATGGTTTGATCCAATTCTTTCCCAAAGTATTCATCATCCTGCAAGACTACTTTCTGCCGTATCTGCGGGTCATCGTACACCACGCCGCCCGCTCCTTCTTCCTGAAAAACCTCGGCGATGATTTCCCCATATTCTACGGGAACTTCCACCTTAATCTCACTCCAAAACGATCCGCTGCTCAAAGAGTATCTCCTTTCGAAAATGAAAAATAAAAACGATGATTAAAAAAGGGAACCCCATGCATGCAAAAGGCTCCCCGTGAACTGATTGACAATGAATTGATTCTATAAAAGCAAAATGATACGAAAATAGCGGTCACTTTCCAAATGCATCCTTCACTTTACCCATAAATCCCTTATCTTCTTCAATCTCTTCCCCGAAAGAAAGGGCAAGTTTCTGCAAAAGCTCCCTCTGCTCACTGTTGATACGGGACGGAATCGTCACCTTGACCCTTACATGATGGTCGCCCCGGCCGTGTCCGCGCAAGGATGTAATACCATGGCCGCGCATTCTAAAGCTGGTGCCATGTTGGGTTCCCTCGGGGATCCTTAACTCGACTTTACCGTCTAAAGTGTCTATCAGGACGGTAGTCCCCAAAGTTGCCTGAGTCATGCTGATTTTAATTTCACTGATGACGTCGTTTCCTTGTCTTTCAAACTTGGCATGGGGCTTGACATAAATATAAATATACAAATCCCCGGATTGGCCGCCCCGGGTCCCGGCTTCCCCTTCTCCTGCAATCCGCAGTCTGGAACCGCTCTCGACCCCGCCGGGAATTTTAACATCGATTTTGCGGGTCTTGCGAACCCGGCCCGTTCCACTACATTCGGGGCAGGGTGTTTCAATGGTCTTGCCGGCCCCTTGACATTTGTCGCAGGTCCGTACGTTTACAAATCTTCCAAAAGCCGTACTTTGGGTGACCTGGACCTGGCCCGATCCATTACAGGCCGGACAGGTTTTGATTGGAGTTCCGGGTTTGGCGCAGTTTCCTTTGCAGGTCGGACATACTTCAGTCCGGGGTATATCCACAGTGGCGTCTTTGCCGAATGCCGCTTCCTCAAAAGAAATCTCCATATCATACCGTAAGTCGTTACCTCGTTGAGGGCCATTCTTGCGTCGTCCCGAATTCCCTCCGCCGCCGAAAAACATGTCAAAAATATCTCCGAAACCTTCAAACCCGAAATCACCGTTAAAGCCACCGCCGCCGGCTCCAAAATTGGGGTCGCTGGCCGCGTGGCCGAATTGATCATAAGCGGCTCTTTTCTGGGGATCACTCAATATGCCATAGGCTTCATTGATCTCTTTAAATTTGGCCTCTGCTTCTTTAGGATTGTCTTTATTTACATCCGGGTGATATTGACGGGCCAGCTTCCGGTAAGCTTTTTTTAGTTCTTCATCGGTTGCGCCCTTCGCTACCCCCAGCACCTCATAATAATCACGTTTTGCCATGTAAGCATTTCCTTTCAATTAACAATCATTCGAACTGACAGTCAACCATTGACAATGAAAATAATGTTTCAAAAAAGTCGAATCAGAAATAATTTTAGCCTAAAACCCCGAGGCTGTCTAAAAAGCAATTCAAAATCAATAAGAAATACAATATATAGCTTCATCGAATAGCTTGATTTCAATATATTGTATTTCTTTATCGCTAAAATCTACTTTTGGGACAGCCCCACAATGGAATTCAATCCCGGCTAGCCGGGATTGATAACTACTCCATTATCGATCAGCGAATCCTCATTGTCAATTGTTAAATAATTCGCTCAGGCCGAAACTGCGTTTCAAACCTCGATAGAACTGTCAATATTCCGTTGTCAATTTAATCGCTTACTTATCATCCTGGACTTTATAATCGGCATCAACCGTCGGTCCCTCGCCTTGCGGTCCATAACCGGTCGGTCCCTGATCGGCTCCCGGAGCAGCACCCGGACCGGCTTGGTTTGGATTAGCTTGGCTGTAAATCGTAGCCGATAAATCATGCAGCGTCTTTTCCAAGGCTTCCTTTTTGGTTTTGATATCTTCCAAATTCTTGGCCGTCACTGCCTTTTGCAATTCATCCTTGGCCTGTTGGACCCGTTCCACATGGGACTTATCCGCTTTATCGCCGATATCTTTCAAAGTCTTTTCAGTGGTATAGATGAGACCGTCCGCTTCATTGACTAAATCCGCCTCTTCCCGACGTTTCTTATCATCTTCCGCATGGGACTCGGCTTCCTTTACCATCCGGTTGATATCGTTCTCTTTTAGGCCGCTGGAGGTGGTAATGGTAACTTTTTGTTCTTTTCCGGTCCCTTTATCCTTGGCCGATACATGAACGATACCATTGGCATCAATATCGAAAGTCACTTCGATCTGCGGGATTCCTCTGGGCGCCGGTGGAATTCCATCCAACCTGAATTGCCCCAAGGTAATATTATCGGCAGCCATCGGTCTTTCACCTTGCAGAACGTGAATATCCACTGCGGTTTGACTGTCGGCCGCAGTGGAGAAAATTTGCGTCTTGGAAGTCGGAATGGTGGTGTTCCGGTCGATGATCCGGGTAAATACACCGCCCAAAGTTTCCAGACCCAGCGAAAGCGGAGTGACATCCAGCAAAACAATGTCCTTCACTTCGCCGGTTAAAACACCGGCCTGAATCGCAGCGCCCACGGCCACCACTTCATCGGGGTTCACGCCTTTATAGGGTTCTTTGCCGGTTATTTTCTTGACGACATCTTGTACAGCCGGAATACGAGTGGAACCTCCAACCAGAATGATCTTATCGATATCTTTAAGATCCAAACCGGCATCGGATAAGGCCCGCTTCGTCGGTCCCACTGTCGCTTCAACCAAATCAGCGGTGAGTTCATCGAATTTGGCCCGGGTTAAGGTTAAATCCAAGTGTTTCGGCTCACCGTTCACTGCGGTAATGAATGGAAGGTTAACACCGGTGGATGCCAGACCGGAAAGCTCGATTTTTGCTTTTTCAGCCGCTTCTTTCAGGCGTTGAAGGGCCATCCGGTCGTTCCGAAGGTCGATTCCATTATCCTTTTTAAATTGTTCCGCCATCCAATTGACTACGCGTTCATCAAAATCATCACCGCCGAGCCGTGTATTACCGCCGGTTGCTTTGACTTCAAAAACGCCGTCGCCCAGTTCCAAGATGGAAACATCAAAAGTTCCGCCGCCTAAGTCGTATACCAGGATGGTGTGATCGCCGCCCTTGTCAAGCCCATAGGCCAGAGCTGCAGCGGTCGGTTCGTTCACAATCCGGAGTACTTCGAGTCCTGCAATACGGCCGGCGTCTTTGGTAGCCTGCCGCTGAGCATCGGAGAAATATGCCGGAACCGTAATAACGGCCTGGCTGATTTTTTCTCCCAGATAACTCTCGGCGTCGGCTTTCATCTTTTGAAGAATCATCGCCGAAATTTCCGGCGGAGTATATTGTTTGTCATCAATTCCAACTTTATAGTCGGTACCCATTCTTCTTTTAATAGATACCACGGTACGATCGGGATTGGCAACAGCCTGCCGTTTGGCTACCTGTCCAACCATCCGCTCACCGGTTTTTGAAAATCCAACCACTGACGGAGTGGTACGCCCTCCTTCTGCATTTGGGATAACGACGGACTCGCCGCCTTCCATTACGGCCATACATGAGTTGGTCGTTCCTAAATCAATTCCTAAAACTTTAGCCATTTTGATAACCCCCATTTTGTTTAAGATTCAATTGTTAATTTTAATTTTAAAAGGGCTTAGAAGTCAGGAGTCAGAAGCCGGTTTTTCATTGAAACTAGTAAAACGTTCTCTAAATAACTACTCAATGATTGTGAACGTTTTACTTAAGTAGAGCGTATCTTCCCCATTTCTGATTACCATTTATTTACGATACGCTCTACTAGTTTTCAATTCACTTCTGGCTGCTGGATGCTGACTCGTGCCTGCACCCTTTGCATTCATTCTTTACTGCGGTACAGCAACTTTAACCAAGGCCGGCCGTAATAATTTCCCCTTGTAGAGATAACCTTTTTGCATTTCTTCAACAACAGTCGGTGTGGTTACTTGTTCTCCCGGCTCTTGAGAAACCGCCTCATGGACCTGAGGATCGAAGGGCTCATTCAAAGCAGGAATAACTTCCAGCCCCTCGTTTTTCAAGATATTTTGAAATTGCTTCAGGGTGAGATCCACACCCTCCTGCCAGCTTTTATTTTCGGCTTTCCCATCAAAAGAACCCACTGCACGCTCTAGGCTGTCGAGAACCGGCAAAATCTTTTTGATAAGTGCTTCCCCGCCAAAGAGGGACAATTGTTCCATCTCCTGCCGGCTGCGGCGGCGGAAATTTTCCAAATCCGCTTGAGTCCGGAGCATCCGGTTATAATACTCTTCCTTGGCTTGTTTGGCTTGCTCCAGTTCTGCCTCTAAACCGGCAATCCTATCCTGTTCAGCGTTGTTTTGATTTTCCGGGGCTGTTTCGAGCTTCTGTCCTTCAAGAGTTGCACCGGTTTGAACGTTTTCTTCTGTCACAGCAGCTGTTTCCACTGCCTCGTCATGTTTTTTCGTCATGATGGACCTTTTCCTCTTTCATTTTTATAATCATATGAATCCGTAATATGGCTTCTCCAACTTCACCGGCAGTCTTGATTGCTTGATACTTTACCAGGTACGGATCCCATATTCCCAATTCAGTTACATCCTCGATGGCGCCGGTTTCACAATTTACACCCATAGCGTTGGAACCTGACTGCTCCACAAGGCCCAACACTTCAGCTACTTTTTCCAACGGGTTGAACCCTGCGTTGGCGCATATTTGAATGAGTGGTTTTTTTAATGCTTCGATCACGCAATGATAACCATAACAAGCCATATCCCGTAGCGGTTTTTCATTCATTTTCCTGGCAACGCTGATCTCAACACTGCCGCCGCCCGGTACGACCCCATCGCGCCAAGCTGCTTGTAAGGCCGAAGCTGCATCTTTCATAATCCGTTCTTTTTCACAAACCACCTCTTTGGTATGAGCTCCTGCGATTATGGTCACATAATTTTGGTTTGGTTTCCCAAAAATACGGGTTTGATGAAACTTATCATCCACGGAAAGCCGGTCGATTTCTCCGGTCAACGCCACTAAATCTTCCGGAGCTTTTGACAAACTGCCTCTTTTTATCGGCCTGGCTCCAGTCATTTCCGCCAAACGGCGCCATTCATCGCGGCAAACGCCTTGAACCCCGATCATTCCTAAATCTGTTAATAAATCTTCTGCAAAATCACAAATGAACCGGTCTACAAAGACGGCTCCAACTCCTAAATTCGCAATTTTCTTGATACCGTCGATTAATTCTTGTTCTTTATGTAATTGATGATTAAAGCCTGTTTCGGTTGTTAATGCCTCCGTATCAACTTTAATGGGCTCCAATGCATCATCGATAATTAAAATCCTGGTTTGCTTTAAGCATCTTGGCATCTCGCGATTCAGGGGCAGCCGATTAATAATCGTGCCCTGTATGAATGTACTTTCTGAACCTTCAAGAGAGACCACTTGATCTGCCAGTTTAAATTCCTCTGAATCCAGGCGTTCAGTTCCCGCTATCCGGGCCGCTTTCATAACGATGTCGGCCAAATCCTTATTTTCACGGGCTGCGATGAAAGCAACTTTATGTAATATCGGGCCTGACAAATCGCGGGCGGGAATTTTCGCTTCCGCCAGGAATTGCAGAGCCCTCTCAACTCCCAAACGAATTCCTTCGATAACCCTGACGACGGGTACACCTTTAAGGACCTGGTTAACGCCTTCGGATACCAAGGTACCGGCAATAATTGTGGCTGTGGTGGTGCCATCCCCCACTTGTTGTTCTTGATATTCGGCGGCGCTAATTAAGATCCGGGCTGCCGGATGAGTAACATCCATGGTTTTAAGGATCGTAACGCCATCATTGGTGACCATAATTCCGCCGAAAGGATCAACCAGCATACAATCCAGCCCCTTAGGACCAATCGTGCCCTGAACAGCTTCAGTAACAGCCCGGATGGCTCCACAGTTGGTTACTAAAGCTGCCGTATATTGATCGACTTCGGAACATTCGGTAAATTCTTTGACTGACATTTCTTGCCCCCAGATTTCTTAATAAGGTACGGAAACAGGTAGATGTTTACCTTATTATACGCAACCTGGAGATTTTAATCGGAATTCCCTTCAGCGATATTGATTTCATTTCAAGCCCTTTTTAGTGATCACGGTTAATAGCTCGCTCAAGATTGAAGATGTATATTCCACTATCGGGACAACCTTAGCATAATCCATCCGGGTCGGGCCCAGTATTCCAATAACCCCTACCGTGCGGCCGGCAATTTCATAGCTGGATGTGATGACACTGCAATCGTTTAAACCCAATTCCTCGTTTTCATGACCGATTTTAACCTGAGCCCCGCGGCCTTGATTGCGGGAAAGCAATTTATATAACCTTTCCTCTTCTTCAAGCGCTGTCATCAGGGGCTTGAATTTTTCAAGATCGGTAAATTCCGGTTGCTCAAGTATTTTCATAGCCCCGTCAACATACACTCTTTCGTTGGTCCGATTGGCAATGGCTTTGATCAATAGCTTAATGGATTCATTAAAAAATTGGTCATGAAGCACAAGTTCGGAGCGAATGTCGTTAAGTAGCGTGGTTTGAAGGTCCTTTAGGCAAACACCGCGCAGCTTTTTATAGAGCAATTCGGAGATTCGATCCAGTTCCTCGGCAGAAACTTCCCTTTGCAGTTCAATAATTTTATTTTCAACATACCCGGTATCGGTAACGATTAAAACTAAAACCGTGGTAGCCGATAATTTCACCAACTGAATATGGCGAAAAATAGCACTTTGAAACTGCGGACTTAATACCACCGATGGATACCTCGTTAATTGGACCAGGATCTTGGAAGTCTGGTGAATAATTGATTCGATTTCCCGGTGGTAGCCTTCCATCTCCTTGTAAATGTTCTCAATTTCCTGCTTCGAAAGTTTTTGCAAAGAAACCAAGGCATCGACATAATAACGATAACCTATCTCCGATGGAATCCGGCCGGCGGATGTGTGCGGCTGTTCCAAATAGCCGCTCTCCTCTAAATCCGCCATCTCATTACGGATGGTTGCCGGGGATAAGCCAAGATTGTACCTGCGGGCAATCGTCCTGGAACCTACCGGCTCTGCGGATGCTATATAATCATCCGTAACCACTTTCAATATACTTTTTTTACGTTCATCAAGCTTGTGGTGGGAGGCCAAAAAAATGCACCTCTTTTTGATTGGTTAATGTTTTGTTAGCACTCTATTGAAGAGAGTGCTAATCTAATACAAAAATATCACTGTCAACTATATTTGTCAAGGGGTTACCTTACATATCTGACTTTGAAATCATGTAAAAAATCCTAAGAAAAACTGAATCACCCAGAAAAACCGATTTTGGGAAAAAAAGCCCATAATCAATGGGTAAAAAAATGTCGACCTTCAAGCTTTCGGTTGCTGATCTTTTTTAACGCAAAAATCTCCGGAAAGTTGCAGTTTCTGATATCGTTCACCTTTAAAGTGAGCCTGGTATGCAATTCAAAAAAGACACCAGGAAATTTATCTTTCCCGGTGCTTTCCTTTGGCTTTTTCTTTTTTATTATAACTGAATTCCGTGGTATTGAAAATCAAGTACTTACAAACCCGCTAATATACTGGAAATTACGTAATTACTGACCATAACTCCCCGGTCCGTCAATGCCAAATGCGCGTTGCGGCAAGTTAAAAGACCGCCCTTTTCTAGCATTGCTATCTGCCCGGCAACTCCTATAGCTAAATCAAATTGAAACTGCTCTTTAAAAAGGGGCAAATCGATACCGGAGCGCATCCTCAGTCCAAGCATAACGGCTTCGGTTATAGCCGTGGATGAATCAATGATTTCACTTTCGACAGCCACCGTTTGTCCATTTTTCAGCCTCCGGATATATTCCTGAGGGCTGCTTACATTGTTCCAGCGATTTTCATGAAAAGTGGAAGTAGCCCCGGCTCCAAAACCAAGATAATCGCGTCCGGACCAATATCCTGTATTGTGGACGGAAAGAAAACCGGGCTTGGCATAGTTGGATATCTCATAATGTTCGTAACCGCTTTTTCGTAAATAATCCATTGACATTTGCAGCATGCTGACGACTTCTTCTTCAGCCGGCAAGGTCAGCGTCCCATCATCGACCATCTTGGCCAAAGGGGTATTTGACTCCAATTGCAATGCATAAGCTGAAATATGTTCCGGTTCGAGAGAAACGACCTTATGCAAAGAATCTCGCCAGGCTTCAATACTTTGACCTGGCAGGCCACATATCAAGTCAATCCCAATATTAGAAAACCCAACTTCTCTGGCTTGATGGAAAACCGTTAAAAAATCCGGCCAAGTATGAATTCGGCCAATCCTAACCAATAATTCATCTTGGGCAGCCTGCACACCCAGACTTAAACGGTTAAAACCTGCTTCATGCAATAAAATGAGATCCTGAGCGGTAACGGTCCCCGGGTTGGCTTCAATGGTTATTTCGGTTATCCGATTGATCAAGAAATTTTCCTTTAGATATTGCAGTACACTGACTAACGATTGCACTGGAAAATAGCTTGGTGTTCCGCCTCCAAAATAGACGGAGCGAATCAACCGATGCTGCGGTAAAATTTTTTTGATCTCAAGAAGAAGACACTCTACATATTCCGGCATCAATGGTTCAATGCCCGAATAGGAATTAAAATCACAATAAAAACATTTGCGTTTACAGAAGGGAAAATGCAAGTAAAGGGATAACTCTGTTTTAATTTTGTACCACATCCTTAGGAAATATCGTTATAAGTTTTCCACTTTTCTGATTCAATCCCTTTTTAGTATTTGACGATTTGTCTTCTCTAGGGTATGTTTATATGGAAAGCTTTTTTTAGGAGGTAGGGGATGGCCTTTTGCTTTGGTTCCCGGATGGTTAGCAATATTCCGCTTTCGGATTATTTGCGGGAAACGGTTCAATATTTTTCAATCATTGAATTACAATCCGATCCCAAATTTTTTTCCTCAAATTTTGGATTTACGGCAAATGAACGGTCGGCGTTAAGAATTTACCAAGACCGGTTTCATTTTCAATTGACTATGCATGCACCGTATTCGAATATTAATTTGGGAGCATTAAGCACCGAAGAACGCCAGCTTGGTGTGAGAATTTTTGAAAATACCATCCGCATTTCAGCTGATTTGGGCATTAAACTCATAACCTTCCATCCCATACCCTTAGTACCGGGAATGACTCTGGAACAATACCGGGAAGCCTGCTTACTGGAAGAAGATAGCATCTCGCAACTGTTAACAGAAGCACGAAAATCCGGAGTCACTTTGCTTATGGAAAACATGCCGGCTTTATCCGAATACCCTCCCTGTACAAGAGATGGATCCAGGTTCCAAGAATTGCTTTGGCGTTTCCCGGAACCTGAATTTGGATTGACGATTGATATCGGCCATGCCCTTCAAGCCGGAATAAACACGGAAGCGCTTTTAAAAATGG
Organism: Bacillota bacterium; assembly: GCA_023426245.1. Lineage (GTDB taxonomy): Bacteria > Bacillota > UBA4882 > UBA8346 > UBA8346 > UBA8346. The sequence continues at coordinate 15,684 of JAFABB010000008.1, forward strand.
AACGAATCCGCCATTTTCATTTTCACGATAACAACCGGATCGAAGATCTTCATCAACCCATCCATCAAGATTTGGCTTGGTGGGGTAAACTGATCAAAGGTTTAGCAAAGAGATTCCCGGATGCGGCGGCTATTTTGGAAATTACCAGTCTTAATGAACAGCTCGACAGTTACAAAAACCTTGCTAAGTTCCTGCCTAAACAGGGTGGTTCCGGTAAAAAAAGAGAATTGATGATTCCGCCCATTCTCCCTTAAAGTCCAAGCTCAATTGTTCTGTCGTACATATCGGGCGATGACTTTATCGTAAGTATTGGGTTTGAATCTTGCTAAAAAATCTATTTTCCTGGCATCTTTGCCAATCAACACCCGTGGCGATTTATTTCTAATTCCTTGAATAATCATACGTGCCGCTTCTTCTGGAGTTGTCTTCAAGGACTCCTCGAAACGTTGTAAACCTTTTTCATAGATTTCCGGCGTCATTCTATAATCACTTCTGGAATTTCTGGCGATATTGGTTTTAATTCCTCCCGGAAATACAACAGTCACAGTAACATGGGAATCGTACAATTCCTGTCGCAGACTTTCGCTAAATCCACGAACCGCAAATTTACTGGCACAATAAGCTGCTTGACCCGGGATTCCTAATAAGCCGTAAACGCTCGAAATATTTACGATACTGGCCTCCGTGGCATCGGTTACGTATGGCAAGAAAGCTTTCGTACAATAAATAACTCCCCAAAGATTAATATTGATGGTCCATTCAAGCGTACTATAGGTCAGTTCAGGAACCTCACCGGATGAAGACACTCCTGCGTTATTGATCAAGATATCAATTTTGCCAAAAGAATCGACTGTATTTTTAGCAAAATCATAGACCTGTTCCCGATCGGATACATCAACCCAATATATTTGGACTCCGGTTCCCCGGTTTTCTCTTTTTAACAAATTTTCGGTTTCTTCAAGTTCCTTAAGGTTAATATCTGCTAAGGCCAAGACAACGCCTTCTTGATACAACTGATAAGCAAGAGCCCGCCCGATCCCGGAGCCAGCCCCGGTAATAACAGCAACTTTTCCACGTAAATCCTTCATTTTCCCCTCCATTTTTTACACATTTTAAATATACCGTAAGGTATACAGCTAAACGCCATCTTACAATTGAATTCCATACATAAATTGATGCACAATCTGTTCGACAAACTCAGCTTGGAACCCAATATAACCGTTTAAAGCAAATCCGATATAGGTATTGATATTACCAATAAATGTAGCGGCCAAAGCCAGATGACGCCCATACAAATTATGATGATGAACCGTAGCGGCTTTAAATAGTTCCTCAATCCGATGAAGTTGAACTTCATTATAACAGCGTACCATTTGGTTGCATTCGCTTTCCGGAGGAGAAAAATACATGGCCAATTGCATTCTGTAAAAAACACGATTGGCTTTTGCAAATTCAAAATACGCTTTTCCTAGCTCTGCTAAAGTCAGGGAGAGATCTCCTTGATAAACAACGGCTGCTCCCACGACTCCCGACAGCCTGGAACCATACTCTTCCATAACCGCCTTCAAAAGGCCGTTTTTGCTTCCAAAATAATGATAAAGAGTCGGTTTGGTTATACCCGATTTTGCAGCCACCTCTTGAACTCCTACCGCATCAAAGCCCCGGGTTGCAAATAATTCAACTGCAGATATCAAAATTTTTTCACGAGTGTTCATTCGTTTTATTAAAACAATATCCAAAAAATGATTAATCGGTTGTGTACCGATCGGTATATAGTATTTGTTCTGAGGTTCATTTTATGCACTGGAAAAATATAACTATTCTGGTCAAATTGAAAACATAGCTAAATATCCAATCCAAACGCAATGTTTTATCCTTAGAATTCATAAAAAAAGAGCCCTTTTCAGGACTCTTCAAAAAAATCAATGATAAGCTGTTCCCATCAGCCTCCCAAATTAACTCCCACAATGTACCCAATTCCAAAAGTGACAATTGCAGTGGCTAGTCCAAAAAAAACCTGGCGGAGGCCTGAAATAATAGGGTGTTTGCCCGTCATCAGCGTAATTACGGCCCCGATGACAAACAAACCAGCCCCACTGCAAATAGCGCTAACGGCAATACCGGTGGTGCCTGTAAAGAATATGTAGGGAAAGACTGGAATAATTGCGCCGACAGCAAATAATAAGAAAGAAGTGAAAGCTGCCACCCATGGAGAACCACCCAGTTCATCCGGATCGATTCCCAATTCTTCCCGGGCTAAAGTATTCAGCGCTGTGGTGCGATTTGATACGATGCGCTCTGCAAGATTTCTGGCAGTTGTTGGGTCAATCCCCTTGGCTTGATAGATTAAGATTAATTCTTCTTTTTCTTCTTCCGGGGTTTCGTTGAGTTCCTGCTCTTCGATAGCCATCTGATTCTGGTATAGCTCCCGAGAACTTTGAACGGAAAGCCATTCACCCAAAGCCATTGAGAGGGCCCCTGCTAAAAGGCCGGAAAAACCGGTAATCAAAATATTTCTCGAACTGACTCCGGCTCCCGCCACACCCATGACCAGACTAAATACGGAAACCAATCCGTCATTGGCACCAAGGACTGCAGCCCGAAGGGCATTTCCACCGGTAGCCGGATGTCTGCCTTCAAAATGAGCCAAATCACTACCTTCCAGTCCCCGGCTGGTTTGACTCAACAACTGAAAAATTCTGGCATGAGACTGTTCATCCTCAGGCATACGAATGGACTCGGCATCCGTTTGACCCACATATTCCGTAGCAGTACTCTTTTCTATGGAAGCAATGGATGGTAACACAAAAGCCGGGCCAAGCCTGGCGGCAAGTTTTCCAAAAAGCCGGGTTCGCCAGTCAGGTCTGATACTCGGAACCTCAGCCCCTATTTGGTGAAGCTTTTCCGCCCAAAACTCGGCATGTCTTTGCTCGGTTACAACCAGTCTGTGATAAACAGCGGCCAAATCCGGGTTAGGTTCTGCCGCTGCCAACTTTTGATAGAGATGAATTGCTTGTTGTTCTGCCTGAAAATTTTTAAGATACCTAGAGCGTTCTTTTTCGTCCGTTAGTCCCATGATAACCTCTTCCAACCTTAAAATTACTAACTCAGAGTGACCTCAGAAAATCGTTAAGCTGTTTTTCACTTAAACCGATCCCTAAAATGCCATCCAATCTTTTAAAAAGCTTACCATTCTCAAAAAGCAAAACCGATGGTACAACCTCAACTGAGTATTCATCAGCCATGATTTCCTGATCATCTTGAAATAAGAAAGTATAAGGATTAACAGTCTGATTATCGTTGCTTACACGTTCGAACACAGGTAAAAATCGAACACAAAAGGGACACCATGATGCATAAACCAGGGCGATGACTCTTCGGTTTGATTCGATAATTTCTTGAAAATCATGAATATCTTGAACCATGATGCGATGTTGAGTGATCATTTAATATCCTCCCTAAAGATCAATATTTTTGATAAGTCCAATTGATTGGAGTGTTAACTACATAACGGGCTAAACTTACTAAAATATTTCGGGAATTTTTTTTAATCTCCTGCCTAATAGGATGGTGCTTCTTTCCATTTTTAGCCCCTGTGGAAAAGCGCAACTTTACTTCAACTATTGCATTTCGCCTTGATCTTCATATATAATAAATGATTGTTGATTAAATTCCGGAGGATGATGCGGATGTCGGAAATAAAAGAACTACTCGAAAAGGAAATTGAAAGGCGTCGTACCTTTGCTATCATATCCCATCCAGACGCCGGGAAAACCACCCTAACGGAAAAACTTCTGCTGTATGGCGGAGCAATTCACTTAGCAGGTTCGGTCAAAGCTAGAAAGGCGCAGAAACATGCCGTTTCTGACTGGATGGAAATTGAAAAACAACGTGGAATTTCAGTAACCTCCAGCGCCCTTCAATTTGAATATAATGGTTATAAAGTCAATATTTTAGATACACCCGGCCATCAAGACTTCAGCGAAGATACCTACCGTACTTTAATGGCTGCGGATAGCGCAGTCATGTTGATTGATGTTGCCAAAGGCGTTGAAGCCCAGACCATTAAGCTCTTCAAAGTCTGTAAACAACGGGGTATTCCGGTGTTTACCTTTGTCAATAAATTGGACCGTAATGGCAAAAATCCCTTCGAGTTAATGGAAGAGATCGAAAAAGTGTTGGGGATAGTGTCATATCCAATGAATTGGCCCATCGGAATTAACGGGGAATATCGCGGAGTCTATAACCGCCGTCAAGCCCAAATTGAATTATTTGACAATGATGGTTCCCATGGACAGTGGGCGCTCCAATCCACTATCGGAAGTGCCGATGATCCGGCTTTCACCGAAATCTTAGGAGCCAATATTCATGAGGCTCTCAAAAACGACATTGAGCTCTTGGATACTGCCGGAGAAGCTTTTGATTTGGAGCAAATTCTCAATGGCAAGTTAACACCGATGTTTTTTGGTAGCGCCATGACTAATTTTGGAGTTCGGCCTTTTCTCGAGGAGTTCTTGCAGTTGGCTCCGGCTCCTTTACCCCGCCAGTCTTCCATTGGCGAATTATCTCCGGAAAGTGAGGACTTTGCAGCCTTTGTGTTTAAAATTCAAGCGAATATGAACCCGGCTCACCGGGACCGGCTGGCCTTCATCCGGATTTGTTCCGGCGTTTTTTCCAGAGGAATGACTGTTCATCATGTTCAAACCGGTAAGCCGATAAAACTTGCTCAACCCCAACAATTTATGGCCCAGGAAAGAGAAATTGTCGATGAGGCCTATCCCGGTGATATCATCGGTCTATTTGACCCGGGAATTTTTGCAATCGGGGATACTTTATGCTCGGAAAACAACAAACTAAAATTTGAAGATTTCCCGGTATTCCCTCCGGAATTGTTCGCCCGGATCCAACCGGCTGATACCATGAAACGCAAACAATTTATCAAGGGAATCACTCAATTATCCCAGGAAGGTGCGGTCCAACTATTCCGGCAACCGGACACCGGCTTTGAATCCTTTATCGTTGGAGTGGTCGGTAGCCTGCAATTTGATGTGCTACGCTACAGGCTGCAAAGCGAATACGGCGCCGAAATTCAATTACAGCATTTGAATTATGTAATGGCCCGCTGGTTAGTTGGCGAAGGGATTACGGCCAAGTCCAAAATTGATCTCCAGGGAGACCTGCTACTAGAAGATGTTCAGGAACGGCCGGTAGCACTATTTCGAAGCGAATGGGCTTTTCGTTCGGCAACGGAAAAAAATTCCAAAATTCAGTTTTTAACCGCTCCCCAGCGAGGAGTCGAATAATTTCTTTATAACAATTTCTTAACTGCTTCCCACAAAGCATCACATAGTTCCTCCCCGGAAAACTCGATTCCGCCGACATAACAAACCGCTTCTTCCGGGGCGAAACTAATATTTGGCTCTCCTTGATGCTCCTTTAATATATCGATCATTTGACCGATATTTAAAAGTGGCAAACAATTTTCTTTGTTGATATAGTGTTCCTCAGATCGTTCGTTTTTCTCATCCGGGCTCATTTCGTTTTCCATGAACCCGTTCTCCGGCTGTTCTGTAAAATCGTCCCCATTCTCTGTTGAGATATCCCAACCATTGCTATCGTCCTCCTCGGAGGAGGCTTCCAAGCCTCCATATTCCGGAATACCGTTAGGATAATAGACCTTTAAGATCACTTCACAATTTCTGGGTGTACTATGGACTTTGGCATCCAAAACTAAAATAATAGCAATATCATGGATGTCATTTTCAACGTCTCTCCAGACAATTTCAAACGCTAAATCATACTTACAGGGCAGCCATAAATCCCGTAAAGCACTTTTCTGGGTTTCGCTTAATTCCCGGAAATCTCCCGGAGAAAGACACTTTTTCATTTTACGTTTCCTCGATAGTCTTAACGAATTATTGATCAAATTTATCTTTTAATGCGCTGGTAATAAACAATGTCAAGTCCGTTTTTAAATCCTTCTGAATCGGTGTCGAAAGTTTCTGACCATTCTGATCATAAAGCACCTCAATCATTGGCCTTGTTAAAAAATTTGGATTCACCCTGAGCACTTTTGCCTTCTCTCCATTATTTAGTAATACATAAGAGCCAATTAAGAAGGGAGTGATACATTGCAAAAAAGCCTTTTTAACCTCGGGATTAATATGGGTGCCGTAACAATCTCGAATATATTCAATGACTTCATGCGGCATTAATCTCTGACCGTTTATTCCTTGATTCATTAAAGTTAAATATGTATCCGCTAGAGCTACAATCTCGACCAAGTTTTGCTCTTTCACCAATTCACCGGATTCACTCTGAGCAGGAACAAACTCACTCGTCCGGCGCGCTCCTTGCGGATTTGTTTTCAGCTCCCATAAGCGATCAAAACTTAAATGGTCAGCTTGCACTATCCAGGGATCGGCGGGATTGTTGCCAAGCAAACTCTCAACCCCATTATATTTCCTGGCAATTTGCATTTTACCCGAATCTACCCCTAGTTTTGCAATTTCTGATTCTTTCAGTCTCGAAGGACTATAACCCATAAAAGCGGCCGCCATAACAGATAAGGAATTCACACTCAGGCAATGATAAAAAGCACTGCCATCCAATGCTTGGATCGTAACTAGGTCATTCACTAACTCTTCGCTGGCGAGCAGTTCTCCAAGCGTTGTTCGGGTGGTTTCAATCACTTGGGGAGGTATTAATTCCGGATCCAGCTTTGCTATTTCCCGTTTAGCAACCATTAATGCTTCAGATTGAGTAACAGAGAACTGTTCCGGTGTGACTAAAAAACTGCTGTCACCAATATTACTTGAATTTTGGAATAAACTATCATGGCGATGGTTATTCGACGGATGCCCAATTTCTTGGTGTTTCAAAGAATTCACTTTTTCCGGGGTGTATTGAAGTTGATTATCTCCTGAATGGAGCTTTTCTAAAGTAGCGGCTTGACTCTCCAATGAAGGTTCAAAAAGTCGGTTAAACTCTTTCAATCCAACATTAAAATTCCCCAAAACACCAAAAAGATGCCGGAATACTGAGGAAGCATGGCGGCCGTCGGGAGCAGTGGAAATCTCAAAATATTCCCCGCTATTTTTTACGGATGAAAAAACGATTTCTTTGGAAAATAATCTTGTTCTATCAAGTTCTCCTTCAGGAATACCCATATTGGGCAAGTCTTCATTCTGTACCGGATCAATAAATGAAGAAATTTGCTGATAGACCTTACTCCCTGCTGCTTCCTGAAGAAAATTGTGATTATCACTATTTTCGTAGCGCTCCAAAACAACGCGGACAGCATTTTCATAATCATGATGAAATTGATGTAATCTCTCATGACTTTCCGAATGGTGGTTCAGCTTTGTTATTTCCCGAGGCGTCGGGAGATGGCTTAAGAGTTTTTTAGCAAGATCCCTTTGGCCCGTGCTGACGGAAATGACTCCTGTCACCATTTTTGTCAAGTGTTCAAAATCATAACCTGCAGAATTGCCGATTAATATTGAAAAAATGCAATCCATTCCCAAATGGCGAAAAGCATTGATGTTCATTGCCCTGATTTCAACCAAACTTTTAAGAACTTGGTCATCAGAAAGTATTTTAGCCATTACCTCTTCGATAGTCCGTCTCATTGAGGACGGAAGTTGTTCTTCACTTAGTTCATTAGCGAAATCCTCCACCAAATGAAACAAGTCCTCTTTGGCTTGTAAATACAGTTCTTGATCAATTTCTACCGTATCACCCTGTTTATCAATAACATATACCGAGTTTACACCCCATTCGGACAAGCGCTTAATGTAACTGGATTTAAGGCAAGCATCTTTAACCAGTAACACATTGCCTTTCCGGGTAAAAATATTTTTTGCTAAAACCATGCCGTCGGTGATTTTGTTTAATGTTATCAGTTTCATAGGTCTCTTGAAGTAAATTTTTTATTTTGGGTTGAGAAATTGCTATTGAATTCGCGAAAATAATTCTTTTCTCCTGCAAGACTACATAAAATTTAACCATCCCTTACAAAATGAGGAATATCCATACTAAATTAACATATCAATTATCAGGTTCAATTGTAAAGGAGGATTTTCATGGCTGAGTTTTATCAAAAGGTAAAACAAGAGATTGAAAAAGGAATTTCCAACGTAAGTATTCGTTCCAAAGAAGTGCTGGAAGATATCAAAATAAAAAAACAAGCGGAAAATCTGGAGGAACAAATTAACATTTCCTTGAGAGAATTGGGGCAAGAAGTGTATGCCATGTTTATTGCTAATCTTTTTAATCAGGAAGAAATAATTCAAAAGTGTGACTCCATTGCCGGGTTGGAGCACCAATTACAGGAAAAAAAAGAAGAACTGAGTCTGATTCATTTGCAAGCAGGAACCGCATTAGGAAAACTATATTGCAACAACTGCAAGGCAAAACTTACCGAAGGCGCCCAATATTGTGGGCAATGTGGCCAAAAGGCTCCAGTGCCAGACATCTCCGAAGAATAATCACCAATACTACAAAAAAGAGATCCTTTGTGAATAAATGGATCTCTTTTTAATAGTACAAAGCTCGTGTCAACGCCAAAAAATATAAAAAAAATAATATATGTTGAATTTAAATTTTGAAAAAAGTCGGCCTAAAAAAAGTTAACGGAGACTGGATTCATCGCCTTTATTAAAGGCGCGGATTTACTGGATTAAGAAAATAGATAATTCATAGGGGTTTTAAAAAAATCCTGTAAATCCACAAAATCATGTTAATCCTGTTTAAGTTCTTTTCACTTGGGTTTACGTTCAACGTCCAGCATTCAAAAATTTATTTCACCTTATATCGAAGATGAAATCCAATCTTTCGTTCCTGAAATTTTATCTACCGGAGATGAAATCCAATCTCCCGTTCCTAAAATCTCATCTCCCGGAGATAAAATCCAATCTTCCGTTCCTGAAATTTTATCTCCCGGAGACGAAATCCAATTCCCGTTCCTGAAACCTCATCTCCCGGAGATAAAATCCATTCTCCCGTTCCTAAAATTTTATCTCCCGGAGACGAAATCCCCTCTTCCATTCCTAAAATCCCATTGGCAGTTCCGATTCAATGAGACGCCAAAATCCCTTTTTCTCGTAATCTCCGGTTAATCCTTTCGATGATTTCTCCCTCATCTTCCCGATGGGTAAAATATAACGCCTCATTTGGGTCTCCCAAACCATCCTGGTCAATATGAATCCATAATCGATCATATTGATTCCGATTTAAAATTTCCTGCTCGCTCTCGTCGAAACCGGGAACACTCGTAATAAAAATCGTACCGGCATCCAGGAAAAAATGGGCCAGTTCACCCAAACGGCGGATCATTTCATCGCGTTCCTCGCCACGAGTTAACGAAACGGCATCCGGACCATTCACAGAATCGGAAAGCCCGAGATAATAAACATTTCTGCCGTCCCCAAACAGTTTTTCTTCCAAAGCTTTGGCCAGCTGTTGCTGAAATGAGACTGAATCCCCTGCGAACAATATCAAAGCCGGTTTTTGGTGAAAACGCCCCCCGCGGTTTAAAGGGCTGATATTGCTTTTTTCCCAACGGGTTTCACTTCCGGTTGCATCATTCCCGGTGAAAAGATATTCCTCCGATATGCTTTCCGTGATGATACCGCCGCCGACAATTTCATAATGATCGACAATGACAAACCGTCCAGTGCTTTCGATTTCACGGGAAATATCATAAGCAATCGGTTTTAAGGTCTGCAGGATGCATTCGGCCACATCGTGCCGGTCAATCTGCTGTTTTTGGCTATTGCTGAGGTCCGAAGCATCCAGTATCTTCTCGATCTGCCGCAAAAAAACAGTCGCCCGGTTGGTGGCAATCTTCATCTTATAATTCTTTCCCGGGAGCATGGGGTGTTTCCCCATCCAAAAGATATTTGCCTTAAATGCAGTCCCTACGTTCGGCAATGGATCCGAAAGCCGGCACATGATTTCTCCGGGTTTAACATAAATTTGGGTTTTCAGTGTAAATCCCGTGGCACAACCGGCCTCAATCTCATTTTTGGGAGGCTCGTTAAACCCTTCAATGCTTTGAATTTGTGATCTCTTTCGGGATGGCAAGAAGATCACTTCTTCACCGTTTTGAATCCTTCCGGTTTCCACCGTCCCGGCAAAAATCCGGCGCTCATCGCCATCTTCGGTAAATTTATAAATACTCTGAAGCGGGAAACGAAAAGACTGATGTTCTTTTTGCTTCTCCTTTTGCAAACTGTCAATCAAATCCAATACCGGCAAACCATCATACCATGGCATCCGGGAGGAATGTCCGACCAGATTGTCACCTTCCCGGGCCGATATCGGTATGAATGCCAACGGCTGGACTTTAATTTGTTTCAAAAACTCCAAGTATTCCCCTTTAACCTGTTCATAGATTTCCTGGTGATAATCCACCAAATCCATCTTATTCACCAAAACGACAATCTGGCTGATGCCCAGCAAGGACAACATAAATCCGTGGCGCCTGGAGTTTTCCCGAACTCCTTCTTTGGCGTCAATCACTAACAGAGCAGCCTCAGCCCTGGCTGCTCCGGAAATCATATTCTTTAAAAACTCGATATGCCCGGGAGCGTCAATGATAATATAACGCCTTTTGGCTGTTTTAAAAAAACAGCGGGCCGTATCGATGGTGATACCTTGACTCTGTTCATCCTTTAGGGCATCCAGGAGAAAGGCATATTCAAAAGGTTTGGCGTTTAATTCACAATTGCGCTTGACCTGTTCCAATTTGCCCTGGGGCAACGATCCGGTATCGGCAAGAAGCCTTCCAATCACGGTGCTCTTACCGTGATCGACATGGCCGACAATGACAATATTCATTTGTTCTTCGTCGAAGTTCATCACATATAACCATCCCGTCTTAAAGTCTCAAGGCTGCCGCCATCCTCCCGATCCTGCTCCCGGCCGGATCTCTCGGCAATATTGGCAAACTTGCCGCTTCGGAGTTCTTCGATGATTTCCGCCACGTTTGTCGAGGGGGATTCCACCGGCTTGGTGCAAGGATAACATCCTAAAGAGCGGTACCTGGTGCCGTTACCCTTGTCAAAATAAAGAGATGTAACGGGAATGTTCTCTTTTTGAATATACTCCCAGATATTGAGCTCGGTCCAGTCCAGCAAAGGATGAATCCGGATGTGGGTGCCCGGCGCAAAGTCGGTCTTAAATTGATTCCATAACTCCGGGGGTTGATCGCCCACATCCCATTCATTTTGAAGATCCCGCGGTGAAAAATAACGTTCTTTGGAACGGCTGCCCTCTTCATCGGCCCTTACCCCGACGATAACACCGGTATAAGGCTCTTGATTGGAATCAATCCGGTACTGCCGTTGCTGATGATCGAATCTGTAACGGGGCCACTGGCCGGATAAGGTATTTTTCAATGCTTCCGACTTCAATAACTTGCAACAAGCGATCCGGTCAACCTTGCCATCGGGAAAAGTTTGCTTTTCCGCCAATGCCTGTTTATTAGAACCCACTATCATTTGCAGGTTCCATTCATAGGCCATCCGGTCCCGGTAGGCGATCATTTCCGGTATCTTATAGGATGTATCGATATGGACCAGGGGAAAAGGGACGTGTCCGAAAAAAGCCTTTCTGGCCAGCCATAACAATACGGTACTATCTTTACCGATCGACCATAACATGCAGATGTTTTTGAACTCCCGGTAAGCCTCGCGTAAAATGAAAACACTTTGACTCTCAAGTTTCTCCAGTTGATTCACGACTCGTTCCTCCGTACCAATTTTCCATCCCGGAAATGCAAACCGCATTCTTTATGTTCGGGCGCTTCCCACCACCAACGGCCCGCCCGGATATCCTCGCCCGGCTGAACCGCCCGGGTGCAAGGGGCGCATCCGATACTGGGATAGCCCTGATCATGAAGGCGATTATAAGGGATCCGGTTATTTCTGATATATTGCCATACCTGCTCGGTGCTCCAATCGATCAAAGGATTGATTTTCAGCAACTGGTTCGTTTCATCCCACTCAATCTTTTGGAGGTCTTGACGGGTGATCGATTGATCGCGGCGCAAACCCGTGATCCAAACATCCAGGGTACCCAAGACCCGCTTTAGCGGCTCAACTTTACGGATCCCGCAACACAAGTGACGTTTTTCAATACTTTCATAAAACAAATCGGGGCCGTTTTGGCTCACCAAAGATTCCAGTGCCGCCGTCCGGGGAAAATATATTTCAAAGTTCCGGCCATACTGGGCCATGGTACTGGTGATGGTTTCATAAGTTTCCTGGGGCAACCGCCCGGTATCCAAGATAAAAATCCTGGCCTTCGGGTCGATTTTTAAAATGAGGTCGGTCAGGACTTGATCCTCTGCGCCCAGACTGGAAGCCAACGCGATCCGATTCTGATATTTTTCTAAAAAGAAACGGAGCAATTCTTCCATCGTACTGTTTACAAATTGTTGCTGCAACTCCGGAACACACTCTCTCATGATTATCCCTTTTCGATCAATATTTGAAAAGTTTCGCCCAGAGGAGTCACCTTAATGATTTTATGCCCTTCTTCCTTGACACTGCGCGGCACATTCAACATGGCATCACCCTCATCGATAATGATCTCCAGCAGATCGCCGGGGGATAAATCTTCCAAAGCCAGTTTCGTTTTGACAAAATTCAACGGACAAACGACACCGTGTAAATCAAGGCGTTTCTTAGGATCTGGCGCCACTTAAAATCTCCCCTTTCACTTTATCCTCTCCCAAGCGATCAATCATATGGCCGAAACGCTCCCGTTTTTTCCCGTTGGCCCGGTAATATTCAATGATCCGCTCCACCAGTTGATAAAGCTCATCCTCGGTTTCAACCAGGACTTTCAGCCGGGTGGCAAGACGGGGAATTTTGCCCATCGTGCCGCCAATCCATAAGGTGTATCCCTTTTTGCCGACGATCCAGGAATTGGTGGGGCAATTGGATGTGCAAATACTGCAATAAATACATTTGGATTCATCCAATCGATACTCGCCGGATTTTTCGTAAATGGCCCCGGTTGGGCAACTGTTGATGCAAAGATCGCAATGGGTGCAATCTTCCTTTTGCCACTGGGGCAAAACCCCGCCCATGATGCCCAAATCGTTTTCAGTGGCTTTGGCGCAATTATGGGGACATCCGGTAACCGCCATTTTGAATTTATGGGGAGTATCCTGGCGAAAATACTTTTCATCCAGGTCCCGGGACAGCGGTTTGGTATCAATAATGCCCCAACGGCAAGTGGCTCCGCCGGGGCAGGCGGTCACAACCCTGACTCTGGGTCCGCAAGCTCCCATGGTAATTCCCGCCTTTTCCAATTCCTGGCGGGCTTCTTCCAACTTGGTGTAATGCACATAATGAATCTCAATTCCCTGCCGGGTCGACAAATGAATTTGACTGCGCCCGTATTTTTCGGCAACTTCGATCACTTTCTTCATCTGTCCGGCGCTAAAATCGCCGCCAACTCCATGCAAACGCATGGCAAAATATTCTTTTTGTTTCTGTTGGATCATCCCGACTTTTTTATAAGCGGCCAAATCAATTTCCTGGACACTGGAGCCCATATCATTCACATCCTTCACTTGATATCATCGGGACCTCGGCGACAACTCCCGAATTGACTTTAAAAGCTTTCAATACCGGTTCTTCCGGATTTTGTAATGATACAATAAGATAGACGATCCGCGGATCATTTGCCAGTCTGAGATCTTCCGCGGATAAACGGGCCGGAGAAGCCGGATGGCTATGATAGACCGCAATTAATTCATGACCTTTGGCCCGGGCATCCTTGACGGCCTGAAACTGTTCTTTGGGGTCAAAGGAAAAATGCTCCGCGTTGTGGTCGATATTGGTCAAAGGAATCACTTCTTTGGCAACCTCGCCGCTACCACTGAGATAACCGCAAGTTTCAATAGGGCTATCCCGTCTGGCTAAATCAATCATTTCATTTTGCAGCGCAACCGGTATGTTAAGCATGATTCCCCCCCCGTAGATCACAAGCTGGCAGTTCGTAGTCGATTAATTCTGTGATGGAAGGTTTTTCACCACAGATGGCGCAACGGTTATTCCGATGAATAGGAATGGTCCGGAATTCCATATCCAAGGCGTTGAAAGTCAACAAACGGTTGGTAAGCAACTTTCCTTTGCCAATGATATACCGCAGGGCTTCAGCCGCCTGAATCGTCCCCAGCATACCGGCTACAGCTCCTAAAATTCCCGCCTGACTGCAAGTAGGTACGGCCCCTTTGGGCGGGGGCTCAGGGAAAACGCACCGGTAACAAGCGCTTCCCGGGACATAAGTCATGGTCTGACCGTTAAAACGCAGAATTCCTCCGTGCGAGAAAGGTTTCCCCGCCAGTACACAGGCATCATTGACCAAAAATTTGGTGGGAAAATTATCGGTACCGTCAATAATAAAATCGTAATCGTGAATGATTTCGGCGATATTTTCGGAATAAACCCGGGTTTGGTAAGGAACCACTTTTACATCCGGATTGAGCGCTTCCATTTTGGCCTGGGCCGATGCTACTTTGGCCCTGCCGACATCGGCTGTAAAATGAATAATTTGGCGTTGCAAATTACTTAAATCAACCGTGTCGGCATCCACGATCCCAATGGTACCGACGCCGGCCGCCGCCAAATAAAGCGCTGCCGGTGCACCCAGGCCCCCAGCCCCGATAATAAGGACTTTAGAGTGTAAAATTTTTGCCTGCCCGCTACCGCCGATATCTCTTAAAATAATGTGACGGCTGTACCGCTCGATTTGACTTTCCGTTAAATCCATCATTTTTAAACCTCCGCTAAGGCTTGATCAAAATCATTGATAATATCATGAATACTTTCAATACCGACCGAAACCCGGATCAAATCCGGATAAACGCCGGCTGCCATCTGTTCCTCTTCCGAACAAGTACAGTAAATGGTTGAAGCCGGATGGATGACGACCGTTTTGGCGTCACCTAAATTGGCTAGATTTTTGGCCACTCTCAAGCGGCGAATCAAATCAAAACACCGCTGCTGCGTGCCTAGACGAATGGTTAGCAGACCTCCGAATTTATTGCCAAATTGGTTTTGAGCGATTTCAAAATTGGCATGGGTCCCTAATCCGGGGTAGCCAACCGATTGAATCCGGGGATGTTCGGCTAAGGATCGGGCCAGAGCCAAAGCATTACTGCAATGTTTCTCCATTCGAAGCGCCAAAGTCTCCAGCCCCAAACATTGCAAATAGGCATTAAAAGGTGATTGACAGCTGCCGGTATTTTGCAACACCTGCCGTCTACATCGGGCTAAAAATCCAAAATCGCCCGCTTTTTTAGCCGATTCCCTGATCAAAGGAGAACGGGCATGGATCCAGTCATAATTGCCTAAATCAACCAAAACGCCGCCAATGGTATGGCCGCTGCCGGAAATATATTTGGAAGCGGAATGAATAACGATATTGGCGCCAAACCGTTTAGCCTCAAACAGGTAAGGCGTGGTTAAGGAACTGTCGACCACCAATGGAATGTTATTTTTGTGAGCGATCCCGGCAATTTCGGTAAAGTTGGCCACATCCAATTTAGGATTTCCGATGGTTTCCAAAAAAAATAAAGCAGTCCGGGGTGTAATCTCCTTTTCAAAAGCGTTGCTGTCGGTTGGATCGACATAGATAACATTGACACCAAAACTATTGAAGATCTCTTTGAATAGTTGCATCGTACCGCCAAACAAACTTTTGCTTGAAACGATTTCATCGCCGGGTTTTACCAGTGCATAAATGACCGTTGCGATTGCCGCCATACCCGATGCGGTTACAACGGCTCCTCTGCCGTTTTCCAGCGCGGTTACTCGTTGCTCCAGGACTGCCACTGTCGGGTTGGTAATCCGGCTGTACAAATATCCGAATTTTCGGTTTTGAAAGGCATCGGCCAATTCTTCCGCCGTGTTATATGCAAAAGATGCCGTTTCATAGATCGGTACGGCCGTGGCGCCATTCTTTTCATCTTGATCAAAACCGCTGTGAATGGAACGGGTTTCAAAATCCCATTGATTTGACATGGTTGCTCTCCAATTGGTGCCGTGATTATCATTGCATTTTTTACACGCAAGGGTGTTTTAAAATGTCTTTTAAATTACAATGAAACGGTTCCGCCACCCATAAAATATAAAAACTCCACCTGATCGCCATCTTTGACCAAAGCCGTTCCATATTCGGCCTGGCTCAAAATCTCGCCGTTTAATTCGACCGAAACCATCTCCGGCATTTCAACATTTTTGACTTTAAGCAGTTCTAAGACGGTATTCTCCTTTAAATTCACTGTTTCCGGTTTACCACTAATCACTAGATTCATAGAAATCCTCCTATTTTCTCTTCCCTTTGGTTATATTGAATAATCCTCTGCAAACACTTGAGGATTCCGTAGTCCGATAAAAACTTTTTCACCGGATTGAAACGTTTGATCTTGATATTTTTCTTTACTCAGTTCGACATCAATGAGATCGCCATTATCCGTGCGCTGCAACTCCAAGCGCACAATCGGACCAATCGCCCGAATATATACGATCGCCGCCTCGATATTGGTTAATTCATTGCATTGTTTATCCACTTCAAGCTCATAAGGTCTGGCATAGGCTACCGCGATATCATTGGACTTGGCTTCTCCCCGGGGTACATCGAAGACATTGGTCCCGATATGGATCTGACCATCACTGACCCGGCCCCGGAACAGATTGACATTTCCTAAGAACTTATACACAAATAAATTCGCCGGATGATCGTATACACTTTCCGGAGTGCCGATCTGCTCAATTCTTCCTTGATTCATGATCACCACCTGATCGGCTACCTCAAGAGCCTCATCCTGATCATGGGTTACAAAAATACTGGTAATATGGATTTGATCATGCAAATGACGCAACCAGCGGCGTAATTCCTTGCGGACTTTGGCATCCAGAGCTCCAAATGGTTCATCCAGGAGCAACACTTTGGGTTCGACGGCGAGTGCCCGGGCCAAAGCGATTCGTTGGCGTTGCCCGCCGGATAATTGATTCGGATAGCGGTCGGCCAGCCATTCCATTTGCACTAATTGCAGCAGTTCATGAACCTTATTCTTGACGGCTTTTTCCGGTAAACGTTGATGACGGGGACGAACCCGCAAACCAAAGGCAATGTTTTCAAAAACCGTCATTTGTTTAAAAAGCGCATAATGTTGGAAAACAAAACCGACTTTGCGTTCCTGGATACGTTGGCCGGTGGTATCTTCACCGTGAAAATAAATTCTTCCCGTATCCGGAACTTCCAAACCGGCAATAATCCGCAATAATGTGGTTTTACCCGAACCTGAAGGGCCGAGCAACGCCACCAGTTGTCCGGTGGGGACATCCAGATTGATATCCTGCAAAGCTTGAAAGTTACCGAAATTTTTATTCACTTGTTGAACTTCAATTCCCATAAGTATCTCCCGTCAATTCCTTTTTTAATGGGTGGTTTTCCACTCAACCAAACTTTTAACAGCCAAAGTAACCAGTCCCAGTAAAGCTAACAAAGAAGCTACCGCAAACGACGCGGTAAAATTATATTCATTGTAAAGAATCTCCACCTGTAGCGGAATCGTATTGGTCAACCCCCGAATATGGCCGGAAACAACTGAAACCGCGCCAAATTCACCCATGGCCCTGGCATTACAAAGGATAACCCCATATAACAAACCCCATTTGATATTGGGCAACGTAACCCGGAAAAATGTTTGCCAACCGCTGGCGCCTAAGACCAAAGCCGCTTCTTCCTCTTCATCTCCCTGAGCTTGCATTAAGGGAATTAATTCCCTGGCTATGAACGGGAAAGTTACCAGGACCGTTGCCAGCACGATTCCGGGAACTGCGAAAACGATTTTGATATTGTGTTCTGAAAGCCACGGCCATAGCCACCCCTGCCTGCCAAAAAGTAACACATAGATCAACCCCGATACAACCGGCGATATGGCGAAAGGCAAGTCGATCAATGTCAATAAAATATTTTTGCCACGAAAATCAAATTTACTGATAGCCCACGAGGCGGCGACTCCAAAGATCAAATTGAGGGGTACCGCAATTGCGGCAGTTACCAAGGTCAAACGAATGGCTGCCAAAGTGTCGGGTTGACGGATAGCATCGAAGTAGGCGCTTAAGCCCTTCGAAAAAGCCTGACCAAAGACAGCCACCAGGGGTAAGATTAGAAACAGCCCGATAAAGATGAGGGAAATCCCAATCAATAAACAACGGACCCCGACAGACTCCGTAGTAGAGGTCGGCATCAAGGCAGCGGGTTCTTTTTTTAAATTAATTGCCATCGACTTTAACATCCTTTGTTACAAAATAGCGTTTGCGATTCCACCACTGGCCTAAATTGATCAATAAAAGTAATAAAAAAGACAACAACAACATTAACACCGCAATAGCAGTAGCACCGCTATATTCGAATTGTTCCAATTTGGTGATGATCAACAAGGGGACAATTTCGGTACGCATCGGCATATTACCGGAGATAAAAACCACCGAACCATATTCTCCCAAGGCACGGGAAAAAGCTAATGTAAAACCTGTAAGCCAGCTGGGGATGATTGCCGGAAAAATAATCCGGAAGAAGGTTTGGCCGCGACTGGCCCCCAGGCTCGCAGCAGCCTCTTCGACTTCCTTTTCAAAGTCTTGTAAAACCGGTTGTACAGTCCTTACGACAAAAGGCAAGCCGATAAAAGTCAAAGCGATAACAACCCCTAGAGGTGCAAAGGCAGCTTTAATACCGAGCGGTTCCAAAAAGCGGCCAACCCAACCATTGCTGGTATAAATGGACGTAAGGGCAATTCCGGCCACTGCGGTCGGCATTGCAAAAGGTAAATCAATCAGGGAATCCATAAATTTTTTTCCGGGAAAACTGTAACGGGTAAGTACCCAGGCAATAATTAATCCAAAGATACTATTGATGAACGCTGCGATCAAAGAAGCGCCTATACTCAAACGAAAAGCCGCCAATATCCGGGGAGTTGTCACAATCCCCCAAAGCTGTTCCCAGCTTAGGGCGGTTGTTTTCAAAAACAATACCACTAAGGGGATGATTAATACAAAACTCATATAAAAAATCGTGTACCCTAAGGTTAAGCCAAACCCCGGCAAAAATTTGTGATGTTTATAATTGGCCATTTCAAAACCTCGACGGTTTATTAATTTAAATCTTTATTACTATAATTCCTACTAATTGAATGGGATTAATGTCATAATATTACTATATATAAAATTTGGTGTCAATATTTCATTCAAAAACTTAACAATTAAAAATATCCTGCACAAATCAATTCAGGCAGGATATTAAAGGCAATCCAAACTTCCAGTATATTGTAAAGTTATTCAATAAAACTAAACAATACCGATATGAATACAATCATATCAATACCGAAAAATCTTCCCCCATACTTTTGTTCCGATTGTTATATTTACTAGATTGTTACAAAAACCAACTGATTCCATTCTAAATCGTATAACTAAAATATTTCTCCGCCTGCAAGTTAAACTCTTCCAATAATTCTTCCTTCATCTTTAGAAATTCATAACTTGCCCGGTCCCGCGGACGGGCTAGCGGCACAGGAATGATTTTCTTGACACATCCGGGGCGGCTTGACATCACAACAATCTTGGTGCTTAAATATATGGCTTCCTCAATATCATGGGTCACCATGATCATCGTAATTTTCTCTTTTTCCCAAATTTTTTCAAGTTCTTGTTGCATATACATTCTAGTCATCGCATCCAGCGCTCCCAAAGGTTCATCAAGGGCAAGGAGTTCCGGACAATTAACAAGGGACCTGGCAATCGCGGCACGTTGCGCCATCCCGCCAGAAAGTTGATAGGGATAACTTTTTTCAAACCCCTTCAGTCCCACAAGGTCGATATATTCTTGAATAATCTTCTGTTGCTCTTTTTTATTAATCTTTGGATCCAGTCCGAAACCAACGTTTTCCAAAACTTTCAACCACGGAAGAAGCCGATGATCCTGGAAAACAATCCCTCTGTTTAAACTGGGACCATCAATCCGCTCTCCGTTGAACAGGATATTCCCTTCATAGGTACTATCCAATCCAACAACAAGCCTTAAGAGGGTCGTTTTTCCGCAGCCGCTGGTTCCGACGATGCTCACAAATTCGCCTGGCTTAATTTCGAGGTTGATGTCTTTCAAAATGGATATCATTTTCCCGTCAACGTCAAATGTCTTGTTAAGATTTTCGATCACCAATCTTTTACTTGAATTCATTTGTTTTACCCCTTCAATGCTGTTTGTTTCCATTGCAATAAGTAATCTTCAATGAAGGCCAGCATTTGATTCATCACAAAACCGACCCCACCGATGGCCAAAACTCCCATTATGACAATTTCTATATGAAAAAACTCCCTGGCATCGCTCATCATATTTCCGATACCGCCAGTGGATACTCCAAACAATTCGGATGCCACCACTAACATCCAGGATATGCTCAAACTGAATCTGATTCCTGTAAATACAGTCGGCAATGCTGCCGGCAAAATAATTTTATAAAAAAGCTTCAGTCTTTTAAAAGCAAATACTTGACCAACCTCTATAAATTCCACACGGACTCCTTTGATACCCTGAAATGTGTTGAGAACCACCGGATAAAAGGCGCCCACTGCTATAAAAACGACCTGGGATGTTTCACCAAAACCAAACCAGATAATGAATAAAGGAATCCATCCAACCACGGGAACATTCCGGATAGCATGAAAAAACGGAGCCACGATCTTTTCAGTCGTTTTGAAAAGACCCATCCATGTCCCCAAAATAAACCCGCTTGACGCGCCAATTAAGAAACCTTTGATAACCCGTTGGAAACTGATGAGCAAGTTCTGGAACAGGAAACCATTTGCCAAAGATGTCTCAATCGTTTCTAAAACCTTTTCAGGGCTTGAGATGATAAGGGTTTTTCGCGATGTAATATACCATGTCAAAAAAAGCAATAGAGGTAAAAAAAGACCAACCAAAGCGTTTAGAATCCAAAGACTTTTTTTCATGAAAGATCCTCTTTTTTTGTTAACCGGTAATAAATGTTTTACGCCATCGGAGAATGTATCTCTCGAGCTTTCCTATGAAAAGACTCATTAAAAAACCAATTATACCGATGACAACAACTCCGGCAAATACAATTTCATACTTAAACATACTGCGTGAATTGGACATCAAAAACCCAATACCCGAACTTGAAGCTATCAGTTCGGCACCAACAACAGACATCCAGGACATACTTACACTTGTCCGAAGACCGATAAATATGGACGGCATAGCCGCAGGAATGACCACCCGGAGAAAGAGTCTCGCTTGACTGTATTCAAAAACTTTGGCAACCTCCAAGTACTCGCAGGAGACATTCCTGATTCCTTCATATGTATTAAGCACCATCGGATAAAAAGCGCTTAATCCGATAAAGATAACTTTAAATTCCTCGTCAATGCCGAAAAGTAAGATTAAAAAAGGCATCCATCCAAACATTGGAACTTGGCGAAACCCGTGAAATAGCGGTCCCACGAAACGATCAATGATTCGCGATGATCCCATAGCCGTTCCTAGTAATACTCCCGCGACAACTCCCCAGGAAAGCCCCAATAAAATCCGCATCAGACTTATCCTTACATTCTCAATGAGCGAGCCATCGGCCACCAAATCCCGCAAACTTTGAAACACTTCTTCCGGGGGGACCAAAAGCTGCCTGGGAGCCATCTCAAAGTAAGTAGTCGCTTTCCAAATGATCAGCACCAAAAAAGGAACAATCAATCCCAATAAGAAATTCTTGCATTTTTCAGTTGACACCATCAATTGTTTTCTCCTCAGTAAATGAAACGGCTGGCTATTTTAAAGCCTGCTCAAGAAATTTGGGGTCCACCCAATCACTAAGGCTGAAATCCTTCTCGATATACCCATTTTCAAGTAAAAACTGTTTTTCTATTTCAACGCCGGCCAAACTCTTTGCGGATAAATTCGGGATATAGTCATATTTCTGCAAATCGTCAAAAATCGATTCGGCAGAACCTTCGGTTGTCACCTCGGCTAAAATCTGAGCTGCTTCTGTAGGATTCTTTTTGATCCAATGTCCGGCTTTTATTGAAGCTTTGAGCCATGCCACCACGATCTCCGGATGATTTTCGGCAAGTTCCGTACTTACGGTAATCGTGGTTGGAGTATTAGCGACATGGAGTGTCCAATCAGGATAACGCCCTAAGTCTTCAATGGCGGTAACCAGGCCTTGGGATTCAAACAGTCTGGAACGGCCATGGTTGGCATATACTGCGTCAACTTTGTTTTCTAACAAAGCTTTACCTTCATTCCAAGGAACCGATTTTAATTTGCCGTTACCCCAAAACTCGGTCGGAGATTCCGCCGAATTCAAAACCGACCAGGAAGGATCACCGGTCTTTGCTTCAAATTCGGGAATATCCACCCACTGAATATCACGGTGATCGATTCCAGCCAGCTCAAGCGCTAAGATTAACCCCCGGTACGCAGTTGCTCTTGCAAAATCCACCCGATCCCCGGTTAGCCTTTTCGTTATACCAATACGTTTCCCTTTAAGATCACGGACCGAGCGGATTCCGGAACCTGCTTTGACAACAATCTCTCCTCCAGTCCCAACAAAGGTAAGTCCGATCAACTTATTGACCGGCCCTTGAGAGCGTGCCCAAATGGGTGGAATATTTCCGCCATCCCGAAACAGATCGGTACGGCTATGCGTAAAATGCGGCAACCATTCTTTTTTGGGAAGCGCCCTTAAGAACTTTGCCTTAGCGCCGACTTTGTTCAATTCTTCATCAACCCACCCTTTAGCAACGGCCACATGGGATGCCACTTGTACCGGGCAAATAGTGTAAAATATCTGTATGGGTTCTTTTTTGGACCGTTGAAACACAGGTGTATTTTTATCCATTAATAATTCCTCCCTAGAACTCGGTTGAATTAACGCCATTACTCTACCATGTGCTATGTGCTATTTAATCAATTCTTTCCAAATCACTATCCCCATGATTGCCGCAATGCTTGTAATCATCATTGACGGCACTTAGTCCGTATGCTTTTCGAATGTCATGAAGCCCTTTCACCAGACGGACGTAATACTCCAAGGATGGCTGTTTTTGCCCGGCTAATGCAGAACTCTGATGGGGTCGCCAGACTACGCTTAGAAAAATAACGCCATGCTTAGCAAAGAATTCGCAGGCCTGGAAGTTAGACTCCAGAGCTTCATCAATCGTTTTAAATCCATAAGGCTGAGCCATTTCCACGCCACCGATGACTTGGGTATAAACATTGCCCTTCCCGAACACTTCAACTGCATCCAGCGTCCGTTTGATCCACTCATCCCGGCCGGGCCATTTATTTTTTCCCGAACAAATCCAGCCAAAGAGTTCTTTATCCCACACTTCAATACAAGGGCAATAGGAAGTAAGTCCCGTTTCGTTGTATATTCTTTTCAGTTGTGATTTTGAGTAAGCCGGAGCCATGATCTGGCTCGAAAAACGACCCCGAAAATTCCGGCCAATGGCCTGCAAAATTTTAATATAGCGGTTTACTTCATTTTCAAATAATTCCTCACCGCTGTAGTCCATACCCGCAGTCAAATAGATCTCCGAGATCCGGCCGGGTTCCTTAAGAGCCTCCCGCACCGTTTCATAAATATCTTCGGCATCGACTTCCTTGGTAAATGTTGCATCTGCTGCTGCCTGGCGCGCATGTTTGAGATCTGTAAAAAATGCGCAATATTTGCATTGATTCCCCGTTTCCCAAAGGTGACAAAACCGATAGGCGCAAATAATTAATCGTTGTGCCCGTGCACTGGCGATTGATTCCATAAGTACACCGTGACTGGTCTTTTGGCCATAATACCGGGGCCTTGGTGTAAAGTCGATTTCATCGATGATTTTTTTTTCATCATCTAAAAGAACGAATTTACCGTCAACCTGGTCAATGATATAGGGTTCTTCATAATGTTCATCAAAAGATACGGGGGCTGTGGTACCGTCCCGTAACAGTATTGAGCCTGGAATTGATTTATCGGTTTTCCGGTTTTCTCCCGACTTATAAAAAATTTGCATCGGACCGAAACGATAATCATCGTTTTGAACAGCATCCAGTGCCCCGCTTGTCAAACTGGCCCCCCGGCGGAGAAGATCAAGCTTTAAAATAATAAATCGAGGAATATCGGGATATTTTTCAACCAGTTCACCGAATTCCGAATTAACATATGTCGCCATATTCTGTTCTCCTGCTAATCCAATGCCTTTGGATTGTTTTTTGGCACATCTGAAGGCAAATCATTTTTTATACTGGCCCGATCTAAATGCTGACCGAAATATGGATGAGCCGATTCCAGCTCATGCCGGAGAATCCCTGCGGAGGTATTGCTAATCTTTTCAGGTTGGAGTATCCATACTGTCGAGATATCAGCGTCCTGACCACCAACGGACCTGGTCCGCAATAACATTTCCTGAAATAACTTTCCTGCGATCAGACAAAGATAGGGCCTGGCTTGAATATTAAAACTTGTCCCACCTTGGGTGACATTTACCGATACCGGTTTATCAAACCAAATACTCTGGACCATATTTTTATTACTGGAAGACTTCTCCAGCTCTTCGCTAAAAATCAATGTTTTACTATCCAAGGTGGTCAATGTGTAATTAATGACGACATATGGGGAACCGTCGGCATTCAAGGTTCCAACTGCTTTTATGCTTTCCGGATCTTGCAGGATTTTAACCAGTTCTCCTGGTAGAATGGTCTTCTCAACATCATGAACCATAATTGAATCGATCCTTTCTAAATCAGCGTCAATGCACAGTTCATTAAATGGGCTCCGTGCCGCAATAAATCCGTCTTTATGATGATAAACCGCGGGATATCAGGATATCTTTCAATCAAGTTATCCCGCTCAAGTTCACCAATATTTCCCATCGAGATCTTTTCTACCAACTCATCTTACAGGCGGTATCCATACCAGTTTCTTATATTCATCGACAATCTTCTGAATTCGTTCCTTCGGCCAGGAATCATCCCAACCAAGGCCGAGGTCCGAATTGACAAAAATAATATGAACATTCGTATGTTTGGGTTTACCTTCAATGATTGTAAATACGTTGCAGGTGCGATCTTCACCTTGGCAATCGACGCATTGAGCCGTTTTGGCGCATCCCGTTTTAAATGGGCGTCCTCCCAGATCGGTGCTGCGGATTTTTACATGCTGCGGAGAGATTTGGTGACGAATTCGATCAAAAGCAGCATCTAAATCTTTGGTAATCTTATTGCGGCCGATAATCAACACCGAATGTTCGTGGCCATAAAACATTCCCGCCACCCGATTGCCGACTGCATCGACATTTACCAGTCTTCCATCAAGCGTTACTGCGTTAGTTCCGGTCAGGAAATATTTGCATTCAGAACTATAAGATAACTCGCTTAATTTATAGGTTTGCGTCCATTCCCTGCCCCGTACATGGGCATCATATATTGTTGTTCCGCGTGCTTCAAGAGCCTTTCCAATCCCTAATTGCGTCGCTGAAGTGGAGTCTCCGGTGCCGACTTTTGAATCCAAGGGAATCAATTCAAGAACAATTCTCCGCGCGCTTTCCCCATCAGGAGCAAAATATGTATTGAAACGCCGGTGTTTAAATGCTTTTAAAACCGTTACAATATCTTGATCCTGAATGGCCGAATAATTTATGTCTTGTGAAAGTAAAGTACTCATCATCAATCATCCTTCCCGAATCCTATTATCTTGTTTTGTTTAACCTTGGTGATCATCCCCAAAAAAGTGCCCTTATTTCTTGTTTACGATCTTACCTTCCGCATCATACGAAGTCCAAAAACTATTAAGGCGAAGTTCTTTTAGGGCTGCTTCCAGGTAGGTTTTATCTACAAGTTCTTTCACATCAAATCCATCTTTGATTAGTTCCAGGTCTTTGGCTAATGTAATAGTATCTTTATAATGCCCAATCACAAAATCATCCAGCAGAGGGGAATTAGTTTCAACGAGTTTGGAACCTTCCGCATCCTCGCGAAGGTTCTCAATCGGGGTTCCAGTTTTAGAGCCAGCTAAGAAAAACGCTTCACGGTTGTTTTCATTTGAACTCCACTGGGCGGCTTTAAGAAAAACTTTTACAAAACGCTTTGGGATTTGCGGATATGTTTTTGCAAAACTTTCCGTCACAAAAATACCGCTTTGGGATTTCCACTTGTCTGGAAATTGTTCTTTCGTGGAATAGATAATCTTGATCTTTCCGGAATTACGTGGCGCAAAAAGCTGTGTTCCGTAAAGTGCGCCATCAATATTATTGGAAGCTAAAGCGGCAACACCATCCGCCGGGCCCAGATTGTAGTATTTGAAGTCTTTTGACGTCAATCCCTTAAATTGAGCAATCCGTTCAAACGCCAATTGAAAATTCGTAGCGTTTGCCGTCGCAAACTTCTTGCCCTTAAGGTCCTCAAATTTGGTAATTGACGAACCAGCCGGTACTGCAACATAAGAATTACCATTCCGGCTTAAACCGGAAATCAGTTTAATTTTTAGTCCGTTAGCCTTGGCGATGATGGCTCCTAATTCACTGGTTGCACCAATATCGATTGAATTATTGGCAAAAGCCTCATTCAAAGCCGGGCTGACTCCTTTGAAGAAAATCCACTCAACCTTGATACCATCTTTTTTAAACTCATCTTCTAAAAGTCCTTGCTGATGTACAATTCCAATTGTCTGGAGTGAATAGGGATTGCTGCTTCCGGCTGTGAAAGCACTGCCGATACGGATTACAACTGGTTTTTTATCTAAAGCAAAAATAAGAGTATTGCTTAATGTGGCAATTAATAAAACGACCATTATGATAATGCTTAACAGCTTCTTCATTTGTTTTTCCTCCAATTAAGATAGTATTAATTCATAATGAGATCCTGCGGTTAAATTCCAGCCTTTCATGATTTTGATTACTTAATGCATTCTTTTTTGCATAAGAAATTGGCTCCATTTGCTTCCCCCTTTTAGTTTTAATACTTAGCTTTAAAACCGTAGCTCCTATATCACTTATTGTCACCGTAATTAAAACCCAATGAGTCTAATACTTTTTATTGTTTTTTCTCTGTGTTTTCACGATAAGATTTATATGAATAAGCGATACTCGAATTTATCCATTACGGGCTATTGCAATTGCTTCAATTTCGATTTTAGCCTCTTTGGGAAGCTTAACAGCTTGAATACAAGCCCGGGCAGGGTAAGGTGAATCAAAATATTTGCCGTAAATTTCATTTACTACCGAAAAATCGGCTAGATTTACAAGATATACTGTTGTTTTTACTACATCATTCATTGTCATTCCAGCATCTTCCAAGATAATTTTAATATTTTCGAGGGTTTGCTGTGTCTGTGCCGCGGTATCCGGAGCCGCCAGAGTGCCAGTTATATCCAATCCTAATTGACAAGTAAATAAAAAGTCCCCGAATTTAACCGCTTGTGAGTAAGAGCCTATCGGCTGAGGTGCCGTTTTGATTTGAATCGCCGTTTTCATGAAAGTAAATCCTCCAATTTAATTTAGCAAACCAATCTGTTTAGTATGAATTATTGTTGCAAAAAACCATCTTTATACGATTGTATATTGGAGTAACACAGAAGCAATAATATTTTTGTCGGATTAATCAATAGTATTCCTACTGAATTAATTAGATAGTACTATACTCTATATTTGTTGTCAACATATTTTGTCGACAAAAATCGAATTTTAACGGATTTTAGCAGACAGAAAGCAGCATAAAAGTATCTAAAATCAAAGATTGCATTGATTACAACTACGTGAGCTTTCTCTTTCTATTTCTTTAAGCTCGATTATAAAATATGGGGCTGTCTCATTTTGCTTCTGAGACAGCCCCCTTTAAAAGACATAATCTGACTTTTAATTATTGTGGTTGATAAATTTGATCGAAGGACCCACCGTCCTCAAAATGGGTTTTTTGAGCTTTTCGCCATCCACCAAAAGTATCATCAATTGTAATCAGCTTAATTTTCGGAAATAAGTGGACATATTTATCGGCAACCGATTTTAGACGTGGCCGGTAATAATTTTGGGCCGCGATTTCTTGTCCTTCTGCGCTATAAAGATATTTAAGGTATGCTTCGGCAATTTTCCGGGTACCCTTTTTGGCGACCACCTTGTCAACAACCGCCACTGGAGGCTCGGCCAAGATACTCAATGAAGGCACAACGATTTCGAATTTATCTTTTCCTAGTTCATTGATAGCCAAAAACGCTTCATTTTCCCAAGCCAGTAAAACATCTCCGACTCCACGTTGTACGAAGGTGGTGGTGGCGCCCCGGGCTCCCGAATCAAGCACCGGAACATTTTTATATAGTTTCTTCACAAATTCCTTTGCTTTTTCTTGAGAATTTTGGTTATGTTTTAAAGCATATCCCCAAGCGGCCAGATAATTCCAACGGGCTCCGCCGGAAGTTTTCGGGTTTGGTGTAATGACTGAAATTCCGGGTTTGACAAGATCGTCCCAATCCTTAATGTTTTTGGGATTACCTTTCCTGACCAAAAACACAATCGTCGAGGTATAAGGAGTGCTATTATCGGGCAACCGCTTTTGCCAATTGGTTGGCAGTAGTTTTGTATCGGCGATGGCGTCAATATCATAAGCAAGCGCCAATGTAACCACGTCCGCCTCTAAACCGTCAATTACCGTCCTGGCTTGTGCGCCGGATCCGCCATGGGATTGTTTAATCACTACGGTTTGACCTGTCTTGGCCTTCCAATACTTTGCAAAGCCAGCATTATAGTTTTGATACAATTCACGGGTCGGATCATAAGAAACATTAAGTAAAGTAATTTCCCCTTCTGCTCCGGCAAAAGACCCAACTCCAACCGATAAAACCAAAACGAACAACAATCCTAAAATTATTTTTTTCCTCAAAGCCAAAACCCCCTTCATCGTTTGTTTTATAATAAACATATTGGAATACTATGAAATACGAGAATTTTTTTACCGCTTTACGCGGTAAAATTAAGTATTCCTATAAATTTAATTATATTTTTTATCCTACTAAATCATTCCTGGTTTGTCAATCATTTTTTTAAAACTTACGATGTCAATGCCTTAAGTAAGGCGTTATCGAAAGGGAAAATTTGCAAAACTATCTTCACTGACGCTTGTTTGCACAAAGTTTTCATCTTCACCACTGCCACCTGTTCCAATTGGAGGTTCCGACTGGATATTGCTCCGAAATAATCCAAATCCCAAACTGGATTCCCGTTTCGGGAGAGCTTCGGCTCAATGTTACGTGGAAAAGAAAAATCAATCAAAAGCTTATTGCAAAGGAACGCTCGGTGTTCCTCTTTAATAAGCAAATGAGGTGCTGATGTGGCAGCAATGATAATATCATTGGCCTCTATCGCCTGGAGTAGATTCTCATAACCATAAACTACGGTCAAATCACCAACAAATTCCACTGTTTTTTCCACTCTTTTTCTGGTGAGCATCGTTGTTTGTATTCCATTGTAAAGCAAAACTTGAATTGTTTTTTGAGCAATTTCACCATTCCCTAAAATTAAAGCCCGTTGCCCAGCCGGGTTGCCATAATAGTTTTTTAATTCCTTCATAAGTAATGTTGTAAGCGATGTGCTATGCTTACCGATTCCAGACTGTACCCGAATACGCCGGGCGAATTGTAATACCTTTTTAAACAGTATACTTAAGTTCGACGTTGCTTTCCCCAGTTTTTCAGGTATTTCATAAGCGCCCGCAACCTGCCCCAAAATCTCCGTTTCACCGATAATCATCGAATGGAACCCCGTAGCGAGTTCCAACAGATGCAATACAACTTCATGTCCACAATAGTGATAAAAAAATTCCCGTTTCACGGATTGTTGATCGTAAAAACCCTTTATGTGCTCCCAGCAAAAAGAAACCGGCCGGTTGGTATAAAAATAAAACTCTGTCCGATTACAGGTTGAAAGGATGACAGTTTCAGCCGGAAATATATCTTGCTGGTATATTTCAGTAAGTTGATGAAGCGTCAGATGAAACAATTTACGATATTCAGCAGGCGCGGAATGAAAGTCAATGCCAATCACCTGTAAATTTTCACTATTAGCCATCCCGGATACACCTCCCTCCACTCCTATCTGCTTCCTTTCAGGCATTAATCCTCCAAGTTGATTTTCATTTTATTGAAACAGTGGGGTCGACAAGTATCGCTCGCCCGTATCCGGCAATATCACCACGATTGACTTGCCTTTATTCTCCGGCCTCTTGGCTACTTCTTTTGCGGCAAAGGTTGCAGCGCCCGATGATATTCCCACCAACAAGCCTTCCAACTTAGCTAGTTTTCGCGAGGTCTCAAAAGCTTCATCATTTTTTACTTTAAAAATTTCATCGATAATGGAACGGTTTAAAACTTCAGGAATAATATTGGCTCCTATCCCCTGAATCATATGAGGTCCAGACCGGCCCTCCGAAAGCAACGGAGAATCATAAGGTTCAACTGCAATGATTTTCACTGCCGGATTCTTTTGTTTTAAGACTTCTCCAACACCGGTAATGGTCCCACCTGTTCCAACACAGCTGACAAAAATATCAACTTTGCCGTCGGTATCCCTCCATATTTCTTCGGCAGTAGTACGACGGTGGATTTCGGGATTAGCCGGATTTTCAAATTGTTGGGGAATAAAAGAATGAGGTATGGTTTCCGCCAACTCCTTGGCTTTTTGAATGGCCCCTTTCATCCCGCCTGGTCCAGGTGTTAATACGATTTCCGCACCGAAGGCATTTAATAATTTACGCCGTTCCAAGCTCATGGTCTCAGGCATGGTCAATATCAACCGATACCCCTTGGCGGCTGCGGTTACCGCTAACCCAATACCAGTATTGCCGCTGGTGGGTTCGATGATAACCGAATCCTTCCGGAGAATCCCCCTATCTTCAGCATCCTGAATCATCCCATAACCGATTCGATCTTTGACACTACCAGCCGGATTGAAATATTCCAGTTTGACGATAATTTTAGCTTGTAAATCGTTAATTTTATCATATCTTGTGAGTTCCAACAGGGGAGTATTGCCAATTAAATCCGTCAGACATTTTACAATTTTGGACATTTAGGTTTCACCATTTCTTATTATTACTATTCATATTAATTTACTATTGATTCTAATCATAGTATTTCAACGATAGTTTGTCAATCCATAAGATATAAAATCAATATCTCAACTTTTACACCTTGAAAACCAAAAAACTTGGTGGATAGAAGTTCTCTTGAATATTTTCATAAAGGGAATAAATCACGGAGAATTTTCTTACCATTGCTTAGCGACGATCGTTTCCAAACCCCCCTGCCATTCGTTCCCGCAAAGATATTTCGTGCACGCTCATTACCGCCTATGACAAAAGAATAGACATCAATATTGGTTAATCCTGTATTAGCCGCGCTCCAGCTTATGCCATTATCAGTGGAAATAAAAACGCCGCCGCCATAGGTTCCGGCAAAAATTGTTGATCCACCCATAGCGAGGGAATTGATTGCTGTGTTTGTCAGACCTGAATTAACCGGACTCCAGCTTGCGCCGTTGTTGCTAGAGACAAAAACACCGTCGCCAGGCGTTGCGGCAAAGATACTTTTTTTCTTCACAGCAAGTGAGAATACTTGAGTGTTGGTCAATCCTGAATTAACTGCACTCCAACTTGTTCCGTTGTTGGTGGAAATAAAAACACCGCCACCAAAAGTTCCGGCAAAGATATTTTTACCGCTCACGACAAGAGAGCCGATATTAAAGTTTGTCATGCCTGAATTAACCGGGATCCAGCTTGTACCGTTATTCGCAAAACGGAAAATACCCCCCCCGAAAGTTCCGGCAAAGATATCCTTTTCGTGGACAACCAGGGAGTAAACATAGTGGTTTGTCAAACCTGAGTTGACCTTTCTCCATCTTGTGCCATTGTCGCTGGAAAGAAAAATCCCTCCACCATTCGTTCCGGCGAAGACATTTCTCATACGCGCATCGCCAGTGACGGCAAGTGAGTATACATAAGTATTGGTCAGACCCCAATCGACCTTCTTCCATCTTTTACCATTGTCGGTGGAAAGAAAAACGCCACCCCCGGTTCCGGCAAAAATATTCCGCTCACGTGCGCTACCACTGACGGCAAGAGAGTAAACATGTTTGTCTGTCAAACCAGAGTTAACCGCATTCCAACTTTTCCCATTATTGACCGAAAGAAAAACGCCGTCGCCATAAGTTCCTGCAAAGATTGATGTTCCATTCATGACCAGGGAATTGATTACTGTGCTTGTCAAACCTGCGTTAACCGGCTTCCAGCTTTCTCCTTTGTCGGTGGAAAGAAGAACACCGCAGTCCTCCGTTCCGGCAAAAATATTTTCCCCATGGGCGTCACCGTTTAAAGCCATTGAATTAACATGAATGGATGTCAAACCTAGATTGAATGTACTCCAATTTGCGCCATGGTTGGTAATAAGAAAAACCCCGTTGCTGGTTCCGACGAAGATATTAGGCTGGTGGGCGCTACCACTTACGGCAAGGGAATAAACAAACGTATTGGTCAATGATGAATCGAGCAACTTCCAACTTGCGCCATAGTTGGTGGAGATAAAAACACCACTGCTGGTTCCGGCAAAGATATTTCGCGCACGCGCGCTACCGCTGATAGCAAGGGAATAGACATTTTTGCTTGTCAAACCCGAATTGACCTCATTCCAGCTTGCACCATTGTCGGTGGAAAGAAAAATCCCACTGCCTTCGGTTCCGGCAAAAATATTCTTTCCCTCGGTTGCAAAGCAATGGATGTAGCCGCCATAGGGTCCATTGGTTTGTACCCATTGTGCAGATAGTGATTTTTTAGGAATAAAAAATAAAGATGCCAAAGACGCGAGCAATAAAAAAGACACCAACAATGCAGAGCGGTTAATCTTTTTCATGTTTTTTCCCCCTTGCTTCCAGCGTTTATGGGAATTTCTTGCATTTCCAGATTACCTATCCAAGATTGTCGCTAAACCAAAATTCTTGTCGGCTTCGCTATGCGTCCGATTTCAATAGGGTCTGTTATAAAATAATTTAAAAAAGATGAGATATACAATATATTGATCCGATTTACGATTTCTTACCAATACATTGTATATCTCGATCAATTAAAACTCTTTTGGGATAGACCGTTTAATCCTACTCCGGTTTTAATATTGTACGAAACCAAGACCGCGGTTCTTAAGATTCTGAATGATTGTGGGTAAAGCCGCGATAGTATTTGTGGGCCAATCGTGCATCAAGGGGTTACCGCCGGCCTGCAAATTATTGCAGTTAGCGATGATCTGCGCTGAACTGGCGCTGTTCCAGTCCTGGGAGTCGACGGTAGGAGTGACAATCGTCAAACCCAGCGCTGAACAGGCTGACTGGATGGTTGAGTTACTCTCAAGATAGGGAAGCCGTATCCTCGTGGGCTTGGGTGCTCCGCCGTTCTGGATGGCTTGGTTACATTGATTGAGGTCATTATAGACCTGCTGATAGCTCCAGCTGGTCATATGCTGGTGCGTTTGGCTATGGTTTTGGAGGCTAAACCCCGAAGCTTTATAGGCGTTCCAACCCGTCTGGTTACTAGCGATATTTTGGCCAATGACAAAAAAGGTGGCCGCGTTGCACCCATTGCTTTTAAGAGTGTTTATCAGCGTTTGTGAATTGCTATTACTTGGTCCATCATCAAATGCAAGGTAGACGCTACCGTTACTACCGCCGCCCGGAGTCGGGGTCGGAGTTGCGCCGCCACTGCCACCATTCAGGGTGATATAATCAAGATATGCATCCCAAGCGCCGGTATCGCTTTCAAGAACAAGCTTTACCGTTTGTGAACCGCTGGCGTTGAAACTTACCGTGGAAGCAGTTTCATTGGTACCGGTGAAATAGAATGTACCTACTTTACTGCTTCCTATATATAAAGAGACTTGGGCGGTACTGGAATTATTGCTCGCTCCGTAACAGGTAATGCTGGCACTACCATTGAACGTCCCGGTTGTCGAAATAGCGTCATTGTTGGCATAGAGTGCAACTCCGCTAAAAGGACTGCTGATATTGCCGGCGTATTGACCGCTCTTGGTCATGTTCTCACATTGGATGGTCGTGCCGCCGGTAGGCGGGGTCGGAGTTGGGGTCGGGGTAACGCCTCCACCACTTATGGTGTAACGATCAATATAGGCATCCCAAGCTCCGGTGTCGTTTTCCACGACAAACTTGAATGTTTGCGAACCGCTGGCATTGAAACTTACTGTGGAAGTGGTCTCCGATGTGCCGGTGAAAGAGAAAGTGCCCGCTTTGCTACTACCAATATACAAAGAGACTTGGGCAGTACTGGAATTATTGCTCGCTCCGTAAAGAGTTATACTTGAACTGCCGTTGAACGTATAAGTTGCTGATGCGGAGTCATTATTGGCATAAAGAGCCACGCCAGTAAAAGGAGTACTGATTTTAGCAGCGTATTGGCCGCTCAAGGACATGTTTTCGCATTCACCGCTCGAACCGCTGGCAGGAGGGTTATCTCCACCTGAGTTGCCGCCTTCGCTTACTGTTATATTAGAACTCCCACTACTTTGATACCCTTCGGTCGCGACTATCTGGTAATTATGTGTCCCCAGATTCCATCCTTTACTCGCCCATGCGCTAAAGTGATTGCTCATCGTTACGGTTCCACTCGATCGCTTCGAGGTCCGGACGCTCCAATACTGGTAAAAAGTTGCAGTGCCTATAATGGAAGGTTGGTTGACCCGCTGGGTCCGATATAAGTTATATGTGCCACCATCACTGGTTATAGTACCTTGGGACGTCGCTCCCGGAGGCGTCCAGCTGCCATAGTTTTCGACGACATAATATTCTACGAGCGGGTTTGTCGTCCATCCATAGACAGCCAAATATCCATTGCTGCCACCATTGAAGCTGCCTGAATAAGAAATAGTTCTAGCCGCCCCGGTGCTCCAGCCTTTACCGCAAACAAAATTTCCGCAATTAGTCCAGTTTACACTGTAATTACCATTACCATTCAAATTCATGGCTACTGACCCGCCGCCATCGGTCCAAAATGAATACCACAAGCCATCAGTACCGGTTTGATTGGTAGTAATTGTTGCTGCATACACGTTTGCGAATGCAAATGTAACCAGCATTAGAATTACCAAAATTTTAATCAAATTTTTTCTCAACATTAATCTCTCCTTTTCACTTTTTTGCTAATGTTCAATGTCCTTGTTTCAGCATTTTCTTAGTCTAAAAATCTTTATTACCTATATTCTTTTTGAATTTCCCCCCATCACCTCCCTTTCCGTACCGTTCCGGAAAACTCGATTTTTAAGCAAAGCATCGCAAACGTTTGTTGTTTTAATTAAAATTTTTACTGGTAAAGTAGTCCATCGTGGAAAAAACAGTGATTGTATCAGAAGTGGCCTGTCTTGAATAAGATTACCGAAAAACTTGGTCTTAACAAGTTCAACATCGAATTTTATTCCAGCTAAAAAGACCTGCAATGAAAAAATCTATACACCAATTCAGTTTAAAAACTGTAACAAACGTTTGTTATTTTAATTAAATTTTTTCTTACCAGGACTCATCGTGAAAAAGCAATGATTCAATTGGATGGATGCAGTGGCACTGAGAATAATACCTAAAAAATGTTCTTTGCGAGCCGTATCCGACTTATGTCAGCTACACAATAAATCATACAGTCACCATCTATACAACATATTAGCGCTGGTTTGTTTCTTTAATCCATTTTTCTCCATTTTCAATTCTCTTTTCATTCGCAAAAAGCTAGTCCGTTGAAGGTAATTCGACGATTTATTTTCCCTTCGCCCTCTTTTTGTGCCTACCGCAAAAAAAAATTTCTCAGAACCATTTTTATTTGCAAAACTAGCAAACGTTTGTTATCCTATTAAAATGTTTCCTTCAAAGTAGCCAGTCATTTTGGATTAACTTTGTCTTCTATGGTTGGAAAAGATTTGAATTATGCTTGAGACACCGTCTTTAGCATATGTTATTCGGTAAAGATCTACTACTTGAATGATCAATAGCAGATTAAAAACTGAGGCTTTTTATGTCAAGGCCGAAGCTATAGTGATAACGTTAATACCCAAAAAATGTAATCAATTAAAATTATTTCCATTTACAATTTCATTATAATATTTAACAACCACAAAATCAATGACTAGTTAAAATATTCTTAATAATTTATTAAATAAGTTTAAACAATCTCTGATTCTATCTGCTGTTCCACCTTGGCCACACATATACTTTTAAGCCGATACCCTTATCTTCGATTACAACCAGAAAAGTGTGCCTCCGATACAACCTAGCAGGCAATATGAATAGAGTGGAGAATCGGGTTTGATCTTGGTCAAGCATTTAAAATATTTTATTCCAGCCTATAGTTTCTATCCTTGGGCCTGACCTTTAACCTTTAATTCATTTCATTCTTAAGCATTTATATCACAAAATATGACGGCTTCACCAAAAGAAACCGCCATAATAATTTTAGTGGGATTCCGCTACTTGTTTTTCCGCTAACTGTAATGTATGTTGAAGAAGTCCAAAATCGCCCCAGGGGCTGGTACCGTGATTGGCGATTACTATCTTGGCTCTCGGGTAACGTTTCATCACTTCACGTATTGTATTGGGGTATTGAGTAACATCACCATCAGCAATATTTCCTAAATTCGCCATATTCATCGGTTTCACCAAACAACCGCCATATAACACTCTGGTTTGGTTATTGCCAACAATCCATAAGAAGGTATTGCATTACCTGTAAAACTATAATAGTGTTCAAAAATTTTAAAAAAAGTATCAATGAAGACTCACCCAAGAGTCCTGATTGATACAAACTAAGGAAGCATCCTTTTTTTGAAAAACCGATCCCAAATGCATTTATGGGAATAGTATTTACCTGTCGATATCCTCAAAAAAACAACAAACTAAAGTATCTACCACCACTTGATCAGATCCGTTACTCTATTCCGGAGATCGATAAAAGCCGGATCGGCAATATTGCGGGGCATTGGCAAGCTATTGTTGATCTCCTCTTTAATCTTGGTCGGCTTATTGGAAAGTACCAGGATCCGTTGTCCCAGGTATACTGCTTCTTCAATATTATGGGTGATAAATATCACCGTAGTTTTGGTTTTCTCCCAAAGACGGAGCAATTCATCCTCTAACTTAAACCGCAAGTCCAGATCCAGCTGGCCGTAAGGTTCATCCATCAACAACAGTTCCGGCTGAACGGCAAAGGCCCGGGCAATCACCACTCGTTGCAGCATACTGGCTGAAAGCTGTTTCGGGTAGTAGCTCCGGAAAGGGCCGAGCCCGACCATATTGATAACCTCATCCACCCGTTCCTGGATCACTTTTTCGGGCAAACCTTTAATATCAAGGCCAAAACGGACATTTTCCTCCACCTTGAGCCAGGGCATAGTCGAATATTCCTGGAAGATGTAGGCGATATTGTGTTTTTTCAAATCCACCGGCTCGTCATTGACCAGGATCTGGCCGGAGGTAACCTCATAAAGTTTGGTTAAGCTGTTGAGAAAAGTGGTTTTACCACACCCGGTCGGACCGACGATGCAGAGAAACTCCCCTTCCCTGACATCAAAGGATATATCATCCAACACACATAAATCGCCGAAGCATTTTGTCATGTTACTGACTTTTACCTTCACGCGCGCATTATCTTGCATGACCATAGCTTTCTACCTCCTGCTCCATCAAAGTGATTTATCCATCGCTGCGGTTATTTCTTGCCTGAGTCGTAAGAATTCAGGATCGACATAACTGCGGGGCCTGGGTAAATTAATTTTATATTCCGTTTTAATGCTGGTGGGGCAATTGGTGAGCAGGATAATTCTATCGGCCAGGTACAACGCTTCCTCAATATTATTGGTCACAAAAATGACTGTCCGCCGTTCCCGTTCCCAGATTTTCTCCAGTTCCTCTTCCATCATATAGCGGGTTTGGGCATCCAAATGGCCAAAGGGTTCATCCATCAACATCACCAGGGGGTCATTGCAATAAGCCCGGGCAATTCCCACCCGTTGTTTCATGCCTCCCGACAGTTTGACCGGAAAATGATTTTCAAAGCCTTTCAGGCCAACCAAATTTATGAAATAATTGGCTTTTTCCCGCCGTTGCTTTTTTTTCATTCCCCGGACACTCGGTCCGAACTCCACATTCTTCATTACCGTCAGCCAGGGAAATAAAGCGGTTTTTTGATAGACTACACCCCGTTCCGCGCTGGGTCCTTCGACCTCCTGATCGTTGATAAAAACCCTACCGGCCGTGGGCTTTTCCAGTCCGGCCAAAATATTGATCAAGGTTGTTTTGCCGCATTGACCAGGCCCGAACAAAACCACAAACTCATTTTCCAGCACTTCCAACATTACATTTCGAATGACTTGAAATTTGTTTCCATCGGTATCAAATTCTTTGGCAATATTATCACAACGGATAATAGTCTTTTTCGGATCTCCTTCCGGTGCTTTCATATCCCTCTGATGTTCCAGGAGCATAATTTCCCTTCAACCCCTCTCATAATCGTTGCCAAAAGCAAACCGATCAACCCGATTGAAATGATTCCCACGATAATTTGAGTCGTGTTTCCGGTATTCTGGCCCATCACAATGATCCAGCCGGCGCCTTCCGACGAACGCACCATTTCCGCGGCGAGCACAGCCATCCAGCTGGTGGAAAGTCCCAGTTGCAGACCGGCAAATATTTGTGGGACCGAGGA
The DNA here is from genome assembly GCA_023426245.1 of Bacillota bacterium. Taxonomy (GTDB): domain Bacteria; phylum Bacillota; class UBA4882; order UBA8346; family UBA8346; genus UBA8346. Next base: position 54,495 of record JAFABB010000008.1, read on the forward strand.
CGGCAGGACAATTCTGGTAAACACTTGGCTTTCCCTGGCGCCCAGCATCCTGGCGGCGCCGATCAGAACCGGATCGACCTGGATGGCTCCTGCATAGGCGTTTAAGGTAACCTGGGTGAAAGCGCCCACAAAGATAATAAAATACTTAGTGGACTCGCCGATGCCAAACCACAAGATGGCCAAGGGAATCCAGGCCAGGGCGGGTATTGGTCTCAGCCATTCAAATATCGGGCTGATAATAGCTCGGGCTAGTTTGGACCAGCCCATGGATAGTCCGGTGATAATGCCAAGAACGGCGGCAATGCCGAAACCTACCAGCACCCGGTACAAGCTCCAGCCGATATGCCCCAAAATAGTATAACTGCCAATCGCTTTATAAAATGATCTGAAAAACTCGCTAAAAACTTTATAAGGACCCGGGATGGTCGCTTTAGCAAAGGTGAAAGTGACGACGACCTGCCACAGGATAATGATAGATGCAAAAGCAACAATCGCCCAGAAGATACGTTTCCAGTCATCATGGAAGCCGTTGATTTTAATACCTTGCAAGTCTAGTTTCCTCCCTTCACATACTTGCGTTCAAATAACCGCAATATATATGCAAGTAATGCTCCAATACTGCCGATGGTCAGCATCCCAACCACGATGATATCGGCTCTTCCCAACATTCTGGTAATCTGTATCATATAACCAAGCCCTCGGTTGGAAGCCAGCAATTCCGCGGCAACCAGCGTCATCCAAGCCGTTCCAAGAGATATCCGCAGTCCGGTAAAAATGAGGGGAAGGGCTGTCGGTATGGCCACTTTTCGCAAAATGTAAAAATTAGAAGCTCCGAAGGTTTTGGCAACCCAAATATGAATGGAACTGGTTTGTCTGATGCCCGCTTCGGTATTAATGACACAAGGTATGAAGGCCGAAACAAAGATGATTGCCGCCTTGGCCGGTAAACCGATTCCAAACCATAAAATCATAATTGGAATCCAGGCAATGGGCGGAATCGGTCTTACCAAATCAAAGACCGGTTTGAACAACATGTCGAACCGTTTATACCAGGCCGTGACAATACCCAGAGGAATACCTACTAACGCGCCGCACAGATATCCCGTCAAAGCGATTTCCAGACTGGTCATAATATGTTGCAGAAGAGTCGCGCCATCCGGATTGGGATCGTAAAGTTTCGCCCAAAAGGCCGTTAGTACCGAATAGGGACTCGGCAACATAAAGCTTGGAACCAATTTTAATAAATCGGTAATCAGTTCCCAGATAAATATGAATGATACCAAGGAGATTACCGAAATGATTTTATATTTCATTTCTCGCTTCAATTTTCAACCCCCACTATGATTTCGACGGTGAAGGTTTTCCGAAAAAGGCTCGCCCCCACCGTCGAAACGTTTCTTCATCCTTATTTCAATGCCGCTTTCAGGATATCGCCAACCACGTTTTTGTCAAAAATCGGAAGCTTGTCGGTTTGTAATTTGCCGATACTGGCCATGAACTCCGCTGTGGTCTTGATCGAATCTCCCAGCGGTTTCTTTTTGGCATCTTCGGCCGTTAACAACGGTCTGGCTTGTACTTCTGCCCGGACCAATTTGGTCTCAATATTCTGACCATTTTGCTTATACCAGTCCGAAAGCATTTTGACTTCTACATCCTGATTTTTCTTTAACTCGGCATTGGCTCGATACATCAGTTTAACAAATTTGGTCAGTAAAGCTTTCTTGGTTTCATAGGCACTTTTACTGGCAACCACGTTGTCATACTGGGGTATTTTCAGATCGATCAAACTTCCTGCATTAATCCAGCCCTTTTCTTCGGCTACAAAGCTCAAGGGAGGATTTAAGGCTACGATATCACCCTGTCCCGCCAAAAATGCCTGATACGCTTGAGGATAATCCATATTCACCGAATTGACTTCTTTATCTTTGACACCGATCTTTTCGAGCCATTTGAGTTCATGCAATTGAGACATGGTTCCAATCGGCACCAGAATGGTTTTCCCTCTTACAGTTTCCGGGTCTCCCAGAAGCGTCGGGAAGGTAGGGTTAAAACCCTTCACTTTGCTGATGGGACTGCCCGGCCGGACATACAATCCAAATCCGCCTGCGGCATTACTGGTTTCTGCTATTACTTTGGCATCGTAGACCGATAATGTAGTGACCGCAGCAGCTCCAATGGTGGCTACGTCCCAAAGATTGGCTCCCAGGGCTTCATTCATCGGAGCTCCGGTCGAGAAAAGGATCGGCTCGATTTTGAAACCGTTTTGTTTGTCCCAACCTTTTTCAACGATATAATTGACCGGTAGGCTTAAAAGGAAAGGCATCACGGCCACTTTCAATACTGGTAATTGTTTTGGTTTGGGTGCTGCGAAACCTTGGGTACACAGCGTACCCAGTAATGTAACGATCAAGATGACATACAATGACTTTTTCATAATTCCACCCCTTCATCTTTTTTGATAATAATATCCTTCACCATTTCACAGTTGTTGATGGGAAGCCCCCTTTCCGATAAGCGAAAAATACTCATGGAATGAATCTTCTCAGCTTATTTGGTTATTCCCATCTTAATTCAAGATGTATCTAAAATACATCAAATATCCTTAGGATTTCTTTTTTAAATTGACAAGTATTCCATCCAAGGATTTCTGCAAGGAAATGTCGTTCACTATTTTGAGATTTTTTTTGAGATTTTGACTTTCGGGGATGCTGATGGGGACCAATAAACAATTCGATGCATTAATAAGTCTCCATTGTTGATATTTTCACCTCAGTATGTTGATTTCGATAATCAAATGGACTGACTCCATAATATTTCTTAAAAAGGGTCGAAAAATAACTCAGATTCGGATAACCGACCATTTCGGCAATTTCCCGGACTTTCAGATCGGTCCGTTTTAATAATTCCACTGCCTTATTCAACCGTACACCAGCCAGGTAATTGCTGAAATTATTACCGGTTTCTTCTTTAAAAAGCCGACAAAAATATTCCGGATTCAAATGGACGTAAGCTGCAACGTTGGTTAGATTTATCGGTTGCATATAATATTTGCTGATATAAGCCATCGCTTTGGAGATGGAGTGCGAGTATTGGTTGGCCTTTTCAAGATGCTCATCGATAGCACCGTTGATTTTTTGCTTGACATATTCTTGCATACTCTGAAAAGAAGCAATTTTTTCGATTTCTGTTTTGAGGGTATGAAAAGAATCAAGTCCGGTTTGCTGATGAATCTCTGGATCCGTACAAATAAAGTCAATCATTTGTAAACATGTATATTTGACCCCTTCGATGTCATGGATTCGGTTATCCTTGATAAAGGTTAAAACGGATTCAAGGGTTTGCTCAGCGTTTTCGAATCCATTTTCTTTAATCATTTCCTTCCACGCATTGGTCATGGCGGTTAATTTTTTCAACAATTCCGGGGTATTTTCTTTTGAAGATTTCATGGGATTGATAGTGCCTTCCCCGGTGTAAAACTCCTGTTTTAACTGGGAAACGGCTTCATCGACTGCCATGCCGATGTATTTTAAGCCATCATGAACATTGCTGACCCCAATAGTGCACCTGTTGCTTTCATGAAGTTTGGAAGCAAAATCGAATGTAGTTTTTACTTGTTCCGCTATGCTGGGTTGGGCAAAAACATTGGCCAGCAGGATGAAAATATTTTGGTCATAAACGAAACCAAAGATATTCTGAATATTTGGATGTTTGGGAATGATGAAGTTACTGTTATTGCTGGGTTGATCTTGGATTTCATATTTTAAAGCCACGGCAAACAAAAAATTGTTTTTCAGATTAATTTTCTGCTCCTGTAGCTCTTTTTCAGATATCAGATATTGATTTCTGGCTTGAAAGATCAGCCGCCGGACAAAGGCCTCCCTTTTTAAGTAAACAATGTCCGATAAATTACTGTCTGACCTATAGAAACTGAGTTTCCGATTGACTTTATCCAGAACATCATGAATCATGACATCATTGATTTCAGTTTTTAAAATATATTCAAAAGCGCCGTATTTTACAGCCGTTCTGGCATATTCAAAATCGTTATGGGCAGTCAGGACAATGATCTCTGTAGCGGGGTTTAAAAATTTGATTTGTTTCATCAATTCCATACCGTCCATAATCGGCATCTTAATGTCCACAAAAACGATATCCGGCAATGTGGCATTAAAAATTTTTAAGGCTTCCTCACCGTTGGCAGCCAAACCTACGACTTCATACCCTAAAGGATTTTTATGGATACAAAACTCAATCCATTCACGAATCGGAGTTTCATCATCCACGATCAATATTTTCAACATCCCTGTGTCCCTCCCTTTAGGTGAAAGTAAAGAATTAGCTGATAACCGGTATCTGAATCCTAATTTCGGTTCCTTTCCCGACTTGGCTGAAAATTTTCAGACCATATTGGGTCCCGAAATTCATTTGGATTCTTTGCTGGACATTGATGATACCCACCATATTGAAGCGTCGATCTTTCTTATTATCCTGATTGTTCCAGATGTCTTTCAAGGTTTTGGCGTCCATACCAACGCCATCGTCAATCACCCGGATGGTAATTTCATCCTCTTTTCTCTCAGCTCTAATTTGAATGGTACCCTTCTCCTGTTTGGCCTCGATACCGTGAAATATCGAGTTTTCCACCAAAGGTTGCAAGATTAATTTGGGTATTTTATATTCCAAAATATTGTCCGGCAAATCGTAGACGATCTCAAATTTATGGGCATAACGGTATTGTTGGATTAAAGCATATTGTTGCAAACATTGAATTTCCTCTAAAAGGGAAATGAATTCTTCCTTGCTATTAAATATCTTCTCCAGGAGTCCCATAAAAGCGGTAATCATTTGTTCCGCCTGAGAGCTCTTCCCCATAGAAATCATGCACTTGATGGAAAGGATCGTATTATATAAAAAATGCGGATTGATTTGGGCTTGCAAAAAATCAAGTTCTGCTTTACGTTTTAGACGTTCCTCCTGCTTGACATCTAAAATAAGGTCTTTAATCTTTCCCAGCATCTGATTAAAGCCATCACTCAACTGCTTTAATTCATTCCACCCTTGGATATCGGAGATAACGTCCAGATCGCCATTCCGCACTTTTTTCATGGACACGCAGAATTGTTTTAAGGGTTTGGCAGTTTTACGGGCAAATGAAAAAGATAAAATAAGTGAAAAAAACGTCCCCAGACAGAAAATACCTAAAATTGTATACCTTACTTTCTCTAAAGGTGCGAAAAGTGCTGCTACCGGAATCTCTTCCACAATGGTCCAAGCGGTTTCCGGGTCATAGTAATTCGACAATAAAAACCGTTCGTTTCCTTTATTGATTATCTTGAAACTATCTGGCTGGAAAATCTCCTTGAATATCTGCATGTCAAAAAAGTTGATTCCCAGCATGTGCTCGTCACTATGGGAAACGATACTTCCTTTTTCATCCACGATATAAATGGAATTTTTCCCGTTTAAAACGTTTTTATAAGTATCAAACAGCTTCCTTTCTTCCATATTGATCAGGAGTATACCTAAGCGTCGACCGGTCTGTTTATCTTTGATAAGCCGGGCAGCGGAAAATACATATTTATTTTTGGTTCCATCGTCGGAATCATCATAACTGCTAACCCAATAAATTTTGCCATTGGTTTTGATGACATTCCGATACCAAAGCATTTTGGGAATTCTCCCATAATTATAAGGCTGCTGATTTTGCAGAGAACAAAATTCAAACCCGTTTTCCCCCATCAGAACAACATAAAAAGTCACATTTATTTCTTCAAACGCTTTTTGATATTTGGTTCCGATCTCCGCCAAATTATCGGATAATATCCGGCTGTTACCACCCGCTGTAACTTTGTTGTTAAAAACCGCATTGGAAATATACTGATCCGAGTAGTATAGGTTGGAGATCGTTTTAATACTGTTTTTGATAACCCGGGTTCTTTCGCCGATCTGCCGGAGCACATCTACCCGGGAATGCCCGATTTCCTGCGTGATAACCCTTTTAAAAACATAGTAGGAAGTCGTACTAATCAAACCGGCGATCAAAACCATCAGCGTAAAATAAAAAACAAAGAGTTTGGTTTGTAAACTCCCGGTGTTTTTTATAAAAGGAAGTTCCAAAATCTTTGTTGTAAAAAGACCAATCCATTTTGGTTTAATTTTCAGATCCATCCCTTCCAACAAGGAATGTCGATACAACCTCGTTAAAGATCCCTGTAAATACAGTCTATCTCAATTTAAACTTTGAAACAAGACCTACAAGTTTTCCAACCTGTCCATCCATAGCTCTGAGTTTTCCATAATCATTTTTAAAAAGTTTGGCCGGGCTATGGATCTACGTCGCTACTTCACAGTGAGCCCTAACCGTTCAAATTGTTCCTGCGGCGCATCGTTCTCTTTCATCAAACGGACCAGATGATCGATCATCATTTTTTCAATATCAGGTCGCCGAATCGGCTTTAGTTGGCCTGGATCTTCTTTTAAATCAAACAGTAGATTTTTTCCTAAATACTCGGGATATGAATACCCGGACATGGAATAAGGATCCCGCCGATCCCAGATCCCCGATTTAATCTGCATGACCTTACAGCCCTTGGTAAACGAAAAAGGCCCAACCAATTCTGCAGTCTTCAATTCTTCGACTGTAAACATCCTTCGCATATGGGTGGGCATCAAGGTGTATTGATATAAAGGCTCATTGCTGGGATCGGCAATTCCCCGCATGTAAACATATCTTCCATCGGTACAGTTTACATGAGTACCGTAACACCCATATAAAGCAGCCTCTCTTACCGGGTTATCCATTGCAATGGTTTCATTTAACGGTATCCCTTGCATCGCTTCGGGCAAGCCAATTCCGAAATACTCCAACAATGTTGCCGGTAAGTCAATCGTCTGTACCAGGGAACCACGATATTCCCCTTGTTTGCCGCAACGCGGATCCCAGATAAAAAGGGGTATGTTAGCCAGTTCATTATAATAAGGCATCTTGCTTTTTCCCAAACAATCATGTTCCCCCAGGAGAAAGCCATGATCGGTGTTAACGATCAGCATCGTGTCTTTCCACAAATCATAGATATCCATCAAATCTAGCACTTTGCCCAGGTAATTATCGCACATACTCAATAATGCCGCATATTCATACTTATAGTGCTCAACCTTTTCTTTGGATTCACTGATTGTCCCATAATCGGGCCAATCGGATTCGGGACCGTTATAGGCATGGGGATATAATTTTTTATATTTCTCATGCGTAAAGAAAGGTTCATGGGGATCAAAGGTTTCAATCTGTAAAAACCAGTTATCGGCCGTATGATTGGAATGAATGAATTCCAAGCCGCTGGCAAAGGTTTTGGCTTGAGGTTGCAATTGCTCCTCGGACATATATTTCCGGTTGATGATATCGGCCCGGGTGATCAATTTCTTTTGGTCCGCCAGATTTTCCAGTAATTTTGGATCTTTGACTTCGCCCTTCCAGGGGTCGCCTTCCTGACCCCGGGAGATCTCCCAGGAATTATAGCGGGTATGATAAGTGGCTCCGCCATCCTCCCAATAGTGCTGATGATCACTGACCAGGTGTGTGTAAATACCATTGGTTTTCAATATTTCCGGGGCCGAATCGTCAAATGGCTCAATCGGGCCCCAACTGCGGTGCAAAAAATTGTAACGCCCGGTGTGGAGTTCCCGGCGCGCCGGCATACATGGCATACTGCCGATATAGCAATTGTCAAAGGCCACTGAATGCTGCGCTAATCTTGAAAAATTAGGCGCCTTGATCCAGTCACACCCATACGGAGGCAGCATATGCCTATTTAAAGAATCATACATCACTATAATTGCTTTCAATCGTAACACTCCCGACGCTGAGGTATTTTTAGTTCACAAATCATGCAATTATTGCCGTTCTATCAGAAGATGTAACAAAAAACTGGTACAGAATTCATATTACTTCCGATCTGTTAAATTGAATCAGGGAGAGTCTAGACATCAATCGTTTATAAATTGTTAATCTATTCTTAGAATAGGGCTTTCAATGATAAAAATATATCCATTAAACTTACTATTCTTTTCTTATTTTGACTTTGTTTTAAAAACAATATGGAAAGATTACGGAAAAGTTAAAGAAGTCCTTGCCAAATTTGCAAGGACTTCTTTAATTTAACTACCAGCATTCTATAAACAATAGTTTCTTTAAATCCATTAGCCACAGGTTATAAAATCCCGAAATCAATCCTCTAAACGGCAATTATCCTTGAGGGGCCATAGCTTGAAGGTGTTGCTTCCGGGTCTCAATTTTGCGAACGGGCCTACAACCGTGTTTTTATTGTTTCGAGGATTACCATAGAAGTCAGTATCAACATCAGGAGCATAAACATCATAACCATTTTGATTGTACACTGCTGTTTTGCCGAGATATCGTCCGGTAATAGCCGGAGCATTGATGGTATAAGGAGTATCATCAATGTTTAGAACCAGCTTAAATGAATCTCTGGTTGCGGTAACCGTATAGTTACCGCCCGCTTTGACTTTACTATTTTTATCCGCTTCGTAGCCGCGTGCCAAAGCATATTGGTAATCAATCTTCTGAGCGCCACCATAGTATACGTTATAGTCACATTCGTTGCCCCAGAACTTGGTGCCCACTCCAACAGTGCCAGGATAAGCTTCAACCCATGCCTGGGGATAACCGTTAATGCCCCCAGGATAATCCGGATCAACACCGCTTCCAGTCGACAGAATATCTTCCCCATAAAGCCCATTGTATTTTTCCGCAGATACTTCGTCGAATTTTAAACTGCTGGTCGGACCATTATCAAAGAAAAAGTTATTAAACATCTTATTAAATCGGGTAAAGGTTTCAAAACGGCTGGTTGAATTGTTACAGGTACTAACAACTTTCAGAGTGCCCGGAACCATAATTCTCATGGCACGGGTATATCCATCTCCGCCTTCTCCACTACCAATGGGAGCATTATATGCGGGCCAGGTCCGAACATTTGAAGGAACGTTCAACCAGAGATTATTTACAATGTAGGTGTTGCTGCAGGTCCAAATATACCAGCCCATACCGACAAAAATGTTGTTGTCGCACAAATTGTAACCACCGTTCACTTCATAAAAGAGACCGGAAAATCCCTTTCCACCCCCCAGGCAGTAGAAGATGTTTTGGGAAATACGGCAACCGTCACATTCACTATCAAGCCAAATGGGATAACTGTTCCAATCCTGATCACTACAAAAGTAATTATTATGGATATAGATTCCAAATCCACTACTAACGTCTTTGATGTAGGCTTCAGACAGCAAACCGGTATTCAGTGCGTTATTGTCTGCAAGGTTACAACCATAAATTTCAGTGTATGCACCTCGGTAAGCCATCATACCATTGGTACCATTGTCATGAACATAGCAGTTACGAATGATATGGTGGCCGTAGAGTTTGGGTTCGCCTCCATTTTGGTCTTCCAACTTGCGGGAGCCATTGCCATAGTCGATTGCAACACCCCGGTTCTGGTAAGCTTCACAATTCTCAATAATCCAGTAGAAACCTCCATTGGTAGCAATGGCTCCGTCCATGGGATCGGCAGTTGTCTTCCAGAAGTCAATGGTCTTGGGGCCACAGCCATGGATAACGGTAAATCCGTCGATGGTTATATACCCTTGATTCCACGCTGCTTTAACGCACTGCTTTCTAACATTGATTTCAGTAATATTGCTTGCAGCAGCCGGATTGAGTCCGCCGAAGTTAACCGATAGGATGGTTTTATCGCCGGTTACTTCCGCAAACCAGGTGTTTGGAGTGTTATAGACATCTGTCTTATTGAACACTTGTGATAATACAGTGCCATTGACATATACACAACCGCAGGAGAAATAGTCGGAATAAGAACTACCTTTCGACTTCCATTTTATGTTAAACGGATTGAAATCGCCAAAATAAGTGTTTTCCTTCACAAGGGTATATACCCATCCACTATCGGGAGTCCACTCATCAGTCTTTACGACATCAGAACCGGTTATGATAACTTTTTCACCCTCTGCCGCCTTCAGGGTTATTCTTGATGATTCATTGTTTCCTCCCCTGGGGAAAACAACGGTTTCCCTGTATGTACCTTCGTGGACCAAAATCGTGTCGCCTGGATAGGCTGCATGGGCCGCCTCATTGATTGTCCTGTAATCAGCTTTGCCCTGCTGCCTTACTTGGATGATTCGATAAAAATCATTTTTGGCATCAATAGTGCTATTGACGCCTATAAAGCAGGCTATAACCAAAAAGATTATCAGAATACTTATACTTTTCATCACTCGCTTATTAATCATCTTTTCCTCCCTTTTCAAATTTTTAATCCTCGCTATCCGTCCCTCAGTTACCAATTTCTCTTTTTCTAATCTATCCCAAAATATTGACCCCCTTTCTATATTAATCATTACCTTGGGAGCAATCAGTTATTAGCAGGCTATATGGCTGATTGCTCCGGATATAGATGACTGTCAGTTTAAATGTAATCGTCCATTCAATTGAGCTTACAAAAAATATTCCCGAAATTTAAAAAACCAAAAATGTTTGCATGTATTATCTTAGATGTTTCAATACCACAAATACATCCTCAAAACTTACTATTTTTTTACTATTTTGACTTTGCTTGAAGAGTATCCAAATAGGAAAAATCTAAATATATATAAAAACACCGGCATAACTTGCTTGTCAGCCGATGTTTGTACATTGTATTCTAAAACAACTGTCATTATTGAATCCAAATCACGTTTTCTGCTGCGATCAATTATTATCCCGATTTGTTCAACACAAAGCATCAAACAATCTCCCAAACAAAAACGTAAATATTTACAAGTTGAACAACCAAGCTTCCAGTCTTCCTTCTGAACTCTAAATATCAATGGAACCAACTTCCCTACCACGTCGCCCAAAGTATACCGGGCGAGAACAACAAGCTCATTTCAAAGGTTTTCTACCAAATAAAAGGAAGTAATTTGTATTTTGTTCCCCTAGAATATTCCGCATATCCGGTTAATTCGCAATTAAGCATCCTATCTTCAAGAACTGTTCTGACGATTAACAAAATGATTGCCATCGCAACCGGAATGAAACTAAAAACAGCCTCCGTAACTAAAGGAAAGCCAATCCAGGAAATCACCATTCCCAAGTACCCGGGATGTCGAACAATTTTATAAAGCCCCCTGTTACAAACAATATGATTTCTTTCCACCTGAATACGAGCTACACTTGAAAAAAAGTTATTTTGAAACTTAGCAATTAAAAATATCGCCTGCCCAATTAAAACGAACACTATTCCGGCTAATGTGATGGTAATCCCCAAATCAGGGGACCAGCGGAACCGTCCAGAATCAAGACCCGCAATTATATATGAAAATATGGTGAGCATTCCTGAGATGCCCAATATTTTCTTATCCCATGCTTTTACATTTACTCCGGGCATAGACCTCTCATTCACAAGTTGTTTATTGCTTTGAATAGCAAAAAAATTTAACAACAAACCGAAAATACTCAGGGAATAATATAACCATCCTTGGGGATAATTTAATTTACCAGCGGCAACAAACATGAAACCAAAGAAAAATGTGATTCCCAAAAAGCTTTTTAAGAAATATTTAATTTTGTTCATCGTTTCATCCCAATCCTTTCCACAATACTAACGTTCGGGTTTATTCTCAAAACGTCCCGGGGTAATTATATAACTCACGAATGATAATTAAGATATCGTTGGATCAGTTGCTTGTGCTTCATCTGAGCCGGCGAGCGAACACTACCGACCATTTCATTCAATAAACCTTCAAGGGGCAACGCTGTTTTGTTGTAAAGCAAGTCCTTTAAAAGTGGAGTATTTTTGATAAACTCGGCGGCTTCCCAGGCTAAAATTTCAATTTCCGGGTCATCTTCAGACATATCGGCTAATTTAGCAAGGCGTTTTCCATATTCCAAAGCTGTTTTGTATTGCCCTGGGTGAGTTTTAAAATACTCCGCTAAAGTTTGAAAAGTTTCCCGGTAATCACCCCATCGAAAATTGTCCAAAATGCCGAATATTTTTCTTTGCTGACAAAATAGTTCCGGACAGGTTACTATATATTGCTCAACTTGCTCCGGTCCCAGTATCTCTGTAATCATTTGAAAAGAAGAGGAACTACAGGACTTGTCATCAAGTTGCACTTTCTCTTCGTTCAATAACATTTCAATCTTGGTCACTCGTTCTTCCAGAGTTTTTATCCCGTTTAAAAGTTCAGCTTGCAAAGATTGTAAAATTTGCCGTAACGTCCTGTGATTGTGAATATCTCCTAATATTTCTTTGATATGTTTTAAATCGACTCCGAGTGATTTTAAATATTGGATGAATCGCATGCGAGTTAGCTTTTCGGGTCCATATAAACGGTATCCTCCGGGAGAACGCTCCGGTTCATGCAATAAACCGATTTTATGGTAATATATAATCGTTTTTAGAGTACTTCCGGTTAATTTGGCAAAATCACTGATCTTTATCCGATTATCCGCTTTTATCACACCTTTTTGAATATTATAAACCCCACCCTTAGGGGTGAGTCAACAAATTCAAATTAAAACCTCGTCTTTTAAATAATGCAAGAGGCTACCCCAAAAAACTTTTTTGAGATAGCCTCTTTGAGAGTTCGCATGCAAGCGAAAGCACCTAAAAACTATATTTTATTTCACAATAAATCATACTGTTGTTTTTCATACTACCATAAAACGTATCGGTATCCCCATCATAGATATAAGCGCCCAAGGTGGTTTTGAAAGAATCCGTAAAGGCATAACTGACTTTAGGTTGAAACATCCTGTCCTGTTCATAAAAATCATAAATCATCAATAAATCAGCTTCCAATGTGTCTTGGAGCCATTTGTCATTAAGCCGCAGGGAAACCGAATCTTGCTCGGCAGCCAATTGGCGTTGGATAATCCCATTGCGAAGCGCGATTTGTTGTTGGACCGTATCGGTAATTTCATAGGGTTCATGGAAGTCAGACACGGTCCGGTGGATATATTGCAGATTGATATTGAAGCTTTCAAAGGCGCTCCCTTTTTTACAAGAACATCGGGACAAGGGTTATTGGCAAAGGGAGAAATAGAAATTTTTTTAGATTCACTTAACTAATTTGGAAGTTCCGGAAATTTTGTTTTTCATTCCATGAACGAGGAGGTTTAAAAATGAACGATTTTTTTAAAAAGTACAGATCCGAAGAGGCTGGAACAACCCTATCAAGGCCAAATTCCGGCAAACGGTTCCATCCCGAATAATAAATAAGCGAATTTAGCGGCTTAATTTCTTTTCTCATTAATCTTTGAAGAAGAAAAAATCAATACTCTACGTTATGTTTTTTTGCCTTTCCATCACTTAAAGCCCTGCCAATTCTACGATAATACAGGGGCGAACGTCCCGTAATTTTCCTAAACACTCTTCCAAAATGAGTCCTACTGCTATATCCGACGGTTTTAGCGATGTTTGCAACTTTTTCCGGGGATTCCTCCAGAAGTTTCTTGGCTTCTTTGATTCGTAAGTTGTTCAGATACTCAATAAAAGTAAACCCGGTCACCTCTTTAAATGCCCTGCTTAGGTAATAGGGGCTGATATAAAATCTTTCAGCTAAGTAATGAAGGCTCAGATCTTGAGCATAGTTTCTATTAATAAACTGGACAATTCCCGAGATCAATTGATGCGTAGGACTGGGATGGATAAATTCCTTCACCCTGTTTTCTTCCACAAATCTACAGCAATAAGTCAGCAGTTGAACGATTAGGGCTTGCGCGTATATTTCGAAGCCGGTTTTTTGTTGTTCTACCTCCTGCAGGACTTTATTGAGAAGCTCTTCCACATAGATTTGATATTGGAGTGTGAGGCTGATAATTGTGTACTCCTTTCCAAGCAAAGCGGAGAGAATCCCGGGAAGCGAATATTTTGGGGCAGTCAGTTCATCCCTGTGGAAATTGACAATGATATTCTCATGCCCTAATGTCATGGCGTTGGTAGTCCTATGCAACACATTGGGATGGATCAGCACTAAATCTCCTTCTTTTATGCTGAAGGTCCCATCTTTTATAAAAAAGTTCCTTTCACCTTTGACCAGATAAAATAATTCATAAGTGCTATGAAAATGATCTTCAGGCATCATATGACTTTGGGTCTTCCGATGGGATACCGAAAATGTATCGCTATCGTTGCCATAAAAGAAATACTCGCTATCCATCATCTAATTTCCTCATCCATTGATATTTTACACGCTATTCCGGCCCCTGCGCGAACTTCAAAATAATCGTACCACATTCCCGCCAATTTAAGCAAGATTTGATACAATTAATATAAATCACGCAAATAATGTACATTTTTATATGATATTATTATTCGTGACAATTCAATTTCCTAGGAGGCTTGAAATGATCTCACAACATACAGGATCAACTGCAAACAATAAAGAAATCCCTTCTGCCCCAATAGACTGGGCGGAAATAGCTTGTTCTTCTCTTATGGAAAAGTATGAACCGGAAGCGCTCCCGCCCGTGGGAAGGTTCCATTACCACCAGGGAGTATTTCTTTCCGGTATGGAGAGATGCTGGAAGGTAACCCAAAAGGAAAAATATTATGAATACCTTAAGCTTTGGGTTGATAGTTTGATTCTTCCTGACGGCGGCATCAAGAATTATGATCCAACCCAATTGGATGACATTCAACCGGGAATCCTTCTTTATAACCTTTATCAAAAGACCGGAGATAAACGCTACCAAAAAGCACTCGCCACATTGGTCTCCCATTTGCGTACCTGGAATAAAAATAAAGAAGGCGGTTTCTGGCATAAAAATATGTATCCAAATCAAATGTGGCTGGATGGGCTCTATATGGCCGGTCCTATTGCCGTACAGTATGACAGCGTCTTCGGTGAAAAAGGCTTCTTTGACACAGTGACATTTCAGGCTTTACTCATGGAAAAGCATATGAAAGATGAAAAAACCGGATTGCTTTATCACGCCTGGGATGAGAGTAAAAAGGCCGAATGGTCCAACCCCGAAACTGGAAGGTCCAGTGAATTCTGGGGCAGAGCCATTGGTTGGTACACCACTGCGATTATCGATATCCTGGACTTTCTCCCCCAAACCCATAAAGATAAAAATGAACTGATTAAAATACTGAAAGACCTGCTGCTTTCATTAATTAAATACCAGGACAAAGCAAGCGGACGATGGTATCAAGTCGTGGATAAAGGCAATTTTCCGGATAATTGGCTTGAAAATTCCTGTACTTCCCTGTATGTCTATTCGATTGCCAAAGCTATTCGAAAGGGGTATCTGGAACATCATTATCTTCAATACGCCTGGAAGGGATATCAAGGAGTCATTGATACACTAAAATTAAATGAAGCTGGTAGCGTATTGATAGGAGATATTTGTATCGGTACGGGAGTTGGGGATTATGCCCATTATATCGCCCGCCCCACCAGTATCAATGATCTTCATGGTGCAGGCGCTTTCATTCTGATGTGTGTAGAAATGAATCAAGCAGATTAAAATTATATTTGAATTATATAAAACATTATGCTTATTCTTTTCTCATAAGGAACCGTTAACTTTTTTAAAGCGCCAATTAAGCATCATTGGCGCTTTAAAGTTCATCGTATCCTTAATTTCAATAATTTAATGATGATATTGATTACGAAGATATTCGTCAATCGCCTTTGCCGCCTTTTTACCCGCTCCCATGGCCAATATAACGGTTGCCGCACCCGTCACGGCATCGCCTCCGGCAAACACTCCCGGTCTGCTGGTTGCCTCCGTCTCTTCTTCCACGATGATGCCTCCCCAGGGATGAGTCTCTAGGCCGGGAGTGGTGGATTTGATTAACGGGTTAGGACTTTGACCGATGGCCACGATGACCGTGTCGACATCTAGGATATGTTCGGAACCTTTCTTGGCCATGGGCTTCCTTCTTCCGGAGGCATCCGGTTCTCCCAGTTCCATTTCAATACATTCTACGCCTTTGACCCAGCCGTCTTCAGTTCCCAATATCCGGGTTGGATTGGTCAATAACTTGAATAAAATACCCTCTTCTTTGGCATGGTGCACTTCCTCGGCCCGGGCCGGCATTTCCGCCTCAGATCTTCGATAAATGATATATACCTGTTCAGCTCCGAGCCTTTTAGCACTTCGGGCTGCATCCATCGCAACATTTCCGCCGCCGAATACCGCCACCTTTCTTCCCACTTTAACCGGAGTATCGCTTTTAGGAAATTGATAGGCTTTCATCAGATTGATCCGGGTCAGAAATTCGTTGGCCGAATAAACACCGTTCAAATTTTCACCCGGTATGACCATAAAACTAGGTAATCCGGCGCCAGAACCGATAAAAATGGCCTGATACCCTTCGGCCATCAGCTCATCTAGGGAAAATACTTTGCCAATAACCATATTGGTTTGAATGGATACACCCAATTGTCTTACGTTATCAATCTCCCTTTGAACCAATGCTTTCGGCAACCGGAATTCCGGTATGCCATACATCAGTACTCCCCCGGGTATGTGAAAGGCTTCAAATATGGTGACTTGATAGCCCATTTTAGCCAAATCGCCCGCGCAAGTCAGTCCGGCAGGCCCCGAACCAATCACAGCCACTTTCCGGCCATTCTTTTGAATGGTTTCTGCTTTAGCCTCCGCCTTGGCTTCTGCCAGGTTCTCCATAGCCCAATCGGCTACAAAACGTTCCAGCCGTCCAATTCCAACCGGTTCACCCTTTTTTCCCCTGACACAATACTTTTCACATTGTGACTCCTGAGGACATACTCTGCCGCAGATGGCGGGCAGGCTATTGGTCTCTTTGATTTTTTGATAGGCGGCGCTGAAGTCGCCCTCCGCCAATCGTTTGATAAATTCGGGAATCCGGACATTGACAGGGCACCCTTGGGTACAAGGCTTATTTTTGCATTGCAGACAACGCTGAGCTTCTTCTTTAGCCATTTCCTCGGTGTATCCCAAAGATACCTCTAGGAAGTTCTGATTTCTGACCGCCGGATCTTGTTCCGGCATCTTTACTTTGCTCGGTGACATATTAGGCATTTTTAAGGTCCTCCAGTTTACACTCGTGGTCGGAGAGAGCTTGTTTTTCTTCACTTTTATACATCATCTGCCTGCGCATGGCTTCGTCAAAATCGACTTCATGGCCGTCAAAATCAGGCCCGTCAACACAAGCGAATTTTATTTGACCGCCCACCGTTACCCGGCAGCCGCCACACATTCCCGTCCCATCCACCATCACAGGATTCATACTTACCACAGTTTTGATGCTGTAAGCTTTTGTCAAATTGCTTACCATCTTCATCATGATCAAAGGTCCAATGGCGATAACCATGTCATAGCGGTTACCCTCTTCGATCAATTTCTTTAAGATATCGGTCACAAAACCTTTCGTGCCGTTGGAACCGTCATCCGTCGCTACGAACAGACGGTTGCTCACTTCCTGCATTTTTTGTTCCAGGATAATTAGATCCTTGTTGCGAAATCCGACAATGACATCAACTTCGGCGCCCATATGATGAAGCTTTTTGGCCTGGGGATAGGCAATGGCAGTCCCAAGGCCGCCGCCGATCACCGCTACTTTTTTCATTCCCTCGAAGTGGGAAGCTACCCCAAGCGGACCTACGAAATCAAGCAAGAAATCTCCTTCATTCATGCTACCCAGGAGTTTGGTAGTTTTGCCCACCTCCTGAAAAATGATAGTGACCGTTCCAGTTTCCCGATTGTAATCGGCAATGGTTAATGGGACCCGCTCCCCGTCTTCATGGATTCGAAAAATGATAAACTGGCCCGGTTCAGCCTTTTTAGCGATCAGTGGAGCCTCAATTTCCATTAATTTGACTGTGGGATTCAATACTTCCTTTTTGATAATTTTATACACTCATAAACCTCCCCAGGATTCAACGGCGAAATCTATTTTTTTAACGATTTCAAGCTTAATTCCATTAATAATTCCATTAAAAAGGCTTATTCCCTTCAATAGATATTCTCATTTTCACGATAATTCCGCCAAACGTTTTCAAAAAAATCGTCACTAGCGGGGATTTCACGAATCTTGCGCCAGGTAAAATCGCATTTTTGAGCCCGGTACCATACTTCTTGAATGAAATGACGCCGTGATCCATCGTCCAACATATAACGAAAAACCTCCGGTAAATTTGCATAAGGCAACTTCCCCTGCTGGTTCGAATATAAAGCAGAACCGCGACTCTTTCCGCTGTTTTCAATATAATCGGCCATGGCACTTAAATAGACATACTGGCTGATCAACATATCATAAAGCCGGAATACCTTGTTCAAATCCTGAACATCCTTAATTTTAACCTTTGTTTCAAAATTAGCAAGTATTTCCTTATCTTTAGCCAAGCATTCCCGGATGCCTATGGTGTCGCGAATCGCAGCACCATAGCGGCTCATATCCCTAGCCGCCTGATCCCAGAGCTGCCGGACATTCTCGGATTCTCCAATTACGGCTTCACTGGTGGCAATGGTTTTCGCTAGTAAATGACGGCATTGATTGAAAAAATCCTCCAATACCGGCTCTTCCCCTTGGCGATGACGGGCAATATATTGGGCCGCCCGAGTGGAACCGACTTGTCCTGCATTCAATGCACTGCCGCCTGGCCGGTACACACCATGACTCCCGCTGACCTCGCCGACAGCAAAAAAGCCTTGAAGATTCGTATGCCACCACATATCAATACTAAGTCCGCCGTTATTATGTTGGGCGCATAAGGAAATTTCCAGCGGCGTAGTTGATAAATCAACGCCTTTATCTTGATAGAATGTGATGGCCGGCGTGTTCATATGGCGCAGACGATCAAGCGGCTTTCCAAAAGTGGCCCCGGCCTTCTTCAAATAATCTCCGGCCTCTTTCGAGAGGGATTGATAATCGATCTCCACATTACCGGGGTTTTCCCGGAAATCAAGAAAAACACGCCGCCCTTTGAGATTGCTTTCAATATAAACCAGGAGATCGATAACGGAAGAGCCGCCGTCAATCTTCCGGACATCAAAAGGCCATTGATACCCTTTGAGAAATATCATGTTCAACATTTCGGTTCGACTCGGAAAAAAATCCAACAGAAACTCCCGTTGATTCCTACCGTTTGGGTCGGTAGAGATAAATTTGGGTAAAACCTGCATATAAGTGCCCGAAACATTCCATCTGGGCTTTATCGACGCCAGGCCGTATTGCCACTCGGTTAAGTTTTTCCCGGCCACTCCGGCTTCAAAGGCTAGTCCGCTGGCGCCATAATGGCCGAGAGGGTAGACCGAGTCTGCGTACATACCGGCAGGACCACCGGTGGCATAAATAACATTTTTGCAACAAAAGGCCACAAATCTTTGAGCTTTATCAGCGATGTTCTGAAGATTTAGACATAACAAGCCATGTAATTTCCCATCCTCGGCCAGGATTTTAATAACTTGCATTTTGTCATAAATTCGGATCCCTTTTTCTTGAACCGAACGTTCCAGACATTCAGTCATTACTTTCGAAGTATACGGTCCAACCGAAGTTGCCCTTCTGCCAGGATCATGATCTGTCTTATACCCTACAAATTCACCATAACGGTTTTGGGGAAACGGCACACCGAGTTCCACTAAATTCAAAAAACATTTTGCCGATAAAGCGGCTTCGGTCAGAGCAATATCTCCATCAACACATTCACCGTCAAAAAGTGCTTTGGCAAGTTCAGCAACGGAATCCGATGCGCTGCCGGACATGGTAAGTTTATAATAGGTTTGTTTATCCGAACCCGTATTGCGGGAAGTGCCAGCCCGGATATGATCGGTAACCATGGCGATATCGTGCTGACCGCAACTATAAAGCCGGTTTGCCGCATTAAACCCGGCGGCCCCTGTTCCCACGATGATCGTATTATAAGAAAATACCGTGATTTCATACCCGCTGACATTGATTTTACCGCTGAACAATCTTTTATCCCCCTCAATGCATCCGTCTTCACAACCGCTGAATGTGAAAACCGCCGTCAACATCGATATAATTGCCGGTTGTATAGAGAAAACGATCTGAACAAAATGCGGATACAGCAGCTCCAATATCCTCCGGCTGTCCCCAGCGCTTGATCGGAAATGCACCCTGATTTAAAAGTTTATCATACTTTTCTTTCACTCCGGTTGTCATATCGGTAAAAATAACACCCGGCCGTACCTCATATACAAAAATGCTATCTCCGGCCAGACGGTCGGCATAGAGTTTGGTCAACATCGATACGCCCGCTTTGGAAATGCAATATTCCCCCCGGGATGTGGAAGAGACCACGGCGGAACATGAAGAGATGTTGATAATAACCCCGCGTTTCTGTTCTTTAATTTCCTGCTTTAACATTTGTTTTGCAACCAGCTGCGTCATAAACATAGTACCTTTGGTATTAATACCGATTACCCGATCAAAACTTTCTTCGGACATTTCCAGTAAATCATCTCTTACCAGCGGGGCCACACCCGCATTATTGACCAGCACATCGATGCTTCCGAAGCAAGAAATTGCCTGGTCGATACAATTTTTCCGGTCGCCGCTTTGGGAAACATCTCCTTGGACATAAATATAATGGATTCCTAATTTCTTCAATTCCTCTAACCGTTCTTGGTTTTTTTCCAACGGGCTTACCGCCATAATGACAATCTGATAGCCATCCATTCCGAGTTGTTTTGAAATTGCAAAACCTATTCCACGGCTTCCTCCGGTTACAATTGCTGTCTTCGACATGCTTTCCTCCTTGATGTTAAGGCTTTAGGATCACTTTAACGGAGCCTGAGTTTTTATCCAAAGATGTTTCCAAGGCCTGCTGAAGTTCGGCGAGTTTAAATGTGTGGGTAATCAACTTTTCAATAGGAATCTCTTCCGACATTTTTAAAGCCGCCGGAAAATCCCAACAATAACCCTGAGAACCCTGAACCTTGATCTCATGCGTTATGAAACGGGTAACCGGAATTTGAATTTCTTTTTCTTCAAAAATTCCGACAATGGTTGCCAAGCCATTTTTTTTCAATGCCATCATCGCTTGGCGAAAAGTTGATTCCCTACCGACACATTCAAAGGTTTTATCCATCCCCCTACCGTCAGTGAGCGTATGAACTTTCTCCAACACATCCTGTTCTTCGGGATGAATCGCCGTTGTAGCGCCCAATTCCAACGCTAATTTTAATCTTGCAGCCGAAAAGTCGACAATTGCCACTTCACTAGCGCCTGTCCTGCGGCATAACGCCGCCGTCAACAATCCTATTGCTCCCGCGCCGATAATGAGAAGTTTTTCACCCAATTGAATTCCGGCTCTCCGTACAGCATGCGTGGCGACAGCCAAAGGCTCTATTAACGCACCGCCATCATAAGAAAGATGACCCGGCAATTTATAAACATAGGGCTCAAAAACGGTGATATAATCAGCCATCGCTCCGTCCCCATTCCGGTATGTGAAACTTATATTTTCGCAATAGCCATACTCTCCATGACGGCAGGCTTCACATTTTCCACAGACGATGACTGGCTCTACCGTGACCCGATCTCCAACGGTGACAGTTTGAACATCCTTGCCCACAGCGATGACATCACCGGCAAATTCATGGCCAATGGTTGCGGGAAGAGAAACAGCCGGGTGTTTTCCTTTAAATATATGAAGATCGCTCCCGCAAATACTGCTGGAAATAATCTTGATTAAAACCTGGCCCGGACCGGGATCGGTTACATTGATTGTTATAAAATCGGTTTTTCCGGGCGCAACAACCCGCCCTTTCCGATTGATAAGTTTTTGTTCCTCAGCCATTTCAAACCCTCCATTAATGATTATTTTCTGCAGTATTTCTAGTTTCATTGTAAAGGGGCATATAAACTAAGCCGTCTTTGATGACACAACCGGTACGTCCATGGTCGCGCATAATCTGGGTGCACTTGCTGCAGGCAATACAACATTTGTTGGGTATCATCGCGCCCTTTGTTAAAATATCTTTGGGTGCATCCGGATAAGCAAAGGCTTCGCGCCCGATTCCCACCATTTTGCAGCCGTTTTCCATTAAGTTTGCAGCGCCGGCGTTGGCTAAAAACTGGCGCAGCCAACTGTAGCCGTTGCCGATGACGGGAATCTCCCCTGCCAGTTGTTGAATTTTACGGCTGAACCCAAACAGTCTGGCGACACTTTCCAAGGGGTGTTCGCTCGGAGTTTCGCCACCGAGGGTCGGTTGATCAAAAGGCCTTGTAACTTGTGGAAAACGGAAATAAGGATTCCCCGAAGAGTTGCTGAGCAGGTCGACCCCATTTTTTACTAATAATTCAGTCAAACGGACCGGTTCGGTTAAATCTGGCTGCCAGCAATCGGTTTTATCGACACCCCAACCATAAGGATAGGGATGGGCATCAAACACATTGAACCGTGAAGCAATAATGAAATCATTGCCGACGGCTTGACGGACTTCCTTAATAATAGTAAGCAAAAGACGAGTCCGATTTTCAAAACTTCCGCCATATTTACCTTCACGGGTATGGCTTGCAAGGATTTCCGAAAGCAGATAGCGGTGACAGGATTTGATGTCAACCCCGTCAAATCCGGATTCTTTTGCTAGGATAGCCGATTGGACATATTTTTCAACCAAACCGTCCAAATAATCATCGGAAAGGACCGGTGCATCAGGGTTCAAGGAAACCCGCGGATCAAGCAACGGATCATGTTGCGGTACCAAAGGCGCCGGTTTATCATCCGGTCGGGAATAGCGCCCCGAATGGGTAAGCTGCAAGATACTGACCGGCCGATGACTGCTGCCGCAAGAGTTGGCTGCCGCCGCATTGGCTTTTTTGAGCATTTCCGTAAAGGCCGATACATTGCTCTTGGTTAAATACATTTGTAAGGGATTGGCTCTTCCTTCATGCACCACTGCGCAGGCTTCATACCAAATAAGCCCCGCCCCGCCCGATGCAAAACGTTCATATCTTCTTCTTACCAGTTCGGATGGACTGCCGTCCCGTTCACTATCACAGCCCTCCATCGGCAAAATGGCTATTGAGTTCGGTGTGGTATATTGATTGATTTTTACCTGCTTTGACAAGGGGGATAAATCTTCGCTGAAACGGATTTCAGCCCCTAATTGAAGTACTTTTTCCCGGATTTCATCTAAATTTTTAAAATTAAATTTTTCAAATGCCGCCATAGCTCACCGCTCCCTTGTTTTATAAATGCAATCGTTTTCAAAATTAAAAATAAAAAAAACTCTTACATTGTCAATAAATTCTTCAGATTGTGAATCCCTTTTTGAGCCAATTGATCCGGACTCGTATCCAGTTGACGCCAAGCGCCATCCATTCCACCCGCCGGAAAACTTTCGATGGTTATATGTCCCGTATAGTTGTACTGTTTTAAAATTTTTACCAACTCAAGCCATGGCAAATGTCCGTAGCCCGGCGCGGCCCTATTGGAGCCACAAGCATGAAAATGAACTAGTTTACCGGCCTTACACACCAGCCGAAGCGCATCCATTATATCATCTTCCTCGATGCCGGCCTGATAAGTATCGAAAAGAATACCCACATTGAGGCTTCCAATATCCGAAACCATTTTCAGAGCCTGTTCAACCGTATTAACAACACTGGTGCGGTAACGGTTTATCGGTTCCAGTGCAATCATCACCCCATAATTCTTTGCGAGGCAGGACATTTCTGCAAGACCCTTCACCGCATAATCCCATTCCCGCTTTTGATCATCGAGGCTCAAGAGATGCGTTTTGCCGCCACCGGCATATACCGGACCCCCGAAAATTTTTGCCCCCATCCTTTCTGCTGCCACAAAGCAATCGAAGAAGTACCGTTTCGTGTTTTGCCGAATCTGCTCATCAAAACTGGAAATATCTCTTCCCTTGATGAATGCCCCGCAAAGCGTTAACTCCATCTGGAGTTCGTCAATAATTTTTCTGACGGCGGCATAGTCAAAATCGGTGTTCACCATGCCTATTTCACAAGAATCAAATCCAAACTGTTTGGCTTTTTCAAACAGATACAGTTCCTTGTCGCTAAAGGAATCGATCCAATTCCAAAAATTAATCCCCAGCCGGTTTGTAATAGCGATCTCCTCCTTTAAAACTTACCGGGTCGATTTTCGAATAATCAAATCGGTTTTCAAAAAATCGATGGAAGGTTTAATGGTTCCTTTGCCCCTGATCATCTGAATCACCTTTTGGGCTGCAAGGGCTCCTATTTCATATAATGGCTGCGATACAGTAGAAAGAGGCGGTTCAACCAGCGCACTGATTTCAATATTATCAAATCCCAAGACCGAAATATCCTCAGGAATATGGAAACCCATATCTTGGATAGCACGCATAATCACGATGGCCTTGGGATCACTGCTGGCAAAAATGGCGTCAATGTTCCGGTCTTTTTTTAAAATTTCCTGGGTCAAATAATAAAAACTATTGGTGCCATTGGTTTCATGAATAACAAGCTCAGGTTCGATTTCAAAACCATGATCCCGAAGTGCATCGATGTAACCCTGATACCGCTGTTGGTAAATGGAAAGTTCCTTCCTTCCGAGAGCCAGAGCGATCCGTTTATGTTGCGTTTTAATGAGGTAACAAACCGCATCATAGGCGGCGCGATAATTATCAATTGCAACGGTACTGATGGTGTCATCATAATAACGGCCCGTTAAAACCACTGGAAAATCTTCAGCGCACAACGCCCGGATATGGTTGCTATTAGGCAGCATGGACGCTACAATAAATCCATCGATCAGCCTGGTTTTCAATTTATCGATATAGTCCCTTTCAACTTTCATATCTTCATCAGTATTGCAAAGAACAACCGTAAATCCATTTTTCCGGGCAACATCTTCAACTCCCCGCGTAATCACGGGGAAAATCTGATTTTCAATACTAGGCAGCATCAACGCAATCGTGTTGGTGTAACCCAGTTTAAGACCTTTTGCCAGGATATTCGGTTGATAATGAAGACGGCTCACTGCTTCAAGAACTCTTGTCTTGGTTTTTTCCTTGACAAGGTCGCTCCCGCTAAGAACACGGGACACAGTGCTAATAGACACTCCGGCGTCTTTGGCAACTTTCTTCATATTGATCATTTAAGACTCCATCAACAAATTGAATAATTTAACATTTCAATGATAGCCGTTCAATGATTGAAAGTCAATCATTTGAACCGTTTCATCAAAATGCTGGTCATTCCCAATAAATTGTCCCGCCCTTATCTGCGGATGAAGTACACTTCTTATAAAGTTTCAACCATCCCGTGGCCGGTTTTTCAATTTTATTCCAGTGCCGTTTGCGGTTTGCAAATTCTTCATCCGAAACATCGACCGTTAATTTTCTGGCTTCAATATCAATATGAATGACATCCCCGTTTTTCAATAAGGCAATATTTCCACCTTCATACGCTTCGGGAGACACATGACCGATTGCCAATCCCCCTGTAGCCCCTGAAAAGCGGCCATCGGATACCAGCGCAATCTTGGTTCCAAGCCCTTTACCCAATACGGCGGCCATAAAAGTCTCCATGTGAGGCATTCCGGGGGAACCTTTCGGGCCTTCATAACGAATGACGACTACATCCCCGGCAACAATTTCATCTTTGAGAATCGCTTGCCAGGCATCGTCCTGAGAATCATAAACTTTGGCGGGTCCGCTAAAGTTTAAAGCTTCTTTATCAACCGCCGAAAACTTAACAATCGCACTTTCTGTAGCAATGTTGCCTTTTAATACAGCCAGTCCTCCCTGAACGCTAATGGGATGGCTTACTTCATGAATCACGTCTTGATTCTTGTTTTGCGATTTGGCAATCTTATCCTCAATGGTCCCAAACATGCCCTTGGCGGAAATTTTGATCTTACCGGCTGCGGCAAGTTCCTTAAGCACAGCGCCCAATCCGCCCGCTTCAGAAAATTCAGCCATCGTATAGCTTTTATGGTTTGGATAAATCGCACTAATCACCGGAACATCCCGGCTGATTTCATCAAAGAACTCGGGCGTGATCTCAATGCCCGCCTGCCGGGCGATTGCCGGAATATGCAGGATGGAATTGCTCGACCCCCCTGTAGCCATCATATAACGGACCAGATTTTCAAAATTATCGGCATTGACTACATCAAGGGGCCGGGTTTCATTTTTCACAAGCTGAACAATTTTCCGCGCTGCTTCTAAAGCCATCTCAAGCCACTTGGGACTTTGCGCTCTTACACTGGCATTTCCATCGGGTGAAAATCCTAAAATTTCTGCCGTAGCGCACATGGTATTGGCAGTCCCCATGAAAGGACAGGCTCCCGGTGTCGGACAGGCATTGCGGACGATATCCTTATATTCTTCCTTACTCATATCGCCGGCAATGTAAGCGGCATAAGCCTGTTTGGTATGGGTCAAAGTTATCATTTTTTGGTTATGAAAACCCGGGGCCATAAAACCGCCGGTAAACATGACCGCTGGAATATTGACCCGCATGATGCCCATCAACATACCCGGTACGACCTTATCGCAACTTGCCAGCAAAATCATGCCGTCAAGCATATTAAGCTCGGCTACAGTCTCCACTTCGGACGAGACTAAATCACGGGTCGGCAGTGTGTATCGATCTCCCGGTGTATTGGAACAAATACCGTCGCATATGCCCAAAACCGGTAACTCGCGGGCCAGTGCACCGGCTTTGTTAATTTCATCCTTAATCCCTTCAATCACTTCTTTGAAATGAAAATGCCCCGGGTTCATCTCGTTCCATGAATTGACGATGCCGATCACGGGACGTTTGGCTTCCTCGGGCGATACTCCCATCGCATAAAGCAACGCATTACGATGGTCTAGTGATTCTTCGTTCCAATTGCGAATCATTTTCCTATTCTCCTTTGTGGCATTTTTATCTTTGCAACAAATGCACGGCAAAACCGGCAATTTCATCCTTGAAATAAATTACGATCAAATTTCCCTCCGCATCGTACTTGGCGGATTCATCCTGAAAGGTACAGTCTTTTCCTTCCAAATATGCTTTGGCCTCATGAATATCGTTTACCGCAACAGCGATATGACCATGGATGCCCCGGCCGCCGCCTTTCATAATCTCAAGTTTGGGTCCGGCATAAATCGATTGGTTTCCTTCTTCTACCGGCCACCCAAAAAACGTTTCAAACCATTGAGCAGTAGCCAATGCCGTTTTTGGATCACTTGCATTGATTCCCAAGTGTACAACTTTAAAACCGATTTTTTCGAGAATGTCATTTCTTTGTTCCATCTTTATCCAGTTCTCCGTTGGAATATAATTTACGGGTACATTAAAGCTTTACTCTCCAAGATAGGCCTTCTTAACCGCCGGCGAGCAAAGAAGCTCTTTTCCGGTACCGGCTAATGTAATTCGCCCATTTTCAAGAACATAAGCTTTATCACATAGGCTCAGCGCTTTTTTGGCATTTTGTTCCACCAGCAATACCGTTATCCCGCTATCTCGAATCGCCGAAATAAGCTGATATACTTGATTGACGATCAGCGGAGCTAATCCCAGCGAAGGTTCGTCTAGTAAAATAATCTTCGGATTTGCCATCAGTCCCCGTCCGATAGCCAGCATTTGCTGTTCACCACCGGATAAGGTTCCGGCAAACTGATGGGCTCTTTCCTTTAAAATTGGAAAGAGGTGATAGATCTTTTGAATATTTTCATGAAGTACTTTTCCGGAAAAAAGATACCCGCCAACCAGGAGATTGTCATTGACAGTAAGACCGGAAAAAGTATGTCTTCCTTCCGGAACATGAACGATTCCGATTTTCACGATTTCATGGACTTTATTGGGCACTTTTTTTCCTAAAAATTCAATGTTTCCCTCTGTCGGCCTGACCAAACCGGAAATACAACGTAACAAGGTGGATTTTCCAGCGCCGTTGGACCCGATGATACTAACGATTTGACCCTTTTCGGTCTCGATGGAAACGGATTTAAGCGCCTTAACATAGCCGTAACTGGCACTCAGGTTCGATATTCTCAGCATCCGCAACCCTCCTCTTCACCGAGGTATGCTTTAATAACCTCAGTGTTGGCACGAATTTCACTCGGTGTTCCGGCAGCAATGGTATTTCCAAAGTTCTGCACGTAAATTCGATGGGAAAGTCCCATAACCAACTCCAAACGATGCTCGATCAAAAGAATGGCAAACCCGAATTTTTGGCTTAAACCGGCTATAAGCTCGGTTAATTCTCCAACTTCGGTCGGATTCAAACCTGCTGCGGGTTCATCCAGCAAAAAAACCTTTGGGTTACATACAAGTCCACGGGCTATTTCAAGCCGCCTTTGCAAACCATAAGCCAAATTTTCCGGGCGCTCGTTTCTATAATTAATTAAATCAACGACCTCCAGAAGATGCTCACATAGTTCGCGTCCGCGTTTTTCTTCTCTTAATCTTCTGGGTGAGGGGAAAAAGCTTTCGAAAACCGAATAGTGCGAAAACGCATCAAATGCACACATCACATTTTCCAAGACCGTTAAACCCTTGAATAATCTGATGTTCTGAAAAGTTCGTGAAATACCGAGCTTAGCAATTTTATATTGTTCCATTCTGGTGATATTGAGATCATTCAAAAATACTTCACCGGAACTTGCAGGGTACACGCCGGAAATCACATTAAATATTGTTGTCTTGCCAGCGCCATTGGGACCAATGATACCCGTAATATCGCCCTTGTCGGCCGTGAGGGAAAAATCAATAATGGCATTGACGCCACCAAAATTTTTACTGACATTCTTCAGCTCAAGTAACATTTCTTTTTTCTTCCCTTCTTTTACCCGTGAAAAGTTTTTTGATGTTTTGATAAGACAATTCCCATTCACCAAATAATCCGGCCGGCTTGTAATTGATGATCAGTAATACTAATATGGCATAAAACACCATTCTGTATTGGGAGGCAAACCGTAAAGTTTCAGGAAGTACGGTGAGTATCAGCGTAGAAAAAACAGATCCCGTCAAACTGTTGACACCGCCGAAAAACACCATAATCACCCATTCGGCGCTTTTTTTCCACCCGAATAGCCCGGGCTCGACATAGGTTGTATAAAAAGCATATAAAACACCGGCATAGGCTGTTAACCCAACCGAGAACAGAAAAACGATCATCTTGATACGGGGTACGTTGATACCCATTGCCTTCGCCGCAAGCTCATCACTTCTTAGGGCGATACATTGTCTTCCAAATTTCGATTTTTTGAAATAAGCCACCATCGCCATACAAACGATAATCGAAATCAAAGTCAATAAAAAAGTCGTCTTTTTAGGGATTCCCGAAAAACCATTGGCTCCGCCGGTAATCGATACCATCTGATTGAGCAAAGCAGTGATTGCTTCTCCAAATCCCAATGTAACTAAGGAAATATAATCCCGTCTTAAACGGATGATTGGCAAACCCACGATAAAACCGACCAGAACACTGACGGCTATGGCTAATATTGCGGCAATTCCAAAGGGTAATCCCGCTTTTACCACCAATGACGCCGAAACATACGCGCCAATTGCCATAAAGGCGCCCTGTCCCAAAGAAAACATACCTGTCAAACCAGTAAGCACATATACCCCGACCACTGAAATAATCGATATAAAAGCAAAAGTAAGAATCGAAAGATAAAATTCCATTGAATTTCTCCTAACTTTTAGGCCATTTCTTTCTTTATGCCTTTTCTTGAATATTTGATCCTGCAATACCCCGGGGACGAACAATCAAAAACATCAACATAATCAAGAAGGTAAATACAGGTGTATAAGCTGTACCAATAAAGGTAATCAGCGAAGTTTCCACTAAGCCAAGTAAAAAAGCGCCGATTACTGCGCCTGAAATACTGCCGAGTCCGCCGATAACCGAAGCAATAAAACCCTTAACCACTAAATTGCCAAGTTGCGGATACAAAGTATAATTAATCCCTAGAAATACGCCGGCTAGTCCTCCCAAAGCACCGGAGAGCAAAAAAGCAAATTGGATAATCCGGATGGAATCGATTCCCATGAGACCGGCTGTTTCCCTCTCAAACGAAACCGCACGCAGTCCCCTTCCCAGTCTGGTCTTCTGAATCAGTAAAACCAGCAAAATTAATGCCGAAGTTGAAATAAGGAACATAATAAAATCAGAGGTTGAAATTACAATATCTCCTAATTTAATGACAGGATTTTTAAAAAAACGCGGGTAGTTATAAAAATTGGGACCGACACAAATGGTAACGATGGCTTCATATAAAGTACCCAAAGTAATCGATGATACAAAATAGTAGATGGGTGATGTATTTCGCAGAGTTATTTTTCTAAAAGCAACCAGCTCACCTAGAAGCGCAACCAGTCCACCTGCCGTCATGGAAACGATGATTACCGGAAAAAGTGACCAACCTGTTTTGGCAGACACATAATAACCGATAAAAGCGCTCAACATCATTAAAGCACCATGTGAGAAATTGGAAAATTTCAAAACATTGAATATCAAAGCGAATCCCACTGATATCAGCGCGTAGACGGATCCAAGCGCTAACCCGTTAATCAGTATTTGCAGCGACATGTCTTCTCCTTTATCCATATCAAACTATTCTAAAAGAAAACGAACTGTTATGAACCGTTCATCCTTGTCAGAGTGTCTGTTCAAATGATTTTATCGTTTGCATATCCGATATTGAATATCGGATATGCAAACCCTTACGATTTCCGATTCCTCTTAGAAACAGCTTTTCAGGATCGATTAGCTTTTTATAATCGAGTAGCTTTAATGCTCGAGTAATCTTTGTTTATTTCTCGAGAACCGAATATTTTTTGATAAAGGTGTTCTTTTGATCTTTGATTTCATGCATATACATGGATAGACCCTTGGTCTGATGCGTTTTCGGGTTGATGGTAATATCGCCGGTAACGCCGGGATATGCTTTAAGATTTTCTACTGCTTTTTGGATTTTAGTCGGATTGTCGCCAACTTTACCGATAATCTGAGTCAAAGCCCCAATAACATCATACCCTAAGAAAAATTTATTCGTAGGATTATTCCGGTTCTTTTCCTTATATTCTCTTGAGATCTCTTGAACCTTAGGGTCATTGTCCGTAATATTGTTAATATAGACAACGCCATTGGCTTCCGGACCCGTCAGATCGAGAAACGGAGGCGCCGCATCCAGGCCGCAGATAATTGGGCCATCATATCCGATCGCTCTTGCCTGCTGTACAATAAGCACCAATTCCTGGGTATAGTTGGGAGCATAGATTACGTCAACTTTTGCCGAATTAATCTTGCTGAGCAAGGTTTTAAAATCTTTATCATTGGCTTGGTAAGGAACTTCCGCTTTGATTGAAGCGCCATTGAGCCCTTTAAGGGTCCTCTTGAATGCCTCGACCAGCGATAATGAATAAGCATTGGATTGATTGTAAATGATGCCGAAATTTTTGAATTGTTTTTCCTGGACAGCATAATGGGCCATGATATCACCCTGCTGATCAGAGGAAGGTTGAAGTAAAAACATATTCTTATAGGGTTGACCATTGCCTTTGATGGTTGCCCGGTTGTCCATGGCAAATCCCAGGACCGGAACATTGTACTGTTCCGAAATTGGAGCGATGGCAATTCCAATATTCGCTACCGGCGGGCCAATAATCGCACTGACCTTGTCTTTCGTAACCATACGGGTAAAAGCACTAATTGCTTCTTGAACTTCACCTTTTGTGTCATAGGAGACCAACTTGACTTTTCGTCCCTTAATTCCTCCCTGGCTGTTGATTTCATCAACCGCCCATTTTGCGCCGGACTCGATCATTTTACCAAGGATAGAGGTTACTCCAGTCGTATCTTGCAAACACCCAATTAAAATTTCACCCTTGTTGGCAGCTGACGCCATACCTGATGGACCAAGATAAGAAATGAAAACGATTGCAATAAGAACTAAAATTGTAATCCCCAATAAATGACTCTTTTTCACGCTTACACCCCTTGTTCATATATTTGATTCTTCATCTGTCAACTAAAACACTTGGTGATTCAAATTTGTGAAAAACCCCCTTTCCAAATTGTGGTGAGAAGTCAAGCGATAAGAATTCAATAACTTAGACATTATCGCTATAACGAAATATTGAATGTCAGATATCAAATATTTTTGAAATCGATTGCAAAATTGGAAATTAAAAATATCGTCCTTCATGCTTATTATAATAAGCATGAACTCCAATCCATCATGATTTCCCAATGCTAATTAAAATAATCAGCCCGGGTTCTATCGTAAAAATCATTTGTAAAATCCGTCAAAATGATAAGGTTTGCAAAAAAGCTCATCCAAACTCGATTCAATTTCCAAAAATACGACCCAAAAAAACTCTATCGAACTGCTGAATCTTTTAAAAAACGACAAATACCTTTCAGCAAATCCAAAATTGATTGAAAGGCAAACTCATTGCAATCGTTTTCAATTTTACCAAAATAAAAAGAGACTAATCACGTTGCAAAAAATTTTCAACCGTCATATTTCTTTCTGATTCGTCCCCAATATATTATCCAGATGTCCATGAAAAATAAAGCTAAATAAAGAATTTAATAACAGTATAACATATTGTCTCCAAAATGCAATATAAAGTTCATATAAACTAATAGTTCAAAAGCTGGAATTTAAAGGCTACAACCGGATTTGATGTCCATAATGTTAACAAAGGTATAGGGCATCTACTACGTCACCGTATCGTTCAAGGTTTCTTTGCTGCCGTTCAACATTTTATTAGCCCGTACATGGGAAGATGAGCGATTTTCAGGCTCTCATGGCGCCGGCCTTCTCGCTGAACATTTCAGAACAACACCCCCTATTAGAAAATTTTCCAATGCAGACCTTTATTTGAGAACGATTCCTATGCTTTGCAGCCATTGAGTGACCTTGGACTGGGCATTGCCTCCCCCGCTTCCGTAGATTTCAAAACTATCAAGAACTGTAGATTGAGAGCACAATGTCGCAATGTCCTTTTCGGCTCTTCCCAGTCCGCCTCCGCCGTGGGTACAGAATGGCACAACAGTTTTGCCCGATAAATCGCTTTCTGATAAAAAAGTAGCAACGGGAGGCGCTATGGTACTCCACCAATTTGGAGAACCTACAAATATAGTGTCATAAGATCCAAGAGCATCGACTTTAGATTTTAATACAGGTTTGTAGCCCTGCCGGATTTCTCTTTTTGCCTGTTCCACCACTGTATTGTAGGAATCCGGATACGGATTCACCGGTTGAATCTCGAACAATTCGCCTCCAACATTCTCACGAATCAGTTTTGCGATTTTGCCTGTATTTCCGGAATGCGTAAAATACGCAATTAAAACACGATTCGCCATGTGGATCACCCTTTCTTTTTGATTTATTGATAAACTTAATGGTAACTGTAAAATCCCAGCCAAGGATTACGGGATTTTCCATTCGCTTAATTACCAAATACTTCAACTGTCTGTCTCATCTATTTGCGATATCCACACGAAAAAGACAGTTTTTCATACAAACATTTGACCGGGATCAACGCTTTTTTAAAAGGCGATTCTTTATCACTGAGAAGCATTCCGGCAGCATAGGCCTTCATAACAGTTAAGGAAACCCCCGCGTTCTGACAAGTTCGGTACAAACTTCCCCGTTTTGGATCAACGCCTCTATAAAACCAACTATATGTTGAAATAAGTAATTTGAATGCCTAACTACGACTCACCTCCTGAGATCTATTTTGCTTATTGTCTCTTAAGCCTTCCCCTCTCTTCCGAAAAAGAGAGGGGAACTAAGGGGGTGAGTTGCTTTTAGACATCTTGAATCTATGAAAGCAAAATTTATTTCACCCTATATATTTAAAATATGGCATCGACTAACATCCCTGAAACAAAAGCAAATAGAAGAACATATCCAAGGTAGAAAATGAAATGCTTTGAATGAAACACTATCTTTAACGCACTTAAATTAGTTATTTTTGTTACCGGTCCTGATAACATGAAAGCAACGGCGCTTCCCGGACTCATCCCATTTTGCAGCCATTCTGCCAGTAGCGGTATGGTTCCGCCGCCGCAAACGTAAAGCGGTACACCGAGGGTAGCGGCAATAAGAACTCCAAAACCTCTTGCTTGCGGACTGAATAAGTTTGCCACCCATTCCTGCGGCACATACCGCTGATACAGAGCAGTTAATACAATCCCAAGTAAAAAATAGGGTCCGGTCGCTTTTATATTTCTCCAAATATTGAACATTAGACGCGTGATAATGTTCGGCCGGGTATCACGGTTTCCCGGTTCATCCATTTTCGCAAAAAAGAAAAAAGGCTTCCCATGGAAAAAAAACCTTACACATAGCCCGGCGCAAACGCCGCCCAAAAAGCAGAAAACCAAACGAAGCACAAACATTTGTTTACCCAGTGCGGCGCTGTAAATCAGTAATTGCGGATTGAGCAGCATGGAAGACATCATGAATGCCGCCAGCCAGTCGTCCCGCATGCCTTTCTCCGAAAATGAAGCTGCAATCGGTATCGTTCCATACATACAAAGAGGTGAAACAATTCCAAGCAAGCTAGCAGGAATGATTCCAAAAACCCCAAGATGTTTATTCTCGAGGTTCAAAAATAGGGAGTGGATTTTTCCCTTGACGAATACCGAAACGAACGAACCGAGTAAAATTCCCAACCCCCAGTAAAAAACTATTTGTTCGATCTGGACGTTAAGATAATAGAAAAGGTAAATTAATTCCCGTTTGAATAAATCAATCATTAATTCCTTTTTACCAAAGTGTACTTTTGGCTGCCCAGTCCCAGCGCTTCGGCATGCTCGAGGGTATGGAGACCGTTTCTGGACTCCATTCGTTCTCTTAATGATTTACTTTCTTTGAGATCCGCCGCATATACCAGGTCAACGCAGGCTTTATCCAGCGCTACCGGATCAAGCGAAGCTAAAATACCGATATCTTTCATTTCCGGAGGAGCGGGATGACTGTCACAGTCGCAATCGACGGACAGGTTATTCATCACGCTGATATATAAAATATTATTACCCATCTTGTTCATAACGGCTCCCGCCGCCTCCGCCATCGATTCTAAAAAAGCGTTCTGAGGCGTACTGAAAGCAATGGAAAAGTCAGTCTTGCTGGCGCCGGCGGTGTGAATCCAATTTTTGCCGTTGGAGGATGCGATACCGATCGAGATGTTCTTGATTGCGCCGCCGAACCCGCCCATGGTGTGTCCTTTGAAATGTGAAAGAACCAAAATGGAATCGTATTTTGCAAAATGCGATCCGACAAAATCTTCTTTGATATTTTTACCGTTAGGAAAGGGCAGACTCATGGATCCTTCCTCATCCATGATGTCAACAGGCGCTATTGCAGTAAAGCCATGATCCTTTGCTACCTGTTTATGCATAGCCGTACTGGCCCGCTGACCTCCGTAGGCGGTATTACATTCGACAATCGTACCGTTCACCGACTTGACCAGATCTTTGATCAGATTCGGTGAAAGGAAGTAATGACCTCCGGGTTCTCCGGTGCTGAGTTTTACCGCGACTTTTCCCGGCAACTTGCGTCCTAAAGCTCTATAAACCACATCTAATCCGGTAGGACTTATATCGGTCGTCATATAGACCTTAGGAAGTTTTTTCAATGCGGCTGGTTGTAATTTTGAATTCTCGGAAGCTGTTTTTCCCGGACTGGAAGTACTTGCTGAAACGGAACTTCCGCCTACAAAATTGTACAACAAAGAGAAACCTGCGCACACTCCGACACAAATTAAAAAGAAAATCGATATGCGGAGCACTTTGGTATTTTTTAATCCTTTCATTTTTTGCCCCCCTTCGAATAATTGTCTACCGAGATATTATGGATAAACTATCGGTGCTCTTCATCTCTCTCATTCAACAATGCATCTTTACCTTAAGTAGCGCTGACATAGCGCTGGATTCACTCAATATCAACACTCACCCCCCTCAAATTATGCGTACTAAGTAAACATCGATATTTTATTTCATTTGTATTTATTTTTATCATACAACATGACGTTCACTCAGAGTCAAGAAAATTTTTAATAATTTTTATATTGATGCTTTACTATCTATTTTCGGTGATCCCTGCATGACATGGTAAAAGCCTGGTTATGTGCGCTTTCCAAACTAAAGATTCCACCATGGAGAGGTATGATCGGATAGGCCTGCATCAAAAAAAACAGTTTCTCCTATTTTCGGGGCTATAAGGTTAACGTTTTCTTTCTGAGCCGCCTTCAATGCCCGTTCGATAGGTTCTTTCCAACCATGAAAAGCCAATGTAAACCCCCCCCAATGCATCAACATCATATTTTTTCCCTTTGCATCGAGGTGAGCCTGAACGGCTTCTTCCGGCGTCATATGGACAGAAGGCCAACGTGGGTCGTATTGACCGCCATCCAATAGAGATATATCAAATGGCCCGTATTGATTTCCAATTTCCTTAAAGTGGCTGCCGTATCCACCATCTCCGCTGGTGTAGAGATGGGTATTTTTTCCGAGAATAACCCAGCCGCCCCACAAGGTAGTGTTGAAATTGAAAGGTGTTCTTCCTGAAAAATGTCTGGATGGTGTGAATGCAACGATCAAGCCTTGATACTTCTTTTCATCCCACCAATTGAATTCGGTAATTTTTTCTTTGGCAACTCCCCAGCGAATCAAATGAGAACTTACACCGAGCGGAACAAAAAAGCGTGCAGTCTTACCCTTTAACTTTAGAATGGATTGATAATCTAAATGGTCATAATGGTCATGGGAAATAAAGACTGCGTCAATAAGCGGCATTTCATCAATAATATGCAACATATCTCCGGTATACCGTTTACTTCCAACCAATGGAACCGGTGAGGCAATCGGACCCAACATGGAGTCCAGAAGGATCTTTTTATTGTCGATGCTAAGTAGAAAAGCAGAGTGTCCCAGCCAAGTTAAACTATCTTTTTCACTTTGAATTTGGTTCCAATCGATGGTGGAAATATCAATTTTGCCAGGCGGATTACGATCTTTTCCGCCTAGTAGAGAATCCTTAACCATGGATAAAAAACCCGATGGACTTTGGCCCATCCTTATTGGAACTTGGTTGACAAATTTTCCAGCGCCATAATTTTTTAAACTTTGAAAAGTTCTTTTTTGATCGTTCGTTGGGTTTCCGCCGAAGGACGGGTAAATGCCGATCAACAAAAAGATGCCAACACAAAACAGAACCAAAAAACCAAAAAAATACAAAATCATCTTTTTCATATTTTCCTCTCGCGGGTTATAAAAATATTATATTCTGGCGTGTACGCACTTTATCATGCGTACACTTACATACGGATTTCCTTTCGGGACAACCCCTTCGTTCATAATTTATTAATGATGCTGGCGTTATAAGCTGCGCCGAAACCATTATCGATATTCACTACGCTAACACCGCTGGCGCAGCTATTCAACATGGATAAAAGAGCCGAAAGGCCGCCGAAATTAGCTCCGTATCCAACACTTGTAGGTACGGCAATAATGGGTTTATCCACAAGTCCGCCGATAACACTGGCAAGCGCTCCTTCCATCCCAGCGACGACTATGACAACTTTTGCACCCCGAATGACATCCATTTTGGCGAAAAGTCGATGAATTCCGGCAACTCCCACATCCATGATTTTTTCCACCCGGTTTCCAAAAATACTCGCTGTCTCCGTTGCTTCCTCCACCACCGGCATATCAGAAGTCCCTGCTGAAATAATAGCAATATAACTTGCTGTGAGATCTTCTGGTCTCTTCCGGATGGTGATGGTTCTTCCCAAAGGATTATATTGGGCTTCTTCGCAGATAGTTTTTACTGCTTGGTACATCTTTTCGCTGGCCCGGGTTGCTAAAATATTATTATCTTTGGTCAGCATATATTGGACGATGCTTTTGACTTGTTCGACTGTCTTTCCCTGACAGTAGATCACTTCCGGATATCCTACCCGTATTTCGCGGTGATTATCAATCTTGGCAAAGTCCAACTCCTTATAGGGCAGATCTTCAATAACCTTTACAGCTTTATCAATTTCGGTCTGATTATTTTTTACCGATTCCAGTAAATTTTTTAGTTCTTCTTTATTCATATCCACATCATTTCCCTACGGTATTTGTTCAAATAAATTTCATTAAACTATCTTTTCTTCCGCTGAAAGCACTTCATTCATGCTACCGGTTCTATATCCTTGCATATCGAATGTTACATAAGTAAATCCAATCTTTTTGAACTTTTCCACGATCTTGTCCATTACTTTAACATCAAAAAATTGAACTCTTTCTTCGGGAGAAACTTCGATTCTGGCGATTTCTCCATGATGCCTTACTCTTACTTGCCTGATACCCATATCAAGTAAAAATCCTTCCGCTTCATCGATCATTTGAAGTTTTGAAATCGTAATCTCATTTCCATAAGGAAATCTTGATGATAAGCATGCAAAGGAAGGTTTATTCCAAGTGGGAAGACCCATCTCTTTGGAAAGCTCTCTGATATCTGCCTTCGTTAGTTTAGCTTCTTTCAGCGGACTTACTACTTCTAATTCTTCAGCAGCCTGCATTCCCGGTCTATTATCCCCGGTATCATCCATGTTCGATCCATCAAAAACATATTGCACGCCATTTTCTTTCGCTACTTTCCTTATCTTTGTGAAAAGTTCTCTTTTACAATAGTAACACCGATTTGTAGGATTACTGGCAAAGCCCTTAATATCCAGCTCCTCCGAAGATATGATTTGATGTTTTACTCCCATATCTTTGGCATACTGAATCGCTTCTTTCAGTTCTCTTTCGGGATAAGTTGATGAGGTCGCTGTAACGGCTATCAGTTTATCGCCTAATACTTCATGGCAAACCCTGACCAGGAAGGTACTATCCACCCCACCTGAGAAAGCAATCGCAGCACTACCTCTTTTTTTAATATTGTCTTTCAATAATTGAAATTTCTCGTGTAATAACATAGGTGCCTTCCTCCCGATTTTTAATTGTTCCATTTTTTAAAGCAGGTTCCACGAGATCAATTAACAGCCTTGGTTTAGGTGATATATCAAATAACCCACTTGCTTCTATCCATATCATGTTTGCCTCCTTGGAATCCAGTCTAGCACTTAGAGTTAACTCCAAGTCAATCGTTTTTGAGCCTGCCTTCAAAAGTAATTCTATCGATAACATCCTATTCTTCATTTCTTCCATAGCTGATTTTTTCAACCCCGGTTTCTGATACTTGCCGCTTGCTTGTTTTACCAGCAGAGCTCGAAGATTAAAATAAAGTTATCTGAAATAAAGTTCATTAAATTTGTTCGATTTACAACCGCAGTATTATAGCGAATATCAAAATATACTGCTATAATAAGTATGAAGCCTTAGTAATTTACAAAAAATGTAATATTGAGTGACGGTGATTTCGCGCAAACATGCGTGCGTGAAATCGTTGTTATACAATAGGGACAATATGTCAATCAACTACATGCAAGACATGACCAAAGGAAACGAAGTTAAACTTCTGATCCAATTTTCACTGCCAATGCTTATTGGAAATATTTCCCAACAATTCTATAATTTAATCGACTCCATTGTTGTCGGAAAGTATATCGGTGCTAATGCACTTGCAGCAGTAGGTGCTACCAATTCCTTGAACTTTTTATCTTTTTCCATCTGTTTGGGATTGTCCATCGGAATCAGTATCATTATTTCACAGTATTTTGGCGCCAAAAAGGAAGAAGATGTTAAAAGGGCTATTGCCAATGCCGTTTATGTTATAGCCGTATCAGGGATCCTCATCAGTATATTATGTTTCTGTCTGGCCCTCCCAATCTTGCAAGCTTTAAATACCCCTCCTGAGATTTTGGATGATTCCGCTGCATTTTTAAAAATCGTATCGGGTGGTATGATTGCTGTGGCTGCTTATAATGCTATCGCTGCCATACTCAGAGCCTTGGGAGATTCAAAGACCCCTCTGATTTTCTTAGTTGTATCCTGTGTGGTCAATGCAGTTTTGGACTTATTATTTGTCCTTAAGTTTGGATGGGGTGTAGCCGGGACAGCCTGTGCCACCGTGATCTCTCAGGGAATCGCGGCTTTGGGTTGTGTCGCCTTTGCATTAATCCATAATCCCTATTTTAAATTAAAAAAAGATCACCTGAAAGTAAGTTGGCCAATTATCAATCAATGTATAAGAATCGGTATTCCGGTGGCAATACAAAACTCGATGATTGCCCTCTCGTTGGTAGCACTGCAGAGTGTCATAAACGGCTTTGGAGAAGTGGCAGTTGCGGCCTACACAGCAACCAGCAGAGTAGAACAATTAATACAGCAACCTTTCAATTCATTAGGTGCAGCCATGTCTACCTTTGCTGGACAGAATATGGGAGCTAATAAGCTGGACCGGGTGAGAAATGGGTATCATAAAAGTATTTTAATCGTAGCAGCATTTAGCCTTATGGCGTTGCTCACAGTTCAGCTCGGCGGGCATGCCATTATGAAAATATTTGTCGAGGATGGAGCCGTGATAGCTCTTGGATCCACGGCAATCAAGATTACCAGCTGCATGTATTTTGCTCTGGGAATGATTTATATTACCAGGGGACTGTTAAACGGCACGGGCGATGCTTTTTATGCCATGATTAACGGGATGGTGGAAGTAGTCGGAAGGGTTGGATTTTCAAGCATTTTAGCGTTGATTCCTGTGGTTGGAGTTTGGAGTGTATGGGCAACCACCGGATTGACATGGTTTATTACAGCCGTTGCAAGTGTCATCCGATATAGGCAAGGCAAATGGAAAAACAAATCCTTGGTTACATCGGGAATTTTATCATGAGACTTGAGTCGGTGTGATGCTTTCGAAGCAATTTCTCCCATCTTTTTTCTTTCATCCCTCGTTTACGGAATAAAGTGAATTACGCTTAAATCACTATTTTATCGATTCCTTTTCCCGCCTATGCCACCCAATATCTAAATAAAATCTCATCCATCAATCCCTAGCTGTATATCAATTCATCCTGCCAATTCATCTGTTCTGTCCGGGAGCAATTGAGATTAGCAGATTCAACGATACAATATAAGGAATATAGGTTCAAACCCTGTAATC
Organism: Bacillota bacterium; assembly: GCA_023426245.1. Taxonomy (GTDB): domain Bacteria; phylum Bacillota; class UBA4882; order UBA8346; family UBA8346; genus UBA8346. The sequence continues at coordinate 95,575 of JAFABB010000008.1, forward strand.
CTGGCCATCCTTAATCACTATATTGAAAGTAGATTTTTAGCGTTTTTTGTTTTTAGGAATCCTTTATAAAAAAGAATGTCGTTATTGGATTTGCAGATTATATATCATTAAAGCTATTTTCAAATATATTGACTAAATGAAAAACGGGCTGTTGCAAAAGAAAATTTATTGGTAGAGATATACAATAGATGTCGTTAACACCTGCAAACTTGTCATAAAACTTTATCAACTTTATTTAAAAAACTTCTCCAAGTTAAATGAAAGGAAAAAAGCTATAACCTTTTCCAAAAGAATAAAACGGTTTCATAAGCAAAAACAGCTATACTTTAATTTTTTAGTATTTCATCAATCTTTCCCGGTAGTTAAATCAAATTTTGCCTCCGCCATCAAGTAAAAAGCAATCCCCCGGTAATACCCGTTTAACGCTTGATCCAGCACCAGTTGAGAATCCATAATATCCATGGTAGTTGCTATATTCTCTTCAAAACGCGCTTGAGTCAGTTCCAAAGAATACTTGGCTATATGGATATTAGACTGGTTGGCGTGAATGACTTCCAAACTTTCCTGGATATTCTGTACCGCTTGTTCGACCTCTAACCGAATCTGATCGCGCAACCCCGCTTCTTGTATTCCTGTTAACTCCATTGCTTTTTTGGCCTCGCTCACTTTTGCCGAAGTGGCAAACCCGTCAAAAAAGTTGCCGCCGATACTTAAGGTAAGCGTCCATAACTTATTTTCACCCTCAACCCAGTGTTTCAAAACATAATCTTGGCTCGCCCCCTGATATTGCCCAACTAAAGCAACGTTTGGCTTATAACCGACCTTTGCCAATTGGATTTGATATTGACGAATTTCTTTCACTTGTCTAATTTGACGCATTTCCGGCCGGTTTTGAGAAGCTACATCCAGAATTTGATCCATCAAAATATTAGACTGTTCCGGAATTTGCAATTTACTTGAATCATACTCTACACCATAGGGCCGTTCCTTGGGAAATCCCATCAAAACTGCCATACTAAGTTTGGCAAGCCTGAGTCCATTTTGAGCTGCAATGACTTGCGGTTTTAAAGAATCCCGTTGCACTTTAGCACGGAGCAATTCAAATTTGGAAACCGTCCCTTCCTGATATAAGCCCTCAACCTGCGTTACATGATGTTCCAAGTTATCGAAGGAAGATTGTGCGACCTTCAGCGATTGCTCCGCCAGCCAAACTTGGTAAAAAGCCTGTTTTAGATGGAAGACCAGTTGCTGTTTAGCCTGACGCTCGTTTTCCAAAGCCATATTCAATTGGGCCTTTGCCAAATGAAGTCCTCCGGTTAACTGCCCTCCCAAATAAAGAGGCTGAGTAAGTGAAATCGCTGCTCCCGAATAATCGGTGGAAGCATATGGGAATACAAACCAGGGATAAGGGTAAATATTCTCATTGGATTTGCTGGCAAATATGGAATACCCAAGTTTGGGCCAGAAACCGCCTTCAACTTCTTTTACCGCCGCTTGAGCAATTTCTATACTTTTAACTGCTGCTTTGATTTGCTGGCTGTTTGTAAAGGCAAAGGCTAAACATTGGTCCAAGGATAAACTCTCAGTCTTTGCTGTAACTGATAAATTTACAGCAGATACCGTTTCAGGTAGAATGATTAACGTGACGGTACATATCATAATGAATAATCTTCGTAACATCTCTTTACCTCCATCAGTAAATTTTAATGAGTAACCGATGAAACTGTTGGATATCGTTTTTTTTGATCCGGTCTTACTCTATACCAGGCGACATACATGGTCGGCAACACCAGTAAAGTCAAAACCGTGGCAACTAATAAGCCTCCGGCAATCGCCACCGCCATCGGTCCCCAGAACACACTGGTTGTCAGAGGAATCATTCCCAGGATTGCCGCTGCTGCAGTCAGCATAATCGGACGGAACCTTAACACCGTGGCATTAACAATGGCATCCCAAGTTGTTTCTCCTGCCTTAAGCTGCTGCTCAATCTGATCAATCAAAATCACCGAATTACGGATAATAATCCCCATCAATGCCAAAATCCCCATCACGACTACAATACCCATCGGACGTTGGAAGATCAGTAACGCCAAAACGACCCCAATAATTCCCAGCGGAGCGGTGAGCAGCGTCATCAGCATCTTCGAGACGTTCTGGAGTTGGAACATCAGCAATAAAACCATGACGATAATCATCAATGGGACAGGTTCCATTAACCACCCTATGGCTTGATTCATCAGTTCCGTTGCTCCCCCTACTTCAATGTAATAGCCAAATGGTAGATTATCACGGAGTTTTTGAAGAGCAGCATAGGCCTGTTTTGTAGCATCGATTCCGGTAATTCCCGGAACTGTATCCGATTGAACGGTAATGGCCGGCTTTAAGTTGCGCCGCCAAATTAAACCTTCTTCGGCATTTAAACTAATCTTGGCGATCTGGTCGAGTGGAACGAACTTTCCGCCGGCCACCGGAATATTGAGGTCTTTAATATGGGACAGATCACTCCGGTTCGGATCATCCAACCGGAAAGCCACGCTGACGGTCTTATCCTTTTCCCGAAATTCCGTCACCGGGATCCCAGATAGTTCCGCTTGCAAGGTAATAGCCAACTGTTGACTATCGATCCCCAACATCCGCGCTTTAGCCTGGTCGATCTCTAAATACAACATTTTACTCTTTTCGTTCCAATCCAGGCTGATATCACGCAGATTGGGATTAGCCGACATGATCGTGCGGGCTTGTTCGGCGATCTCACGAACTTTATCACGGTCGTATCCTGTAACCCGCAGCACCACCGGATAAGGGGACGGCGGTCCCAGTTGGATGACGTGCAAATGACCGTGAACCTCTGGAAATTGCTCATGGAATAGCCGGTTTAATTTTTCACTCAACCGGTTGCGGGCTTCCAACCCTTTAGTCAGAATGACAAACTGGGCAACGTCGGGACTGGGGAGTGTCGGATCGGCGGTAAATATGAACCGGGGCGCTCCCTCACCCACGTAATAAGTATAATTGACAATCTCGGGATTTCCCTTGATATACTTGGAAAATTTATTTGCCAGCGCTTCTGTGGCCTGAATTGATGAGCCCTCCGGTAGTTTCAGATCCACAATCAGTTCCGGGCGGATAGAAGCAGGAAAAAATTCCTGCTTAATCAGTGGTATGAGTAAGAGCGAACCGATGAAAGCAGCGATCGTCCATCCCAACACTGTTTTACGATGCTCTAGACACCAGATCAGCATGTGACGAAATATACGGTAAAACTTGGTGTCGTAGAGATCATGATGGCGTCCCGTAGCCTCTGGTTTGACTTTGATTAGACTATACCCCAGTAGAGGAGTAGCCGTGCCGGCAACTACCCAGGATATCAATAAGGCCATTAACACGACTGAGAAAAGTGTACCAACATACTCGGAGACCGTACCAGTGGAGAAACCGATAGGAATAAATCCTGCGCAGGTAATCAACGCTCCGGTCAGACGGGGAGCGGCAGTCGAAGTATAGGAAAAACATGCGGCTTCGGTCCTCTCCCATCCCTGTTCCAGCTTGACGGTCATCATCTCCACCGCAATGATGGCGTCATCCACCAACAAACTTAAAGCAATGATCAAAGCTCCCAGCGAGATTCGTTGCAGATCAATATTCGCCATTTTCATGCAAGTAAACACACCGCAAATAACTAACGGGATACCCAAGGCCACCACAATCCCGGTGTGTACCCCAAGGCTGACGAAACAGACCATTAGTACAATGACTATCGCTAAGACCAAAGTGACAATAAATTCATTAATTGATTCTTTGACAACCTTCGGTTGGTCGGCCACTTGGGTCAATTCGATACCCAGCGGCAATTCTTTTCTAATTTGAGTTATAGTTTGCTGTAAATCCTTGCCTAAAGTAAGGATATTGCCGCCCTTTTCCATGGATAGGGCGATCCCGATGGCCGGTTTGCCATTATAAAACATCTTGGGTTCCGGGGGATCGGCATAACTCCGCTCTACCTTGGCGATATCGCCCAAGCCAAAAGTGCCACTGGTAGCCCGGATCGGCAAACTACGGATACTTTCGATATCATCAAACATTCCGGAAACCCGCAAATAGACATTATCCGTTTTAGTTTCAACCATGCCCGAAGGAGTCATCGCATTTTGGCTTTGAATCATTCCCATGATATAGTTGGGAGCGATGCCAAGCTGCGCTAATTTACTGCTATCCATCTCCACATAGATCTTCTCCGGTTGTACACCCAGCAGTTCGATCTTTTTAACACTTTGGACTCCCAGTAAAATCCGACGGACTCGTTCCGCCTGTTCCCGCATTTCTTCATAGCTAAATCCATCGAAAGTCATGGTGTAAATTGAACCGAAAACATCATCAAACCGGTCGTTAAAAAATGGCCCGACTATCCCTGCCGGTAAGGTCAGTTTGATATCACCCACCATATTACGGACTTCAAGCCAGATTGGACGGGCATCTTTTATGGGCACGGTATTTTTTAATTCCACAAAAATAACCGACTGCCCTGGCCGGGAATAACTTCTCAAATTATCGAGTCCCGGTGTATCCTGGAGTTTCTGTTCGATTTTATCGGTGACTTGTTCCTCTATCTGGCGGGCGCTGGCTCCCGGCCAAGCTACCGAGACGATCATTTGTTTGAATGCGAAATCGGGATCCTCCATCCGTCCCAGATTCTGGTACGAATATACACCTGCTAAAAATAATAAAATTATTAAAAAATAAACCAGTTGTTTGTGATTGAGAGTCCATTCCGTCAAATTGAATTTATCGGTTTTATTCATTGGACTCCACCTTCAACCCGGACTTTTTGGCCTCTCTGTAATTTATGAACTCCGGCGGTTACCACGATATCTCCCGCCTGAAGTCCTTCCAATACCTGGACTTGATCATCGCCGAACTCGCCAATTTTAACCGGTTTTAGATTGACCACCCCATCCTTGACAGCCCAGACAGCGGGCGTATTTCCGGTTTGGTAAATAGCAGACAAGGGAATCAGAATCACGCTGACTGTGGCACTATCGGCTGCCATCACTTCGGCAGTCATGCCCAGTTTCAAATCCTGTGGCGGGTTAAGCAAACGAATGCGTATCCTATATGTACGAGATATCGGATCTGCCATCGGTGCTACTTCCCAGACCTTGCCGGTTATAATCTGATTGGGAATAGCCCAAAATTTCACATTAAGCTGCCTGGCGTTTCCCATTTCCTCCAGGCGGTTTTCCGGTACGTTGATTTCAACTTCTTTTTCATTATCACGCACTAAGGTCACTACCGGCTGACCGGCTCCAACTACCTGGCCGACTTCCGCCATTACGTTTGTAATCACCCCGGTATTATCCGCATAAAGATTGCAGTAATTCAACATGCTCTTACTGTTGGCATTTTGTGCCTTTGCCTGCCTCAGCATAGCAGCAGCACCGTCATAGGCAGTTCTCATGCGGTCGTAATCCACTTGACTGACTAACCCTTTTTGATATAAACGGCCGTAACGCTCGAAATTGTCCTTGGCCAGTTGGTATTGGGACTGGGCTGCAGAAACTCCAGCATCCGCACTTTCGCTTCCCCGCTTAATATCCACCGGATCGATACGCATGAGCACATCGCCCGGTCTGACGACACTACCTAGATTTATATTCCGGCTAATGATTTTGCCACTCACCTGAAAAGCCAACTGACTTTCATACCGGCCCCGTACAACTCCGGAATATGTATAACTCTGTTCTACTCCGGATGGATTAATGATTTGGATACGTACCAGCGGCATATCTTCAACATTGTTTTTCTGCCTGGATTCGCCTTTCAACACCATCCCCAGCAATAAGACAATCACCAAAAACCCCAAGATAAAGCCATATAATGCTTTAAAACGATTTCTCAATTTCATTCTACCTTTCATCACTTGATTTTTCAGCCGGTCAAAGCTATTATCAATAGGCTTTCAGGAGCAAATATCCAAATTTGAATGTCTCCAAATATTGATCCTTGAGAAAGACGAAATTCAATTTCCTTGTTATCTCAATGATTTAAAGCAACCACTTTCCACAAAATCAATGGTACATTTTTAGTTTTGTTAGTACCAACAAAGTAATACTCATTAAAAATGAAATAAAATCTAACCGTATATCCTTTGATTCGATATCAATCTCTTTTTTTAATACATTAACCTATGAAAATAAACTTCAATGCGGTACCAATAAAGTTTTCTTGGTACCAACCAAAATAAACCTCCCTCCCTTTTTTAAATATAAATAAATTTATTGATAAGCATAAAATAAAAGCCAATTCGTTCGGTGCTAAAATTTATGATTACATTGGGTCAGCATAATATATGCTCGATTCTTTTTTGGATTCCTTAAACTTTGGTTTATAAATTTAAATCAGAGCCTCCCTCCTTTCGTCGGGTGCCACCAGGCCGTAAAGGACAATATCAATCATGGCTGTCAAGGCATCATTTAAGGTTAGATTATTTTGCGCTAAAAGTTTGTAATTGAATAACTGGTCCACGACTCCATCGAACATCATCTGAATAACAGCCAAGTTAACGGGTCTAAAATAGTTGGCAGCAATCGCTTTGCGTAAGACCTCATCTTCAAACAATCTCCACGTTTCCTTAAGAAGATGGTCGATCTTTGTCCACTCTTCCGGCATGTAATGCCGGATATTGCTCAAGAGCCGATTGTATGGTCCAAATTTCATGGGATAAATTAATGGAATCGATTTAATTTTTTCACTTAAGCTCAGATTTCCGTTATAAATGATTTCCTTAATCTTTTGATCAATCTCATCTAAAAGGCTATCAATGATGGCACTTATCAATTCTTCTTTGGAATGGAAATGCTCATATAAGGTTCGTTTACTAACAGCAAGGCGCGTTGCCAAATCGTTCATCGTAAATTTAATACCAAATTCTTCAATGGTTTCTATTGCTACCGCAATAATCCGCTCACGCAAGAAATTACCTCCAAGCTTCAATACATTCGGTACTTAAAAAGTTTAAATAGTACCATCGATTTGATTATAATTTTTCCAATTGCTCCTGTCAATGTCTATTAAAAATTTTTGATGTTGACAGGAGCAATAAATCTTTGATGGTCAGCAACATATATTCTGAATGCCATTTATGGGTGGATAAAAATGCGATGCACATTTTGAATTGATAGATTAATTTGCTGAAAACCAGAAAAATTAAAAAAAAGGAATATAGCCCCTCTACCCCTAACTTTTTATATTCGAGGTCGGGATCTATGATTTCTTTCACTATAATCAGCTTGTATTTACAAAATACTACGATATAATAATTACTGTCAACGGGGAAAAAGAAAAAATTCCTGTTTTCCCTTGCAGGTTACGCAACAAAATATTTGCAATCGGATCAGCAGAGCCGTGTAATTTTGACAAACTAATTTGGAAAGTTAAGGGCAAACATGTCGGCAACCACGTTGGGGCACTATTTATTGATTCTTTTTCCGGCCGGAATCTTGGCTGGGATTACCAGTTCTGCCGCAGGACTGGCCTCGCTCGTTTCCTATCCGGCATTGCTTGCCGTAGGCATACCCCCGGTTTATGCCAATGTCACAAACACTGCCGCACTTATATTTACAGGAGTGGGGTCGGGAGTATCTTCAAAAAACGAGTTACGCGGACATGGCCGCGAGCTTTTCAGACTGCTGCCGCTTACAATAGGCGGAAGTCTCTGTGGAAGTATGCTTCTATTAGTGGCCCCGGCGGCAACCTTTGAACACGTTGTTCCCTTCTTTATTTTGGCTGCAGCCTTACTGATTTTACGTCCCAAACAGGCTACTCTTGTTCAACATAAACAGCTGGTTGCCGCAAGCGATGAAAGTGGGAACCGTAAGCTTCGCAGAAAAGCAGCTGTTGCCGCATATAATATTGCCATTTTTCTCGTTGGGGCCTATACAGGGTATTTTGGCGCGGCTGGCGGCGTTGTAATGCTGGCTATTCTCTCGGCGACAAGCCAGGCAGAATTTGCTGAGTATAATGCGCTGAAAAACGTATCCTTAGGCGCTTCAAACCTGGCCGCCACTCTTGTCTATATCTTTCGCTCCCATATCGATTGGCTGGCGGCGGCACCGCTAGCCGCCGGATTTTTCATTGGTGGAACCATTGGCCCGTCGATTGTGCGCCATGTTTCTTCCAAAGTGCTGCGCGTGGTCATTGCCGCCGGCGCGCTGGGACTTGCTATAGCTTTATTCATACAGACTTACTTTTAGTTTGCTGCTCCCCTCCCTTTGACTGCAAGTTGCAGATTTTCGAGAAAAGGAAGGGGAAGTTGATTTTATTAAGTCTTTAGCCACAAGAAAACCATCAAGCAACGATCTTGAGTCCCGATCAAAAATATTTACTGAAGAAATCTCAAATACAAGTTGATAAATCCGAATTAAACGACTTTACACTTTCCGAAAAAGCGCTCTTGAAAGTGTAAAGCCACATTCACCAGCCCGATCATGACCGGCACTTCAACGAGGGGCCCGATCACCGCTGCAAACGCCGCTCCGGAATTTAGCCCGAATACCGCTACAGCCACAGCAATAGCCAATTCAAAGTTATTACTGGCTGCCGTAAATGATAAAGTTGCAGTTTGTTGATAATTTGCTCCGATTTTCCGGCTCATCCAGAAGCTCACCAAAAACATGACTCCAAAGTAAATCAACAACGGAACCGCAATCCGGACAACATCCAACGGTATCCGCACAATTAAATCACCTTTCAAGCTGAACATGATGATAATTGTAAACAATAATGCAATGAACGTAATCGGGCTGATTTTGGGAACAAACCTCGTCTGGTACCATTCCTTGCCCTTGGCTTTCATAAAAAAATATCTTGTTAACATTCCGGCGATAAACGGAATCCCTAAATAAACAAAGACACTTTTGGCAATCTGAGCGATACTGACATGAACGGCACTGCCTTTTAATCCAAAGACCGGGGGCAGAATCGTTATAAAAATCCAGGCATAAAAACTATAGAACAACACCTGAAAGATACTATTAAATGCCACGAGTCCAGCCGCATATTCGGTATCTCCCTTGGCCAGCTCATTCCAAACTATTACCATTGCGATGCAACGGGCTAAACCTACCAAAACCAGACCAATCATATATTCCGGATAATGTCCCAAAAAGATAATGGCCAAAAAAAACATCAATATCGGCCCAACGATCCAGTTTTGCACGAGCGAAAGGCCTAAGACCTTCCAATTACGGAACACATCGCCCAACTCTTCATATTTCACTTTCGCAAAAGGCGGAAACATCATCAATATTAACCCAATGGCAATGGGAATATTGGTCGTTCCAACTTGAAAGCGGTTGATGAATCTCTCCACACCTGGAATTAAGACCCCCAACAAAACCCCGATGAACATCGCGGCAAAAATCCACAAAGTTAAATAACGATCCAAAAACGAAAGTTTATTGGTTACATTTTCAGACATCACGGTGGCCTCCTCATCTTTCTTAATTCATTGGATGAAAGCCGGTTCATCTTTTATCCATGAATTCTGCTAAAATCGACAAAAGTGGAAATGATCCTAAAAAAACTCCTTCTCTCCGAACATACCATTAAGATTTACAGGATCCAATTAAAAAGATAACCCGTTAACATAATGCCGATAGTCACAACACCAAAAAAAACCCCCAATAACCTTGGTCTTAAGACTTTTCTCAGAATTACCCCTTCTGGGAGTGAAAGTGCCGTTACCGCCATCATGAATGCGAGCGCCGTTCCAATTGCCATTCCTTTATCCATTAACACTTTGACAATGGGAATAACCCCGGCAGCATCAGAGTATAAAGGAATCCCTATCAACACGGCAATCGGCACCGCAAATGGATTGGAACGTCCGGCAATTTGGGTCAATAAATTGGCAGGGGCATAACCATGCATCAGTCCTCCCAAGGCGATTCCAAGGAGCACATAAGGCCAAACTTTATGCAAGATCTCGATTCCATATCCTTTTGCGTAACTCAAACGCTCCGGCCAAGTTAAACTCTGAATCTCACTGCCCCCTATTTGAATCTGGTAAACATAATCCTCGACATGTTTTTCCAGCTTCAATTTGCCAATAACAAAACCACTGATAATGGCGACGACCACTCCGCTCAGGATATAAAGGAGGGCAACTTTCCAGCCAAAAAGTCCCCACAGCATAATTAGGGCTACTTCATTGACCATCGGTGATGAAACGAGAAATGAAAAAGTTACTCCCAGGGGCACCCCGGCTTCAATAAAGCCTATAAAAAGGGGTACGGCCGAGCAAGAACAAAAAGGGGTCACGATCCCCAATAACGCTGCCAAGCCATTGCCGAGAGCCTCCGGAAATTTGTTCAAGATTTGTTTGGTCTTCTCCGGCGGGAAAAAGCTCCGGATAATAGCCACCACGAAAACGATCACAGAGAGTAAGAAAAAAATTTTTACGGTATCGTAAATAAAAAAATTCAGTGCTGCTGCCAGATGAGATTGAGCGGATAAGCCGCATAGATTGTAAACCAGCCAATCGACGAATACTTGCCACATGGTAATCATACCTTTGCAAAAGAGTTTCAGTACAACAAGGGACAATGCACTAGCTCAAGCAAACAATAATATTAACCGTTACTGGTAGCGAAACGGGACCGGATTAACCCTGCAAATACTTTTTGATCTCATCCTTGGAAGGAACCCGTCCGGAAAATTTAACCTTCCCGTCAATGACCAAGGCCGGTAATGACATAACCCCGAGTGACAAAATTTCCTTCATATCCGAAACCTTGATCAGCGGATCCGTAATCCCTAATTCCTTCGCGGCTTCCCCGGTCAGCTTTTCAAGCTTTTGACAGTTGGCACATCCGGGACCTAAAACCTTAATTTCCACTGTGATTTCCTTCTTTCGCTTTTTTGTTGATACTAGGAGCTCTCTTTGCAACACCAGAAGTCTTACATTGTTCTCGGACGCCGGCCAAATCAATCTTTTGAAGCCGTTTGAAAAGATTCTTGATCTCTGTTACCGAATCCAGCGAGCCATCCAAAAATTGGTTCCAGGACTTATTAAAATCATCGATTGTCTTTTGAGTGAGCGAGTAATAAATCCACTTTCCTTCCCGCCGTTCCTTGACGATCTTGGCCCGTTTTAAAATAGCGAGGTGTTGCGAAATACGGGGTGAACTCAAATTTAATACCGCTGCCAATTCACAGACACACATTTCGCGGATTTGCAATAACTTAATAATCTGAAGACGATATGCATCGAAAATGGCTTCAGCAGTTTCTACAAGCTTTGTCATGTCCATTCACCCTTAAACATTTCATAAATTATTTATATGTTTTACATATGAATATGGGCACATATTTATATATACATTACAACTGTTCAAGTCAAAAAATTTTTCACTGTCACTGATTTTTTTTGATTTTCAATTCCAATTTCTGCACAGCCATCTGAACCGGATCCCACGGGCTGCTTAAAGGTGGTGTGTAACTTAGGTCGAAATCGGAAAACTCATCGATTGTCATATGGTGATAAATCGCGGCCGCAAACATATCGATCCGTTTCGATACTTCTGTCTTGTATGACCCCATTATTTGCGCGCCTAAAATCATTCCGCTTTTTTTATCTGCAGTTACCCGGATATATAGTTTTTCAGCCGGTGGATAGTATACTTTGTGATCCCAGGTTTCTAAGTCGGCGCTCACCGGATAAAATCCGGCCATACCCGCTTCAGCTTCATTCAAACCAGTCCTGGCCACCACTTTATCGAAAATTTTCAGCGATTGAGTACCCAGTGTTCCGGCAAATTCCTTATTGCCCCCTACGGCATTTTCACCGGCGATTCTACCTTGTTTATGAGCGATAGTGCCCAGCGGGAGATATGTATAACTCTTTAAAAGCCGATGCCAGGTTTCTACACAATCACCTGCCGCATAAACATTCGGGATATTGGTTTCCATCTTTAAATTGACTTTCAATGCGCCTTTAATTCCAGTGTTCATTCCAATGGCTTGCCCCAGAAGCGTATTGGGTATGCTGCCGGCTGCCACTAAAACCATATCGGTCATCATTTCATAGTTGTTTGTTCCTTTGACAATCAGTTGGTCGCCCTTTTTCTCAATGGATTCAATCCCGATGTTATTATTAACGGTAATTCCGTTTTGGACAAGCAACTCCCGGATTTTCTCACTAAAATCATAGTCAACTGACGGCATCACCGACTTGGCGAACTCCACTACATTTACTTTCACACCACGCTTGGTTAAAGCCTCCGCCATTTCCATACCGATATATCCGGCCCCGATAATTAGCGCCGTAGGCGGCGTTTGCGCTGTTTTTTGGTTCATTTCATTCAAAAATTCATCAATTTTAAAACAATCCGGCATCCAACGCAAAAAGAACACTCCGGGGTTATCCATTCCCGATATTCGGGGTTTCCACGATACTGCGCCAGTTCCGATAATAAGTTGATCATAATCAATCCTTTTGATGACACCGGCTTTATCGACAACTTGAACCTGCTTTGGGCCCGGATCAATCATTTGGGCAGTATGTTCCAGCAATAAGTTGATTCCGGCTTTTTCAATATCTTGCCTTGTGCGATGGGCTAAATTCTCCCAACGTTTTACTTCCTTACTTAAAAAATAGGGCAATCCACAGATGCTGAAATTCGGAAAACTATCCGCGACAATCAATGTAGGTGAAATTTCCGGGTTCAGCTCTCTAATTCGTAATGCGGCACTGATGCCGGCATCGCTGCCACCAATGATGACAATATTTTTCATCTTCAATTCCTTTTTTGCCGAAGTATGATTCATTTTAACGCCAATTATTATTTTGAACGACTTTCCTTCAATGAGTAAAGGCACATTGGCAATCGTTGAAGACTCAGCCGCAACATTGTTTATTCGGATCATCAGAATTACCGCAACATGGCGCAGTACCCCGCAATTTACCGATTACAATGGCCGCCGCACATCCGACTCCCGCTCTTACAGTGATTGCGCCGGCCGGGCAATTACGAGCACAGGCTCCACATTCCATACAGTTATCGATATTTTGAATCCTTGCCTTTCCAGCCTCCATTTTAAAAACTTGATGCGGGCAGACCTCCCGACACATCCCGCAGCCGATGCATTTTTCCTCGCCCATATTTAAAGTTACCACGTTTTTTAAATATTGTTGTTTCATCTTGGTCCCACACTCCTCAAAAAAATGATTGCTCGGAAATGACCCCAAACTACGCAAACAACTGAGTAACCATAAACAAAATTCCGAGTCCAACCGAAATGATCTGGACCGGTATGGCAACCTTCATTTCTTTGACCACCCCGGAGAGAGAGGTGTATGTCGTTGAACCCGTGAAATTCATCGCTAAAAAAGAAACCAAGGGAGGTAAAAGTAAAAGGTAAGAGGCCCCATGCAACCAATTACCGCCGGGAGACAGAAATTTCAGATAGATTCCGGCCCATACAAGCCCAAGTAACCACCCTTTCAAAGCAAGGGCACGGCCGGGGATTACCGGCAACAACAAAGGAACAAAAACCGCACCCGTTAAAACAACACCCAGAAATGGCAAAAAATCCAGCATGGTTCGGCCTAAAAATTGATAAACCGTTAGCGAACCATGAAAAATAATATGAATCAATGCCAGGAGTCCCAAAATGATAAGAGCCGGCTTAAAGGTACCAACGAGTTCAATCGGAGTTAAAACCAGACGATCACGGAATCCAAAATGAACCTCGCGCATCGCGGCAGTCGCTCTCATTCCCGCTTTCAAATATTCCGGGAGATCGGAAGCTCTCACCGGTCCATAAGCAACTTTAAAACCGGACATTTTCAATACTTCATGGACACAGATGCCAGGCGCCCCCAATTGCGGAAGGATTAACTGACGATGGGTTACCAACTCCGCCAATCTTACCTCAGCGATCCGGTTGATCAATTCCTGGGTGCCAAAGGTTCCTTTTCCCGCTGCACACCAGACATTGATCCCTTTCGTATCCAGTACTAAGATCCAAAGGTTGAAACCGTCCAGTTCCCGCCGTAAGCGATCAAAACTCATTTTATAATTGGCTGAAACCAAAACCGTTGATGCCCCATCCGGCTTACCTACCGCATATAACCCGGGATGAATCTTATAATCCATTCGCCCGATATCCCAACGGGATTTCCAGCTTCCCAGCCTGTCTTGAAACGTCAATCGCGTCTTGATTTGTGGAATGGAGCCGGCTAAAGTAGCAATTTGTCCCTCAAGCCAGGAAGGGGATTGGGCTATAACCGAAGATGACTGAATACAAGTCCCTTGATCATCTTTCCTATTTCGAGCATCGCAACATGACTCAGCTTGAATTCGATTGGCATCCGCCATATTTGACCCCCCTATCTATCCCTTTATTAACAGCAATTATTTTCCGGAATTGCTTGGACCAACAGTTGCAGACTCTCAATTACCTGAACCCGTTTCGCTTCGGGAATGGATTGATAAATTTGATCAAAATATGCTCCCATTCCCTCTTCAATCTCTTTAAAAGATTGCAGGCCTTTCGCAGTCAACTGGATGGTTATATACCGCCGATCTTTGGAATCAATCTCTCTTGAGACCAGGCCGCTTTGAACCAGATTATTAATGGTCCGGCTCAAGGTGCTTTTATCCAATTCCAATAGCTCCGCCAAATCATTTAAAGAAATACTTTGAGCCCTGCCTATTTCCACAATTGCATGGCATTGGGTAAAAGTTACCCCACAGCAAGATGACTCAAGATCATTGAGTACACCCAATTTTCTTTCGAGCAATCGGACAATTTCCCTTAAAATATCAGCGTTGTTTTTAGGATCCATTAACTCACCTCTTGATTATTGTATCACGCAACAGTTGTATTGTGCAACTATTGTTTTATCTCGTAATATCCTGGATTTTATCAGGTAAACGTGGCAATGCTAAAAAAAGACCGTTCCCAGCTTTACTTCCGGGACGGCCCCTTTAACTTAGAACTTAGTCTTAGTTCAAGATTGTAGAAACAATAGACAGTCTCCCTAAATATTTAATCTCAATTTTGAGATGTTATGGATTTTGTCTTATGGGGCAACAATTGACCACTGTTGGTTGGTACTGCCGCTACTGCTGTATTGTTTCAAATCGGCACCGTTGGAGGTAAGACCGCCGCCATCCAAATACAATCCGGTGGCACGGTTCCTAAATATAACATAACTTCCCGCAGCTTCCTGCGTCCACTGCTGATTATAGCTGGTGCTACTGCCATACTGACCACATATGGAACCACTGGCGGTCCGGCCCATACCGTCTAAATATTTTCCGGTACCCCGATTCCAAATTCTCACATAACTTCCGGCTGGCTCGATTACCCAATGCTGGTTAATACTAAGCGCGCTAGTGCCATATTGGCCGCAATTTGAACCGTCGGTGGAACGGCCCATACTATCAATGCTCAAATTGGTAGTGCGGTTCACGATTCTACGATAAGTCGCTGATTTTCCTAAAGTAGGAACTACCTCTTTAATGGAACCGTCGGAATTAAAATACATAGGGTCAATAGATGTTTGACGGTGAGTTCCATCTCCGCCCGGAACAAAAAACCGGTGATAACAGATATACCAGTCATCGGCATTGGGAACCTTTACCACTGAATTGTGACCGGTACCTAAGATACCTAGCGAAGTATTTTTTTGCAAAATAACACCTTTTTTCGTAAAAGGCCCCATGGGAGAGGTACTGGTACCATAAGCCACCCGGTAATCTTCACTGCGGGTATCATTCTCCGACCACATCAAGTAATAAATCCCGTTTCTCTTAAATACATTCGGGGCTTCATTATAACCTGACGGAGTAATCGCCGTCGGTGTTGTCGCAAAAGATTTCATATCGGCGTTAAGTTTAGCCACCATACATTTCCCTTGCCCGAAATACATGTAAGCCTGACCGTCATCATCAATCAATACATCCGGGTCAATCGATTGACAGCCATATTGATTCGTGGTTAATAAAGGTCTTCCAAGTGCATCAACAAACGGTCCGGTAGGTGATGATGAAGTTGCAACTCCGATTTGAGCCGAAGCACAGAAATAAAAATAATAAATGCTTCCTTTTTGAACAATACATGGGGCCCAGGCTTGACTATCAGACCAGCTTACGTTGGGTCCCAAGTCAAGAATAATGCCACGGTCTGTCCAATTTACCAGATCGGTGGATGAGAAACACTTAAAGTAAGTCCCGCTCCAGCCGGCGTAACCATCCGTAGTCGGGTAAATATAATAGGTGCTGCCAAATACCGCTATTTCCGGATCGGCAAAATAATTAGGTAAGACCGGATTCACCGGGGTTGCTCCCCAACAAATAGAACCAAAACAAAATACACCAATTAACAATGATATAAAAAGAATTTTTTTATCCATTCATAATACCTCCAATCATTAATTGAAGAATCATTACAGGTTTGCCGATTAGCCGACTTTAACCATACTATTGATTTACCCCTACCAATTGCCATTGCTGATTATAATTAGCTCCGCTACCCCACATTTGCATTGGAGATCCGTTCGTAGTTGACCCTCCGGTATCCAGGCATTTACCGCTATTGCGGTTGATAATCTTTACATAACCTCCACCCACATCTTCTATCCGCCATTGCTGATTGTAACTAGATCCATTACCGTATTGACCAACAACAGAGCCATCCGTAGTCCGTCCCATACTATCCAGGCATTTGCCACCGGTACGACAAATAAACTTATAGTATCCTCCACCGGCATCAACCCATTGCCACTGTTGGTTCCAACTGCCACTATTCTCCCATTGAAACACATCGGCGCCATCCGCCGTTCCGCCCATATTGTCAAGGCATTTACCTGAAGCACGGTTAACCAGTTTATAATATACCGGTAAAGTAAAGTTCGGATCCGGAAATACGGTTCCATGCCGTTTGGAAGATAAAGTACCTACTGACGTCAACGATGACCAACTGGTCAGATTGGAACTGGTTGCTTTGTAAATACCGTTTGTGCTATACCAATCCGCGAAGAGCGTCCAAGTTCCATTACTTTGTTGAAATAAACACGGTCCTTCCTTACCCGACCCCCAACCCGCCCAGTTCCCAGTGGCGGTGTAGGTCCAGGGTCCGGCGAGACTTGAGGCAGTCGCATGTTCAATATATAATGTATTTCCGTTTTGGGTAAAGGCATGATAAGTATTGCCGGATTTCACCACGTAGCTGTCAATGATATTGGGTCCGATTCCTGCCATACGCGTAGGCCCGCTCCAGGAGGTAAGGCTCGTGTTCTGCGCGGTATAATAGTATGCAACGAATGACCAAGGCGAGTTGGAAGGACTGAGGCTAGCGATGATCCGGACGGTGCTACCCTCCAAAAAGAACTCCGGCGCCCATGTATATTGAGTGCCAGAAACGCCGGCATTAACACTGGCGACATGGGTCCAGTTCTTCAGGTCGCTACTGGAAGCGATATTAAAGTAGGTTGACTGTGTAGTATATGAATAGACCGTATAGGCGATATAGTACTTGCCGTCACCGGGATTCTTGATTATGCTGGGATCGCGTAGAACGCCAGTGGGACCGGTGAAGCCGGTATTGGCGTACATACCCCAATTTAAGCCATCAGCCGAGGTATAGATGAATAGCTTTTGCTCCGAAGCCCCGTCGCCATCGAATGTAGAAAAAATATACTGGGTAGCCGCACTCACCGGCGCCGATACCAAGAACAAACAACCAAGGGATAGTATCAGACCAAGCAGCAGGATGGGAAAGAAACGTAGCTTTTCCTTTTTCCAAGAATTGCGGGTAATGAAAGTTTTCATGATTTCCTCCTTAAAAATAGTTTCAGATTTTGCGGGGTATTGATTTTTTAAAAATTGGCCTTGGATATATCTCCCAAGGCCAATTTGAAATTACTGGATTGACTTCCAGTTATTGAATCTGCCACTGCTGGTTAGCACTGCTACTGCTGCTATATTGTTTTAAATCCGCGCCATTGGAAGTAGCGCCCGCACCATCCAAATACAATCCGGTGGCGCGGTTCATAAACTTGACATAACTTCCGGAAGTCACTTTCTGCCATTGCTGATTGTTGCTGGAAGTGCCGGCATATTGGCAGCAAATGGAACCGTCGGCCGTCCGGCCCATACCGTCCAGATACAAACCGGTCGCCATATTCCGAATCTTGTAATAACTCCCGGCAGGTTCCAAACACCATTGCTGGTTGCCACTGCTACTGCTGGTATATTGACCGGCATTGGAACCATTGGAAGTGCGGCCCATACCGTCAATATACAAACCGGTTGTCAGATTTTTAAGATAATTAACTGCGGCCGTTGTTCCTGTAATCATACCGGTTGACGTATTAATCAACCAGCTGGGATACCAATTTAAAGTCAATGTATGCCCACTGACAGTCAAAGGCAACCAAACATATCTGGAATCGCTAAGCATACCCGAATTCCAGCGATCCCCCATATAAATATAAGAGGTGGTACTCGATCCGGCTACCGGCAGTAAAAAATTGGTTTGTGAAACATAGCCGTTACTGTTGCCGACATTGGTCCAAGTGGTGTTCCAACCGCTATTCATGGAGGTGGAGTAGGTATATTTTTGTTGGTTGGGGGACCAGCCCGAACAGGCGGAACTGCAAATAAAGTAATAACTGCCCGCTTTCATCACTGACAAGCCTTCGCGTCCCGCATTGGCAAAGGTGTAGGTTTCCGGCTGCACGGACAAATAGTCGGAACTTAAGGGGTAAATCCGGTCGTTTTGGTTAATTTTCCCCGAACTGTCTTCCCCTAGGGATATTAGCCAGGCATTGGTACCGTCTTGGAAAATCGTCATATCACGGCTTTGATGACCATTCGGTTGAAAACTTTTGAGGTAAGTGAACTGACCGTTTGGTGTCGCGCAAGTCGCCACACCGACTTTAGCCTCCGAGTAGTTGGAGTTGTCGATATGCATGTACATCACATACTTGGCGGTGGCGGCGTTGTAAATCACTTTCGGTCGTTCCACGATCCGGCCCGCTGCCAAATCACCGCTGGATTGCGTGGAAAGGGAATGGGTCTCGAATTTCCAGTTCATCAAATTGGTAGAGGAATAACAGCTGACTGTCTGTGTAGGCGAACCGTTGCTGCGATCTTCACCGTACCAATAATAAGTGTTTCCGACTTTTAAAATTCCTCCGCCATGCGCTTCAATCAAATTATTCGAAGTGTCATACCAGAGGTCCCCGGGTACAATCGATGATACTACGGCAAGCGCACAGACTGCATATAACAAGATAATCAACGGTAAAACGAACCGTAATACTCTTTTCATTACTTTTCCTCCTTCAAATTTGGACAACTTCAAAAGATCCGGTTCTGTATTTCAAGTAGTTTATTTTCACCCTTTTTCTTGTTCAGCCGCTGTAACATATTACAGCCTTGCTCCCGTGGTTTTCTGATGGATGAAAGGTTGGATTATCGATATCATCGATCGTCCTCCCCAAATTCCATGCCTGGAGAACTTATTCAAGATGCAACCGTATCGTCAAAATCTTCCATGGGGAATTGTATTTTCGCGGCCTTATTATTGCAATTGCCATTGCTGATTGGTACTGCCGCTACTGCTATACATTTTTAAATCCGCGCCATTGGAAGTAGCGCCCGCGCTATCTAAATACAATCCGGTCGCGACATTCTTGAACTTCACATTATTTCCCGATGTTTCAATTGTCCATAATTGGTTGTTGCTACCGCTGGAAGCGTATTGACCGCAAATAGAGCCGCTGCTGGTCCGGCCCATACCGTCCAAATACAATCCGGTCGCCACATCCAAAATAGTGTAATCACTGCCCGACGGGTTGATGACCCATGACTGGTTCGTACTGGTGCCGCCGGCATATTGGCCCGCATTGGAACCGTTTGAAGTTCTGCCCATCCCGTCGATAAACAGTCCGGTGGCGACATTTTTAATTTTGGCAGTCACTGTGATAGAGTTACCCCATGCATATTGGATTCTTTTGAGACCGGAGGTATTATTGATTGCCATGGTGATCCCCGACCCGCTGCCGGATTTGGTGCATAGGCGATAGATATCCCCGTCCCTGCAACCCGGCCAGTAAACGCTTCCCATGTTCCAAACACGGAATTGACTGGTAATGGCACGTATATAAGGAATAAATGTATCGCTGCCATTCGGATCGTCATAGTTAAGCAACGAATTATACTGCGTTTTACCGTCGAGCAAACCCGTGTTCATTACAGCGCCAAATTCAGTGCAGACAGTACGACTGGCGTAGCTGCCGATATCACTTTGAATATGGCTTAACCAGGCAGATTCGCTGGATTGTGCATTAAAGAAAAGATATTCATGGTATCCCAACAGACAGCCGCTCAACCGGCTGTCTGCGCCGACGGTACTCGGGACTTGGGCATATTTGCTGCCGTCTAAAATAACCCGGCTTTGCGAAACACCCGGATAGGTAGTGATCCATGTGTAATACAAATTATTCAAATCACCGGAGCTATACCCGTAAGGTTCGTTGATCGGTTCAAAATAGCAGTTGCTGTTGCTGCCGTATTTGTTGACAACGGTTGTCCACATGTTATAGAAGTTCGTTATACTGGCGGGTTTTCCGTTACTCACGGCCCAATAACAAAGAATGACCTTCCCTTTGGTCAGGGCGGCATCAATCGCGCCGGTGTACACGCTCCACCAACCGGAAACGGTGGATTCATTGATCGGCATCCGGACGGTATTGGCGCCGGTAAGTGAATACATCGCGCCGATCAATGTACTTGCGGTTGTATAAGCTGAAGAATAAGTGTCTGATGAACTAAGTCCGGACGGATATATCACGCCGCTTTGGAAGTTATCGCCGGGTGCAGCCCAGTTTAGGCCTTTGATTTGGTTGGTGGCTGAAAAAACTCTTGTAAGGTTCATGTTGAACAAACATACTGTAATGAACGCCATCAGCAATATGGATATCCATTTTTTACTTTGCAACATCCCACACTCTCCCTTTCTCTCTTTCATTACAAAAAACGGTTCTGGTATTGCCGGTCTTGTCAACCACGGTAGTAAAGCTGGTATTGACGATCTCTTTTCAATAAATGATTCTTGTTTTATTGCGAAATTAACGTCCACTGCTGATTATTGCTGCTATCAGCGCCATATTGCCCTAAATCCGAACCATTGCCGCTCTGGCCCATTCCGTCCAAATACAAGCCGGTTCCACGGTTCTTAAACTTCACATAATTCCCAGCCGTTTCCTGGGTCCATTGTTGATTATAACTACTCGTGTCACCATATTGACCACAAGTGGAAGCGCTGGAGGTCCTCCCCATACCGTCCAAATATAACCCAGTGGCCAAGCTCCTGATTTTAACATAACTTCCGGCGGCCTCCATTACCCAAAGTTGATTGATACTGCTATTGCTGCTGTATTGGCCCGCATTGGCGCCATTGGTATTCCGGCCCATACCGTCAATAACCATTCCTGTCCCACGGTTGCTTATTTTGACCGCACCAATTGTCTCCCGCATCACAGTACCATGCCGTTTCGAAGAAACGCTGGAGATTGGGGTAATGGTAGACCAACTACTCAGATTCGGACTGTTGGAATAGTTTAATCCCGTGGTGGTATATTTGTCAGAATAAAACCGCCAGGAACCATCGGCAAGTTGCACTACACAAGGTCCTTCATTGTTAGTTCCCCAACCGGACCAGTTACCAATGTTACCATATGTCCACGGGCCGGTTAAGCTTGAAGCGGTGGCATGATCCACATAGTTTGTTGCAATATTCTGTACGAAAGCATGATAAGTGCTACCGGACTTAACGATAAAGGTATCAATAAAGTTAGACCCCAAGCCCGACATAACGGCTGGATCACTCCATGAATTCAGACTGGTGTTCCGGGCCGTATAAATACGGGGCGCAAAATCACCACTAACACCGCAGCTGATGTTGGCAATACATTTCACAACACCATTATCAATGAAGAATTCAGGCGCCCAGTCTTTGGTAGTACCTGTAACACCCGAAGGGACATCGGTTACATAGGTCCAATGAATCAGATCGGTACTGGATGCGATGCTAAATGTGGTTTCGTTGGCAGACCAATGTTTATTCGTATATGCGATATAGTACTTGCCATCCGCCGGATTTTTAATAATACTGGGGTCACGAAGAGCGCCGCCGGGACCCTGGTAGTTCGTATCGGCCAATAAAGCCCAATTCAGGCCATCCGTGGAGGTGTAAATCCATAGCTCCTGTTCCGAAGCGCCGTCACCATCAAATGTGGCCAAGATATAGCGACTCGCTGCGCTGGCTTGTGACGGGACAAGGCAGGGTAAAGAAAAGATTAAAGCCAGCATGATGATGGGGATAAAACTGAAAACTCTTTTTTTCCAAGCCCTAAGGTTAATTTGGGTTTTCATAATTTTACCTCCTAAAATAGCTAATTTTCTATTCAAGAATATCTTTAAATCCAAGGGAGAACCTTTCCGTTTGTTAAAGGAATTTAAAAAATGCTTCGATTCCGGATGAATTAATTCGTAATTTTAAAAGTAGCATCTTGCTTTTCCGTATCGGTACCAATCGGATCTATCCGCAACAGGTAATTGCTGTGCCTTATATACCGATCGGGGTAATTGTATGACTGGAATGACGACCATGATGAATCCTTAAGTCCCGCAACCTTCTTAAAGGTTGCATCTTGCTTGAATGTATCGCTACCGTCATTCTTTTCCAATTTTAATTCATAATTGGAATGTCTCAAGTAATAACCGGGCCAGTATACAGCCTGGAATGATACATAATCCGAACCGGAGTTGGCAAGACCGGGCATTATCTGCCAGTATTGATCCATCGACGGTGAAACATTTTCGTCTATTCTGCCGATGAATTCTTGATGTCTTATATATCTTGACTGGAAGTTGTATGACTGGATCCGGTTCTTAACTCCATTCAAGCCGGTGGAGGTCATCCGTATCAAGGGAATGGTGCCGTCAGAATTGTAATTAAATTTTTCTACATATACGGAACGTTTATAACTGCCGCCCCCAGGGAGGGAACCATTATGATTAAAGAGATACGAGCTTCCGTTAAAATCAATGATTGACGGATGTTGGGTATTACAATTCGTACCAATACGGTCACTAATTATACCCCGGTAGGTCCAGGGACCGGTTGGTTTGGAACTGGTTGCATAACCGATCTGCTCATCCCAGCCATATGCATAGACCAGATAGTACGTTGAACCGCGTTTATAGAGCCATGGAGCCTCTGTATAACTTTCAAGCTGTGAAGTAACATTCGTGATGGAACCGCTGTATGAGATCATATCACTGTTCAGTTTTACATACATGCAAGCGGTATTTCCCCAGTACATATAGGCCTGCCCGTCACTATCAACAAACACGGTCGGATCAATATCATCATATGAAATACTTGTGAATTTTGTCTTATCGTTTGTTATCAGCGCATGTCCGAGAGCATCGGTAAATGGGCCGGTCGGACTGGTTGACACGGCAACTCCAATAGCTTTGCCGGGAATTGTTTTATGTTCGCAGCAAACATACCAGTAGAACATGCCATTACGGTACACAACCTGTGATGCCCAGGCATCAGCCTTTGCCCAGCTAAATGTGGTTACAGCCAAAGGATTTCCTCGGTCTGACCAGCTGGTCATGTTGGTGGTGGAATAGCATTTCCAGTCTTTCATGATATAACCGGTTGAACCTTCATCATGTCCGGTATACAAATAAACGGTACCGTTATACACCAAAGCAGCGGCGTCGGCAGTAAAAGTATATTTGGCGATCGGATTGTCTGCAAAGCAAACCGATAGTAAAATAAAAGCAAGCAATAACGTTGAAAACATTACCCACATTCTTTTTTTCATTATTTGAACCTCCTAAATTATTGATTCATTTGCCTCAATGCGTATTGGGCATTAACTCCATCTATCTTATTGAAATAAAGCAAATCAGGCTTAATGATTGCTTTTTACCCAATGCCTATCCCCTTCTTGGCATCAATAACCAATCCGAAAAGTCGCATCTTGTTTTTCGGTAGTGGATGAACCACTGGTTATCGTCGATAACTTCAGTACATAATTGGAATGCCGGATATACATTGTCGGATAACCATAGGACTTAAACGATGTCCAAGTCGAATCGGCAAATCCGCTTTCTTTATAAAAAGTTGCATCCGCTTTAAAGGTGGAAGTATCATCGTTGGCAGTCAAAACAATGTTATAAGAGGACTGCCTTAAATATCGGCTGGGATAATTGACCGACTGGAACGAAATTCCGGCTGAATCCGCCAGACCGGGAACTATTTTCCACTTGGAGTCATCCATTGGGTCCATCGGAGATACATCAATTCTGCCTATGTTATTTTGATGTCGCACATAGCGTTCTGGAAAATTGTATGATTTTAGCCTGTTCCAACTGGGATTACCCCATTTCGCGATCAGATTGCTTAGTTCAGTGGCTGTAATCGGAGTAATGGTACAATGTTTCCCATTGATCGGTGCATCATAATTGCGTTTGTTAAGCAATGTCCATGAGTTGGCGGAGATATCGGATGTTTGCCAGCAATAAAAAACGGCATTTAACGGCGAATAGCTGTCACCCCAGATCCACCAGACATTGGCGCCATTTTTTTGCACCTGGGTCGGCGCTTCGATGGCGCTTCCGGCTAAAAGTTCG
Source organism: Bacillota bacterium (assembly GCA_023426245.1). GTDB lineage: Bacteria > Bacillota > UBA4882 > UBA8346 > UBA8346 > UBA8346. The sequence goes on from JAFABB010000008.1 coordinate 120,300, forward strand.
GGAACATAGTTATTCGTGAAGCTGCCGGGATTCAATGAACTTGATTTATAGCCATGGATTTTCCCATTGGCATAATACATGGAATAAGTTCCATTATACGAAATTACATCAGAATCATAAGCGGTAACGCCCGGATCAAAGAAGACCTGCAGGGAGTTTACATTGGTCACGGTTTTAAAATCAGTGGTATAACTTACATAAATACGGTTACGGTCGGTATTACCTGCCCAAAAGATGGCGTATTGGCCCCTGGAAGCGTCATAGAATGCTTCGGGCGCCCAGGCGTGCATGGTTGAGCTATTATGCACCTGGAGCAAACGGTATCCCGTGAACGTCCGCAAGTCGGCAGAGTCCCAGATATGGATGTACATGCTTTTATTGCCTGAAAAGTCTTGTCCATTCATATTGGTAGCCATTACCACAAAGGTACCGTCTTGTTTTCTCAATATGAACGGGTCCCGCAAACCTTTTTCTCCCAATGTCGGCGTAACAACGGGATTATTTTGGTTTAACGGCGTCCAGTTCAACCCATCACTGCTGTAAGCAAGATGAAGCGCAAAGGTGTTTTGGGATCCGTCAGGGGATTCTTTAAAATAGCCCATGACATAACCGGCATAAGTATCGGCAGCCGATACCGCCCCTAAGGGAGCCAGCAGGGTTAGAATCACCAACGAGCCGATTAAGAGTGTTCCAAATAAATTTGGTAACTTCATTTTCTCATCCCTTTCCTTAAAAATTGGTTTCATGAAAACTTAATTTTTCGACCTTTAATTTAACATTTATTTACAACTATGTTAACTCCTCCCTGATTATTTTTTATTTTCATATAATATTTTTTATCATTTCGATCATTCCGGTTACATAGCTTTTTCATGATTCACCGAACATTGGTTACATCTTTCACACGTATTGCAACTTAAAATGTAAATGCCTTTCATTTTTTATCGCCTCCTACCCCTCCTTCCCCTCTAAAATTTCTCCGGTAAAACTTTTCCTGTGGATAACTCAAATCTCAATTCTCGAGACCGGCTTCCCTCCTGACTTTTCTCCTTCATAGTTATCAACCGGGCATTTATCAGTCATAACGCCGCCAAAATCCATTTTTATCCCGTCATATCAACATCTAGAGTTGTCGGTACAAAATCGACACACTTTTTTGAAAATTCCGTGGTATAATGGTATTGGTAGAAATTTATAAAAGTGGTTTTGTTTCCCAAAGCACCTCTTACCGGGCGTATTTTTTATGCCCAAAAGCAAATAGTCTCATCTTTGGGCCCATGCACGCCCAAGACCATAGGCTATTTGCTTTTTTAAATCCTAAAAAAGGAGGTCCCAAACGATGTTGATCATTCACAAGTCCCCTATTTATAGCTCTCACAGTCCATAAAAGCCGCTGGAAAAGAGTATGAAAAACATATTGATTCTCCCGCAAAGGCGTGGGCGTCAAAACTGCGGAGACACAAAACCAGACCCTTTGTCCCTGGCAGGAATAACACGGAGTCTGCGCCCACAATGGTGTTGAATGCCTATTGGATACCAGGATTCGTCGCCTTTTAGAAAAGGCGCCGGATTATTTTGGTTGTACACGATTTATCGGGGTTAAATGGTGTGAATGCCCATTGGGGGAAATGAAAGGACAATCAATTATTTTGATGCTCCAATTTTAAATAAGGTCGGTTCCCGGCACAGGCCCTCTGGGTCTTGGTAATGCTTCGAATCAAAGCCAGCCCGGCTTAGCCAGGGTTTAAAATGCATTTAAAACTTAGCTCAGAACTTTTAGCCTCGGCGTTCGGGATAAATAAGCCATTTGGAGGGGAAGGAGGGGAACGAGGGGATAAAAAAATAAATGCTTTTGACGCAAATGATTTCACTCCGACACCCATTCCCCATTCAGGGGCAAGGGTTAGGTCGGAATAGACATCGTAGTTATTGTTTATTTCACCCTATATCAATGAAAAATAATTTTGCATTTAAGTTCTTTCTCTGTGTCTCCATGGCTCTGTGGCTAATTCAATAGGTCACGAAGCCTTAACCTTCTTGGATTCCACATCATACTTGACACGACCCCGCTCAGTTAGCTTGCGCGACCCTCGGTAAGACTTGCGCAACTCTTCGGTAAGCTTACTCAGTCGTTCGGTATCCTTACGCGACTCTTCGGTAAGCTCACTCAGTCGCTCAGTATACTTGCGCGACGGTTGCGTAAATTTTCACAGCGGTTTCGAATATGAAAAATAATTTTGACTTTAGGTTCTTTCTCCGTGTCTCCGTGGCTAATTCAATAGACAACAGAGGCACGGAGACTTGTTTCCGCTCGTCTCAAGCCAGTGTTTTTTTAGCCTTTACCATTGGGGTGATTTAAGATTTACAATTCAAAAAATATCTTTTCTAAAATCAATATTTTCATCGTAAAAATGGAGGTTAAATCATAATGGTAAAACGTAATTTTTCTTCTCGGATCCATAAGATTAAACAATTGCTGGGCGGAATGAAGGCCCGGGCCACCGAGATCGTCGTCTGGGGTTACCCGGCGGAGTTCATCGAGGAATTAACCGGCGCCTACGCCGATCTCATTCAGCTCCAGGATGAGCGCAACGCCAATATCACAGCGGGTAAAGCCATCACCGTCAAACAGCAGGAACTGTTGGGAAAGGCCGAAAAAATGGCGACCATGGTCCGGCAATCGGTCCGCTCCCGCCTGCCCAAATCTGACTGGAACCAGTTCGGATTCTACTCGGGCGAGACCGCCGAGGCCAAAGACCCCGAAGGGGAATCAGCCGGTCCGGCTCCGGTTACAGCGCAAAGTTAGTTGGAACTCCACCCCTGATTTAAAAGTATCTTCAGCACAAAACGGGTAATAGTCCGTTCAATCAATCACCCCAATTTTTATGCCAGGGTGTATTTTTAATCAATGCAACTTGGCAAACTTCCAGGCCCCGGATGAATACTTCTTTCCGGGGCCTGGTTCATCAGGCGTGTATGAATACTATTCCATAGTATTTTCTGCAAAGCGGGTATACCTGTTGATAAAATTATATGGAGAAGGGATTCCGGTATCCGAAACCTCATCCAGCAACTTTTCATCTTCTTTCGACAGCTTCCAGTCGACAGCCTCAAGATTTCCCTTCAACTGTTCAATGGTTCGCGCCCCGGTTAAAGGGAAAATCAAAGGCGACCGCTTATTCAAAATCCAGTTCAAAGCCACCTGTGACACCGGCTTTTCAACTCTCGCCGCAATCTCTACCAGCTGATCAATTATTTTAAAGGTTCTTTCGCCACCACGCTGTTCTTCGGTATCATCCCAGCGATCGCCGGCACCGGCGCGGCTATCCTTGGGCATTTCCTTGTCCCGTCTATATTTTCCGGTGAGCCATCCTCCACCAAGCGCAGACCAGGCGAGAACCCCCAGATTTTCTTCCTCGCATAACGGCAACAATTCCCATTCGGGGCTTCGGACCAGCAGGCTGTATTCAAGCTGAAGAGAAGAAATTACCGCTTTGCCAAATCCTTTGGCATGCATGATCCCTTTCATAACTTTCGAAGGGGTAAAGTTCGACACCCCATAGTGCCTGATTTTACCTTGCTGAACAAGATGATCCAATGTAAGAATGACTTCTTCGATGGGGGTCATTTGATCATAACAATGAACCTGGTACAAATCAATGGAATCAGTATGAAGTCTTTCAAGGCTCCTCGTTACCGAATTCATAATATGAGTCCTGCTCGAGCCGGAATCATTGGGCCCATTTCCGGTTGCAAAGAATACCTTGGTGCCCACAACGATTTGCTGGCGTTTTTTTGACCCGTTAAGCCAATTCCCAAGGATTATTTCGGAAGCTCCTTCGTTATAACTATCGGCTACGTCCAGATAATTGCCTCCTTGATCGGCATAGCAATCCAAAATCTTGAAGGCCTCTTTTTCTTCGACACTCCATCCAAAAGTTTGGGTACCCAGTACTATCCTGCTCAATTTTAATCCGGTACTCCCAAAATAACCGTACTCCATTGAAACACCCTCTTCATCCCTGTAGTTTTACAATCACCCTATTGCCTGGGACTTCCGCTTTGCATGAATGATTCCCTTGAAACCCTGCCGGTCGTTATGGGGCCTATCGTTTCAGCTTTTGACAAAATTCAATTTTTTCGTTATTTGGGCCCAGAACATTGAAGAACTCAACTCCATCCTTCCAGAACGGCAAATACTTCGGACTTCCCTCAATTGTCTTTATTCCGGCTTTTTTCAACTTTTGGGCCACCGCTTCAATATCGTCAACATCAAAAGCAAGATGATCAATATGACCGTGTCCACGTTTTTTAATTTCGTCAAGCTGAACCTTATCCGGCTGATACATCTCCAGTACAAAGTCATTCAACTTAAGAAATGCAACCTTTGTCTCACCGCTGCCTTCGGGGAGCTTGGTCTCATGGATTACTTCAAACCCCAGATTCTCACAATACCATTTTTTACTTGCTTCGATGTCGAAAACCGGTAACCCGAGGTGTTGGAAGCCTTTTACATTCTCTTTTGTACTCATCACCAATCCCCCTCAAACTTCCAATTTGGCCAAATCGGCATAAACCGGCACTAAAGCTCCATATGCCCGGTTAAAAACCTCAAACAATCGACCGTACATTTCCTGATATTCCGGGCGGGGTTCAATCGTTTGGATGACTTGATTAAATTCCTTGATGACCTTAAAATCTTTAAACGCCCCGATACCGACTCCGCCGCAAATTGCGGCCCCCATGGAAGTGGCTTCTTCTAAAAATCGGGGCACCAAAACCGGTTTCTGCCAGATATCCGCCAAAATCTGCAGCCAGGTTTTACTGCGGGCTCCACCGCCAATAACGATCACTTCATCAATGGGATTGAATTGATTAAATATATCCAGAATGATTTTTAAATTAAAAGCAACCCCTTCCAGAACCGACCGATAAATCTCTTCCTTGGTGGTGGTAACTTTTAACCCCAAAAAAGCGCCCTTGGCGTCCGGGTTCCAACGCGGGCTCCTCTCTCCCAGTAAATAAGGGAGGAATAGTAAATGATTGGCCCCGGGTTTTGACTTTTCAATGAGTTGATTGATGATCTCATAGGGGCTGATATTCTCGGCCTTCGCCTGATTGGTTTCAAGTCCGCAAAGAGTGTTTTTTAGCCAGCTATAGGAATAACCGGCGCTTTGCATGGTCCCGCAAGGCGAAAACAAACTTTCATCCAGATGGACCCAATTAAAAGTCCGCATTTCCGGATCAAAAATGGGAGTTTCCGTAGCCAAGGCAATCCAGGAAGATGAACCGATTACATTGTAAGCCGAGCCTTTTTCAACCACACCGGCACCTGTAGCGGCACAACTACCATCTCCCCCGCCGATAACCACCGGCGTCCCCTCCAGTAATCCTACCTCGGAAGCGGCTTCTTGGGTAACCCCACCGGCAATACCGGTTGAAGGATGCAATTCCGGTAAAATATCCTTCTTCAATCCGATTGCATGTAAAATGGGTTCAGACCAGTTTTTATGTTCAAGGTCAAGTAAATTCATGCCGGAGGCATCGGAATAATCGGTTACAAATTTGCCGGTCAGTTTATAGATAAGGTAATCTTTCGCATGAAGGATCTTGTATGTTTTATTGTATATTTCCGGTTGGTTATCTTTAACCCATAAAATTTTAGCTGCGGAATAGGCCGGGCTAATCCGGTGCCCGGTAATTTGATAGACATTTTTCATCCCCGCAGCTTCTTCCATAAAGGCAGCTTGCTTTACACTGCGGAGATCGGCCCAGATAATCGTCTTACGTAATGGATTGCCTTCTTTATCCACAGGCAAGCATCCCATCATTTGCGCACTGAAACAGATGCACAGGATATCCGATTTTGAAATGCCGGCTTCCTCAATCAAATTTTTAGTAGAAATACAGACCGCTTTCCACCAGTCGGCAGGATCCTGTTCGACCCAATTGGTTTTGGGATAAAATGTCTGATATTCATAAAATGAACTTGCCAGAAGCCGGCCGTTCAGATCGTATAAAGTTGCTTTATTGCCGCTGGTCCCCAAATCATGGGCCAGAATATATTGCTTTTCCATGGGGCCTCCTTTATGCCGGTACTTAAAGACTTTCAATATGAATTCCCTTGATTTCAAACAATTTATAGCAACTGCTGATTGCTTGCTTTTTTTATAAGTGCTTCGATTTCATTCCGGAAAGGCATGGAAGGAGCGGTCCCAACTTTGGTTACGGAAAGAGCCGCCGTACATGTAGCAAACTTAACAGCCTGCAAGATATCTTTCCCTTCGGCAATTGCCGCCGCCAATCCGCCGCTGAAAGCATCCCCTGCCCCTGTCGTATCCACGGTTTCCACTTCAATGGAAGGAACCAGGGTCATTGATTGATCCGCATATACCAAAACCCCGGTCTTACCCAGCGTAACAATAACAATCCCGGGCCCCATGGCATGAATTTTTTGGGCAGCTTCCCCCGCCGATTGCGGATCGACAATCCTAATGCCGGTTAACGACTGGGCCTCGCTTTCATTGGGTGTTATGATATCTACGCTTTTTAATAGTTCAGGATCAATGGGACGGGCCGGAGCCGGATTTAAAATTATTTTTACCCCGAAGGATTTGGCAACCCGGATTGCTGCGGCCATTCCCTCCAAACTCCCTTCATATTGGGTCAAAAGTACATCCGAACTTTGAATCCTCGCCTTGGCATCCATGGCCTCTTGAGTTGAAAGCGTCTCGCAGGCTTCTGTGGATACGGCAATCATGTTTTGCCCGGAAGCATCCACAATGATTAGGGCCGCTCCAGTCGCCAGTTTATCATCAAAATAAATAAAATCAGTCTTAATTCCTTCAGCGGCAATGCTTTTAAAGGCATACTCACCAAGGGCATCGCGACCTAGTTTTGTAATCAAAGTTACATCAGCACCGGCACGTTTAGCGGCTACCGCTTGATTGGATCCTTTTCCACCCGGACCCATCTTAAAAGGACCGGCAAATACTGTTTCACCGGGCACAGGCATCTTCGGAGTACGGCACATTAAATCCGTGACATAACTTCCCACTACGGTAATGGTGGGAATGGAATTTTTCATGCTCTCCCCCTCCTTAATCCATCAATACACCACTCCGGCAACCAAAAGAATATTGGCATAGGAGGTAAATTCTCCGGAACGGACTAATCCCCGGGCTTCCTTGGTTTTCCGTTTAAAATCCACATGAGGGATAGTCTCCACCGGAATTCCCGGGAAAAGTTCGATAATGCTCCGGTACATTTCCGGACTTACTTTTTCCGTTTCTTCGGCCAAAATGATTTTCTCAACTGAAAGTTCGGCGATTACCGCCTTCAAAACATCAAGGAAACGGGGGAAATCAGGTAATATCGCCAGATCAACTTTTTCTACTTCTGGCGGAATCGGCAGGCCGGCATCGGTGATTCCGATCAGGTCGGTATGCCCGGTGGCTGCTATCAAGGCGGAAAGTTGTTCATTTAATATCCCTTGTTTCTTCATGGCAAACACCCCTTTTTTTTGATCGAATAGAAATTTAGCCTAATAAAAGACTCCTTTAGCGCCTGAAACCAGGATGATGCTTGAATAAGAAGTAATTTCCCCGGTACGTACGATGCATTTGGAATGAAAACTGCGTTTATGCAAGTCCCAGTGGGGTAAAAACATCAACTCGGCCTCGGGGAAACAGCGCTGAATCCACTCCAGAACTTGAGGACTTGCTTTTTGAACTTCCGTAGCTGCAATAACCTTTTCAATCGTCATTTCTTCCGAAAGAACCGCGAGTACATCCAAGAGACGGGGTATATTACGGCTGAGGGCCAAATCAATCCGGTACGGTCCTTTGGGTATTGGAAAGCCCGGATCACAAACCGTCATTTCATCCCGATGACCCATATTGGCAATTGCCGTTGAAAGGCCGGCATTAAATGTGCCGATTTTTTTCATCCGATTCCCTCCTCAATCATCCGGCTGTCGAACCGCCATAAACTTAAATGCTTCATTCCAAATTACTGTGTCTGGATTGCATAAATTCAAAAGATACTCCGGACATCTCGCGCAAATATGCGATCACGGCATCCAGACCAATTAACAACACCTGTTCAAAGTAAGTCCCGCCAAATTGCCGACTTGCCGTGGATTGAAACACAACCGTCCCGACGGGTAACACTACCGTAAAATCCGAGTTTTGGGCGATTGCGCTTCCCGAAGTTGCTGTAATAAGCCCGACAGACGCCCCGGCATCTTTGGCCAACCGGGCAATATGCTGACAGGCTCCGGTTTTTCCGGAGCCGGAAGCAATAAGAAGTAAATCATTTTTTGCAACGGCAGGGGTGGTTGTTTCATCGACAACGTAAGCCGTTAGACCCAGATGCATCAGCCGCATAGCAAACATTCGCATTACAATGCCGCTGCGTCCTTTGCCATAAACAAATACCCGGTTTGCCTTTCCAATTTCGCTGGTGAGTTGTTGGAATGCGCTCTCATCCGCCGTACCAATTATTTTTGCAAGCGTTTCATTGATTTCTTCAGCATATTCAAGAACACCATGCATCGCCTTCACCGCCCCAATAATTGATTCCTTAGAATTTGTGCTGTTTGTAGCGGATCGGAAGATTGCGTCACACTGGAGCCGATTACAAAAATGGTTGCACCTGAGTTCATGAGCGAGCTAATATTTTGGGGGGTGATTCCTCCGGCAATCGCCAACGGTATATCGGAAATCTTCGCTGCCTCGGAAATCCGGTCCGTTAACGTTGTTGCGCGACAAACCCCATCGGTTGCAGCATGGAATAAAACGCAAGCTACCCCTAGCTTCTCAAGCTGAACCATGAAATCGGCAGAATAATTCATATTTAAAGTGTCAACGCAGACTCCCCGGTCCATCCGTTTTCCCGCTGCAACCGCCCCCTGGATGGTTCGAAAATCAACCACCCCCAGCACGGTAACAAGATCGGCCCCGGCCTGATAAGCAATGGTCGCTTCATAATCCCCGGCATCCGCAATTTTCATATCGGCCAAGATAGTTTTCCGGGGATACCTGTCCCGCAAAATTTCAATCCCCCGGACGCCTTCGGAAAGAATCAGCGGCGTCCCAACCTCCAGGATTTCAAAGCAAGACGATACTTGATCGGTAATTTCCAAAGCCGTATCGATATCCGTCATATCCAGCGCCAATTGCATTACCTTTTGACTTTCCAGTTTGAATTGTGCCATCTTACCCTGCCCCTTTGCCGGTATTCATTTTCCAGTAGGCGATCCAAACAATCCGGATCATCCTAACTGCTCCCTGTTTCCATAGCGGATAGGGTAACTTCGAGTCTATTTGCGTTTCTGGATTTGATCCACAATGACCGTGGCCACCAGCAATATGCCAATCACAATTTGCAGATAGAAGGGATCCAAGCCTAACAAATTACCGCCGTTGCGCAGGGTCGACATAATAAAAGCGCCTAATATCGTTCCGATAATACTTCCTTCAGCGCCGTTCAGACTGGCTCCACCAACCACCGCGGCGGCAATCGCATCAAGCTCGTAGCCTTCGCCGGCCGTAGGAATACCGGAAGCAAGCCTTGATGTAAGTAAAATTGCGGCAACACCTGACATCAAAGCACAAATGGCATAAGCTCCATACGTAATAAACCGGATATTAATTCCGGAAAGCCGGGTAGCCTCTCGGCTTGAACCAAGCGCATAGATACTCCGGCCAAAAGAGGTTTTATGTAAAATAACACCGCTAATAACCGCCATAACCCCAAGTACGATTACCAAACTAGGTATTCCAAGAGGAGCTTCCTGCGCGAAATTAATAAAATCCGTCGGCAATCCGGTAATAAGCCTGGCCTGACTGATTACCATGCCGATGCCGCGGGCAACAATCATCATACCCATTGTGGCGATAAACGGGGGAACATTGCCATCAAATACTACAATCCCATTAATGAGTCCCAATAGAATGGATAACAATACCATTAAAAGAAGGGCCAAAGGCACCGGCATTCCGGCTTTTAAAACCAACGCCAGAAATAACGAGCAGATGGCTACGATCGAACCCACCGAAATATCGATTCCACCGGTGACAATGACAAACGTCATCCCTAATGCAATAACACCATTAATGGCCGTCTGACGCCCCAGATTAAACAAATTGTTATACGTTAAAAAGGTAGGCGTCGCTATCGAAAGGACAATCCACAACGCCGCAAGAACGAAGAGCAGTATCCACGAACCCTTTAAATGTTTCTTCAAGAATTTTTGTTTGTTGCTTGTAACAATTTCCGCTGATTGCGGTAGTTCCGGCATATTATGACCCCCTTGCTTGTTTATAATGATTTGCGCTCTCAATCAACTATGAAGCAATTCTACCGGCCGAGGTAGCCATTTTTAATATCTTCTCCTGATCCGCTTCTTCACGTTTGATGATTCCGCTAACTCTTCCTTCGGAGATGACCATAATCCGATCGCTGACTCCTAAAATCTCCGGTAAATAAGATGAAATGAGGATTAATGCTTTCCCCTCATTGACCAGTTGGCCTAAAAGTTTGTAAATTTCCGCTTTGGCCCCTACGTCAACTCCTACAGTCGGTTCATCGAACATCAAAATCTTGGAATTTTTACAAAGCCACTTGGCGATCACCACTTTTTGCTGATTACCGCCGCTCAGAAAACCGACCTGTTGAGTAAAACCGGGAGTCTTGATTGCCAATTCGGATATATACCGCTCCGAACGTTTGGCCTCCAGTGCCCTTTTAACCATACCGCAAATAGTAATATCGCTATAACTTGCTAAATTGATATTCGTGCCGACCGATAGGTTCAAGGTAAGCCCTTGAAGCCTCCTGCTTTCAGGCAATAAGCCGATGCCATTGCGGATCGCATCCCTTGGGCTCATGACCTTTACCTTTTTACCTTCTATCCACAGATCCCCGCTGTCAACTTTATCAGCGCCAAAAATCGCACGGACAATTTCTGTCCGGCCCGATCCCACCAAGCCGAAAATCCCTAAGATTTCGCCTTCGTAGAGCGCAAAATTGATATCTTTTACAAAGCCGGACGATAGACCCTTGACTTTAAGTACTTCCTTTCCCGGTGTAACTTTGGCTTTATAAAAAATTTCATCCAGCTTTCTGCCCACCATATGCTTGATTAAGTCATCTTCATTGGTATCCTTGATTTCAAGGGTTATTATTTTTTGACCGTCCCGCATTACGGTTGCCCGGTCACAAATTTCAAAAATTTCTTCCAGCCGGTGGGAAATATAGATTATTGAAACCCCATCCATTTTTAATTTTTTAATGAGGCGAAACAATTCCTGGGTTTCATCCGCAGCAAGTAAAGCTGTCGGTTCATCTAAAATCAAAATCTTTGCCGCCTTGGAAACGGCCTTGGCAATCGCGACCATTTCCGCTTGAACGCTGGTTAAATCGCGAATTAAAGTTTTGGGATCAAGTTTTAATTCCAAACGCTCCAATATTTTTTTCGATTCTTGAACCATGGTTCGAAAATCGATGAGGCCTGCCCGTTTTGGTTGTCGACCCAGAAATATGTTCTCCATGATACTTAAATGGGGAGCAAGCATTACATCCTGATATACCGCGCTTAATCCCGAATCTTGGGCCACAATCGGATTCGTGATCTCCATCTTCTTGCCATCAAGGTAAATTTCCCCTGCATCTTTCGAATAGGCGCCCATCAAAATCTTTATCAATGTTGATTTACCGGCGCCGTTCTCACCGACCAGTGCATGAACTTCTCCGGGGCGAATGCTGATACTTACATCGTTGAGAGCATGAACACCCGAAAAGGATTTATAAATATGTTCCATTCGAATACGATCGTTTTCCATTTATAACCTCCTAATATTTCTTGCTATCGGTCGAAATCAACCAAAAAAAGGAGGATTTCAATTCAGGTTTATCTGATATCCAGGTTGGGGTTGAATTCATCCCTGACTCACTTCATCCCCAACCCGGGTGCTTTTTACTTCAAAATCCAATAACTATCCGGTATAATCAAACCTCGCTGGGCAAGTAAGTGCCGAATCAGGTTTTCTGCAGAATCCGGCAAGGTTCTTAATGAAAGAGATTCTGAAAGTTACTTGCCGGATTCATGTTCAATGAATCGAAAGGGCTGTTACATTTTGTTCCAAGCCAAACTCCTATTTTTTCAACGGGAATAACAATTCTTGAGAACGTTTTTCGTTGAAATTTTTCAACGTAATCGCGTTTGCGCCGGTATCTACTCTCTTGGCAACTTTCTTGCCGTTAATGGCATCGATAGCGTACTTAACCCCATAGTAACCCATTCCATAAGGATCTTGCAAAATTAATGCTTTTAAAGACCCGGATTGAATCGCCGCCACTTCTTCCGAATCAGAATCAAAGGCTACTGCGACAATCTTACCATTTAATTTTCTTTCCGCAATTGCTCTTGAAACTCCATCACCGGTATGATTATTGTCGGCAAAGAAGCCCAATAAATCCGGGTAAGTGGTGAGCATATCCTCGGCTGCGGATAATGCTTGGATAATATCGTTGTTGACATATCTTACGGGAGCTATTTTGATATTAGGGGCTATTTTAGCCAATTCTTTGGTGAAACCATCATCGCGGTCGATTAAAACTTGAACTCCGGCCATAGAGGATATTAAACCAACAGTTCCTTTCAGCGGTTTTTTCATTTCTTTTAATGACTCAACAAGCTTTTGGGCAGCCAACGCACCGCCTTTAAGATTATCCGTGGCTAAAAAGGAAGTATAGGAACTGTCTTTCAGTTTTACAAAGTTATCAACCAAAACCACTTTGATTCCCTGGGCGGCCGCTCTTTCCAAAGCGGGAACGGTGGCGTCGGAACTGGTAGAGGCAATAACAATGGCTTTGGGATTCTTCGAAACAATATCTTCAACAATGGCTACCTGTTTGTCGATGTCGGCCTCCGAAGGGGGACCGCCACGGTAAATCACTTTTACAGTTCCAGGCCCCAGTTCTTTAACTGCCGCATCGGCACCGTGAAGTACAGCCTGCCAATAATCGGAATCTGTCGCTTTAATAATTACGGCGATATCATAGGGCGCTTTCGCGGATACCATCGGAATGGAAATTATAGCCGCAATAAGAATGACCGCTAACAATAAACTAATGCGTGAACGAATCGACATTTTTTAAAGCCTCCTTTTAAATTTTAAATTGTAAAAAGAACCCCCAAAGCTTCAACCCATCCCCCCTTTCCAATGACATTGGCTAACCTATTTGCAAAAATAAAACCGCTTATTGTAAACGTCTACATTTATGGTAATCAAATTTTTACTTATCGTTAATCGGGGAGTTCGAAATATCCAGCCATCAATCATCATAATTTTCTTGAAACCTGTTAAGTACAGCTCTTCGAGATGTAAGGTGAGTAAAACGATTCATTGGTAATCCGGCGTATTTTTTTACAAGGAATTTACCAAAACAGCTTCTTTTGGAATACGTCTACATTAATTATATTAAAATATTCACGATTATGCAAGAATTTCCTGCGTCGCTGCAAAAAAAATTTAATGAATCCGTTCGCTACTTGTTACTTTGAAACCAATCTTTTATTGCATATTCTTTTCAAGGATATTTTTGATAGCTTAATTTAGGATGTGCGCAAGAACCACGTAAAACAAGGTTTGTGGGCAACATTTTTTCCCTCGGCAATTCGGTAAACTCCTCCCGTAATCTTTCAAAAAGCATCTCTGCAGCTATTTCCCCCATCTCGACAGTTGGCCGGTTAATGATCGAAATAGGCGGTGAAAGATACGCCGCAAGGGGAAAATCATCAAACCCGAGTAACGAAACTTCTTCGGGTACTCTCATCCGCATATCCGCCAGCGCCTTGTATACACCCATCGTCATGATATTATTGGCCGCAATGATGGCTGTCGGAGGAGAGGAAAGTCGGATCAGCTCACGGGTGCATGAATAAGCTCCTTCCTCCGTAAAATTACCGTTCATAATGTATTCCGGATTTAATTGAATTCCCGCTTTGGTCATTGCATGGATATAACCGCGCAGGCGTTCTTCACCTGGAGTCATATTTCTTTGTCCATGAATCATGGCAATTTTAGTGTGTCCGAGCCGTAATAAATAGTCCACACCGCTGCTTATGCCGCCTGCATTATCGATGACCACACAATCATAATCTTTTTGAGTCGTGCGCCGGTCAATTAAAACCACAGGAATGTTCATGGTCTGGAACCTTTTAAGTTGCTCCCCGCTCTCACTGACCACTATCGCGACGATCCCGTCGATACGCTGTTTAAGCAACGTATCGATGGCAAGTTGTTCTTTTAAAGGCTCTTCACAGGTGTTTTCCAATAATATATTATAACCGTACTTGGCGCAAACAGCCTCCACGCCTATCAGAACGGTAGGAAAGAAGGGGTTTGAAATATCCGGCACTAGGAAACCTATCGTTTTGGAACTTGCCATACGAAGGTTGCGGGCGATTACATTCTGAACATAGCCATATTCGGCGATGATTTTTTTCACTTGGGAAGCGGTCTTTGGAGAGACTCGCGGATCATTATTGATAACTCGCGAAACAGTAGCAGAAGAAACACCTGCGAGTTTGGCGATTTCACGCTGATTCAAATTAAATTCCCCCTGAATACGTATACAATAACACTTCACAACATTTTTCTTTTCATCCATGATGATAACATAATTTTTTTTAATTAGCAATTTGATCGAGACGAAGCATAAATTCAGGGATGATTGTTAGCTTTCTCATAATATGCTATACTGAAAGATATTGGATAGGCATGATTTGAATCACAATTGTATACGATTACATTCTTTCATCAATCTCTACCGATGGTTGAGTATCTTATGGGTAAATGATTCCTCGTTTATTTCTTAGGAATAAGCAAACAAACTGACGGCATTACAAAAGAAGGAGAAGAAAAATGGAACTATATATTGATTCCGCAGATTTAAGGCAAATAAAACACTTGAATGATTACTATCCGATAACAGGGGTCACAACCAATCCCTCGATCCTAGTGAAAGAAAAACGCCCCTATTTAGAAGTCCTTAAAGAAATTCGAGAAGTCATTGGTGATCAAAAGAAAATTTTCGTTCAGGTTATCGGCGATACGGCAAATGAAATGCTAGACGAAGCAAAATTTATCAACCAACAGCTCTCCGGCGCTGTCGTCATTAAAATTCCCGTAACCCAGGAAGGCATTAAAGCCTTGAAATTACTATCATCGGAGGATATCCCCACACTGGCGACAACAGTTTATACTGCTTTTCAAGCCCTTATTGCGGCAATGAGCGGCGCAAAATATGTGGCGCCTTATATAAACCGTATTGACAATTTAAATGAAAACGGTGTCAAAGTTGTATCCGAAATCGCCCAATTATTCTCAATGCATAATGTATCGACTAAAATTCTGGCTGCCAGCTTTAAAAATGTTCAACAAATTTTCAACGTTTGCCTTGCCGGAGCGCAAATGGTTACCGTAGGGCCTGAACTCATTGAAAAATTCCTTGCCTTTCCTGCAACTTCGGCGGATGTATCTGAATTTAAAAGACAATGGCAAGCGGTATATGGAATGGACAAATCCACTCTCATTGGCTCCTAGAAGATACGATGAAAAAATGTTCACAAAAAGCAAAAAAGGGGTGACTCTTTGAGTCAACCCCTTTGATATATCATCCATTTTTTAACGGTTGCTTAAAACCCTATACTCATCCACAATTGTAGTTCCGGCACTTGTTCCGATGCGTTCTGCTCCCGCCTCAATCATCGCCAATGCCGTTTCCAGATTTTTTATTCCTCCGGCCGCCTTTACCTTAATCTTATCTCCCACCATTTTTTTCATATATTTCACATCGTCGGTGGTTGCTCCCCATTGGCCAAATCCGGTCGATGTTTTTATGAAGTCCGGGCCCACATTCAATGCAACTTTACACAATATACCCTTTTCTTCCTCGGTCAAATAGCAATTTTCGAATATTACCTTGGAGGTAACTTTATTATCCCTGCAAACTCTTACTATCTGTATCATTTCATCTTCAATCAATTGAATATTGCCGCTTTTCAATTCGACAATATTCACCACATAATCGATCTCATCCGCACCGTTCATGATTGCATCGCTGGTTTCAAAAACTTTGGTTTGAACAGTGGTTTGACCGAGCGGAAAGCCAATGGCCGCGCCTACTAGGACCCCACTACCTTTTAACATTGCCTTACACATTTTAACAGGAGCGCTATTAATGGCTATCATTTTAAATTGGTACTTGGCGCTTTCTTTACAAAATTGCTCAAAATCGTTTTGACTGACATTCGGCTTTAACAATGTTTGATCGATCATTTTCGCTAATTCTTCGGAACTAAACTTAAATTTGCTGATATCCATGATAGGCTCCTTCACTTGTAATGTTATTGATAAACTTCATTTATTGCGGACCAACTCTACTCTAAATTTGTTACGATCGCCGCGATACCTGGCAATTGAATATTCAATCGGTATTCCATTATTCGTATAGGCAATTGTTTTTACCAGACAGATGGCGTTATTTTTATCCAAATTCAGGTACTTTTTTTCTTGGGGATTGGCATTGACCGCTTCTATCTCCCGAATCGCTCTTTCAATCCTGAGATTATATTTTTCTTCAAGAATTGAATATAATGAATGAGCGGAAAAATCTTCCTTTAGCAAATTTTCAAACTCACCTGATAAATAAGTTTCAAGATATACAACCGGTTCTTCATTGGCATATCGCAATCTGCTCAAATATATCAATGGCCTTTCCAATGGCAAACTCAATTGATTATTCATTTCAACATTTCCGGTTACTTTTTTGAGTGCCAATACTTTCGTTGAAGGTTTTAGACCCTTCCGTATCATTTCATTGTTGAAACTTTCGAGTTGCTGAAAAAAGCTTTCATCCACTTTTGGATGAGATACAAAAGTACCTTTAGCTTTTATTCGATATAAATACCCTTCCGAAACAAGTTCATTGATGGCCTGACGGACGGTTGAACGGCTGATATCAAATAATTCCACCATGTCAAGCTCATTGGGCAGTTGATCATTGATTGAAAATTCGTTATGAATGATCTTCTCCAGAATTTGTTTTTTGAGCTGGTAATATAAAGGAGTGGGAATCGTCTTGTTCAGCTTGATATTGCTTACATCAACTATCATCAATACACGCTTTCTACAAATTGTCCATTTTTAAATTGCTTGGCAGCGATAAGTCGTTATGTTCTTATGTACGTACATTTTAATATAGTTTTATATTACAATGTAATTCCCAAAAATTCAAGTGCTTCATGAAATAATTTTTATTGGATATATTGAGCGTAACGATGCTATTCTCAAGTATATCAAGAATATTGGCATGGTGGAATTGGAGAGTTCGAATCTCTTCAGCTCCACCATGGGCCAATTTATTGAATTACAATGAGCTCATAATCCCGCCTGCCCAAACCGATTTTCTCCGCATGCTCCAAACAGGTGCGCCATTCAGACTCGGGCGTAGAGTTGGTGAAATGGTCATGATGGTCGACGAAGCCCGGCTTTGCCATGTTGTCCGACAGTTGGCTGCCCGGAAGCGGCGTGGCTTTCAGACAGGCATCAACACAGGCTTGATCCAGTGCCAGCGGATCAAAGGATGCAAACATACCCAAATTTGGCAGAATAGGCGCGTCGTTTTCGCCGTGACAGTCACAGTTGGGGGATACATCCACCACCAAGGAAATATGGAAGCAAGGACGCCCATCTACCACCGCCTTAGTATATTCCGCCATACAACAATTCAGCAGCTCGTTGGCGGCATCGTTATCAAACACGATGGCGTCAAAATTACATGCGCCCAGGCAGCGGCCACAACCAACACAATTTTGCTGATTAACCGTCATCTTTTTACTAGCGACGTCATACAGTAAACCTTCGTTAGCGCACTCCCTCTCACATCTCCTGCAGCCCCGGCAGGAATCTTGATCAATGTGAGCTTTGCCGCTGTTGTGCTGATCTTTTTTCCCGGCGCGGGAACCACAGCCCATGCCGATGTTCTTAATCGTTCCGCCAAAGCCGGTCATCTCATGCCCCTTGAAATGAGTCAGGCTGATGAACACGTCCGCATCCATAATAGCCCGGCCAATTCTGGCTTCCTTTACGTATTCGCCTCCCACTACAGGTACAGCCACATCATCGGTACCCTTCAGCCCGTCACCGATCAGAATCGGACAGCCTACCGTCAGCGGCGTAAAACCATTTTCCCATGCGCATTCCAAATGCTCCAGAGCGTTTTTTCGACTGCCGGGGTACATGGTGTTACAATCGGTCAAAAAAGCCTTACCGCCCAGTGCCTTTACCACGTCAACCACAGCCCTGGCATAATTGGGCCGAAGGTAGCTAATGTTTCCCAGCTCGCCAAAATGCATCTTGATGGCGACAAACTTGCCATCCATATCAATCTGCCCGATGCCGGCTTTTTGGATTAGTTTCTTAAGTTTGGCGGGCAGTCCGTCTCCGAAAGCCACCGTCCGGAAATCCGTAAAATAAACCTTTGCTTTTGCCATTTTTTACACTCCTGTTTTGAATCTGTTGATATAGTAGGAGCGATGTGATTCCTTGCACTTACCCAAAACCTGGATTTGCAGGATTCGCCTCTTCTTCGATAAATTATACCGGTTAGAGATAACTCGAAGTCAATACCCCAATCGATATTTTCCTATGGAAAGGGTGAGTCGATTTTACAGGCTCTCGAGTCTGCTTGATCAAAAGTTTCTCAAAAGTATCGCTATATGCTGCATCGTCTGACCAGTCCCTCCCTTTCACGTTCATGCTATACCGACAGTCTAAGAGAGGTCGCGTCTAAAAGACGCGTATGGCTACCGATTGACTCATACCGTTCAGTCGCCTGATGGGGTGAGTCAATTTTACGCAAGATAGGATATCAACTGTGGCTTTATAAAAAATCAAACATCTTCTTTGGGTAATGGTTTCAACATGGAAAAGAGAACAGAAACCCCAAGCGATACCACAATGATTGCCAGTGCCCACTGGATTGGAATTTTGTAATACCCTGAAACCAACATTTTAGTTCCTATAAAAGCCAGCACAAAGGCTAGGCCATATTTGAGATAATGGAATCTATCCATAATATCGGCCAACGCAAAGTATAGAGCCCGTAACCCCAGGATGGCGAAGACGTTGGAAGTATAGACTATAAATGGATCCTTGGTTACTCCGAATATCGCCGGGATGGAGTCGAGGGCAAAAACCAGATCCGTTGTCTCAACTACCAGCAATACGATAAAGAGCGGGGTAGCGTATAACCCATCCTTTAACCGGACAAAGAACCGGTCTCCCTGAGTATCCGAGGCCACCGGCATGATTTTTTTAAAAAGCCGGACCAAAGGATTGTTCTCCGGATGAACGTCCGTATCTTTCTCCGTAGCTATTTTAATCCCGGTAGCAACGAGGAAACCTCCAAAAACATAGATTAGCCAATGAAAATGTTCCAGCAGCGCCGCACCTGCGAAGATGAGTATACCCCTCAAGATTAACGCACCGAAGATTCCGTAGAAAAGCACCTTATGCTGGAATTGAGGCTGGACTTTGAAGTATGAGAATATCAGGATAAATATAAAAATATTATCCACACTTAATGACTTTTCAATTAAATAGCCGCTCAAAAATTCCAAAGCCACTTCCGAACCGCGCCAGAAGTATAATATCAGGTTAAACAGGAGCGCCAAGGTGATCCAAACTCCACTCCAAGTCAGTGCTTCCTTCATTTTGACAACATGCCGTTTCTGGTGGAACACCCCGAGGTCCAGAGCCAACATGAATAATACAAATAAATTAAATACAATCCATATCCAAAGATTAAGCTGCATGCAATTTAAATCTCCTTTTCCTATTCATAATCAATCATATCATTCGTTCGTCAGGCCAGTGAATCAATCCAATCAATGTCTGAGATCATCAACTCCTTCGACCAATCAATAAAAAAAGACCTTTGACAAATGTAAGCCATTTGTCAAAGGTCTTGCTCCCAAGTGATCTTGTCCATGAAGCGGGTGGGTTGAACCACCGTATTGACGCCTCGTGGGACGGCATTGCCGTGAGCTACTCCCCTTTACTTGATTACCAATTTTCTTGAACCTAAACTCATAATATCTTGTAGAGCATAAATTGTCAAGATAAAGTAAGTTTAACAATCCCTACTTGATTTCTTCTTCATTTTATAAAAAACGATCAACCTAACCGCTCACAATGATCATAATAATAATTAAACCAAAGAAAAATATCCAATTGGGCAAAACAACGTTTTTAGGGGATGCTTTTTCGTCATATTGCTGATTATCTTGCCTTGACACTTTATTTATGAAATATAACATATTAACGTTTTTGTCTCAGCTGTAGAGACACTCCATTGGGATCATAGACATAAAAATAAAGGCTCTGCCTATCGGGATTTCGAATATCAAAAGGATGTAGTCCCCTGGCTTGCGCAAGCTCATGCATCGCGTCCAGCTTATCTGATACAAAGCAAATAAAAAAGCCCTTGCCTGCAAATCTCTGCGCCTGCGGCGTATAGACCAATTCGATTTCCGTTTCTCCACTACCGTTTATCATAAATACTATTTCTGCTGGTCCATCTTTGAAACGGCGGGATATAGTCAGTCCGGTAATTGTCTAATAAAATTCAATCGATTCCTCAAAATTTTTGACCATTAAAGTCAGTTGTCTAAAATGCATGATCGATATCCCTTTTCATTCAACAAAACGTGAGTGAGTAAAAACTAATAAACAAAAACTTGCCAAGCCTTTTTATATCTTCCTAATTTGTATTCCCGACCGGTTGGAATGATACATCTTTTCTTACATCGAGGATGTCTCATGCAAGGTAGCCTGTATCTCCCCGGTCTTAATTTCCAACTTTTTCATGGTTCTTCTCACCATTATCTGAGAAATAACGAAGTGACAGAGTTCGCCGGCCAAGAAGGAAAGGTAGATTCCAGTGGCACCAAACAGATACATGAATAGCAGCAGAAAAACTTGAACAAAACCTATACAGCGTAGAAAAGAAATCAATGTTGAAAAAGCATTTCGTTCGATAGTCTGAAAAAAAAGAATGTTCATCAGTATCGGCCCCACAAAAATAAAGCCTAAAGGATAAAGGCGGAGCATATGGACTGTTAACGCCGTTAATTCGGGATCGCCCGAATGAAACATCAAAACAATCCCTCTATCTAAGGCGACACAACCAGCGACCAAAATAAACGGGATTATTGTATTGATGCGCGTGCCAAGATGGTATACATGGGAAAATACTTTTTCATCACCCTTACCGTGGTAAAAACTCATGAGGGGCTGCGCGCCTTGCGTAACACCCACCAAAATCATATTAATGAGAGCACATACATAATTAACGATGGAATATGCCGACACACCAAGTGTTCCTACCGCATGAACCAATGCCAGATTAAAACTGAAGGCGATCGCAGACTGCCAAAATTCCATCAATGATGAAGCAACACCGTTGCTTAAAACTCTTTTGACATCGTCAAAGTGAAATATTGGTTTGCCAATCCGTAGCATCCCTTTTTTGCCCACAAAATGAGGGATATAGAATGCACATTGTATCAACATGGCTATCCCATTTGTTAGTGCGATCACCTCAATTCCATAATGCAGAATAAGAATAAAAATTACGTCAAGGATGATGTTAATTGCCGCGCCAAAAACAGAAGCCACCATGACTGGCTTGGGAGCGTCATCATTGCGGATAAAAACAGTAAGCATGAATACTACCATCTGCAGCAACAAAAAAGGTGCCGTCCATTTCAAGTAAGCAGTGACAAAGGGAAGCAATTCTTCATTGGCGCCCAAAAACAGCGCTAGCTTTTCCCGGAAGACGAACCCTACCAGAGCTAATGCAATACCGATGATGACCGATAACGCTAAACACTGGCAAAAGATATTGTTCGCTTTTTCCGTTTCTCCCCTGCCTTTATAAAAGGAATATACATTAGCACCGCCTATCCCGATAAGCATTGCCAATGCGATAGTGGTCATGCTGAAGGGTAGCACGATGTTTACAGCCCCGAGTGCAATTTTACCGATCCCCTGGCCGGCGATAATGCCATTTAAAACAACATAAAAGGCTTGAATAAACATAGCTATAACGGATGGAACCACATACTTCATGAATTGCTGGTTGATTGGTTTATAATTTACCGTTTCACTCTTCCTCCCTTGCTCGACACATCTTCAAGTCACTGCAGTGGCTCCTTATTCCATTGATCTACATATCTTTCTATGTTCCAAATATTCCCCCTGCCATGGTTGTTATACTGTTTTTTTGATTGTAATCATAATGAATTCATTAAGTTAAGCGATTTCTTCGACAAACACCTTTGATACCTCAGTGATTATCCGGAATGCGTTTTGCTATTTTTTTCCACTCATGCTTATCAAGAAAACTTCCTGGTACATTATTTTCCATCTCTTTAAACATGTTATACGGCACACTGAAGGACAGCAGATCGGCGTCAATATGCGGACGTGCCGAAACATCCGTCATCCCGATTACAGCCCTCGGCCGTTCCCTGGCTGCCTCATTCCAGGCAAACAGACAAGCAGTCATGCAACCTGAGGCGAATGGCGCCACTACGTTATCATAACCCGGACGGCCATAATTGGCTAAAACTATCAGCGCAGTCAATTGGTCAGGATTGGCGTAAAACACAACCACCCTCGGTTCTTCTTTGGCAACATCAACTTCTGTCAGGGGTGCAAATGTAATATATTGCTCCGGTATACTAACCAAAGTGAGTGAGTCCATCCATTCCTTTCCCAATTCAGGTGTTTTCTTGAAGGCCTCCGACTCAGGTATACCCTTTACTGGAGGCAACCCCTCTTTTCCAGTAGAAACGAAGTATTCAAATCCATCCGAAAACTGATTTATTAGCCCTAAACCGATGCCGCCCCCCTCACAACCAAACGTAGTACGGCTGAAAACAGCCCGGCGACCCTTGGCAGCTGCGGTTAACATGGCTGTCACACAACCCCACTGCCCTTCCTTAAATTCCAAAACATCCTGCGGTTTCTCATTGGTAAATAAAATGGCTATCGGACTATACCTAAGTTTTAACTTTTGGGCAATTTCACTCTGCATATCTGATTTCCTCCTCTTTTAGTTGACTGTTTCCTTTAATGAGCCCTTCCTATGGAATTACAGAATCATCATTGACCCAGGTCAATAAAAAAGCAAAAAAAATCCGCCATCCTTTGGCGAGCCGATCAAGGGCAATGGATATCGTGAGCGCGCCTTGCCCGAATTCGGTCATTTTCGCTTTGCCTGTAAATACTTTAAAACATTCCTAAGAAAATCCAGGATCATTATTGACCCGGGTCAATGTTATTGTACAAAAATAAATTCTGTATTGTCAAGAAGAAATTTGAAAAATTATCGTGCGCATCTTTACTGTTGGTGAGTAAATCTAATAGCGGGTCAGTGATATTTCAAACCTATTTTTCTCGATCTCCAAGATCCGTTCTAATAAAAATCCAGCCATTTTTGCTTTGCTAGCAATAACTTCGGAAGATTCTTGAAAAAAAATAGCTTCCCATACACAAGTCAAGGTACTCCAAAAAAAAGCAATCGCTTGTTTCAGGCAGGCCACATCCATGGTTTCTTCCTGATTGCCCTGCTGGATGATGTCGGCAACCAGTGGGTTAAAAACATTTTCGACCAGGTTTTGCCAGGTTTTATAATATAAGTTTAGTTGTTCTTCATCCCATAGTTTTTTAAAAAGAGTATTTATTGGCTGAGAAAGCAACAGGCGTTCAATAAGCAGCTGCAGCTTGGGTAAGGCATTGAGCTGGTGACTTTCCCGTTCGAAAGAAGCGGCCATTTCGGTTGCCCAGCGATTGCAAATTGCTTCCAGGACAGCTTCTTTGGAAGGATAATAGTGGTAGAAGGTGCCTTTAGCAGCACCAACTTTTTTTGTAATGTCAATAATCATCGTTTTTTGATAGCCATTAGAACGGAATAGTTCCAATGCCGCATCCATCAGTTCAGTCCGCCGGATTTCCGCTTCTTTTATGATTCTTGTAATAAAAAGTACCTCCTAACCAGTATTTCCGATTTTGTTGTCAAACCAATGCGGAAATAGTAGTTCAATACATCAATGACTTTGTTAATATAATTCTATAAAAGCTGTATTGGTATTGTCAAGAAAATACTTGTCAGAGAACAGTGCCAGGAGATCCTTCCGGCGGCGCTGCCACCATTCCTCCGCTTTATGGTTGATGTAAGTCAAGTGTTCTCTCCCGGCATGCATGCTAAACTATTTCACGGACACATATCCGTTACCTTCTACATAAAATCTCCAAGGATAATCTTTCGCTTCTTCAGCATAATCAACCCCAACACGCTTG
Source organism: Bacillota bacterium (assembly GCA_023426245.1). Lineage (GTDB taxonomy): Bacteria > Bacillota > UBA4882 > UBA8346 > UBA8346 > UBA8346. The sequence continues at coordinate 144,740 of JAFABB010000008.1, forward strand.
GCTGATATTGTATTGAATTCTTCATTTCCGCCTTCCTCAACATAGATTTGATTACCACATAAATCAACTCCATTAAAGCGATTATCGATCCACAATGCCTGGCATAATTTCCCTGGCCCATTGGTTAAACCTCTGATCTGGCTTTTGGTTAACTGCTCATATGTCTTGCCAAATCGATTTCGGGCCATTAAATCAAGTCCTTCCACCGGTTCGGCAGCCCTGATCAAAACGGCTTGAGGATTTCCTTTTTCCCTGATGACGATATTAAAACAACGGTACATTCCATAGACGGTAAATATATAAGAAAATCCCGGTCCCCCATACATAACCTCCGTTCTTGGTGTTCTTCTTCCGCCATAAGAATGGGCGGCTTTATCCGGGATACCCATATAGGCTTCTGCTTCAACAATTGTAGCAGCAATCTTTTGCCCGTCCGTTTCATGTACAAGTACCTTTCCCAAGAGTTCTCGGGCAACAATTACAGAATCCCGGTTATAAAATGCTCTGTCTAATGTTTTCACCTGGTGAATCCTCCTGTATTCCCCTTCATAAAGGATATAATCACGGATATCGTGGATGCGTAGAAAGAAACTCTAAATAATAGGACTTTAGCATGGTTGAACGAGCAAGTTAAAAATAGACTTTCGGAAGAACAAATCAAATCAACGATTGAGTGGTTTAATCATCCTGAATTAAGATGAATTCGCTAACTTCAGGATGAACACTCTAAGGCTCTATCGTCGATGGGAGGATACTCTTCATGGCCGGCTGGCAACCCAGACAACATCTTAAATTTAAAATGGAGATGAACGAAAAATACTTCGACCGGATTCTGAATACGAACTTCAAAGGACCTGTTTTCTTAACACAACACCTCGTCCGATTGATGGAGGATGCCGGAGCCATCGTCAATACCTCGAGCACATCCAAAGGCCAATCATTTCCCGGGTTACTCCGTCCTCGGCTCATTAAAAGCAAAGTTGTCATCTTGGACTCGCTACATCGCCAAAGAAACTTGCACCGTGCAGAATTCGGGTCAACGCAGTTTCTCCTGGTCCTACTCACAGCAACTTTAGCGATGGAGCATTCGATAAAGATCCTGAATTCATCAAGCCCCTGCCTGAGCAGTCCGTATTCGCCAGAATCGGCCAACCCGAAGTTCTTGCCAAGGTATCGTGAACGTATTGTCCGATGATTTCGGCTGGGTCACAGCCCAGGACATTGAAGTGTCTGGCGGATACTTGCCTTAAAAATTTCAGCCTTTACTTTTTCAATATAACAATACTACGAAGTTAGTGCAAGAACAAGCTATACAATTTCAACGACTTCTGGAGTAGAACCATTCTTATTGAATTGAAAAGTACCTATATGAAGAGAGCAATATAAATAGCTACACTTCTAAATTTGCAATAAAGGAGTTCCTGTAGTAAATGACCTTAAATCAAACTAACTAAAGGGTTCCCAATCAACTTAAAATCGGTGTTTCTTAGAGCAACGGACTTTTAATCCGTTGGCCGCAGGTTCCTGCTAGCACTCCATTTTAGAAAGGTTTTTGACTGAAGAAAGGCTTAATTGCTGCAATCCAGATTAAATTAGATCAAAAATACAAATACCGGGGAGTTGGTTCCCGGTATTTTTTATATTCAACATATACTCAAATGAACTCGTACTAGGTGTTTATTCATCTCATTTAAAGAATGAGCTTACCATTAAACAAATAAACTTCAAATGGCAGTGGATAGCGCGCACGCGACTCCACTGCCATTTTTCAAAAAAACCTATTTTAGCTATTAAATAATACAAGCCCGATATCCCCGATATCAAGTATATATAATATACCTTACAACTCCCAACTTGTCAAGAATTATTATGAAAAAATGTCAAAAACAGGATTGCATTTTCAAATTCAAGAATCATGTCATGGGAGATTGATTTTAACTGTTTTGCTTTTGGCTCTTTCTCCAGTAAAATAAGAACCTGCCGGTCATTACGGAGGCGATGCTTATGGAATAAAAGGTTATTAATCAGATGCGAATGTAATTTATACTTTTGGGTTGCTTGTGGGGCAAAATGATATTTAGGTTTATAAGGGAGGATAAAGATGATCCCAAAGGACTTGAAACTGTATGCAAATTTTTCCCAGGAATATACTGAATTAAGAGTTCAAGAGAATAAAAGCAATCAAATAACGATTATCAATGGAGATATTGTAACCAATATTAAGTTAAGGAAAAGCGGTATTTCGGCCCGGGTCAATAAAGATGGCTACTGGGGGTTTGCTTCAAATCCCTTGTTAGGGGAGAATGAAATCCAAAATGTAATTGAGAGGGCAACCGGAAACGCTCTTTTTTTAAGCAGTAAAGGAAGAATAAAAGATATTAGGCTCCCTGTCAGGAATGGAAATCTTTGGAATGATTTTTCGACACAAAATGCTTTGAAACCCCAAAATGAAATCATTGAGTTCCTGATGAAGTTGGACGAAACCATCAAAACCCATTGCAAAGATCTTTCTTCCAGAGTCATAGCACTGCGAACGCTTGATATGGAAAAGTCGCTTTTGACTTCAGACGGGTCTACCGCTTATTCGCTAATCCCAAGATCGATAATCTATATTGGCATGACAATAACGAATGATGGCGCACCAACTGAGCTTTGGAATAATTTTGGGGGTTTTGGCCAGTTTGAGGATGTTTTCAAATTACCTGATGATTTGTTTGCAGGAATCGCTGAGCAATATACTCATCTTCAAGCGAAATCGAATGGGATTTATGCCAATGCCGGGATCCAAGAAGTGATTTTGGATGCCGATATCACGGGTATTCTTGCCCATGAGGCTATCGGCCATACCACCGAAGCCGATCTGGTTCTCGGGGGTTCGGTGGCCGGGTGTCTGCTAAACAAACCCATGGCCAGTGAACTCATTACCTTGGTTGACTTTGCCAACACTGCTTTCGGTAAATTATGTCCCGTGCCGGTGTTTATGGATGATGAAGGGACTGCGGCGGAGGATTGTGCCATTATTGAAGCGGGTGTATTAAAACGGTTCATGCACAATAAGGAATCGGCAGCAATCTTCGGGCATGAATTAACCGGAAACGCCAGAGCATCCGAGTTCAGTGATGAACCCTTGATCCGGATGCGCAATACCGCTATTTTGCCCGGTAAAAGTAAATTAGACGAAATGATCGCATCCATTGACGATGGCTATTATCTGATGAAGACCAGTAACGGGCAAGCCGATTTTACCAGTGAATTTACGTTCGGGATCACCCAAGGATATGAAATTAAACATGGTAAAATCGGTAAGGCGATAAGAGACGTGACCATTAGCGGAGTCGCTACCCACGTACTGAGATCAGTAACCATGGTTTCGGATGACATGATCTGGGATTGTTCGCGAACGTGCGGGAAAAAGCAGCTTATTCCTGTAGGGTTGGGTGGTCCGGCCATAAAATGCAAGGTGAATATAGGAGGGCAATGATGAATAGTCTGGATACAGCCAAATATGTTCTGGATCGGTTAATAAAAAATAGGACGGACAAAGCCCAATGTAAAATAACCCATTCGGAAACGAATGAACTGATTTTTGAAACCGGGGCTCTTAGCCTGCTCCGAACAACATTTAACACTTTAGTGGATTTGCTTGGTTTGATGAATGATCGAAAAGGATCAACAACTATCAACAAGATCGATCCGGATTCCATTAAGGAAGGGGTTCATGAGGTAATTGAACTAGCGGGTTCCGCAAAACCGGATCCCGCGAATGATATCGCCGGCTTCCAGCCGCCCAAAGCTTTTGCCGGCGGCCCCATGCAACCGGATTTGGAACGAATGGTTCAACGGTTGCAGGAGTTCTCGAATTTTGTTGAACAGACTTATCCGAAGACCATTATAAAAGATGTCATTTTGAGTTTCACTCGAACGGAAACAGTATTTGTCAATTCAAACGGGGTTGAGTTTCGCTCCGAGAATGGATTTTATAATATTAGTACAGTTTTCACGAATACGGATGGGAATAAGGTATCCTCTTTGAATGGCGTTGAGTGTATATGTAAGGATTTGAATTCTCCCATCAAAGATATTGGAGGAATCGAGCGGTTATTACGCCAGTCATCCCAACAAATTCATGTCAATCCGATACCTGAAAAATTCCTCGGATCGTTAATAATTGCACCGGAGTGCTTAAGTGATTTCATTAGTTATTTCGCCCGGTATTTATCCAATCAGTCCATGATCTCCGGAGATTCCGTATTTAAAGATAAGCTGGGTCAGAAAATTGCCGATAACCGTTTAACGCTTCTTTCCATACCAACCTCACCCGAATTGGCGGAGACTTATTTCTTTACCGATGATGGCTTTGAAGCTAAGAACAGTAAAATTATAGAAAAAGGCATTTTAAAATCTTTTTTACTTAACTTATATGGTTCCAATAAAACAGGTCGCCCGAAAGCCGACAATATGGGAGGTTGTTATATGATCGAACCCGGCGGGACGGTTTTAGAAGAAATGATTCAATCGACCCCCAGGGGGATTTTACTGTGCCGTTTTTCGGGTGGTGATCCCAGTCAAAATGGGGATTTTAGCGGAGTAGCCAAAAACAGCTTTTATATTGAGAATGGGAAAATTCAATATCCCATCAACGAAACGATGGTATCCGGAAATATTATTCAAATGTTGGATAATATTGAGCAAATTTCCAAAGAGCGCAACAATGACGGCTTTCAATGTCTGCCTTGGATTCAATTTAACGGCATTACCATTTCGGGAAAATAATAATGAACTCATGCCGACAGGATTCCTGATGGGGCGAGTCGATTTTGCCGCTTCGACTCTCCCCGAGTTTCCGGTATTCCGGGTCATGGAAGACGATTTCAATGGATAATCATCAACTTATGCTTTGCTCATATATACTTTTAGTGACAGCGGTGCAAATATTACGATAAACATAATACCGCCCAAAAGCGAAAGCCAGATGTCCGGTCCCATCATGCCATGGTTGGTCAGCAGCCTGACTGCGGAAATCAGATGGGAAATGGGATTAATATTGGCGATAATCCGCAGCGCTTTGGGAAAGCTACTCGTTGGCACAAAAGCGTTGGAAAGAAATGTGAGTGGCATCATGATCAGGTTTGACAATCCCGAGAGGCTTGATGCCGAATGGGTGATCACACCTAAGAAAATGAATACCCAGCTCATAGACCAAGCAACAAATATAACAAGCATGCCGGCGGAAATCACTCCGGTGATACCCCCATAAGCTTTGAATCCAATCATGAATCCCATAACAAAAGTTAATAATGTTGCAATCAAATAACGGACAACGTTGGCCAAAAGCGCACCGATTAAAGGAGAAATCCGGGCAATCGGCAATGACTTAAAGCGGTTGAAAACCCCTTTATCCATATCTTCACGGAGCTGAACTCCAATCGCCATTGATGCCGACAAGAGTGTTTGCACGAGTATACCAGGGATTATGATAGGGAGATAATTCCGTACACCGCCCGCAATAGCGCCGCCAAATATGTAGGAGAACATCAAAGTGAAAATAATGGGCATTAAGGTCACATCAAACAGTTGCTCGGGATTTCTGAAAATCTTTAAGATACCCCTGTAGGCCATCACTATCGAGTTGTCGATGATCTGTTCAAAACTATTTTGTTGTATCGGATGGATATTTGATTTGGGTGATAATTTAATATTATTCATGAGTTTCCCCCATTTGCTGCTCCTGGGTAATATGTCCGGTAATCGTAAGAAATACTTCATCCAGGGTCGGTTTCTGAACACTGAACTCTGCCACACTGATTCCCCCATCGCGGAATACCAAAAGCAGATCGAATACACCATCAGGGTCTTTCATGGGAACCGATATGGTTGCCTTTACCTTATCTGTTAAAGCTCCTTCTGTCCCAAGGGTTCGTTTTATCATACTCATAGCCTTCTCGGCATCCGTCTGACGGGTTAGTTGGAGATGAAGGGAAGTTGAGCCGACGGATTTCTTCAACTCATCCGGTGTTCCTTCTGCAACCACTTTTCCGTGGTCTATTACAGCAATTCTGTCGGCCAACTGGTCAGCTTCGTCCAGATATTGAGTGGTTAGTAAAACGGTGGTACCCTGATCAACCAGCCGGCGGATTACGTTCCACATCTGCGACCGGGTATAAGGATCCAGCCCTGTAGTCGGTTCATCCAGAAATAACAATGGAGGTTCCGATATGAGGCTTGCCGCCAAATCCAGCCGCCGCCGCATCCCACCGGAAAATTTCGAAACGATCTTGGTGGCAGCATCCTCCAGGCCGAAGTCGGATAAAAGAGCATAGGCTTTCTGGCTTGCATTCCCATGAGTGAAACCCAGCAGCCTTGCAAAAATGTATAGGTTTTCAAAGGCTGTCAGATTTTCATCCAGTGATGCATATTGCCCAGTCAGTCCAATTAATTGCCGGATCGTATCGGCTTCTTTCAGAACATCATGTCCGAAGATCCTGGCCCTCCCCCCGTCCGGTTTCAATAGAGTCGTTAATATGTTGATAGTTGTGGTCTTGCCGGCTCCGTTAGGCCCGAGAATACCATACACTTTTCCTGCGGGTACTGATAAATAGATTTCATCCACAACACGCTTATCACCGAATATTTTCACAAGACCCTCTGCCTTGATTGCTGGTTCCGATAGTTCTCTGGCTGTTAAATTTCTATACATTTTATTTCTCCTTCAGTTTTACTTCAACATACATGCCCGGCAATATTGGAGTATGTTCTTTCATATCATTATTGGATAAGTCATGCAGCATGATTTTTAAAGATATCACCTGGGATACTTTGGTAAAGTCACTGCTGTTATTATTGATTGGGGATGAAGTAAACTGGGCAACTGTGCAAGGAGTGAGCGATACCACACTTCCCCTAAATTTACGGCCGGGATAAGCATCAATGGTAATGAAGGCTTTCTGTCCAAGATGAACATTCCTAAATTGGGTCTCATCCACATTAGCTACAACATATACATTCTGCAGATTGTAGATTGTATAAATAACCTGACTCGACTGGGTGACATCTCCTTCATAGGAATATTTTTTGGCAACCACCCCATCGGCCGGCGCATAAATTTTGGAAGCTTTGATCTGATTTTCAATAATACTCAATTGAGCTTTTGCCGAATCTACCTGGGCCTCGGCCATTTTTTTCTGGGTTCTGTTGGAATCCAATGTGATTTTAGCCTGTTCATACTCCGCAGTTGGAAGGACTCCCATTTTATAAACCTTTTGGGTGCGGTTAAAATCGTCTGTTGCTTTATGTAGGTTTAAGGTACATAATTTAACATTTTCTTCATTGTAGAGCAAGCTGGATTCCGCCTGATTTTTTTGAGCCAAAAGTTCATCATCATCCATTTGCACCAGCAATTGTCCCTTGTCTACAAAACTTCCTTCGGAAACGAACATCTTGGCAATTTTTCCAGAATACTTCGGACTGATCGATATCTTCTCGCCGTCGACCATGGCATTATCGATATAAAGATAATCAGCTGACGTGAAATATTGGTAAATCATGATGAATATGAATGCTATGACACCCGCTAAAATTGATAGGAGTAAAAACTTTTTCCTATACCAAGGTTGGCTATTGGCCATCGAACCCAAACCAGTTGTTTTCTCAGAACTCATCTTGATAACATCCTTCCTATATCCATTCTTTTATTTATCTTCATCCGGATCATTGTCGTGCCGTCTGTGCCGGTTATTGGGAAATTTACCGCCGAAGAAGCCCATCCTGTCATGTCGGTCAAACCAATGATCATGTCCGCGGAAGAAATGATCATGTTGTTCCATAAATCTTTCCATCACCTGCTGCCGCAAATCATCATCTTCGCCGGTAAATTGATCTTGTAGCCGTACAATAATCCGGTTAAGAAACTCACTGAAGTTAGCCAGTTCTTCATCACGAAAACCTTCAAAAAGATTCTGCAAATCCGTGGGGGTCTCATCAATCTCACCGGCAATCGTTGCCCCCTTTTCCGTCAGTTTGATGTTAAAACTGCGTTTGTCTTCATCGGATGTTTCTTTGATAAGATAGCCGTTCTTTTCCAATTTACCGAGTATCTCCGCCAAGGATTGCTTGCTCATATTTAACAAGTAGCCTAATTCTTTCTGACTGATCTCGGGTTTCATTTTCAATATGGATAAAACACGCCCTTGTCCTCTGTTGGGGTTGCCCCATGGGCCAAAAGCCATAAAGTTCTGCATTTGATAGCGATGTAAAAGCATCTGTAAATTCATCAACTGCTCGATCACCCTTTTTCTCGTTTCACTCATATCCATGCCTCTCCTTTGTTTATTTTGGATCGAATAGTCAGGTACTTGACTATATTGTAATAACAATAAACAAAATTCATGAAGTCCCTGGCTATTTCAATTGAATACCTCTTCAATTATTGTGCAGTTTTACTCTTAAAATATCTTTTGCTATATAGACGAAACCAAGCTGTTTTTTATTGCAAATTTTTTTATCCCATTGAGTTCTGCCAGGGAACCGGGGCTGTCCTAAAAGGAAATTTGACGATAATGAAATACAATATATTGAAACCGACCTATTCGATGAAGCTATGGAATGATAAAACCTTTCAACCATCATCAACGCCCAAACCTGGTGTTGCTTTATTTCAACAACCTATTAAGGCGAACAGCCTTCAATATTGGGAATTTTTGAAACAACCTGATGAAATATATCTGATACGTTTAAAAGGTACTGAGCAGACGGTATAATAATCGTCTGCTCTTTTGTTGTATGCCCGTGGGTGTTAATCCCGAACACGGTAATCGCCAGAGAGTTAAGTGGCTAAAACCGGTGTGCTACATTAAACTGGGGAAAAGTAACAGGCGATTGGGAAGAAGGCAAATCGCTACATCCGAACAGTGACTTACCTTTTTTTGTAGCATTAATTTTTAATCCAGCCGCTTTATATTAATTGTTAAAATATGGCTTGGTAATTTGTTTGCAGTATTCCCAAACGATCTTTTCATTCTCAGCCGAATAATATCTATCGTCCGTTTTGGCTAATTTTTTCTTGGGTCCATAATATTGACCGGTAGCGTTTTTCACTTCATCAGAAGTGGCCAAATATATGCTTGACTCTGCGCCTTGTTCAGGAGTCAATGTTAAAGGCATTACGACTCTAAAAATAAGGTTGTTGAGGAAGCCTTTATCACTATCGAGTCCAAAATTTGTGTTTGTAGTAGCGGGATGCACGATATTGACGGTGATGTGCCCCAGCCCTTTTTGTTTCAATTCAGTAATTAAATGCCGGGAAATCCATATGAGATAAAGTTTGGATAACCCATAAGCCCGTGGACAGCTATAGCTGTTTTCCAACTGAAAATCCTTAAAATCTGGTTTACCTCCCCGTTTGTGCATCTCCGAGGCAACATTGATAATTCGCGCTGAAGGACTTTTTACCAGAACATTCAGTAATAATTGGGTTAAAAGGAATGGTGATAATAGGTTGAGCGCTATTGTTTTCTCCAGGCCTTCTATTGTCGTTTCTCGCTCCTTGTTCATCATGCTGCCTGCGTTGTTAATCAGCACGTCCAACCGATCATACTTTTCCTTGAATTCATCCGCCATGCGCTTCACATCTGACAGCAGGAACAGATCGGCAAGCACCCTGTCAATTTTGGTATTGCCAGTTTCGGATTTAATTTCTTCCCATACTTTTTCCGTTTTTGTTTTATTCCGCCCGTGTATAATGACAGTATGACCTTGCTGTGCTAAAGCTTTCGCGGTTGCCTTTCCAATACCGCTCGTTGCGCCGGTAATTAAAATTGTTTTACTTTCCATATTATCCCTCAATTCTTTATTTATTATCTTGTATCAATACTCTTTTGTAGAAACATGAAAAGAGTATCGCTAATGTGCTTTGATCCCCGGCTTGCACTGCTGCTTAACGCAAATTCGCTTCTTGAAATATGCAATAAATAAGTGTACTTATTTATATGATAGGGTGTTGTTCGATTAATTTCCAATATTGCTCGGAGTCATTCAGTAAAGGTTTCAGCACAATATCGGAGTTTTGTTCTTCTGAGGCTGCCGTAAGATACAATTCCGTACCTCTAAGGCGTATAAGATAGGTTTCATTATCTTTTTCGAGAAATTCCCAGTACTGCTGATTTGACCCACCCAGAGGTTTTTGCCACATTTTAACACCTTCAGCTGGATCAGCATCAGGCTGAAAAGTCTTTTGAGTATAAAGATTTTTGGGAAGGTATGCACCGTTATCCAGTTTAATAAATTGCCATGTTATGCACTCCCAGTTGTTAAGACTATAGAGAATAACTTTGTTGTCGTCTTGATAATTTGCATTGTATGGTCGAATACACCTATTGGTCTTCACATTCTGAATAGCATAAGTATTCACCTTATCTTTCTTTAGTTTAATGTCTTTATTAATTCTTGGTCCAAATACAACCGAAGTTAATGCTATTAATGCTACGAATACATAAAAAAGAATTTTATACATCATTTTATTCCCTCCATTTAGTTTCACTTACATTCCATTTATAATACTTTAAGCCTATTGGGGTACATATCTTGATTACAGATTATATTGTCAGGATTACTGATCAATAATATCTGAGATTCACACAAGTTCATCGTGGATTTGGATATGTTGCAGACAAAATAATCTGTGTATAATAATAAACAAATAATTTCACAACTACAGCTGAAAAGGATAATCCTACAATTGTAGTCTCTCGAAAAGGTGAGCGGCACTTAAAATGATAAGGGGAATAACTGATGATAAATATTGATTCAATAACGATTTTAAACGAATTACTAGGGTGTGAGAAACCAAAACATCCATTAATTACCGTGATTGATTTTGATAGTGTTGAACCCATTGAAAAATTTTATAACAACTCCTATGTCCTAAATTTTTATTTGATATCTCTAAAGAATAATCCCGATTGTGAACTAAAATATGGGAGACAATATTATGACTTTCGTGAGGGCAGTCTTATATTTGCTGCGCCTGGGCAAGTATTGACTATCGGAGAAAGTTATGGAGGACAGAAATCCAATGGCTGGATGCTTTGCATTCACCCTGATTTAATAAGGGGCAGCTCATTATGGCGTAAAATGTCTGAATACAGCTTTTTTGAATATGAAGCGAACGAAGCTTTGCATCTCTCGGATTCGGAAAAAGGCATCATTGAGCGTACCGTTGAAAACATACAAGTGGAATATAGTACAAATTTAGATTTTTACAGTGAAGACTTAATCATCTCGAATCTTGAAGTACTCTTAAACTATGCAAAACGTTTTTATGGTAGGCAATTCATTACGAGAACGGCTGTCAATAAAGAAGTAGTCATAAAATTTGAAATGCTTCTGAAAGAACAATGTACTTTGGAGGTTATCGAAAGGTTCGGACAGCCAAGTGTAAAAGGACTTGCACAAGCAATGAGTTATTCACCTAATTATCTTTCGGATATGCTGAGAAAAGAAACTGGAAAAACGGCGCAAGAATATATAAAATTACGAGTTTTGGAACTCGCAGAAAACTTACTGCTAACGACCAAAGAGCCGATATACCTAATTGCTGAAAAGCTTGGATTTGATCAGCCATCCAGTTTTACAAAATTTATCAAGGCACAATTTGGCGTAACTCCTGTTGACTTTAGAAAACGTCATACGGGATGAAACTGCTTATGAAATAAAGAAAACATTTAGGAAGGTATAAACGCTTGATTACTTTTAATTTTACAGCTACAAGTAATCCTTTGGTCATCAGCGACGCGCATCGGCAGGGATTTGATCTCAAAATATACCATTGAATTATCATTATCAATGTGTTTATACTTCACAGGGATATATAAAAAGAAGCATCTTCATGCCCTATACTTTTTCTTATTTTTAAAGTTCAAGTAAGTCAAACCCATATCATTGTCGAAATAAACAAAGCCCATTTAAAATAACGAAATGACTGTGTGTAAGAAGTTCGAGAATCTAATTTCTAAACATTGTCTACTTCTATTAAGAGAAGTTCTTTGGCGGTCCAGTTGTTTTTCTGATATTGATTTTGGGCTCGACGATGTATATTGGATTCACGGCTGTTTTTTTATTGATAAATTTATTCAAGATATCAACAGCCAGTTCTCCCATTTTCGCAATTGGGACTGCGGCCGTCGTTAAAGGAGGATTTAAATATGAACTCCATTCAATATTGTCAAATCCTGTAATACAACAATCACCCGGAACCTTAACATTATTAATTTGCAAAACACTCAACACCCATCTAGCAATTAAATCATTCGCACAAACAAGAGCAGTACAATGACGGCTTAGTAACAAAAGTTGTTGGGTAATGCTTTCAAGGGTAGTTTGTCGATATTTAACATAAGAAGTCCAATTGGGTATGATAAATGTATGATTTGTATCCAGCCTATGTTCCTTAAGAATCTCTAAATAAGCATTTCGCCGAGCAGTAAAAGGAGGAAGCTCTTTTTCAGAATCGCTTCCTGAAATAAATCCGATATTTTTATGCCCTAGCTCAAACAAATGATCCAGTATCAATTGAATCCCCAATTGATTATCGATTTCAATCTTTACCAAATCGGGTAAATCATAAAACGGGGCCACGGCTACAGCAGGAACACGTGTATCAAGTACCTGCTTGACCAAATCCGGAGAAAAATACCCTGCTAAAATAACCCCCTTAATCGTTCCATTATTGATTCGTTCAATCAATATATTCAACGCGCGCGTGTTATCCAGGCTGATATAGTGTAGTGCCCATTCAAGCTCTAGTGTAGCTTTTTCAATTCCTTCGAGAACCTTAATAAAAAAAGGTTCCGTTGAAATTTTTTCGCGCGGAGCATAAAACACATAAGCGATTTGGGTAATTGTTATACCAGTTCTTAATAAACGTGCGGAAGTATTGGGTTGATAATCAAATTCTTCAGCCACTTTTAATACCTTTTCACGTGTAGCCGGCAATAGTTCATTGGCTCTTTCTGAACCGCTCAAGATACGGGAAGCCGTTGATACTGAAACATTTGCGCGTCGCGCTATATCCTTTAATGTCGCCATTAAGCTAAACCTCTTTATTATAGAGTAAATATCATAGTAATTAACATAATAAATAGTTCTTTTACCTAGTGCCCAAATCCTCCCTGCCGAAGAAAACAGACACAGCAGCATAAAAATTTCATCACTGCTATATACTAAGCATTTCTTACAATAAGATTTCCGAAAAACTAATAAACACCCAACCATTCTGAACAATCACAATGATTATTCAAAGCAAATAATAAAGTTGGTTTACAATCTTCTTCGGACAAATTTCGAATTAAAATCACATATCTCTTATGTGACGATTTTTATCTACCGTAAGACATGACCAAAAATAATTACTTTTAATATTTTGGGACAGCATCCTGTTTTAACTAATCCTTGTATATCAACAATTTGATGTTATCTGCAATTTTGCAATGGCGTTGTAACTAACGCCATTGCAAAATTGTTTTCTGGTGAACACTTAATCAAAGAGTAATGACATATTTAATTCTTTAATGCCAAGTCCTGGAGTCTCCGGAAGAGTGGCAACTCCTCCTTTGACTTGTACTCCGCCCTCTTTGACCACGTCATTGATAAGTATCAGATGGCAAGAACAACCTCCATAAACAATATTCTTCGCCGAAATTGCTAAATGCGCAACAGCCGTATTACAAATGCGCATTTCGTTAATCTCATCGACAATATAAGGCACATTGGCCGCTTCGGCGATTGCAATACACTGTCTGGCCGGATACAGGCCTCCGGCTTTAGTCAATTTTACATTAATGATATTGGCAGCACGGTTTTTCACCACTTTATACACATCTTGAGGGGTTCTGGCGCACTCATCCGCAATAATAGGTACCGATGTATTCTGGGTTACAAAAGCCATTCCCTCTAAATCCTGGGCCGAAACAGGTTGTTCGATCATAATATTTTGTTTATACTCCGGATGTTTCGTAATGACCTCACAAATACGGATGGTATCGTTAACGCTCCAACCTTGATTGGGATCAACATGGAGCAAAATATTTTCATCAAAACCTGTAATCAACATTTTAATTCTGGCAATATCAACACTTACGTTACCTGTCATTTTGACTTTGAAAACTGAAAAGCCCTCATCAATGAATCCTTGCGTATTTTTAATGACTTCATTACTAATCGCTGGACTGATATGGGTTTTAAAAGAATCCCGGGTCTTTCCTCCTAATAGATCATACACCGGCACATTTAATACCTTCCCCATTATATCGTATAGGGCCATGTCGACAGCTGCGCGCGCCGCGTTGTTACCGATCAATGTCATGCGATCAATGGTATGATGTATTTTTACAATATCGAAAGGATTCATTCCAATAAGCATTGTTCGATACAAATTAATGGCGCCTATGGAACCAGCGGCAGTTTCACCGAAAATTCCCGGACAATGGGCAGCCTCACCAATACCACAATAGCCATTATCTGTATAAATAAAAACAACCACATTCCGCTGAATCCATTGATCAGTCTTTTTGCCCGTCTCGTAGCCGTGGACGTAATAGCGCTCGTCCTTGTTAAATTGTTCTTTATATGCAATATCAGCTAATTTCGTTTCAATACGTTCAATCTTCATCAGAGTATTCCTACCTTTCAAATATTGTAGATTCATAATCATTCAATTTCTAAAATTCCAACCTCAACTTTGGTTTATTTGCCGATTCCCTCCCTATAATAGATTTAACCGGATCTGACCGGATTATATGAAAAACTTCAGCCCTTGACAGATCCCGCAGTTAAGCCATGTACTAAATATTTCTGTAAGAAAACAAAAAATATCGCGGTCGGTAAGGTCATCATCACTGAATATGCCATAATCTTACCCCACAAAACGCTCTGGCTCCCGACAAGTCTAGATGCTCCGACAGTTAAAGTAATCATGGAATCCGGTCCCATAATTAACAATGCATAAAGAAATTCCTCCCATGATAAAACAAAGGCAAATAAGGCAACCGCGGCCAAACCGGGAGCAGCCAATGGCAAAGTGATTCTAAAAATCGTCGCAACTCTTCCTAGCCCGTCTACCATCGCCGATTCTTCCAGTTCCTCCGGGATTGAGTCGAAATATCCCCAAAGCATCCATATACTAAAAGGCAAGGCCTTTGTGACATAACTGAGGATCAAGCCCTGATAGGTATTTAAAAGGCCCATCCGCGCAAATAATACATAGATTGGAATCGCTAACAATACGCCGGGGAAAAGCTGCGTGGCAAGCACACTTGTGGCCAACAGTTTTCTGCCACGAAACTTAAATCTCGACAACGCATAAGCTCCAAATATGGCAACCAGCACGGCGATAAAGGTTGTTGCTATGGTTACGATGATGCTGTTTTTATACCAGGTTAGAAAAGGCATGTCCACAAAAACTTTCGAGTAGCTTTCAAACGTAATTTGATTCCATGGTATCGTTAACCGAATCTCGGGTATACGCAAACCCTGTATACTGCAGATAATCATCCAATAAATGGGAAACAGCATGATAAAACTTATTCCAATAAGCCCCAGATAGGTAGAAACGTAATATTTGAGTCCTCGGCGGTTATACATCTTAGTCTCTCCTTACCTTCCTGATATAAAGCACCATGAATACGGCTAACCCGAAAACCCCCATTAATGCGATAGCTGCGCTCAGTCCGGCGTTAAATTGAATATTTAGAGCATTATAGGAATAAGTGGATATTAATTGGGAGGCATTGGCCGGACCCCCTCCAGTTAATAAGGCCACAAAATCGAAGTGTCCCGCTCTCCAGATTGTACCGAGGATGAGCAGCACCGACGTGATGGGCATTAACATAGGAAAAGTGACATATTTGAAGGCCTTCCAGCCAATAGCGCCGTCCACGGCCGCCGCTTCGTACACCTCTGATGGAATTCCCTGCAATCCGGAAAGCAATGACACGGTCATAAATGGGCCGTATTTCCATACCGCCGCAGCAATCAAACTTGGCAGCACCGAGCCTTGTTCAACCAGCCATGCTCTTGGCGATAATCCTATTTTTGATAAGAGGTAATTCAACACACCGTTATTGGGATCATAAAACGTCAGCCAAATGAGGGCGGCCGTCACTGGCGGTACTATCCAGGGGATCAAGATAATACTTCTGAAAAACCTTTTTCCTGGAACATCTCGATTCAGCAATAAGGCTATACCCAAGCTGATACTGTATTCCAAGGAAACACTCAATACCGTCCAAATGACCGTATTTTTTACCACCTGCCAAAAATACGGGTCTTCAAATAACAATTCCTGATAATTGCCAAGACCAACAAACTGAAATGTAGAAAGCAAATCAGTTTTACTAAAACTCAGCATCAGTATGAATAAGACCGGAATTAAGACCACCATCGACAACATAATAACAGATGGGCTGATAAATAAATAAGGAAGCATATTATCGCGTTTCATATTTATCTCACATACTTTCTTTTAAGATAGAGATGAACTAAGTCCATCTCTATCTTAGTAATAATTTTTCAGAACTATTTCTTCAGTTTCTTATTGATCTCCGTATTTAAGCGCGATATGGCTTCGTTTACCGTGATTTTCCCCAGGACGGCGCTCTGAAGAATCGGCTCAACAATACCGGTCCAAACCACTGAGTATTCAGGACATAATGGCATAAATTTGGAATCTTCCGCCCAAATCGCAAGCCTACTCCCATACAAAGGCTTATTCTGCGGTGAATAGTAAGGATCGGCCAACACGGATTTCCTTGCCGGAGCCAAATCAAAATCTGCTTTAGCCATCGCAATTAGCTGCTCTTTTTCATACATCCATTTCAGGAAATTCCAGGCTTCTTTTTTTTGTTTAGACGCTTTGGGAATCATATAATAATCTAAGGTTTGGTAAAAGAACTTTTTGGCGCCCGGAGCAGTCGGATAAAGCATCACATCCCATTCTTCGTTGAATCTCATGTCGGTATTTTGTTGAATCGAATCCGCAAACCAGGCTCCCACGCCAAACATGGCGACTTTTCCTTCTTTCCATGCCCGTAGTCCTTCTGCAAAACCCCATCCCAAATAACTTTCCGGTCTGACCTTATACTTTCTAGTCAAGTCTACATAAAATTGAACAAATCTTTTTGCCTGCGGAGTATCGAAACCAGAAACCCATTTATTGTTGGATTTTCTTACGACATCGGCACCAAAGCTCCAAATCAAGGGAATCGTGGATTTCATGAATATAAAACCGGATTGACCACGGTCAACAAAACCCCAACGGTCTATTACCCCATCCTTGTCCTGATCCGCCGTGAGTTTCTGAGCATATTTAATAAATTCATCCCAACTCCAAGGTTTATCAACTGTGGGAAAAGGAATACCCGCTTCCTTAAATAAATCCTTGCGATAGAAAATTACCGCCTCCGGCGATTGTACGAACGGCAGCCCCTGGTAATTCAACTCTTTAAAAGTCGACGGAATGAAGTCATTGAAAAACTTTGGATCTTGCTTTAAGTATGGTTTCAGGTCAGTTAACACGCCCATATTGGCATATTCAACCGCCCCTTGAGAAGTGGCTGAATGGAGAATGTCCGGGGGATTCCCCGAAACAAGCTTTGAAATCGTCACTGAACGGTGGTTTTCCCAGGGAACATAGGAAACCTCGATTTTGATATTGGGGTGTAATTTCTCATATTGAGAAACAAGTTGTCTGAGTGTTTGTGCGGGCGGATCGCCGACCATGCTAAACTGTAACTGCAAGGTAGTGACTTTATCCGCCGCAAATGCCGAGAAACAACTGGTTACCAAAATCAACATCATTAGGATCATCCACAAATGTCTCATTTTCATCTTCGCTTATCTCCCTCTCTCATTTTGTTATATTTCATTCCAAACTTTGATAATTTTCTCCCTCCTTTACCATATTATTTAGCATATGAGTCATTACCCGTAGTGAAGCGGTAACTCAAGCTTGTTTTGTTAATAGTTTGAATGGATTATGTTTTTCACTCCACGTTTTATAGTCATGGATATTGTTTTCATAAAAAGCCACTATCGGCAAATTTATAACATTCGCCTTATAATCATCTGCATTTAATCCCGACATAAACAACGTTTCTGATACGCCGAGCCGAACCAGATTGGACAAAAAAG
The DNA here is from genome assembly GCA_023426245.1 of Bacillota bacterium. Classification (GTDB taxonomy): domain Bacteria; phylum Bacillota; class UBA4882; order UBA8346; family UBA8346; genus UBA8346. The sequence continues at coordinate 162,920 of JAFABB010000008.1, forward strand.
CTGCCGTATAGTAACCGAAGTAATATTCGCCAATCCAAATTGAGTAATCTATCAAACCTTCCTCAATATATTGGATGGTCTGGGGAAACATATCAAAACCAATTATTTTCGGACGTTTCTTAAGCCCTAATTCTTTGACGGCTTGTGCTTGACACCACGCATGATAACCATAGATTCCATACATTCCATCCAAATCAGGGTAGATAGTCAGTAAAGATTTTGCGTTTATCAAGGCTAAACTTGCTTCTTCATAATCATTTTTAATATCAATAATCCGAATGTTGTGTTTGCTGACAATTTCCCGAAAGCCTTCGAGTTTTCCTACAGCTCCGGCCGCAGTCAAAGAACCAGTCTGAACCGCTATGGTACCGCCTTCCGGTAGACTCTCCACCATATATTTCCCTGCTAGCCTCCCCATCTCGATCGGCCGTGGCATACCAAAAAAAGCTAATCTTCCGCTCTCAGGCGCATCCAAATCAAAACACATCACGGGAATCCCTTTATGTATTGCCTTTTTGACAACGGGCATAAATGGTTCGGGATTCGTCGCCACAAAAGCGATACCATCAACACCTTGATTAATAAATTCTTCTAAATCCGCTAATTGGCATTGAATATTTTCCGATGGCGGAGCTTTAAAAATAAACTCCAAGTTTAAACGGTTACCGCATTCCAAAAAACCAGCATTTACAATTTCCCAATATTCATTCTGATTTTTTTCGGATATTCCAAATACTAATTTTTCCATAAAATCACCTCCAAAATATTTCAACAATCATTGTTATTTGAAATAGCTGGCTACAACCAATCGACTCCCCCTTATATTTTTTGATTTCTTGGACCTTTCCAGACTAACTTCCCGACGTTTCTTAGTCGCTTAGTCTTCAATGCAATATAGCTATTTACAACCTTCGATGGCAAATCGCATTAACTAATAATCGACGTTTTTTATTAATTATAACGTTTGTGCTTATTGTTATAACGTTTGTATTAATAATTACAACGTTTGTGTAATTTATTCTATGTGTGACACTTTTATCCTTCTAATTACAAAAAATTTTTTACTTAATCGAAAAGTTTATTAAGGGGCTTAATAAAAAGCCCGTAGAAATTTGCGATATGAATAATTTCCTATAAAAAATTTGTAGATTACGTCCGTGTTAGAACACAAAAAGAAGATGAGCAATTAGGCGCTCATCTTCTTTTTTACTTGTTATTACTGGTCTTGTCCCAGACTATATCGCTATATGCTGCATCCTCCGACCTGCCCCTCCCTTTCACGTCCATATTACGCCGCCGCATCATAAGATGCCTTCAGCCCTTCAGCCAAAGGGAGGTCGCGTCTAAAAGACGCGTATAGCAAGCAATGAACTCATGCCGAGCGGGTTCCTGAATGGGGTGAGTCGATCAAACTTCTATCTTCTCCACTCCCCGCCCAACCAAGGCCACCCAATACCCTCGCGCATATGTGCGTAAGAGGAAAACTTCATGACAGAGAACAAGGGAAATTGGCAGCGATATTTAAAACCAAAAAAGCAATGATTAGCCTTTATGAAACCGGGACGAGAGAGCCAAAAACAGATGCATCGATTGAGTTCGCTGATTTTTTCTAGGTCAGTATCGATTATTTGACGGGAAAGACGGAGAAAAGGAAATAGCGGAAGCTTAGTAAAGGCCAATTGAAAAATGTAGTATCCTTGTTGCCTAAAACACTATCTGAACCAGGATTAAACAGATTTTTCAGATTGGACGGATTTTTTTGTTACTGCTAGGTACTTTGTTCTCAAAAACGTCACACTTGAGCTTATTGTTTAATTGCTTAAGATTAATACAAAAAAGATTTTTTAATCTGTGTCATCCGCGCCTTTGAAAAAGGCAACTAATCCTGGTTCAATCCCCTATTTCTCCGTCCATCGACCAATAGGCATTCATACCATTTAACCCCAATTACCGCTCAAACATCTTACCGCGGTATACAGCAAAAACAAAAAGTACTTTGTTGTCCTCCCAGGGAAAAACGGCGTTCCCGCTTTTCAAGAAAAGATTAAAAACGTATCCAAAGAGTTGGTACGCCGCACCTTCAATCATTGGTAGCGGATGACTTCACATCGAAGTCAAAACAATGTTCACTGAGAAAATTCAAAAATTGCGGGAGGACCCGATAGCAACACCCATGCCGGACGCACCAAATAAAAAAAGGGCCGTCCCAGATTAACTTCCGGGACGACCTCTTAACTAATCCAGCACCGGAATCCCATATGGCCCGTTCGAAAGAAACGCTATATTGGGATGTTCGATTCTTTGCTGGCAAAGTTCATCCAGGGCCTGCCGCAATGCCCCCTCGATCACCTGCGGAATACTATCAATCATCCCCCGGTATCTCATTTTTTCCGGGAGAAACCGGTTTCCATCCACCGAGGGCAAAATGACATAATCTGCCGGTTGCAACCCTAAGCTGTAATATACGAAATGCTCCGGTGAAATCTTGGCATACAATTTAGCCCACATCTGTACCTGCCATTGGTCCGGAATAAAGGTCCAATCCCGAGACATGATTAGCTGCTGAAACCGTTCCGTTCCGATTAATTTGAATAACTGCAGCATCGTCCGGTAACGTAAACTTCCAATCGGGTCAACGTCAGTATTATTGGCCACCATGATTAATCTTCCACCTTGTTTGAGCATTCGGGAAGCGGCGACACCCGCCTTGGCGGCTTGATAGTGATTGATTCCGACAAAACCGGCATGGGTGATGATAATGTCATATTCCTTTTGAACGGGTAAAACTACATATTCCTTCAACCGTTCCACCGCGCTCCGGTGGGCCGCCTCTAGCTCCCCGGCAAAGACTCCGGTCAAGTTAAACTGTTCATCCAAGGTCACGTTGATAATATAATCCACCCCGGCCCGTCGGGAGAACTCCAAAGCCTCCTCATGGCAGGGATTACCCTCCAAGATCAGGTCACTGGCGTTGGAGGAAGCAAGCATCGCAGCGCCATGAAAGATGTGAGTTCCTTCCTCACCGATTAATCCGGGACAAACTGACTTCCTTCCCCCCGAGACCCCGGCCATAAAATGACTCTCCACCAATCCGGTGAGAATCTTAAGGTCCGCTTCCACATAGTGACGGTTGAGAAAGATCCGGCTACCCCTCCGGGTCTCTCCCAGATAGATCAAATTGGCGGTATCCTGACAGTCATGGTTTTCAATGGGAATATCTGCCTCAAAAATCCGGGGATCAATCATCGCCCGAAGTTCGGACTCCGTCAAAGAGCGATGAGTTCCGTTGGCAACCAAAATCAAAATACGGTTATTCGTAAAACCATGGTGCAACAGTTTTTCGATGATTGGCCAAAGAATTCCCTCTTCTCCCCGATAAGGCACGGGCCGGGTGTTATCTGAGATTACCACAACTGCTCGAGCGTCAGGCTTTTGAGCTAGTTTTTCTTGAATAATAGTATCTAATCCCGGAGACCCGATTGAGTTCATTAAAGCTTTTTCAATGGCAAGCACCGGATTCCGGAGAGGCTCCGGAGTGGACATGGTAAAAATATCCGTGAAATCCGGTAAATTCAGTTTAACACTTTCCGTCCCAAATTGAATGACTCCTGTTTTCATGATTCCTCACCTGCTTTATTTAAGGGAAAAATTTATTCGATCCAGCCGAAAGCCTCTCCCCTAAACTATTTTCCGAGCCAATTTAGGGCATATTCTCAATTAAATTGAAGTTTCCGGTCTTGGCAGCTTCCAAAATTGGGGCCATATACTTATCAACCTGGGAGGCATTCAGCGGCACCGGCATATTCTTCAGTTTCATCTCCAACTGGGGATCTTTGGCCGCCTCTAAAGCTCGTTGAATATGTTCATCACTAAATCCCTTCAGCTCAGACAGTTTCGTTTCCGATCCGATGCTCTTACTGAAGGCTACCATTCCTTCAGCAACTGCCATTCCGAGTTGCCGGCCTTTCAACTCACTTAAATCGGCCGAAATAAATCCTGCCTCTTTAAAGATATTCCCGATGATTTGTAATTGGCGTTCCACAACGGGGGCAAAAAACACAGTATAATAGGGATTCATAATTCCGCACGCCCGACCATGACTCGTAATATCTACCAGCGAAAAACTGGTCAAATGAGCGCCGTTGGTTCCCCCGATCATAATGGAATATCCCCCGAGATCCGCTGCCAAACCCAGAGCCCGCCTAGCTTCGGCATCATGCGGGTTCTTGATGACCTTTCCGACATATTGAACCACCAGTCGAATCCCACACTCCGCCACTTCTTTGACCAAATCATATTGGGATTCATTGACACCATAAAAGACTTCCATGCAATGGGCGATTGCATCCAAAGCTCCATCGATCGTTACTCGTACAGGCATACTTTCCGTTACGGCATAATCAAAAACAGCCTTGGTAGGAATAAGCGCATCGTCCACAATCAATTTCTTCTGTCCTAACACTGGATCAGTGATATTGGAATATTTGGTCAAATGCGCCCCGGAACTGGCCGCTGTTTGTACCGCAATCAACGGCTTTAATTTTTTTCCCGTCTTTCTCAATGCCTCCGACACTAAACCGGTCCCAAAATAAGTATCGATTTCCGGGCTGTATTCCCCTAATGAAGCCAGCACATTGGCGGCTTTGGCCGCATCAATGGTGCTTCCCCCGCCAATGGCGATAATACAATCCGGGTGATAATGCATGATATAACTTTCGATCCGATAGACATCTTCTCGCGGCGCGTTAGGTCCCGCATCCGGAACAATCCGGTTACCCGCCAACTCAACTCCGTGAATGCGTAAAGACGCCATTGTCTTATCGATGACCGGTTGTAAATATCTAGGATTGGCAATAACCAGCGCCTTTTTACCATAACTGACAGCAAATTCTCCTACTTTATCAAAAATATCAAGCCCGAAAGCATAATTGTCCTGCTTGAATTCTTTTAATAGTTTCGTGGCTTTCGCTTGTGGTTCCATAGCTTACTACTTCCTTTCAATTCAGTTAAATTATCGCTATATGAATCGAGAACTATCTTTAAATCTTGGAGCACAAATTAATTCATGCGCGTCGCAACGTAAAACTTTTTATGGTTTTTACCATTCTTCAAAATATCTATGAGTTAATCACGGGAGATACGGAGTCACGCTCGACCACATCCGGAGTAACAGCAACATTGAGCGGTTTCATCTTCGGATGTTTAATTCGTTCCAAAAGTATTTTGCATGCTTCCGCCCCGATCTTTTTTTTGTTGACTCTTACGGTGGTTAATGCCGGTATGGAGTATTCAGATAAAATCGAGTCCTCATATCCAACCAATGATACGTCTTTTGGGATAATTACTCCTATTTGTTGAAGATATTTCATTACCCCCACAGCGATACCATCAAACCCGGTAAAAATTGCGGTCGGACGTATGCCTGACTCCCATAAATCTTTAGCGGCTTCGAATCCCCCCTTGCCGGAATAAGGGCTTTCACGAATCCATTCGGGATCATAGCGAATTCCGGCTTCGGCCAAAGCCAGCTTGTATCCTTCTAACTTTAACAAACTACTGGCATTTTCCGCCGATGAAGAATTAACAAAAGCAATTTTACGATGACCGGCATCTATCAAATACTTTACTCCCAAATAGGAAGCAAACTTAAAATCGCTATAAACGCAATCTACCTTGGGTTCATTCCGGTTAATTACTACAAATGGAATATCTTCTTTTATAAGACGTTCGATAAGCATTGCTTCAAAAATTCTTCCGATAATGAAATACCCATCGATCCGTTTCCCTTTAACAATATTGGGAATTCCATCCGATAACTGCCGGCTGCTGACCTGTTCGTAAAATATGCTATAGGAAGCATCTACCAGCTCACTAAGAATACCATCGGTTACGTCTTGAAAAAATGTATCCGCCCCTAAATTAAATGAACTATGGTGGGAAACGCTAATAACCAGGCCCAAAGTTTGTTTTCGCTTGGTTGTCAGCTCCTGAGCGGCCACGTTCGGAATATAACCCAGTTTTTCAATGGTCTGCAGCACTTTATACTTGGTTTCCATTTTAACAACATTTTTACCATTAAGCACCAATGATACTGTGCTTTTTGATACCCCAGCCGCTTTTGCAACATCTTCAATTGTAACCGACATAATTTTCCCCTCATAACTATCGATCTAAAAAATAGTATTATCTATTGTTGTAAATAAAATTCTTATAAAGCGAACTCGCTAATGTTATATATTACCATCCACTCCCGAAAAAATCAATAATTCCCTTAGCCCTTAACCGCGCCACTCGTCACGCCGCTAACCAGGTAACGTTGGAGAAATAAGAAGAGCAATACCGCGGGCAAGGTATAAACCGTGGCCGCCGCCATCAGCCAGTTCCATGGCGTGGTATATTCCCCGATCAAGCTGAACAAACCGATACTCAAAAGCCACTTCGCTTTCGTAGAAAGCAATAAAAATACATACACAAATTCATCCCAGCCTTGGATAAATGTATAAATTGATGTTGCTACAAACCCCGGTAATGATAACGGTAAGATCATCTTGATCAATATTCCGATCTTGGAACATCCATCAATCAGCGCCGATTCTTCAATCTCAATCGGGACCGTGTCAAAATAGGCCTTCAACATCCAAATACATACCGGTAGTGAAAATGTTGTATACGCAATAATGATACCGATATGCGAGTCAATCAATCCCATGGATCGGAAGATCATATAGATCGGTAGTAACAACAATGTGCCCGGAAACATCTGCGTCGTTAATATTAAAAATCCTATTGTTGTATTCAAACGCGACGGAAACCGCGATAAACTATAGGCTGCAAACGACGATATGACCATCGAAAACAAAGTAACTAAAATCGATACCAATAAGGAATTATAAAACCATTGCAACAACGGCAGTCGGGTAAATATATTCACAAAACTTGAAAAATCCGCCTTTTCCGCTATGAATGACGGGGGAAATTTAAATATATTACTATTCGATTCCAGCGAAGTTTTGATCATCCAATAAAAGGGAAATATCATGATAACCATTAAAAAAATTAAGCCAATGTTCCTGATGACTGCACTTGCCTTGTTTTGCTTGGTACTCATTATTTGGCCCTCCTTTCAGTTGTGCAACGAAAATAGACGGCTCCAAACAATAGTGAAATAATAAAGGTAATTGTTCCGATGGCTGCTGCATATCCTATATCAAAATACTTGAATGCCTCCCGGTAAATCTGAATCACCAGAGTTTCAGTCGCTCGATTCGGTCCTCCTTCGGTCATCAGGTAGATCACGGTGAACTGTCTAAACGTCCAGATAGTAATCAAAAGGATCAAAAAGCCGGCCGTAGTCTTTAAACCCGGCAATGTAATGTGAACAAGTCTTTGCATATAACTGGCTCCATCGATTGATGCCGCCTCGTAGAGTTCATTCGGAATGGTTTGTAATCCAGCCAACAGCATGACTGCTGCGATTGGAACCTGTTTCCATATTTGAACCAACGTTACCGAAACAACCGCCATCCGTGTGTTGCTGATCCATTGAATATTCCCTTCAATAATGCCCATAACTTTAAGTATATAATTGAGAATGCCAAATTGAGAATCAAGAATCCATAACCATGCTAGAACGGCTGCTACAGGAGGAATGGCCCAGGGAATTACCATCAATGACCGCATGACCCCTCGCCCCTTAAACCGCAGATTAAGTAAAAGGGCAAATATAAGACCTAATAAAACTGCGCCGATGACTACTCCTGCTGTAATTATGACAGTAACCAACAAACCCTCCCAAAATTTTGACGATTGGGCCAACTGTACATAATTATCGAACCCGATAAATTGATTTCGCTTCGGATTCATCAAATTGATCCGAAAGAAACTCATGGATAAAGACTTACATAGCGGATAAATTAAAATGAATCCACTGACAATTAGGGCAGGTAAAAGTAACGATACTGAAAATATCGCATTTCTACTTTCTTGGGTCTTCCCCAATTTTAAAGAACCTGTATATTTCATCATCATTCTCCTCCCAATATGAGCAGGAATAAGCGATCATGATATCCAACCTCATTTTCATCCTTTCATGCGCGTCAGCAGAAGCCGGCGTGAACGACTTTCCAGACTACTGCTCATTCTGAACTATAGTCCTTTTAATCGATTTTCAAAAAGGCCCGTGTTAGTCCTGTTCTTCGCTTTGTTTTCCAGGACTAACACGATCAATGATAAATTTACATTACGAAAACACACTTTAAAATTCTAAACTTATTTCTTTTTTAATTGATCAACTTGTTTTTGGGCTCCATCAAGAGCCTTTTTTACAGGAACATCCGCATATAGCACGGATTGAACAGCATCAATAACAATTCTCCGTACTTGGGCATCAATTTGGCTATAAGGACTTACCGCGACTCTTAAATTGTTTGCGCCTTCAGCAAAACCAGTAAACCAAGGATTCTTGTCAAGATACGCTTTAGTAACAACATCCTTTCTTCCAGGTGTGCAATCGGTCATTTGCAAAAATTTAGCCATAAATTCGGGCCGGCTTGCGATCTCCACAAATTTCCAAGCCATCTTTTTGTTCTTTGACGCGGCTGGAATCGTAAGCAGGTTATCCTGGGCAACCGCCGTTCCCGTCGGGAAGGGTACTACTTTTGAACCGATCTTCGATTCCAAGCCAGGGTTCTGCTTTCTGATCAAACCCATCACCCCGGGGCCATCAAAAATCATCGCCGCTTTTCCTTGGACAAACAGATTACGGATGACGGACTTATCGACACCGATTGGTGTAACTTTGGCATCAAAAAGTTGTTTGTAATACTGAGCGGCTTTAATTTCGCCAGGGCCGTTCACCTTAATCCCTTTGACCAGGAAATTCTTATCCTGACCATAAATCCAGTAAGAAAGATGAGAGAAAAAGGCTTCCTGAGCTAAAGTCATGAAAGGATATCCGTATTGGTCAGGCGCTTTAGTAAGTTTCTTTGCCGCAGCCACAAGCTCGTCTGCTGTCTTAGGCACTTCCACACCTGCTTGTTCAAATAATTCTTTGTTATACAAAAGTTCCTGGCCTACATACTGCATGATGACCGCATAGGTTTTTCCTTTGATTTTAACCGGAGACAGATATTGTGCATCCACGAAAGATTGTTTCAGATCCTTCGACATCCATTTATCCAAGGGTTCTAAAACACCCTCCGTTGAATACTGACCTAAATCTTCAATTCGTAACATCATAACATCCGGTACTGCTTCCGCAGCCGTATCAGCCAACATTTTATCAAAATACTTTGCAAAAGGAGTGTATTGTTCTTCAATGACATACCCAGGATTTTCTTTAGTAAATTGTTTAGCAACTTCCCGGTAAAAACCATTAAAGGGAACTTCTTCCCATTGCCACGAAGAAACCGTAATTTGGACGGGGGCGGCAAAAGCAGTCGATAAGAGGCATACGCTTAGGATGACAGCAAATACAGTTAACGCAAAAAAAATTTTTTTCATTACTATCTCTCCCTTTTAAAAAATAAGTTCGATCGGATGTAAAAGTGCCAGAAATATTCCAGCCATCACCTCCTTTAGTCTACCCGCTACACCTCCTTGTTTTTTAGATATCAAAATAAATTTTTATTATTTTTTCAGATTTGATACTTCCTAAGAATTTCGTGATTTATTTTTAATCCCAAACCGGGTTGCTCCGACAACTTAATGAAACCATTTTCTAAAACAAGCGGATCATCGTCAAGTTCGGTCTGCATTGGGCTGCTATTTTGTTCAAACTCAAACAGCGGAGCAAAAGCCGAAAAGAAGCTGGTGTTCCAATCGGGCAAGGTGGCTAAAAGACTTAAAGCCGCCTTCATGCCAACCACCGACCCCCACACATGCGGGAACAACGGTACTTGGAACAGCAGGCATAGATCTTTTATCTTCTTGACCTCGGTGAGTCCGCCCGCATAACAAATGTCCGGTTGCAAGATGTCAACGGCGTTATTAACCAGCAATTGATAAAAATCATCCAGCCGATTGGCATTTTCACCGTTGGCAATCGGTAAATCCAACTCATCACACAACTTGGCATGTCCATTGATGTTGGTTACCGGAAGCGGCCCCTCAAAAAATAGGATATTTTTCCTTTTTTCCAGTTCTCTGCCTAGTTTTAATGCGGAAATATAATCATAACTATTATTGGAGTCCACCATCAGCGTGATTTCGTCACCAATAAATTGCCGGACTGCATCAATTCGTTCCAGATCTTTCTCGACTCCCAAGCCGATCTTCATCTTGACTTTTTTAAACCCTTTATCGACGTATTTCTGAACTTCTTGCTTGGAATCGTCCACGATTTGCTGAAAGTCTCTGCTCTTAAAAAAACAACCGGTGGCATACGCTTCTACTTTGTCACGATAAGAGCCGCCTAAAAGCTGGTATACCGGCTTGTTATAAATTTTCCCCATAATATCCCACAAGGCGATATCTACCCCGGCAATGGCCGCAATACCTAACCCGCACGGTTCAGAGTTGCTGATCTGCCGGAACATTTTATCCCATAAAACTTCAACCAAAAGAGGATCTTCTCCGATGAGTACTCCTTTGAGATATTTCTCCACAATTACTTTGATGACGTGAGATAAGCCGAGAGCTTCTCCCCAACCCGTTATCCCATCTTCGGTTTCGATCTCGATTAAGGTAAAATCTCTTTTCTTATGCCAATAATTTCGCGCCGAAGTAAAACTCTCTTTGTATTCATGCTGCAAAATATAGCAGTTTACACTTTTTATCTTTTGAGAGGGCAAGATATTCAGATCCTTTCTCCTTGGGTAATCGCAAATTTCTTTGAAAAACAACTCAAAGTCGGATTATCCAGGCAACAGGTGCTTTGGCCATCCCGTGAAATATGAGTAAGCCCTTTTGCCATTGCCATGGATAAGTCCGACCAATTCTTTAGTTTTTAAGCCCTGTTGCTTTTCACTTTGACGATTTTACCCGCACTATAGGGCACTCCCATCATCGGCTCAACCAAGTTTGCGCATTCAATTTTTTCGCCATTCCAGGTTTCCTGGACAATAAAGCCATTGAAAGGATCTCTTTCATCCGGAGTGAAGTTGGTATTAATAAAATGTTGGATTTCCGCCCATTTGGAATAATCCCGGTGCGCCCAGGCCATCATGTTAAATACTCTTTGTAAGCGGCTACGTAAATCTTCCATATAACCATTGGTAAAGTACTCAATCAGATGTTCCGGCCCCTTCGCGTTGTTCCATACCATTAAAGCGCTGGCTAATTTATTCAGGTTCGATTTGGTGATTAAACCTTCCTCAGTCAATTCGATCAGCCAGAAATGGAACCACCAGGGATTAGTCCAAGAGGTACCGTAGCGGCTACCATAAGTCGGCAGCGGACGAACGCTCAAATGATCGGGATCATGGAAACCCCATTTTCGCTTGAATCCTTCATCAAACACCGCATACATGTATTTGCCGAAAAATTCATTTAAGTATTGGAGGCAATCCTGCGGCCATCCTAAATTGATTTGATCCCAGGTTTCTTTGTCGTAACTGACGCCGACCTTGGTAGCGATAATCACTGCATAATCATAGCCGGGGACATCTTTCATGGAAATTACTTTATAATCCACATTGACCGGACATTCGGCGATTCCGTTGGCGTCGACCATGTTTTCCGGCAACAAAGTGAGTGCCGCTTTTTCAAATCCGTCCGGCAGATTTTTCTCCATCAGTTCGAAATTTTCAATCAATTCCCGGTCCGGCATTGCCACTACAAACTCTCCGGTCCGTTTAATATTTTCATAGGAGTAAGAATTCTTCGGAACCGGCATCTCCAGGGTCGGAACAGTCGATTGATATTTCCCGCCAATCATTGGTAACACATTGGCTTTTTTATTTTGATCTTTGGTCATTAAGAAAATGGCTGGCATTGGAAAAAGCGCATTGACCAATACTTTTTCATTCTCCGGTTTATAGATGTCGTCGCCGCCGACAAACACCTTGCCGTTTTCGGTTTTATCTTTAAAATCCCATTTTTTCGGAGTTGGGTCCGGACTGGTGGCCACTAAATCTTTCTCCAATACGCTTGGGCCATAAAAACCGGTTTTGACGCTGACATTATTTTCATGCATCGGTAACATTGAAGCTACTTCGCCTCTGCTTTTTTCCAGCAGCTTTTCGTCAATATGGATTCCAACGACTTCCCCGACGACAATCGCTCGCCACGGGCTGGGAAGTTTATCGTAATGAATTTTCCGGCATTCCAAGGTAACCGGGCATTCTGCAATGACAGGAGTTTCGATCATCTTGGATGGCGCGGTGTGCCATCCGGCCATTTCAATTTCATTGATCCCTTTGGGTACTCCCATACCGGTAACCCACATCTGATCGATCTGCTCTTTACTGGGTATGGCTACACTGAATTCTTCGATATCACGGAATGATTCAATCGTGGTGGCCGATTTAGGTCCAAACATTACATGAAACGGTTTATAGCTCGAAAGGGAGCCGCTATACGCGCCGGCATTCAAATGGCCGGTCTTTTTATCCCGAATAACCGGTATTACGGCAGTCCGGGGCATTTTAGTCAAACTGTCCACTTTCGAACTGAGCATATCCAAACCGCCCAAATAGACCTTTTCTTTTTCCTTCATTTTTTAACCTCCGTATCTTGATTTCCAAATTATAACTAGCTCTGCGCGCTCATATAAATAAAACAAATTTCTGTACTTAAGAAAACGTCATTCCGCTGAAACTATCCTATCGCCTCCTTAATATTTGGGGATGTTCCAACTTCTCCCTGATGTTTCATGGACTATCGCTTTTATAAAAGCATCCAAAAGTCTTCTTTTTTAAACCGGTTTAAATATATTATTCTTCATCAATCCAGCTATTCCTGCTATATTAATTTTTTTTATCAATATAAATTTAAAAAATATTTCTTCACTGAACGGATCCGGAGAACAGCTGACACGGCGGAGCTTTGAAATGGTTCACTTATAAAAATGCGACACAATTGATAGGCCTTTACTGCAAATTCAAACCAAAAATATTTAAACCGGTTTATCAAAGAACAAAAATAACCCGCTCATTCCAAAAAAAATCGTGAGTGAAGTGAGCCTAAATCAAACTCCTAAAAACTTCTAATCAAACTTCACTCCAAAAAAGATGACCTGAAATTATGATTCTCTAAACACCTACATATCCAGCACTTGTTGCCAAAAAGGTTCTTCAACCGGGATTCCTTTTTCAAGATTCTCCCTGCGAAGAGTCAAAACGCGTTCGCCAGGATACAAAACTCCCTCGCCGTCCTTGACCGGCTTGGCCGAATGAAGGTCGTTAATAATCTCATCAATCATCACCGGTATCAACTGGCGTTGGGGTAATTTCGAGACGTCGATAGCCAAAAATACTTGGGAAGGGCCACATTTGCTCCCCGGTTGGCCCAATTGTAAAGTTGAATTTCCTCCGGATAAAACCATTGCCATTAAATCGAGCAATAAAGCCAACCCCGTTCCTTTCCAACACCCGATCGGCATCGGTCGCTTGGATTGGACTATCGCTTTCGGATCTCTGGTTAAATTACCTTCCATATCATAGCCGCCCTCTACCGGCAATAACGTTCCCTTAGCCAAGCACGATTCAATTTTACCAAAAGAAAACATGGTCATGGCCATATCTACCACAATGTGGCCTTTCTCATGAGGGACCGCCAAAATTAATGGGTTATTTCCCAATTTTCTTTCCACCGCTCCCCACGGCGGCATCAAAGGAGTGGTATTGGTCCAACAGATGCCGATACATCCGGCTTGGGCCGCCTGCCATCCGTATGTGCCGCCTCTCATCCAATGGTTCGTATTTTTTAAGCCAACACAACCGATCCCGTATGTTCGCGCGAGTTCGATCGCCCGTTTCATAGCAAAGTACGCATTAAGATTTCCCGGACCGAGTTTTCCGTCCCAACTCTCCAGTGCGCCGAAGCCGCTAATTTTTTCAGGTTCGGCTTCTATATTAATGCGCCCATTTTGGACATCTCCGATAAACCTGGGAAATCGATTTAAACCATGGGTATACACCCCATCCAAACTATTTTCTGCAAACAACCTGGCGCATAACTCTGCTTTTTCCTTGGAAAATCCCACTTTTAAAAGAACTCGATTCAATTGGGCTTTCATCTCATCCAATGGAACTTGTAACATTTTGCAATCACCTCGACCATTTTATCGTTGCTGGACTTGAAGCCAACCTTTCCTCTGAAAAAAACGGAATGAATTGGGTAGAAAATAAAAATTCAACTCGCATTCCCAAATAAAAATGTTTTAAACCGGTTTAAAAAAATATTCTCTCTTGATTCAGCTATTCCTTTTTTTATTTCTGACAATATCCAGCACCACAAAATCGACTAAAGGCCGCTTTAAGTATAGCCGGGGCTTCTTGCCCCGACCCAACCGCGAACTTCAAATTGTTCGTATTTTAAACTTTTGGTGATTTATCTCATCCGCTTTCATTTTTTTATCGCCTCTTGCCCCTCCTACGCCTCCTTCCCCTCTAAATTTCCTCCACCGAACCCCTCCCCTGTGGATAACTCAAATCTTCAGCTTCGAAACCATCTCCACTTGGGGATTTCCGCCTTCAAAGTTATCAACCGGGCATTTATCAGGATAAACGTGGCAAAAATCCTTTTTTTGACCGTCATATCAACATCTAGAGTGATCGATACAAAATCGACACACTTTTTCCAAAATTCCGTGGTATAATGGTATTGGTAGAAGTTTGTAAAAATGGTTTTCACTACCAAACAAAGTCAGACAAACGCCTTCGCGATACGCCAAGGCGTTTTGGATGCCCAAAAGCAAATACCTGCATCTTTGGCACATTTATGTCCAAGGACCCAGGCTATTTGCTTTTTTTATTCCCTAAAAGGAGGTCAAAAACAATGCCTATCCTCAGCTTCAAGCCCCGCGCCCCTTGATTATAAAAAATATCCTCACTCCGGTTTTGATTTTTATTAAAGGAGAATTCGCATGTCAAATAATGTAAATCATCAAGCCCCTCCCATCCATTGGATTCATACGGCGCTGGACTTCTCGGGAAACACGGCTTTTGTCGGGGTTCAGATACCGCCGGAAACCGGCAATATGGCTGGAACAGCCGCGATGGTGACCAGCGGGGGCCGGGTCATTCCCTGGAACGAAGAAAACTTCCTTGAAAACGGCATTGTACCGGTAACTAACAGTACGCTGTTTAACAATAAACTATATCATGGCCCCGGATTTTTGGAACCCCGCTGGAGTCTTGAAAGTATCAGAGACTATCAAAGCGGCGGGGAGTCTCCCGCTACAGCCGAAATTTTCCAAAACGTCCGCTCTTATTTGCAAAAATATCTCGGTTTACGGCATCCCGTCGAATATGATCTGGTAAGCTTGTGGATCATGGGCACCTACTTGAAGCCGTTGTTCCAATGTTACCCAATCCTGTTTTTCAATGCTCCCTATGAATCGGGGAAAAGCCGCTGCCTTGAAGTTGTCAGCCAGCTTTCCTTAAACGGCAAATGTTTCGGGGAGATTACCCCCGCCGCTTTCCGCCGCTATGCCGAAAGCGAAATTACTTTCTGCCTGGACGAATTGAAAGACGTGGGCCTCAAAAATGATTCCCCGTTGATCTCGATTTTGCTCAACGCTTATAACGGCTCCGAAGTCGCCATCTCCGATCCAGTCAAGAAAGGCGGATGGCAGCCGGTAATTTTCAAGATCACCAGTCCGGTGGCCATGGGGAACATCCAGGACATCAAAAATGAAGCCTTAAAGAGCCGGACCATCCAGATCCGGACCGAATATGAGTCTCGTTACAAAAACATCCGTTTACCGAAAGCCTCTCACTGTGAGCCCGCCCGGATCAGGGACGGGCTTTATTGTTGGTTCCTGGGCAACTGGAAATCTGTCCGGGACCGTTATCAGACTTATCCCGACATCCCGGACCTGGGAGCCAGAGAAATGGACTCCTATCTTCCTTTGCTGTCCATCGCCTCCCTCGCCGGACCGGAAACGGCCGGGCGCTTGACTGACTATGCCGTCGCTGTTCGTGAAGAAAAACGTTTGGTCAAAAAAGCCACGGATGATCATTTGAATTTATTATTGTTTCTAAAGGCCGAACTGGATGCCAGAAGGACTCAAGCGCCGATGGAAACTTTCCCTGTCATTTCCAACCGGGAGTTGGCCGATGCTTACGGCCGGAAAAACAATCTCCGCGTCAATTACCGGCGCTTCATCGAGATGGTTACTTCCCTCCATGTGGTGTCGGACATTATAGACCGCCAGGGCAGCAAATACTTGGTTTTTAACCCCGCCGAAGTCCAAAGACAGCTGCAAATGATGGAGAGCAAATCCTGACCGGGATTAGTCAAGATTCGTCGCCTTTTTCAAAGGCGCTGGATTATTTTTGGATGTCCACGATTGAATCCGGGTTCAATGGTGTGAACGCCTATTTGATTGTTGAATAAATAAGGGATTGAACCAGGATTAGTCAGGATTCATACATGCGCAATGGTCTTGATGATATTTGTCCTTGGAGGGGAACGAGGGGCAGGAGGGCCTAAAAATAAACCAGGATGAGTCAGGATTGATCGTCCTTTAAAAAGACGCCGGATTGGATGGATTTCGTCTTTGGGCTCTTTGGGTCCTGCATGGTGAAGTCACTTTATTGCCCAAACATCCATGCGCATGGTTCAGGATATATATGCAATCATATGATAAACGACGATCATTCGGTATGCATACGCAACGGTCCGGTATACATACTGAGTCCTTCGGTATGCGTGCGCAGCGGTCCGGTATGCATACTCAGTCGTTCGGCATGCGTGCGCAACAGTCCGGTATGCGTACTCAGTCGTTCGGCATGCGTGCGCAACGGTTCAGTATGCGTACTCAGTCATTCGGTATGCATGCGCAACGGTTGCGTAATTTTTTTTAGCATCAACCATTGGGGTGATTTAAAAATATTTTTTTAAACAATATTTTCATAGTAAAAATGGAGGTTAATCGTAATGTTACAACGTAATTTTTCTTTTCGAATCAATAAAATCAAGCAATTGTTAGGCGGAATGAAAGCCCGGGCCACCGAGATAGTCGCCTGGGGTTATCCGGCGGAGTTCATTGAAGAATTAACCGGCGCCTACGCCGATCTCGTTCGGCTCCAGGATGAGCGCAACGCCAATATCACGGCAGGCAAGGCGATCACTGTCAAACAGCAGGAACTGTTACAAAAGGCCGAAAAAATGGCGACCATGGTCCGGCAATCGGTCCGCTCCCGCCTGCCCAAATCCGACTGGAACCAATTTGGATTCTATTTGGGAGAGACAGTCCAGGCGAAAAACCCTGAACCGGAAACTACCAGTCAGAGTCCGGTTACGGCCCAAAGTTAGTGGACGATTGTTAAAACAATAATGGCAGCGCAATTCGCGCGATAGGTAATGAAATCAATCACCCCAATATTTATGAGGCTGTCTATATGAACAGCTTCTACCCGACCAGGTTCCGGGAAGATGGTTCTTTCCGGGTCCTGGTTTAAAAAACGACAATTTGAATCTGCCCAACTTCGACTCTCCCCTCCCTTTAACTGTAAGTTGCTTGATTTTCGTGAAAGGGAGGGGAGGATCGTTTTACCAAGGCTTTTTCTTCTAAGAACCGCCCAACAACGCTCTAGCCCGATAACCCAATTTGCTCCTTTATAAAGGTTCCTTCCTCCAACTCACGAAAGGCGAGTCTGAGTTCATCCTGGGTGTTCATGACAATCGGCCCACCCCAAGCAACAGGTTCCTGCAACGGTTTGCCTGAAAATATCAGAAAGCGAATCCCCTTATCCGCCGCTTCGACAATAAGTTCTTCACCAGGGCCGAACAAAATTGCATTTTTATGAACAATCGGATCATGGATTCTGTTACCAAAGCATCCGCTACCTTCAATGATATAGAGAAAAACTGTGGCATCTTCAGCCGTTTTCAGGCTCCATTTTGCATCCGGCTGCATTTTACCATCAAGAAACAATGTTCTTACATAGTCACCCTGAACGACTCCCTGATGGTTCAGATAATTGCCGGAAATCACTCGAATTTGGCTTCCATTTTCTTCCACACACGGTATTCTGTCCGATTGGATATCACGATACTGAGGCGTGGCCATTTTATCTTTTCGGGGCAGATTAAGCCAAAGTTGGATGCCGAGCATCCGTTCCGACGACTGAGGCATTTCTTGATGAATAATACCGCTCCCGGCTGTCATCCATTGACAACAACCATTTACAATATGGCCTTTATTGCCAAGACTGTCTCCATGTTCAATATCACCGGCAATAAGATAGGTGACAGTTTCAATACCACGGTGCGGATGCCATGGAAATCCCTTGATATAATCAGCCGGATCATCCGAATCAAACGCATCCAGCATCAGAAACGGGTCAAAATCTCTCACATCCTTGTGGCTGATCACTCTGACCAACTTGACGCCGGCACCGTCATATTGGATACTACCGGAAACAATTCTACGGATTTCACGAACTCCCATCATTATTAGTCTCCTTCATCATTTTAAGTCCGCTGAGAAAAATGCATCCACTGGTTAGGAAAACAGGTAACTTGTCATTGAAAGGGAACCCATTGTGCAGGAATCGTTGAATACAGATAACTGATCGCTGCTATCCGCCGCACCCAATATATACAGCAGAGGATAAAAATGATCAGGGAAGCGGAAAGCGATTTTGGATGACTCGCCCGCCTGCTCATACCGGATCACGTCTTCATATCGTTTTTGGATGATTTTATTTTTGATATATTGATCAAATTCCTCCGCCCAAGGGTATCCACCTTGCATAGCCCAATTGACTTCCGCCAAATTGTGGACGATGTTTCCGCTTCCCATGATGAGTACGCCCTGCTCACGCAAAGCACGGAGCTCCCGGCCGATCTGGAAATGATCTTCCCGGCCTGCATTACTGTCCACACTGAGCTGAAACAAGGGAATATCCGCTTCTGGATACATTCTGCAAAGTACGGACCAGGTTCCGTG
Source organism: Bacillota bacterium (assembly GCA_023426245.1). Lineage (GTDB taxonomy): Bacteria > Bacillota > UBA4882 > UBA8346 > UBA8346 > UBA8346. The sequence continues at coordinate 181,980 of JAFABB010000008.1, forward strand.
ATCAATACCCCAGTTGTTGTCAATCTGTACATCATAACTGATTAAGCCTTTTGTCCGGTGAGCGATCTCCGGTGACCCGCCGGCATCATAGATAACCTGGTAAAGTTCATCCGGAAAACCGTACATATCATAAACTGTTTTGGGATGCAACGCATCGTTGATTCGGCTTCCCTGGGTATACCAGTGGGCCGATATGGACAAAATGGCTTTTGGCTTTGGAATTTTGCGGCTGACACCGGCCCAGTTTCTGGTATAGGTATTATCTTCAATTGCGTTCATGGGAGAGCCGTGTCCAACGAACAAAAGCGGAATTCTTTGCACTGCTGAATTGTTCATAATAGACTCCTGTCTATTCAGACATAATTACCCAAACTGACTATGTTCCACTGCCCGACATTGCTGTTACTAAGATTTAACTGAGATGGATGACCTTTTCTATACTCCCATAATGTGTAGTCCGCAATCTACATGCAACACCTCTCCAGTGATGCCTTTTGAAAGATCGCTTAAGAAGAAGACCGCCGGACCGCCAATATCTTCTTGAGTGATCCCTCTCCGTAAAGGCGCTTTCTGAAGAGCTAAATCAAGCATATGATTAAAATCCTTGACCCCTTTTGCAGAAGTTGTTTTAATCGGACCCGCTGATATTGCATTAACTCTTATACCACTGACTCCCACCTCTGAAGCGAGATATTTTACACCCGTCTCCAGCGCGGCTTTGGCAACCCCCATAATATTATATCCCGGAAAAACCTTTTCCGAACCGATATAAGTAAGTGTAATAATGCTTCCGCCTTGCGTCATTAAATCCTTAGCCCTACGGGTTACTGAAGCAAGGGAATAAGCGCTGATTTCCATGGCAATGGAAAAACCATCCCTGGTTGTATTGACATATCCGTTTTGGATATCGGCCGATTTGGCAAAGGCGATTGAATGGACCAAGCCATGGATAAGACCGTATTTTTCTTTTAGCTCTCCAAACAAGCGATCGATATCCTCATCAGAGGTAATATCACACGGATGCATTGAATAGTCACCTAGAGTTGAAACCAATTTTTGAACATCTTCCTTTTCCCTTTCTCCAAGGTAAGTAAAAATCAGATTACCGCCTTCTGCATGGGCTGCTTTGGCAATGCCCCATGCAATGCTCCATCTGTCCCTTATTCCCATAATTAATATATTTTTATTCGCTAGTAATGGACTCATATTCATTTTCTCCTTGAATTTAAAATATCAACTAGCAGAGCGTATCGCAGTTCTCGTTCGTCATACAAAGGCATCCAACATCATCAATTAAGTGAATTATTAATATGATTATATATTAATATATGTTATTTTTCAACCAGGTATTCGATCAATTCTTCTTTAGGAATGGACTCATGCCGATCAGGTCACTGATGGGGTGAGTCGATTTGAAGTTTCGACTCTCCCCTCCAATTACTTAAATGCCTGTAGTTGCATGGTTGCCGCTCCCCTCCCTTTGACTGCCGGCATCTTATGATGCCGAAGCTGCTAAATTCTCGTGAAAGGGAGGGGAAGATCGGTTTTATCACGGCTTTTATCACAAAAAACCATCCAAAAACAATCTTGAATCCGCTCAATCAAAAAAGCTTCACTTTATGCTGCATCCTCCGACCTGCCCCTCTCTTCGGCATTTCATACCCCGCCATCAGTCAAAGAGAGGGGCATAGCAAGCCAATATACTCATGCCGACCGGGTTCCTGATAGGGTGAGTCGATTTTGCCGCTTCGACTCTCCCCTCCAATTACTTAAGTGCCTGTAGTTGCCTGTTTGCCGCTCCCCTCCCTTTGACTGCCGGCATCTTATGATGCCTAAGCTGCTAAATTCTAGCGAAAGGGAGGGGAAGATCGTTTTATAACGGCTTTTGTTACAAAAGTCATTAACCTTGGCCGATACGGCAGCAATATCCTGCAGTTCTTCGTTTTTAATCCGTAAAACTTGTATCCCGAGCTGATTAATCAAATAAGTTCGAAATTGGTCATATTCCTTTTGCTTTTCATGAATCTTCCCATCCAGTTCAATTACGAGTCTGGCACTATGGCAATAAAAGTCGGCTATAAAAAACCTCACTTGATCATCATATATGAATTTTATCGGGTATTGCCGGACAAATTTCCATCCATCCAATTTCCGGCCTCGAAGAATTTGCCACAAAATATTCTCACTGGGTGTTTGATTTTTTCTTAAATCCCGAACCCGCGAAAGAATTGACATTTGAAACTCCTCCAATCCAGTTTCGACTCTCCCCTCCAATTACTTAAGTGCCTGTAGTTGCCTGTTTGCCACTCCCCTCCCTTTGACTGCCGGCATCTTATGATGCCTAAGCTGCTAAATTCTAGCGAAAGGGAGGGGAAGTGAGTTTTACCAAGGATTTTGCTACAAATAAACCACAAAACAACAATCTTGAGTCTA